>OZ245872.1:2302500-3721104 GCA_965229345.1 Burkholderiaceae bacterium
AAGTCGACGTATAGGGTGTGACGCCTGCCCGGTGCTGGAAGATTAAATGATGGGGTGCAAGCTCTTGACTGAAGTCCCAGTAAACGGCGGCCGTAACTATAACGGTCCTAAGGTAGCGAAATTCCTTGTCGGGTAAGTTCCGACCTGCACGAATGGCGTAATGATGGCCACACTGTCTCCTCCAGAGACTCAGCGAAGTTGAAATGTTTGTGATGATGCAATCTCCCCGCGGAAAGACGGAAAGACCCCATGAACCTTTACTGTAGCTTTACATTGGACTTTGAACAGATCTGTGTAGGATAGGTGGGAGGCTTTGAAGCGGTGCCGCTAGGTGTCGTGGAGCCAACGTTGAAATACCACCCTGGTGTGTTTGAGGTTCTAACCTTGTCCCGTTATCCGGGATGGGGACAGTGTATGGTGGGCAGTTTGACTGGGGCGGTCTCCTCCCAAAGCGTAACGGAGGAGTTCGAAGGTACGCTAGGCACGGTCGGAAATCGTGCTGATAGTGCATTGGCATAAGCGTGCTTGACTGCGAGACTGACAAGTCGAGCAGGTACGAAAGTAGGACAAAGTGATCCGGTGGTTCTGTATGGAAGGGCCATCGCTCAACGGATAAAAGGTACTCTGGGGATAACAGGCTGATACCGCCCAAGAGTTCATATCGACGGCGGTGTTTGGCACCTCGATGTCGGCTCATCTCATCCTGGGGCTGTAGCCGGTCCCAAGGGTATGGCTGTTCGCCATTTAAAGAGGTACGTGAGCTGGGTTTAAAACGTCGTGAGACAGTTTGGTCCCTATCTTCCGTGGGCGCTGCAAGATTGAGAGAGCCTGCTCCTAGTACGAGAGGACCGGAGTGGACGCACCTCTGGTGTATCGGTTGTCACGCCAGTGGCATTGCCGAGTAGCTATGTGCGGAAGAGATAACCGCTGAAAGCATCTAAGCGGGAAACTCGTCTCAAGATAAGTCTTGCCGGGGCCTTGAGCCCCCTGAAGGGTCGTTCGAGACCAGGACGTTGATAGGCTGGGTGTGGAAGCGCAGTAATGCGTTAAGCTAACCAGTACTAATTGCCCGTGAGGCTTGACCCTATAACTTTGACTTACCGTTAAAATACGGCGCTGCAAAGCGTGTCAAAGTAGGCTGTCAATTGAATTAACACGTTGTACCGATCTTCAACTGAATTCGGTGCGCAATCGAAACTGATTATTGAACTCAGTTCACTGCCGTGAACTGGGCGACTCTTCGAATTGGCTGTCTTGCCCATCCCCTCGCGGGGACAAGCAAGTCGGCAACCAGTTAAGCCTGATGACCATAGCGAGGTGGTCCCACTCCTTCCCATCCCGAACAGGACAGTGAAACGCCTCAGCGCCGATGATAGTGCGGGTTCCCGTGTGAAAGTAGGACATCGTCAGGCTACTACCCCGAAACCCCCGTGCCCCTCAAGGCTCGGGGGTTTCCCTTTTGGCGAAGAGAAAACAACCAGCGCCACTGAGTTAAGCCAACTGCGCGGTTGCCAGTCTTCACAAATCCGGTGGGTCTACGTAAATGATCACCGAGAGAAACCGAATCGGCCGAGCCAGCAGACGCTCTGGGCCGTGCAGGATCTGACCTGCGAAGGTCAGCGTATCGCCAGGCTCCAAGACATACACGGTATTGCCATGCCGATACGCCATCGAACCCTCGAGCATGTGGATGAACTCGGTCCCGGGATGTTCAAAGGTCGGAAAACTCTCTGACTGCTCGTCCATCTCGATCAAAAACGGCTCGAAGCGTTTGATCGGCCCCTGGTCATACGCAAGAAGCTTGTAGGTGTGGCCGCTTTTGGTGCCTCGACGCACCACCTCCATGCCTTCATCGCGTTTGACGAGCTGCGCCTCGCCTGACGGAACGTCGTAGTTGCGGAACAACATCGACATCGACACCCCCAGCGCTTTTGCGATGCGACTCAATGTGTCGAGGCCCGCCATGATCTGCCCGGTCTCGATCTTGGACAGCATGCTGCGGCTGACACGGGCCTGCTCTGACACCTGCGCCAGCGTCAGCTGATGGCGTTGCCGCAGCTCGCGAATGGCGCTCCCGAGCGACTTCTCCAACGACGGAGCACTGTCGGCGGATACAGGGTGAGCTTCGGCAGTTTGTTTCTTCACGGGAATCAAAATTGCTTGAGGGGAATCTAGCACGCTACATTGTTGCGGCGGTTGCTTCCACTTCCGGACACCCGACATGAGCCCTACGCCCAAGCCCTCCGATCCGGTGGCGCCATTGCGATTCACGACCTTGGATGAGGCCAGCGCCTACCTGGATGCGCACGGCATCAAGTACGTGCTGGCGCAGTTCGTGGACATCCATGGCACCGCCAAGGCGAAGGCCGTGCCGGCCGCGCACCTCTCGTCGGTGCTGGGCGATGGCGCCGGCTTCGCAGGCTTTGCGATCTGGGGCGTCGGCATCGAGCCGCACGGTCCCGATTTCATGGCGGTTGGCGAACTGAACACGCTGTCGCTGGTGCCCTGGCAACCAGGCATGGCGCGTATCGTCTGCAACGGGCACGTCAACGGAGCCCCGTGGGCCTTCGACTCTCGTGTCACGCTGAAGAAGCAGATCGAGCGACTCGGCGCACGCGGCTGGACGCTGAACACCGGCCTCGAACCCGAGTTCTCGCTGCTCAAGCGCAACAGCCTCACTGGCGCCATCGAGCCCTGCGACGGCAGCGACACCCTGGCCAAACCCTGTTACGACTACAAGGGCTTGTCGCGCACCCGCACCTACCTGGAAAAGCTGACCGAATCACTGCGCGCGGTCGGCATCGACGTCTATCAGATCGACCACGAAGACGCCAACGGCCAGTTCGAGATCAACTACACCTACACCGACTGCCTGACCTCCTGCGATCACTACATCTTCTTCAAGATGGCAGCGTCGGAGATCGCCAACGAGATGGGCATGGTCTGTTCGTTCATGCCCAAGCCGTTCGCGCATCTGCCGGGCAACGGCATGCACATGCACGCATCGATTGCCGATGCGAGCGGCGCCAACCTGTTTGAAGACAGAATCGATCCGCAAGGCCTGAATTTGTCGACGCTGGCCTATCACTTCCTCGGCGGGCTGTTGGCGCACGCGCCCGCACTGACGGCGCTGGCCTGCCCCACGGTCAATTCGTACAAGCGGCTGGTGGTGGGCCGGTCGCTGACCGGCGCCACCTGGGCGCCGGCCTACATCAGCTACGGGAACAACAACCGCTCGACGATGGTGCGCGTGCCGAAGGGTCGACTCGAACTGCGTTTGCCGGATGGTTCGTGCAACCCGTACCTCGCCACCGCCGCCGTGATCGCTGCGGGTCTGGACGGCATCGACCGTCAACTGCATCCCGGCCCGGCGCACAACGAGAACCTGTATGACCTGTCGCCGGCCGATTTGCGTGAGCGCGGCATCTCGGTGCTGCCGCAGAACCTCGATCGCGCCATCGATGCGCTCGAAGCCGACACGTTGATTCTTGACGCTCTCGGCCCGGTCGGCTGCGAGTTCATCCGGCTCAAGCGCATGGAGTGGATCGAGTACATGCGGCACGTGTCCGACTGGGAAATCAAGAGCTACCTCGAATTCTTCTGATCGATATTCAAAACGGAAGGCATCGCATGTGCGGCATCGTGGGATTGCTGGTCAAGAAGCCAGCGTTGAAGGAACAGCTCGGCGCGTTGATGGTGCCGATGCTGCTGGGCATGACCGAACGCGGGCCCGACTCGGCGGGCCTGGCGGTGTTTGGTGATGCGGTCGATGGCAGTCATCGCAAGCTCAGCCTGTATTCCGGCCTGACGACCGAGGGTTCGCAGTTCGACTGGGCGGCGCTGGTCACCGCCTTGAACACCGCGATGCCCGCCACGCGAGCCGCGGCACTTCCCACCGGCAACCATGCCGTGCTGACGGTGGCGATCGACCCGGATGCCGTCAAGCTGTGGCTGCGCGAGACCCACCCGAAGCTGCACATCCTGTCCACCGGCCGCTCGATCGATCTGTACAAAGACATCGGCACCCCTGGCGAGGTGGCGGCACGTTACGGATTCTCGAATCTGCAGGGCACGCATCTGGTGGGCCACACCCGCATGGCGACCGAGTCGGCTGTCACGCCCGATCGTGCCCACCCGTTCACGGCCGGCGAAGACTTCTGCCTGGTGCACAACGGCTCCCTGTCGAACCCTTACGGCGTGCGACGCAAGCTCGAGCCGCTGGGCATCCACTTCGACACCGACAACGACACCGAAGCCGCCTGCCGCTTCATCGAATGGCGGCTGCGTGATGGCGACGATCTGCCGACCGCGCTGCAACGCAGCTTCGACGAACTCGACGGCTTCTACACGCTGCTGATGGGCACCGCCGACCGGCTCGCGCTGATTCGCGACCCGTTCGCATGCAAGCCAGCGATGGTGGCCGAGACCGACGATTACGTGGCCATCGCCAGCGAGTTCCGTGCGCTCGCGCACCTGCCAGACATCAACCACGCCCATGTGTTCGAGCCGGCGCCGGAGGAGATGTACGTATGGAAGGCGTGATCGAGCAGGTGCCGTTCGATTTGTCGACGCAGACGGTGCGTCAACTGAATCAGTTCCTGCACCAGCCGGCTGAAGAGTTGGCGGGCCACGAAGTCGTCGTCGCCAACCCGAACGGCGCGCACAACCTGGCGGTCGGTCTGAACGCGCCGGTCACGGTGACGGTGCAAGGCCACGCCGGCTACTACGCTGCCGGCATGAACCAGTTGGCGACTGTGGTCATCGAGGGCAGCGCCGGCACGGGCGTGGCCGAGAACATGATGAGCGGCCGCGTGCACGTCAAGGGCTTCGCATCGAACGCCGCGGGCGCCACCGCGCACGGCGGCCTGCTGGTGATCGAGGGCGATGCCGGATTGCGCTGTGGCATCTCGCTGAAAGGCGGCGACATCGTCGTCGGCGGCTCGGTGGGGAGCTTCTCGGCCTTCATGGCGCAGGCCGGCCGCATGGTGATCTGCGGCAACGCCGGCGATGCACTTGGCGATTCGCTCTACGAGGCCGTGCTGTACGTGAAGGGCGAGATCAAGTCGCTGGGCGCCGACGCGCAGCTCGAGCCGATGACGCCGGATGATGTCGCCACTGTCGCGGCACTGCTGGATGAGGCGGGCCTGAAGACCGAGCACGACCCGTCGTCGTTCAAGCGCATCGCCTCGGCCCGCACGCTTTACCACTGGAATGCCGACGCGGACCAGGACTACTGAGACCCCTGTCGATGGAACACTCTCCCGCCACACCGAAGCGCATTCAGACCGAAGAATCGGCCACTTTCGACCGCAGCACGCTCGACTACATCCACAACGCCGCAGCGCACGGGCTGTACGAGATCCGCGGCCTCGGCGCCAAGCGCAAGCTGCCGCATTTCGACGATCTGGTGTTCCTCGGCGCCTCGCTGTCGCGCTACCCACTCGAGGGCTACCGCGAGAAGTGCCTGACGAAAACCGTGCTCGGCACCCGTTACGCGACGAAGCCGATCACGCTCGACATCCCGATCACCATCGCCGGCATGAGCTTCGGTGCGCTGTCGGCCAACGTCAAGGAGGCGCTGGGGCGCGCGGCCACCGCGATGGGCACCTCGACCACCACCGGCGACGGCGGCATGACGCCCGAGGAACGCGATTCGTCGAAGACGCTGGTCTACCAGTGCCTGCCGTCACGCTACGGCTTCAAGCCCGACGATGTGCGTCGTGCCGATGCGATCGAGATCGTCATCGGGCAGGGCGCCAAGCCGGGTGGCGGCGGCATGCTGCTGGGGCAGAAAGTCAACCCGCGCGTGGCCGCGATGCGCACCTTGCCGCAAGGCGTCGACCAGCGCTCGGCCAGCCGCCACCCCGACTGGACCGGCCCCGACGACCTGGTCATCAAGATCCACGAGCTGCGCGAGATCACCGACTGGAAAACGCCGATCTACGTGAAGATCGGCGCCACCCGTGTGTTCAACGACGTGAAGCTGGCGGTGCATGCCGGCGCCGACGTGGTCGTGCTCGACGGCATGCAGGGCGGCACGGCCGCCACGCAGACCTGCTTCATCGAGAACGTCGGCATCCCGACGCTCGCTGCATTGCGGCAGGCGGTCGACGCACTCGAAGACCTGAACATGAAGGGCCAGGTGCAGCTGATCGTCTCCGGTGGCATCCGAACCGGCGCCGATGTGGCCAAGGCCTTGGCAATGGGTGCCGATGCGGTGTCGATCGGGCAGGGCGTGCTGATGGCGCTCGGCTGCAACCACGACAGCTATGAACAAAATGGTCAACGCATCGATGCCACCGCCGACTACGCCTTGCTCGGCGCGCGCCCCGGCTCCTGCCACCACTGCCACACCGGGCGCTGTCCGGTGGGCATCACGACGCAGGACGCGGTGCTCGAACAGCGGCTGCAGCCCGAATCGGGCGCGCGGCACCTGAAGAACTACCTGAAGACGCTGACGATGGAGCTGACCACCATCGCCCGCGCCTGCGGCAAACAGAACGTGCACCACCTCGAGCCTGAAGACCTGGTGGCACTCACCGTCGAAGCCGCGGCGATGGCACGCCTGCCGCTCGCCGGCACTCAGTGGATTCCGGGGGTCAGCGCCGGCTGAGTTCTGCGGAGGGCCGGGCGCCGGGTGGCTCGATCGTGGCAACATCCTGCCGCATGAACAAACTGCTATTTCTCGGAGCCGGCGGCGTGGGCGGGTATTTCGGCGGGCGGCTGATCGAAGCCGGCGTCGACGTCAGTTTTCTGGTGCGACCCGCCCGGGCTGCCTCGCTGTCTACCCAGGGTCTGCACATCGTCAGCCCGCACGGTGACCTGACCTTGCCGGTGCGTTGCGTCACCCGTGACACGGTGAAGCCCGACTACGACCTGGTGATCCTCGCCCCCAAGGCCTACGACCTTGACGACGCGCTCGACGCCATCGCGCCTGCGATCGGCCCTGACACGTACGTGCTGCCTTTGCTCAATGGCCTGGCGCACCTCGATGCGCTGGATGCCCGTTTCGGCGCCGACCGTGTGCTGGGTGGCGTGGCGCACATCGTGGCCACCATCGCAAACGATGGATCGATCCACCAGATGAACCCGATCCACACGCTCACGGCCGGCGGGCGCGACGCGGCCACGCACCGGGTGGCGACTGCGTTCATCGAACGGTGCCGTTCAGCGAAATTCGACACCGTGCTGTCGGCCGACATCGTGTCTGCACTCTGGGACAAGTGGGCCTTCCTTGCCACACTGGCTGCCGCCACCACCGTGACACAGGGTTCCATCGGCCAGGTGATGGACACCACGCACGGCGAGTCGCTGCTGCGGCGCCTGTATGCCGAAGGGCTGACCGTGGCCCAGCGCAGCGGCGCGGTCATCGATGAAGCAGCCCAAGCGCGTGCGCTGGGCCGCCTGACCCAGCGGGGATCGAGCATCACGGCCTCGATGCTGCGCGACCTGCAAGCCGGGCTGCGCACCGAGCACGATCACGTGCTGGGCGACCTGGTGCGCCGGGCACAGCAACTCGGTGTCGACACGCCGCTGCTCGCCCTGGCGCACTGTCATCTGCAGGTGGCGGCGGCCGCCTGATCAGCACGCCAGGTGGGCATCTACCGCGCTGATCGCCCCGCCAGAACCGACCGGCGAATGCAACACTGACAGCCATGAGCGCGCGTCCGGTCACTGGCCTGGTACTGACAGGCGGCGGTGCGCGCGCCGCCTACCAGATCGGCGTGCTCAACGCACTCACGCGCATCCGCCGCGATTGCCAGGGCGCCGCAGGCAACCCCTTCGATGTGATCGCGGGCACCTCGGCGGGTGCCATCAACGCAGCAGCACTGGCCTGTCGTGCCGACGACTTCGATGCGGCCGTGCAGACCTTGCTCGACACCTGGTCGCAGTTCCATGCCGAGCAGGTGTACCGCGCCGATTCGCTGGGCGTGATCCGCACCGGTGCACGCTGGCTGACGATGCTCTCCATCGGCTGGGTGGTCGCCCAATGGCGCCGCGCCAGGCCACGCTCATTGCTCGACAACAGCCCACTGCGCGAACTGTTGGTGAAGCTGGTGCCGCTGGACCGCCTGCGGCAGGTGATGGACGACGGGCATCTGCAGGCGCTGGCCGTCAGCGCGTCGGGCTATGGCTCCGGGTTGCATGTCACCTTCTACGACTCGAAATCCGAGGTCGTGCCCTGGAACCGGTCACAACGGGTGTCGATCGCGCAGTCGATCAGCATCGACCATCTGCTGGCTTCGTCTGCGATCCCGTTCGTGTTTCCGGCGGTCTCGCTGGGTCCGAAGGGGCGACGGGAGTACTTCGGTGACGGCTCCATGCGTCAGTCGGCGCCGATTTCGCCGGCGGTGCACCTCGGCGCAGAGCGCATCCTGGTGGTGGGCGCCGGGCGCATGCACGAGCCGGCCGTGCCGATCGAAGCGCGGATCGGCAGCGACGAATACCCGAGCCTGGCGCAGATCGCCGGCCATGCGCTGTCGAACATCTTTCTGGACGCACTGGCCGTCGACATCGAGCGACTGCAGCGCATCAACCGCACGCTGTCGCTGCTGTCCCCGGAAGCGCGTTCGCGCAGCGGCCTGCGCTCCATCGATGTCCTGGTGATCGCACCCAGCCAGCGCCTCGACGACATGGCCGCGCGGCATCTCGCCAGCCTGCCGCCGTCCATCCGGACCCTGCTGCGCGGCGTGGGTGTCTCGGGTCAGGGCAACGATGTCCGGGGTGCCGCCCTGGCCAGCTACCTGATGTTCGAGGCGCCCTACACGCAGGACCTGATGGCGCTCGGTGAGACCGACACCCTGAATCGCCGTGACGAGGTGGCACAGTTCTTCGGATGGGAACGCCGCCACCAGCCACGCGGCCCGGACCACCCGCAGGCCCAGTATTCGCGGGCCGAGCACATCGAATTGGGCGGCGACGACGACGATCCCATCCATGCGGCCAGCCCGCGCTGATCATCAGAACTCGATGACCATCGTCGCCCGGAACGAGCGTGATTCCAGCGGGTGGAGGTGGATGTCGTCGACGCCGCCGGCCGGCTCGCCCGGCAGGCGCGAGGTGTAGTAGTAGTCGATCGCCGAGTTGCGGCTGTTGGTCAGGTTGTAGCCCTCGAGGGCGACCTTGATCGACGGCGTGATCTTGTAGCCGATGCGCCCGTTCAGGCTGGTCGTGCTCTTCGAGCGCACGCTGTCGTCTTCGATCAATGGGCGCGGACCGAAGTAGCGCAGCTGCAGCGCGCCGAACCATGGCCCCAGGTTGTCGATGTCTGCGGCAAGCGACGCCACGCCTTCGACCGAGCCGGGGATGCGGCGCCCCTCGGGCGCGCTGTCACGGTAGCGGGCACGGGCGTAGGCCACATCGCCGTCCAGCGTCAGCCAGTCGGTCACCTTGTAGAAATTGGCCAGCTCGAAACCGATGCGCCGGCTCGGCCGACCCGCCTCGGTGGTGCCGGCGTCACCAGCGAAGGTCAGCTCGGAATTGAAGTCGAGCTGGTACACCGACAGCGAGGTCTGCAGGCCCGGCACAGGCTCGGTGCGCACGCCCACCTCGTAACCCTTGGAGCGCACCAGCGGTGGCACCTTCGAGGCCGGGTCGCCGCTCTTCGGGTCGACCGAGATGGTGGCGCCACGGGCATCGTTGCTGTGGAAGCCGCCGCCGGCGTTGACGTAGAACTCGGTGCGATTCCAGGGCCCGAAGATCAGTGACAGCTTCGGATTGACGATGCCTGCCGTCGTCTTGTCGGAATTGGCCGGGTCGTCGCTTTTCACGTTGAAGCGGTAGGTGTCACCGCGCACCCCGACCACGCTGCGAAACCACGACAGCCACTTCGTCGCGTTCTCGGCATACAGCCCCAGGCTCGTCTCGACGATGTGGTCGCGTCGCGTCACCGACACCGTGCGCCGTGCATGGGTTGCCAGCAGGCCGTTGAAGATGTTGTCGTTCTGGAACTGCGCACCGACGGTGTTCTGGCTGTCCAGCCCCAGGCCGGGCTGGTACCAGCTGTGGCTGGCATTCAGCCCGACCGTGCGGCGCCGATCGGGTTGCGCGAACTGGTCGCCGCGCACCGGGTCGTCGAGAAAATAGGTGAAGTTGGAAAACAGATCGAGCCGGTTGTCGATCACGTAAGCGTTGAGCTGGGTGTTGGTGGTCTCGGTGCTGTGACGCCAGGCGCCGGACAGACTGTATCGGTGTGAATCGCCGCCGTCGCTCGTGTCGATGGCATCGAAGCGATCGATCAGCCCGGCATTCACTGCACGCTTCGGGATCTGGTCGGTCGAGTTCCAGTGGGCGCTGTAGCCCATGCCGGTGATGTTGAACCCGTTGGCCGCGTCGCCCTCGCTGTAGCGCAACACGCCGTTGACCTTGTTGTACTTGTCGGGTTGGTTGAACGGACCGTCGTTGGTCAGTCGTTCCAGCGCATACAGCAGGTGGCCGTCACCGAGCGCGGGCGAATCGGCCAGCAGCAGGCGCTTGTACCCGTTCTCACCGAAGCCGACCGAGGCGATGCCCTTGGCCAAGGTGTCTGCGTATCGGATGCTCACCGCGCCGGCCGACGAGAAGTCGCCTTCGTTGGCGAAGTACGGACCCTTCTTGTATTCGAGCCCGGTCGCCAGTTCGGGGATCAGGAAGTTCAGGTCGGTCCAGCCCTGGCCGTGCGCATGCGAACGCTGGTTGACCAGCATGCCGTCGACGGTGGTGCGCAGGTCGGTGCCGTGGTCGAGGTTGAAGCCGCGCAGGTAGAACTGGTTGGCCTTGCCCTCGCCGCTGTGCTGGCTGACGATCAGGCCCGGCGCGGCTTCGAGCAGTTCACCCGGGCGGTAGACGGTGCGCGCGTCGAGCTGCTTCTTCGTCACCGTGCCGACGCTGGCCGAATCGGCCACGCCGACCAGGCTGGGGCTGGCGGTGCCGGTGATGACCACGGTTTCCAGTGTCTGTTCGCCGCCCGCCCAGGCGGGTGGGGCGAGTGTGGCCAGACTGGCAAATGACAGCATGTGAGCGGCCGTGTCGACGGCGGTGCGTGCGTGGCGGTGAAATGGAAGGCGCGAGCATGGTCGTGCGAGTGGACTGACGAGCGAACGTACAAGTGTCAAGGGAGTCTCCGCGCGCAGGCGGCCAGGGGTCGTCTGCGTCATGCAAGGTGTGGTGATTCCCGCGCGTGGTGATGCCAGTGCGACCGACGGGCCCAAAGCGGCGGTCGTTCGGGCCTGCGTTACGCGACGGGGGAATGGCGGTTGCGCGGCACCGTCGGCGCCGCTGCGCTCACACCTGCGGAGGGCGCTCCAGCGGTGGGCTGACGTGCGAGTCGAAACGTCGAGCCAGGGCCGCAGCCCAACCCCGCGCCGCTTCGTCATCCGGGGACAGACCGAACGACGGGACCAGCAGGTGCAGGTCGTGAACGCTGCGGATCAAGGTCGCTTGGGGGTTCTGAGTAGAGGCGTCGCTGTCATCGGCGATGTGGACCACGCCGGGCAGGGCAAAGGCGTGATCGTGCTGTTGCAGATCAGCATGACTCACTGCCATATCGCTGGCGGGATCGAAGATCTCGGGCACGTAGCGATGTCCGTCCAGGTCGCTGACATGCCGAACCGCGAGGTGCGCTGAGGCGAGGTGGAAATGCCGTCCGCCGAGTACTTTTTCGGCGGACATCGCCACCCCTTGCACCCCCAAGCAGCAGGCGATGAGGCACAGCGCAAGCTGGCGGCACCACACTGCCGGCGAAGGCCGAAGCCCGGTTGCGCACTCTCGAGGGTTTGAAAGCATCGTTCTCAGCACGATTCAGCAAGCCGACAGCCGGGCTGGGTCGAAGGGTAGGGTCCTTTGGTTACGCAATGGTGACCCACTTGGATGCGTGGCCACTCGCGCTTTGCACGTGCTGTGCGGCAGTCGTCGCGTAAGGAAGTCCGTGACAGCGCCGACCGAACGGCTCCCATCACCGCAGTCCAGGAGCCTCCATGAATTACGCCCGTCTGATCGCCGTTTCGGCACTTATGTTCGCCGCCTCTGCCGTGCACGCCTTGACCGTGGCGCCCTACAGCGCCGCCGCCTTGGCGGCAGCACAGAACGCCGGTGAGCCGGTCGCACTCCACTTCCACGCCACCTGGTGCTCGACCTGCAAGGCGCAGGACAAGGCGTTCACTGAACTGCAGAGCGACCCTTCGCTCAAGCTGACGGTGCTGCAGGCCGACTACGACACCGAGGTCGCTCTGAAAAAGCAGCTGAAAGTACGGAGCCAGTCAACGTTGATCGTGTTCCGCGGCAGCACCGAACGGGCCCGCTCATCGGGCGACACCCAGCCCGAGCGGCTGAAGGCCTTGCTGAAGACCGCGCTGTGATGCACGCGGGCCGCAGCGCACGGCTGCGTCGGCCGGTGCCATGACCGCCTGGACCGAACTCGGCCTGAGCGTCGTCGCCGGCAGCCTGACGACGCTGTCCCCATGCGTGTTCCCGTTGCTGCCGCTGGTGGTCGGGGGTGCGATGCAGTCCCACCGCGCGGCGCCGGTGGCCATGGGCGCAGGCATGGTCCTGTCGTTCACCGGCATCGGACTGCTGATTGGAACGCTGGGCGACGCGATCGGCCTGACCGGCGACGGCGTGCGCCATGCCGGCGCGCTGATGCTGCTGGCGTTCGGCGTCGTGATGCTGGTTCCAGCGCTCGATGCGCGCCTGAGCCGATGGATGACGCCTCTGGCCACCTCGGCGCAATCGGCCAGCTCGCGCCTGAATCCGTCCTCATTGTTCGGGGCCCTGATGCTGGGTGGCTTGCTCGGGCTGGTCTGGAGCCCCTGTTCGGGCCCATTGCTCGGTGCCGCGCTGGCGCTGGTGGCCAGTGAGGGTGGGGCAGGGCGCGGTGCGTTGATCCTTGGGCTGTTCGGTGTCGGTGCGGCGTTGCCGCTGATGGCCGTGGCCTACGCGTCCCGCGCGGGCGTCGGCCGTGCGCGCGGTTGGGTGCTCGGCGGCTCGGGCTGGATCAAGCGGGCCGCCGGCATCGCGCTGGTGGCACTGGGCCTCGCCATCCTGACGGGCCTCGACAAGCGGATCGAAACGCGTGTCAACGACGCATTGCCGTCCAGCTGGCTGCTCTGGTCGACGCGCTACTGAGACAGACGCCCACCGCCCGATCGAGCTATTTTTTCGATGCCACTGGTCTTGCGGTAGAAACGGGCTCGCCGACACTCCGTTGCGGCAACCCGATTTCTCACGCAGATTCCATGTCCCCCATCCAACTGATCGCTGCGGTCGTCTTCGCGATCGCGCTGCTGCACACCTTTTCGGTCAAGTACTTCGAGCAGCTGGCCCATCGCAGCCCCCGCCATGCCGGTCTGTTTCATCTGCTGGGCGAGGTCGAGGTCGTGTTCGGCTTCTGGGCCTTTGTCCTGCTTGCACTGATGGCGCTGGTGGAGGGCGGCGATCGGGCCATCGCGTATGCGGAGTCGCGCCAGTACACCGAGCCGCTGTTCGTTTTCGTCATCATGGTGGTGGCGGCATCTCGCCCGGTGCTGGAGGCCATCAAGTCGCTGATCGAGAAGCTGGCGCGGCTGGCACCGCTGCGTACCGCGGCGGCACGCGTCTGGTTGTGCCTGGCGCTGGTGCCGCTGATCGGCTCGTTGATCACCGAACCCGCCGCGATGACGCTGGCCGCGCTGATGCTGGCCCCGCTGGTGTTTCGCCCGGGCATCCCCGAGCGGCTGAAGTACGCCGCCTTGGGCGTGCTGTTCGTCAATGTGTCGATCGGGGGCACGCTGACCTCGTTCGCGGCGCCGCCGGTGTTGATGGTCGCTTCCACCTGGCAGTGGGACAGTGCCCACATGGCCAGCGTGTTCGGCTGGCGCGCAGCGATCGCGGTCGCCATCAACGCGACGGTGGTGACCGCACTGCTGAGCCGGCACCTGACCGAGCCCGCGCTGCGCCTGCCGGCCGATCGCACACCGCCCATTCCATTGGCGGTCACGGTGGTGCACCTGCTGGTGCTGTCGGTGGTGGTCGCGTTCGCGCATCACCCGGTGATCTTCCTGGGTGCGTTCATGCTGTTCCTGGGCTTCACCCAGGCCTATGCACGCCACCAGAGTCCGCTGATCCTGAAGGAGGCTCTGCTGGTCGGTTTTTTTCTGGCCGGCCTGGTCATCCTGGGTGGGTTGCAGCAATGGTGGCTGCAGCCCATCGTGTCCAGCCTGAATCCAACCCAGCTGTTCTTCGGTGCCCTGGGCCTGACCGCCATCACCGACAACGCGGCGCTCACCTACCTCGGCTCGTTGATCGAAGGCATGACCGACCCCGCCAAATACATGCTGGTCGCCGGTGCGGTGGCCGGCGGCGGCCTGACCGTGATTGCGAATGCGCCGAATCCGGCCGGTGTCACCTTGCTGAAGAACGGTTTCGACGACCATTCGATCGGTGCCGGTGGGCTGTTGCTGGGGGCGCTGCCGCCGACGGTGGTGGCGGCCACCCTGTTCCTGTGGTGAGCGAAGAGCGCACGGCACAATCTTCGCGACCTCAGGTGCTGTAAGGGAGTCCCATCCACCGCGACCCATGCAGGTGGGTGCCGACCACATCGGCCACCGCAGTCCGTCCCACCCCATCCACCCTGGAGACTCTCATGAACCACCGCCTCATCGCCTCGTCTGCCCTCGCTTCAGTCCTCGCCATGGGCCTGC
Organism: Burkholderiaceae bacterium; assembly: GCA_965229345.1. GTDB lineage: Bacteria > Pseudomonadota > Gammaproteobacteria > Burkholderiales > Burkholderiaceae_C > PBB1. The sequence continues at coordinate 2,317,155 of OZ245872.1, forward strand.
TGTCCACCGCATCGGCTGCCGACGCGCCTGCCAAGGAAAAGTGCTTCGGCATCGCCAAGGCCGGCGCGAACGATTGCTCCAACCTGTCGGGCACGCACTCGTGCGCAGGCCAGTCCACCGCGGAAAACAGCCCCGACGAGTGGAAGTACGTCGCCAAGGGCACCTGCGCTTCGCTGGGTGGCAAAACAGCCGACGAAGCCAAGAAGGCCCTGAAGAAATAACGCTTTCACGCGCGCATGGCCACCTTCGCAGCGCCGTCCCACCTCGCGGGGATCGGGCTGCGGCATCCGCATTACGCACGTGTCGTCGAAGAACAACCCGCCGTCGGTTTCGTCGAAGTTCATTCAGAGAACTTCTACGCCGACGGCGGTGCCGCGTTGGCCGTGCTCGAGGCAGCGCGCACGCACTACCCGGTCAGCCTGCATGGGGTCGGGCTGGCGCTGGGCTCGGCGGTCGGTGTCGATGCATGGCACCTCGATCGGCTCGACCGTCTGGTGCAGCGGATCGATCCGGTCCGGGTGTCCGATCACGCCTGTTTTGCGCGCGCACCCATGCACGGCGCCGGGCCGGTGCTGCATGCCAGCGATCTGCTGCCGATCGCCTACACCGAGGCGTCTCTGACCCTGCTGTCGGACAACGTCAGCCGGGTACAGGACCGGCTGCGGCGCCCCTTGCTGATCGAAAACCTGTCGGCTTATCTGTCGTTCCGTGACCGCACCTTGACCGAGGCCGAATTCCTGTCGACGCTGTGCCGGCGCAGCGGCTGCAGCCTGCTGCTCGATGTCAACAACCTGATGGTCAATGCGCTCAACGAGCGCGTGCCCGATCCCCTGGCGCAAGGGCGAGCATTCGTCGACGCGCTGCCGCGCGACATCGTCGGTGAGATCCATCTGGCGGGTTACTGCGAGATGCCTGACATCGTGATCGACGACCACGGCAGCGCCGTGCGGCCCGACGTGTGGGCGCTGTACGAGCACGCCTTGCAGCGCTTCGGCGCGGTGCCCACGCTGATCGAATGGGACACCGATGTGCCGCCGCTCGAGGTGCTGCTGGCCGAGGCACGGCTAGCCACCGATCGACTGGCCCGGCTGCCCCCATGAGTCCGGCTGACGACACCGAAATGGCGCGCGAAGCCGCGCGGCAGCAGGCGTTGGTGGCTGCGCTGTGGAACACCGATCGCGGCGCAGCCGTTGCGCTGGAGCGCTGGTGTCGCGACAGCCCGGTGAAGGTGGCACGCGGGCTGCAGGCCTACCGCGGCAATGCTGCTGCCAACGCGGCGCGGGCCCTGGGCGCGGCCTACCCGACGGTGTGTGCACTGGTCGGCACCGGCGATTTCCAGCAGTTGGCGCGCGAGCTGTGGTTCGAGCAGCCGCCGGAGCGGGGTGACCTCGCGCAATGGGGCGAGCCACTGGCAGCGCGACTGCAAACCCATCCCGCGCTCGGCGACTGGCCGTACCTGGCTGACTGCGCCCGTCTGGATTGGGCCGTGCTTCAGTGCGAGCGCGCGACCGATGCCGAGCTGGATGCCCCCTCGATCGCCCGCCTGGGCGACACCGACCCCGCGCAGCTGCGCATCGAGCTGCGCCCGGGACTTGCGGTGGTGGCGTCGCCCTGGCCCATCGTCACGATTCACCAGGCGCACCGCGAGGGCGCTGGGGCCGAGGCGCTGCACAGCGCGCGCGCCGCCTTGCAAGAGGGCGTTGCCGAATCGGCCCTGGTGTCCCGGTCGGGGTGGCGCGCCCAGGTGCACCGCATCGATCACGCGACCACCGCCTGGACGCAGCGCCTGCTGGCCGGTGACTCGTTGGCGAGCGCCATCGACGCCGTGTCGGAGGACCTCGCCGCGGGGCGCTTCGACCTGGCGGCCTGGCTCAGTGCGGCGCTCGCGTCGGGCTGGCTGAAAGGAATCACGGTCGCCGACGACTGAACGGGGTCAACCTGGAGCCACGACGATGAACCCGACACCCCCGACCTCGCTGCTGTACCGACTGTGGACATCTGCCGAACTCGCCATTCGCGGCCTCAATGCCCTGCAGCCTGCAGCGCAGCTGCTGGCGCGCTGGTTCATTGCCGGCGTGTTTTTTCGCTCCGGGCTGACAAAGATCGCCGATTGGGAAACCACCGTCGCGCTGTTCACTGACGAATACCACGTGCCGCTGCTCAGCCCGCACATCGCTGCCGCTTTAGGCACCAGCGCCGAACTGGCGCTGCCCGCACTGATCCTGTTCGGCCTGGGCGGGCGCTTCGCGGCCGCGGGGTTGTTCATTCTCAATGGGGTGGCGGTCATCAGCGTGGAAGACATGCCGATTCCCGCCTTGCAGCAGCACATCTTCTGGGGCAGCGTGCTGGCCGCGTTGCTGCTGTGGGGGCCGGGCCGCTGGTCGATCGATCAATTGCTGTGGCCACGGCTGCGCCAGCGCCTGTTCGGCGCCGACAGCGCGCCCGCAGCGCCTGAATCGATCCAGCCGCCCGTGCGCCGCGCCTGACATCACCGCACTGCGCCACACCCCGCCACCGCGCGCTCTTTGTGGTTGCAGGCTGTAAGAAGGCACACCCCGAACCGACCGAAGTGTGTGCATGGGAGCAGTCCACGCCCCCAGCCACTCACCGCCTGCAATGTCTGCCGGCGCGTTTTCGAACCACACAGGAGTTATCCATGTTCACTGCTTCCAAGGGATTCCAGATCGCAACCGCTGCGGCCGCTCTGGCGCTGTCGGCCACCGCCTTCGCCGCCGATGCGCCGAATGGCAGCTCGGGCAAGGCCATTGCTGCCAGTGACAAGGTGCACTGCTACGGCGTGCACAGCTGCAAGGGCAACTCGGACTGCAAGACCACCGAGAACTCGTGCAAGGCGCAAAACGCCTGCAAGGGCCACGGGTTCAAGGCACTGCCTGCGGCCGAGTGCCTGAAGTCCGGCGGCACCATCGGCGACCTGTGATCGTCGGCTGAGCACATGAGCACCGCGCAGTCTCGGGCCTCGAACCCCGGTTTCGGCCTGGGGCTGCGCACCCCGCACTACCCGGATTTCCTCGATGCGCCCCAGCGGGTCGACTGGCTCGAAATCCTGTCCGACAACTACCTGGTGCCCGGCGGCAAGCCCCTGGTGATGCTGGACCAGATCCGCGCCAACTATCCGGTGGTCATGCACGGCGTGGCGCTGTCCATCGGTGCGGCCGACGGCCCCGATCGGCATTACCTCGATGCGCTGTCCACCTTGGCGCGGCGGGTCGAGCCGCTGTGGATCTCCGACCACCTGTGCTGGACGGGTGTCCACGGGCGGGTGCTGCACGATCTCTACCCGCTGCCCTACACCGAGGCGGCATTGGCCGTCGTGGTGCGCAATGTGCAGATCGCGCAGGAGGCGCTGCAGCGTCCCCTGGTGCTCGAGAACGTGTCGAGCTACGTGAGCTTTCTCGCCTCGGACATGACCGAATGGGAATTCATCCGCGAGGTGTGTCTCCGCACCGGCTGCCGCCTGCTGCTGGATGTGAACAACATCTACGTCAGCAGCGTCAACCACGGGTTCGACCCGCAGGCGTTTCTGGATGGCATCCCTGCCGATCGGGTGCAGCAGATCCATCTGGCCGGGCACACCGATCACGGCGATCACATCGTCGACACGCACGACCACCCGGTGGCCGATCCAGTGTGGGCGCTGTATGCCAGCGCGCTGGCACGCGTGGGCCCGGTGGCAACCCTGATCGAGCGCGACGACCACATTCCGCCGCTGGCCGAACTGATCACCGAGCTCGACCATGCGCGCCTGATCGCCTCGAGAGCCGCCGCGTCACCACCGCATGAGCGGGCCGAGAGCGTTGCATGAGCCTGTCGGTGCTGTCCCTGCAGCTGCAGTTCCAGCAGCACCTGCTGGGCGAGGCAGATGCCACGCCCCTGATCGCCGGCACCGACGCGCGGCGCAGTCTTGGCTTGGGCATTTATGCGAACGCCTACCGCCTGCGCCTGCTCGACACCTTGTCCGACGCCTACCAGAAAACCCAGTCGGTGATGGGTGAGGCAGCCTTCGAATCGACCGCATTCGGGTACATCGCCAGCCATCCGCCCACCACGCGCAGCCTGCGCTGGTACGGTGACCGGTTCAGTACCCACCTCGCCACCCAACACCCCGACACGCCAGCCCACGCCGAGATGGCGCGGCTGGATTGGGCGCTGCGCACCGCTTTCGACGGGCCCGATGCGGCCGCGCTCGACGCCGCTGCGCTGGGCGCGATCGAGCCCGAGGCCTGGGCGACGCTCAGGCTGGTGCCGGTACCGACCGCCGAGCTGCTGGTGTTCGAGCACAACACGGTGGCCGTGTGGCAGGCGCTCGACGATGGCGAGAGCCCGCCACCCCTGGCCGCGTCGCCAACCGAGGTCGACTGGCTGGTGTGGCGCAAGGGCTTGCAGCCGCACTTCCGCTCCTTGCACCGGGTCGAGGCCGGGCTGTTGCGTGCCATGCGGGATGGCTCGTCCTTTGCCCAGGCCTGCCATCACGCTGGATCGCTGGCCGCCGACATCGGCCTCCACGACGACGAGCTCTCGGCGCTGATCGGCGGCTTCATGCAGCAGTGGCTGGAGGATCAGCTGATCGCGCCGATCACCGCCTGACGGCACCTCGACAACCGCCCGGCGTGGTGCGGCGACCGGTCTCACCGGCAGCTCAAGATCCGGCCTTGACGGCCGATACATCCCTGGAGCCCTCCACTGTGATGCGAGAGGGACCTGCACACAGCAGTCTGGAGCCTGGGATGAGCGTTGTCGACTCTGCCGCGATGCGGCTGTTCTTGAAGCCTGGCATGGCCCTGATGCGGGGCTTGCGATTCCGTTCCAAGATCGTGCTGATGGCGATCGTGCTGATCGCTCCGCTGTCCTGGCTGACCGGCCAGGCCCTGCTCGCATCGCACGAATCGCTCGAAGCCACGCGGCTCGAAGCACGCGGGAATCCGCTGCTGCACCTGAGCTTCGACGTGGTCACGCAGATCCAGAAGCACCGCGGGCTGCTCAATCGTCAGCTGGCGGGCGACACCGGCGTCGGTGGCGAACTTGCCAAGACACGCTCCGACTTGAAGGCCGCCGAGGGCGCGCTGCAATCGGCACTGCTGGAACGGCCCGAGTTCGAACTCGGCGCCCTCTGGCAACCGGTGCGGCGGGTGATCGACCGGTTGGTGCAAGGCGAGGTCCCGGGCAACGCGGCGCAAAGCTTCCGGTTGCACACCGAACAGATCGAGGCCATGCGTGGCCTGATCACGCGGACCGCCGAGGTCAGCGGACTGCTGCTGGACCCTGAAGGCCCTCCGTTTCATTTGATGCATTTCTCGGTGGAGCCGCTGGTCGCCTGGACCGAAGCGCTCGGCCAGCTGCGCGGCCGCGGTGCGGCACTGCTTCGCAAGGGCGAGGCCAGCGCCGAAGACCACGCCGAGATCGTCGCGCAGGTGCGTGTGCTCAATCACGTCGCCGCCTCGGCCGAGGAAATCGTGGCGGCGCTCAAGCGCGCCGGCGAACCCGCCCCGGAAGGCTTCGACGCCGCGCTGGCCAGCACCCGCGACTACGCCCATCTCGCCGAGTCGACCTTGGCGGCCGGCCCGCTGACGGGCAGCGCCGCGGCCTATTTCGATGCCGGCACGGCTGCCATCACCCAAGCCTTGGGCACCGGTCAATCGGCGATCCAGCGGCTGCAGACCCTGCTCGATCAACGGGCCAACCACCTGCAAACCCTGTGGCTGCTCCAACTGGCGGTCGGCATCGGCACCGTGGTCGGCGTCGCGTACCTGACGGCGGTGTTCTTTCGCACCTCGTTCGGTGCCATCAGCGCACTCCAGCGCTCGGTCAATCTGTTGGCTGCCGGCGACTTCGCATTGCAGGTTCGTCTGCGCGGCACCGATGAGTTGTCGGTGGTGGGGCAGTCGCTCGATGCCATGACCGGCCGGCTGTCCGAGATGGTGGCCGACGTTCGCAGCAACTCGTCGATGGTGGCGCAAGCCGGCCTGAGCCTGGCGTCAGACACCAAGGCCCTGTCGGAGCGCACCGAGGCGCAGGCCTCCAGCCTGGAACAGACCACCGCCAGCGTCGAAGAACTGAGCAACGCCGTGCGCAAGAACGCGCAAGGCGCCGAAGCCGCCAGCGGCATGGCCGCCAGGGTGCAGACGATCGCCGAACAGGGAGGCAGCGCTATCCAGTCGGCCGTGACGGCGATGCAGGACATCCAATCGAGCTCGAGCCGTGTGCAGGAGATCGTCGGCGTGATCGAGGCGCTGTCTTTCCAGACCAACATCCTGGCCTTGAATGCGGCCGTCGAGGCGGCACGCGCCGGCGAGCAGGGCAGGGGCTTCGCGGTGGTGGCGTCCGAGGTTCGATCGTTGGCGCAGCGCAGCGCCGAGTCGGCACGCGAGATCAAGTCGCTTATCGCTGCATCGTCCCAGCACGTCAGCAGCGGTGTCACGCAGATCGGTGGCGCCAGCCAGACCTTCGCCGAGATCGTGCAGGGCATCCGCGACGTGGCCACCCGGGTTCACGAGATCAAGACCAGCACCGCCGAACAAAGCAGTGGTCTCGACCAGGTCGCTCAGGCCGTGCGCCACATCGACGAGATCACGCAGCGCAATGCGCAGATGGTCGAATCCGCGTTCAAGAGCTCGTCGCAGCTCAGCGGCCGGGCCGAACTGCTGAGCGCCGCCGTGTCGAACTTCAAGCTGCGCCAAGGCAGCGCCGACGAGGCATTCGCCCTGGTCCGCAAGGCCGTCGAGATGTACCGACGGGCGGGCCCTGCGGCACTCGGCCAGATCACCGAGGCGATGAACGGCTTGAGCGATCGCGACATGTATGTGTTCGCCTTCGACCGGCAGGGCATCTACCGCGCCTTCGCCGGCAAGACCGAGAAGGTGGGCACCTCGGTGCGCGCGGTGCCCGGCGTCAACGGCGACAAACTGGTGAAGGACGCATTCGAACAAGCGGCCCACGGGGGCGGCTGGGTCGACTACGACTTCGCCAATCCGCAGACAGGCAAGCTCGGCTTGAAGACCTCGTACGTCGAACCGGTGACGCCTGATCTGGTGATCGGTTGCGGGGTCTACAAGGCACGCGGCACATCGGACGCGCCGTTGCCGCGCGGCATGGGGGGGATGTCCAGCCCCGAGGCCCGACGCGCGCCAGCCACCACCGCGACATCGCTGGCGCCAGCCTGAGGCAGGGCGCCGCGCGCACAGGGCCTGCCAGCGCAGCGCCTTGACGCTCTGGCGCGGGGTCGATACCACTACAGTACGGCGAGGTCGTGACCGCAAGCAAGTGGCTCCTTGCGGCACCCCTTGACGCACAGGAGTGGCGATGAAGCTGATGGACTATGGGTTGGCGCCGATCGATTTCCAGAACCCGACGGCCGCAGACGCCTCGGCACCCAACGACGGACTGTCTCGGCGCACGTTCGTGATGACCTCGCTGGCCTCGGGATTCGCCGTGGCCGCGAACCCGGTGATGGCCGAGGTGATCACCACCGACACCAAGGGACTGGTGGCAGGCGAGGTCAGCATCCCCGTGGCCGATGGCCATCTCCCGGCTTACCGCGCCATGCCGGCCCAGCCGGGCAAGCACCCCGTGGTGCTGGTGGTGCAGGAAATCTTCGGCGTGCACGAGCACATCAAGGACGTGTGCCGCCGTTACGCCAAGCGGGGCTACTTCGCCATCGCCCCCGAGCTCTTTGCGCGCCAGGGCGACATGTCGAAGATGACCGACATCGGCCAGATCTTGTCGACGGTCGTGGCCAAGGTGCCCGATGCGCAGGTCAATGACGATCTCGATGCCACCGTGGCCTACGCCCGCGCCAGCGGGCACGCCCAGGCCGATCGGCTGGGGTTGGTCGGTTTCTGCTGGGGTGGCCGCGCCGCCTGGGTGTACGCCAGACACAACCCGAAGCTGAAGGCGGCGGTGGCGTACTACGGTCTGCTCGAAGGGATGAAGTCGGACATCAAGCCGCAAGACCCGATCGATTTCGCCAGCGAATTGAAGGTGCCCGTATTGGGGCTGTACGCCGGCACCGATGCGTACGTGAAAGCCGAGACCGTCGAGAAGATGAGCGCAGGCTTGCGCCGATCCGGCAGTGGCTCGGAGATCGTCGTCTTCCCGGGCGTCGATCACGGCTTCAACGCCGACTACCGCCCGAGCTACGACCGGACTGCGGCCACCTATGCCGCCAAGCTGGCGCGCGACTGGCTGAAGGAGCACGGCGTCTGATCAGCAGCCCGCCGCAGATCTCACCGGATTGAAGGACCTGCGGGTCCTTTTTTGTTGGGGGAAGTGAATCCACCGAACCTCGGAGCGCTCGGGGCAGGGTATGGTGCGAAAACCTGCCCTTGCGTGCGGGCTGAGCAGGAACGTGCACGCTCGCAACGCATCTCCCCATCGCAAGCGGTGGGAGTGGAACTGAAAGATCCGCCATGGAATTTCTGACTTCGTTCTTTGGACGTGCGGGCTTTCTGCCCCATGGCTACTGCTTCACCTGGTCGCCCAGCGTGCTTTGGACCATGGTGGGGTCGGACGCCATCATTGCCGCCGCCTACTTCTCCATCCCCATCGCGCTTGTGACCTTCGTGCGCAAGCGCGGCGATTCGACGCTGAACTCGATGGCATTGCTGTTCAGTGCCTTCATCTTCGCGTGCGGCATCACGCATGTGATGGACATCTGGACCATCTGGCGGCCCGATTACGGCCTGCAGGCGCTCACCAAGGCCGGCACCGCAGGGGTGTCGCTGATCACCGCGCTGGCGATCTGGCCCTTGATTCCCAAGGCGCTGAAGATCCCCTCGATCGAACGGCTCAATGCCGCCATCGCCTCGCTCGAAGCCGAGGTCAAGAAGCGGCGCAGTGCCGAAGAGCAGCTCACCGAGATCCAGCAGAGCCTGGCTGTCACCTTGACCAGCATCGGCGCGGGCTTCATCGCCACCGACCGCGAGGGCCGGGTCAGCCGCATGAACGCCGTCGCGGAACGGGTCACGGGCTGGTCGCAGGCCGAAGCGAGACAACAGTCCGTGTGGCAGGTGTTCGACCGCGACGACCGTCCGCCGTCCTACCTGACGACCAACCCCGTCGACCTGATGATCGAACTCGGCATCACGGTCGACACCGTGCATCGGCACACCGCGGTGGCCAGAGACGGCACCCGACGGCCGGTCGAGGTGCGGGCGGCGCTGACGCATGCCGAGGACGGCTCGGTGCTGGGGATGGCGATGATCATTCGCGACCTGACCTTCCAGGTGCGTGCAGAGGCCGAGTCGAACCTGCTGGCCGCCATCGTCGAATCCTCCAACGACGCCATCGTCGGCAAGACACTCGACGGGCGCATCACCAGCTGGAACCAAGGCGCACAGGCGATGTTCGACTACTCGGCCGACGAGGCGATCGGGCAGTCGATTCAGAGGCTGATTCCGGAGGAGCTGGCCGCCGAAGAGTTGCGCATCATGGACAGTGTGCGCAATGGCGAGCGGGTACCCGCCTTCGACACCGTGCGCGTGGCCAAGGACGGCCGGCGGCTGGAGGTGTCGATCACCGTGTCGCCGATCCGCGATGGCGAGGGCCGCATCGTCGGCGCCTCGAAGATCGCCCGCGATGTGACCCGCCAGCGACGTGCCGAGGCGGCGCTGCGCGACAGCGAAGCACGGCTGCGCTTCACGCTCGAGGCTGCGGCCATCGGTGACTGGGATCTCGATCTCTCGACCGGGCAGGTGCGGCGTTCGTTGCGGCACGACCGCTGCTTCGGCTACGACCAACTTCAGCCCGACTGGACGTTCGACACCTTCATCGAGCATGTGCACCCCGAAGACCGCGATGAGGTGGCCCACAGCCTGCATGTGGCCCTCACGGGTGTGCGGCCCTGGCATGTTCAGTGCCGCGTGATCTGGCCCGATGGCAGCGTGCATTGGATCAGTGCACACGGAAAAGTGCAGGCTGCTGAGGGGCGTTCCAAGCGGATGCTGGGAATCATCACCGAGGTCACCGAGCAGCGGCTGGCCGAAGACATCCGGTTGAAGGCACAGCGCCTGGAGACGGAGAACCGGCAGATCCAGGAAGCCAACCGCCTGAAGAGCCAGTTCCTGGCCAACATGTCGCATGAACTGCGCACGCCGCTCAATGCGGTGATCGGCTTCGCGGATCTGCTGCAGTCCGGCACGGTGCCCTCCGACACGCCCAAGCATGGCCAGTTTCTGGGCCACATCGCGAGCAGTGGGCGGCATCTGCTGCAGTTGATCAACGATGTGCTGGACCTGTCCAAGGTCGAGTCCGGCAAATTCGAATTCTTCCCCGAGCCGCTGAAGCTGCCCACGCTGCTGACAGAGGTGATCGATGTGCTGCACACCGCCATCCAGCGCAAGCACATCCACGTCTTCACCCACATCGATCCGGAGCTGACCGGCCTGCACCTCGACGCTTCACGGCTCAAGCAGGTGCTCTACAACTACCTGTCGAACGCCATCAAGTTCACCCCGGATGGCGGCACAGTCTCGGTGCACGCGTTGGCGCAAGGCGCCGATCATTTCCGGATCGAGGTGCACGACACCGGCATCGGCATCAGCGAGGACAACCTGCTGCGCCTGTTCGTCGAGTTCCAGCAGCTGGATGCGGGCTACAGCAAGCAGCACCAGGGTACCGGCCTCGGCCTGGCGCTGACGCGCCGTCTTGTCGAGGCACAGGGTGGCAGCGTGGGCGTGCGCAGCACCGTGGGCGTGGGCAGCGTGTTCCATGTGGTGCTCAATCGTGTGCACGGTACCGATGCGCATCGGGTCACCGCCATGGCCCAGGGGTCGACGGCGTACCGGGTGCTGGTGATCGAGCCCGACCCTCGGCTTTCCGCGCAGATGGTGCAGGCACTGGCGGCCTCCGGTATCCAGGCCGACGCGGCCTCCACAGGCGCGCTGGCGCTGGCCCAGGCGCGCAGCAGCGCCTACGCTGCCATCACCCTCGGTCTGCGGCTGCCCGACCAGCCCGGATTGAGCGCACTCGACGGCATCCGGCGCGAAGGGGCCAGTTGCGACTCGCCCGTGGTCGGGATGTCGATTCCGGCCGACGATGGCGCCTCGGCCACCTTCGCCATCACCGATGTCCTGTGCAAACCGATACACAGCGACGAGATCCTGAAGGCGATGGCGCGCTTCCGCGGCCCGGCCTCACGCACGACCACCGTGATGGTGGTGGACGATGATCCACGCGCGTTGGACCTGATGCAGGCCACGCTCGCCGCCATCGGCATCAATGCGGTGTGCGTGCCCGATGGCCGCGAGGCACTGCGCACATTGGGGCACCATCGGCCCGACGCGATGATCCTCGACCTGATGATGCCGGGGTTCGATGGTTTCGAGGTGCTGGCGGCCTTGCGCCAGGAGTCCGAATGGCGCGATCTGCCGGTGTTCATCTGGACCAGCATGATGCTGACCGAAGCCGAATATGCGCAACTGTCGGCGTCGGCGCGCCAGATCCTGAGCAAGGGCGGCGGAACGATCCCATCCTGGCTGCACACCCTGGGCGTGACGCGCACCGTCCCGTTGCTGTCGGCCGCATCGAGCTGATCATGGTGGCCCCACGCGTGCTGGTCGTCGACGACAACGCCATCAACGTGGAGCTGGTCCGGTATGTACTCGAGCACGATGGCTTCACGGTCGAATCGGCACCCGACGCGCACGAGGCGCTGCAGCGCATCCGCAGCTTCCAGCCCGAGCTGGTTCTGATGGACATCCAGATGCCGGGCATGGATGGCCTTGAACTGACACAGATCCTGAAGACCGACCCGTTGCTGCAGCATATCGTCGTGGTGGCCTTCACCGCCTATGCGATGCGAGGCGACGAGGCCAAGATGCTTGCCGCGGGCTGCAACGGCTACCTGTCCAAGCCGATCGATGTGCACACGTTTGCAGCCAGCGTCCGTACGCTCCTGACGGCCTGACTCAGGGCAGCGGGTAACGCCGCGTCGCAGCGCCGGCCTTCATCACCTGGCCCGGTACCGGATGACCGACGATGTCCGGGAGTTGCCGCGCCAGCGTCAACAGCCGCTCCAGATCGACGCCGGTGTGACGCCCCATGGCCTCGAACATGTGCACCATGTCCTCGGTGCAGACATTGCCACTGGCACCGGGTGCGAACGGGCAGCCGCCCAGGCCACCGAGCGAGGCATCGAAGTGGGTGATGCCGACCTCGAGCGCCGCCAGCGCATTGGCCAGGCCCATGGCCCGGGTGTCGTGGAAGTGCGCGGTGAAGGTCACCTCGGGCCAGCGCTCGGTCGCCGCCAGGAAAAGCCGCTTCACCTGTGCCGGATTGGCCATGCCGGTGGTGTCGCACAAGGCGATGCGGTCGATGCCCAGATCGACCAGCCGGGCGACCCATCCCAGTACGACCTCTGCAGGCACATCGCCATCGAACGGACAGCCGAACGCGGTGGACAACGACGCATTGATCGCCGCCTGGCCGGCCGCTGCACGAACGATGTCCGCGAACTGGGCCAGCGACTGCTCACGGCTCATGCGCAAGTTGGCCTGGCTGTGCGAGGCGCTGGCCGACATCACCAGGTTGAGCTCGTCGACGGCACAAGCCAGCGCCCGTTCCGCACCGCGCACATTGGGTACCAGCGCGGCGTACTCGACGCCGGGAACACGGTCGATGCCGCGCATCACCGCTTCCGCATCGGCCAGCGCCGGGATGGCCTTGGGTGAGGAAAACGACGTCACTTCGATCTTCGCAACGCCGCTGCGGCTGAGCGCATTCACCAGCTCGATCTTGCGCTCGGTCGGTACGAACACCGGCTCGATCTGAAAGCCGTCGCGCACGCACACCTCCTGGATGCGCAGCGGTGCCCGTGCCATGGGCGAATCTTGATGCGGAAGTGCTGTCATGACGAACTCGCAAATTCAGGCCACGCTGTCGCCTACGGCATGCAGGCGCCCGTTGGCATAGATCAGGGGCATCACGTCATCATGGACGTGCACCGTTTCAACGGCCGCAATGATCACCGAATGGGTGCCGACAGGCGTCACGGACACCACCCGGCAGAACAGATTGCACTGGGCGCCGTGCAGGTAGGGCAGACCGCTGGTGTTCTCGAGGCGCCAGTCGCCCGAGTCGAAGCGCTCTTCGCCCGTCTTCTGGCCACTGAAGTGCCCGACCAGCTCGTGGTGCGAAGGCATGAGCACATTGATGCAGAAGCGGCCCTGTTCGATCAACGGCGCATGCAGGCTCGCGGTCTGGTTGACGCAGATCAGCAGCGTGGGCGGGTCCATCGTCACCGAGTTCACAGCCGTTGCGGCCATGCCGTGGCGTCGTCCGCTGGCGTCGGTCGTGCTGATCAGCGTGACGGTGGCGGCCAGACGACGCATCGCCTTGCGAAAGTCGGGCACCAGGGTGGAGGCGATTGTGTCGGTCATGTCGTTCATCGGGTCCGCGTGATCAGCGCTTTCGGGCGATCACCATGTAATAAGTGCAATCGGTCTGCGGGTCTTCGTTGACGAAGCGATACGGCGCCTGGACCTCGAAATAGATCGAGTCACCGGTGTCCAGCACATGCGGCTGTTCGTCGACGACCACCGTCAGCCTGCCGGAACTCACGGCCAGGTATTTCTCCGTCGGCGAGGAATAGGCCGGCAGCCATCCCGTGGAGCGACCGGCCGGCAAGTGGTGCAAGACAAACTCCACCCCATTGTCAACGTGCGCCGGGGACAACATCCACCGCTCGAAGCCGGTTTCAGGATCGCGGAATGCGATCCGCCGCTCAGCGCGGATGACGGCCACGCTCGATGAGTCGGCTTCGGCCCCGAGCAGGCTCGACAGCGAGATGCCGAACCCAGCGGCAATCCGCACGATGATGGGCAGTGTCGGGCTCTTTTCGCCGCGCTCGATGGTCGACAGCATCGCGCGACTCACGCCTGACTGCTGCGACAACTGCTCCAGCGTCAGCCCCGATCGGGCCCGCAGCGCCTTGATGCGTTGCCCCAGGGCCAGACTGATCGCTGCGTCGGAACCCCGATCTGCCGGGGCCGCCGATTCCCGCTTGGAGCGGCCGCTGGCGCGCTCCGGTGTGCGTGGCGTAGGCATCGTGCTTGTTCTTCTTTAGTGGAAGCCGTGGAAACAGCGCAAGTCTACCGGTGCCGGCGCAGGGTGCGAAATACGCTCATCAACCGATCAAATGGCGGGCCGGGATGCGGGTTCACCACGCCTTGACAGCGGAATGCCGTCAAGAGAAAGTTATCCGCTATCGAAGAACTGATGACACAGGAGACCCCATGACCGCCGCTCCCACCAGCCCCATTGCGGCGAACCCGATGCACGCTTCGACCAACCGGATGAAGCTCGGCGTGTTCGCGATCAATGCCCATGGCGGATGCGCCATCACCACGGCGCCCGAGGTGCATCGCGCGGACGCCTGGAAGAAGAACCTCGAGACGATGCAGATCGCCGACCGCGCAGGTTTCGAGGCCGCGATCCCGATCGGTCGCTGGCGCGGTTTTGGCGGCGACAGCAACTTCGGTGGCACCAGTTTCGAAACCTACACCTGGGCGGCGGCGCTGGCGGCATCGACCGAGCAGATCGCCTGCATCACCACCTCGCACGTGCCCACCGTGCACCCGTTGTTCGCCGCGAAACAGGCAACGACGATCGATCACGTGAGCGGCGGACGGTTTGGCTTGAACATCATCTGCGGCTGGTTCGGCCCCGAGATGCGCATGTTCGGCGGCACGATGATGGAGCATGACGAGCGCTACGAGTACGCCGACGAGTGGCTCGCCATCGCGCAGAAGGCCTGGACGCACGAAGGCTATTTCGACCACCAGACCCAGCATTTCAACCTGGTCCAGGCCTTCGCCGACCCGAAGCCGCTGAACAAGCCCTTCCTGATCAACGCGGGCGGCTCGCCGCGAGGCATGCGGTATTGCGCACAGCATTGCGACGCGGCTTTCGTCATCCTGGGCTCTCACGACCTTGCTGGCGTGCGCAAGCAGGTGCAAAAGTACAAGACGCTGGCGCGCGAGGAGTTTGGTCGCGACCTGAAGGTGTGGTGCTACTCCTACGTCTCGGTCGCCGAGACGGCAGCCGAGGCCAAGCGCCATGTCGACCGTTATGCCGTCGAGCACGGTGACGACGTCGCCTGCGAAAACATCGTCAAGGAGCTCGGCATCCAGACCGGCATCTTCACGCCGGAGCAGGCTGAGCAGTTCCGGTATCACTTCAAGGCGGGCTGGGCCGGTTTCCCGTTGGTCGGAACGCCGGCCATGATGGTGGAGCACCTCGAACTGCTGGCCGAGGCGGGCATGGACGGCGTGTGTCTCAGCTGGCTGGACTACAACGCCGGCATCCGGCAATGGAATGCCGAGGTCATGCCGCTGCTCGAGCGGGCCGGACTTCGTCAGCCATACCGCGCCGTTACCCCGTCATGACGCGCATCGTCGGCATCAGCGGCCATGTGTCGGTGCCTTCGCGCACGCTGTGGCTCACGCAGCAGCTGGTCGACCGCATCGCCCTGGCAACCGATGCCGACATTCAGATCCACTCGGTGATCGATGACCCTGCCGATCTCGGTCGCACACTCGAGCGCAAGCAGGCGTCACCGCGGCTGGAAGCGGTATTGCACGACATCGAGACGTGCGACCTGCTGGTGGCGGTGACGCCGGTCTACAAGGGCAGCTATGCCGGCTTGTTCAAGCACCTGATTGATCTGGTGGACATGAAGGCACTGACCGGGCGGCCTGTGGTGGTGGCAGCCACTGGCTACGCGGAGCGCCATGCCGGCGTGATCGATCACCTGATGCGACCCTTGTTTGCCTTCTTCGGCGCCGAGGTGATGGTGTCTGGCATCTACGCCGGCAAAGCCGACATCGACGACCAGCAGCAGATGTCGCCGACACTTCAAGCCGCCGTGGACGCGGCGGTGCAGCAGGCCGTGCGCGCGCTGGGCCGCGCAACCTTTTGAACCATCCGTCGAACCATTCGACCAAAGGAAATCACGTGGAACGTTTTCACATGCACATCGGTGGCCAGGCGGTCGACGCCATCGGCGGGGCCGTCTTCGACAGCATGAACCCCGCCACCGGCGAGACCTGGGCGCAGTTTCCGAAGGCTGACGCGCGCGATGTCGACCTGGCCGTCAAGGCGGCCCATCAGGCGTTCGAGGACGGCCCATGGCCGCGCCTGTCGGCCAGTGCGCGCGGCCAGTTGCTGCACCGGCTGGGCGATCTGATCGCCGAGAACGCCGAGCGGCTGGCCGACCTGGAAGTGCGCGACAACGGCAAGCTGAAGGCCGAAATGCTGGGTCAGATGAAGTACCTGCCGCAATGGTTCTATTACTACGGTGGCCTGGCCGACAAGGTCGAAGGCGCGGTGACGCCGATCGACAAGCCCAGCATGTTTCACTACATCACCTACGAGCCGCTCGGCGTGATTGCCGCCATCGCGCCGTGGAATTCACCGCTGCTGCTGGCCGCCTGGAAGATCGCGCCGGCACTGGCGGCAGGCAACACCATCGTGGTGAAGCCGTCGGAGTTCTCGTCGGCCTCGACGGTGTTTTTCGCGGAGCTGGTCGCGCAGGCCGGCTTCCCGCCGGGCGTGTTCAATGTGGTCACAGGCTTCGGGCTCGACGTGGGCGAGCCTCTCGTCAAGCATCCACGGGTCGCCAAGGTGGCCTTCACCGGCAGCGAGTCGGGCGGGCGCAGCGTGTACCTGAACGCGGCCACCGATTTCAAGCGCGTGTCGCTCGAACTGGGCGGCAAGTCGGCCAACATCGTGTTCGCCGATGCGGCGCTCGACGACGCCGTCAAGGGCATCGTGTCGGGCATCTTCGCCGCCACCGGCCAGACCTGCATGGCGGGCTCGCGACTGCTGGTGCAACGCGAGGTGCACGACGAGGTCGTGGCGCGATTGGTGGATTTCATGCAGACCGCCAAGCTCGGCGACCCTCTCGACAAGAGCACCAACGTCGGCCCGGTGTCGACCGCGCCGCAACTGGCCAAGGTGCTGCACTACATCGATGTCGCTCGCTCGGAAGGCGCCACCTGCGTGCTGGGTGGCGAGCGTTCCCGTCGCCCAGGCTGCGAGAAAGGCCTGTTCGTCGAGCCCACGATCTTCACCGGCGTGCGCAACGACATGCGCATCGCGCAGGAGGAGGTGTTCGGTCCTCTGCTGGTAGTGATCCCGTTCGACACCGAAGACGAGGCGGTGGCCATCGCCAACGACACCCCCTATGGCCTCGCGGCCGGCATGTGGACCCGCGATCTGGAACGCGCGATGACGCTGCCCAAGCGCCTGAAGGCCGGCACGGTGTGGGTCAATGCCTACCGCGTGGTGAGCTACATGGCGCCGTTCGGCGGTGTCAAGGCTTCGGGCCTCGGCCGCGAGAACGGCATCCGGGCGATCTACGAATACCTGGAATCGAAGAGCGTGTTCATCAACCCGAAGCCAGGCATCGCCAATCCCTTCGTGCTGGGCTGAATAGGCAGCAAGCCCGCAGCGGTCGGAGCTAGCGCTGGCCGAAGCGGGCCGCCTCGAACAGGTCCTTGAACTCGCGCGGCTGAGAGCGCCAGTACTGCGGCGGGGCCGTCACCTTGGCACCCAGCTTGGCTGCAGCGTGCCACGGCCAGCGCGGGTCGTACAGCATCGCCCGCGCCAGCGCCACCGCGTCGGCCTGGCCACTGGCGACGATGGCCTCGGCCTGCTCGGCCTCCGTGATCAGACCAACCGCAATGGTCGGGAGTCCCACCTCGGCCTTGACGCGCTGGGCGAAATCCACCTGGTAGCCGGGCGCCAACGGGATGGCCTGCGCGGTGGACAGCCCACCGGTGGACACATGCACCGCAGCGCAACCGCGCGCCTTCAACGCCTGCGAGAACGCCAGCGTGCCTTCGAGGCCCCATCCGCCAGCGACCCAGTCGGTGGCCGACACCCGCGCCCACACCGGCTTGCCGGCGGGAAAGATGTCGCGCACGGCGTCGAACACCTCCAGCGGAAAGCGCATGCGGTTCTCGAGGCTGCCGCCGTACTCGTCGTTGCGCTGGTTCGACAGCGGCGAGAGGAACTGGTGCAGCAGGTAGCCGTGCGCGGCATGGATCTCGATGCCGTCGAAGCCCAGCCGTGCAGCGCGGCGGGCGGTAGCGACGAAATCGTCGCGCACCTGGGCAAGACCTACGCGGTCCAGCGCGTGCGGAGACACTTCACTGTCTGAATGCGGCAGGTTGGAGGCCGACACCGTTTGCCAGCCGTTCGGCTCATCGGGACGGATCTGCGAGCCACCCTCCCAAGGCGCGCGGCTCGACGCCTTGCGACCGGCATGGGCGATCTGCACCGCCACGGCGATCGGCGAGTGGGCGCGGATGGCCGACAACACACGCGACAGCCCCGCCTCGTTGGCATCGGAATACAGCCCCAGATCCTGCGGCGAGATCCGGCCCTCGGGCGACACCGCGGTGGCCTCGAGGATCAGCAGTCCGGCACCCGACAGCGCCAGATGCCCCAGGTGGATCATGTGCCAGTCGCCGGGCGTGCCGTCCGTGGCCGAGTACTGGCACATCGGCGCCACGACGATGCGGTTGGGAAGATGCAGCGCGCCGAGCTGCCAGGGTGAGAAAAGTTGACTCATCGGATGTCCGTCGGTTCGAGGTTGCTCTCGAGGATAACGAGCAGCCATGAAAAAAGGGCCCTCAGGCCCTTTTCGTGACAGACGCAAAGCTCAGGCGTTGCGTCGACGCTGGGCAACCCAGCCCATGGCCGCCAGACCGACCAACAACATGGCTGCGGTTTCAGGCTCAGGCACAGCCACCACGTTGTAGCTGATTTCCAGCTTGTTCTGTGGGTTGGCAATGATGGACGCGACCGTGCCATCGGGAGCCACCGCTGCAGACAGCAAGAAGGTTGCGTTGGTCAGAGAAAAGCTGGTGAACGGCCCAGGCAAGACAGATTTATCGGAGAAGTAGCCAGAGTAGAGACTGATGGCTGGGTTCGAGCCGGTCACTTGGAAGCCGATCAAAGCATCCTGAATGTGAACGGGTGCGCCGCCATTGATGCTCAGATCACCAGTGAACGCGATGTTGGTTGTGCCGCCAAGTTCAAAAAACGTCGGGTTGCCGAGGAAACCTGAAAGATTGCTCAGGGCATAGCCCGGTTTGGCTTGAATCGTGAAGGAGGGAATGTCTACATACAACAGCTTGATCGTGTCCGGCGTGCTGTTGGTGAGAGTCACGCTGTTCGGTAGCTTCCAGTCGAAACCTTCAAACTGGAACCCGCTGAACGATCCGTCGGTTTCGCCGAGCGAAGTCGTCTCATCGTAGGTGAGCGTGGCACCGCCGACGCTGAACGAAGTGGTGGCCGAAGCAGCCGACGCGACCAACAGCAGCGATGCAGCAGAGAGTACTAATTTCAGCTTCATAAAGGCTCCAGTTGATTGAGCGGCGCTTGCGACGAGGACCAATGGATTGCAATTTAGCGCAACGCCGATTCCTGGGCGATCCCGCGACTGCGGGGGACGATAGCGATCTACCCCCAGCAATTACCCTAGTCCGATTCAGGCTGCCTGACTGAGCGGTTCGGCAGCGGCACCATGACCGCCTGCCCCGGCACCGTGCAACCGGTGTCGCAGCAGCGGCCGGGCTGGCGGTTGCGGGTGATGGCCCGGGTTTCGTCGTGCAGAACACCGCGGTCCAACAGGCGCTCGACCAGATCGACCTTGGTGCCCACCGGGTACTGGCGCCAGATCTCCTGCTTCATCGCCGCCGGCGAGCCGCCACCGTGCAGGCTGATCACCGAGTACCAGCCGCCCTGGTAAGAAGCGGTCAGGTCTTCGACGAAGCGCGCTACCTCGATGCGCTTGTCGTAGGGCACCGCCGGGTTGGCGCGCAGGACCTCGGCCAGCGTCGCGGCAGTGGCCGGGTTGTGGTCTTCATCGGGGCCGGGCAGGGCGACGATCAGGCCGCCCGACACCTCATGCGCCAGCCGGTGCATGTCGTAGATCTGGGTGGACAGCAGCAGCTTGCCGATGTTGCTGAACACCGGCTCGGGCATGAAGCTGCCGCTGTGCTCGTCGCGTGTGCCGTAGACGCTGGCAGCGACGCCGCAGGCAAAGAAGCCTTCGGTGATCTTGATCAGCTCGACCATCGGCTCGCGCAGGCTGCTCGTTTCGCCTGGATCAAAGCCGTTGGCCTCGCACATCAAGGCGCCAGCGCCGATCAGCAGGTCGCCGAAGCCCGCGCGCGCCGCGATGCAGCTGTGGCGGTGGTGGGTCGCGTAGTGGTAGGTCAGCGCGCCGGAGTGTTCCCACTCGTCGGCAAAGAACACGCGCTCCCAGGGCACGAACACCCGGTCGAAGATCACCACGCCGGTCGATTGGCCATAGCGGCGGGAAAACAGCGCGGCGCCATGCTCGACCTTGTCGCCGGGTCGACCCGCAGGCCGCGCCACGATGGTGATGCCCTGGGCATCCACCGGCACCGCACAGCACACCGCGAAGGCCGCGTCTTCTTCGCCCATGTTGCGCCCCGGCATCACGAGGAACTCGTGCATGTAGGGCGCGCCGGTGACGATGGCCTTGGTGCCCGAGATCACGATGCCCTTGGCATTACGCTCGACGATGTGGACATAGGTATCGGGGTTGGCCTGCTGATGCGGTCTGCGCGAGCGGTCGCCCTTGGCGTCGGTCATCGCGATGCCGAGCGCCAGGTCGTCGTCCTGCACGCGTTGCAGGTACTGCGCAAAGCGGGCACGGTGTTCGGTGCTGCCACGGGCATCGTCGATGCGTGCGCTGGCCTGCCCGATGGCGTTGAGCGCATCGTGTGCCAGGTAGCGCTGGGCGCAGCCGGTTTCCTGGCACAGCAGGCGCACCGCCTCCAGCTTGTTCAGCAGGTCGCCCGCCGATTCATTGATGTGCAGCATGCGGCTGACGCGCTGGCCTGAGGTGGTGCTCTGCACTGCCGTCATCAACGGCGCCATCGCCGGATCGTGGGCAAAGTCGTAGGTCACACCCAGGGCATTGACACCCGGCTGCAGGCTGGGGGCGTCGACCACCGAGTCGATCAGCTGGCCATCGACGTACACCACCGGCCGGTAACGGCGCAGCGATTCGCGGTAGTCGCTCGCAGTCATCAAGTGGTCGGTCGACACGGCAGGCGTGCCTGCATCGGCCATGCGGGATTCGGGGGGCGGGGCAACCATGGGGCTTACCTTTGGGTCATCGGACCACAATTTGAACACTGTTCAATTCGTAGTTGCAATGTAAGATTTCAGGATGTCTCGTTCCAGCAAGACCTTGCTTGTCGACCCGTCCCCCGGGACCCAGATCGAGAGCACCGCGCGCAGCGTGCGGCAGCGTGCGGTCACCGATGTGCGCCGTGCGTTGGTGCTGGCGGCCGCGCGCTCTGCGTTCCTGGAGCTGGGGCTCGAAGGCGCCAGCCTGCGAGAGATCGCCAAGCGCGCGGGCTACACACCCGGCGCGATCTACAGCTACTTTTCAAGCAAGGAAGAGGTCTACGGCGCACTGCTGGGCGAATCGCTGGAACGCCTCAACGCCTTCGTCGACGCGGCCCAACCGGCACCGGACCGCCGACCGGCGCCGGGTGACGCCGAAGCGGCCCGCCTGCGCCTGGCTCAACGCACGTTGCGAGCCAAGGCCACCGCCTTTTTCGAGTTCTACCGCGAGAGCCCACGCGACCTCGACCTCGGCTTCTACCTGTTTCATGGCATGCAACCGCGCGGCCTGACACCCGCCCTGAACGAGCAGCTCAATGCGCGGTTGCGCGATGCGCTTGCACCAACGCAGCAGGCACTGGCCTCGCTCGGCCTGGACAGCAGCGAGGCGCAGGCCGAGGTCACGGCCTTGTTTGCCCACATCGTGGGGCTGCTGCTGCTCAGCCATACCGGCCGCATCCGCATGTTCCGCCAGGAATCGCAGGCCCTGTTCGACCGCTATCTCGATGCGCTGATCGCGCGCTCGTGCACCCAGGCGCCCCGCGCGCCACGCCCGCTGACCCCGGCCCAGTGAAACCGATCGACGCCAAGAAATCGGTGCTGGTGCTCGTGGACTACCAGCAGAAGCTGCTGCCGGCCATCCACCAGGGGGCCGAGGTGCTGGCGCAGGCGGTGCGCGTTGCAGAGGTGGCCCGCGAACTCGGCGTTCCGGTCTACGGCACCGAGCAGAACCCGCGTGGCCTCGGGCCGAACGACGATGCCATCCGCCAGCGGTGCGAGACCACCTTGTCGAAGATGCATTTCGACGCCTGTGCCGACGGGCTGCTCGAACTGCTGCCCCTCGACGGCATGAACGCGCCGCGCGAAATCGTCATCGCCGGCTGCGAAGCCCATGTCTGCCTGCTGCAGACGGCACTGGGCCTGCTGGCAGCCGATCTGAAGGTGTCTGTGGTCGCCGACGCCTGTGGATCGCGAACGGCCCGCAACCACGAACTCGCCATGCAACGCCTGCAACGGGCGGGGGCCGAGATCGTGAGCGTCGAGATGGTCGCCTTCGAGTGGCTGCGCAGCTGCACGCACCCTCGCTTCAAGCAGACGCTGGCATGGCTGAAATAACCGTCATCCGGCGCGCAAGGGTCGCAGGCTGAACAGTTCAGCGCAGCACCAGCTTGCGGCCGAAGGGCGCCAGTGCAGATGCATGCGCCTCCGGCACCGCCCAGATCACCGGCCAGCGCGGACGAAAGTACGCCGGGCCATCGAGATCGGTCAGCACGACGCCGATGTCCGGCCGGTGCCCGTCGGCTTCCTCAAGGAGTGGCGTGAAGTCGGTGCCGCCGCCGCCCTGGAACACGATGTCGCGCAGGCCGCTGCGGCCGCGCACCGCACGTGCCGGCTCGAAACGAGTGACCTCTTGCACCTGCTCGTCGCCGATCACCAGCACCAGCCCGGCTTCGAGCCGACGCACGATGGCCTCGACCTCGCAGGCAAAGCGCTGCATCAGCGTGTCGTCGATCGAGCCCGACACATCGACGATCACCACCAGCCGGGGCGACGCCTTCGATGAACTGAACCCTGGTTCCCAGGGCATGCGCCGGTTCGATCCGGCGCGTCCCTGGTTCGCCAGGTACGAGCGCGACGGCCGCGACCACGAGATGTCGCGCTTGGGTGCCAGGCTGCGCGCAAGCTGGGTCCGCAGCACCTGCTCCCATGGTGTGTGTGTGCTCGGCAGGTCGGCGATCAGGGTGCGCAGCATCGAAAACTCGCCGTCGTTCGCGTGGGCACGGGCGATGCGTTCGCTCCACTCGCGGGCCTGCGCAGCACCTTCTTCAGGGGCCTCCCGGGCGTCCGACCCCGGCTTCAGATCGGCCTGATCCGCGCGGCCCAGCGCGCGCGCACTGGCCGCGCGAGGGCCATCTCTTTTGCCGCCCCGCTCCTGAGGCCGGCGGTCGTCGATGGCCCGGTACAGGCGCTCGACGTCCCATTCCAGCAGCGCGGCCTCGACGTTCTTTGGCATGCCGACTTCGGCGGAGAGCAACTGGTCGATCGTCACCGCCTTGGCAGGCAGCTGCAGCCAGCTCAGGTGGTCGAGCGTGCTGTTGACGATGGCATCGGCACACAGATTGAACAACTGCAGATCGGCGTCGCCCAGCCGGTGCTGCAGATCGAGAAACCGCTGCGGATGGCGCAAGGCGATGTGGAGCACCTCGTGCGCGACCCAGCCCACCTGCTCGGCGAGCGGCAAGGCTTCGAAGGCGGCGCTGTAGCGGATGGTGTAGCCGTCGGTCGTGACGGGTGGCACCGGCGCTTTCGATGCGGAGCCAGGCTCCAGGCGCTGCGCGTCATCGGCGAGCACGTCTTCATGCCGCACCCACAACGCCAGGCCCCCGGTGGACGGCGCGTACTCGACCATGCGCTGGATCGCCCGGGTGCCGCGGTGCTGGAACAGCGCGAACGGCAGGTCGGGATCGACCGGCGTCACCGTCGCATCAGCCACTCTGGCTCTCTCGGCTGCGGCGCTCGGCATAGCGCCGGTAGGCCGGGCTGTCGAGGATCGCGGCCTCGAGCCCCTTGTCGAGCGCCGACTGCATCAGCAGCTCCATCGCCAGCGTCTGCGCCTCGCGCACCGGCAGCGCGATGTTGCTGCGCACCTCGGGCAGCTCTTCGATGATTTCCAGCGCGCGGGCCAGCGTGGTGCCGTCGGTGCTGGCGGCCAGCAACCCGTAGACCATGCCGTAGAGGCCGTCGAGCGTCTTCGGCAGCAAGGCCTGCGTTTCGGCCCCGGGCTGGCAGCCCAGCAGCCGCACCACATCGACCGCGGCCTGCAACTCGCGCAGCACACCGAAGAATTCAGCCGCGTTCGCCGCGCCGATGCGACCCTGCACGAACACGCGCTGCGCCTGCTCGGACAAGCCGGACTGCAGCACGTTCGAGATGTCTTCCCAGCCCCGCGGGCTGGCGCCGATCAGGTGGTCGTTGGCAAGCTGCGAAGGGGTGTCGTCCAGGCGATCGGGTCGCACCTTCAGATAGGCCATGACCTCGGGGGCGAAGCCGCAGGCGAGGGCGTGCGCCAGAAAGGCATCGATCACCGTCTGCACATTGAAATGGAACATCCGGTCGGCGAGCGCGGTGCCCATGTCGTGGCTGACCGCGCCATGAAAGCTGGCGTTGCCTGCGGCGACCACCTGCCAGCCATCGGGCAGCCGGTAGTTGCCGACACGGCGATCGAGGATCAGCGAGTAGGCCGAAATCTGCAGGCGCTGGTCGGCTGCGGTGAGCTCGTCGAGGAACAGGATGCCGGCCGGCTGGTCGGGCGTCGGCAGGAATTCCGGCGGAAACCAGACCGTCTTGCCCTGCACGTCATCGGCATAGATGGCGCCCCGGATGTCCACCGGCTCGATCGT
Organism: Burkholderiaceae bacterium; assembly: GCA_965229345.1. Taxonomy (GTDB): domain Bacteria; phylum Pseudomonadota; class Gammaproteobacteria; order Burkholderiales; family Burkholderiaceae_C; genus PBB1. The sequence goes on from OZ245872.1 coordinate 2,341,961, forward strand.
GGTCAGCCGCAGATCGACCAGCGGCACACCGAAGTGCGCTGCCACCTGCCGCACCACCGAGGACTTGCCGACCCCGCGTGTCCCCCACAGCATGGTGGCTCGCTTGCGCAGCGTGGTGTCGGCGTACTGCTCGATCAGTGCGGCCTTGGCGGCGCTGATCGAGATCGGGGGAATGTTCATCGGGTTGCCAAGCATCGATCACCCATCAGGTCACGGTGTGGTTGCAGAGGAAGGAGCCGTCGGCTCGGCGGCGGCGGTGGCGGCCGCAGGCGCAGCAGACGCAGCAAACCAATGGGGCTGCGTCAGGCCACGTGGCCACGGCGGAATCTCGATCTGCGGCAGCTCGCGGAAGCAGAACACCAGCACCAGCAGCAACGGCGGCGACTGAAAGACGACCATGCGCCACAGCGAGTCTTCCGACAGGCCCATGCTGGGCACGGCCGCCGCAGTGCCGATCAGCGCCACCGTGACCACCAGCGGTATCGCGCGCCGCACGGTGACACCCCAGCGCCGCGCAGACCATCGCTCGTGGAAGCGTTGGGGCGATTCGGCCAGCGTCTGCACCAGATGGGCAGCGGTTTGCTCGAACTTCTGCTCGGCATCGCGACTGCGGGCCTCGGACTTGCCGCGGACACGCAGGCTGCATTTCCAGCCGCCACCGGCGCGGATCAACCGAGCCCAGCTCCAGCCCAGCACCGCGAGCAGATCCTCAGGGAACGCCAGGCGCTCGGTGGCCATCTTCAACTCGAGTTCGGCCGGAATTCCGCCCAGCGCCGGCAACGTCAGCTCGACCGTCAGCGCGCCGATCTGCGCGGTGGCGTGCGTCAGGATCATCCGTGTGGCCGCCGCATCACGGCCGGCCGGCTCCAGCGCATCGAGCCGATGGTGCTCGGCGATCACGAATCCCGGCTGCCAGCGGATCTGCCGGCGCAGCGGGATGGCTTCGATGCGCGCCAGCAGCTCGCCAGGATCGCGGCCTTCGGTGTGCAGCGTGGTTTCAAGGCCACTCGGCAACGACAGGCGACGCGTCAGCCGGAACGCCTTGACCGTCCCGCTCTCCAGCACCAGGGTCTCCCGCAGCTCTGGCGATCCATCGGCCTGTGCGGCATGGTGGATCAGCTTGAACACCAGCTGCCGCTTGGCCCGATCGCTCGCAGCCAGATCGACATGCCGGCCGCGCGCGGTGAACGGCGCGACCAGCGCAAGGATCTCGTGGTGCGTCAACGGCGGCGTGACCATCCCCGACCCCTCGTTCAGCTCATCGCCGCGCGCTGCGTGCAGGCGCACCGGCCGCGGATTTCGTACGTGCTGTCCAGACCTTGTAGGCATTCGGCGTCAACTCCCGCTTCAGCAAGGCGACCACCTGCCCATGGGTGAGCCCATGGGCGCGCAGCACCGCGTCAAATGGCGGACGGTCGTCCCAGGCGGTGGCGATGATGCGTTGGATGTCATCGGGTGTCAGGCGTGGAACGGGTTTGGCCATGGCGCCGATTGTCGATCACGGCATCTGCCCGCCGGAACGCTGGAAACCAGTGGCGCTGTGGGCCGCGAGCCGGTGCTGATCCGAATCGTCGGCCTGCAGACCGTGTGATAACGTGATTCGCTTCCTTCGTTGCTGTCTTTTCCGCTGCCTTTTTGCCAGCCGCCGACCATGTCCGTGCAGTTCCCGTTCTCCGCCATCGTCGGCCAAGACGAAATGAAGCTTGCCATCCTGATCGCCGCCGTCGACCCCAGTGTCGGGGGCGTGCTGGTCTTCGGTGATCGCGGCACCGGTAAATCGACGGCGGTGCGGGCGCTGGCGGCGATGCTGCCGAAGATGCGCGCGGTGGTGGGCTGCCGCTACCACTGCGATCCCGAGGCGGGTGGCTCGGCCTGCGACGATTGCAAGGCGCTGAAGCTGGCGGGTACGCCCGTCAAATCGCACCTCATTCCCGTGCCCGTGGTCGACTTGCCGCTGGGCGCCACCGAAGACCGCGTGGTCGGTGCGCTCGACCTCGAACGCGCGTTGTCGCAAGGCGTCAAGGCCTACGAGCCCGGCCTGCTGGCGCGCGCCAACCGCGGCTTTCTTTACATCGACGAGGTGAATCTGCTGGAAGATCACCTGGTCGATCTGCTGATCGACGTGGCGGCTTCCGGCGAAAACGTGGTGGAGCGCGAAGGGCTGAGCGTGCGCCATCCCGCGCGCTTCGTGCTGGTGGGCAGCGGCAACCCGGAAGAAGGCGAGCTGCGTCCGCAACTGCTCGACCGTTTCGGCCTGTCCGTCGAGGTGAAGACGCCCACCGATCTGCCATCGCGCATCGAGGTCGTGCGCCGCCGAGACCAGTTCGAGCGCGACCCTGCCGGCTTCACCGACAGGTGGAAGAAAGACGACGAGCGCGTGCGCCGCGGCATCGTCAAGGGCAAATCGCACCTGGCGTCGGTCGCGGTGCCCGATGCCGCGCTGGAGCGCGCCGCGCAGCTGTGCATGGCGCTCGGCACCGACGGCCTGCGTGGCGAGTTGACGCTCATTCGTGCGGCACGTGCGCTGGCTGCGCTGCAAGGCGATGCAGAGGTCGCCGATGCGCACCTGAAGCGGGTCGCACCGCCCGCGCTGCGCCACCGCCTGCGCCGCAACCCGCTCGACGATGCGGGCTCGACGGTGCGTGTGGATCGTGCCGTGGCGGAACTGTTCGGGGCATGACCCCGGCACTGCCCGGCACCGTGGCCGCGGCGACATCGCCGGAGTCACGCTGGCGCTGCGCACAGCCCTCGCTCTCGGTTGCAGCGCTGCATGCGGCTGCGTTGTTCGCGGTCGATCCGGTCGGCACCGGCGGGGTCGTCATCCGGGCCCTGCCTGGCCCGGCACGAGACGGTTGGCTGCACTGCCTGAGCGGCCTGTTGCCCGCGGGCACGCCGATGCGGCGGGTACCGCTGCACATCAACGACGAGCGCTTGCTGGGCGGGCTCGATCTGGCCGCTACGTTGCAGGCCGGACGCCCCATCGCGCAGCAGGGCGTGCTGACACTGGCCGATGGTGGCGTGGCGGTACTGGCGATGGCCGAACGCCTGGCACCCGCCACGGCAGCGCGGCTGGCCGCGGTGCTGGACACGCAGGAGGTCGCGCTCGAACGCGACGGCCTGGCCACTCGGCACGCCACCCGCTTCGGCGTGATCGCGCTCGATGAAGGCCTGGCCGACGACGAACGCGTGGCGCCTGCCTTGATCGATCGGCTGGCGTTTTCGATCGATCTGCATCCGCTGGTCGAGGACGCAGCCCACCGCAACAGCGATGAAAGGGCGCTGGAAGACGAACTGGCATCGATGCCGGGCTGGAGTGCCGGCGATGTCGCCGCGGCGCGCGCCTTGCTGCCGCAGATCGAGGCCCCGGCCGAGATCGTGCAGGCCCTGGTCTCGACCGCGCTCGCGCTCGGCGTGGCGTCGCTGCGTGCGCCGTTGCTGGCGGTGCGGGTGGCGCGCGCCTCGGCCGCCCTTGACGGCCGCCTGCGGATCACCGACGACGATGCCCAACTGGCCGCAGCGCTGGTCCTGGCACCGCGGGCCACGCAAGTGCCAGCGCCGCCCGCTGACCAGCCGCCGCCGGACGATGCACAGCCGCCTCCCGAACCGGAAGAGCCCGAGGTACCGGAAGACACTCCCGAGCCACCGGCACCCGAGGATGGCGATGACGCCGGCGATGATGACGACACCCCCGAGCCCCCGGTCGGGGACCTCGAAGACCGGGTGCTTGAAGCGGCGCAGGCCGCGATCCCGGCCGGTCTGCTGGCGGCCTTGATGGCCGGACAAGACCGTCGCTCGAACGCACAGGCATCAGGCCGTGCCGGCGCGGTACAGCAAGGGCACAAGCGCGGACGCCCGAGCGGGGCGCGGCGGGGCGAGCCCCGCGCCGGTGCCCGTTTGAATGTCATCGAGACGCTGCGCGCTGCCGCGCCGTGGCAAAAGATACGGCACGCCGAAGTCGAGCGCACGCAGGCAGTGGATGCCACCCGCGCGCCACGCGCCGCGGCGGCGAAAGCAGCATCCCCTGCACGCGCCCGCGTGCAGGTGCGACGCGACGATTTCCACGTCACCCGTTACAAGCAACGCAGCGCCACCACCACGGTGTTCGTCGTCGATGCCTCAGGCTCCTCGGCGCTCAACCGGCTGGCCGAAGCCAAGGGCGCGGTCGAGCTGCTGTTGGCCGATTGCTATGTGCGCCGCGACCAGGTGGCGGTGCTGGCGTTTCGCGGCAAGGGCGCCGAGCTGCTGCTGCCACCGACGCGCTCGCTGGTGCGCGCCAAGCGCAGCCTGGCCGGACTGCCGGGCGGTGGTGGAACGCCCCTGGCGTCTGGGATCGATGCGGCAGCGGCCCTGGCCGAGTCGATCGCGCGGCGCGGCGACACCCCGATCGTGGTGCTGCTCACCGATGGCCGCGGCAACATCGCGCGCGACGGCAGCCCCGGCCGCGCCCGGGCCGGAGACGACGTGCAACTGGCCGCGCGCCAGTTCCGGGCGGCCCAGTTGCGTGCGCTGCTGATCGACACCTCGCCACAACCGCAGGCCGCGGCCAGGCAGCTGGCGCAGGAGATGGGCGCCAGCTACCTGCCCCTGCCGTATGCCGGCGCGTCGGCGCTGTCGCAGGCGGTGGCGCTGGCGACGACATCGGCCGCGCCCGTGGTCAGCCGCTGAACGGAGCCAGCGATGGCCACGCGGCTGGATTGGGACCGGGACGGCCGCGACTGGCCTCATCGCGCAGCGAGCCAGTTCATCGATGCCGGCGGGCTGCGCTGGCACGTTCAGCGGTTTGCGCGCGAAGCGCCATCAGGTTCCGGGTTCGCAGCGGCACCGCTCGCGTTGCTGCTGCACGGCACCGGAGCGTCTGCACATTCGTGGTACCCGATGCTGCCGTGGTTGCGGCCGCATCTCGATCTGCTGCTGATCGATCTGCCCGGCCATGCGTACACCGGCATGGCGAGCGCCTGGCAGGCGTCGCTGCCCGGCATGGCGTCCGCGGTCACATCGCTGCTGGAGGTGCTGGCCGTGCAGCCGGCGATCCTGATCGGCCATTCGGCGGGCGCAGCGCTGGGCGCACGCATGTGCCTCGACGGTCACATCGCGCCGCAATGCATGGTCAGCATCAATGGGGCGTTCATGCCGCTCGGGGGGCTGGCGGGGCTGTTGTTTCCGCCCGCGGCCAAGCTGATGGCGGCGCTGCCGTTTGCACCCGGCTTTGTCGCCAGACGCGCGGCCGATCCGCGCGCCATCGCCCGCCTGGTCAGCGACACCGGCTCGGTGCTGGATGCGCAAGGCATGGCGCTGTATGGGCGCATCGTCAGCAACCCCGGACACGTCGAGGGCGCGTTGGCGATGATGGCCAACTGGGATGTTCAGCCGCTGCTGCGTGACCTGCCGCGCCTGAGCACCCCTGTCCGGCTGATCGTTGCGGACCAGGACCGTGCCGTGCCGCCGTCACAAGCGCAGCAGGTGCTCTCGATGCTGCCGACCCAGGACGGCACCACGCTGATCCGCCTGAGCGGCGCGGGCCACATCGTTCACGAGGAACAGCCGGAGCGGGTGGCCGCGCTGTGTCTGGCGGCGCTGGGCATCGGCGTGCCCTGAGCACCGATCAGGGTTGCACCGTGTCGATGACGATCTGCAAGCCCTCGGCACCCAGCTTCACCCCAGTCACCTGACCGCTCAGATCACCCGGGCTCGGCAGCGCATTGCCTGACTTGGACACCCGCGCACCCACCACGACCACCGGAAAGTTCGACAGCTTCATCGCAGGCGACATCGCCATCGCGTCGTCGAGCGTGAAGCTGATCGGCAGATCGGCCACGGTGCGACGCAGGATCGCGAGCGGCATGCGCGGGCCTTCGGCCGCACGCGCAAAGATGAACACCGTGTCGCCCGGAGTGACCTTGGCCGCCAGCGCGGGCGACAGGCTCACCACGCCGACCACATGGGCGGGGCCGGGGGCCGTCGGCGCGGCCTGCGCGGTGGTTCCGGTGGCAGCAGTTGCGGTCTCCGCCGAGGCCGGCGCTCCGGGCTCGCCACCCTGCAGCGCACGGCGGGCGTCCACCAGGCTGCGGTCCAGGTTCTCGCTGAATGGCGTGTCGGGCGGCGACAGCTGGCGTGCCAGCGTCCAGTACTCGATTGCCTGCGGATACTGGCCCGCCTCGTAGGCCGCGCCGCCGGCCAAGGCCAGTGCCTTCAGGTTCTTCGGGTCGATCTGCAGCGCGCGTGTCACCAGCCGCGCCGGCTCGCCCGAAATCTTCTGGCCCTGCAGCATGGCCAGCACGTCGGCATGGTCGGCCAGCAGCTGGGCATCGTTGGGCGCCAGCGCGGTGGCGCGTGCATACGCCTTGCTGGCTTCGGGGAAGCGCTGCAGTACCGCATAGGTGCGCGCCAGCAAGGTCCAGCCGGCGAGGTCGTCCGGCTTTTGCTCCATCGCCGCGGCGAGCTTCGTCACCAGCTCTTCCACCTGCGCATCGGTGACGTTGTCGGCACCCAGCGAGGCCACGGGCGGCGGTGGCGGGGCATCGATCGCCTGCGGCGAGCCGACGCGGCTGTAGATCGTGCCCACCAGCAACGGAACACCCAGCCCGAGCAGCCATGCGCTTTTCCAGGGCCGGTCCGCAGGCGCGTTGGTGGCCGTTGTCCGGGTGGTGGGGCCCGCCGCATCGGCTTCCTCGAGGACACGGCGCTCGATGTCCTCGCGGGCGGCCCGGTGTTGTTCGGCGTCGAGCTGGCCCGACGCGAGCTCGGCATCGAGCTGAGCCGCTTGCTCACGCAGGATGGCCAGCGTCGACGCTCGCCTCGCGGCGGCATCGACAGGCGACTTGGCCGAACGAGAGCGCAACAACACAGGCAGCACATGCGCCAGCGCGAGCGCCGTCAGCGCCGCGGTCAATATCCAGAAGAGGGTCATGGGCCGGGAGGTGATTCTTCGAGGAGCCGTCGGGCGCGTTCGGCATCGACAGGCGTCAGAGGGTCAGCGCGGCGTTGGCGGCCGCGGATGGCCCGCGTGAGGGAGTAGGCCGCGATCAGCAGCAGCGCAAAAGGACCGATCCACAGCAGCACGGTGCTGGCCTTGAGCGCAGGACGGTAAAGCACGAAATCGCCGTAGCGCTCGACCATGAAATCGAGGATCTGCTGCTCGGACTGGCCTTGGCTGAGCTTGCTGCGGATCTGCTTGCGCAGATCGACAGCCAGGTCGGCGTGCGAGGCGGCGATGGTTTCGTTCTGGCAGACCAGGCAACGCAGCTCCTCGGCGACCTTCATCACCCGTGCTTCGAGCACGGGATCGGCCGCCAACTGGGCTGCCTCGGTCGCATGGGCGGTGTGCATCGCACCGGCCAGCGCCAGCGTCATCAGGAGGCGGCGCATCATGGCGCCTGTTCCAGCTGCGCGACCAGGGGCAGCAGTTTGTCGCGCAACGCCTCGGGCGTCACCGGACCGATCTGCTTGTAGCGAATGACGCCCTGCTTGTCGATGACGAAGGTCTCGGGCACGCCATAGACGCCGTAATCGATGCCGACCAGCCCGTCGGTGTCCGACACCGACTTCAGGTACGGGTTGCCATACCGGTCCAGCCAGCCGAGCGCGTCGTCGCGCTTGTCCTTGTAGTTCAGACCGTAGAGCTTGAGCTGGCCTGTCTTGGCGACCTCGACCAGCAGCGGGTGCTCCTGGCGGCAGGCGACGCACCACGACGCCCAGACGTTGAGCAGCCAGACCTGCCCGCGCAGGTCCTTGGCGGCCAGGCGTTGATCTGGAGTGGCCAGTTGGGGCAGGTCGAATGCCGGTGCGGGCTTGCCGATCAGCGGGGAGGGCACTTCGCGCGGGTCGAGCTTCAGGCCGATCGCCAGAAACCCGGCCATCACCACGAACACCAGCAGCGGCAGCAAATAACGCTTCATCGTGCGCGGTACTTGCGAACCAGCGTGCCGATCAGCGACATCGGTCGCGGCGGGGCACCGCGTCCGCCATCCGACGGCGCCTTGTCGCTCACCGTGCTGCGGCTGGTGCGATAACGCCGATCGAGCACCGCCAACAGGCCACCACCGGCCATCAGCAGGCAGCCGACCCAGATCAGGTTGACCAGCGGCTTGTGGTGCACCCGCACGCTCCACGCGGTCGGGCTGACCGGCTCGCCAAGTGCCACATACAGGTCGCGCGCCAGACTGCGGTCAATCGCCACCTCGGTCTGTGGCGAACGCGTGACGTTGTAGATGCGGCGTTCGGGCCACAGGGTGGTGACGGGCTTGCCATCCCGGGTGACGGCGATCGAGGCCTGGGCCGCCACATAGTTCGGGCCCTTGACCTCGCGCACGCCTTGCATCGTGAAGACATAGCCGCCGACGGTGGTGGTCTCGCCGACCTGCATGCGCACGTCGCTTTCACTCTGGTAGCCACTGACCACCGTGACACCGGCAATGAACACCGCCACCCCGGCGTGCGCGAACAGCATGCCGTAGTAGCTGCCGGACTGGCTCGCCATGCGCGCGGCGACCATCTCCAACGGCCCACCGCGCACGCGCGTCCACAGGTTGAGCAATGCGGTGCTGGCGATCCACGCGGAGAGCAGCAGGCCGAACCCGATCATCGGCGTCCAGTGGCCCAGCGCGAACGGCGCCACCACCGCCGACACCGCACTGACGGCGAAGGCCCAGCGCAGCCGGCGCGCCAGATCGATGGCACCCGCCTGCCGCCAGCGCGCCAGGGGCCCGACCCCCATCAGGAACAGCGCCGGCGCCATCAGGGGAACGAACACCGCGGTGAAGTACGGCGGACCGACCGAGATCTTGCCCATGCCCAGGGCGTCGAGCACCAACGGGTACAGCGTGCCGAGCAGCACCGCGGCTGCGGCAACGACCAGCAGCACGTTGTTGGCCAACAGCATCGACTCGCGGGAGACCAGATCGAAACTGCCGCCCAGACCGACCTTGGGTGCCCGCCAGGCAAACAGCAGCAGTGAACCGCCGATCACCGTCACCAGGAAGCCGAGGATGAAGATGCCCCGCGCCGGGTCCGATGCAAACGCGTGCACGGAACTGAGCACGCCGGAGCGGACGATGAAGGTGCCGAGCAAAGACAGCGAGAACGCGAGGATGGCCAGCAGCGCCGTCCACATCTTGAAGCCGCCACGCTTTTCAGTGACGGCCAGTGAATGGATCAGCGCGGTGCCGACCAGCCAGGGCATGAACGAGGCGTTTTCGACCGGGTCCCAGAACCACCAGCCGCCCCAGCCCAGCTCGTAATAGGCCCAGAAACTGCCCAGCGCAATGCCGCAGGTCAGGAAGCACCAGGCCACCGTCGTCCAGGGCCGCGACCAGCGCGCCCACGAGGCGTCGAGCCGGCCCGACAGCAGCGCCGCGATGGCGAAGGCGAACGCCACCACGAAGCCGACGTAGCCCATGTAGAGCATCGGTGGGTGGATGACCATGCCCGGGTCCTGAAGCAGCGGGTTCAGATCGCGGCCATCGGGAGCGCCCGGTATCAGGCGTTCGAACGGGTTCGAGGTGAACAGCGTGAACAGGATGAAGCCGCAGCTGATCAGTCCCATCACCCCGAGCACGCGGGCCACCATGGGCTCGTCCAGGCCCCTGGAAAACGTGGCCACGGCCAGCGTCCAGCCCGCCAGGATCAGCGCCCACAACAGGATCGATCCCTCGTGGTTGCCCCAGACCGCGGTGTAGCGGTAGACCAGCGGCAGCGTCGAGTTGGAGTGCTCGGCCGCCAGCAGCACCGAGAAGTCGTTGCTGACGAAGGCGTAGGTCAGGCAGCCGTACGCGATCAGCAGAAACACGAACTGCCCGCGCGCAGACGGGCGAGCCAGCGACATCCAGGCCGCGTTCCCGCGCTGGGCGCCGATCAAGGGCAGGATGCTCTGCGCAATGGCCATCGCCAGCGCCAGGATCAGGGCGACGTGGCCCAGCTCAGGAATCATGGGGTCGCTCCGTATGTCTTCGCACCGGACGGTTCACCCGCCGAAGTCTTCATCGCGCCCGAAGGCATCTCACCCTTGCGTGCCTTCGCCAGGGCATCGGCAGCTTCGGGCGGCATGTAGTTCTCGTCGTGCTTGGCCAGCACCTGCTCGGCTCGGAACACGCCGTCCGGGCCCAGCTTGCCTTGCGCCACGACCCCCTTGCCTTCGCGGAACAGGTCGGGCAGCAAGCCGGTGTAGACCACGGGAATCTTCTGCGCGAGGTCGGTGACCACGAAGTTGACCGTCAGGGTCTTCTCATCGCGCTGGATGCTGCCTTCCTCGACCAGACCGCCAATGCGGAAATTGCGCTCGAGTGGCGCCTCCTTCGCGGCGACCTGGGTCGGGCTGAAAAAGAACACCATGTTGCTCTGGAACGCATTCAGCACCAGCGCACTCGCCACACCCAACACTGCAAGACCGGTCACGATGGCCAGGCCTCGCTTCGTTCTGGGTTTCATCAAGCGTCTCCCCACTCTGCACTGGCGCCATCGTGCACGCGCTGGCTTAAGGCTCGCCGACGAGCCGCCACGGACCAGATTTCAGCGGCCAGTACCAACGCCGTCACGCCGAACGATCCCCAGACATACAAGCCGTAGCCACCCATGGCCACGAAATCCGACCAACTGTTCCAGACCATCAAACGGCACCCAGTTCGGCACGCGCCCACTGCGCGTGCTGTTCACGTTCGAGGATGACGACACGCAACCGGGCCAGCGCCATCGCGATGGCATAGGCCCAGAACGCCAACGCCATCACCAGCATCCCCAACAGCATTGGCGTGGCGATCGTCGTCCCCTTGCTGAAGCTGATAGAGGCGCCCTGGTGCAAGGTGTTCCACCATTTCACTGAAAAATAAATGATCGGCACGTTGACCGCCCCCACCAGCGCGAGCAGTGCCGCGGCCCGGTCGGCACGGCGCGGGTCATCGATCGCCGCATGCAGCGACATGAAGCCGATGTACAGAAACAGCAGCACCAGCTCGGAGGTGAGCCGCGCGTCCCACACCCACCAGGTGCCCCAGGTCGGCTTGCCCCACAGCGCGCCCGTCCACAGCGCAATGAAGGTCATCAAGGCACCCGAAGGCGCCAGTGCAGTCGCCAGCATGGCGCCCAGCCGAGCATTGAAGATCAGCCCCATGGCCGCCCAGAACGCCATCGCGAGGTAGATGACCATCGACATCCACGCGGCCGGCACATGGATGAAGATGATTCGATAGGCGTCGCCCTGCTGGGCGTCGACGGGCGCCACCAGCAGCCCGACGTACAGGCCGACGACGGTGAGCATCACCGCCAGCGCGCTGCACCACGGAATGACGCGCCCCGCGAGGGGATAGAAACGCTGCGGGGCGGCGTACTTGAACCAGTTGATGTCAGAAAACTGCACGAGGTCGGGCTCCGGCTGTCACCGATGGGGTGCGCGCGGCTGCCGCGCACCGTCCAGACAGCCCACGATTGTGCAACGGCCTCATTCGACTGCGATCCTCAGGGCGGCCGCTGCGGCGATGGGTGCAGCGAACAGCGCCAGCACCAGCATCGCTCCGAGCAGCGAGTAATGAGCCCCGACGGACAACCCGGCCGCCGCCGCATCGACCGCCCCAGCGCCGAAGATCAGCACCGGCACACACAGGGGCAGCACCAGCAGCGACAACAGCACGCCCGCACCGCGCACCCCCACGGTCAGCGCGGCGCCGATGCCGCCGATCAGGCTGAGCAGCGGTGTGCCGAGCAGCAGCGACCAGACCAGCACGCCGATCGAGGAGGAGGGCAGGTCGAACTGCAATGCCAGCAAAGGTGCCACCAGCGTCAGCGCCAGGCCCGAACACAGCCAATGCGCGGCCATCTTCGCCAGCACGATCAACGGCAGCGGGCACACGGACAGCAACAGCTGCTCGAGCGTGCCGTCCTGGTGGTCGTCGGCAAACAGCCGCCCCAGCGACAGCATCGACGCCAGCAAGGCGGCCACCCACACCACGCCGGGCGCCATCGTGCGAAGCAGCGCCGGCTCCGGCCCGACACCGAGCGGAAACAGGCTCGCGACCATCACGAAGAAGAACAGGGCCGCCGCCGTGTCGGCGCGACGACGCAGCGCCAGGCGCAGATCGCGCACGAACACACCGCGCATGGCATCGAAGGCGGTGGCGGTCTGGCTCACAGCGTCAACGTCACTTGAGACAGCGATGGGTCGATGGCCACGGGCTGGTGGCTGGTCAGCACCACGATCCCACCGCGACGCAGCTGGCTCGTCACCACGTCCAGCAACCAGTCACTGGCGGCGGCATCGAGCGCATTGAAAGGCTCGTCCAGCACCCACAGCGGCGGATGCGGTTCCAGCAGCAGCCGCGCCAGCGCCACCCTGCGCCGTTGCCCCTGGGACAGGCTGCGCGCGCTCAGGTGTTCGCGCTGACGCAGACCTGCCGCAGCCAGCGCCTGCATCAACGCCGTGGAAGTAGGTCGCTGTCCGCCCAGCAGGCAGGCGGCGAGCAGGTTCTCGCGCGCTGACAAATCATCTTTCAGCGCGGCCGCATGCCCGATGTAGATCAACTCGCGATGGAACTCATCGCGCTGGCCGGCCAGTGCCCGGCCTTTCCATCGAACTTCGCCGCGATCAGGCAAGGACAGTCCGCACAGCGTGCGCAGCAAGCTGGTCTTGCCAGCGCCGTTGGCCCCTTGCACGCGCAGCAGCTCTCCGGCTCGGATCACGGCATTCGCACTGTCGAACAGCCGGCGCGCACCGCGCACGCAGGACACACCGATCAACTCGAGCGTGGCCGGAAGCACGGGAGACAGGGGAGGGGCCAGCGCGTCCATCGGGCCGGAAGCAGACTTCAAAACGGGGCGTGGGCTCGGTGGGAAAGCTGTGGATTATCCCGACGCGCCGAGGGTCCGGTCAAATGCCCCGGTGGTGCCCGCCGTGCGCGCCGACGACCACCGGGCCAGTGCTGTTGACGACGGCTGGGGCTGTGTCTACATTAGTTGACACTTTCTTTCGACAATCTGAATTGACAGTTTGTCGGACCACCACCTCGCCACCAGGCGACTGCCGGAGTCACGCATGAAGCCCATCACCCGCATCGAACAGGCCCTGGCCGTCGCCATCGCTTCCGGAGAAGAAGAGGGCTGCCCGCCGAAGCTGGCGGGCGCGATCCGCCACGCGGTGTTTCCCGGAGGCGCCCGGATCCGTCCCCAACTGTGTCTGGCGGTCGCGCAGGCCTGTGGCGATGATGATCCCGTGCTGTCCGAGGCGGCGGCCACGGCCATCGAGTTGCTGCACTGCGCCTCGCTGGTGCACGACGACCTGCCGTGCTTCGACGACGCGGCCACGCGGCGCGGTCGCGCCTCGGTGCACTTCGCCTTCGGCGAACCGCTGGCCGTTCTCGCCGGTGACGCGCTGATCGTGCTGGCATTCCAGACCCTGGGCACGGCGGCCACGCAGTCGCCGCTGCGCTTGCCACAGCTGCTGAGGACGATTGGCCGCGCCACCGGCATGCCGCACGGCATCGTGGCCGGTCAGGCTTGGGAATGCGAGCCGCGGGTGTCGCTGGCCGACTATCAACGTGCCAAGACCGGCTCGCTGTTCGCGGCAGCCACCATCGCAGGCGCGCAAGCCGCGGGCGCCGATGCAGCGCCCTGGCAGGCACTGGGTGAGTGGTTGGGCGAGGCCTACCAGGTGGCAGACGACATCCGCGACGTCGCGTGTGACGCTTCTTCGCTGGGCAAGCCGTCCGGCCAGGACGTGGCGCTGTGCCGCCCCAGCGCGGCCCGGGAACTGGGCCTCGAGGGTGCCATCCACCATTTCGATCGCCTCGTGGCGGCGGCCATCGCTGCCATCCCGCCCTGCCCGGGAGCAGCGCAGATGCGTGCCCTGGTGCGGCTGGAGGCCGAACGCCTGGTGCCCAAGGCCATCGCCGAGGAAGTGGTCCGCGTCGCAGCATGAGTTCGCTGAGCCAGAAAGCCGATCTGTCATCCCCCACGTCACTGTGGGACCGGCTGCTCGATCGCTGGTTGGCATGGCGAGATGGGCTCACCGGCAGCCGCAGCTTCAGGCGCTGGGCCGCGGCCTGCCCACTGACCCGCCCGGTGGCCCAGCAGCGCGCCAGCGGCCTGTTCGATCTTGTCGCCGGCTTTGTCTACTCGCAGATTCTGCTGGCCTGCGTGCGCCTGCACCTCTTCGATCTGCTGGCGAAAGAGCCGCAGACCTTGTCTGCGCTGGCGCCGCAACTGGGTCTTACCGAAGACGCCGCACAGCGCCTGCTGGCTGGCGCGGTCTCTCTGAAACTGGTCGAGAAGCGCAGTCGCGGCCGGTACGGGCTCGGGCCGCTGGGCGCACCACTGGTGGGAGACACCGCCATCAGTTCGATGGTCGAACACCATGCCGAGCTCTACATCGATCTGGCCGATCCCGTGGCTCTGCTGCGCGGCGAAGCCCGCACATCGGCACTGGCCCAGTACTGGCCGTACGCGGCCGCCGATGCGCCCGATTCGCTCGGGACCGACCGCGTGAGCCCCTACTCGGCATTGATGTCGGCATCGCAGACGCTGGTGTCCGACGAAGTGCTGGACGCGTATTCGTTCGACAAGCACCGTCGACTGCTCGACGTGGGTGGCGGCGAGGGGACGTTCCTGTCTGCGGTCGCCGCGCGTGCGCCGCATCTGCATCTGGTTCTGTTCGACCTGCCTGCCGTGGCGGAGCGAGCCCGCGCCAGATTCGCCGAACAAGGGCTGTCCGAGCGGACCACTGCCTGCGGAGGCAGCTTCTTCAGCGACCCGCTGCCCACCGGCTGCGACCTCATCAGCCTCGTGCGTGTGATCTTCGATCACGACGACGCGCGGGCCCTGATGATCCTGAAAGCCGTGCGCCGGGCGTTGCCTGACGACGGCACGCTGCTGCTGACCGAGCCGATGTCGGGCACACCCGGTGCCGAGGCCATGGGCGACGCATATTTCGGCTTCTATCTGCTGGCGATGGGCAAGGGGCGCTCGCGCAGCGCCGCGCAACTCACCGAATTGCTTCACCAGGCCGGTTTCGGCGAGGTCAGGCTGCTGCGCAACCACATGCCGTTGCAGACCCAGCTGATCGTGGCACGGCCACTCCACGTGTAAACCCTTGATGAAAATACTGTAAATGCAAGTTGACAGTTTGAAATGTCAGCTTAGGATTACAGCCATGTTGATGAGGCGGCGTGATGCATCTGAAATTCACCGTTGATATGCCGCGCCGCAAAGCGTCTGTCCGCACCGGGGAGGTGACTTGAACACGATGGCTGTCGTCCTGGAGCGACCTGAGCAGTTGGTGCTCAGCCGTTTGAACCTGACTGACGCAACCGACGAAGACGTGACGGTGGACATCGAGTGGAGCGGCATCAGCACCGGCACGGAGCGTCTGCTCTGGTCAGGCCGGATGCCGGCTTTCCCAGGCATGGGGTATCCCTTGGTGCCCGGATACGAATCCGTCGGACGCGTGGCAACGGCCGGCTCACTGTCGGGTCGCCAGGTGGGCGAGCGTGTGTTTGTGCCGGGTGCAAAGTGCTTCGGCGACGTGCGTGGATTGTTCGGCGGCGCGGCGGCCCGCGTGGTGCTTCCGGGCGCACGCACGATTCCGTTTGCGGAGACGCTGGCAGAGCAGGGCGTCTTGCTGGCGCTGGCGGCAACCGCCTACCACGCACATTCGATGAAGGGGCTGACCCAGCCCGATCTGATCGTCGGCCATGGGGTGCTCGGTCGAATGATCGCTCGGCTGGCGGTGGTGGCGGGCGGCTCGCCCACGGTGTGGGAAACCAACCCAGCGCGCCGCGACGGTGCCAGCGGCTACGAAGTGATCGATCCGGCAACCGACTCGCGCCGCGACTACCGCTGCATCTGCGACGTCAGCGGTGACTCGTCGCTGCTCGATACCTTGATCTCCCGCCTCGCACCTGGCGGTGAAGTGGTGCTGGCCGGCTTCTACGACGAGCCGCTGTCCTTCGTGTTCCCACCGGCCTTCATGCGCGAAGCCCGCATCCGTATCGCAGCGCAATGGCTGCCGAGCGATCTGGTCGCGGTGAAGGAATTGGCCGAATCCGGCCGGCTGTCACTCGACGGCCTGATCACACACCGAGCCGACGCCATGGAGGCTGATTCAGCCTACCGCACGGCGTTCGGCGACCCGACGTGTTTGAAGATGATTTTGGATTGGAGGTCCTGCCCATGAGTAGCGCTGAATCGACGTTGAGTTCCGCCAAGGCGGCACCCGTGACCATCATGATGAAAGACCTGCGCAACGAAGCCGCCGTCGAGCCGCCTCCGGTGTCCACCGGACCGGTGACGAAGGAAACCCAGATCATCGCGATCTACGGCAAGGGCGGCATCGGCAAGAGCTTCACGCTGGCCAACCTCAGCTACATGATGGCGCAGCAGGGCAAGAAGGTGCTGCTGATCGGCTGCGATCCGAAGAGCGACACCACCAGCCTGCTGTTCGGTGGCCGGGCCTGCCCGACCATCATCGAGACCAGCTCGAAGAAGAAGCTGGCCGGCGAGGCGGTCGCCATCGGTGATGTCTGCTTCAAGCGTGACGGCGTCTACGCGATGGAACTCGGTGGACCGGAAGTCGGCCGCGGCTGCGGCGGGCGCGGGATCATCCACGGCTTCGAGCTGCTCGAAAAACTCGGCTTCCACGAGTGGGGCTTCGACTACGTGCTGCTCGACTTCCTGGGTGACGTGGTGTGCGGTGGATTCGGCCTGCCGATCGCCCGTGACATGTGCCAGAAGGTCATCGTCGTCGCGAGCAACGACCTGCAATCGCTCTACGTCGCGAACAACGTCTGCAGCGCGGTCGAGTACTTCCGTAAGCTCGGCGGCAATGTCGGCGTGGCCGGCATGGTGATCAACCGCGACGACGGCACTGGCGAGGCAACCGCGTTCGCCGAGCAGGTCGGCATCCCGGTGCTGTCGGTGATCCCGGCCAACGACGACATCCGCCGCAAGAGCGCCAGCTACGAAATCATCGGCCGCCCGGATTCACCGTGGGGCCCGATGTTCGCGCAGCTCGCCGAGAACGTCGGCACCTCGGTGCCGATCCGCCCGAAGCCGATGACGCAGGACGCGCTGCTCGGCCTGTTCTCCGCGGCGTCGGTCGGCCGCGACGTGGTGCTGGAGCCCGCCACGCAGTTCGACATGTGCGGCAAGACCGAGAGCAAGAAGGAAACGCTCGAAGTCGTCTACGACGAAGTCTGAGCGGCCGCGCACCATGTCCAAGACCATCCCCATCATCGCAGCGGCGCAGGCAGCCACCCCGGCGTCGCCCACGGCCCCGGGCGTGCCCTCGACCACGCTCGACGGTGACGGCATGGGCTGCCATGCGGGCGGCGATCAGTTGCTCGCTGCTGCGAAGTCGGCTGGCAAGTCGGAAGTCCTCGACCAGTACGCAAAGGACTACCCGAAGGACCCGAAAGCCGGTCCGCACGATCAGCCTCAGAGCATGTGCCCCGCCTTCGGTTCCTTGCGCGTCGGTCTGCGCATGCGTCGCACCGCGACCATCCTGTCGGGCTCGGCCTGCTGCGTTTACGGCCTGACCTTCACCTCGCATTTCTACGGTGCGAAGCGCAGCGTCGGCTACGTGCCGTTCAACAGTGAATCGCTGGTCACCGGCAAGCTGTTCGAAGACATCCGCGAAGCCGTCCACAAGGAAGCCGATCCGGCCAAGTACGACGCCATCGTCATCATCAACCTGTGCGTGCCAACGGCCAGCGGCGTGCCGCTACAGATCCTGCCCAAGGACATCAACGGCGTGCGCATCATCGGCATCGACGTGCCCGGATTTGGCGTGCCCACGCATGCCGAAGCCAAGGACGTGCTGGCCGGTGCGATGCTGAAGTACGCCCGCAGCGAGGTCCTTGCGGGTCCGGTACAGGCGCCACGCAACGGCCGCTCGGACAAGCCCACGATCGCGCTGCTGGGCGAGGTGTTCCCGGCAGATCCCGTGATCATCGGCATGATGCTCGAGCCGATGGGCCTGGCCGCCGGCCCGGTGGTGCCCACGCGCGAATGGCGTGAGCTCTACGCCGCGCTCGACTGCACCGCGGTTGCAGCGATCCATCCGTTCTACACCGCCAGCATCCGTGAATTTGAAGCGGCAGGGCGCCCGATCGTCGGTTCGGCACCGGTCGGCTACGACGGCACCGAAGCGTGGCTGCAGGCCATCGGCCAAGCGACCAACACGCCGCAAGCGCAGATCGATGCGGCCAAGAACTGCATATTGCCTGCCATTCGGGGGGCGCTCGCCAAGATGCCGATCAAGGGGCGCATCACGCTCAGCGGCTACGAAGGCTCCGAACTGCTGGTGGGTCGTTTGCTCGTCGAGAGCGGCGCCGATTTGCGCTACGTTGGCAGCGCCTGTCCGCGCACCGCCTGGAACGAAGCCGATCTCCAGTGGCTGGAGGCCAAGGGCGTGCAGGTTCAGTTCCGCGCGTCGCTCGAGCAGGACTTGGCCGCGATCGAGGCGTACCAACCTGATCTGGCCATCGGCACCACACCGGTTGTTCAGTACGCCAAGGCGAAAAGCACCCCGGCGCTGTACTTCACCAACCTGATTTCGGCCCGTCCTCTGATGGGCCCCGCCGGCGCAGGGTCGCTGGCCACGGTGATCAATGCGGCCATCGGCAACAAGGCCCGTTTCACGCAGATGAAGGACTTCTTCGGCACGGTGGGAGAGGGTCACTCGTCTGGCGTGTGGGAGCCGGCCAACGGCATTCCGAAAGACCGCCCCGAGTTCAAGGCCGACCAGCGCCGCCAGGCTGAAAAGCTGGCCAAGAAGCGCAAAGCCGAGGAGATGATCTGATGCTGGTCCTCGATCACGATCGCGCGGGCGGGTACTGGGGTGCCGTGTACGTGTTCACGGCCATCAAGGGGCTGCAGGTCGTCATCGACGGCCCGGTCGGCTGCGAAAACCTGCCGGTCACGTCGGTGCTGCACTACACCGACGCACTGCCGCCGCATGAGTTGCCGATCGTCGTCACCGGTCTCGCCGAAGAACAACTCGGCCGCGAAGGCACTGAGGGCTCGATGCGCCGCGCCCATGCCGCACTCGACCCGGATCTGCCATCGGTCGTGGTGACGGGCTCGATCGCTGAAATGATCGGCGGGGGCGTCACGCCGTCGGGCACCAACATCCAGCGATTCCTGCCGCGCACGATCGACGAAGACCAGTGGCAATGCGCCAACCGCGCGATGTTCTGGCTGTGGAGCGAGTACGGCATGAAGAAGGTGCCTGCACGCAAACCGTTTGCCGAGCGTCCCGTCGGCGAGAAGCCGCGTGTCAACATCATCGGGCCGTGCTACGGCACGTTCAACTGCCCGAGCGACCTGGCAGAGATTCGCCGCCTCGTTCAAGGCATCGGCGCCGAAGTGAACATGACGTTCCCGCTCGGCAGCCATCTGGCAGATGTGTCGCGGCTGGTCGAGGCCGACGTCAACATCTGCATGTACCGCGAGTTCGGCCGCATGCTGTGCGAGGCGCTGGATCGCCCCTACCTGCAGGCACCGATCGGCCTGCACAGCACCACCAAATTCCTGCGCAAGCTGGGCGAATTGCTGGGCCTGGACCCGGAGCCCTTCATCGAACGCGAGAAGCACACGACGATCAAGCCGATCTGGGACCTGTGGCGCTCGGTCACCCAGGACTTCTTCGGCACCGCGAGCTTCGCCGTCGTCGCCAACGACACCTACACCCGTGGCATCCGCCACTTCCTCGAAGACGAGATGGGACTGCCCTGCCAGTTCGCGGTGTCGCGGCTGCCGGGGGCCAAGACAAACAACGAAGAAGTGCGCCAGCTGGTGAAAGACAAGACGCCGCTGGTGATGTATGGCAGCTACAACGAACGCATCTACCTCGCCGAATGCGGCGGCGGCTCGATGATGAAGGCGAGCTTCATTCCGGCCTCGTTCCCGCTGCCCATCATTCGCCGCCACACCGGCACGCCGTTCATGGGCTACTCCGGCGCGACCTACATCGTCCAGGAGTTCTGCAACGCGCTGTTCGACGCCTTGTTCCACATCCTTCCGCTGGGGACGGACCTGGACCGCGTCGACCCGACACCCGCTCGCATCGATGGCCAGGCACCCAGCCCCTGGGACACGGATGCCCAGGAACTGCTCGACGAAATCGTGCAGACCGAGCCGGTTCTGGTGCAGATCTCCGCAGCAAAGCGCCTGCGTGACCGCGCAGAACGTGATGCCCGCAGGGCGGGCGAAGACCGGGTCACCGCGGCCCGGGTAGCGACGTCACGTGACGCCATGAGGCAGGGAGAGCCGGCATGACGCCACGTGCATCAGCCGTTGTAGATGAATTCGTTCGGCCAGACGCTGAACACACCGAATGTCGTGGCGCAGTGCCGCGGCTGCCTCGATCGCGCGGGCTCTGCGCGATACCGGCCAACAGGCCGTCCTTAAGGAGTAAATCCTATGGCTGAAAGAAAAGGCTCTATATCAGGCCTGACCGATGAAGAGGCACAAGAGTTTCACAGATTCTATGTGCAAGGCTTCATCGGCTTTACTGCTGTTGCAGTGATAGCGCACTTCCTGGTGTGGGCTTGGCGTCCTTGGCTCTGATTTAAATCCCGGAAGGGGAATGCGATGACTGATACAACGAATCTCTCTTTGCAGCAGATATTGAAGAACGACTCAAAAGCGTATCTCGGCATCTTTGCGGTGAGCTTTTGCTTGTTGTTGGTGGTTGCCTTGTGCGCGCAAGCGATGACATGGCAATGGCGTTCCTGGCTACCCGGGGCTGAAGCAGAGAAATCATTGATCGGTGGCGTCAAAGGTGCCGTTTACACCTTCATGTCCCATTTACTTTAGGAGATAGACCATGTGGAGAATTTGGCGTTTGTTCGACCCGCTTCGTACGATGGTTGCGCAAGGCGTTTTCCTGTTCGGTTTGGCTGTGCTGATTCATCTGGTGCTGTTGAGCACATCGACCTTCAACTGGCTCGATGGCGCGAACTCCAGGGCCAAGCTGGCGCAGCATGCGTCGTTGCCTGCAGAAACGACTTCACCCGTCGTCAAGTGACAGCATCGGGCTTGCGCCCGAGGTAGACGCGGCGCGGGCTCACGCCCGGCCCCGTCTGCCAACATGATTTTCGCCCTCGGCAATCTCGGATTGCCTGGGGCCCGGAGGAGTTGCCCATGGCCACGCTCAGTTTTGAAAGAAAATACCGTATCCGCGGAGGGACCCTGGTCGGAGGGGATCTTTTCGATTTCTGGGTCGGGCCTTTCTATGTCGGATTCTTCGGTGTCACGACATTGTTTTTCGCACTCCTCGGTACGGCCCTGATACTGTGGGGCGCGGCCATCGGAGGCACATGGAATGTGTGGCAGATCAATATCGCGCCACCGGATCTCAAATATGGTCTGGGCTTTGCGCCGCTGCGCGAAGGAGGCTTATGGCAGTTGATTACTGTCTGTGCCATCGGCGCATTCGGATCCTGGGCACTTCGCGAAGTTGAAATCTGTCGAAAACTCGGCATGGGATTGCATGTGCCGGTTGCTTTTTCATTCGCGATATTTGCTTACGTCACGCTGGTCGTGATTCGCCCCGTCTTGATGGGAGCATGGGGCCACGGATTCCCCTACGGCATTCTGAGCCACCTCGACTGGGTTTCGAATACCGGGTATCAATACCTGCACTTCCACTACAACCCAGCTCACATGCTGGCGATCACTTTCTTCTTCACCACCTGCCTGGCGTTGTCGCTGCACGGTGCGCTGGTGCTGTCGGCCACCAACCCGAAAGCGGGCGAAACCGTCAAGGCACCTGAGCACGAAGACACCTTCTTCCGCGACACCATCGGCTACTCGATCGGCACCTTGGGCATCCACCGCCTGGGCCTCTTTCTGGCGCTGTCCGCCGTGTTCTGGAGCGCCGTGTGCATCGTGATCAGCGGCCCGTTCTGGACACGTGGCTGGCCTGAATGGTGGGGCTGGTGGCTGAATCTTCCCATCTGGCATTGATGCGCGTGCACCAGGAGACAACTCATGGCTGAATACCAGAACATCTTCACCGCTGTGCAAGCGGTCGGTCCGATCCACCACGGCATCGAGCACAAAACAGAGAGCACGCGTCTCGGCGAGCCGTTTCTCGTTCACCTGATAGGCCGCATTGGCAACGCGCAGATCGGGCCGCTCTACCTCGGCGCGCTTGGTCTGGCTTCGATCTTTTTCGGCACGCTCGCGATCAACATCATGGGCTTCAACATGCTGGCCTCGGTGAACTGGGATCCGGTCCAGTTCATCCGTCAGCTCTTCTGGCTGGCGCTGGAGCCACCGGCGCCCAGCAATGGGCTGGGGCTGGCACCGCTGAACCAGGGTGGCTGGTGGCAGATTGCCGGCCTGTTCCTGACGATGTCGATCCTGTTGTGGTGGGCGCGAACCTACCGCCGCGCTCGCGAGCTGGGCATGGGTACGCACGTGGCCTGGGCCTTTCTGTCGCCGATCTGGCTGTTCCTGGTGCTGGGCTTTTTCCGTCCGGTGCTGATGGGCAACTGGGGTGAGGGCGTGCCGTTCGGCATCTTCCCGCACCTGGACTGGACGGCAGCCTTCTCGATCCGCTACGGCAACCTGTTCTACAACCCGTTCCACATGCTCTCGATTGCCTTCCTGTATGGCTCAGCGCTGCTGTTTGCGATGCACGGGGCGACCATCCTTGCGGTCAGCCGTTTCGGCGGTGAACGCGAAATCGAGCAGATCACCGATCGCGGAACGGCCTCGGAGCGCGCCGCGCTGTTCTGGCGCTGGACCATGGGCTTCAACGCGACGATGGAATCGATCCACCGGTGGGCGTGGTGGTTCGCGGTGCTGACACCGCTGACAGGCGGCATCGGCATCCTGTTGACGGGCACCGTGGTCGACAACTGGTATCTGTGGGCGGTGAAGCACGGTGTCGCGCCGATGTACCCGGCTGTGTGGGCCCCGGTGATCGATCCTTCGACGCTGCAGGGAGTCAAGCCATGAACAGGAATTTCACAATGACACTGCGCTTGATCTTGCTCACTGCTGCGGCACTGCTGGCAGGCTGCGAAAGGCCGCCGATCGAGGCCGTCCAGCATGGCTTCCGCGGCACGGGCATGGCCGAGATCTACAACCCGCGCACCCTGGATGCACAGGCGCCGTTGAATCAGGTGCCTGCAGCGATAGCGCCTGCAGCGCCCGGCGGCCCGGCAGCGGCGTCGATCTACCAGAACGTGCAGGTCCTCAACGACCTCAGCCTGGGCGAGTTCACGCGGTTGATGGTCGCGATGACGTCGTGGGTGGCACCGGAGCAAGGCTGCACCTACTGCCACAACCCGCAGAACTTCGCGCTGGACGAGAAGTACACCAAGGTGGTTGCGCGCAAGATGTTGCAGATGACGCGCAAGATCAACACCGACTACAAGACCCACGTCGCCCAAACCGGCGTGACTTGCTACACCTGCCACCGCGGAAACAACATCCCGGCCAACGTGTGGTTCAAGGCCGAGCCCGAGAAGCGGTCGGTGGGTTTGCTGGGTGACAGGGCAGGGCAGAACACCGTGTCCAAGGTCGCGAACTTGTCGTCGCTGCCCGAAGACCCGTTCACGCCCTTCCTGCTGGGGTCACAGGAAATCCGCGTGCACGGCACGACGGCGCTGCCCACCGGGAACAAGCACAACATCAAGCAGGCAGAGTGGACCTACAGCCTGATGACGCACATGTCGACGGCGTTGGGTGTCAACTGTACGTACTGTCACAACAGCCGTTCGTTCGCTGCCTGGGAAACCAGCCCGCCACAGCGCGCAACCGCTTGGTATGGCATCCGCATGGTGCGTGATCTGAACAACCAGTACATGGAGCCGATCGCCAAAGTGTTCCCGGCGCATCGACTGGGCCCAACCGGAGACGTGGCCAAGGCCAACTGCCAGACATGCCACCAAGGTGTGTTCAAGCCGCTCTACGGTGTGAGCATGCTGAAGGATCACCCCGAACTGGCCGTACAGGGACCTTCGCTGGCAGCCTCTGCGGCGGAGGCACCGTCCGCGCAAGCGCCCGCTAAACCCGTTGCCGTGGCTACCAAGTAGAGCGCAGCGCATCAAATGAACAAAGGCGGCCCACGGGCCGCCTTTTTCGTTGATCTCTACGACCCATTTTATTTACATAATATACATAGTGACGGATTCACCCAAACGGCTCCATGCATGTTGGGCACCGGCGACGACTGTAGAGAGCACGAACGGAAGCACGCCATGCGCCTGGGCATGCTTCAGTGCTTTTCCCTTGGCTTTCTCCAGCCAGGTGCGTTGTGCTGGCGTTGCCTTCTGCATCGTCAACCAGTCTCGTAGCTGATGCTCCGGTAGCTGCAGCATCGTCTCAAGGATTGCGGCTTGTGCCTGGCTCGGCGTCTTGCGCTCGTGCAGCCAGTCCGACCGGAGTTGGTCGCTGATTCCGAGCTCGCGCAGTTCGGCCTTGTTCTCAGGCGTCAGTCGCTGCAGTGCGGTCTTCAGCATCTTGTGCTCCTACTAAAAGTCGGGTAGCGTTCGGCACCTACTAAATTTTTAGTACGGTTCACCTCGACTACTGGAGTCACTGTAATGCAATCCCTCATCCAAATCCTCAAGCTCAATGAACCCCGTCCCTGGAACATGGACGGCAAGTCCGGTCTTAGTCACTCTGCAGAGTGCCTCCTTTTGAACGACGACGGCTCCATCAGCCAGGTCGGCGTGCTCAAGATTAAGGGCGACGACCTCATCAAAAAGGCGCAGGTGGGCGTCTATTCCGGCTCATTTGCGATGCGCGCGAATCCGGCGTCACGCGTCATCGAGGCTGTCCTCACGGACCTGACCCCGATCCCTGCCAAGCCCACCAAATGAGCGCCCGCGCAGCCGCCCTGCTCGGCCTCGCTCCGTTGTTGGCGAAGGCACGCCGTGACTCGCTCGGTTGGGTGATCCGCCTGGTCGAGCAGATGCAGCGCGACTGCGCCAACTCCCTGTTCTGGCGCCCTGAGCGCCTGCAGTAGCTCTGACTTCTGCGGCAAGGGTTCGGCCTTTGCCGCAGCAATCTCGCTGCGTTTTCCAAGGAAAGACAAATGAACCACTGGATCACTCGCGGCCTCGTGGCCGTTGGAACGGCTCTCGGCACCTCTATGGCCTTTGCGGACTCGACAGCCGCCGTTGCGGCCATCACCACCGCTCAGACCGACGCCCTGGCCGTTGTGGGTGGCCTGACCTCGATGGGCGTCGCCATCTGGGGCGCGTACTACCTGTACCGCAAGTTCTTCAAGTAAGCCGACCATGGGCTACGCAGTAGGCACGCAATGCTTCCGTCACCCCGAGGAGGCGGCGCACGCCTACTGCGCTTCCGTGTCCGGCATGACCAGCGCAGGCTTCATGCGCTGCAGCTCCGCAGAGTGGCAAGAAACCTCCGTCTGGTTCAACTACACAACCGTCGCCCCAGATGGTTCGGAGGTCGCCCAAGGCGCCAGCGCCTACCTCGCGCCCTGCACCCCGATGGACCTCCAGGAGTGGTCGCCCGTCATCGGCGCTTGGTTCCTCGCCCTGGTCGTCATCCTCTGCGCCCGCTCGATCTACACAAAGGTCTTCAACCGTGAAAGCTACTGATGGCCGACCTCATGCTCATTGGCTTCGTCGTCTCGGTGCTCTGGTTTGCCTTGCAGGGTTGGGACTGAGCGCACACGCCGCCAGCACCGTCACCCTCTCCGAGCAGCTCACCGGCTGGTCGCCGAACCCCGGCGGCGGTTGGGTCCGCAACGCCTACAACCCCCGCGTCATCGATGCGGCGACGGCTGCCAACCGCAGTTGGGCCGCTGCTGGCGCCGGAGCCTCGGCCCGCGTGGTCGCCACAGATGCAGCCATCATCGCAGGCAGAGCCGGGCCGCTCGCTGTGTCATCTGCGATGAGCGTCTCACTCGCCGATGCGGCCGGCGCTGTCGGTCGCTGCATGCTCGGCGGTGGCGTCATCTGCGGAGCAGCCAGTGCAGCCGCTGCCGCCTACGCCGCCTACCGCGTCTACGCCACACCGGATGGCGGTCTCGTGGCAGACCCCGGCCAGGAACCCAGCGGCGGCACCGCCCCGGGATGGCTCGCCAACTGGTCCGGGTACGAAACCACGGCACCCGCTGCAAGCGGACCCGCTGCAGCACAGCAGCTCATGGACCAGGTCAACGCCCTGTACAACGAACACTGCTACGTGCTCGACATCACCGGACCCACGACGTTCCGGGCCGTCTGCGACAGTGGCGTGATCGCGCCCGGCAGCTGGAGGCAGTCCGGCACGGTCACCGTCGCTGCCAACTGCGCCGCGACCATCGATGCGCTCAACCCCGCGTACAGCACGCCTGCCGGGCCACCAGGGCCAGACGGCAAGTGCCCTGTGGGTCGCTACAACGCCGTGCCGATCACGCCAGGCGATGCCGCATCCAAGGTCGCCGCCCATCCACCGGAAGACCCGACGCCGTGGGTCCAGCCCACCAAGGACGCCATCGACACCGGAGGGCAAAGCGTACCCGCTGGCATCACCACCACCGGCCCCACCAGCCAGACCGGCACACCGACCAGCAAGACGACCACAGGCGGCAGCCCAAGCCAGACCGTCACCGAAACCAGCACGCCGACCTACACCTACAACTACGCCGGCGACACCATCACCTACAACACCAGCGTCACCAACGTGACCAACAACATCACGACCGGCACGACCACGACGACAACGACCACCACGCCAGCACCCACGCCGCAGGAGCCCACCGACCCCTGCACCGCCAACCCCGACCGCATCGGCTGCTTGAAGCTCGGCAGCACGCCGACAGACACCGTGCCCACCAAGGCACCCAACATCAACTACAGCGCCGAAAGCGTCGGCCTGCCGTCCGGCTGTCCCGCTGACCAGGTCATCGCAGGCAAGGCCTACTCCTTCGGCCCCATCTGCGCAGCTGCGACGGACGCCCGACCCTGGGTCATCGTTGGCGCGATCTTCTCCGCGCTGATGCTCATGCTGGCCGGAGTGCGTCAGATATGAGCGGCCTGCTTGCAGCCATCGCAGGCCTCGCCACCCCCATCCTGGCGCGCATCCTCATCGCCCTCGGCTTCGCCAGCGTGACCCTCGTCGGCGTCCAGGCCGCGGTGAACGGCCTGGTCAGCACGCTCATGTCCAGCCTGGGCAACGCACCCATCATCGGATTGCAGATCGCAGGCCTCGCAGGCGTCTGGGTGGGCCTGGGCTATGTCCTGGGCTCGATCACCTTCACGCTGAGCCTCTGGGGCCTGACCAAGGTCGTCCGGATCGCCAAGGCCTAACCATGGGCGTGCACAGCCTCGTCACCGGCCTCAACGGGGCAGGCAAGACCCTCTACACCGTCGCCACCAAGCTGCGCGACGTGCCCAAGCAAACGGTCGAGTACCAAGGCGAGAACGTCAAGCGCCGCCTGGTCGTCGGTGGCATCCGGGATCTTCTCATCGAGCACGACATGATGGATGTCCCCAAGCTCGACCCCGAGACTTGGCGCGATGAGTGGGCCGACAAGATACGGGAGCCCGGCACCGATGCGCAGGAGGACGTGCTCTGCTCCATCTTCAACTGGTGGCTCTGGTGCAAGCCCGGCGACGTGATCGTCGTCGATGAATGCCAACGCGTGTTCCGTCCGATGCCATCGGGCAAGCGCGTGCCCATGTTCATCGAGAAGCTCGAAACCGCACGGCACTACGGCGTCGAGTTCATCTACCTGACCCAGCACCCGCAGCTGCTGCACGTCAACGTCAGAAAGCTCTGCGGGCCGCACGAGGACGTGCGCCGCATCTTCGGCAGCAACCGCGTCATGGTCTACATGTGGGACCGCGTCAGCAACCCCGATGCGATCGCCAAGGCGACATCGAGGTACTGGAAACACGACAAGGCCGCATTCGGCCTTTACAAGTCTGCAGAGATGCACGGCAACTTCGGCCAGCGCCTGCCGTTCGCGGTGTGGGCGCTGCTCGGCGGCTTGGTGCTCCTGGCCGGGCTTGGCTACGTCCTCAAGGACCGGCTCTCGACACGGTTCGCACCGGCACCGACTGAGGCCGCAGCAGCACCAGCAAGCCCATCCGCAGCAACACCAGCAGCCGCACGGCATCCGGTGGCCACAGCAGCCGCAGCAGCATCGTCACCACCCTGGCCTTGGTATGAAGCCGTGCCGATCAAGCAGGACCGTGAGCCCCTCGCCGGTCGCGCTATCAACATGGAAGGCGGCTACAGCGTCAGCGGCCAGCCGCACTACACCTTCGGCATCGTTGTCGACGGCGAGCGTGTCGCACGGATCACCGGCGAGCAGCTCGCGTCCATGGGCTACTACTTCACCGAGCACGGCCCCTGCGTCGGCGTGCTGCGCTTCGGTGACCGGGAGCGCCTGGTCACCTGCCCCAAACCCATCCAGTCGCAGCCGCAGCCCGCAGCAGCGCCCTCACCCGACCACCGGAGTCCGTCAGATGCTCAGACCTGAAAACACTCGCCCTCTCAAGACCGCATTGGGGGGGAGCCCGCAGGGGGGGGCGAAGCCCTCCGGGGTAAGGGGCGCCGCCCCTTCCAGACCAAACGCCGGGACCTTAGGCCAGTGGTCGCAGTTGGAGCTGTGTCTGCCGGCAACCGACGCCGCATCGCTCGCGCGGGACGGCAGCGACACGCGTAGCGGGGCGGGGCCGGCCGCGCGCAGCGCGGTCTAGATTTATTCCTAGGACACTTTCCGACCAACGCCTGATGCACCGGGCGTAGGCCATAGAAAAAGAAAACCCCCGCGACTGTTTGCAGCAGTCCGGGGGCCATGACTAGAACCCATAGCAGGGGCTCGAGTGCTGAGAATTATCGACGGGCAGATTTTTGAAGGCAAGCCGAGTGCGGATCGGTTCACCGTGACCATCCACGATCTTGGCAATGGCCACCGGGAAGGGTGCGTGCAGCGCGCCACAGACTGGGAGCATGTTGGCCCGCTCGACCCTGAGTCGATCTGCGCTAAGGTGCTGCGCGGTGAGATGGAAGACCCTCAGGCGGCCGAGAAAGCCGAGACAAACCGCAGGCGGTCGGCCAGGCGCGCAAAAACCCGCGTTCGGAGGCTCTGCAAGGCGCTAGGCGTCGATTGTTTGCTCACCCTGACCTACCGCGCCAACCAGACCGATCTCGCGCTCTGTAAGGCACATTTCGCCGCCTTCGTGCGTGCTGTTCGGAAGACCCTCCCCGGCTTCGCCTACGTGGCCGCGTTTGAGCAGCAGAAACGCGGCGCCTGGCATGTGCACCTAGGCACGCACCGCCTACCTCCGCGCATCAAGATCAAGGGCACCAGCTGCAAGTCCTGGAACATCCTTCGCGCTGCCTGGCGGCGCGTTATTGGCGAGGTGAATGGGGGCAATATCGATTGCCAGAATGCAAAGCCATATCACTCCCCTGCCCGCCTGGCGGCGTACATGTCGAAGTACATGATGAAAGCTTTTGAAGAGGGCGAAGCCTGGTCGAACCGTTTCAGTTCGTCGAGCATGGGGAATATTCCCAAGCCCGTCAGGCTGGAATTTCACCGATACCAACTGGCCGATCTCATAGACCTGGCGGTGTCAGAGGTGTGCGTCGGGGCCAGTGACAACTTCACCTGGCTGTCGCGTTTCGGCGATACTTTCTACGTATCGTCTGAGCCCGATAACGGTCGATTATGTAGACCGTGGGAAGTGTGAATTAATGCCAGCGGCATTTAACAAAACACTTCCAAACGCGTATTACCGGGAATCCGAGTATCGGACGACCGTTCTATACATCGTCATTGATTTAATGCAGCGCGGATTTGCGGTGTTCTAGCCGCAGCGCGGCCCAACATCCGGATCAGCAAGGCAGATGCCCTGCCGTCGCCGATCAGTTGCTTTGATCAATGCGTCGGTCGTACGCAGCGACATCCGCCGGCGTGCTGCCGAGGATGGGCTTGTCGAGGGGCCTGAAAACCTGACCCTGCAATCGTGCCAGGGACTCCGATTTTTCGACGGCTTGAAGGACGACCTCAGGGTGGGTCATCAGCACGAACGGGTTGCTTCTGAGTTGGCTGGATTGCATCGCGGACTCCTTGAATGGATGAGTCCACTGTAATTTCGCGGTGTTTGCTGACAAGTCGTCCTGACGCCATAACACGTGTCAGAAGCGCACTGACAAACCGTTACCTGGGCTGCTGCCGACCTTGCACATCACGGCGGCGCAAGCCGCCGGCTGAGCTGATCAGCCAGTCGGTCACGCCCGCGCTGGCGGGCGAAGTCGATCGCGGTCAGACCAAGATCGTTCTTCAGATCGAGCCTGGCACCGGCTGCCAGCAACAAGTCGACGCACGCCGATGGCCCGTAGTCGGCGGCCATCATCAGCGGCGTCGTGCCGTTCGGCGAGCGGGCATCGACCGCAGCGCCATGCGCCAGCAGCAGCTTCATCGGTGTTTCATCGGGCGCGGTCGCGGCGTAGTGCAAAGGCGACCAACCTGCCCGGTTCACCATGGCCCCACGCTGCAGCAGCCGCTGGACCAGCCTCGCCTGGCCTCGCAGACTGGCCATCATCAGCGCCGTTTCACCCGAGCGATTGACAGCTTCCAGCTGCAGCCTGTCGCTGCTGATCAACGCATCGGCGACCTCATAAGACTCGTTGAGCAACGCAGCGACGATGCCGGGCTGGCCGGTTTCATCGACCGCGTTCGGATCGAATCCGCGCTGCAGCAGCGCTTCGACTGTGTGGCGATGGTCCCGCTTGATGGCGGTGAAAAAATCATCGTACGACCCAGCCATCGCCGGGAAAATAAACGATGCGACAAATAGATAGAGAGAAAATCTAAAGCTTTTTCTAGATATTCTCATCGCGCACGGCCGGTTGGATTCTGAACAAGGATTCGAAATTGGACGTGGTGACGCGGCCGATTTCCTCCACGCTCAGCCCCTTCAGGTCGGCCAGCTGTTTGGCCACCCAAGGCAGCAGCGCCGGCGTGTTGGTCTTGCCGCGAAACGGTGCTGGGGCCAGGTACGGGCTGTCGGTCTCGATCAGGCAGCGGTCCAGCGGAACGAAGCGCGCCACCTCATGCAGGTCCTTCGCATTCTTGAAGGTCAGGATGCCTGAGAACGAGATGTAGAAGCCCAGATCCAGCGCCGCCCGGGCCACCTCCAGGGTTTCCGTGAAGCAATGGAACACGCCACCGACGCGGCGTTCGCCTTCGGCGCTCAACACGTCGAGCGTGTCGCGCGACGCGCTGCGGGTGTGGATCACCAGCGGCAGCCCGGTGCGGTGCGCGGCGCGAATGTGCACGCGGAAGCGCTCGCGCTGCCACTCCATTTCGGCCTCGGAACGCCCATTCAGGCGGTAATAGTCGAGCCCGGTTTCGCCCAGTGCCACCACCCGCGGCAGTGCGGCCCGTCCGAGCAGATCGTCGAGCGTCGGCTCCTGCACACCTTCGTTGTCAGGATGGACACCGACACTGGCCCAGAAGTTGTCATGCGCCAGCGCCAGCGCATGCACCCGATCGAACTCTTCCAGCGTGGTGCAGATGCACAGTGCCCGCTCCACCCCGCCCGCCTGCATGTCGGCGCGAATCTCCGCCAGCCGGTCGGACAGCTCGGGGTAGCTCAGGTGGCAATGGGAGTCGACGTACATCGTGCGCGGTGCGGCTTGCGGGGCCGTTGCCGCCGGGATCAGATGGTCTGGGTCGGCTTCGATGACGAGATCGAGGTGCCCAGCAACTCTTCGATCCGCAGCCGCAGCACGCGGGTCTTTTCGTCGGTCGGAAAACGGACGCCAACGCCCTGGGTGCGGCCGCCAGAGGCATTGGCCGGGGTGATCCACGCCACCTTGCCGGCCACGGGGTAACGCTGGGTGTCCTCTGGCAAGGACAGCAGCAGGTAGATGTCTTCACCCAATCGGTAGTCGCGGGTGGTGGGCACGAACAATCCGCCTTCGTTCATCAGCGGGATGTAGGCCGCGTACAGCGCGCCCTTCTCGCGGAACACCAGCTGGATCACGCTCGGACGGCTGCCTGCCAGCGCAGGGATGCCGGCCGTCGACGGGCGGGAAGCGGGTTCGTTCATGCGTCCAGTTTATCGAACGCGAGCGGCTTGTGGACGAGGACTTTGGCCCGAGGAACACGCCTTCTTCGCCTGCAGGACCAGCGATTCGATCGTCAGCGCTGCCTGCCAGGGGTGTTCGGCATGCCGGGCGATGCGGCCGAGTTCGCGGTACCAGTCGTCCAGCGCTGCGATATCGGCCGTGCGATCTGCCCAGGCGCGCATCGCTTCGACGGAAAAGTACCGCGGCGTCGCGCCAGCGGCCAGCCGCATCGCGTCGTGACACAGCTTGAACATCGTGTCGACCACACGGGACAGCGGCCAGTTCGGCAATGGTCCGGGCTCGCCCCGCGCCAGCTGGCCTGGCAACGCCAGCCAGAGCTGGGCATCGATGCCGTCGCGAAACCAGGCCAGCGCCTCCTGCGGCTGCCCGCCGGCTGCCGTCAACAACACGTCGGGATTCGCGACACCCTCTGCACGCAGCCATTCAGCGGCCAGCCGCGCATCCGGCAGGTCGAGTCGCAGCGATTGGCAGCGGCTGCGGATCGTCGGCAACAAGCTGTCTGCCGACGAACCCGCCAACACGAAACGCAAGCGACCCGTCGGCTCTTCCAGAATCTTCAGCAGCGCATTCGCTGCGATGGTGTTCATCGCTTCGGCGGGATACACCACCACCACCTTGCCCTGATTGCGCGCGGCCGTGGTGTGGGCGAAGGCGAGGATCCGGCGCACCTCGGCCACGCGGATCTCCTTGCTGGGCTTGCGCTTGCCAGCAGCATCGGCTGCACCTGCCCCACCCTCCTCGCCTCCGCCCTCGGCCGTCCAGCCCATGGCGGTGCCCATCGATTCCGGGATCAGCACCATCAGATCTGGATGCGAGCGCGCCTGCACCAGGCGGCAACTGGCACAGAGGCCACATGGGCGCGGCCTGTCGCCGCCCGGCAGTGCGGTGTCCTCGCACAGCCAGGCCTGGGCCAGGGTCAGCGCCATCTCGAACTGGCCCACGCCTTGCGGCCCATGCAGCAACAAGGCATGCGTGCGCTGCGTGGCCAGTGCTTCACGCAACGGCATCGCAAGCCACGGCAAGGCCAGCGACGCAGCAGAAGACGGTGCAGCGGTATCGGCCGCCAGCGACGCGGGTGGCATCAGCGCGGGCTCTCCAGCGCAGCCATCACCTGCCGCCCGACCGAATCGCGATCGGCCGCGGCATCGATGCGCCGGATGCGCTGCGGAAACGCCTCGGCGCGCGCCAGGTATCCGCTGCGCACCCGCTCGAAAAACGACCCATCCTGCCGTTCGAAACGGTCGGGGGCGCGGGCGGCGCTCAGACGTTGTGCCGCCTGCTCGGCCGGCAGGTCGAACCAGAGCGTCAGATCGGGCTGAAGATCCCCGTGCACCCAGGATTCCAGCGCCGTCAGCTGCGCCAGATCGAACCCTCGACCCGCGCCCTGGTAGGCAAAGGTGGCATCGGTGAAACGATCGCACAGCACGGTATCGCCACGTGCCAGCGCCGGTGCGATCACCTGTTTCACATGGTCTCGGCGTGCGGCGAACACCAGCAGCGCTTCGGTCAGCGCATCCATCGGGGTGTGAAGCAGCGTCTCGCGCAGACGCTCGGCCAGTGGCGTGCCGCCCGGCTCACGGGTGACCAGCACGGTGTGCCCGGCCGCACGCAGGCGAGCTGCCAATGGCTCGATGTGACTGCTCTTGCCGGCGCCGTCGATGCCTTCGAATGTGATGAACCGACCGGGCATGCCCTTGTTCTCGGTGGTGTGTCGTTGTGGAAGGAGCGGGCTGGGGCCACCCTGGGCCGAAGCCCGTCAACGCCCGCGCTGGAACTTGCTGACGGCGCGATTATGGGCGGCGAGGTCGTCGCTGAATTCGCTCGTGCCGTCGCCACGCGCCACGAAGTAAAGCGCCCTCGACGGCGCAGGCTGAACGGCCGCCAGCAGCGACGCCTTGCCCGGCATCGAGATCGGTGTGGGCGGCAGGCCGGTGCGGGTGTAGGTGTTGTAGGGCGTGTCGGACTGCAGATCACGCTTGCGCAGGTTGCCATCGAAGGCGGCCCCCAGGCCGTAGATCACCGTCGGATCGGTCTGCAGCGGCATGCCGATGCGCAGGCGGTTGATGAACACCGCAGCCACCTTGCCGCGGTCTGCCTGCTGGCCGGTTTCCTTCTCGACGATGGAGGCGAGTGTCAAGGCTTCGTCGGGGGTGCGCAGCGGGGTGTCGGCCGCGCGTTGCGCCCAGGCCGCGGCCAGTCGTTGCTGCATTGCATGGTGGGCGCGCCGCAGCACCGCGAGGTCGGCGCTTCCTTTGCTGTAGGTGTAGGTGTCGGGGTAGAAGCGCCCTTCGGCCGGAGTCGAGGCGTCACCCAATGCCGCCATCAACTCGGCATCGCTCATCGCTGCCGTGGTGGGCTTCAGCGCCTCGGCCTGCGCCAGTTCAGCGCGGAATTGCTGCAGCGTCCAGCCTTCGTTGAGCCTGACGAAGGCCTTCGACTCATCGCCGCGCACTATGATCCCCAGCAGCGAACCTGGCGTGGTCTGGCGGTCGATTTCATAGCTGCCGGCACGGATGCGGCGGGACTCGCCCGACCAGCGGAACCATTCATACAGCAGCCATGCCGGCGTCCGCACGCCCGCCTGTACCCAGGCATTCGCAATGGCGCGCGGCGAGGTACCGGGTTCGATCGACACCTCGACCGTGTCGGTGGCCAGCTCGAGCGGCCGCTGCAGCCAGAGGTACAGCGCCACCGCGCTCCCCGCAACCAGTGCGACGAGCACGACCAGCGCCCGCATGACCCAGCGCTTCATGGGCGTGTCAAAAGCGTCCGACCCGCGCCCTGGCGACGTACTCGGGGATGACACCGTGGGCTGCCGGGCAACATCGTGCAAATCATAATCGGCACATGTCGTTGCCTGTGCTGTCGTCGCTGTCCGTTCCGCTGTCCCATTGGGGTGTGATCCGCGCCGTCGGTGCCGAAGCCGCCCAGTTTCTGCATGGTCAGCTGACACAGGACGTTCAGTCGCTCGGGCCCCACCAGGCGCGACTGGCGGGTTACTGCTCAGCCAAGGGCCGCTTGCTGGCGAGCTTTGTCATCTGGAAGCCGAGCGACAACGAGGTGCTGCTGGCCTGCCATGCGAGCGTGTTGCCCGCCACGCTGAAGCGACTGTCGATGTTCGTTCTGCGCGCTCAGTGCAAACTGAGCGACGCGAGCGCCGAGGTGACCTTGACCGGCGTGAGTGGCGCGGCGGCGCAAGCTGCCACCCAGGATCTGCCGACCTGGGGCCACCTGGCCGACGAGCATGGCACCTGGATCCGGCTGCCCGGCGTGGCAGGCATCGCGCGCGCCTGGCGGGTGACCCGCACCGCCACGCCGCAGCCTGCGGATCCGCTCACGCTCGCGGCCTGGCAACGCTTGGAAGTCGACAGCGGCATCGTGACGATCGAGGCGGCCACGGTCGATCAGTTCGTGCCGCAGATGCTGAATTTCGAATTGATCGGTGCGGTGAACTTCCAGAAGGGCTGTTACCCCGGCCAGGAGGTGGTCGCGCGCTCGCAGTACCGTGGCACGACCAAGCGCCGCACCCTGCTCTTTGCCGCCGAGGCGCCGATCGCTGCAGGACTGGAGGTGTTCCACAGCGCCGATCCGACCCAGCCCGCAGGGCTGGTCGCATGCGCTGCACCCGCGCCAGACGATGCGGCACCGCTGACGCACCACGCGCTGATTGAAGTCAAGCTGGCTGCGTTGGAAGAAGGCACCCTGCACCTGGGGGTTCCCGATGGCGCGTTGCTGACACGCTGCCCGATGCCCTACGAGGTGCTGAACACCGAGACGGCTTGAGCCAACCCGCCCGATGCCTCGTGAGCTGTATGTCTATTACCGGGTGGCCACGCGAGACGCCGATGCGCTGCGACTCGCCGTGAACGCGATGCACGGCCGACTGCGCCACGCGCATCCGGGCTTGCAGGCGCGGCTGCTGCAGCGCACGGATGCTGTTGCCGGCGAGGACACCTGGATGGAAACCTATGCGGTGCCCGCATCCATCGACGCGCCTGAAGCCGCCGGTGGCGTCACTGACGTGCTGTGTGCCCGCATCGAGCGTGAAGCCACCGCCTGGCAGCACCTGCTCGTCGGACCGCGGCACACTGAGGCGTTCGAGCCATGTGCCTGATCGCGCTGGCCATCGATCAGAGTCGGCGTTTCCCGCTGGTCGTGGCGGCCAACCGCGACGAGTACTTCCATCGCCCTTCCGCGCGCCTGGCCTGGTGGACGCCCGAGGACGGCGGGCCATCGATCCTCGGCGGTCGTGATCTCGAAGCCGGCGGCACCTGGCTGGGCTTGACCGCGCAAGGCCGACTGGCCATGGTGACCAATGTGCGCGACCCCTCGCGCATCGATCCTCAGGCACCGTCGCGCGGGCAGATCGTGCCGCAGTGGCTGCGTGGCACCGAACCGACCGACCGCTTCTGGATGCGCACGGCGCTGTCGGGCTACAACGGCTTCAACCTGATCGCCGCTGATTTCCAACGCGGCGAATGCTTCTGGGCATCGAATCTCCACGCCCATCCCCAGCGTCTGGAACGTGGCACCTATGGCGTATCGAATGCAGCGTTGGACACTGACTGGCCGAAAACGACGGCACTGAAGCAGCGTCTGCGCCTGGCGCTGGGCAAGGCCGATTCGGTCGATGCACTGGCAGGCGCATTGTTCACGGCGCTGGGCGATCGACAACTCGCCGCCGACACCGAGTTGCCGGCCACCGGGGTGCCTCTCGAAGTGGAACGCGCGCTCTCGTCCGCCTTCATCCGCATGCCCGAGCGGGGCTACGGCACGCGTTGCTCGACCCTCGTGATCAGCGAGCGCGTGGGGCGCCACACACTCACCCACGTGATGGAGCGCAGCTACACCGCCAGTGGCGCGATCGCTCTGCTGCGTCAGGCGACGCTGAAGCACTGGCCACCACGGTACAGCAGCGAAGAGCCCTCTACGCCCGTGGAGCCCGGCCTGGTGTCCGATGGCCCGCGTACCCGCGTGCGCAGCCTGCTCAAACCCGCGACGTCGCCACGCCGCAGCACACAGCGCGATCAGCCCTGACGATCAGCGCAGGTTGCCGGTGTGCCCCAGCGAGTAGCGCCCCGGCTGCGGCCACACGGTGAGCCCGTGAGGTTCCTGGCCGACCTTGATGGTGTTGACCGCGCCGCTCTGGGTGTCGAAGCGGTACACCACGTTGTCAAAACGGCCTGAGAGCCACAGGTACTTGCCGTCGG
The DNA here is from genome assembly GCA_965229345.1 of Burkholderiaceae bacterium. GTDB lineage: Bacteria > Pseudomonadota > Gammaproteobacteria > Burkholderiales > Burkholderiaceae_C > PBB1. Next base: position 2,379,229 of record OZ245872.1, read on the forward strand.
CGCTCACGTTGCCCATGTCCGGGCTGCCGCCGCCGGGCACCGGCCAGGTCTGCTCGATCCGGTGGCTGGCAAAGTCGATCACCGAGACGCTGCCCTGGCCACGCTTTTTCCCGACCACGCTGTTGCTGCCGCGGTTGGCGACGTACAACTTCTTGCCATCGCGGCTGGGATACAGGCCGTGGGCACCCACCCCGGTGGGAATGAAGCCGATCTGCTTGAAGCTCGCCCCATCGACCAGGTGCACCCCGTCGGCCATCATGTCGGCCACGAAGTAAACGGTACCGTCGGGCGAGGCACGCACATCCTGCGGCATCCCAGGCGTGGTGCAGATCTCGCCGCCCAGTTGCGATGGATCGGGGATCTTGCGCGGCTTCTTGCCCGGCTTGGCCAGCAGTGACAGCACCTCGGGGCGTTCGAAATAGCGGCTCAGCTTCAAGGTGCCGACCACCCGCTTGTCGACCAGATCGATCTTGGTCACCCCACCACTGAATTCGCAGGTGAACAAGGCATAGCGGCCATCGATCGAAAAATCGGCGTGGTTGATGCCCGCGCACTCGGGTGTCTCGATCGAGTACTGGAGCACCATCGTGTGGGCATCGCGGAAATCCAGGCGCTTGTACGCCTCGACCACCACGATCGCATGCTTGCCATCGGGGCTCCAGTACATGTTGTACGGGTCCTCCACCGCGATCGACTCGCCCGGCTTGCCGGTGAGCGGATCGATCGGCGTCAGGCTGCCGGTGGTCTTGTGCTCGGCATTGTTGGCGACCCACAGCGTGCGCAGATCCCACGACGGCACCACGTGCTGCGGATTGAGGCCCACCTTGAAGGTGTCGATGACCTTGAGCGTCTTCGGATCGATCACCGACACCGTGTTGGCGACCCGATTCGGCACGTACACCCGCTCGAGGGCGCCCTGCACCGCGGGGCTGAACTTGCCAGCGCCGATCTCGCTGTACAGGTTCTGACGATCGATCACTGGCAGCATGCCGGGCACGGTGACCACGGGCGCGGTGCCTGTGGCGGCAGCGGCTGGCGGCAGTTGCGTATGGACAGCGCCAGCGGCACATGCGACGACCAGGCCCGACAACAGCGCGCGCTTGAGCAAAGGTGAACTGAGAATTCGTGACATCGAAAGGTAGGAAGTGGCGAGTGGGGATCTTGTGAGCGGTCAGCGGTCAGCGCGGCGTGGTGTGGCGATCGCCTGTCGGATCGCTGCCGTGGTGCGCGACACGATCAGCTCCACCCCGAGTTGCCCCAGCGATGCGCTGGCAGGCCGTGGATCACCGCTCACGCCCAGCGCTTTTGCAGCCGCTGCATCACGGTCTATTTTCAACTGTTCTCGCCGCACCAGGTTGGCGTCGGTCGCCAGCATCAGCGAGGTATCGGCGGCACCGGCGTGCAGGCCGATCTGCGCATCGGTCAGCCCATGGTCGCGCAACGCCTGGTTGTAGGGCGCCTGCGCCGCCTCGTAATAGGCCGCCACGAAATGAACGCGCGCTGGCGACGCAGCCCATTCGCGGTTGAGCCGCGTGGCGACGGTGGCCAACAGCGACTGGTAGCCGCCGTGATCGCCGATCAGTACCACGTCGGTGAAGCCGTGCTGCCTGAAGCTGCGGGCCGCCCCGTCGATAACGCCCTTGAAGGCCTCATCGGAGACAGACACCGTGCCGGGGTAGCGCATGTGCTGCGTCGGTGGGGCAATCTGCCCCTCGGGCACGTAGGCGATCACAGGCGCCACCAGCGTGTGGCCCAGTGTCTGCGCGATGCGCTCGGCCAGCACCTTGACACGCACATTGTGTTTGCCCAAGGCCATGTGCGGCCCGCTTTGTTCGGTGCCGCCCACCGGAATGATCACCGTGGTCGTGCCGACTTTGACGGCATCGCGCACCTCGGTCCAGGTCCACTCATCGAGCTGCACGCTGGCGGGTGCGGCCTGTGCGACAGCCGTACCTGCGAGCAAGGCAAGGGCGAGCAGCATCACGGGAGCATTCACAGTGGCATCAAACTTGGTTCAAGACAGCGGCAAAAAAGCCCGAAGGCGTGACACCTTCGGGCCGGTTCGTCATCGTAACGCCGCCGCAAAACAGCAGGCGGCCTCACCGCATGACGATCACCTCAGTGCTCGTTCTTGTCGAAGAACTGTTCGTCCTCGGTCGAGCCCTTCAGCGCACCGGTCGACGCCTGGGCCTCGATGGTCGTCGTGACGGCATCGAAGTAGCCGGTGCCCACCTCGCGCTGGTGCTTGACGGCGGTGAAGCCGCGCTCGGCGGCCGCGAACTCGGCCTGCTGCAGCTCAACGAATGCGGTCATGTTCTGACGGGCATAACCGTAGGCCAGGTTGAACATCGAGTAGTTCAGGCTGTGGAAGCCGGCCAGCGTGATGAACTGGAACTTGTAGCCCATCTTGCCGAGCTCGTGCTGGAACCTGGCGATGGTGGCGTCGTCCAGGTTCTTCTTCCAGTTGAACGATGGCGAGCAGTTGTAGGCCAGCAGCTTGCCCGGGTACTTGGCGTGGATCGCTGACGCAAAGCGCTTGGCGTAATCGAGGTCGGGCTTGCCGGTCTCGCACCAGACGATGTCGGCCACTTCCGCATAGGCCAGGCCCCGCGAGATCGCCTGCTCGAGTCCTGCCTTGCTGCGGTAGAAGCCTTCGACAGTGCGTTCACCAGTCAAGTAGGGCTTATCGTTGTCATCGACATCGCTGGTCACCAGATCGGCCGCTTCCGCATCGGTGCGGGCGATCACCAGCGTGGAGGTGCCCGACACGTCGGCAGCGAGGCGCGCGGCATGCAATTTGGCCACCGCTTCGCGTGTGGGCACCAGCACCTTGCCGCCCATGTGGCCGCACTTCTTGACCGACGCCAGTTGGTCTTCGAAATGAACACCCGACGCGCCGGCTTCGATCATCGACTTCATCAGCTCGAACGCGTTGAGCACACCGCCGAAGCCGGCTTCGGCGTCCGCGATGATCGGCGCGAAGAAGTCGGTGTCGTTCTTGCCCTCCGACCACTGGATCTGATCGGCGCGGGTGAAGGCGTTGTTGATGCGCTTGACCACCATCGGCACCGAGTTCGCCGGATAGAGCGACTGGTCCGGGTACATCTCGCCGGCCAGGTTGGCGTCACCGGCCACCTGCCAGCCCGACAGGTAGATGGCTTTCAAGCCCGCCTTGACCTGCTGCATCGCCTGGTTGCCGGTGAGTGCACCGAGCGTGTTGACGAAGGGCTCGGTGTGCAGCAGGTCCCAGAGCTTGGCCGCGCCACGCTTGGCCAGCGTGTGCTCGACCTGCAGCGAGCCACGCAGACGCACCACGTCGGCCGCCGAGTAGCTGCGCTTGATGCCTTTCCAGCGTGGGTTTTCGGCCCAGTCTTTTTCGATGGCGGCGATTTGTTGTTCGCGTGACAGTGTGGTCATGGGGACGGCTCCGGAGGGGTGAGTGGACTGGTGATGGGGGTGACGTCTTCGTGCGTTGACCACACCGAGGATACGAGCGAACGTCAAGAAATGGAAGACTTATGTCTTATATAAGAGTCAATTTTTTACACAATGAATTCAATGTCTTATGAAATATTTTTCATGATTCGGAATGTTGTTTTGCCATTCGATAAATTTCGCTGCAGCGCAACATCCAGCGAATGAATCGGCACGGCCGTCTGGCTGGCACAGACCGCAATTTGCAGAACGAGCACTCGGCACGACCCGAGTTCGTATGATCCCCAGACCCACTCAGCGCGCGGCCGCCATGACTACATTTGCATTCCTGTCCCATGGTGCGTTCCTCAAGGCGCCACCTGTCGATGCAAGCAGCCGCTACGCCGTGGCCGGCGTGGCCTGGGATGGCTCCGTGACCAACCGCCCCGGCGCCCGATTCGGACCGCAGGCCATCCGCCAGGCCAGCCACATGCTGTGCGATGCGATCCATCCGCTGTTCGACGTGTCGCCGCTGGCATCGGCCAACGCAAGCCTGGGGGATGCCGGCGACCTGCCGTTGCCCAACACCAGCCTGGAGCGCATGCGCGAAGCCATGACGCCATGGGTACACGACCTGATCCGCGCCCACCACATGGTGTGGCTGGGCGGCGATCACTCGATCACGCTGCCTCTGCTGCGGGCCTACAAGGCCTGGTTGGGCCGGCCGCTGGCCGTCGTGCACTTCGATGCCCACTGCGACACCTGGAGCGACCATTTCGGTGAACCCAGCGGTCACGGCACCTGGGTGTACGAGGCGATCCAGGAGGGGCTGGTCATCCCCGAGTGCTTCACGCAGATCGGAATCCGCTCGGCCGGCGAGCGCGCAGCGCGTGAGTACGTGCGCGACCAGGGCGGCTTGATCTACACCGCCCGCGATCTGCGCGGACTGGAAAGTCCGCAGCAGCTGGCGCCGATCCTGGGTGGCATCCGCTCGCGCCTGGCCGAGCATGGCCGCCCACCGGTCTACCTGAGCCTGGACATCGACTGCCTTGACCCGGCTTTCGCGCCTGGCACCGGCACACCCGAGCCCGGCGGCATGAGCGCCAACCAGGTGCTGAGCCTGCTGGAAGAACTGGCCGATCTGCCCTTCGTCGGCATGGACTGCGTCGAAGTGGCGCCCGCCTACGACCACGCCGAGCTGACCAGCAACGCGGCCGCGAACTTCGTCTGGACCTACCTTTGCGGTCGGATCGCGAACGACCCCGAGGCCTGATTCGGCGTCGCGCGCCGGTTCAATCGATCGCGAATCTAGTCAATCGGAAGCGCGGTGGTCTTTTTCACGGTGCGCAGCACCAGCATCGAGTTCGACCGCGTTACGCCCGGCAGGCTCGACAGCACGTGGCTGTGGAAGTGCTCCAGGTCTTCCGCATCGCGGTAGGTGAAACGCAGCAGGTAGTCGTTGGTGCCGGCGACATAGAAGCAGTCGTGGATCTCGGGCACGTCGCGGATGGCCTGCTCGAAGGTGTCCATCGTCGAACGCGTCAGCTTTTCCAGGTTCACGATGGTGTAGCTGGTGCCATGGCGCCCGACCCGCTTCGGATCGACCAGCGCCACGACCTTGGCGATCACGCCGCTCTCCTCCAGCGCCTTGACCCGCCGCAGACAGGCCGACGGCGACAAGTGCACCCGTTCGGCGAGTTCGATGTTGGTCAGCCGGGCATCGGCCTGCAGCACTTCCAGCAGGGCGCGGTCGATGGCATCCAATGTCGCTTCTTGTCGTTGATTTCGCATGATTTTTCAAAATCTCGGATTTGTACGCTGAATTGTTGCGCCGAATGAACCGGCATACCGGTCAAAGCGCAGGCAAATTTCGCGCCTCAACCACTAAACTGATGTGCCAGACACCGGTTGTTGCGCGACCCCTCTGAAAGACATCGCGATGCCTGCGAAGCTCGACGCGTACTGGATGCCCTTCACTGCCAATCGGCAGTTCAAATCCGCCCCGAGGATGATCTCTGGCGCGCAGGGCATGCACTTCACCACGCCCGAAGGTCGGCAGGTGCTGGATGGCGTGGCCGGCCTGTGGTGTGTCAATGCCGGCCATGCGCGCCCGCGCATCACCGAAGCCATCCGGCAACAGGCCGCCGAACTGGACTTCGCACCGCCCTTCCAGATGGGCCATCCGAAGGTGTTCGAGCTGGCCGAGCGTTTGGTCGGGCTCACACCGGACGGGCTCGACAAGGTGTTCTTCACCAATTCGGGCTCCGAATCGGTGGACACCGCGCTGAAGATGGCGCTGGGTTACCACCGCATGCGCGGCGAAGGCCATCGTACCCGTCTGATCGGCCGCGAGCGCGGCTACCACGGCGTCAATTTCGGTGGCATTTCGGTCGGCGGCATGGTCGCCAATCGACGGACGTTCGGCCCGATGCTCGGCGGCGTCGACCACATCCGCCACACGCACGACCCGGTGCGCAACCTGTTCAGCAAAGGCCAGCCCGAGCACGGCGCCGAACTGGCCGACGACCTGGAACGGCTGATCGCCTTGCATGACGCCTCGACCATCGCCGCGGTCATCGTCGAACCGGTGGCCGGATCCACAGGGGTGTTGCTGCCGCCCAAGGGGTACCTGCAGCGGCTCAGATCGATCTGCGACCGGCACGGCATCCTGCTGATCTTCGATGAGGTCATCACCGGTTTCGGCCGTGTCGGTGCCCCGTTCGCGGCCAACCATTTCGGCGTCACGCCCGACCTGATGACGGTGGCGAAAGGTCTGACCAACGGCTGCGTCCCGATGGGGGCGGTGTTCGCGAAGCAGTTCATCTACGACGCCTTCATGGGTGGCCCGGAACACCTGATCGAGTTCTTCCACGGCTACACCTACTCGGGCCATCCGCTGGCCTGCGCCGCAGCGCTGGGCACGCTGGACACCTACGCCGAAGAGGGTCTGCTGACCCGCGCCCACCAGATCGCCCCGACGTTCGAGGCCGCAGTGCACTCGCTGGCGGGGCTGCCTAATGTGGTGGACATCCGCAACATCGGGCTGGTCGCGGGCATCGAGCTGGCACCGATCGCCGGTGAACCCGGCAAGCGGGCCTTCGATGTCTTTCTCGACTGCTGGGAGCATGGCGTGCTGGTGCGAACCACCGGAGACACCGTCGCACTGTCTCCCCCCCTGATCATCGAGTCCGGGCACATCGAGCAGATCATCGATACGCTCTCCCAAGCGATTCGGCGGGTCGCCTGAGATCCAGGCGGCCGGACTGACGACCCGCTGCCCTGCACCATCCGCCATGAGCTTTCTCGACACCGACCGCGAACTGGCGCGCCGCTCCTACTACGAAGCCACCGTGCAGCGGCCGTCGCCCGCGCCCGCACTGGCCGCCGACATCGAATGCGATGTGGCCATCGTCGGTGGTGGGCTGGCCGGACTGTCCGCCGCGATCGAATTGGCAGACCGCGGCTACCAGGTCGCGCTGCTCGAAGCACACCAGATCGGTTGGGGGGCCTCTGGGCGCAACGGCGGGCAAGCGCTGGCAGGGCTCGCCTGCGAGCAGGAGACCATCGAAGCGCAGCTCGGCCTCGACGAGGCGCGTCGCGTCTGGGCGATGACGATCGAGGCACTCACCCTGATCCAGCAGCGCTGTGCACGCTTTCAGATCGACTGCGACTGGCGCCCCGGCTACCTCAGCCTGGCCGTGAACGAGCGCAAGGCACGCGCGCTGCAGGCCTGGCAGCTGCGCATGCAGTCGCTGTACCAACACGAGACGGCATGGATCACGCCGCAGCAGTTGCCCCAGTGGATAGCCAGCGCGCGATTTCACAGCGGGTTGCACGACCCGATCTCGGGCCATCTGCATCCGCTGAAGTACAGCCTCGGCCTGGCGCGAGGCGCACGGCAGCTGGGGGTGCGGCTGTTTGAAAACTCCGCGGTCATCGGGCTGGACGCCGCTTCCACAGCCAGTGGCTCGGTGCGCGTGCGCACGGCCGGCGGCAGCGTGCGGGCCGCCCATGTGCTGCTGGCAGGCAACGTGTACCTGCAAGGCGTGGCCCCCCTGCTGGAGCCGAGGATCATGCCGGTCGGCACCTACATCATCGCCTCCGAGGTGCTCGACGAGGCGCTGGCCTGCTCGCTGATCCCCTCCGGCGCGGCGGTCTGCGACACCAATTTCGTACTCGATTACTTTCGCGTGGCCAGCCACAGCGGCACAGACGCGACCGAGCAGCGCATGCTCTACGGCGGGCGCGTGAGCTACAGCACCTCCACGCCCATGAATCTGGCCGTCAGCATGCAAAAGCGCATGGCCCAGACCTTCCCGCAGCTCAGCGGCGTCGGCGTGGCGTTCGCCTGGGGCGGGTTCGTCGATATCTCGATGAACCGGGCACCGGACTTCGGGCGCCTGTCGGATCGGATGCTTGCCGGCGCGGCGAGCGGCCTGTCGAACGTCTACTACCTGCAGGGATTTTCGGGCCACGGGCTGGCGTTGACCGGCATCGCGGGCAAGCTGGTGGCCGAAGCCATCGACGGCGACGCCCAGCGCTTCGATACCTTCAGCCGATTGCGTCACCGCGAGTTTCCCGGGGGTAAGCTGCTGCGCACGCCTGCGTTGGTGGCCGGCATGGCCTACTACCGATTGAAGGATCTGCTGTGAGACCGCACGCTGGGCACAGTCATTGCACACGTTCGAACAAGCGCGCGCTCATGCCGGCGCGCGTCATTCCAAGCCGGGCAGCCACCCGTCAACCATGAAGCGCAAACCTTTCGTCCTCGTGCCCGCCTGCCACCGCAAGGTGGAACAACACATCAGCCACACCGTCGGCAAGAAGTACACCGATGCGGTACGGCTGGCGGGCTGCCTGCCGCTGCTGTTCACCACCATCCAGGGGCCGGACGAACTGGACGATCTGCTCGACCTGGCCGACGGCGTGCTGTTGACCGGTTCGCCATCGAACGTGCATCCGCGCCATTTCGGCGAGGAGGTGCACAACACCCGCCTGCCACTCGATCCCGATCGTGATGCAGCCACCCTGGCGCTGATTCCGCAAGCGATCGCGCGCGGGATCCCGCTGATGGCGATCTGCCGGGGCTTTCAGGAGGTCAATGTCGCCCTCGGCGGCAGCCTGTTCCAGGCGGTGCACGAAGTCGAGGGCCGGCTCGACCACCGCGGCGTCGATGACGGTCCGGTCGAGCAGGTCTACGGCCCCGCCCACAGGGTCGAACTTGAGCCCGGCGGCTTGCTGTCGCAATGGCTTCAACGCACCGAGATCGAGGTCAATTCGGTGCACGGCCAGGGTGTCAAGCAATTGGCGCCTGGCCTGCGGGTGGAAGCCCGGGCGCCCGATGGGCTCATCGAGGCGTTCTCTCTCGAAGACGGCGCGTCGCCCTCACACGGCTTCTTGCTAGGGGTGCAGTGGCACCCGGAGTGGCAGGCGCACCTGAACCCGGTGTCGACCCAACTTTTCGAAGCCTTCGGGCGAGCCTGCAGCCAGTACCGCGACCGTCACCGAGGCCCCGACGGGACACGCTGAACGCACTCCGCCCATCCACATCCCAACGACTTCAACTCCTCAAGGTGACATCCCATGGTGGCCCGAGAAAACTTCACTTTCAGTGACCTGGAAAACTGGTTCAACGAACGCCGCGTGACCGAGATCGAGTGCCTGGTGCCCGACCTCACCGGCGTGGCTCGCGGCAAGATCCTTCCGCGCGAGAAATTCACCGAAGACCGCGGCATGCGGCTGCCCGAGGCGATCGTCGCGATCGGGGTCACCGGCGAGTTCCCGGCCGAAGGCCCCTACTACGACGTGATCCACGCCACCGACCGCGACATGCACCTGCGCCCTGACCCGTCCACCGTGCGCATCGTGCCGTGGGCGACCGACCCGACCGCGCAGGTCATCCACGACTGCTTCGACCGCGATGGCGTGATGATTCCCTACGCACCACGCTCGGTGCTGCGCCGCATCTGCGACCTCTACGACGCTGAAGGCTGGGCACCGGTGGTGGCGCCCGAGCTCGAGTTCTATCTGATCGAGCGCAACGCCGATCCCAACACACCGCTGCGCCCGCCCAAGGGCCGCAGCGGTCGTGCTGAAACCTCGCGGCAGGCGTATTCGATCGACGCGGTGAATGAATTCGACCCGCTGTTCGAGGACATCTACGCCTACTGCGAGAAGATGGAGCTCAACGTCGACACGCTGATCCACGAGGTCGGTGCCGGCCAGATGGAGATCAACTTCTTCCACGACCATCCACTGGGCCTGGCCGACGAGGTGTTCTTCTTCAAGCGCACCATCCGCGAGGCGGCGATGCGCCACGAGATGTACGCCACCTTCATGGCCAAGCCGATGTCCAACGAGCCGGGCAGCGCGATGCACGTGCACCAGAGCGTGGTCAACAAGGTCACCGGCAAGAACATCTTCAGCAATCCCGATGGGTCGCCGTCGAAGGAGTTCTACTGGTACATCGGCGGGCTGCAGAAGTACACCCCGGCGGCGATGGCGCTGTTCGCACCCTATGTCAACTCCTATCGCCGGCTGGCCCGCTCGACGGCCGCACCGATCAACATCCAGTGGGGCACCGACAACCGCACGGTCGGCATCCGGTCGCCGGTGGCCACGGCCGGCGCGCGGCGCATCGAAAACCGCGTGATCGGCGCCGACGCGAACCCGTATGTCGCCTTCGCGGCCACCTTGGCGTGCGGCTACCTGGGCATCAAGAACAAGATCGAGCCCGCCAGCGAATGCAAGGGCGACGCCTACCTGTCGGAGTACCAGCTGCCGCGCTCGTTGAGCGAAGCGCTGGGCTGGCTGGCCGATGAAAAGGACCTGCACGATGTGCTGGGAAAATCCTTCATCACCGTCTACTCCGAAATCAAGGAAATCGAGCACGATGAGTTCATGAAGGTCATCTCGCCGTGGGAGCGCGAACACCTGCTGCTCCACGTGTGACGGACCCTGCCTGCGCCATGTGCCATACCTGAACCCGATCGGAACCTCGATGAACGCCGTGCTCCAACCCGCTTCGACACGCACCACCGCCGAATGGCAGGCAGCCGACACGGCGCACTACCTGCACCCGTTCACCGACTTCAAGTCGCTGGCCGGCAAGGGCTCCAGGGTCATCACCCGCGCCGACAACATCTACCTGTGGGACAGCGAGGGAGCCAAGATCCTCGACGCGATGAGCGGCCTGTGGTGCGTGAACGTGGGCTATGGCCAGCAGGAATTGATCGATGCGGCCACGGCCCAGCTGAAACAGCTGCCGTTCTACAACTCGTTCTTCCAGACGGCCACGCCACCGGCCATCGAACTGGCCGAGCTGCTGGCCCAGGTGACACCGCCACAGTTCAACCACGTGTTCTTCTCCGGATCGGGCTCCGAGGGCAACGACACCGTGGTTCGGATGGTGCGGCGCTACTGGGACCTGCTGGGCCAACCCGAGCGCAGCGTCATCATCAGTCGCAAGAACGCGTACCACGGCTCGACGATGGCCGGCGCCTCGCTGGGCGGCATGAGCTACATGCATGCGCAGGGCGGTCTGCCGATTCCCGGCATCGTGCACATGGAGCAACCGTTCTGGTTCGCCCATGGCCACGGCAAGACCCGCGATGAATTCGGCCTCGAAGCCGCCCGCTGGCTCGAAGCGAAGATCCTGGAAGTGGGGCCCGACAAGGTGGCGGCCTTCATCGGCGAACCGGTGCAAGGCGCCGGCGGCGTGATCGTGCCACCCGCGACCTACTGGCCCGAGATCCAGCGCATCTGCGACCAGTACGGCATCTTGCTGGTGTCCGACGAAGTGATCTGCGGCTTTGGCCGCACCGGCCAATGGTGGGGCTGCGAGACGATGGGTTTCCGGCCCGATCTGATGACCTTCGCCAAGGGCGTCACCTCCGGCTACATCCCGCTCGGTGGCGTGATGGTCGGCGACCGCATCGCCCGGGTGATGATCGACCAGGGTGGCGAGTTCGAGCACGGCTACACCTACAGCGGCCACCCGGTGGCCTGCGCGGTCGCGCTCGCCAACATCCGGCTGATTCAGCGCGAAGGCCTGGTCGACAAGGTGCGCACCGACACCGGCCCTTACCTGGCGGAGCACTTCAAGGCGCTGGCCGAGCACCCGCTGATCGGCGAGGCGCAGTCGGTTGGCCTGATGGGCGCGCTGCAGATCGTCAAGGACAAGGCCGCCGGCACCTGCTTCGACGGCACGCTGGAGGTCGGCATGATCTGCCGGGGCCACTGCTTCGCCAATGGCCTGATCATGCGGGCCGTCGGCGACCGGATGATCATTGCGCCGCCCCTGGTCATCACCCGCGCCCAGATCGACGACATGGTGGCGCTGATTCGTTTCTGTCTCGACGCCACGCTGCGCGACCTGCAGCAGCGAGGCCTGATGTGAACCTCATGCAATGGCTCGCCCTTTGCTTGTCATAGACGCTGCACACTCTCATCTTCGATCAATCCCCTGTTGACGCAACGCCGTTTGGAGACTTCACCATGATCCGATCGCCACTGAACCCGATGCGCAAGGTGCTGGCCACCGTGCTGACCACCGCAGTTGCCAGCTCTGCCGCGTGGTGGGCCGGCCCGGCCGCGGCGCAAGACGAGGAGAAGGTGCTCAACATCTACAACTGGTCGGACTACATCGCACCGGACACGATTGCGAATTTCGAGAAGGAAACGGGCATCAAGGTCCGCTACGACAACTTCGACAACAACGAAATCGTCCACGCCAAGCTGGTGGCCGGCAAGACCGGCTACGACATCGTGGTGCCCTCGTCGAACTGGGCCAAGCTGCAAGCCGACGGTGGCCTGCTTGCCAAGCTCGACAAGTCGCAGCTGCCCAACTACAAGAACCTCGACCCGGTCATCCAGGCGCAGCTCGCCAAGCTCGATCCCGGCAACGACTACATGGTCAACTGGCTCTGGGGCTACACCACCGTCGGCATCAATGTCGACAAGGTGAAAGCGGCTTTGGGTGACTTGCCGATGCCGGCCAATGCGTGGGATCTCGTGTTCAAGCCCGAGTACGTGTCGAAGCTGAAATCGTGCGGCGTCTCGTTCCTCGATTCGCCGACCGAAGTGGTGCCCGCCGCGCTGCACTACCTGGGCAAGCCGTCGTTCAGCAAATCGGCCGCCGACTATGCCGCCGCCGCGGCGCTGCTGAAGACCATCCGCCCCAGCGTCACCTTGTTCAGCTCATCGGGCTACATCAACGACATGGCTGGCGGCTCGATCTGCGTGGCGCTGGGCTGGTCGGGCGACATCAACATCGCCCGTCAGCGCGCGATCGATGGCAAGACCGGGCAGAAGATCGAAGCATTGATCCCGAAAACGGGCGGCCTCTTGTTCTTCGACGTGATGGTGATTCCGGCCGACGCACCGCATCCGGGCAACGCACTGAAGTGGATCAACTACATCCTGCGCCCCGAGGTGCACGCTTCCTTGACCAACAAGGTGTTCTACGCCAATCCGAACGCCGCCTCACGCCCGTTCGTCAAACCCGAGGTGGCCAACAACCCTACGGTGTTCCTGTCGGAACAGGACATGAAACTGATGGCCGCACCCGACTCGCTGGCCAACGACCTGCGCCGTCTGATGACGCGCACCTACACCTCCTTCAAGACCGGCCTTTGATGCCCTGACCAGATGGCGCCTTCCATGAGCAGCACGCCGACGAACGATCCGTCGAAATTCCTCCAGATCCGCAACGTCACCAAGGATTTCAGCGGCTACAAGGCGGTCAACGACGTCAGTCTGAACGTGGCCAAGGGCGAGATCTTCGCGCTGCTGGGATCGTCGGGCTGCGGCAAGTCCACGCTGTTGCGCATGCTGGCGCGCTTCGAGACGCCTACGTCGGGCCAGATTCTTCTGAATGGTCAAGACCTCGAAGGCATGCCGGCCTACGAATGTCCGATGAACATGATGTTCCAGAGCTATGCGCTGTTTCCGCACATGACCGTGTGGGACAACGTGGCCTTCGGGCCACGCCGCGCCGGCATGAGCAAGGACGAGGTGGCCACGCGCGTCGAGGAGATGCTCAAGCTGGTGCAACTCGGCAAGTTCGCCCAACGCAAGCCGCACCAGCTCTCGGGCGGCCAGCAGCAGCGCGTGGCGCTGGCGCGCAGCCTGGCGAAAAAGCCGCAGCTGCTGCTGCTCGACGAGCCGCTGGGCGCGCTCGACAAGAAGCTGCGTGAAGAAACGCAGATCGAGCTGGTCAACATCATCGAGAACGTCGGTGTGACCTGCGTGATGGTCACCCACGACCAGGAAGAAGCGATGACGATGGCCTCGCGGATCGCCGTGATGAGCGAAGGTCGATTCCTGCAGGTCGGCGCGCCGAGCGACATCTACGAAACCCCGGCCACCCGCTTCGTGGCTGATTTCATCGGCAACGTCAACCTGATGGACGGCACGCTGACCGACGACCACCCCGACCACGTCGTGATCGAGTGCGCCGACTGCAAGCACTACGTCGGCCACGGCATCACCGGCAGCGAAGGCATGGCGGTGACGGTGGCCCTGCGTCCGGAAAAGATCCGCATCGGTCGCCAGCCCCTGCCGCCGAGCGACGGTGAGCCCGCAGGCGGCCTGAACCGGGTGAAGGGCACGATCAAGGACATGTCGTACTTCGGCAGCTTCACCGTCTACCACCTGGCGCTCGCCAGCGGGCAGATCCTGAAGATCAGCGAAAGCAACACCCAGCGCCACCGGGACGACGAACTCACCTGGGGTGACACTGCATGGGCGAGCTGGTCGCCGATGGCGCACGTGGTGCTGACCGCATGAACAAGCGCCTCGCCCGCTGGTTCAGCGGCCGGTCGGCGGTGATCGGCATCCCCTACGGCTGGCTGCTGCTGTTCTTCCTGTTCCCGTTCCTGATCGTGATGAAGATCAGCGTGTCGGAGATGGAAACCGTCACCTTCAAGGACATCGTCACCTACACCGATGGGGCGCTGGCGCTGACGCTGAAGTTCACCAACTACATCTTCATCACGCAAGACGATCTGTACTTCAAGACCTATCTCTCGAGCCTGAAGTACGCCGCGGTGACAACCGCCTTCTGCCTGGCCATCGGCTATCCCTTCGCCTACTTCATGGCGCGCGCCAAGGCGACCGTCCAGCCCGCGCTGCTGATGCTGGTGATGCTGCCGTTCTGGACCTCGTTCCTGTTGCGCGTGTACGCGTGGAAGGGCTTGCTGAGCGAGAACGGCTGGGCGCACAACGTCCTGGTGGGCAGCGGCCTCGATCAGGTGCTGGCGTCGCTCGGGCTGATCTCGGCGCCGGGTCAGCTGATGAACACGCCGTTTTCACTGGTGCTGGGCATGACCTACACCTACCTGCCCTTCATGATCCTGCCGCTGTACTCCAACCTGTCGAAGATGGATCTGCGGCTTCTGGAAGCTGCTGCCGACTTGGGCGCCACACCCTTTGTCGCCTTCTGGAAGATCACCGTGCCGCTGTCGAAGGCCGGGATCATCGCCGGCTCGATGCTGGTGTTCATACCGTGCGTTGGCGAGTTCGTCATCCCCGAACTGCTGGGCGGGCCGCAGACACTGATGATCGGCCGCGTGCTGTGGGACGAGTTCTTCAGCAACAACGACTGGCCGATGGCGTCCTCGGTCGCGGTGGTGATGGTGCTGCTGATCATCGTGCCGCTGGCGATCTTCAACAAATACCAGGCCGAGGCCACGGAGGTGCGCAAGTGACCGCGGCTACCTTCAACCGCTGGTTCGGCAAGAGCTGGCTGGCGCTGGGCTTCGCCTTCCTGTACCTGCCGATCATTGCGCTCGTTGTCTTTTCGTTCAATGACTCGCCGGTGCCCAACGCCTGGCGCGGATTCACGCTGCGCTGGTACACCGCGCTGGCAGCCGACAACGAGATGATCACGGCGTTCTTGCTGTCGATGAAGATCGCGTTCTTCACCGCCTGCGCGTCGGTGGTTCTGGGCCTGCTGGCTGCATTCGCGCTGGTCAAGTACCGGCGCTTCACGGGCCGCACGCTGTTCTCGGGCATGGTGAACGCGCCGCTGGTGATGCCGGAAGTCATCGTCGGCTTGTCGCTGCTGCTGATGCTGGTGTCGGTGCAACGCGCTCTCGGCTTCCCGGAACGCGGGACCCTGACCATCTGGATGGGTCATCTGCTGCTGGGCATGTCCTACGCCACCGTGGTGATCCAGGCCCGGTTGCAGGACCTCAACCCCCAGCTCGAAGAAGCGGCGATGGACCTGGGCGCGCGGCCGTGGCAGGTGTTCACGCTGGTCACGCTGCCGATGATTTCGCAGTCATTGCTGTCGGCCTGGCTGCTGACCTTCACGCTGTCCCTCGACGACGTGGTGCTGTCGGCCTTTCTCTCCGGCCCGGGCTCGACCACGATGCCGCTGGTCATCTTCTCGCGCGCGCGGCTGGGCCTGAACCCGTCGGTGAATGCGGTGGCGACGGTGATCGTCGTCGTCGTCGCCATCGGCGTGGTGGTCGCGAGCTACCTGATCGCGCGCGCGGAGCGCAACCGCTCCCTGGAAGTCGC
This sequence comes from Burkholderiaceae bacterium, assembly GCA_965229345.1. GTDB lineage: Bacteria > Pseudomonadota > Gammaproteobacteria > Burkholderiales > Burkholderiaceae_C > PBB1. The sequence continues at coordinate 2,395,168 of OZ245872.1, forward strand.
GGCCGCCAATCGCGCCAGTTGAACCAGCACCGAGTCTCTTCCCCTCCGATTCACCGACCGAGGATTGAACATGAAGCTCTGGCAACCCACCCTGCTGACCTTGGCCATCGCCGCCGCACACCCGCTGCCCGCGGCAGCCGGCACCAATGAAGAGCTGCTCAAGGAACTGAGGGCGCTGCGCGATCGCGTGACGCAACTGGAAGAGAAGCTGAAGACGGTCGAAAAGGCGAAGGCGGTGGCAGCGCCACCGGCGCCCGTCGCCGTGGCACCACCGCCGCCACCACCCGCACCGGCGGGCATGACGCCCGACCAGGCGCGTGAGCTTTCAAGGCTCGCCATCAAGGTCGACTCGCTCGAAGAAGCTCAGGAAAGCTCGTTCTCCAAGGGCATGACGATCAACGGCAGCATCGACCCGACCTTCATCTACAACCGCGCGCAGAACCGGGCGGGCTTTCAGCTGCTGAACCAGGTGCAGATCGGCCCCTACGCGTACGACAACTCGTTCTTCGGCACCGTCACGCTGGACATCCAGAAAGAACTGGAAGGCGGCACCAAGTTTCGGGTGACGCTGATGCCCGAACGTGGCGTCGGCTCGCAGATCAACTTCGCCTCGATCGTTCACGAAGCCACGGTGTCGATACCGCTGGACGGCGACAACACCCGCTTGATTGCCGGGCAGATCCCGGACTGGTCTGGCTATGAGCTGCTGCCCTCCAAGGACAACAAGCTCGTCACGCACAACCTCTTGTTCGACATGATCGCGCCACTGGCCTATACCGCCGTCGGCCTGGATCTGAAGCGCGGCCCCTGGGCGGTCAAGGTGGTCGGCGGCAATTTCAACTCGACCAAGCGATCCCCCAACGAAAAGTCGCCCGTGCTGGCCTACCGTGGCGACTACTCGATCAACGAATACTCGGGCATCGGGTTTTCGGGTGTTCATGGCAAGGCCGCCAATCTGGTGAACAGCACCGGCGACACCGGCCTGAACCTGTTCGAGGTCGATGGCTACTACACCCGCGGCGACTGGACTGCTCAGGGCCAGATCAGCTACGGGCAGCAGGCCAAGGCCGCCATTGCGACCAAGGACGACGGCAGCCTGCAGACCGCGCGCTGGGTGGGTGTCTCGGCGCTGGCAGCGTACAAGTTCACGCCGCGCCTGGAAGGCGTCGTCCGTGGCGACTACATCTACAACCGACAGCATGGCGGCGGCATGCTGGGCTTCACCTGCGACTCGCTCAACGGCATCGGGCCGGGCGGCTTCATCGATACCGATCCCGATGGAAACACCGTCTGCCCTTCGGGATCGCACGGGGCCAACCGTTATGCGCTGAGCGTGGGCGGCAATTTCCACTTCAACGAGTACACGATCTTCAAGCTGGAATACCGTTTCGACGGCGCAACCAAGCGCGTGTTTGAGTACGTGGACAACGGCACCTTCAAGAAGACCAACCACCTGCTCGGCGCGCAGATGGTCGTGAGCTTCTGATGAACAGCGCCGCTGCGTCCCGCGATTGGCATGCGCTGGCTGCAGCGTGCCGGCCCGATGGCCGCATGCTGATCGGTGGCGAGCGGCGGGCGGCGGCGGCGGGCGAAACATTCGCCTGCCTCTCGCCGATCGACGGCCGCACGATCGCCCAGGTGGCGCGCGGGCAGGCAGCGGACATCGATGCCGCAGTGCGCTCGGCGCGCCGGGCCTTCGACGACGGCCGCTGGGCCCACAAGCCACCGGCAGTCCGCAAGAAGGTGCTGCAGCGCTTCGCCGAAAAGATCCTGGCCGCAAAAGACGAGCTCGCACTGCTCGAAACACTGGACATGGGCAAACCGATCCAGCACAGCCTGGGTGTCGACGTCGCGTCTGCCGCGCGCTGCATCGCCTGGTACGGCGAAGCGGTCGACAAGGTGTACGACGAAATCGCCCCCACGGCGCGCAGTGCACTCGCGTTGATCACGCGCGAGGCCATGGGCGTGGTCGGCGCCATCGTGCCCTGGAACTACCCGATGATCATGTCGGCGTGGAAGCTCGGGCCGGCACTCGCTGCGGGCAACAGCGTGGTGCTCAAGCCCAGCGAGAAGTCGCCGCTGACCGCGCTGCGCCTGGCCGAGCTGGCCATCGAGGCCGGGCTGCCCGAAGGCGTGTTCAACGTCGTGCCGGGCTACGGCCACGAGGCCGGCGAGGCGCTGGCGCTGCACATGGAGGTCGATGCGATCGGCTTCACCGGGAGCACCCGGGTGGGCCGCAAGATGCTCGAATACGCCGGCCGCAGCAACCTGAAGCGCGTCTACAACGAACTCGGCGGCAAGTCGGCGTTTCTGGTGTTCGACGACTTCAACGACGTCGCGCGCGCCGCCTGCACCGTGGCCGGCAGCATGTTCTTCAACCAGGGCGAAAGCTGCAATGCGCCGTCGCGCGTGCTGGTGCATGACAGCGTGGCCGACGAATTCATTGCCACCGTCGCGGCCGAAGCGCCGAAGTACCAGCCCGGCGACCCGCTCAGCGGCTCTGCACCGATGGGCGCGCTGGTCGACGACGGCCAGCTGCGCACGGTGCTCGGCTACATCGATGCAGGCCACACCGAAGGTGCACGGCTGGTGGCTGGTGGCCGCCAGGCGCGTGCCGAGACCGGCGGCTACTTCGTCGAGCCGACGGTGTTCGACGGCGTGACCAACCAGATGCGCATAGCCCGCGAGGAGATCTTCGGTCCGGTGATGTCGGTGATCCGCTTCAAGACCGAGGCCGAGGCGATCGCGATCGCCAACGACTCGCCCTACGGATTGCAGGCGAGCGTGTGGAGCCACCAGATCGACCGCGCCCACCGTGTCGCCCGCGCCTTGCGCGCTGGCACGGTGCATGTGAACCAGTACGACGAAGACGACATCACCGTGCCCTTCGGCGGCTTCAAGCAGAGCGGCAACGGCAGAGACAAGTCGCTGCACGCGTTCGACAAGTACACCGAGCTGAAAACGACGTGGATCAGGATTGATTGATGAGAGCCCCCCAGTCGCTGCGCTCCTGCCCCCAAGGGGCGCCGTCCGGCTTGGGGCGGCCCGGCGCTCGGACGTGTTTCCTTCGATGGAGACTGAAATGAACCATTCACCCAACGAACAACTGATGGCCCGCAAGGCCGCGGCGACGCCGCGCGGGGTGGGTGTGATGGGCACCTTCTTCGCCGACCACGCCGAGAACGCCGAGCTGTGGGACATCGAAGGCCGCCGCTACATCGACTTCGCGGGCGGCATTGCGGTGATGAACACCGGGCACCGCCACCCGAAGGTCATTGCGGCGATCGAGGCACAGCTCAAACGCTACACCCACACCTGCTACCAGGTGGTGCCTTACGAGGGCTACATCGCGCTGGCCGAGAAGCTCAATGCGCTGACGCCTGGCACGCACCCGAAGAAGACAGCCCTGTTCAGCACCGGCGCCGAGGCGGTCGAGAACGCGATCAAGATCGCCCGCGCTCACACGAAACGCGCCGGCGTCATCGCCTTCAGCGGCGCCTTCCACGGCCGCAGCCTGTTCGCCGTGGCGCTCACCGGCAAGGTGCAGCCCTACAAGGCGCAGTTCGGGCCCTTCCCGCCCGAGCTGTACCACGTCCCGTTTCCCTGCCACTGCGCGAACCTCGACGATGTCAAGAAGGCCGTCTACCAGCTGTTCAAGGCCGACATCGAGCCCAGCCGCGTGGCGGCGATCATCTTCGAGCCGGTGCAGGGCGAAGGCGGCTTCAATGTGATCCAGCCGGCGGCCGTGCAGTGGCTGCGCGAACTGTGCGACGAGCACGGCATCGTGATGATTGCCGACGAGGTGCAGACCGGATTCGGCCGCACTGGCCGGCTGTTCGCGATGGAGCACTTCGATGTGGTGCCCGACATCCTGATCAGCGCCAAGTCGCTGGCCGCCGGCCTGCCGCTGTCGGCGGTCACCGGCCGCGCCGACATCATGGACGCGCCGAACCCCGGCGGCCTCGGCGGCACCTATGCCGGCAACCCGGTGGCCATCGCGGCGGCGCACGCGGTGATCGAGGTGATGGCCGAAGAAGGATTGCCCGAGCGTGGTCAGCAACTGGGTGACCGGTTGAAGGTGCTGCTGAACGACCTGCGCGCCGAGGTACCGCAGGTCGCCGATGTGCGTGGGCTGGGCGGCATGGTGGCAGTCGAGTTCAATCGGGCGGGCACGGCCGAGCCCGATGCCGATTTCACCAAGCGGGTACAGACCGCCGCCTTGAAGCATGGCCTGATCCTGCTGACCTGCGGCGTCTACGGCAATGTCGTGCGCTTCATGTTCCCGCTGACCATCCCGACCGCGCATTTCGACGAAGCCCTGGGCCTGCTGACCACGGCCTTGCGCGATGCGGTCCGGTCCGCTTGAGGCGATGAACGCACGCGCCTCCGACATCACGCCGGCGACCTTTCAGGCGCTGCGCGAGCGCCTCGCCGCCGACGGCGTGCACAGCCTGCTGGCGCAGTTCACCGACGTGCATGGTGTCGCGCGCGGCAAGCTGGTGCCGTTGAACCAGCTGGAACTGCTGATGACCGAGGGCGTCGGCTTCGCCGGCCCGTCGATCTGGGGCACCGGCCTGCCGCGCACCGGCCCGCGCGCCGAGTACTACGGCCGTGGTCAGATCGACACCGCACGCACCCTGCCCTGGATGCCCGGCATCGCCCGCGTGGTGTGCGACGGCTTTGTGGCCGGCGAACCCTTCGACGCCTGCCCGCGCCAGGTGCTGAAACGGCAGCTCGCCCGCCTCGCCGAACGCGGCTGGGCCTTGCGCACCGGCATCGAGCCTGAGTTCTTCCTGCTGCGCCGCACCGCTGATGGCTACGGACCGGCCGACCCGCACGACCGGCTCGACAAGCCGTCTTATGACCTGAAAAGCCTGCCGCGCCAGCGCGAGTTCCTGCATCAGTTGGCCGATGGCCTGACCCGCTGCGGGCTCGACGTGTTCCAGATCGACCATGAAGACGCGCACGGCCAGTACGAGCTGAATTTCCACCATGCCGACGCGCTCGCCAGCGCCGACCACCTGATGCTGTTCAAGCTGGCCGCGCACACGCTGGCCGAGCAGCACGGCATGGTGTTCTCGATGATGCCCAAGCCGTTTGCCAATCAGCCCGGCAGCGGCATGCATTTCCATGTGTCGTTGTGGAACGCACCCGGCGCGAGCCGCACCGCGCTCGATGCGCGCTGCGTGTTCGACGACGCATCGCAAGACCTGTCGCTGATCGGCCGCCAGTTCACCGCCGGTGTGCTGCATCACGCCGACGCGCTGTGCGCGATCGCCGCGCCCACGGTCAACAGCTACAAGCGCTTGACCGTCGGCGAGTCGATCACCGGCACCACCTGGGCGCCGGCCTATGTGGCGCACGGGCCGAACAACCGCACCGCGCTGGTCCGCACGCTGAAGGGCCGCATCGAATGGCGCGTGCCGGATGCATCGGCCAATCCCTATCTGGCCACCGCCGCGCTGATCGCCGCTGGGCTCGACGGCATAGCCCGCCAACTCGACCCGGGCCCGGCCTGCACTGAAGACCTGTTCCAGCTGAGCCTGCCGCAGATCCGTGATCGCGGCATCGCGGTGCTGCCGCAAAGCCTGTCAGCAGCGCTCGATGCGCTGGAGGCTGATGAAGTGATCCGCGGCGCGCTCGGCGACACCTTGTCGCGCGAGTTCATACGCCTGAAGCGCGCTGAATGGACAGACTACGCGCGGCATGTCAGCCCATGGGAGATGGCGCGCTACGCCGAGGCGTTCTGAGCGCTGCTGCCGCTCAGGGTAATCACTCCCGACACCTGCCGCGCAGGTGCGCTAATTTCCGCTTGTGTTCAAGCGAGCCTGTGCCACGCTGAACGGCGTGCGTGTAGTCAGGCTCATCCATCCACTCCAAAACGGGGGATTGATGCCATGACACTGCGCTCTCACGACGGGACACACACCGCTGTCTTGCGATTCGATGCCGATGTCGGCCCGCAAACCGTGACGGCATTCATCTCGCATGCGGCGCTGAGTGCGCGGTACGGCGGGATCGACGAATCATCCGACCAGATGCGCACCGTCGTTTCGGAACACCGATCCGAGATCGCCGCGGCCATTGCACGCCGGGTCGAAGCAGGTGCTCGACAGCCGGTGGTCCTGCTGGCATCAGACCTTTACTTGCCCGACCGGGCGGAGTGCCTCGCCAGCGGCTGTTGCTGATCGCGCAGCGCTGGACACCACAGCAGGGGTGTCGCCCTTGCGCCGGTGATCGGACCACACCTGTCGCCGGTGCCGCGCGCCCGGCGTGCCATTCCACAAGCCCAGCATGTGCCGCGAAGCGCGTGACCAGGGTTCGCCCTGCGCCACCAGACGGTTCATGTAAGCGACCATCGCCGCCTCGACCTCGTCTCGATCCAGCGCGGACGGCGCTTCGCCAAAGTGCCGCTCGTCCCAGCCGGCCAGCCACCAGGGGCGGTGGTAGGCCTCGCGGCCCAGCATCACGCCATCGACCTGTTGCAGGTGCGAGGTGATCTGCTCGTCGGTGGTCACACCACCGTTGAGCACCATGGTGAGTGCCGGAAAGTCTCGCTTCAACCGATAGACCATCTCGTAGCGCAGCGGCGGCACCTCGCGGTTTTCCTTCGGCGACAGTCCCTTCAACCACGCATTGCGCGCATGCACGATGAAGACCTCGCAGCCCGCATCGGCCAGCGTGCCCACGAAGTCGCGCACGAAGTCGTAGCTTTCACCACGGTCGATGCCGATGCGGTGCTTCACCGTGACCGGAATCGACACGGCATCGCGCATCGCCTTCACGCCGTCCGCCACCAACGCGGGCTCGGCCATCAGGCAGGCGCCGAACGCGCCGCGCTGCACCCGCTCGCTCGGGCAGCCGCAGTTCAAGTTCACCTCGTCGTAGCCCCATTGCTCGGCCAGCCGCGCGCAGTGCGCCAGGTCAGCCGGCTCGCTGCCGCCGAGCTGCAAGGCCACCGGGTGCTCTTCGGCGCTGAAATCGAGGTGGCGCGCCACATCGCCATGGATCAGCGCACCCGTGGTCACCATCTCGGTGTACAGGCGGGTGCGCCGGGTGAGCAATCGGTGGAAGACGCGGCAATGCCGGTCGGTCCACTCCATCATCGGCGCGACGGACAGACGCCAGGGACTCGGGGCTTGAACGGGTGGCAGTGACGGCGTCATGGTCGATCGGGGCGATTCGGATTCGACCGAATCGAGATCGAAGATGTCAGCGATGCGGCACCCGGATGGTAATCAATGCATTGCACGCAACCAGCCCCGCGCGCCGGTCGCTCACGGTGGTGCCGTCGGCTCGTGCCTGGCCGCGGGCTCCCGCAACAGCCAGCACACGATGCCCAGCACCAGTGTGACGATGGCCAGTGCGGCAATCGTCGATGCCGGCGTGCTGGACGCATCCAGGATCACGAACTTCCGGCTGATCGCCAGCAAGGCGATCAGCAGCACGGTGCGAACCTGCACGATGCTTTCCCGACGCATTGCCGCGCGGACGATCGAGTGCTTGAACTCCATCGCGATGAGCACGGTGAAGATGGCGCCGAACAGCGACTGGAACACCTCGTGGTCGAGCGGGTCGATCGCGCCGCCGATCATCAACGGCACCACCCGGCGATACAGCTGCAGCAACGCCATCAGGATGATGCCCGCGATGATCAAGCTCAGCGCCAGCACGACAAGCTGCTCGAAGCGCTCGTAGGCATTCATCAGGCGCCATTGCAGGCGGAACTCGGTCAGCGCGGTCCGGCGCTCGGCCGACTTGGAAGGGGTAGACGACACCACAGCGATTGAAATATTGGGTGGAAAGAACGAACAGCACCGCCCCCGGCCCAGCCTCGGCCGGGCCGGGGGCGGCGTTCTGGAAGGTCAGCCCGCGGTGACGGCGATGCGCCGGGCGCGCGCCGCGTCGGTCTTGGGCAGCTCGATTCGCAGCACGCCATCGCGGTAATGGGCTTTCGTCTTGTCAGCCTGTACCGCAGCGGGCAGCAGCACCTCGCGGCGGAAGCTGCCATAGGCGCACTGCACCACGCTGTAGCGCCCGCGCCTGATCGCGCGGTCCGATCGCTTTTCGCCCCACACGCTGAGCGTGTTGCCGTGCAGCTCGATGTTGAAGTCTTCTCGCCGCAGGCCGGGTGCCTCGATGCGCACGATCACGGTGTCGTCGTCATCGAACACATCCGCGGCCATGAAAGCCCACCCGCCGAAAGACACGGGGCCGGGGTCTCGCTCATCGGCGACGATCGGTGGGGTCGCCTTGTCCGGCGCGGACTGCGCGGGCCAGAACCGCGTCAGCGCGCCGCTGGCGCGGGCGCTGAGTTCACGCCAGCCTTCCGCCAGCGACTCCCAGGCCTGATCCGCGCCCTGCTTGAATTGCTCTGCAAGCTTGGTCATGGTTCATCCTTTTGAAAGTTCGCATCAGATCGCGCCTGCCGCTGCGCTCACCCCGCCGAGACGGGGATCCGGCGTGGCTGGGCGTGCGCCTGCTTGGGGATGCGCAACGTCAGCACACCGTCTTTCAGGTTGGCTTCGATGCGCGCGGTGTCCAGCTCACGACTCAGCGTGAAGCTGCGGCGAAAGCGCGGCACGCGCACTTCGGCATACACCGCTTCCAGGCCTTCAGGGGTGAGGGGCCTCACAGCGCCTTCGATCAGCAGGGCATCGCCTTCGATCTTCAGCTCCAGCTGATCCTTCGTCACGCCAGGCATGTCAGCCAGCAGCGTGATGCCTGCTCCGTCCTCGAAGACGTCGACCGCAGGCAGCACGGCGCGCTGCGGCTCCTGATCAGTGTGGGCATCGGTTGCGCCACGGGTGATGGGCTTGTTGTCGCTCATGATGATTTCTCCTTGGGCGGGCGCGTCACTGCACCGTGATGCGCTTGGGTTGAGCAGATTCGCGGCGAGCCACACTGACTTGCAGCACGCCGTCTCGGTAGCTGGCGTGGACGTGCCCCGGATCGATGTCGTCGGGCAACGAGACGGCGCGCGTGAAGCTGCCGCTGCCACGTTCCCGGGTATAGACCTGGACCTTGGGGTCGTCCGCTGGAATGCCCGAGGCGCGCTCGCCGGACATACGCAACACGCCTCGATCGAGCGTGACCTCGATCTTGGAAGCGTCCAGTCCGGGAGCGAACGCGTAGATTTCAACGCTGGTGGGCGTGCGGCCAACATTGACCGCCGGCAGCGTGCCTGGGGCGACCGAGCGGATGCTGGTCGGCAGACCCGAGACGCCAAACACGTCATCGAGTTCACGACGCAGGCGCTCGAACTGACCGAACAGATGGTTCGGATGGGTCAGGATCGATTCGTACATGGTGTGTGTCCTCCGATTCAATGATTGACACCGGCAGGAGACCAGGATCCGCCGGCTCATCATGAAAAGTAGGGGTGCCCCTGTCGCTTTCAAGGGGTCGCGTTCGCCTGAGCGGGCGCCGCCATGCAGCCATGGCCACTCACCCAGTCCGAAGACGAAGGTGGTCGATACCTCGAGACGCGTACGGTGTACGGCGTTACTTCACCGGGATCGTGATGGAGCGGTCGATGGGCACCACGGTCACGCTGTTCTGCGGCGAGCCCTCGATCAGCCGATCGGAGTAGGTCAGGTACACGAGTGCGTTGCGCTTCGCATCCACCATGCGCACCACGCGCATCTTCTTGAAGACCAGGGAGATGCGCTCTGTGAACATCTCTTCCTGGCTTTTCACCGGCTCGTTGAAGCTGATCGGGCCGATCTGGCGGCAGGCGATCGACGCCTCCGACTTGTCCTCGGCCAAGCCCAGCGCGCCCTTGATGCCGCCTGTCTTGGCCCGCGAGACGTAGCAGGTCACGCCACTCACCTTGGGGTCATCGTGGGCATCGACGACGATCTTGTGATCGGGGCCGACCAGTTTGAACACCGTGTCGACTTCGCCGATGGTGTCGGCTGACGCCGAGAACGAGCAAACGGCCAACAGGCAGAACAGGGTGCGTTTCATGTCCACAGTGTTCGCTGGAGAAGACGCCGAGCAACGGACAGCGTGGCGCCTTCGGTCGAGTGTGGCCCCTTGCGGAGCCTTGTCTGGTGGAACCGGGGGGAATCGAACCCCCGTCCGCAAGCCATCATCAGGTAGTTCTACATGCGTAGCTGACTGATTTGGTTTTAAAGGTGATCACCGCGCAGCAGCACGCTGAGACCACCTCGATTCACTTAGTTTGATCCTGCACCGAATGACGCGGTACAGGACGAGCCCATGTGTATGACTTCGCAGCCCTTGGGTTACCCCTCAGACCCAGCCCATCGGCCAACTGTTGCGAAGCTCGCCGGTTTTAAGCGGCGAGAGCGTACGTAGAGTCGTTCGCAGTTACTTTGTTTCCAGTGGTTTTACGAGCGAACTGGTGCTCGGCATGCCCTAGTCCAAATCCGCACCCACGTCGAAGCCAGGTCGGTCCCAGAGCCATTGAGTTTAGGCCATCCTCAGCAATTGCAAGATGTCCATCGCCTGGTCGATGGTGTGATGCGCACCCCAGGCCTCGACAGGATCGCCCATGCCGAGGTAGCCCCAGGTGACGGCCACGGTGAGCATGCCCGCGGCGTGGCCGGCCTGGACGTCGCGCGCATCGTCGCCCACGTACAGGCAACGAGCCGGGTCGATCTGCATGCGACGGGCCGCTTCCAGCAGAGGCTCGGGGTGCGGCTTCGCGTGGGGCGTGCTGTCGCCGCCGATCACCACCGCGGCGCGGTCGTACAGGCCGAGCGCGCGCGTCACCGGTTCGGCGTAGCGAATCGCCTTGTTGGTGACGATGCCCCAGGGCACGGCCCGGGCGTCCAGCGCGTCGAGCAGCGGACGCACATGCTCGAAGACACGGGTTTCATGGGTCAGCCGCAAGGCGTAGCGGTCCAAGAATTCATCGCGCAGCGAGATGAATTCGTCGTCACCGGGGACCACACCAAACGCTTCGCCGACCAGACCACGAGCGCCGGAGCCAACCGTGGCGCGCAGCCGGTCGTAGGGCGCATCGGGCAAACCACGCGCACGGCGCATCTCGTTGGCGGCACCAGCCAAGTCGGGTGCGCTGTCGATCACGGTGCCGTCCAGATCGAACAGCACCGCGGCAAAGCCAGGCTTCATCGGGTAGCCCTCATGCCGGCTTGCGGCAGGCCAGCATGTAGTTGACGCTGGTGTCGTCCGACAGCCAGTAGCGCCGGGTGAACGGGTTGTACTCGAGGCCGCTCGACTCGGTGACATTCAGGCCCGCTGCCCGGCAATGCGCGGCCAGTTCGCTCGGCTTGATGAACTTCACGTATTCGTGCGTGCCCTTGGGCAACAGCTTGAGCACATGCTCCGCGCCGACGATCGCGAACAGGAACGACTTGAAGTTGCGGTTCAAGGTCGAGAAGAACAACCACCCCCCGGGCTTGCACAGTGCCGCGCATGAAGCGACCACCGAGGCCGGATCGGGCACATGCTCGAGCATCTCCATGCAAGTGACGATGTCGAACTGGCAGGGCATGTCGGCGGCGAGCGATTCAACCGCCACTTCGCGGTACTCGACCGACGGCGTGCCCGCTTCCAGTGCATGCAGCATGGCCACGCGCAGGGCCTTGGTCGATAAATCGATGCCGAGCACGTTTGCACCACGGCGGGCCATCGCGTCCGACAGGATGCCGCCACCACAGCCCACGTCGAGCACGCGCTTGCCCGACACACGGGCGCGCTGATCGATCCAGTCCAGTCGCAATGGGTTGATCTGGTGCAGCGGGCGGAATTCGCTTTCAGTATCCCACCAGCGGTGGGCCAGGTCGCTGAATTTGGCGAGCTCTTGGGGATCGGCGTTAATCGTCATGAGAAGGATGGTATCCAAACAAAAAACCCCGCCGAAGCGGGGTTTGATGCATTCGACAGAAGTCGATTACTTCGGCGCTGCCTTGGTACCGACCACTTCGATCTCGACGCGGCGGTTCTTGGCGCGACCGTCGGACGTCTTGTTGTCGGCGACAGGCTGCTTTTCACCCTTGCCTTCGGTGTAGACGCGGTTCTTGTCGACGCCCTTGCCGATCAGGTACGACTTGACAGCTTCGGAGCGACGGACCGACAGCGCCTGGTTGTAGGCATCGGTACCCACCGAGTCGGTGTGGCCGACGGCGATGATGACTTCCAGGTTGATCGAGCCGAGCTTGCTGACCACGTCGTCGAGCTTGGCCTTGCCTTCTGGCTTGAGCACCGACTTGTCGAAGTCGAAGAAGGCGTCGGCAGCGAAGGTAACTTTCTCGCTGACAGGTGCCGGAACCACGGCCGGAGCGGCTGCAGGGGCTGGCGTCGCGGCAGGTGCTGCAGGCGCTTCTGGGACAGCAGCTGGAGGCGCCTTCAGAGCGCCGTCGCATTCAGCCACGGCAGTGGCTGGCGTCCAGAGGTTATTGCGCCAGCAGTATTCATTGGTGCCATTTTTCCAGACGATACCGTCCGCGCTTCTCCAGTTGTCGATGACCTGGGGAGCCTTCGTCGGTGCTGGCGCACCCGTGCCTTGGGTGGCGCAGCCGCCGAGAGCAGCGATGGCGACCAGCACGGCCAGGTTATTCAATTTATTCATGGTTTTTTCCTCTCCAGAGAAAGTGCGATCAAATCGTTTTCAAACTACGGTGAATTCAAGGGCTTCGGGTCGTCTCCGACGCGATCAACCAAAAAAATCATTGTGCCATAGGGTATTCACGATCCTACCTGCCCTTGTGACAGTGGCAGAGCACCTCGAAACTTGTTGCCTATTCGCAACGTGGACCGGCACCTACAATGAGCGTCCCGGCGTGATGGAACGCCCCACGCCGAAGCCCAGAAACGTGCACCACGCCTGCTTTTCCGCATGAGTCAGTTCGCCAAAGAAACCCTCCCGATCAGCCTCGAAGAGGAAATGCGACGCTCGTATCTCGACTACGCGATGAGCGTGATCGTGGGGCGTGCACTGCCCGATGCACGCGACGGCCTCAAACCGGTGCATCGGCGCGTGCTGTACGCGATGCACGAGCTGAACAACGACTGGAACCGGCCTTACAAGAAGTCGGCCCGCATCGTTGGTGACGTGATCGGCAAATACCACCCGCACGGTGACCAGTCGGTCTACGACACCATCGTCCGGATGGCGCAGGATTTCTCGCTGCGCCACATGCTGGTCGACGGCCAGGGTAATTTCGGCTCGGTCGACGGCGACAACGCCGCCGCCATGCGTTACACCGAAATCCGTCTGGCCAAGATCGCCCACGAGATGCTGGCCGACCTCGACAAGGAAACCGTCGACTTCGGCCCCAACTACGACGGCAGCGAGAAAGAGCCGCTGGTACTGCCCAGCCGGCTGCCGAACCTGCTGGTCAATGGTTCGGGTGGCATTGCGGTTGGCATGGCGACCAACATCCCGCCGCACAACCTGAACGAGGTCGTCGACGCCTGCCTGCATCTGCTGAAGAACCCGCAGGCCTCCATCGACGAATTGATGGAGATCATTCCGGCGCCGGATTTCCCCACGGCCGGGATCATCTACGGGCTGAACGGCGTGCGCGACGGCTACCGCACCGGCCGCGGCCGGGTGGTCATGCGAGCGAAATGCCACTTCGAAGACATCGACAAGGGTCAGCGCCAGTCGATCATCGTCGACGAGATCCCCTATCAGGTGAACAAGAAGAACCTGCTCGAGCGGATGGCCGAGCTGGTGCACGAAAAGAAGCTGGAAGGCATCAGCCATATCCAGGACGAGTCCGACAAGGACGGCATGCGCGTGGTCATCGAGCTCAAGCGCGGCGAGGTCCCTGAGGTGGTGCTCAACAACCTGTACAAGCAGACGCAGCTGCAGGACACCTTCGGCATCAACATGGTGGCGCTGGTCGACAACCAGCCCAAGCTGTGCAACCTGAAGGATCTGATCGAAGTCTTCCTCGAGCACCGCCGCGAAGTGGTGACGCGCCGCACGGTGTTCGAACTGCGCAAGGCTCGCGAGCGCGGCCATGTGCTCGAAGGCTTGGCGGTGGCGCTGGCCAACATCGACGAGTTCATCGAGACCATCAAGGCCTCGCCCACGCCGCCGGTCGCCAAGGCGGCGCTGATGAGCAAGAGCTGGGACTCGGCGATGGTGCGCGAGATGCTCGCCCGTGCCGAAGGCGAGACACCGGGTGGGCGCGATGCATTCCGCCCCGAAGGACTGCCCAAGAGCTTCGGCCTGCAAGCTGACGGCTTGTACCGCCTGAGCGAAGACCAGGCCGGCGAGATCCTGCAGATGCGCCTGCAACGCCTGACCGGGCTGGAGCAGGACAAGATCATCAGCGAATACAAGGAGGTGATGACGACCATCGCCGACCTGCTGAACATCCTGGCAACGCCCGAGCGCGTCACCTCGATCATTGGCGATGAGCTGGCCACGATCAAGCAGGAGTTCGGTCAGACCAAGCTGGGTGCGCGCCGCAGCCAGATCGAGCACAACGCGCAAGACCTCGGCACCGAAGACCTGATCACGCCGACCGACATGGTCGTCACGCTCAGCCACACCGGCTACTTCAAGAGCCAGCCGCTGGCGGAATACGGCGCCCAACGGCGCGGCGGTCGCGGCAAGCAGGCCACGCAGACCAAGGAAGACGACTGGATCGAGCAGTTGTTCATCGCGAACACGCACGACTACATCCTGTGCTTCACCAACAAGGGCCGCGTCTACTGGCTCAAGGTGTGGGAAGTACCGCAAGGCTCGCGCAATTCACGCGGCAAGCCGATCGTCAACATGTTCCCGCTGTTGCCAGGCGAGAAGGTGAACGTGGTGCTGCCGCTGACTGGCGAGGCGCGCACCTTCCCTGCCGAGCGCTTCGTCTTCATGGCGACCGCCAAGGGCACAGTGAAAAAGACCTCGCTCGACGAGTTCAGCAATCCACGCAAGGCCGGGATCATCGCGGTGGACCTGGACGAAGGCGACTTCCTCATCGGCGCGGCCATCACCGACGGACAGCACGATGTGATGCTGTTCAGCGACGCCGGCAAGGCGGTGCGCTTCGACGAGAACGACGTGCGTCCGATGGGCCGCAACACCCGCGGCGTGCGCGGCATGATGCTCGACGAAACCAACAGCGTGATTGCGATGCTGGTCGCCGAAGACGAGACCCAAAGCGTGCTGACCGCCACCGAAAACGGATACGGCAAGCGCACCAGCATCGTCGAGTACACCCGCCACGGTCGCGGCACCAAGGGGATGATTGCCATCCAGCAAAGCGACCGCAACGGCAAGGTCGTCGCCGCGACCTTGGTTCGGCCTGACGACGAGATCATGTTGATCACCGACAAGGGTGTGCTGGTACGTACCCGCGTGTCGGAGATCCGCGAGCTGGGTCGTGCCACGCAGGGTGTCACCTTGATTGCGCTGGATCCCGGATCGACCCTGAGCGGCCTGCAGCGCATCGTCGAGAACGACGTGAATGCTGACGGCGGATCGGACACCTCCACTGACCCATCCACCGGCGACGGTAATGGTTCGCCTCCCACCGAGACCCCATGATGAAACGACTCCTCGCGCTCACCGCCCTGTGCTTTGCCGTGCACGCACAGGCGCAAACCGCGGCCGCCACGCCCGCTTCAGCCCCAACCTCTGCCGCGAAGAAAGAGCTCGTCAAGAAGCTGCTGCAGTTGCAGCAAGCCAACTTCGATGGACTGTCCCGCAGCATCGTGGAACGGCCAGCCATACAGCTGATGCAGGCCGCAGCGCAGGCCTTGCAGAACCAGGTGCCGGCCGACAAGCGCGAGGCCACGGGCAAGCAGATCGAAACCGACGTCAAGAAATTCGTCGACGAGGCGTCCACCCTGCTCCGCGAACGCACGACCAAGCTGGTACCGACGACCTTTGGCAGCGGCTTGGAGGAGAAGTTCACGGAAGACGAACTGAAGCAGTTCATCGCCTGGACCGAATCGCCAGTCAACAAGAAGTTCCAGCAGTTGCTTCCCGAAATTCAGACGGCCTTCCTGCAGAAGCTCGCTGCTGACACATCGCCGGTGCTGGATCCGAAATTCCAGGCCCTGCAGCAGAAGGTGCGCACGACGCTGACCACGGCCATCGGCAACCCGTCCGCTGGAGCAGCTCCAGCCAGTTCGCCGGCGAAAGCGACCGGCAAGTAAATCGTCCATGGCCCGACCGTTCAATTTTTCGGCCGGTCCGGCTGCACTCCCGCTGGAGGTTCTGGAGCAGGCCGCTGCAGAGATGCTCGACTGGCACGGCAGCGGTGTCAGCGTGATGGAGATGAGCCACCGCGGACGCGACTTCATGTCGATCTGCGAACAGGCCGAACACGATCTGCGCGACCTGCTGGCGATCCCCCGCTCGTTTCGCATCCTGTTCATGCAAGGCGGCGGCCTGGGCCAGAACGCGATCGTGCCGATGAACCTGATGGCCCGTTCGGCCAACCGTGCGGCCGATTTCGTGCTGACGGGCTCGTGGTCCATCAAGTCTCAGGCCGAAGCGCGGCGATATGGCGAAGCGCATGTTGCGGCCAGGCTGGGCGATGAACGCCCAGTGCGTCTGCCGCCGCCGTCGTCATGGCAACTCAGCGCCGACGCCTCGTATGTGCACCTGTGCAGCAACGAGACCATCGATGGCATCGAGTTCCAGGCGTTGCCTGACCTGCACGCACTGGGATGCGACACGCCGCTGGTGATCGACTGCTCGTCGCACATCGCCTCGCGCCCGATCGACTGGAGCCGTGTCGGACTCGCGTATGCCGGCGCCCAGAAGAACATCGGTCCGGCGGGCTTGACGTTGGTGATCGTGCGCGACGATCTGCTCGGCCACGCCCTGCCCATCTGCCCTTCGGTGTTCGACTACCGCACCGTCGCCGATCAGGGGTCGATGTTCAACACCCCACCCACCTATGCGATCTACATCGCCGGCCTGACCTTCCAGTGGCTGAAGCGGCAGACCGAGCCCGGACTGCACGGCCTGGCAGCCATCGAGGCCCGCAACATCGCGAAGGCGAAGCTGCTGTACGACTGCATCGATGGATCGAAGCTGTACCGAAACAACGTCGACCCCAGTTGCCGTTCTCGAATGAATGTCCCCTTCTTTCTGACCGATGAATCGCTGACCGAGGCCTTCTTGGCACAGGCGCGCGAGGCCGGCCTGCTGCAGCTCAAGGGGCACAAATCAGTGGGTGGCCTGCGGGCGAGCCTGTACAACGCCATGCCGATCGAAGGAGTGCAGGCGCTGGTCCAACACATGCATGCGTTCGAATCGCACCATGTCTGAGCCCACCACCCCGCCCCATCCTGAACTGCTGTCATTGCGCACGCAGATCGACGCGCTCGACCGCGAGCTGCTGGCCCTGCTGAACCAGCGTGCAGCACTGGCGCTGAAGGTCGGTGAGGTGAAGAAAAAGGAAGGTTCGGTGGCCTTCCGCCCGGAACGCGAAGCCCAGGTGATCGACGGCTTGAAAGCCGGCAACGCAGGACCCCTGGCGTCGGACAGCGTCGCACCGATCTGGCGCGAGATCATGTCGGCCTGTCGTGCGCTGGAAACGCCGACACGGGTGGCCTATCTGGGGCCGGCGGGCACCTTCAGCGAGTCAGCCGCGCTCGGGTTTTTCGGGTCATCCATCGTCAAGGTGCCTTGCAGCAGCATCGATGAGGTGTTCCGCTCGACCACCGCTGGTGCGGCCGATTTCGGTGTGGTACCGGTCGAAAACTCCACCGAAGGCGTGGTCGCACGCTCGCTCGACCTGTTCCTGACCACTCCGCTGTTCATCATCGGCGAGACCAGCCTGTTCGTGCGCCACAACCTGCTGCGCCGCGAAAACTCGATGGTCGGCATCGAGGCGGTCTGTGCCCACCCGCAAGCACTGGCCCAGTGCCAGGGCTGGTTGAACACCCATCTGCCGAATGTGGAACGGCGACCGGTCTCGAGCAACGCCGAAGGTGCCCGACTGGCGAGCCTGGACGCCCGTCTCGCGGCCGTGGCGGGCGACCGCGCAGGCAGCGAGTTCGGTCTGCACGTGGTGTCACCCGCGATCCAGGACGACGCCCACAACCGCACGCGGTTCGCGGTCGTGACCGATCCGCAGCGCCATCCGCAGCCGCAGGCCTCGGGACACGACTGCACCAGTCTGGTCGTCTCGGTGGTGAACCGGCCCGGCGCGGTCTACGACATGCTGATGCCGCTGAAGGCACACGGCGTGTCGATGAGCCGATTCGAGTCGCGCCCGGCTCGTTCGGGCCAGTGGGAGTACTACTTCTACATCGACGTGCAGGGCCACCCCAGCCAGCCCGAAGTGGCCCAAGCGCTGCAGGAACTGCGCGGCGTCTGCGCGTACTTCAAGCTGCTCGGCACCTACCCGATCGACGTGCACTGAGCCGGCCATGTTCAATCAACTCGGTGTGATCGGCTGTGGCCTGATGGGCGGATCGTTCGCGCTCGCGCTGCGCCGCGCCGGGCTGGTCAAGCGCGTGGTGGGCTACAGCAAGTCGCCGTCGACCACCGAGAAGGCTCGGCGCATGGGCGTCATCGATCAGTCGGCCGAATCGGCGCTGCTGGCGGTGTCGGGCTCGGACATCGTGCTGATGGCCGTGCCGGTGGCCGCCAGCGAAGCCACCTTCCGCGCCATCCGCCACCTGATCGAGCCCGGTGTGCTGCTGATGGATGTGGGATCGACCAAGCGCGATGTCGTCGATGCCGCGCGGCGCGTGCTGAAAGAGGCGCTGCCGAACTTCGTGCCGGCGCACCCGATCGCCGGCAAGGAAGTCGCTGGCATCGAGCACGCCGACGCGACGCTGTACCAAGGCCGGCAAGTCATCCTGACGCCCCTGCCGCAAACCGAGCCCAGCCTGATCCAGAAAGCCACCGACGCCTGGGCAGCGGTCGGCTCGCAGGTCCTGCGCATGACGCCCGAAAACCACGACGCCGCCTTCGCTGCCGTCAGCCACCTGCCCCACCTGCTGGCCTTCGCCTACTTCAATGGCGTGGCAGGGCAACCGGCCGCGCGTGACTTCCTGTCGCTGGCGGGCCCGGGCTTCCGCGATTTCACCCGCATCGCGGCCAGCGACCCGACCGTCTGGCGTGACATCCTGCTGGCCAACCGCGAAGAGCTGCTGAAGCAGACGAAGCAGTTCCGTCAGGCACTCGATGCGATGGAATACGTGATGGGCAGTGGCAACGCCGACGCCCTCGAACAACTGATCCGTGCCGCCTCGACGGCACGCGGTGGTTGGACCATGAACTCCGGCAAGACACCGCCACGCTGAACGCGGCCCTTTGCGGGCACCTCGATGTACGCCATTCCTTTCCTCGATATCCCTCCCCTGCTTCATGCCGGCGGCACCGTGCGCCTGCCAGGCTCCAAGAGCATCTCCAACCGCGTTCTGTTGCTGGCGGGCCTGAGCGACGGCACCACCACCGTCCACGACCTGCTCGACTCCGACGACACCCAGGTGATGCTGGCGGCCCTGCGTGCGCTGGGCTGCCGCATCGAGCCCGAGGGTGCGGCGCTGCGCATCACCGGGATGGGTGGGCGACTCACGGTGCGCGAGGCGTCGCTTTTCCTCGGCAATGCCGGCACCGCGATGCGCCCGCTGACCGCCGCGCTGGCGATGCTGGCCGCCACGCAGGGCGGTCGCTTCGAGCTGAGCGGCGTGCCACGGATGCACGAGCGCCCCATTGCAGATCTGGTCGACGCGTTGCGGCCGCTGGGCTGCCGCATCGACTACCTCGGGCAACCCGGTTATCCGCCGCTGCGGCTCTTGCCTGGCGCAGGCCACCTCGACCTGTCCGCGCCGATCCGCGTGCGAGGCGACGTGTCGAGTCAATTCCTGACGTCATTGCTGCTGGCGCTGCCCCTGCTGACGAGTGAGCAGCCAGCCATCATCGACATCGAGGGGGAGTTGATCTCCAAGCCCTACATCGAGATCACGCTGAACCTGTTGGCGCGCTTCGGCATCGCGGTGCAGCGCGACGGCTGGCAGCGTTTTGTGATTCCGGCCGGCAGCCGCTACCGCTCGCCGGGCAGCGTTCATGTCGAGGGCGATGCGTCGTCGGCGTCGTACTTCATCGCGCTCGGGGCGATCGCAGCCACCGATGCGGCGGTACGCATCGAGGGAGTGGGCACCGATTCGATCCAGGGCGACATCCGCTTCATCGATGCCGCGCAAGCGATGGGCGCTGCGGTCACGGGCGGAGCGGGCTGGATCGAGGTCCGCCGTGGTCGCTGGCCACTGGCTGCCATCGACGCCGACTGCAACGCCATCCCCGACGCGGCCATGACGCTGGCGGTGATGGCCCTGTATGCCGACGGTCCCAGTCGCCTGCACAACATCGCCAGCTGGCGCGTGAAGGAGACCGACCGCATCGCGGCCATGGCGACCGAGTTGCGCAAGCTGGGGGCCAGCGTCGTCGAGGGCCCCGACTTCATCGAGATCACGCCACCACGGCAGTGGACGCCGGCAGCCATCCACACCTATGACGATCACAGGGTGGCCATGTGTTTCTCGCTGGCTGCCTTCAACGCGCTGGCAGTCCCTGCACCGCCCGCTCCGGTGTGCGTTCGCATCCTCGACCCGAAATGTGTCGCCAAGACCTTCCCGGATTACTTCGAAACGCTGTTCTCTGTGACCCGCACGCAGGCCGAATGGGTTCCGGTCATCACCATCGACGGCCCGACCGCCTCCGGCAAAGGCACCCTGGCGTGTGCCGTGGCTGGCGCCCTGGGCTACCAGGTGCTCGATTCCGGTGTGCTCTACCGCGCGACCGCCTTGGCCGCGATTCGCAACGCCACCGATGCCGACGACGAAAGCGCCTTGGCCACCCTGGCTCAGACGCTCGATCTGCGCTTCGAGTCGGGCGCCGTACTCATGGATGGCATCGACGTCACCGCGCTGCTGCGCCATGAAAACGTCGGCACGCTGGCCTCGAAAATCTCCGCCTGGCCGGCCGTGCGACAGGCCCTGCTGCAACTGCAACGGTCGTTCCGCCGACTTCCGGGCCTGGTGGCTGACGGCCGCGACATGGGCACGGCCATCTTCCCGGATGCCGATCTGAAGATCTACCTGACCGCCAGCGCCGATGCCCGCGCGCGTCGGCGTCACCAGCAGTTGGAAGCCGCAGGGGTTTCGACTACACTGGAGAGCTTGCTCGCAGGTTTGCAGGAGCGTGATGCGCGCGATCAAAATCGTGCGGTCTCACCCCTCAAGCCAGCAGCAGACGCGGTGCTTCTGGACAACTCGGCCCTTTCCATCGAATCGACGGTGGACGCCGTGCTGAGCAACTGGGCGCAACGCGGGCCGTTTGCCTGATCGCAGCGGCTTCAGGCCCAGCGCCTTCCCTTCGTGCCGTTCAAGGCGCACCAGGGCGCTGGATTCGACAACTCAAACCCGCAGCATCTGCTGCACCGGAAAGACCCCATGTCACAAGCTCAAACTGCCATCACCGAAGGCGGCGAATCGTTCGCCGACATGTTCAACGAATCGCTCTCGCGCTCTGAAATGCGCATGGGCGAGGTCATCACTGCCGAAGTGGTGCGCGTCGAACACAGCTTCGTGGTGGTGAACGCAGGCCTCAAGTCAGAAGCCTACGTGCCCATCGAAGAATTCAAGAACGACCATGGCGAACTCGAAGTCCAGGTCGGAGATTTCGTCTCGGTCGCGATCGACGCGGTCGAAAACGGCTACGGCGACACCATCCTGTCGCGCGACAAGGCCAAGCGCCTGGCCTCGTGGTTGTCGCTGGAAACCTCGCTGGAGTCGGGTGAGTTCGTCACCGGCACGGTGAACGGCAAGGTCAAGGGCGGTCTGACGGTGCTGGTCAATGGCATCCGCGCCTTCCTGCCTGGCTCGCTGCTCGACACGCGCCCGGTCAAGGACATGAACCCGTACGAAGGCAAGACGATGGAGTTCAAGGTCATCAAGCTCGACCGCAAGCGCAACAACGTCGTGTTGTCGCGCCGCGCTGTGGTCGAAGCCTCGATGGGCGAAGAACGCGCCAAGCTGCTGGGCACGCTGGCCGAAGGCGCCATCGTGACCGGCGTGGTCAAGAACATCACCGAATACGGTGCGTTCGTCGACCTGGGCGGCATCGACGGCCTGCTGCACATCACCGACATGGCCTGGCGCCGTGTGCGTCACCCGAGCGAAGTGGTTCAGGTCGGTCAGGAACTGCAGGCCAAGATCCTCAAGTTCGACGCCGAGAAGAACCGCGTTTCGCTGGGCATCAAGCAGCTGGGCGACGACCCGTGGCATGGCGTGTCGCGCCGCTACCCGAACAGCACCCGCCTGTTCGGCAAGATCACCAACATCGCCGACTACGGCGCGTTCGTCGAGATCGAGCCAGGCATCGAAGGCTTGGTGCACGTCTCCGAAATGGACTGGACCAACAAGAACGTGGCCCCCTCGAAGATCGTTGCCCTGGGCGACGAGGTCGAAGTCATGGTGCTGGAGATCGACGAAGACAAGCGCCGCATCAGCCTGGGCATGAAGCAGTGCAAGGCCAATCCGTGGGAAGAGTTCTCCACGACAGTCCAGCGCGGCGACCGCGTCAAGGGACCGGTCAAGTCGATCACCGACTTCGGCGTGTTCGTGGGTCTGGCTGCCGGCATCGACGGCCTGGTGCACCTGTCCGACCTGTCCTGGCACGAGCCGGGCGAAGCGGCTGTGCGCAACTTCAAGAAGGGCCAGGAAGTCGAAGCGATCGTGCTGGCCGTGGACGTGGAGCGCGAGCGCATTTCGCTGGGCATCAAGCAGCTCGACAGCGATCCGTTCACCACCTACACCTCGGTCAACGACCGCGGCAACATCGTCACCGGCAAGGTCAAGACGGTCGATGCCCGTGGCGCCGAAGTGCAGCTGGCTGACGACGTGACGGCCTACCTGCGTGCTTCTGAAATCAGCCGTGACCGTGTCGAAGACGCGCGCAACGTGCTGAAGGAAGGCGACGAAGTCAACGCCGTGATCATCAACGTCGACCGCAAAACGCGCTCGATCCAGTTGTCGATCAAGGCCAAGGACAACGCCGACAACCAGGAAGCCATGCAACGCCTGGCACAGACCAGCGAGCGTGAAAACGCTGGCACGACCAGCCTGGGCGCCCTGCTGCGCGCCAAGCTGGACAACCAGGGCGGCAATTCCTGACGGTTGGGGCCGTGGCCATGGATGGCATGAAGGACGGCATGACCCGTTCGGACCTGGTGGCGCGGTTGGCCGAGCGATTCGGCCAGCTGACCCACCGGGACACCGAGACGGCGGTCAAGATCGTGCTCGATGCGATGTCCGATGCGCTTGCGCGCGGACACCGCATCGAAATCCGTGGCTTCGGCAGCTTCTCGATCAATCGCCGCCCACCGCGTGTGGGCCGCAACCCGCGCTCCGGTGAGCAGGTGGTGGTGCCGGAGAAGCTGGTACCGCACTTCAAGCCCGGCAAGGCGCTGCGCGAAGCGGTCGATACCCATCTTCCTGCCGACGCAGACCCCCTGAACGCCGATCTTCGCCCCCGTCACTGACGCTGCGCCGAATTCCGTTAGTCTGAATCCTGAAGACGCTGTGCCAACTGCTCTCTGGCAGCGATGCGCGGCAGAACACGTAGTAGCGGAGACGTCATGCGCGTGATCACCTGGGTTTTCAGACTGTTCGTCTTTTTTGGCCTCTTCGCGTTTGCCCTGAACAACCAGCAGGACGCCGCTGTGCGGTGGTTCTTCGGTTACGAATGGCGCGCGCCGATGGTCTTCATCGTGCTGGCCGCCTTTGGTCTGGGCTGCGCCTTCGGTGTCAGCGCGATGGTGCCGGCGTGGTGGAAGCACCGCCGTGCCGCCACGCGCAAGACGGCGACGGCTGCCGCGACGTTCCAGCCCAGCCCACCGTCCACCACCCCACCCGTGCCTGAACACCCCCCGCGCGATGGACTTTGACCTGCAGTGGTTGCTGCTGGGCCTGCCCGTCGCTTTCGCGCTGGGTTGGCTGGCATCGCGTTTCGATTTCCGTCAGTTGAAGCGCGAGCAGCGGGACGCGCCGAAGGCCTATTTCAAGGGCCTGAACCTGCTGCTCAACGAACAGCACGACAAGGCCATCGACGCCTTCATCGAAGCCGTTCAACAAGACCCCGACACCAGCGACCTGCATTTCGCGCTCGGCAATCTGTTCCGCCGCCGCGGCGAGTACGAGCGCGCGGTGCGCGTGCACCAGCACCTGCTCAATCGCGCCGACCTGGCCCCAGCAGAGCGGGATCGTGCGCAGCATGGGCTGGCCCAGGACTTCATGCAGGCTGGCCTGTTCGATCGCGCAGAAGCCGCCTGGCGCGCGCTCGAAGGCACCGCCTACGACACCGATGCCCGCCTGGCACTGCTGACGCTGCACGAGCGTTCGCACGACTGGCGTGCTGCGGTCGATGATGCGCTGAAGCTCGAGCGTGGCAGCACGGGCTCGTATGCCTCGCGCATCTCGCACTACTGGTGCGAGTTGGCGCTCGAGGCCGATGCCAAGCAGCAGACCGCCGATGCCGACGACGCGCTGCGACGCGCGCATGAAGCCGCGCCCCAGGCCGCTCGTCCCGTCGTCATGGCCGGACGTCGCCAGGCAGGACGAGGCCGCCATGCCGAGGCCATCGCCACCTGGAACGAACTGCTGGCCACTCACCCGACCAGTTTCAATCTGGTCGCGACCGACTACGCAGCCAGCGCCCTCGCTTGCGGAGAGCAGGACGAGGCGCGCAGCCGGCTGCTTGCGCTGCACCAGAAGAAGCCGAGCATCGATCTGCTGAATGCGATCGGTGTGCTCGACAGCGACCCCGTCTCCCGGCGCGATCGCACCCGCACCCAACTGGCGCTGCTGCCCACGCTGTCGGCCGCGCAGGTGCTTTTGCGCGAGCACGAAAGCTCTGCGCTGCCCGTGTCACCTGCTGATCTGTCGGCCGTGGGGGCCGTGATCGGACGTGCTGCCAAGGCCGGGCAGCGTTACCGCTGCGCCGCTTGCGGTTTCGACGCCCAACACCATTACTGGCAATGCCCTGGCTGTCTCGGCTGGGACACGTATCCCCCACAGCGCCTGGAAGAGTTGTAGGCCTTGCAAGCACCGGCCACGTACACGTCGAAGGAGCTGTACCTGCGGGTGCTGGCAGAAGTGCGGCCGCACTGGCGCACCTTCGCGCTGGGGATCCTCGCGATGATCGGCTATGCGGCCACCGAGACCGCGCTGCCCGCGCTGCTGAAAGAGCTGCTCGATGGCAGCTTCGTCAACCGCGATCCGGTGGCGATACACCGCATGCCCTTGCTGATCGTGGCGCTCTTCATCGTTCGTGGGGCGAGCGATTTCTTGCACGTGACGGCGTTGAATGCGGTCGCCACCAAGGTGGTGATGTCGCTGCGCACGGCCATGTTCGACAAGCTGCTGCGCTTGCCAGCCAGCCACTTCGACCGCGAACCCAGCGCGGTGCTGATCTCCAAGCTGACCTACAACACCCAGCAGATCAGTCCGATCATCACGGTGTCGCTGATCACGCTGGTGAAAGACAGCCTGAGCGTGCTGGGCCTGCTGGGCTACATGCTGTACCTGAACTGGCAGCTCTCACTGGTTTTTTTCACCGTGCTGCCGGTGATTGCGTATGTGATCCGGTCGATCAGTGGACGGCTGCGCGCGCTCAGCCAGAGCCAGCAGTCCTCGATGGGCACGCTGTCGCACGTGGTCGACGAGGTCATCGGTGGCCACCGCGAAATCAAGATCTTCGCCGGCGAAGCCTATGAAGCGAAACGGTTCTTCGATGTGGCCAATGCGCTGCGCCGCTATTCGATGAAGGTGGTCACCACGTCGGCCGCCAACGGGCCGATCGTGCAGGCCATCGCGGTGCTGGCACTGGCGGCGATCATCTACTACGCGGCGCTCCAGTCGAACCAGAATCAGCTGACCGTCGGCGGCTTCGTGTCGTTCTTCAGCGCGATGGCACTGCTGCTGGCGCCGCTCAAGCGGCTGTCGAACGTCAATGAAGTGCTGCAACGGGGCCTGGCGGCGGCGGCCAGCGTGTTCGAGGTGATCGATGCGCCCGATGAACCCGATCACGGCACCCAGACGATCGCCCGCTCGACCGGGCATCTGCAGTTCAGCGGCGCCGGTTTTCGCTATCCGAACGCCGATCGCGATGCGCTGGTCGATGTCGATCTCGACATCCGCCCTGGTGAATCCGTTGCTCTGGTTGGCGCCTCGGGCAGCGGCAAGTCGACACTGATGTCGATGATCCCGCGCTTCCACGCGCTCGATCGCGGCACCATCTCTCTCGACGGCATCGACATCCGCGAGCTCCGACTGGCCGACCTGCGTGCCAACATCGCACTGGTCACCCAGCACGTGGTGCTGTTCAACGACACGGTGGCGGCCAACATCGCCTATGGCCTGCGCGACGCGGCCAGCGAGGCAGACATCGTTGCTGCCGCGGAGGCAGCCCACGCGATGGAGTTCATCCGCGAGATGCCACTGGGCCTGCAGACCCCGATCGGCGAAAACGGCGCCCGGTTGTCCGGCGGTCAGCGGCAGCGCATTTCGATTGCCCGCGCCTTGCTCAAGGATGCGCCGATCCTGCTGCTCGACGAGGCCACCTCGGCGCTGGACACCGAATCGGAGCGGTTGGTGCAGATCGCCATCGACAACCTCAAGCGCGGCCGCACCACGCTGACAATCGCGCACCGGCTCTCGACGATCGCCGGTGCCGACCGTGTCGTCGTGATGGAACAGGGACGCATCGCCGAAGTCGGCACGCACGCCGAGTTGCTGGCGCACAACGGCATCTACAGCCGGCTGCACCACATGCAATTCGACCGTGCGGGGTGAACCGTGGACGATGATGGCGTCACCCAACGCAGCACAGCGCATCCTGATCATCCGGCTGTCGGCGCTCGGTGACGTGGTGATGGCGTCCGGCCTGATTCCAGCGATGCGGGAGCTGTCGCCACAGGCCTACATCGCCTGGCTGGTCGAGCCTGCGGCAGCACCGCTGCTGCGGCACAACCCGCGCCTTGACGCGGTCATCGTGCTGCCGCGTGACGAATGGCGCTCTTTGTGGCGTGCGCGTCGCCCTGTCGCTCTGCTGCGCTCGGTGCTGGCCTTCCGCCGGCTGCTGCGCTCACACCGATTCGACCTCGCCCTCGACGCGCAGGGTCTGTTCAAAAGCGCCCTGTGCGCCTGGTGGAGCGGCGCCGCACGGCGTGTCAGCCTGATCGGCCGTGAGGGCAGTCGGTGGCTGATGACCGAGCGCCTCGTGCCGAAGCCAGACCCGCTGAAGCCGATCGGCACCGAGTACCGCGCACTGGCACGACACCTCGGCGCCCCGTCGCCTTACCGCATGGATCTCGCCGTGGGCGATGCACCACGTGCAGCGGCCGCGATCACGCTGGCCGCTGCTGGCGTGAAGGCTCCCTACGCGGTCCTGTGCCCATACACCACACGTCCCCAGAAGCATTGGTTCGATGAACGTTGGGCCGTGCTGGCGCAGCGGTTGGCAGCCGCTGGCGTGACGCCGGTGCTCGTCGGTGGACCGTCCGATGCGGCACAGGCACCGGCCATTGCCGATCACGCACCCGGGCTGGTCAATCTGGTGGGCCGACTCAAGCTCGACGACACCGTTGCCGTGATCGCGGGCAGCGCCTTGCTCATCGGGGTGGACACCGGCCTGACCCACATGGGCAGTGCGTTGACTGTGCCGACGGTGGCGCTGTTCGGCTCGACCCGGCCCTATCTCGACGCCCGCACACCGCGCACTGTCGTGCTGTACGAGGCCAGACACTGCTCGCCCTGCCGACGCCACCCCACCTGCGATGGGCGCTACGACTGCATGCGTGTGTTCGAGGTCGACACGGTGCTGCGTGCGGCCCAGTCGGTGATGCCGCAGCTGGCATGAAAACACTGCACGTGGAGGCCGGCACGCACCTCTACGGCGGTGGCCTGCAGGTATTTTTCCTGGTGCAGGGGTTGCAGGCCCGCGGCGAGCAGCCTGTGCTGGTGTGTCCGACCGGCAGCGCCATCGCCGCACACGCACGTGCGCATGGCCTGCAGGTGCGCGACATCGCGATGGGCGGCGACCAGGACATCGGCCTGATCGGCCGGGTGCGTGCATTGATCCGCGCCGAGCAGCCGGACCTGGTTCACCTGCACAGCCGCCGCGGCAGTGACGTGTGGGGCGCGCTTGCCGCACGGCTGGAGGGTGTACCCACCGTGATGAGTCGCCGCAACGACAACCCCGAGCCCCGCGGCTGGTTCCGCTTGAAATACAAGCTCTACGACCGCGTGGTCGCGATCTCCGAGGGCATCCGACAGGTGCTGCTGGCCGCCGGACTCTCACCCGACAAGGTGGTGTGCGTGCACAGCGCGGTCGATACCCAGCGCTACTGGCCACACCGCGATGACATCGACTGGTTTCGCAGTGAATTTCACCTCGCTGCTGACGAGTTGACGATCGCGATGGCCGCACAGTTCATCGCCCGAAAGGGCCACCGCACGCTGATCGCGGCATTGCCTGCGGTTGTTGCCGCCCGGCCGCGCACGCGCGTGCTGCTGTTCGGCCAGGGGCCGGAGTTGGCGGCGATGCAAAGGCTGGTGCAGCGCGCAGGCCTGGAGAAGCACGTCGACTTCGCAGGCTTCCGCAACGACCTGGAGCGGGTGATGCCGTGCGTCGACCTGATGGTGCACCCGGCCGAGATGGAGGGCCTGGGCGTGGCGCTGCTGCAGGCAGCGGCCTGCGGCTTGCCCATCGTTGCAGGCCGTGCGGGCGGCATCCCGGAGATCGTGCGCCCCGGCGTGAATGGCGAATTGATCGAACCCGGCGACGTCGAGGCGCTGTCGGGATACCTGATCCGCCTGCTCGGCGACGCGGCACTGCGCCAGCGTTATGGCGCCGCAGGGCGGGCGCTGGCGGTGGCCGAGTTCTCGGTCGACGCGATGGTCGAAGGCAATCTGCAGGCCTACCGCGACGTGCGCTCGGCCCGAGGTCACGGCGCATGACCACCGTCTGCGTCTATTTCGTCGCCTCGCCGCTGCAGCTGCTGGCAGCCCGGCAGATCGCTCAGACGATCGAATCGGGTGCGCGGCAGGTGCTGGTCTGGTACCAGCCGGGCGTCGGGCCGCAGGTGCGCGCCGACGAGTGGGATGCGAGCAGCTACCTGCCCTGGCCCCGTCGCCATCCCTTGCCAGGATGGATGGGGCGCCACCGACGGCTGCTGGCCAACATCGACCTCGTGGCGGCACTGGTGGGACCCTGCGACACACTGATCCTGCACAGCGCGGTGTTCGACACCGAGGCGATCAACTATTTTCTGCGGGCGCTGCCACGCCGCTGTGGCGCGCAGACCCTGCACGCCCGCATCCTGCCCGACGGGCTGATCAGCATCCGGCGCTACCCGCTGTCGCTCGTCAAGCGGCTGGCCCAGGGGATGCGCAAGCTGCGCCGCCTGCTCTCGCCAGACCTGAACTACTGGATGTTCTCCGGCGACCGCATCGGCTCGGAGGCGCCCTTTTGCGACCGGATCTACGTGCTGGGGGGATTGCCACATGAGTACGACCCGGCCAAGGTCGTGGTGCTGGCGGCACTGGCTGCACCGAGCGCACCCGGAGATGCCGGGTCGGCATCGCGGCGCGCGCTGGTGGTGGGCCAGACGCTGGTCAGCGCCGGGCTGATGAGCACCGCCGACCGCGATGCGGTGGCCTGTGAGATCGAACAATGGCTGGCCTCGTGCGACATCGATCAGATCGACTACAAGGGACATCCGAAAGACAGTCGGCTTGAGCTGTGTCGGCCCGGCTATCGGGTGCTCGAACTCGACGAGCCGCTGGAGCTGTGGTTGAGCCGGACGCCCTACAGCATCGTTGTCGGCGTGCGCTCATCCGTGCTGCTGTTCGCGCGGCAGCTGTGTTCGCCAGAGACCCAGGTGGTCGCTTTCGGCTGGGACCGCACGAAGTTCAAGTCGGCGCAGGAGCGCAGTGGCATGCTCGCGGCCTTCGACAACGCGGGGATCGTTCAGCGGTGACAGGCACGGCAGCGAGCGGCCCCTGGGCCACCATCAATTCAGCGCTGCTGGCAGCGTTGTTCTTCCTGGTGCCGACCCAGGTCGCGCCCGCCTACGTGCTGACCGGGCTGATGCTGGTGTTCTGGCTGATCGAAGGCCGGTGGCAGCAGAAGTGGCAGATGCTGCGCGACAACCCGGTGTTCTGGGTCTTCCAGGCGTACTTCTGGTGGGTGGTGGTGTCGCTGCTGTGGACGACCGACATGGCTGGCGGCTGGAGCATGGTGTCGAGATACCTGTTCTTTCTGCTTTCAGCGCTCTATTTCACCGCCGTGCGCCGGGAACACATGGGACGCTATCTGGCCGCGTTTGCGATCGGCGTGGTCCTGTGCGAAGCGCTGGCTGTCTACAACTGGCTCCATCTCAACCACTTCCCCGCCTGGCCCGATGGCCTGCGCGCCCCGAAGGATGCGATGGAGACAGCGCCCTTCGTCGATCGCATCCTGTTTGGCCCGGTGCTCGCCTTCACCGGCTACGTGGGCGCCTGGAAGGCCATCACGACATCCGGTCGCGTTCGAGTCGCCTGGGTGCTCACCGTGCTCAGCACCTTCGCGGTGCTCTCGTTCTCGGCGAGCCGGGTCGGGATGATCAGCTTCAGCCTGATGATGGCGCTGCTTGCGTATCAGCAGGTGGTCAGGCACAGACTGCTCGCACTGATCAGTGCCCTTGTTGTGCTGTCCGCGTGCGTATCGGCCTTGTACGCGTTCAGCGATACGGTCACCAGGGATCGCATCGGGCAGATCTTCTCTGAATCGCACCAGCTCGATACCGCCGTCAATGAATCGCTGCCGCACCGCTACAAGATGGCAGTCAACACGATGCACATCATCGCAGCGCACCCGTGGCTGGGCGTGGGGGCCGGTGATTTCATCGCCGAGTACAAGGCGGTGAACGACCAGCGCTCACCCGCCTGGAAGCCCACGCACAACCCGCACAACCAGTTGCTGTTCAACCTGGTGACCACCGGCGTGCTGGGTGGCGTGCTGCTGTTCACCGTGTGGATCGCCCCGCCCTGGCTGACAAGGCGCTGGCCCGACGACGGCCTGCGGCAGCTGCGCATCGGGCTGCCGGTGTTTTACTTCTTCATCTGCCTCTCGGAGTCGTACTTCTGGCGGTCCAACACCGGGTTGATGTTCATGCTTTTTGCGGCCTTGCTCTACGGGCCAGGGCCGCTGCCTGTGCCTGGCGAGACAGCGCGCCGGGATTCCGCTCCAGCGACCGGGATATGCCCTGCTGGCAGCCCGCCGGGTCTCGGCCCGGCTGCCGAGTAACTTTCATTTGCGGGCCCAAATGAAAGTCACCAAAGCAAAGGGCCTCAACACCAGCCATTTGAGTCGCTCGCTTCGGCTACACGCCTACTTCAAAGGCTCTGGCCCGAGAACAGTCGGCGAACTACTTCAGCGGTGACCTCGCTCAGATTGAAACAGACGGTCTCGACACGCCTTGACCCTTCGGGTTCTCGGTGGGATTTCTCGTGCCAGAGCTTGTGCAGCCCACCTCTGGCCGCAGCGAGCGACTCAAATGGCTGGTGTTGAGGCCCTCTTTTTGGGTTACTTTTTTCTGGGCCAGCAGAAAAAAGTGACTCGCCTGCCGGGGCGAAATCCCGGCGCGGTCTCACCCAATGGTGCGCTGCCTCGAAAGGCAACAAGAGGCCACAAATCAGCCAGCCACGCTGATCTCGACAATGTCGGGATTCATGCTCACCATCCTCGCGGGTCCGAAGATGGTGGCAAACGCCACGTCTTTCGCATCACGGCCGGTGGCCACACGAACCAGCTTGTCGACCGGGGCCATGCCGGTCGGATCGAACATCACCCATCGGCCGCCGAGATACGCCTCGAAGATCGCGTGGAAGTCGGGGGGCGGCTCGGCAAAGTGCGCATAGCCACAGACGAGCCGCGCCGGGATGTTCAGCGCGCGGCAGAAAGTAACAGCCAGGTGCGCGAAGTCGCGACACACGCCGGCGCGCTGCACAAACACGTCGCGCGCGGTCGTCGTGGCCGTGCTGGCACCGATGCGGTAGTCGACGTTCGTGCGCACCCACTCGGCGATCGCAGCGACACGCGCATGGCCCGCTGGCAGCCCGCCGAACAGTTTGAAAGCCACCGCGGCCAGATGATCAGATTCGCAGTAGCGCGTGGTCATCAGGTTGTGCAGCACCTCATCGGGCAATTCGTCGATGGGGACCTCAGCGGCATGAACATCGTCCACCTCGATCCCGCGAACCACCGTCGCCTGGTAGCGAAGACACAGCGGCCCCGCCTCGGCGTGCAGGCGCAGCCAGCGGTTGCCAGAGGATGGATCGGTGTTGACACGGTAGGCCACGGGCGGGTCGATGGCGATCGACTCGCTCAAGACGGTCTGGCCCATGCTCAGTGAGGCGTGTATCGAAAAGATGAAATCGCAGGGGCCATCGAGCGCATAGCTCAGGCCGCAATCGATCTGCGAAGTCACGCTGCGCGCTGCGCTGACAGGCGTGTTCAGGGTCTCAGGCATCAGGTTCTCTTTCGCACTTGCACGTCGACGAACATGCCGAGGTGATCTCCAGGAAATCCTTGCCACGAACCCGACACCGGTGAGGCGCCACTGGCGTGGCGGGCGACACCCACGCGGATGAGGTCGGTGCCGCCGATCAGGTTGTTGGTCGGGTCGAACGGCATCCAGCCAGCGCCTGGCAGGTACACCTGCAGCCAGGCGTGGGTGGCGCCGGCACCGAGCCACTCCGCACCCTCACCGCCGTCAAGCCAGGGGGTGTACAGATAGCCCGTGACGAATCGGGCGGCGTAGCCCAGCTGTCGGATCGCTTCGATCATCAAGGTCGCGAAATCGCGGCAGGTGCCGCTGCCCCAACGCAGGGTTTCACAGGGCGGCTGCACACCCTCGTCGTAGCGTGCCTGGTAGCGCATGACCTTGCGAATGAACTGTGTCATGTCGATCAGCAGCTGCGT
Organism: Burkholderiaceae bacterium; assembly: GCA_965229345.1. Classification (GTDB taxonomy): domain Bacteria; phylum Pseudomonadota; class Gammaproteobacteria; order Burkholderiales; family Burkholderiaceae_C; genus PBB1. Next base: position 2,428,106 of record OZ245872.1, read on the forward strand.
GGACCCGGTCGGCCCGTCGGTGCGGATGAACTGCCGGGCCCAGGCCATCAGTTCGCCGGTGGGATCGTCGTAGTACGGCGCAAGATACGCCGCCAGTGCAATGCGTTCTTCATCGCTGTACTGGAATGGATACGCCACTGCATCGGGATTCAGTGGCAGGTCGAGCGCGCGCGTGCCGGTGTGCTCGACGGTGAACGACGACACCACCTTGAGCTCCTCTGCAGGGCTTTGCGGCTGGACCAGCGCCACCGAGTTCGAGTAGGCGTCTTGCACCATGCGGATGTCGACGGGCGCAGGCGTCACCTCCATGCTGGTGGCCAAGACCCGCAGGTCATGGCTGTCGCGTGGCCGGAACATCACCCGGTGCTCACCCAACGAGACGGGCTGGGCGTAGCGGTAATGCGTGGTGTGGGTGATGTCGAAGAAGATGGACATGGGAGGCGCTCAGAGGGTCAAGGGCCGGGCTGAGAAAGGCGGTCGGATCCAGACAACATCAGGTGGGCGCCCGGGATCAAGCCAACAGCCAGTGTCGAGCGAGCAGGCCACAAGCGCTGTCGGGACGCCCCGAAGCGACATGTCGGTGTTGTCCTACGCGCACGGCGCCCAACCCGAATCTCGTTCGCAATGGGGACGTGATCGGCCTACCTACAATTCAGGTGAACTTTGCAGTGCACCCTGCGCTTGCGCCCCTCACCGATGCCAACGTCCCCATGGAAGCTTGATCGCAGCCGCCTCGAACAGGTCCCGTGTCCCTTGTGCCGGGGAGTCCGGTTTGAACGTCTGGCCGAGACAGACCGCTACGACATGGGGCTGATCACCGTGGGCTGCGCGGGCTGTGGTCTGGTGATGACGAATCCGCAGCCAACGGCCGAAGCGCTCGACGATTTCTACGCCAACCACTACCGACACTTCTACAGCGACTATGGTCCCCGCGATGGCGTGCCGACGCTGGAGCACATCCGCGCCCAGCGCGTCGACAGGCGATGCGCCGTGACGGCTGAACTGCTGGTCGACCGCGGTGAGTTGCTGCCGCAGATGGTGGTGCTCGATATTGGCGCGGCCGAAGGCTCCATGCTCAAGGCGCTGGGCGATCGGGTGCCCACCACCCGACGCATAGCTATCGAACCCAACCCGACATTCGGCCGCTTTGCCAGGGCCCACGCAGGCTGCGAGTGGCATGCGAGCCTGGCAGACCTGCGCGCCTCCACGCCACCGCTGATCGATCTGGTCATCATCAACCATGTGCTGGAGCATCTGAAGCAGCCGGGACAGGTGCTCGAATCGCTGAAGCCGTTGCTCGCCCCGAACGCCCGGGTGTACATCGAGGTGCCCGACGTCACCGAGTACCAGAAGCTGGTGATGCTGCACATCGCGCACCTGTATCACTTCAGCGCCGACACGCTGGCCCAACTGGCAACACATGCGGGTTTCGACGTGCGCCTGATCGAAAAGCATGCGCCAGCGAAGCACCCGCTTTCACTGCGCTGCGTGCTGGCCGTCGCTGACCCTGCGTCCACCCAGGCACCTCAGCTTCCGCAGGTCCATCACCGCGCCGGCTGGGACAGCGTCACCGCCTGCGCGCGTCACGCCTGGTTTGCACATTTCAAAAGCGCGCTGCGCAGAGCGTGGCGCCGGCGATCACGCCCGGCGTCCGCCTGAGGCGCTCACCCGTCACTCAGAACAAGCTGGCCGCGATGTTGATCGTGAATGCCAGGATCGCGGTGTTGAACGCGAACGACAGCACCGACTGCAGCAGCACTAGGCGCCGCATCGCCGGCGTCGAGATGCTCACATCGGCCGTCTGCGACGCGACGGCGATGGTGAACGAGAAATACAGAAAGTCGGCGTAGTCGGGCTTGAAGCTGCCATCGCTCTGGGGAAAGTTCAATCCACTGCCCTGCGCCGTTCGGTAGTAGTGGCTGGCGTAGGTGAGTGCGAACATGGTCGGCACCAGCAACCAGGAACCCGCCACCGTGGCCAGCGCGAAAAGCACATGGGACAGCGCGTGCGGGGTCCCGGGCGCTTTCGCAGCCATCAGTTCGGCGACGATGCCGAACAGACTGACCACCGCCGCAAGAACGACGATCCCCAGCACCGTCGAAGCCGCCTCGGCCTGTGCCACGGCAATGCGCCGCAGCCGGGTGTGATCGGCCCGGAACATCATCTCGGCGGCCAGCAGCAGGTACAGCCAGACCGACACGTTCCAGCCGAACAGGCAGCGGGTCACGGCGTGGTGCGTGCCGGGCAGCACCCCGGCCGCCACGACGCCCGCCGCGATCGACAGCATCAATCGCGGGCGCACACGCAGGTGGGAAAACAGGCGACTCATCGGATCCTCAGGCACGGCACGACGCAGGGCCTCACAGTGTGGCGAACATCGCGATCACGGTGAGCGCCATCACGCCGGTGGCACCCCAGCCGAGCCAGCACAGCCGTTTGCCGATGACCTGCTCGCCCATGGTCGCATGGCGCGAGGCCAGCAACATCATCACCGCCATGATGGGCACCGCGATCACGCCGTTCAGCACCGCCGACCAGAACAGTTCCCTGACCGGGTCGGTGGGCGTGAAACACAGGATCACGCCACCGACCGTGGCCGCAGCGATCACGCCGTAGAAGCCACGCCCTTCGCCCCGGTCCAGACGCAGACTCAGGCTGCCGTGCCAGCCAGCCGCCTCGGCCACCGCATAGGCCGCCGAGCCCGCCAGCACCGGTACCGCCAGCATGCCCGTGCCAATGATGCCCAGACTGAACAGCACGAAGGTCAGGTCGCCGGCGAGCGGCCGCAAGGCTTCGGCGGCCTGTGCCGAGGTCTGGATGTCGGTGACACCGGCCGCGTGCAGCGTGGCGGCGGTGCTCAGGATGATGAAAAAGGCGATCAGATTGGAGAACGTCATGCCAACGACGGTGTCCGCCTTGATGCGCTTGAGGTGACGCCGCACCGTGGCAGCGGTACGGGGGGCATCGCGATCGGCCTGCGTGTCTTCCATCTCCTGCGCGGCTTGCCAGAAGAACAGGTACGGGCTGATGGTGGTGCCGAACACCGCGACCACCATCAGCAGCACTTCATGGCCGCCAGGCAGCTTCGGATGCACGATGGCCCGCGCCACCTGCCACCAGTCCAGGTGCAGCGAGAACGCGACCGCGACGTAGGCCAGCAGGGCCAAGGTCAGCCACTTCAGCCATCGCACGTAAGTCTGGTACGGCAAAAAGACCTGCAGCACCAGACACAACAGGCCAAAGGTCACGGCGTAGACGTGCGCCGAGCCGCCAACCAGCAGCCGCAAGGCTTCAGCCATCGCGGCGATGTCCGCCGCCACGTTCAGGGTATTGGCCAGCAGCAGCATCCCCACCACGGCCAGCAGCACCCAGCGCGGAAAACTCTCCTTGATGTTGGCGGCCAGCCCACGCCGGGTCACGAAGCCGATGCGTGCGCCAACGATCTGTATGGCCACCATCAACGGCAGCGTGATCACCACCGTCCAGAGCATCGAGTAACCGAATTGCGCGCCAGCCTGGGAGTAGGTGGCGATCCCGCTCGGATCGTCGTCTGCGGCGCCGGTGATCAGTCCAGGACCGAGTCGATGCAGGTTTTTGGCAAATTTGCGTTGAAGAATGGGAAGCTCCGGCAAGGTTGATCAGACCCGATTAGCGCACGCTCCGCTGAACGCAAGCTTGGGTCGCACGCCGGTAGGCACACGGTCTTCCGTCAGCCCAGGTCCAGGCGCTCGCCGTAGGCGGGAGCTGGCGGCCAGTCGCTGGCACTGACGGGTGGGCCACTGCCCTGCCGCAACCGGCGCGCGGCATGGATCCACCCTGCATGACCGACGACACAGCACCCAGGGCGACGCGGGGCGCGGGCCAGCCAGTCGGCGCAACGCGCGAACAGCATCGACACCGACTCCCCGCCATGGCCCTGGTAGTTCGCCAGATCGCTGCACCAGGCGCTGACGGCCGGCTCTCCGATCGTGTCCCAGCCCTCGCCGTCCCACTGGCCGAAGTCGATCTCTGCCAGCGCGGCATCGATGTGATGGACCCAGCCCCAGCGCGCCAGCCAGCGACCCACGTCGGCGCCGCGGCGCAGCGCCGAGGTGTGCACCTCGTGCGGCAGCTGGTACCGCCTGGCGTGCTGGCGTATCCGGTGTGCGAGGCGCTTGGATTTCCGAGGGTCGACCGGCAGATCGGTCCGGCCGATGCACCGGCCCGCCGCGGCCACCGGTCGCGGGTGGCGCCAGACGTGAAGCACCGTGGCGCTGCCGGGCGACCGCGCGTCACGCACCGGGGTGGCCCAGCCCGACCTGCCACACCGCCGACCAGGTCAGCAGCAGCAGCACCTCGGTGAGTTGCTGCGCGGCGCCCAGTGTGTCGCCGGTGACACCCCCCAGTCGCCTGCGGAACCAGCGCGCACTCCAGGCAGCGCCCACGATCACGGCCAGCAACCCGGCAGCCACTGGAACCCGCCAGGGCGCATGACCCAGCGCCAACGCGACAGCGATCAGCAGCATCCAAACGCACGACACCACCCACCCGCCCGACGACATGCGCTGCGCCAAGGGCTTGGCCTTGGCGTGTTCGAGGTCACCGGCATAGGGCAGAAAACGGATCAGCGAGGTCGATGCAGCGCGCGAAGCGGTGTGGCCCAGCAGCAGCGCGGCGCACCCCCAGGCCACCGGCAGCGACGCCAGCGCAGTCGCCTTCAGCGCCAGCATCATCAGCAGGCCCATCGCGCCATAGGCACCGATGCGGGAGTCCTTCATGATCTCCAGCGCCCGCTCGCGGCTCACCGTGCCGCCCAGGCCATCGCAGGTGTCGGCCCAGCCGTCTTCGTGAAAGCCACCCGTGAGCCACATCGTCGAAGCCATCGACAACAGCACCGCCACATGCCACGGCAACACCCAACTCGACACCCACAGCACCGCAGCGGCCACGCCCCCGACGGCGATGCCGATCAACGAGAAATGACGCGCGCTCTGGTGCAGCCACTCCGGCTCGAAGCCGACCCACTTCGGCACCGGCACGCGGGTGAAGAACTGCAGCGCGATGAACGCCAGGCGCAGCTCGTGCATCAGGCGCGAAGACCATGAACGCGGCCCGGGGGCCCGGCCTGGCGCAGTCGGTGACGGCGTGGGCACGGTCAACGGCGTCCCCTGACGGATCAGCTGCCGGCGCGAGTGGCCACACCCGCCGACTCGAAGCTGGCCATCTCGCACAGCAGCCTCGCTGCGCTGTCGATCAGCGGCCAGGCCAGCGCCGCACCCGAGCCTTCGCCCAGGCGCAGCCCCAGGTCCAGCAAAGGCACCACACCCAAAGCGCGCAGCATCACCGCGTGACCGGCCTCGTCGGACCGGTGCGAAAAAACGCAGCCTTCCACGACCGAGTCTCCACGGGCCTGTGCGCAACGCTGCGCCACCAGCACGGCCGCACCGGTGATGAAGCCATCGATCACGACCAGGCGGCGCTCTTCAACCGCCTGCAGCACCGCGCCGACCAGCATCGCGATCTCGAAGCCGCCGAACGCGGCCAAGGCATCCAGCGGCGCCTCGACTCCGTGGTGCCGCGTGAGCACGCGTGTCAGCACGGCGCACTTGTGGGCCAGGCCTCGGTCGTCGAGCCCGGTGCCTCGGCCGATGCAGCGCTCGATCGGCTCGCCCGTCAGCCGCGCCAGCAGCAATGCGGCACTCGAGCTGTTGCCGATGCCCATCTCCCCCAGCAGCACCGAATTGCCCGGCAGCTCACGCACCACCTCGCGGCCCAGGCGCATGGCCTGGGCGCACTGGGCCTCGCTCATCGCGGGTCCCATGAGCGCATCGGCGGTGCCCGGCGCGATCTTGCGGTTGAGCAAGCCGGCGCGCGGCGCGAAGTCGTGGCGCACGCCCGCGTCGACCACCGTCAGCGACAGACCATGCTGTCGCGCCAGCACGCTGATGGCGGCCCCGCCGGCGAGGAAGTTCTCCACCATCTGCCAGGTGACGTCCGAGGGATAGGCCGACACCCCCTGAGCAGCCAGCCCGTGGTCGCCCGCGAACACCACCATCTGCGGCTGCGTCAGCACCGGTTGCTCACTGCGCAGGATCAAGCCGATCTGCAGCGCGAGCGCTTCGATGCGGCCCAGCGAGCCGATCGGTTTGGTCTTCTGATCGATCCGCTGGTGCAGACGGACACGCAAGGCGGCCGTGTCGGCATCGTCGGTATGGACAGTGGTGTTCATGGGCACGGGTGACTGAGCATGACGAAGATGAGGTCTCAGAGGCAGGGTACCGCCGTCAAACGCCCGCCGATCTCCTCGATCGACAGGGCCCCGCCGAACACCTGCACCAGGGCCGCCTGCACCTCGGCCGAACGGGCCGGGCCCTCGGCGCGCACCCTGCCCTGCTGCAGCACCACAAGGCGATCGGCCTGCAACGCCAGCGGCAGATCGTGCAGCACGCTGACCACGGTGGTGCCGGCCGCCGCGAGGCGCTGCAGCAAGCGCACCACAGCCACCTGGTGCGGCGGATCGAGGTGCGTGGTCGGCTCATCGAGCAGCAGCACCGGGGCACCGACGGCGAGCGCGCGCGCCAGCAGCACCCGCTGGCGCTCGCCCCCTGACAGCTCATGCAGGCGTCGGCACTGCCAGTCGTTGCATTCGGTGGCCGCCATGGCGGCATCGACCGCCGCATCGTCATGCGAACCGGGTGCTGCAAACAGGCCCAGGTGCGGCAGCCGCCCGAGCTGCACCACATCGCGCACGGTCAGCTCGCCACTGGCCTCACCCGCTTCGTGCTGGGCCAGCCAGGCGATGCGCCGTCCGCGCTCGCGCGCACTGTGCTCGACCAGCGCGCGGCCTTCGAGCAGAACATGCCCCGACTGGGGTGACAGCAGCCCGGCCAGCACGCGCAGCAAGGTCGACTTGCCACCGCCGTTCGGGCCCACGACCGCCGTCCAGCCGGGCGTCAACGCCAGCGACACACCGCGCAGCACCGGCGGCCCGCCGAGCGAGATCTCCAGACCCTCGGCTCGGAGAGCGCACGACGACGTGGCGGCGCTGCCCATCATCCGAGCCGGCGGTGGCGGAGCAACCACAGCAGATAGGCGCCACCCAGCACCGCGGTGACCACGCCGACAGGCAGCTCCTGGGGCGCCACCAAGGTGCGCGCCACGACATCGGCGGCCAGCAGCAGCGTGCCGCCCGCCGCGGCGCTGGCGATCACGGTGTAGCCGTTCGGCGCTGGGGCACAGCGACGCACCAGGTGCGGTGCGGCCAGGCCGACGAAGGCCACCAGCCCGGCCTGCGACACCGCCATCCCGGTGGCGAGTGCCAGCACCCCCACCAGCAGCAGCCGCCAGCGCGCCAGAGCCAGGCCAAGGCTGCGCGCACTGTCCTCACCCAAGGTCAGGGCATCGAGCACGCGGGCCAGCCGCCAGGCGATCGGCAGCGTGAGCAGCAGCCCGACCGACAACACACCCACACTGGCCCAGCCCAGGAATCCGGTGGTGCCGAGCATGAAGACCTGCTTGCCGCGCAAGGCCTCCGGTGCGATTGTCGAGAGCAGGTCGCCGAGTGCCGACAACACGACCCCGACCACCACACCGGCCAGCAGCAGCCGGGGTGTCTGCTGGGCACCGCGTGCAAGCATCAGCGTGAGGCCCACCCCGGCAAACGCGCCGACGAAGGCAGCCCCGACCAGGCCCAGACGGGCCAAGCCGCTGGCGGCGGTCATGACCGTCATCACGCCACCCAGCGATCCGACCGCCAGCACCAGCACGACCGCCAGCGACGCACCCGCTGCCGAGCCGAGCAGGTACGGGTCGGCCAGTGGATTGCGGAACAGGCCTTGCGCGATGGCGCCGGCCAGGCCCAGCAGCGCGCCGACCAGCCACGCACCGAGCGTGCGCGGCAGGCGGATCTGGCCCAGGATCAGACCGGCGTCGGCATCGCCCCACCAGGGCAGCGACCAGCCATCGCTGCCGGCCGCCAGCCCGGCGCCGGCCAGCGCCAGTCCGGCCAACAACAGGCCGATGGCGAATCGCCGCCGACGCGTCACGCCGGGGTCTGTGGCCGGACGCGCAGAAGTGGCAAGCAGCGTAGAGGCCATCAGCGTGCCTGGATCTCCAGACCGCGCAGGCATTCGGCCAGCAGCTGCGCCGCCTCCCCGAGCCGGGGACCGGGACGCACCAGCACCTCGTAACGCTCCGCACTGAATCCGCAGGCGCGATGCTGCCGCAGGGCGTCGAGCCGGGCCCAGCCGGGGCGGCGCGGCATCTGTTCGAGATCGCGCTGCACCGCCATCACGATGTCGGGCTGCGCACGCACGATGTACTCGGGGTTGAGCTGCGGAAACGGCCCCAACGCCGCGGGCACCACATTGGCCATCCCCAGCTGGGCCAGGGTTTCACCGATGAACGATCCCGCGCCTGCCGCAAACGGCGTTGCGTCCACCTCGAAATAGACCTTCTGTCCGCGCAGCGCCACAGGCACGGTCGCGGCGGCTTGCTGTACCTGTCGCAAGATGGTGTTCCACAGCGGATCGGCGGCATCGGGCCGGCCCAGCAAGGTGGCCAGGACGGTCAATGAGCGCCGGACATCGGCATGCGTTTTGGATTCGAGCAGCACCACCTTCAGGCCCAGAGATTCCAGCCGCTCGACCACACGTGTCGACGGGGCGGCCAGCACCACGTCGGGACGAAGCGCGACGATGCGCTCCAGGTTCGCGTCTTCGATGCCGCCCAACTTCGGCAAGGCCGCCACCGCAGATGGCGAATTGGAGTACCGGTCGGTGCCCACCAGCCTGTCGCAGGCGCCCAGGGCGCACACGCTTTCGGTCAGCGATGGCAGCAAACTGATGACACGCTGCGGCGCAACAGCAAACGATTGCACGCTGCCGCGGTCGTCCTGAACGACGATCGCAGGGGCTGCCGCCTGAGCACCCGGCAGCGCCATCCCCCACGCGGGCAGACCCAGCACCAGCACGAGCAGCATCGCGCGCGATCTGCAGCGGCCGCTCACCGAGCCCCCCGCTTCACCGGGACTTCGATGCCCGCCACCATCAGCGTGACGCGATCGCAGCGCGCCGCCATCGCCTGGTGCAAACGCCCCAGTTCGTCGACACAGCGACGCGCCTCGCGTGACATCGGTGCGACGCCGAGGCCGATTTCGTTGGAGACCAGCAGCACCGGGCCGCTGGCCTCACTCACGGCATCGCAAAGCGCGTCACGCGCGAGATCCCATTCGATGTCGTCGAGCGCGTCGGCGTCCAGCGGCATCAGCAGGTTGGTCAACCACAGGGTCAGGCAATCGATCACGACCAGCCGATCGGGCGCGCTGTGGCGAAAGATCGCCTGCGCCAGCTCGATCGGCACCTCCACACATTCGAGCTCGGGCAGGCGTTCGGCGCGCTGAAGCCGGTGGTGGGCAATGCGCAGCCGCATCTCTTCGTCGCCGGCGTGCGCGGTGGCCAGCAGCACCGCGGAGTGCGGCGCGTCTGCCAGCCACGCCGCAGCGCGCTGCTCGGCGCAGCGCGACTTGCCGCTGCGCTGCCCACCGAGGATCAGCTCATGCACCGTACAGCCTCCATCCGGGAAGTGTCACGCCTGCCTGCCCCGACTACAAGCCGATGCCGCTGTAGCGCAGCCCCAGCCAGGCCTGGCGACCGGGCGACCGGTAATCCCGGGCCGGCTCGATGTCGCGGTCGGTGACGTTCAACACCTTGGCCTCGAGCTGCCAGTGGGGCGTGAACTTCCAGCGCGCCTGCAGATCGGCCGTGGAGTATCCGCCCAGGCGCTTGCCGCCATCGGGCCGTGAACCGACCGTCACCAGCGTCGCGCCCAAGGTCCAGTTGTCGATCTGGTAATCGGCGTCCACGGTTTCCTGATGTTTGGCACGGCGGTTCAGGCGATCGCCGGTGCGCTCGTCCTTGGCGCTCAACAGGTCCAACGTGGCACGCAGGCCCAACGCGCCGAAGCGGTGGCCAGCGCTCAGGGTCGCGCCTTTCAGGCGCGCCCGGTCGACATTGCGCGCGCAGCCGAAATCGTAGGAGGGATCGGACGGGCAGAAGGTGCGATCGGGCTCGTAGTTGATCAGCTGGCGCACGCGGTTGCGGTACACGGTCAACGAGGCATGGCTGTCGCCGTCACGCCAGTTCAAGCCGACCTCGGCACTGCGGCCGCGCTCGGGGCGGATGTCGGGGACGCCATAGCCGGCATAGAACAGGTCGTTGAAACTCGGCGCGCGGAACGTGGTGCCATACAACGCGCGTGCAGTGAAACCATGACCGATCTCGTAGCCGTAGCCGACGCGCCCGGTGGTGCTGTTGCCGTAGACCGAGTTGTCGTCATGCCGCACATCGGCAGACAGCAGATGGGCGCCGAAGCGACCGGAATAGCCCAGACCCAGCGAGTCGTTGTGGCGCTGCTTGTTGGCCACGAAGGCCGACGACTCCGCGCGCTCCTCCAGCCGCTCGATCACGCCGACGAGTTGCTGCTGGGCCGCCAGCGTGAACACGTTCTGCCAGGTGTACTGGTTGCGGCGTGTCACGAAGCGCTCGGGGAAGTGGGCCCCGTCCACCGACTTGTCTTCGTTGAGTGCCAGCTGCAAACGGGTGGTCCACAGCGGGTTGATCACGCCGTCGTAGCTGAGTGACGCCACTTGCGTGTTCAGGCGTGTGCGGAAGTTGGGCGATGGGTCTTGGGCATAGTCCGGCGGGCCACCGAACTCGGAGGCGTCGTACCGTGAGTTCAACCGGGTGTCGATCACGCTGGCAGCCACCCGGTGGCCCGGCGCGATCGTGTAACCCAGGCGAATCTGCGCAGTCCGGCGCTGGTAGCCATCGCGATCGGGGTTGTAGTTGCCGAACAGGTCGCCAGGCCGCAAGGTCGACACGCCACGGGATTTTTCGCCGCTGACCGAGGCCGCATAGTCGAACCCACCGTGGCCGCCGCTGATGCCGACATCGCCTTCGCGCGAGCCGTACTCGCCGAAAGCGGCATGGCCAGACAGGCTGGCAGGACCTTCGCCGCGCTTGGTGGTGATCAGCACCACGCCCCCCACGGCGTCGGCCCCGTACAGGCTGGAGCCGGGTCCGCGCAGCACCTCGATGCGCTCGATCTGGCTCAGGCTGATGGCCTCGAACTCCACCTGCGCCAGGGTGGCCGAACCGATCCGCACGCCATCGACCAGCACCAGCGTGCTGCTGGTGCTCGCACCGCGCAGCAAGATGCCAGCGGCATGGCCCGGACCGCCGCTGCGCGACAGCTGAACCCCTGCCTCGCGCCGCAGCAGGTCTTCGATTGAATCGGCCGTCGATTGCCGGATGCGCTGCTCGTCGATCACGACCACGTCCGATGTGACCTGATCGAGTGGCAGGGGCTCGCGGCTCGCGATGACGGTCACCGGTGGCAGCCGGGTCGGCGTCTCGGCCTGGGCCGAAGACAGGGTTATGGCCGTGACAGCGGTGGTGAGGAGGGAAAGGAGGACGTGGGAATACCGGCTGGACACAGCCAAAGGCGCACGCGGCGCCATGCAAAAGGAAAACATGATGAAGAACCCGACAAGATGCAATCGACCTGCTTCCCCGCAGGCGCTTGCGATGTAGGCACGACACGAAGCCGCACCCGCTTGTTGGCCGGTATCCGGGCTGATGGATCGACCTTCACGACCTTCCCAGAGATGCATCATCTCCAGTGGTGTGCGCATGAAAGCTGAAACCGCCGTCAAAACCGACCAGGGCTTCGTCCACCGTACCGTTGCGGGGGCAGCGCAGTTTGAGCACCGAGCGGTGCTTTCTGCTTCCCGTTTAACTGCGCCGACAAGAACATCGGCGCGGGCACCAACGTGTCTATTCTAAGCACCGACCTACAATCGAAACCCGTTGTTCAACCCACTGTCCGAACACGCCCCATGTCGAAGATCGAAGACCTCGCCGACCGGGTCGAGCGGCTCTTGTTGCGCCACCATGAGCTGCAACGGACCAATGCCCTGCTCGAGCAGCAATTGGCCACGGTAGCCAACGAGCGCGACAACCTGCGTTCACGCCTGAATGCCGCGCGCATGCGCATCGACACGCTGCTCGAGCGCCTTCCGGCAGAGGCCATCGCGGTGCCAGCCGATGACACCACCGACGCACCTGCACCCACTCAGAAAATATCCCCATGAAGCAGATCGAAGTCTCGATCCTCGGCCAGAGCTATGTGCTGGGCTGCCCCGATGGCGGGGACACCTTGTTGCACGCATCGGTGAAAGCGGTCGATCGCGAGATGACGGCCATCCGCACGGCAGGCAAGGTCAAGGCCCGCGAACGCATTGCGGTGCTGGCCGCCTTGAACCTCGCTTACAAGCTCGAGCAGCGACCCACAGCCCCAACGCCCGCGGCGAGCGACAGCAGATCAGCAACCGGCGAGACCGATGCGCCAGCGAATGTCGATGCATTGATCGCGCGCATCGACCAGGCGCTCGGCGAACACGGACAGTTGCTGTGACCGATTCGGCACACGATGTCACCCCTTCGACATCAATGACAGACACGGCAGGCGTAGACTGGTCAACGTCCGTTGTGTTCGCGTGAGTTTTTAATTCCTTGAACCGATGCTCTCGCGAGCCCGGGCTGGGAACATTGCCGAGTGGGTGTGATCGTCTCGCGTCAGATGAACCCGAAGCACGGCTGACCCGGCCCACCTGAATCCCCTGGGTTCAGGAATGCGGCTCACGGTTCACAACGGACACCTCTTCTCGTGCCGCCATGAAAGGCGGTACCCGTTGGCCCAGCGTCAGAACGCACCCTCGAATGGAATGCTGGCCAGCGTGACGTGATTGCCACCGCGGCTCTGTGCGGCCGTCAGCGCGGTGTCGGCGGCTTGCAGCAGATCGTCTTGCGTGTGAGCGGTGTGAGGGAAGCTCGCCACACCCATCGACACCGTGAAGCCGAAATCCTGTCCGTCGAGCACGACGATCTGGGTCGCACACTGGCGACGCAGGCCTTCCATCCGTGAGTGCGCCGTCGCCAGGCCAACGCCCGACAGCAACACCGCGAAGCGATCGTCGGACACACGGCACGATGCATCCATCGCCCGTGTGTTGCTGCGAAGCAAGCGCCCAAGCGCCTCGATCACCCGCTGGCGCGCGGTTGCACCCAGCGCGCCCGCCGTTCCGGTCGGCGGATCGATCGAAATCGACACCATCGAGAACTCGCGGTGTTCGCGCAGCGACAAATCGACCTCGCGCCGCAGCTGGTCTTCGAAATGGGCGTTCGGAAACAGCCCCGTATCGAGATCCCTCAACGACGCGTCCTGGGTCTCTCGGCGCAGGGCTTCGGTCGCTTGCTGTTGCTGCTCCAGTTGCTGCAGCGCCAGCGTGAGCTGGGCATCGCGCTGGCGCTGTGTGCTCACGTCGTGCCAGAGCGCGCACAGGTAGCGTTTGCTGGCACCGGCGGCATCCGGCCTGCCGGTCAGAAGGACCCGGGTGACGTGGAATTCGCGGCGCGTCTGATCACGCTCGATGCGATGGTCACTGCCGTGAGGCCGCGCCAGCGTGACGGTGCTGGCCTCTGCCGCGCGCAGCAACGCGGCCACTTCCGCGCCGAAAAGGTCTGCATCGGTGTGCCCGAGCAGGTCGTCGGGGGGACGACCAAACAGTTCGGCCATCCGCTCAGACGCATAGATGTACCGGCCGGTCGACACCTCCTTGAGCGCAAACCCGGCCGCCAGACCGATCAGACTCGCAGCCAGCAGATCGCACCAGCCGGCAGGGTCGAGCCCCAGCGCATCGGCCACCTGCCGCAGTGACGCGGGCAGGCTGTTGGCATGCTCGCCGGGCAGAGCCTGTTCAGGCTGATTCATCAGGACCCATTCTCAGCGTCGGACCAAAGGCGTATCGAGGTCGACCTCCGTTCAGGGCGCGGTGGCAGGCGCAGCGGCCGCTGTCGGTGTGGGTGCCCCCTCAGGCGCAGCCGCCGGCTTCTGGAAGTTGGCGACCACCTTGCCCAGCCCGCCATTCAGCGCGATCGCCACCATCTCGGTGGCGATGTCCTCGTCGATGTTCACTGCGTCGAAGGTGGCGCTCCACTTCATCAGCGTCTTGCCGTCAGCGGCCGGGCTCACCGAAATCGTCGCGACGTAGTTCTTGATCGGGAACGGGCTCTTGAGCGAGGTGTAGGTGTAGCTGGTGCTGGCGGCGCTGTACTTCAGCAGCTTTTCCACCAGCTCGGATCCATCGGACAGCTTCAAGGTGCGCACGGCACCCACCTTGTTGTCGGCGCCCTTGACGGTGCTGCTGCGCACTTGCGGGTGCCACAGGTCGAAGCCGTTGAAATCACCGACGTACTTCCAGACGGTGGCCGGGGCGCTGTCCACGGTTTCCTCGCTGGAAAACGACAAGGCACCGGCAGCGTGGCTGGCGCCAGCGGCCAACAGCAAACCGGCGGTGGCGGCTTGGAGAACGAGCTTGTTCATGGGGTTGTCTCCTGAAAAGATGCGGATGGTGTCGTGCCTGCAGCCACTGGCCTATTGCTTGGCGAAGTTGTTCACCAGCTTGGCCAGTCCGCTGTCATAGATGCCTTCGACCGCCTGCGTGGCGGCAGCCGTGTCGGCACCCGCCGGCGCATCGAAGGTCGAGGTCCATTTCAGCAAGGTCTTGCCATCGGGGGTGGCATTCAGCGTGATGCTGCCGCTGTAGTTCGCCACCGGCAGCGGGCTGCTGACGATGGTGTAGCTGTATTGGGTCTTGGCGGCGTTGTAGGTGGTCAGCTGCTCGACGATCGTGCGCTTGCCATCGGCCAGCGTCAGCGTCCTGCGCGTACCCACTTTGGTGCCTGCACCATTCACCTCGCTTTTGCTGACGGCGGGATGCCACACGTCCATCGCGTTGAAGTTACCCACCAGCTTCCAGACGGTGGCCGGGGTGCTGTCGATCGTGACTTCTCGCGTCACGGACAAGTTGCCTGCGGCATGGCTGCTGCCAATGGCCAGCAGCGCGCTGGCGACGGCGAATTTGAGGGCATTCATCTGGGAAGAGTCTCCGTGTCCAAGCGGTAAGAAAATGACCAGGGCGGCACAGTGGGTCCGCAGCTGGCAAAAACACATTTTGGGATGTTCACCCAGCGGCCGCAATAAGCGAGAACGCGACAAGCCCGAGCCGGGCCCCGACTTGCACTTCATTCTCGTCGATGTGTCCTCTTGTTTCCGTCCGCAGGGCTGGGCCTGGAAATTGCCTCATCGCCTGAAACGCTGCTTTCGAAATCTTCTGACCCTGATCACTTATCGTCGCGCCGGTCCATGAAATCCGCCACCACCAGGTCATGAGCATCGCCCCCTACATCAAGGAAATCGGCCGCGGCAAGGAAGGCGCCCGATCGCTGAGCCGCGAGCAGGCCGACGACCTGATGGGTCAGGTGCTTGATGGTCGCGTGAGTGACCTCGAAGTCGGTGCATTCGCGATGGCGATGCGCATCAAGGGGGAATCGACCGACGAACTGCTCGGCTTTCTTCACGCGGTGCACGAGCGCTGCCTGCCCCTCAGCCCGGAAAGCCCGGCGGTCATCCTGCCGTCTTACAACGGCGCCCGCAAATTGCCCAACCTGACGGCACTGCTGGCATTGCTGGTGGCTCAGACCGGCACCCCGGTGCTGGTGCACGGACCGTCGAACGATCCCGGCCGCGTCACCACCGCATCCGTCTTCCGCGGCCTGGGCCTGCCGATCGCTCGCGATGCCGACGACGTGCGCCATGGCTGGGCACGGCGCGAACCGGTGTTCATGGCGACCGAAACGCTGTGCCCGCCGCTGGCCCGCCTGCTGGATGTGCGCTGGGTGGTCGGCTTGCGCAATCCAGGCCACACCGTGGCCAAATTGCTCGATCCGACAACCGGCGCGCGTTCCTTGCGGGTGGTCAACCACACCCACCCTGAGTACGGCACCGCGCTGGCGGCTTTTCTGCAAAGCGCAGGCGCCAGCGCGATGCTGCTGCGCGGCACCGAGGGCGAACCCGTGGCCGATCCACGCCGATCACCCCGGCTCGACGTGTTCCTGCGTGGCGAGCTGCGGGCCGATCTGTCGGTACCCGCGCAAGAAGGCGTGCTGACCGAGCTGCCGGTATTGCCCCGCAGCATCGATGCCGCGACGACGGCGGTCTACATCCAGTCGGTGGTCAGCGGCGAAAAGCCGGCGCCTGGGCCCCTGGCGCGGCAGGTGGACAGCTTGCACCGCGCTGTCATGGCGCTCACCGAGACCGCGGCGCATGAGCTGATCGCGTGAGGTTTCTGCAGGCCTCAGCGTCACCCTTCGTCTTCATCGCCGAGCAGGCTGATCTGCGCGGGGTCTGACGCGGCACCACGGCGCCGGACGCTGTGCCGCGCCGTGTGTTCGCGCCCGGGGTGGCGGCTGCCGTGCCGGTCGTACACCGCCTTGGCCTCCCGCTGGGTGGCGATATCTGCCTTGCGGGCATGGATCAGCACCCTCGCCTGCTGGCTGGCCGAGCGCAGATCCACCACCGGGCTGGGATAGTCCGCCGGGCGCAGCTGCGTCGAGCCCAGCAGCCAAGGCTCGTGCACTGCGTCGCCGGTCACGCCGCGCAACTCGGGCACCCAGCGCCGAATGAACACGCCCTCGGGATCCTGATCGCGGCTCTGTTTCACCGGGTTGTAGAGCCGGATGGTGTTGATCCCGGTCACGCCGCTCTGCATCTGCGCCTGCGGGTAATGAATCCCAGGCTCGTAGTCGAGGAACTGCCGCGCCAGGAACAGCGCGGGCTCACGCCAGTGCAACCACAACTGATAGCTCGCAAAGCTCATCAGCATCGCGCGCATGCGGAAGTTGATCCAGCCCGTGGCGTGCAGACTGCGCATGCAGGCGTCGACAAACGGAAAGCCTGTTCGGCCACCGCACCAGGCGTCGAAACGCCGCTGCTCGTCGGCGGTGAGCGCACCTTCGTTGCGCAACCCGTCGAAGCCGCGGTTGACATTGCGAAATTCGATTGCCGGTTCGCTTTCCAGTTTCTGGATGAAATGGCAATGCCAGTGCAACCGGCTCTCGAAGCTGCGCAGGGAAGCCATCGCGCTCGCGGGACGTTGATCGGCAGGCATGGCCAGCCACGCGCTGCGCTGCTGCCACACCGCATGGACGCATTCACGCACCGACAGCGTGCCCCAGGCCAGGTGTGCCGACAACCGTGAGCAGGCTTCCGCTGCGGTCAACGGGCTGGACATCTCGGTGCGATAGCGGTGTCCGCGCCAGGCCAAAAAACTGTCGAGCAAGTCGACGGCCTGACTTCTGCCGCCACGCTGGCGCAGCGGCTTGTCGGCGTCGAGGCCGCGGATCGGTGGTGCGTCGTCGTGGTGCGCGTCAGGCCATTCGTGCGGTGCCGCCAGCGCCAGTTTTTCGGGCGCCGGCAACGGCGGCGGCTCCATCCGCTGCGTCCACAACCGCGACCACAGATCGCGGTCGCGCAGGCGCCTGACGACGCCATTGCAGGGCAGCTCGCGCCACACCACACCGTGCTCGGCACACCAGCGCGCCACGGCGCGATCGCGATCGAAACTCCAGCCGTTGCCGGTTTCCTCGTGGCTCCACAAGGCAAAACAACCGTGCAGCGCATGCAGGCGCGCGAGCACCCTCGTCGCTTCTCCGCGCACGCGCCACAAGGCGCCGCCCCGCGCGCTGAACCAGGCATCGAGCTCGCCCAGGCATTCGTGTGCAAAGGCACGGTGCTGTGTCGCTGCATCGGGTTGTGCCCAGGCCGTTGGCTCGTCGATCCACAGGGGCAACAGCGGTCCGGACTCGGCCGCACGCACCAGCGGCGCGTGGTCGGTCCAGCGCAGATCCCTTTTGAACCACAGCACTTGCAGCATCGGCGGCAGTGTAGGCAGCCCGCCGATCGCTCCGCCAGGAATCCCCCTCAGCGGTTCATGCGTTGTCGAGCCGATTCATAGAGGCACACGGCCGCCGCTGCCCCCACATTGAGCGACTCTTCGCCTCCGGGCTGCGGGATGCGCAGTGCCAGGGCGCACCGGGATTGCACCAGCGCCGACACGCCCTCGCCTTCGTGCCCCAGCACCCAGGCGCAGGGCCAAGGCAGTGCGACCTGGTCGATCGACTGAGCCGCGTGCGAGCTCGTCCCCAGCAGCGGCACCGACAGGGCGTCCAACGCGGCGGCCTCGACGCCTTCGACCAGTGACAAGCCGAAATGCGCACCCATGCCTGCGCGCAGCACCTTGGGCGACCACAGACCGGCGGTGCCCTTGAGGGCCGCCACCTGCGCAAAACCGAAGGCAGACGCGCTGCGCAGCACCGTCCCCACATTGCCGGCATCCTGCAAACGATCGAGCACCACCGTGGGCACATCGGGCCGCAAGGCAGCAGTGCCAGCCCATGGGATGACGAACCCGATCGGCGCAGGCGACTCGAGGGTGCTGATGCCTGCCATCAAGGTGGCGGGCAACACGGCGACCGCAGGCGCGGCCAGGGCCAGGTCGCGCCATGGCGAGGCCCAGGCTTCGTTGCTGATCAACGCCTGCAGCGGCACCCCACCGCGCTGAAGAAATGCCCGGCACAGGTGGTCGCCTTCGATCCACAACTCGCTCTGTTTGCGATAGGCCAATGGATCGCGGCCCAGCTTGCGCAAGCGCACCAACAGCGGGTTGTCGCGCGAGGAGATGGATTTGACGATGGGCGTGGTCATTCAGCGGTCACCAGAACGGCGCGCACGGGTGCGAAAGTGCGGCGATGGTCTGCGCACGCACCGTGCTGCCGCAACGCCGCCAGATGCGCGGCCGTGGGGTAGCCCTTGTGACCGTCGAATCCATAGTGGGGATGCCGCTCGTGCAAGGTCAGGCACAGCCGATCGCGGTGGACTTTCGCCAGGATCGATGCAGCGGCGATCGCCGGCACCTTGGCATCCCCTCGAACGATCGCTTCGGCAGGCATGGGCAGAACCGGCAGCCGGTTGCCATCCACCTGCACCCGGTGCGGCCGCAAGCGCAGGCCTTCCACCGCACGCCGCATCGCCAGCAAGGTCGCCTGCAGGATGTTCAGCTGGTCGATCTCCTCGACCGTGGCTTCGGCAATGCAGCAGCACAAGGCCTTGGCGCGGATCTCGTCGAACAAGCGCTCTCGCGTCCGGGCGGTGAGCTTCTTCGAATCGTTCAGGCCGCGGATGGGCTGAAGCTCATCCAGGATCACCGCAGCGGCCACCACCGGGCCGGCCAGCGGGCCACGCCCGGCTTCGTCGACCCCGGCCATCAGCCCCGGCGCGTCCCAGCGCAGGCCCAGCTGCTCAGCGCGCAAGAATGCTCTCGATCGCATCGGTTGCCGCCCGCGCCGTGTCACGGCGCAGCGTGTGGTGCAGCGCCTCGAAGCGTGCGGCCAGCGCGGTGCACGCCGCGGGCTCGTCCAGCCAGGCAAAGGCCGCATCGGCCAGACGTTCGGGCGTGGCGGCCGCCTGCAGAAACTCGGGCACGGCGAAGTCCTCCAGCAGGATGTTCGGCAGCCCGACCCAGGGTTGGTAATTCATGCGCTTCATGATCTGTGCGCTGAGCCAGTGCATCTTGTAGGCGATCACCATCGGCCGTTTGAACAGCGCCGCTTCCAGTGTGGCCGTGCCGCTGGCGATCAGCGTCACGTCACAGGCGGCCAGCGCCTGGTGCGATTGGCCATCGATCAGCTGAACATCGACACCCGGTGCATGGCGCGGCAACAGCGGCTCGATCAGCGAACGCAGACCTGGCGCCACGGGCAGCACGAAACGCAGCGCCGGGCGGCGACGCGACATCAGTGCGGCCGCCTCCAGCAGGGTCGGCGCGATGTACTGGATCTCCGAGCGGCGACTGCCAGGCAACAGCGCAACCACGGTGTCGGCGTCTTGCAGATTCAGCATCTGGCGACTGGCCTGCCGGGGCACCTCGAATGGAATGGCATCGGCCAGCGGGTGGCCGACATAGGTGGCCGCCACGCCGTGCCGTGCGTACAGCGCAGGCTCGAACGGGAAGATGCACAGCACGTGGTCCACGGCGCGCTTGATTTTTTCGATGCGCTCGCCGCGCCAGGCCCAGATCGACGGGCCGATGAAGTGGATTGTGCGTATGCCGCTCGCCTTCAGTCGCGCTTCGAGGTCGAGGTTGAAGTCGGGGGCATCGACACCGATGAACGCGTCGGGCGGTTCGCGCAACAAGCGTTCGGCGAGGCGGTTGCGGATGCCCAGCAGCTCGGGGTAATGACGCAACACTTCGGCATAGCCGCGCACCGCAAGTTTGTCGCTGGGCCACCAGGCGTCGAAGCCCTGCGCCGCCATCTTCGGTCCACCGATCCCGCTGGCGGTCAGTGCCGGCCAGCGCTGCTTCAGGCCACCGAGCAGCAGCCCGGCCAGCAGATCACCCGAGGCCTCGCCGGCGACCATCGCGAGGCGCGGCTCATTGCCGGGCATGTGGGTGTGGGCACCACAGGGCGCCCGGGCACAACGACGTTGGGGCGGTCATTCCTAACGGACGATGCCGCGCTGAGAGGCCGCGAGAAAATCGTTCATCACCGCCACGTCGACGGCGGCCTCCGGCGCGCTCCCAGCCAGTTCAGCGATCGCCTCACGGGCCTGATCCAAGGTGTTTCCCTGGCGGTACAGCAGCCGGTGCATCTGCTTGACCGCCGCGATGCGCTCGGGCCCGAAGCCACGGCGGCGCAGCCCTTCGGCATTGAAGCCGCGCACCGCGAGCGGGTTGCCATCGACCATCATGAACGGCGGCACGTCCTGTGACACCGCACTGGCGAAGCCGATCATCGCGTGCGGCCCGACCTTGACGAACTGGTGCACGCCCGTCAGACCGCCGACGATGACCCAATCCCCCAGATGCACATGGCCGGCCAGCGTGGCGTTGTTGGCCAAGATGGTCTGGCTGCCGACCTGGCAGTCGTGGGCGATGTGCACGTACGCCATCACCCAGTTGTCGTCGCCGACGCGCGTCACACCGCTGTCCTGTGCCGTGCCGATGTTGAAGGTGCAGAACTCGCGGATGGTGTTGCGGTCGCCGATGTGCAACTCGGTCGGCTCGTCACGGTACTTCTTGTCCTGCGGCACCGCACCGATCGAGCAGAACTGGAAGATGCGGTTGTCACGACCAATGGTCGTCTGGCCCTCGATCACGCAGTGCGCGCCGATCGTTGTGCCCGCGTGAACCCGCACGTGCGAGCGCACGATGCTGTAGGGCCCGACGCTGACCGACGAATCCAGTTCGGCGCCGGGCTCAATGATCGCGGTCGGGTGTATCAGCGACATGGCCTGTTGCCCTGGGTCACGAAAGCTGGTGGCGGCTGGCCGATCAGGCGATGTCTCGCACCGTGCACAGGAACTCGGCCTCGACAGCCAATTCGCCATCGACGGTCGCTCGGGCACTGAACTTGAAGACGCCGGACTTCATGCGATCGAGCCTCACATCCAGGATGAGCTGATCGCCTGGCTCGACCGGGCGCTTGAAGCGAGCGCCGTCGATACCCGCAAAGTAGAACAGGGAGTTCTCGTGGGTCTGCAGATTGAGCGTCTCGAAGCCGAGGATGGCCGCGGCCTGAGCCAGCGCTTCGAGCATCAGCACACCAGGCATCACCGGGCGCTTCGGAAAGTGTCCGCTGAAATAGTGCTCGTTGACGCTGACATTCTTCAGCGCCTTGATGCTTTCGCCCTTCTTCAGTTCAAGCACGCGATCGACCAGGAGGATCGGATAACGATGCGGAATTCGTCTCAGGATTTCGTTGATGTCCATCGTCATGACGATTTGGTCTCTGTGTTCTTTTCAAGCGCTCGAATGCGTTCACGCAATCGATGCAATTGCCGCAGCGTGGCCGCGTTTTTTTCCCATGACGCATTGTCATCGATGGGAAACAGGCCGGTGTACAGGCCCGGCTTGTGGATGGAATGGGTGGCCACCGAGCGGGCACCCAGATGCACGTGATCGGCCAAGGTCACATGACCGACCACGCCTGCGCCGCCGGCCATCGTGCAGTGCGCGCCGATGCGGGTGCTGCCCGACACCGCCGCCGTGCCGGCCAGGGCGCTGTGCGCACCGATGTGCACGTTGTGGGCGATCTGCACCAGGTTGTCGAGCTTGACGCCGTCCTCGATCACGGTGTCTTCCAGCGCGCCACGATCGATGCAGGTGTTGGCGCCAATCTCGACATCGTCACCGATGCGTACGCCGCCCAGTTGCTCGATCTTCTCCCAGCGACCACCGTGCGGCGCAAAGCCGAAGCCGTCGGCACCGATCACGGCCCCGCTGTGCACGATGCCGCGCGCCCCGATATGGCACCCGGCACCCAGCACGACCTGTGCAGACAAACGGGTCTGCGCGCCCACCGACGCACCCGCACCGATGAAGCACTGGGCACCGATCACGGCCCCGTCGGCAATCACGGCACCCGCCTCGACGACGGCCAGAGCGCCCACTGAGGCAGTCGCCGCCAGCTGTGCCTGCGGATGAACGACCGCGGAGGGGTGCACCTGGGGCGCTGTCGCTTCCCGAGCACGAGACACCCACAACTGGGTCAACCGGGCGAAGCAAAGGTAAGGGTCGCCCGCGATCAGCGCAGCACCGCGCAACGCCGCTGCGTCGCGGTGGGACGGAGAAACGATCACGCAGCCGGCCTTCGACGTGGCGAGTGCCGGCAGATAACGAGGATTGGAGAGAAAGGAGATCGCCTCGGCGTCGGCGCTGTCCAGCGACGCAATGCGGTGAACCCGCTGGGCCGGATCGCCGATCAGTTCAGCGTCAAGTCGCTCCGCCAGTTCGCCCAGCGCAAACGAAGTGGCGAGATCACTTGCCACCCTGTGCATTCAACGCCTTGACCACCTTGTCGGTGATGTCGATCTTCGGACCGGCGAACACCGCCTCTTGAAGGATCAGGTCGTATTTTTCGGTTTCGTAGATCTGCTTGATGACCTTGTTGGCGCGCTCGACAACGGCCGACAGCTCTTCGTTCTTGCGCTGCGTCAGGTCTTCCTGGAACTCGCGGCGCTTGCGCTGGAACTCGCGGTCCTGATCGACCAGATCGCGCTGGCGCTTGCTGCGCTCCGATTCGGACAAGGTCGGTGCCTCCTTGTCGAATTTCTCGCTGGCTGCTTTCAGCTTGCCGGCGATCTCGCCCATTTCCTTGTCTCGCTTGGAGAACTCGGCTTCCAGTTTGGCCTGAGCGGCTTTGGCCGGATTGGCCTCACGCAGCACGCGGTCGCTGTTCACATAACCGATCTTGACTTCCTGGCTCTGGACGTTGCACGCAGCGAAGACCAGCAAGGAGGCAGCCAACGCATTCAAAGATAACCTGTTCATCAAAACGCAGTCCCGAGTTGAAATTGAAGACGCTGGATTCTATCCGTTGGCTCTTTCCTGATCGGTGAGCCATAGCTGATCTTGATGGGCCCGACCGGGGACACCCAACTGAAGCCAAGTCCGATCGATGCGCGCAGGCTGGCGAGGGACACTCGGTCCTCGACCGCCCACACGTTGCCGACGTCCAGGTAGGTGAACCAGCGCAGGGTGCGATCGTTGCCGGTGCCAGGGAATGGCAGGTACACCTCGGTGTTCACGTTGAGGCGTCGGTTACCACCCAGGTAGGCACCGAGGTTGTCGACCTGCCCCAAAGAGCCTTGGTCAAAGCCACGTACTGTGCCGAGGCCGCCGCCAAAGAAGTTCTTGAAAATCGGATAGGGCTTGTTCCCCAGGCCACTGCCGTAACCCAACTCCGCGTTGATGCCGACCGTGACTCGGCGGATCGGCGTGAAGTACTGCTGGAACTGCAGATCGGCACGGACATAGCGCTGATCGGCGAGGAAGCTGAGGTCGATGTTCACCCGCGCAAAATGTCCGGTGGTCGGAACGAGTGCGCTGTCACGCCCATCGCGCGACCAGCCGATGGTGAACGGAATCGCGGTGCTTTTCGGGCCGAACTGTTCGCGATAACGGAAGTAGGTGTCTGGCAGGTTGTTGTTGCCACGGATTTCGGTCTGCTCGAAGCCGGCGCCGAAGAACACCGTGTCGTACTCGCTGAATGGCACACCAAAACGAATCGACGCCCCCGGAGTGACCAGCTTGTAGTTTTCACCCTGGCTGTTGATCGGTTGTGCCGTCCGATAGAACACATCGACGGCCCGAGAAATGCCATCCTCCGTGAAATAGGGATCGACGGTACTCACCGAAATGGTCTGCTGCGACTTGCTGGTGTTGAATTCGATGCCCAGGAAGTTGCCCGTGCCGAACACGTTTTCCTGCTTCACCGATGCGGTGAATGACACCTTGTCGGCACTGGAAAAGCCCGCACCCAGCAGGATATTGCCGGTCGGCTTTTCCTTGATCGACACGGTGAGATCCACCTGGTCAGAGGTGCCAGGCACCTCGCTGTTGTCGACGGTCACATCGCTGAAGAAACCCAGGCGGTCGACACGGTCGCGAGACAGCTTGATCTTGGGGCCGTCGTACCACGACGACTCGAACTGCCGGAACTCGCGTCGGACCACCTCATCGCGGGTCTTGGTGTTGCCCGCAACGTTGATGCGCCGAACGTAGACACGCCGCTGGGTGTCCGCCTGCAAGACGACCTCGACACGGCCGTTGACGCGATCGATCTCCGGACGGGCCTCGACCCGAGCGAAGGCGTAGCCGAACGTACCGAACTTCTCGGTGAACGCCTTGGTCGTCGCGGCCACCTCTTCGGCCCGGTAAATCTGGCCGGGCTTGATGGTGACCAGCTGCTTGAATTCGTCTTCCTTGGAAAGGTACTGGCCCTGCAACGTGACCGCCGTGACGGTGTAGGGCTGCCCTTCCTTGATGTTGATGGTGATCGAGATGTCTTGCTTGTCGGGCGAGATGGCGATCTGCGTCGACTCGACATTGAACTCGAGATAACCGCGGTTCAGGTACCAGGCCTTCAGTGTCTCCAGATCCGCATTCAACTTGGTTCGCGAATATCGATCCGACTTGGTATAGAACGAAAGCAGCCCGGTTTCGTTGAGCTCCAGCAGGCTCTTGAGTTCCTTCTCGCTGTAGTCCCTGCTGCCGAGAACGCGAATCTCACGAATCCGCGCCACCGATCCTTCGACCACGTTGAAGGTCACGTTCACGCGATTGCGCTCCTGTGGTGTCACCTTGGTGGTGACTTCGACACCGTAAAGGCTGCGGGTCAGGTACTGGCGCTTGAGCTCCTGCTCGGCCCGGTCTGCCAACGCGTTGTCGAACGGCTGACCCTCACCAATGCCGAAATCCTTCAGCGCCTTGACCAGTGCTTCCTTCTCGAATTCCTTGGTGCCGACGAAGTCGATGCTGCTGATGATTGAACGTTCATCCACCACGACCACCACCACGGAGCCTGCGATCTGGATGCGCACGTCCTTGAACAGGCCAGTGGCGAACAAGGCGCGCAGCGCAGCAACGCCTTTCTCGTCGGTGTAGGTGTCGCCGATGCGGAACGGCAGCGAGGCGAAGACCGTGCCTGCGTCGGTTCGCTGAAGACCCTCCACGCGAATGTCGGTCAACTGGAAAGGCTCCACGGCCCAGACGCTGGTGCCGAACAATCCGATCGCAAGGAACACGGACACCAGGCAGGCTCGAAACGACGTCAGACAGCAGATGATTCGCAAGATGGGTCGCATATGAAAATTAAGGCAGGCCCACGAGTCGGACCACGTCGTTGAAGAGCGCGATGGACATCAGCATCAGCATGATGGCCACACCCCCACGCTGCAGCCGCTCCAGCCACAACTCGGATACAGGGCGCCCTGTCGTCGCTTCGAAAAGATGGTACATGAGGTGTCCGCCATCGAGCATCGGCAACGGCAGAAGATTCAAAACACCCAGGCTGATGCTGACCACCGCCAGAAACCCGAGGTAGTACGCCAGCCCGACCCGCACGGATTGACCTGCGTAATCGGCGATGGTCAGTGGGCCGGTCAGGTTCTTCAGCGAGGCTTCGCCGATCAGCATGCGGCCGAACATCTTGAGCGTCAGTACCGACATGTCGGCTGTGCGGGTCACGGCTTGCGACAAGCCGTCGAAGAAGTCGTGACGCACCAGGACCATTTCGGGTGGCCCACCGATGAATGCCTCGATGCGCCCGATGCGGCGCTCGCCATCCTGCGCAGACACCGGTTCGACCTCCAGCTGAAGTCGTTGCGTGCCGCGTTCAATCAGCCACTGCTGCGGCTGGATCGTGCTGGCCGGCGCGCCGCTGGAGCGCACGAGCTCGCGCAAGCTGGCTGCATCGGCGATCGCCCGGCCATCGACCGACAGCACCCGGTCGCCGGCTCGCAGTCCTGCCGCCTCGGCGGGTCCGCCGGGCTTGATCTGGCCCATGATCGGCTCGGCATAGACCCCAGGCAGTCCGATGCGCCGCATCAGTTGGGCGTCAACCTCTCGACTGGTCAGCCGATCAAGTTCGAGCACCACGCTGCGCACATGCTGTCCTTGGGCATCGGCCACACGCAGATGAACGGCCTCTGAGCGCAGCACGCCCTGGGTCAGGTACCACACCAGATCGGTCATCGAATGGACGTCGGTCCATTCCGCTCCGTCGGGCGAGCTGGCACGCACCCAGTCGCCAGCCCTCAGGCCGGCCCGCTCGGCAATGCTGTCGGCGATCGGCGCTGCGACAACCGCCTTCGGCTCATCCATGCCGATCCAAAAGGCGCCGGCATACAACACGACTGCGAGCAACAGGTTGGCGATCGGGCCCGCCGCGACGATCGCCGAGCGCTTCCACAGCGATTGACGATTGAACGCACGCGCGACTTCAGCGGAATCGACCGGCGCCTCGCGCTCGTCGAGCATGCGCACATAACCGCCGAGCGGCAACATGGAGATGACGAATTCGGTGCCGTCGGGGGTGGCCTGGCGCCGCCAGATGACGCGCCCGAAGCCCACCGAGAACCGCAGCACCTTGACACCGCAAGCGACAGCCACGCGGTAATGCCCGTACTCGTGCACGACGATGAGCACGCCCAGCGTGAGCAGGAAAGCGAGCAAGGTGATCATCGAGCGATGCGCTCCGCCCACTGAGACGCCGCCAGGCGCACCCGCGCGTCGAGGGCAATCAGGCCATCGATCGAGGTGCACTCATCGGGCTGCGGAAGCACCGTTTCCAGGATGCCGGCGTTGACGTGATGGATCTGGTCAAAGCCGATCGCGCCGGCCAGAAATGCCGCGACCGCGACCTCATTGGCCGCATTCAGCACGGCCGTGCTGCCTTCGGGGGCACGCAGCGTCTCCCAGGCCAGCGGCAGTCCGGGGTAACGCTGCATGTCGGGTGGTTCGAAGGTCAGTCCTGCCAGCGACGGGAAGTCGAGCAGGCCCGCGCCGGACTCCATGCGCTCGGGGAAGGACAGTCCGTAGGCAATCGGCACCCGCATGTCGGGCGTGCCCAGCTGCGCCAGCACCGAGTTGTCCCTGCACACCACCATCGAATGCACGATGCTCTGCGGGTGGATGACCACCTTGATCTGCTCAGGGGTCAGGTCGAACAGCCAACGCGCTTCGATGACTTCAAGCGCCTTGTTCATCATGGTCGCGGAATCGACCGAGATCTTGCGACCCATGACCCAGTTCGGGTGCGCACAGGCCTGATCGGGCGTGACGCTGGCCAGCGTGGTGACCTCACGGGTGCGGAACGGTCCGCCGGAGGCGGTCAGGATGATGTGATCGATGCGCGCAGCCCATCGGCTGCGGTCTTCGGGCAGGCACTGGAAGATCGCTGAATGCTCGCTGTCGATCGGCAGCAACTGCGCCCCACCCTCGCGCACGGCCGTCATGAAAAGCGCCCCACCCACGACCAGCGCCTCCTTGTTCGCCAGCATGAGCCGTTTGCCCGCGCGCGCAGCAGCCAGGCATGGCGGCAAACCGGCCGCGCCGACGATGGCCGCCATCACCGCGTCCACCTCGGGGTGCGAGGCCATCTCGCACAGCGCCTGCGGGCCGACCAGCACCGCAGTGGCACTGCCCGCATCGCGCAATTTGGCTTGCAGCGTCTGGGCCGAAGCACTGTCGGGCACGACCGCGAAGCGTGGCGCCCATGCAAGGCACTGCGCCAGCAGTTCATCGGTGCGGTGTTGCGCGCTGAGCGAGAACACTTCGTACCGATCGCGGTGGCGCGACAGCACGTCGAGGGTACTGGTGCCTATCGAACCAGTCGATCCGAGGATGCACACGCGCATGCGTGAAATCTGCTGGCTCATGTCACACCGAGGTCATAGGGAACTGAGCGCCAGCGCCAGCGGAAACACGGGCAACAGGGCATCCACCCGATCCAGCACGCCGCCATGCCCGGGGAGCAAACCGCTGCTGTCCTTGGCCCCGGCATGGCGCTTGACCAGCGACTCGACCAGGTCGCCGACCACGCCCATCGCCACCAGGAAGACGCAGACCAGCACCAACCCGCCGGACCCCTGATGCAAGTACACGTGGGTGAACAGGCTGGGAGAGTCCCACGCCCACTGGCGATCGACCGCCATCCATGCCGCGGCCAGCAGCAGCACGCCAACCATGCCGCTCCACACGCCTTCCCAGCTCTTGCCAGGGCTGATCGCCACCGCCAGCTTGCGACGCCCGAAGGCCCGGCCACCGAAATAGGCGGCGATGTCGGACACCCAGACCAGACAGAACACCGACAGGATGAAGTTGATGCCGATGGTGCGCGCATCGGCCATCGCCAGCCATGCCAGCCACAGCCCGAGCAGCCCGAGTGCCCAGCGCAGACTCTGCGGCAGCAAGCCCCAGCCCGCAGGCCCGGCCTTCAGCGACCACGCGCCGCCCAACACCCACACGCCCATCGCCAGCCACCAGGCCGACGACGGCGCACTGCTCACCCAACCGGCACTCAGCGCCAGCGCACATGCGCCTCCCAGCAGCACAGCAAATGCCACGGCGGGCGACGTGCCACCGCCATTGAGCCGCACCCACTCCCAGCCAGCCGCAGCAATGAACAACACCGTCAACGCTGCAAACGGCAGCGCGATGGGGGCGAACAAGGCGGGGAGAAACACGCCCAGCAGCACCAGGGCGGTGATGATTCGCTGCTTGAGCATGTTCAGCGCACCAGCGGCAGTTCAACCGCGTGCGTCTCCTTGATGGCCCCAAAGCGGCGGTCGCGGCGGGCGTACTCGGCCAAGGCGGCATCCAGTTCGGCTTCGCCGAATTCAGGCCACAGGCAATCGGAAAAGCAAAGCTCGGAATAGGCGGCCTGCCACAGCAGAAAGTTGCTGATGCGCACTTCCCCACCGGTGCGGATGAACAGATCAGGATCCGGGGCGTGGCTCAACGCCATGAAGCGACTGAGCGTGGCCTCATCCAGATCGTCTGCACTGATGCCCGCGCGGATCGCCCGCTGGCAAGCCTGGACCACATCCCAGCGGCCGCCGTAATTGAACGCCACCGACAACGTGATGCGTGTGTTGTGCTGAGTGCTGCTCTCGGCATGGTCCCAGGCTTCCTTCACGTGCGCCGCAATGTCGGTGCGGTCGCCCACGATGCGCACGCGCACGCCGTTCTTGTTCATCACGCCCAGGTATTTCGACACCGCCAGCAGCACCAGCGACATCAGGCCAGACACCTCGTCGTTCGGACGCTTCCAGTTCTCTGAAGAAAACGCAAACACGGTGAGGTACTCGACCCCGCGGTCGGCGCAGGCAAGCACGGTATTCACCAGTGTGTCGACGCCTTGCTTGTGCCCGAGAAAACGTGGCTTGAACCGGCTCTTGGCCCAGCGGCCATTGCCATCCATCACGATGGCGATGTGACGAGGAACCTCTGAGGCATTTGGCAAAGCGCTCACTGAACCGGGCACCTCAGCGTCTGGCTGTCGCATGGGGCGAGGCGTGCGTCATACCGCCATCACTTCCGCTTCTTTCGCCGCCACCAACCGGTCGATCTCGGCGATCGTGCGGTCGGTCAGCTTCTGCATGTCGTCGAGCGACCTGCGCTCATCGTCCTCGGAGATTTCCTTGTCCTTCAACAAGCGCTTTGCGTGGTCGTTGGCATCTCGGCGCAGGTTGCGCACGGCAATGCGGGCGTCTTCGCCTGCATTGCGGACGATCTTGGTCAGATCCTTGCGCCGCTCTTCGCTCAAGGCCGGCATCGGCACCCGAATCAGATCGCCTTGTGACGACGGGTTCAATCCCAAGTCGCTTTCGCGGATGGCTTTCTCGATCTTGGCCCCCATGCCCTTTTCCCAGGGCTGGACGCTGATCGTGCGGGCATCCAGCAGGCTGACGTTGGCGACCTGACTGATCGGCACCGGCGAGCCGTAGTAGTCCACATGCACCTGGTCGAGGATGCCAGGATGCGCACGACCGGTGCGAATCTTGTGCAGTTCGTTCTTGAATGCTTCGACCGAGCGGCCCATCTTCTGCTCGGTGTTCTTCTTGATGTCGGCAATGCTCATCGCCCTGTCCTGCTGATGTCGCTGATGATGTCGCTGCTTGTGTCGCTGCCAGCGGTTTCACACATGGACGAGCGTGCCCTCGTCCTCGCCCTGGACCACGCGCTTCAATGCGCCTGGCTTGAAGATACTGAACACCTTGATCGGCAACCTCTGGTCGCGGCACAGCGCGAATGCCGTCGCATCGAGCACCTGCAGATTGCGGCTGATGGCCTCGTCGAAGGTGATTTCCGAATAACGGGTCGCGCTCGGATCCTTTTTCGGATCGGCGGTGTAAACCCCATCGACCTTGGTGGCCTTCAGCACGATCTCGGCACCGATCTCGGCACCACGCAATGCCGCTGCGGTGTCGGTGGTGAAGAACGGGTTGCCGGTACCGGCGGCGAAGATCACGATCTTGCCTTCTTCCAGATACTGCAGCGCCTTCGGCCGCACATACGGCTCGACCACCTGCTCGATGCCGATGGCCGACATCACGCGAGCGGTCATGCCTTCCTGGCGCATCGTGTCGGCCAGCGCCAGCGCATTCATCACCGTGGCCAGCATCCCCATGTAGTCGGCTGTAGCCCGGTCCATGCCGACCGAGCCACCGGCGACGCCGCGAAAGATGTTGCCACCGCCGATCACGACCGCCACCTCACAACCCATCAAGGTCACTTCCTGGACTTCGCGCACCATCCGGACGATGGTGGCGCGATTGATGCCGTAGGCATCGTCGCCCATCAGGGCTTCGCCAGACAGCTTGAGCAGGATGCGCTTGTAAGCGGGCATGTAGTGAATTTCCTGTGCGTCCGAGATAGACAGAGAGTCTAAACCGGGCCCACCCATCGGCACATGCGATTCGGAGGGCCCGGATGGCGTCAGGCGCCCTTTGCCGCCGCGACCTGTGCAGCCACTTCGGCAGCAAAGTCGTCGACTTTCTTCTCGATGCCCTCACCGACCACGTACAGGGTGAAAGCCTTCACGACGGTGGCTTTCTCCTTGAGCATCTGCTCGACGGTCTGCTTGTCGTTCTTCACGAAGGCCTGGTTGAACAGGCTGACTTCCTTCAGGAACTTGGCGACCGATCCTTCGATGCGCTTGGCGACGATTTCGGGCGACTGCGGTGTCTTGCCCTCGGCCTTGGCCTTCTCAGCGTCTTCGGCAGCCTTTTGCGTGGCCACCGAACGCTCGGTCTCGATCAGCTTGGCCGGCACGTCGCTCGACTGCAAGGCGACCGGCTTCATCGCTGCCACGTGCATCGCGACATCCTTCGCGGCGACTTCGTCACCGTCGAACTCGACCATGACGCCGATGCGCGTACCGTGCAGGTAGCTTGCCAGCTTGGCGCCCTCGTAGCGCTTGAAACGGCGGATCGACATGTTCTCGCCAATCGTGCCGATCAGGCCCTTGCGCACGTCTTCCAGCGTCGGGCCATAACCGTCCTGGGAGTACGGCAGTGCCGACAGCGCAGCCACATCGGCCGGGTTCTTCTCGGCGACCAACCTGGCGCAGGCATTCGCCATGGCCATGAACATGTCGTTCTTCGAGGTGAAGTCGGTTTCGCAGTTGACTTCGACCAGCGCACCGGCGTTGCCCACCACGGCCGAGACGATCACGCCCTCGGCGGTCACGCGCGAGGCGGCCTTGCCGGCTTTGCTGCCGAGCTTGACGCGAAGCAGCTCTTCCGCGCGCTCCATGTCGCCGCCGGCTTCGGTCAGTGCCTTCTTGCATTCCATCATCGGCGCGTCGGTCTTGGCGCGCAGTTCGCCCACCATGCTTGCTGTGATTGCGGTCATTTCATGCTCTCCATAGGGTCTGCGGTGTGCGCACGGCGCGCGACCGCATGAGGCTCAAACATTAAAAAAAGGGGCTGTAGCAGCCCCTTTCGATCTCAAGTCGGTGAGGCAGTCAGGGGCTCAGCTCGCCTCGCTGACCTCGACGAATTCATCGCCTTCGGCAGCCACGGCCTGGACCACTTCGTTCGACGAATTGGCCTTGCCTTCCAGCACGGCATCGGCGACCGCCTTGGCGTACAGCGCCACGGCCTTGGCCGAGTCGTCGTTGCCGGGGATCACATAGTCGATGCCCAGTGGCGAGTGATTGGAGTCGACCACGCCGACCACCGGGATGCCCAGCTTGTTGGCTTCCGCAATCGCAATCTTGTGGTAGCCGACGTCGATGACGAACAAGGCGTCAGGCAAGGCGTTCATGTCCTGGATGCCGCCGATGTCCTTTTCCAGCTTCGCGAGTTCGCGCTGGAACATCAGCGCTTCTTTCTTGATGCGGATTTCGGTGCCCGATTCAATTTGGGCCTGCATGTCCTTCAGACGCTTGAGCGAGCCCTTGACCGTCTTGAAGTTGGTCAACATGCCACCGAGCCAGCGCTGGTCGACATAAGGCATGCCGGCACGTTGTGCCTCGAGTGCCACCACTTCGCGGGCCTGGCGCTTGGTGCCGACCATCAGCACGGTGCCACGCTTGGCGGCGAGTTGCCGCAGGAACTTCATCGCATCGTTGAAAAGCGGCTGCGTCTTTTCAAGATTGATGATGTGGATCTTGTTGCGATGGCCGTAGATGTACGGGGCCATCTTGGGGTTCCAGAAGCGGGTCTGGTGTCCGAAATGGACGCCGGCTTCCAGCATTTCACGCATGCTTACAGACATTAACAACTCCAAAGGTTGATTCTAAAATCCAGCCTGAATCGCCGAATTGCTGGAATTTTTCCAACAGCTCAGCGACACCTTTTGGCAGCCGGATTTGCGGATGTGTTTGTTCGCGGTCGGGATTGATCCCACCCCGGAAAAACCCGCTGAGTATATCAGCCCCCACATGAGTTCGGCCCCAGTTCTCCGCTTCTCAGCTTCCCTCTCGGCCTCGTTGATGCACGTTCTGATGTTCGGGCGGGGGCTTTGAGCATGCGCATCGCGGTGATCGGTGCCGGCATCGTCGGCGTCACCTCTGCCTACGAACTGGCTGCCGCCGGTCACGACGTCAGCGTGTTCGAACAGGGTGGCAGCATCGCGGCCGAGGCCAGCTTTGCGCCTGCAGGGCTGGACGGCGCGGGTTGGGCCACGGCGTGGTCGCCGCTGGCCGTCTCGGGCAATCTCCTCGGTCTGGCCTTGCGGAGCCGACTGCCCGCAGCGCTGGCGCTGGGCTCGAACCCGGGCAGTCTGGGCTGGAAGCTGAAGTGGCTGCGCGCGAACCGCGCGGCAATGCAGAGCGAATTGCACCAGCGGCTGCACCGCCTCGCCAGCTACAGCCGGGCACGCGCAGCCGAGCTGACCCAAGCGCTGCACCTGGACTTCGAGCGCTCATCGGGTGTCACGGTGGTCTCGCGCAGCGCAGCGGAGTCGCACCGCCTGCTGGGCGGATTGACCGTGCTCGATCAGCTCGGCCTGCGCCATCAGCGGCTGACAGCCGACGAATGCCGTGCGCTCGAACTGGGTTTGAATCCGCAGACATCGCTGCACGGCGCCGTGCGCCTTCCTGACGAAGGGACGGGCAACAGCCGCGAGTTCGCTCACCTGATCAAGCAACACGCCCAACGGCACGGCGCGCACTTTGCCTTCAACACGCATGTGCTTGCGATCCAGCCCGGCACGAGACCCGAGTTGACGCTGCGGCGCGGTACCGAGCGCTCACGCGAGACCGTTGACGCCGTGGTGCTGTGCGCTGGCCTCGCCTCCGGCCAGTTGCTGGCCCCGCTCGGGTTGAAGTTGCCGCTGATGGGCGTGACTGGGTTGTCAGTGACTGCGCCGCTGCGACTGGACGACATTCATCCGCAAGTCGGTCCGACCTCGGTGCTGCTGGACCCTCGGCGCGGGGTGTCGATCATTCGCGCCGGGAATCGGTTGCGTGCATCTGGAGGCGCGCGGGTGGGCGCCATGAGCCGCGCTCAGGAGGCATCGGCCTGGAAGACGCTGTACCGCACGCTGGACGAGTGGTTTCCCGGTGCGGCCCGCACCTCGCAGGCGCAACAGTGGCGAGGCGCAAGCCCCAGCTTGCCCGACGGCCTGCCCGTGCTGGGTCGCAGCGGCCTGGAGGGCGTGTGGCTGAACGTCGGGCACGGCAGCGTTGGATGGGCGGTGGCTTGCGGCTCGGCACGGGTGTTGTCGACCCTGATCTCGGGCGGCACGGCTGAGATCGACACCTCAGGGTTGACGATCGATCGGTTCCGCTGACGCGCGATCAGTCTCGGCGCATCATCAACTTCCTCGCGTCCAACCGCCTTCGCGGATCCCACATGCACCGCATCCTTGCGCCGACACGACTCTGGGCACTGCACTGCACCGCGGCCACGCGTCGGATCGAGTCGCAGGCCGCAGCCACCTTGCCACCCCATGCGCTGATGCAACGCGCGGGCGACGCCGTGGCCCGCCTGACCCTGGCGATCGCGCCGCATGCGCAGCACATCTGGGTGGCTGCCGGCCCGGGCAACAACGGCGGTGACGGATTCGAAGCCGCTGCTCGCCTGCAACAGGCGGGCAAACAGGTGCGGATCACCTGGCTGGGCATGGCACGAGACGATCGGGCTGCGCCTGCCGATGCGCTCGCCGCGCGCGATCGTGCTGTCGCAGCAGGTGTGCAGATCGATGATCGATTGCCCCACCCGTCAGACCGCTTCGATGTCGCAATCGATGCGCTGCTGGGCATCGGCGCCACACGAGCGCCCGAGGGCCGTGTGGCTGAATGCATCGAGCGGCTGAACGACGCCGGATGCCCGGTCCTTGCGATCGATCTGCCCAGCGGTCTGGATGCAGACACCGGGCGACGGCTGGGTCAGACCTGTGTGCGCGCCGATCACACGCTGTCGTTGCTGACACTCAAGCCCGGCCTGTTCACTGCGGATGGCCGAGATCAGGGCGGCGCGGTCTGGTTCAATGGGCTCGACGTGGCCGAGGATTTGACCGCCCCCGACGCCTGGCTCAGCGGCGCTCCGGCGCCAGCCCAGCGACGCCTGCACGCCCGCCACAAGGGCAGCTTCGGCGATGTCGGCATCGTCGGCGGCGCGCCCGGCATGGCTGGCGCTGCCTTGCTGGCCGCGCGGGCGGCCCAGGCAGCCGGTGCGGGGCGAGTTTTCCTCGAGTGGCTGCAAGACCCCGACAAGGCGGGGCTCGATGCCTTGCACCCGGAATTGATGGTGCGCGGCGATTGGTCTCGATCGCCGGCCTCGGTGCTGGCAGCGGCCACCGTGGTCTGCGGCTGTGGCGGCGGGAACGCGGTACGCGACCGCTTGCCTCGCCTGCTGAGCCTTGCAGGCCGGCTGGTGCTCGATGCCGATGCGCTGAACGCCGTGGCCGCCGACGCGCAACTGCTGACACAGCTGCGAGCACGCGCCACGCACTCGCGGGCCACCGTGCTGACACCGCACCCGCTGGAGGCCGCGAGATTGCTGGGCTGCGAAACCGCCACCGTACAAGCTGATCGGCTGAGCGCAGCCCGCAAGCTCGCCGAGCTGACCGGCTGCGTGGTTGTCCTGAAAGGGTCGGGAAGCATCACAACAGCACCGGGACAGGTTCCACACCTGAACGGCACGGGCAACAGCTCCCTCGCCAGCGGTGGCACCGGTGATGTGCTGGCCGGCTGGATCGGTGGTCGGTGGGCCCAGTCCGCCATGCAGGAAACCGATGATGAGTCGGCCCTCGCATTCAGCGTCGCGTCACAAGCCGTCGCCGATCACGGCGCCGCCGCAGAGCCGCAGCAGCCCGGCGCCTTGCCAGCGAGCGAGCTGATTCGGCAGCTGCAGCACGACCTGCGCTGCGGACGCGCCGCGCGCTGACCCGCGCAGCGCGGTCTAGCGCCGCTTGGTGGCTTTCGCCGGCCCCTTGCGGGCGGCTGTCTTGGCCGCTCGCACCGGATTCAAGCGTGCTCCCGAAGCGCTGTAGCCCTTGCGCTTGCCGGCGGCCTTCACTGCCCGGTCGGACTCCTTGACGCTGGCCAGTTCAGCCACCGCGCTGACATGGCGGTCGCCGTTGCGTTCGGTGGTGCGCTCGCGCTTCGCGCGCACCATCGCGGCGTCTTCTTCGCCATCACGCACCATGCGGAAGTCGATCTTGCGGCCGTCGAGGTCAACGCGGCTGACCTGCACCCGCACCCGTGATCCGACGGCATAGCGCACGCCAGTGCGTTCGCCGCGCAATTCCTGCTTGACCTCGTCGAAGCGGTAGTACTCGCCGCCCAGTTCGGTGATGTGGACCAGGCCTTCGACGTACAACCCATCGAGTTGCACGAACAGGCCGAAGCTGGTGGCCGCGCTGACACGGCCGCTGTATTCCTCGCCCAGGTGCTCGCGCATGTAGCGGCATTTCAGCCAGGCCTCGACATCGCGCGAAGCCTCGTCAGCACGGCGTTCGTTGGCGCTGCAATGCGCGCCAGCAACCTCCCACACCTCGCCCTCGGCAGTCAGCGTCACGGCCTTCGCTGGCTTGGCCTGTTTGGGCGACTTGCCCATGCTGCGCGCCGGCGGCATAGCCTCGACCATGCCCTTGCTCAGCAGGTAGCGCTTGCTGCCCAGGATGGCCTTGATGACACGGTGCACCAGCAGATCGGGATAGCGGCGGATCGGGCTGGTGAAGTGGGTGTAGGCCTCGTAGGCCAGGCCGAAATGCCCGCTGTTGCTGGCGGTGTAGATCGCCTGCTGCATCGAGCGCAGCAACATCGAGTGGATCTGCTCGGCATCGACGCGGTCCTTGGTGGCGGCCGCGATCTGCTGGTACTCACGCGGCTTCGGATCGTCGCTGATCGACAGGCCCAGGCCGAGCGCCTTCAGGTAGTTCTGCAGCAGTGTCTTCTTCTCGGGCGTCGGGCCTTCGTGCACGCGGTACAGCGACGGGTGCTTGGCCCCGGCGATGAAGTCGGCGGCGCAGACATTGGCCGCCAGCATGGCCTCTTCGATCAGCTTGTGCGCTTCGTTGCGGGTGCGCGGGATGATCTTCTCGATGCGGCCGTTGTCGTCGCAGACGATCTGCGTCTCGGTCGTCTCGAAGTCGATCGCGCCTCGCTTGCCGCGTTCCTTCACCAGTGCGCGATACACCTCGTTGAGGTTGAGCAGGTCATCGATCCGCTCCTTGCGGCGCATCGCCTCGGGGCCGCGGGTGTTGCCCAGGATCGCCGCCACTTCGTTGTAGGTAAAGCGGGCGTGCGAGTTGATGATGGCGGGGAAGAACTGGTACGCATGGATCTCGCCGGTGGCGGTGATCAGCATGTCGCACACCATCGCCAGCCGGTCTTCGTTCGGGTTCAGCGAACACAGCCCATTGGAGAGCTTCTCCGGCAGCATCGGGATCACGCGGCGCGGGAAATACACCGACGTGGCGCGCTCATAGGCGTCGTTGTCCAGCGGCTCACCCGGCTTCACGTAGTGGCTGACGTCGGCAATCGCCACCAGCAGTCGCCAGCCGTTCGGCGCCTTGCTGCGACCTGCCGTCTTGCCCACGACGGCAGGCTCGCAATAGACCGCATCGTCGAAGTCGCGTGCGTCTTCGCCATCGATCGTGACCAGCGCGACGTCGGTCAGATCGATGCGCTGCTTGCGATCGACCGGGCGGATCTTGTCGGGCAGCCCGGCGGCCTGCGCCAGGGTTTCGGGCGAGAAGCGGTGCGGCACTTCGTACTTGCGCACCGCGATCTCGATTTCCATGCCGGGGTCGTCGATCTCGCCAAGCACTTCGGTCACGCGCCCCACAGGCTGCGAGTACATCGAAGGCGGCTCAGTCAATTCGATGGCCACCACCTGCCCTGCCGTCGCATTGGCGACCGCGTTTTTCGGGATCAGGATGTCTTGTCCGTAGCGCTTGTCTTCTGGCGCCACCAGCCAGACGCCGCTTTCATGCAGCAGGCGGCCGATGATCGGCGCCTTCTTGCGCTCGATGATCTCGAGCACACGACCTTCGGGGCGGCCCTTGCGATCGAAGCGCACGATGCGCGCCTTGACCCGATCACGGTGCAGCACCGCGCGCATTTCCTGGGGTGACAGATACAGATCGGCTTGTCGATCGTCGCGGATCACGAAGCCGTGTCCGTCGCGGTGCCCCTGCACTGTGCCTTCGACCTCGCTCATGAGGTCAGCGCCGATGGGTGGGGGGGCTTGGTTTGTTGTCTTGTCGATGATATGATCTCAGGCTTCCTGAATGCCCAGGTGGCGGAATTGGTAGACGCACTAGTTTCAGGTACTAGCGGGTAACTCCGTGGAGGTTCGAGTCCTCTCCTGGGCACCAAATATATCGAAGCCAGCACACGTGCTGGCTTCTTTGTTTTCGGGTTTCGAATGCACGGCCGAATGACCGGCCGTGCGCGTGTTGTGGCGCGTGGATCGACGCTCAGATCGCGAATTTCTTCGCGAGCTTGTCGGGCCGCATGTCGTCGTATTCCTCGAACGGCTGATGGATCCACGGGCTCGTGGGCAGCAGCTCGACGTGATAGTCAGGCTGGTACGACGAAACTCCCTTGGTCCAGATCACTGCTGAACGCAGCTCGCTGATCGCGGGCATGCCACGCAGTCGATCGACCACCGCGCGCAGCGTCACACCGGTGTCGGCCAGGTCATCGACCAACAGGACCCGGCCACCAAGTTCGCCTTGCGGCAAGGTGATGTAGGTCGCCATGTCGAGCCGGCCTTGCAGCGTGCCTGCACTGGCGCGGTAGGAACTGGTCGACATGATGCCCAGCGGCTTGTCGAACACCCGAGACAACACATCGCCTGGCCGCATGCCACCGCGGGCCAGGCACAGGATCTGATCGAACTCCCAGCCAGACGCATGGATCTTCAGCGCCAGCCGCTCGATGAGCATGTGGTACTCGCCCCAGGAGACGTAGAGATGCTTCCCGTCATCGGTCAGCATGTGCGTCTCCCGCGCCTGATGGATGGCATGGTGGCTGCGTTCATGCGGTGCAAGCCTGGTAGGGATGACGCAGCAAGATGGTGTGGTCTCGATCCGGGCCGGTCGACACCATGTCGATCGGCGCACCAATGAAAGCCTGGACGCGCTCCAGGTATCGACGGGCATTGAGTGGCAGAGCATCCCATTGGGTCACGCCCGCGGTCGTCTCGGCCCATCCCGGGAAGGTGTCATAGATCGGCACGCAATCGGCGATGTCGTCGGCATCGAGCGGCAGGATGTCGGTGCGCCGGCCATGCAGTTCGTAGCCGACGCAGACCTTGATCTCATCCAGCCCATCGAGCACATCGAGCTTCGTGATGCACAGGCCAGACACGCCGTTGATGATGATCGAGCGCTTCAACGCCGCCGCGTCCAGCCAGCCACAGCGCCGGGGCCGACCGGTCACGGTGCCGCGCTCCTGGCCGACGGTGGACAGGTGATGCCCCACGGTGCCAGGCACGTCCATCGGCAATTCGGTCGGGAAGGGTCCGCTGCCCACGCGCGTCGTGTAGGCCTTGGTGATGCCGAGGATGTAGTGCAGCAGGTCGGGGCCGACACCCGCACCAGCCGACGCATTGCCGGCCACGCAGTTGCTGGACGTCACGTACGGATAGGTACCGTGGTCGATGTCGAGCAGCGAGCCTTGCGCACCTTCAAACAGCAGATTGGCGCCCTTCGCATGGGCGGTGTGCAGCGCATAGCCGACGTCGGCCATCATCGGCTTGATCTGCTCGGCGAGTGACATGGCCAGGTCGTAGATCGGCTGGAATTCCAGCGGCTTCGATTTCAGATAGCCCGACAGCGCAACGTTGTGCAGATCGAGCAATTCATGCAGCTTCTTCGCGAACCGTTGGGGATGCTTCAGGTCCTGCACGCGAAGTGCTCGCCGCGCCACCTTGTCTTCGTAGGCCGGCCCGATGCCCTTGCCGGTGGTGCCGATCTTGCCGGCGCCGCTGGTCTCGCGCAGCGCCTCGCGCGCCTTGTCGACCTCCACATGAAACGGCAGGATCAGCGGGCACGATTCGCTGATGAACAGGCGCGAGCGCACGTCGAGGCCAATGACCTCCAGGCGTTGAATCTCCTGCAACAGATGCGACGGATCGACCACCACACCATTGCCGATGTAGCAGGCCACACCATCACGCATGATGCCCGACGGGATCAGTTGCAAAGCGGTCTTCACACCCTTGATGACCAGCGTGTGTCCGGCGTTGTGGCCGCCCTGGAAGCGCACCACGCCCTGCGCGTGGTCGGTTAACCAGTCGACGACCTTGCCCTTGCCCTCATCGCCCCACTGGGTGCCAATGACGACCACGTTGCGTCCGGACGCACCGGATTGAAATTCACGCATGTCTTGAAAGTCCAGAAAAATAAAGTGGCCCTGTGATCCAGCGCCTCATCCCATCAAACGGCCCTGACGA
The DNA here is from genome assembly GCA_965229345.1 of Burkholderiaceae bacterium. Taxonomy (GTDB): domain Bacteria; phylum Pseudomonadota; class Gammaproteobacteria; order Burkholderiales; family Burkholderiaceae_C; genus PBB1. The sequence continues at coordinate 2,468,744 of OZ245872.1, forward strand.
CCCATGCGCCATCGTGCATGACCAACTGCCGGTCGCAGTCGAAGCCCTCGCCTTCCATGTCGTGGCCGGGCAGCAGGCAAATGACGGACTCGCCCTGTTGCCGCAATCGCCGAACCGCGGCACGCAGCGATGGCTCCTCGGACCACGGCGCACGAATCGCAGCGGGCGGTCGATCCACGGGGGACTGCTCGGCGAGTTCTTTCAGATCGACCACGCTGAAACCCACCGCGGCACGGCTTCGACCAAAGACCGCACCGACCTCGTCGTAGCGCCCGCCACGCAGCAATGCATCGCAGGACCCGGGCGCGTAGAGCGCGAATCGGGCGCCGCTGTAGTACGCGTAGCCGCCGACATCAGCCAGGTCGTAGCCGACCTGGACGTCAGGGTAGGCTTCGCGAACATGGCGCCCCAGAAGCCGCAGATCACGCAGCGCCGCGACGATCGGCGCACGCTTGGGCAGTTGCGCTTCGGCTGCGGTCAGCACCTCATCGTTACCGTAAAGGCGCAGCAGGCACTGCAGGCCGGCTTGCACATCAGGCGCCAGCCCGGTGGTCAATCGGGCCAACTCGGCACCGTCTTTGGCGGCCAGGGCATCCACGACCGCATGGATGTGCGCAGCGTCAATCGCCGCTCCGGCCAACAGCCCTCGAACGATGCGCGCATCGCTCATGTCGAGCGTGGGCGATTGCAGGCCCACGGCCTTCGCACAATCCAGGGCCAGATCGATGACCTCCAGATCAGCCTCCAGGCCCGGGTGACCGAAGATCTCGGCGCCGAACTGCAGCGGTTCGCGCGTGCCATGCAAGCCTGAAGGCAAGGTGTGCAGCAGCGGACCGCAATAGCACAACCGCGTGACACCCTCGCGATTGAGCAGATGCGCGTCGATGCGCGCCACCTGAGGCGTGCTGTCGGCGCGCATGCCGATCGTCCGACCACTGAGCTGGTCGACCAGCTTGAAGGTCCGCAGATCGAGCTCGCGACCCGTGCCACTCAACAGCGAATCGAGGTGTTCCACCAGCGGTGGAATGACCAATTCGTAGCCATAACCGCCAGCCACATCGAGCAAGGTTCTGCGCATGCGCTCGACCTGTCGTGCCTGTGCGGGCAGAACGTCAGCGATGTGCTCCGGCAGCAGCCAAGCAGACACCATGTCAATCCACCACCCTGTTAAAACGAGGATTGTAGGCGGGTCGGGTGCCGTCGCCCGCTCGCCAGACCTCGTCGGGGCGCACTCAATCGAAGGCGATGAGCAGTACGGCGCAACCGACGACCAAGGCGGTCAGGCCAAGAAAGCGCAATTGCCCATCGGTGAGTTTCGCGGCCTGCGCGAACAAGGCTCGCCACTGAGGCGGGCTCAGGAAGGGCAGCAGCCCTTCCAGCACCAACATCAGGCCGAACGCCAGCAGCAGCACATTCCAGGGGTCCCCGACGCCATTCACTTCTTGCCGGACGGGGAGCCCCCGTTGTTGCCGCGCATCGCATCGAAGAACTCGCTCGACGGATCCAGAACCATCACGTCGTTCTTGTTGCGGAAGCTGGTTCGGTACGCCTCCAGGCTGCGGTAGAACTGCGCGAACTGCGGATCGCGACCAAAAGCGTCGGCGTACAGCGTCGATGCCTTGGCATCGCCTTCGCCCTTGACCTTCTGAGCATCGCGATAAGCCTCGGCAACGATCACCTCGCGCTGACGATCGGCATCTGCGCGGATCTTCTCGGCTTCTGCGGCGCCTGTGGATCGAAGCTCGTTCGCGACCCGTTTGCGCTCGGACTCCATGCGGCGGTACACCGAATCGGTGATGTTGGCTGAAAAGTCGACCCGCTTGATCCGGACATCAACGATGTCGATGCCGAAGGACTTGGCTTCGTCGGTCAGCCGGTTGCGCACACCCTGCATGACCCGGTCACGATCGGTCGCCAGCATGGCCTGGACCGTGCGCTTGGTGACCTCTTCGTTGAATGCGGCCTGCACGATCGGGCTCAGTCGGCTTTCGACATTGCGCATGTCCACACCGTTGTTGCGGATGAACTGCCGAGGGTCCGTCACCCGCCACTTGACCAGCCAGTCGATGACCAGGCTCTTCTTTTCAGCGGTGAAGATCGGGCGCGTCTCTGGGCTGTCCAGCGTTTGTGTGCGCCGATCGAGGAACACGACGTTCTGAAACGGCGGTGGCAGCTTGACCTTCAGACCAGGCTCGGTGACAACTTCCTTGATCTCACCAAGCGCATAGATCACCGCGAACTGCCGCTGATCGACGATGAACAGCGTGGAGAAGGCCACGAGCAACGCGATCAATGCGCCGACGACATAAATACCGATGCGATTCATGATGGTTTCCGTCGAGATTCAGCGACCGTCGCGATCGCGACTGCGTTGGCCGTCGCGCGAGCGCACGTCGAGAGGGCCCTGGGCCGCCGGCGCAGAAGTGTTGCCTTCAGTTGTCGCCATCGCCGCACCCGCAGCAGGCGCCGGCGCTGCGCCCGTCTGCTGGATCAGCTTGTCCAACGGCAGATACAGCAAGTTCGAGTTGTTGCGGCTGTCGACATACACCTTGCTGACATTCGAATAGACCTCTTTCATCGTGTCGATGTAGAGCCGATCGCGTGTCACCGCAGGCGCCTTCTTGTACTCGGTCAGCACGCTTGCAAAGCGTTGCGCGTCACCCTCTGCCTGGGCCACCACACGTGATTTGTAGCCCTCGGACTCCTCTCGCAACCGCGCTGCGGTGCCCTGCGCCTTCGGAATCACATCGTTGGCGTAGGCCTGGCCTTCGTTCTTCAGGCGTTCGCGGTCTGCACCGGCCTTGAAGGCATCGTCGAACGCCGCCTGTACCTGCTCGGGCGCCTGCACGTTCTGCACATTGACGTTCACCACCAGGATGCCGGTATTGAGGCGATCGGTCTGCGTCTGGATGGACTTGACCAGTTCGTTGGCAATGGCGTCGCGCTGCTCATACAGCACCGAGTCCATCGTGCTTTTGCCGACGATTTCACGCACCGCAGATTCCGCCGCCTGCACGACTGCATCGTCCGGGTTGCGGTTCTCGAAGAGATAGGCGCGCGAATCCTTGAGGCGGTACTGCACCGTGAATCGGATGTCGACGATGTTCTCGTCCTGGGTGAGCATCGACGAGTCACGCAGCCCCGTCGACTGGACCACCGAGTTGCGGCCGACCTCGATCGAGCGCAGTTGGGTCACCGGAACGGTCTCGTGCGCCTGGAACGGATACGGCATGCGCCACTGGAAGCCGGCGTCTGCGGTGTGGCTGTACTTGCCGAACGACGTGACCACGGCCTGCTGGCCTTCCTGGACGATGAAAAAACCACTGCCCAGCCACAACAAGGCAGCCACCCCGGCCACCAAGCCGACACCGATGCCAGCACTTTTCATGTCGGGCTGAAAGTTGCCGCCGTCGCCAGGATTCGGCGTGCGCGGACCACCGCCCTTGCCGCCGAACAGGCCGCTGAGCTTCTTGTTGAAATCTCGCCACAGCTCGTCGAGATCGGGCGGGCCGTCACCCTTGTTCAGAAATGGCCCGGACATCGCCGACGGCACGCCGGCAACCTCGGCTGAACGCCGCTTGCCCAGGCGAGCGATCAAGGCGATGCAAAGCGTCTTGGCGCTGGTCAACAACGCGCGCCAGGGCGACATGGGACGGCCCGGGACTTCGATGGGACGGCTGATCTTCATGCGTGGAGGGGAAAAGTTCCGGTGGATTCTGGGAGCGCCGATGCACCGATGTCATCGGATTCGCTGGGGGATATTGGCGCCGTGTCGCTGAAATTCCAGGGCGATGCGTTGACGCCGGCGGCAAACTCCGCGATCAGTTTTCGCAACGCCTCCAGACCGAAGCCTTGCTGCGCGCTGATGAAAACGCGCGACACGTGGCGTCCGTCATCGAACACGATGGTGTCGACTTCGGTGTGCGGTGACTGGTGCTGATCGAGGAGGTCAGCCTTGTTGAACACCAAAATCTGCGGCACCTGTGACGCGCCGATGCTGGCCAGCACCCTCTCGACCTCCAGGCGCTGCTCGTCACGGCTCGGGCTGGCTGCATCGACAACGTGCAACAGCAGATCAGCCTGCGCGGCCTCCTGCAATGTGGCCTCGAAGGCTTCAACCAGCTTGTGCGGCAGGTCGCGAATGAAGCCCACGGTGTCGGAGAGCGACACGTTGCGACCAGCCTCTTCCAGGTACATCTGCCGGGTGGTGGTGTCGAGGGTGGCGAACAACTGGTCGGCGGCGTAGGCGCGCGCTTTCACCAGCTTGTTGAACAGCGTCGACTTGCCGGCGTTGGTGTATCCGACGAGAGACACGCGGAACGTCTCGCTGCGCTCTCGGGACTTACGCTGGGTGTTGCGCTGGCGCTTGACCTTCTCCAGCCGCTCCTTCACCGATTTGATGCGCTCGCCGATCATCCGGCGGTCCAGTTCGATCTGCGCCTCACCCGGGCCGCCTCGATTGCCGATGCCACCACGCTGTCGTTCCAAGTGGCTCCATCGGCGCACCAGGCGAGTGGACAGGTACTGCAATCGAGCCAGTTCCACCTGGAGCTTGCCCTCATGGCTTTGCGCTCGATCGGCGAAGATTTCCAGAATCAGCATCGTCCGGTCTGCAACGGCCACGCCGAGGTGGCGCTCCAGATTGCGCTGCTGTGCAGCACCCAAGGCCTGATCGAACAACACGACTTCAGCGCGGTGCATCTCGACCAGCGCCTTGATCTCGTCGGCCTTTCCAGAGCCGATGAACAGCGCCGGATCCGGCGATTTGCGCCGCGCAACCACCCGGGCAACGGCGATGTCCCCGGCCGACTCGGCCAGCAGCGCGAGCTCATCAAGGGTGTCGTCGAACGCAGGCGCACGCCCGATCGCCACGCCCACGAGAATCGCGCGCGCAGGGTTGAGGTCGGCCGTGGCGGAGGGTTCTGAGTTCAAAATGAAGGCGCAGCCCCGCAGTGATCGATGGGCAGCTTCACGCTGCCTCGGGGGTGTCTGGCGCGTGGAAATTCACGGCCCGGCCCGGTACCACCGTGGAGATGGCGTGCTTGTAGACCATCTGCGTCACGGTGTTGCGCAGCAGGACCACGTATTGGTCGAACGACTCGATGTGACCCTGCAGCTTGATGCCGTTCACCAGGTAGATCGACACCGGCACATGCTCCTTGCGCAGCACGTTCAGGAAGGGGTCTTGCAGCAGCTGACCTTTATTGCTCACGATATCCTCCGTGTTGAATGAATTGTCGAAGGAAACGTTAACACACGACCCCACTGGAACCGACTCGGCGGGGGAATCCCCTCAGCCTTTGGCATCGAACGGATTCTTGCCCGAGCGCATCTCGATGCGAAGCGGTGTGCCAGTCAGCTTGAAGTGATCGCGGATGCGCCCTTCGAGAAACCGCTTGTAGGCGGCCGTCACGTGTTCCAGCGAGTTGCCGTGCACCACCACGATCGGGGGATTCATTCCGCCCTGGTGCGCGTAGCGCAGTTTCGGCCGGAACATGCCCGCACGCTGAGGCGCCTGGTGTTCGAGGGCATCGAGCAGCAACCGGGTCAGCACGGGCGTCGGCATCTTGCGGGTGGCCGAGGCGTGCGCATCGGCAATGGCTTTCCACACCGGCCCGAGACCCTGTCGCTTGGTGGCCGAGATGTTCAGCACCGGTGCGAACTTCAGGAAGGCCAGACGCTGTTCGATCGACCGTTGCAACAGCTGGCGCTGGTAGTCATCGACCGCATCCCATTTGTTGACCGCGATCACCACCGCGCGACCGCTCTCGAGGATGTAGCCGGCGATGTGCGCGTCTTGGTCGGTCACACCCTGCGTCGCGTCGAGCAGCAGCAGCACCACATTCGCATCGGCGATGGCCTGCAGCGTCTTGACCACCGAGAACTTCTCGATCGCCTCGAACACCTTGCCCTTGCGGCGCAGGCCGGCGGTGTCGATCAGCTCGAACTTCTGGCCGTTGCGCTCGAAGGGCACCGTGATCGCGTCGCGGGTGGTGCCCGGCATGTCGAAGGCGACCAGCCGCTCTTCGCCCAGCCACGTGTTGATCAGCGTCGACTTGCCGACATTGGGCCGGCCTGCCACCGCCAGACGGATCGGCGATGCTTCGTCGATGTCGCCGTCTTCGTCATCATCGAAGGGAAAGCTGGCCAAGGCTGCTTCGGTCAGGCTGCGTATACCCTGCCCGTGCGCTGACGAGATCGGGTGCGGCTCACCCATGCCGAGCTCGTAGAACTCGCCCAGCAACGGCGAATCGACCATGCCCTCGGCCTTGTTGGCCGCCAGCACCACCGTCTTGCCGACGGTGCGCAGGTAGCGCGCGATGTCGTGGTCCTGCGCCGACAGGCCGCCGCGGATGTCGACCACGAAGATCACCGCATCGGCTTCGGCCACGGCCTGGCGTGTCTGCTTGGCCATTTCCTTGACGATGCCCGTGTCGCAGGTCGGCTCGAAGCCGCCGGTGTCGACAACGATGAACTCTCGGTCGCCGATGCGGCCGTCGCCGTAGTGGCGGTCACGCGTCAGCCCGGCGAAGTCGGCAACGATCGCGTCGCGGCTCTTGGTGAGGCGGTTGAACAGCGTGGATTTGCCGACGTTCGGCCGTCCAACGATCGCAATGACCGGCTTCATCGACGCAAGCTCCGGAGAAGCCGCGTCATTCAGGCCGCAAGGCGAACAGCCCGCCGTCGCGGGTGACGATCAGCACCGTGGTGCCAGACACCACGGGTGCGGCCGCCATCGGCGCGCCATCGGTCGGCAGGATCAATTGCGCCACACCGTGGTCTGCCGACAGGAAGTGCAGTTGTCCTTCGAAGTCGCCAAAAACCAGCACCGGCCCGAGGCTGAACGGCGTGGTCAATTGTCGGTACTCATACGCGTCGGAAGTCCAGGCGACCTCGCCGGTATCGGCCTTCCAGGCCGTGATGCGGTCGGCCCCATCTGCCGCATACACATGGTGCTCATCGGCGGCCAAGCCACCACGTCCACCGAATGTCTTGGTCCAGAGTAGCTGCCCGGTTTCCGCATTGATGCACCCGACGCTGGCCTGGTAAGCACGCACGCAGACGACATCGCCAACGCGCACCGCCGGCCCGACGAGGTCGGCCAGCCGTTCGATCTCGTTGGCGCCGCGCGGCGTGGCCAGCGCGACCTCCCAGCGCAACGCGCCATTGGCCGGGTCCAGCGAGGCCAGTCGCGACCCCTGACTGACCAGCAAGGTGTTCTTGAAGGCCATCGCCACACCCGCCTGCGCCAGCGTCAACGGGTCCCCAGGACGCTGCACCGACCAGAGCCGGGCTCCGTTGAGCGCGTCGTACGCGGAGACACTTCGGTCCAGGCCGACCACGAAAACACGCTCTCCAGCCACCAACGGCGCGGTGATGACGCGCGTGCCTGCAGGTTGCCGCCAGCGCTCGCGGCCGCCTTCGAAGACGACGATCTGCCCCTCGCGAGTGACCACCGCTGCGAACTTGCCGTCGCTGCCGACCCCGGCACTGAGTGCCGACTGCGCATCGGCGCGCCAGATCTCGCGGCCCTTTGCCGCATCCAGTGCAATGAGGGACCCGTCCGAAGCGCCTACGGTGAAGGTGCTGCCATTGACCGCGACCGAGAGAGGAAACTCGACGTCAGCGGTGCCGGACGTCCACACCACTTTCCCGGCGATCGTGGCTTTGACGGGAACCAGTTCCTTGGGTTCGGGCTTGCCCTTGTCGGAGGAGAAAAGGCCGCAGGCGCTCAGGAAAGCGCTGAGGCAAGCGGCAGCAACGACTGCGGCGCGCCTCATTTGCCTGCTCCGGTTGGCGTAGCGGCTTCGGCTGCGCTGGCCGCGGGCGCCGCACCCAATGCCGCCAGCTTGGCCTCGATCAGTTGCCGGTACTCGATCTTCGCGTCCATTGCCTGCCATGCCTTGGTGTAAGACGCCTTCGCGTCGTCGGCCTTGCCCTGCGCCATGAGCACGTCGCCACGGCGATCGGCCACGAGCGCTTCGAATCCCGCGGCAGTGGCTGCGTCGAGTTGCTTCAGCGCCTCGTCGAATTTCTTGTTGTCGAGCAGCAGGCCGGCCAGCCTCAGCCTTGCGATCGTCTGGTATTCGGCTTCGCCCGCATTGGCGGCGACCCAATCGAGCGTTGCCTGCGCCGCGTCGATCTGGCCTTTTTCTGCCTGCACCTTGGCGGCCAGCAGCCCCCCTTGTTGCGCAAAGGCCGTTTTGGGGTAGCGAGACTTCAGGTCGCCGAACACGCTCGCGACCTTGTCCGCATCGGCCGCCTGTGCAGCCTTGTCGAGTTCGTCGAACATCGCACCGGCCTGGATCGCTTGCTCACGCTGCCACCAGTTCCATCCCGTCCAGCCGGAATAGGCCACCAGCGCGGCAATCAACAGCCAGGTCACCAGATTGCCGTAGCGCTTCCAGAATTGCTTGACGGCATCAAGCTGTTCTTGTTCTTCGAGATCGAGATGCGTGGCCATGCTTGCAAGGAGTTTCGAACAGCTTCGGATTATGCGTTGCGCAGTTCATCGGCCCAGAGGGCTGCATCGGAGAGCGCACGCAAGCGCTGCGTGGCACCCACGTCGCGCAGCGGCTTGACAGCCACCTCGCCACGCGACACCTCATCTTCGCCAAAAATCAATGCATGGCGGGCGCCGCTGGCGTCGGCCCGCTTGAACTGCGATTTCATGCTGCCCAGGCCTTCCCGGCTGGCCGCATGCATCACCACCGAGACACCCGCCGCGCGCAACGCGTCCACGGTGCGCAGGGCAAGTGGCATGGCCGCGGGCGACGGCACCACCGCATAGGCATCGGGCGCTGCAACAGGTGCCTCGATGCCGGCTTCCTTCAGCAGCAAGAGCAACCGCTCGATGCCCAACCCCCAGCCTACGGCCGGGGCCGGCTTGCCACCCAGTTGCTCGATCAGCGTGTCGTAACGGCCGCCACCGCACACCGTGCCCTGCGAGCCCAACCGCTCGGTGACCCACTCGAACACCGTCAGGTTGTAGTAGTCCATGCCGCGCACCAGTCGCGGATTGATGCGGTAGGCCAGTCCCGCAGCGTCCAGTGCCGCACGGACCGCATCGAAATGCGCGAGCGATTCGGCCCCGAGAAAGCTCATCAACTGGGGCGCCGCCTCGACCAGCGCCTGCATCGCCGGGTTCTTGGTGTCGAGGATGCGCAGCGGGTTGCTGTGCAAGCGGCGCTTGGCGTCGTCGTCGAGCAACTCGGCATGGGCTTCGAAGTGAGCGATCAGCGCCTCGCGGTGGGCCCGGCGCTCTTCGGGCTGGCCCAGGCTGTTGAGTTCGAGCCGCAGGTCACGGCCCTCCACCAGACCCAATTCCCGCCACAGCATGCGGCACATCAGGATCAGTTCGGCATCGACATCGGGCCCGGCGAATCCCAGCGCCTCGGCGCCGACCTGATGGAACTGCCGGTAGCGGCCCTTCTGCGGCCGTTCATGACGGAACATCGGACCGATGTAGTACAGCCGCTTGCCGCCATCGCGCAGCAGCGAATGCTCGGTGACGGCGCGCACCACACCGGCGGTGTTCTCAGGACGCAGGCTGAGGCGGTCACCGTTCATCGAATCGACGAAGGAGTACATCTCCTTCTCGACGATGTCGGTGACCTCGCCCAGGCCACGCACGAACAGCGCCGTCGGCTCGACGATGGGCGTGCGCACGCCGGCATACCCATGGCGGGCCATCAACGAGCGCACACGGCTCTCGAACCAGTCCCAGGTCGCCGATTCCGGCGGCAGGATGTCGTTCATGCCCTTGACGGCTTGGATGGTCTCGCTCATGGCGTTCTCTGGAATTCAATGGACACAGCCGGGGCGTCTGCGGGGTGACAGCAGTGAAATGTGGCGGCAGGTGCCGCGATCGGGCAGGCTCAGGTCGTCGAGGCGGTCGCCGTGCCGTAGCGCTTGTCGATGTAGCGCTCGACCAGCGCGTGGAACTCTTCGGCGATGTGGTCACCTCGCAGCGTCAACGCCTTGACGCCGTCGATGAACACCGGCGCAGCCGGCGCTTCACCGGTGCCGGGCAGGCTGATGCCGATGTCGGCGTGCTTGCTTTCACCCGGCCCGTTGACGATGCAGCCCATCACCGCGACCTTGAGCTTCTCGACGCCCGGGTAACGCGCGCGCCACACCGGCATCTGAGCGCGCAGATGATCGTCGATCTGCTTGGCCAGTTCCTGGAAGGTGGTGCTGGTGGTGCGACCGCAGCCGGGACAGGCGGTGACGCTCGGGTTGAACGAGCGCAAGCCGAGCGACTGCAGGATTTCGAGCGCGATCACGACCTCTTGCGTGCGCGGCTCACCAGGCTGCGGCGTCAGCGACACGCGGATGGTGTCGCCGATGCCGTCCTGCAGCAGCAGCGCCAAAGCCGTGGCCGACGCGACCGTGCCCTTGGTGCCCATGCCCGCTTCGGTCAGGCCCAGGTGCAGCGCGTAGTCGCAACGCCTGGCCAGCGCACGGTAGACGCTGACCAGATCCTGCACGCCGGACATCTTGCACGACAGGATGATCTGGTCCCCGTTCAGGCCCAGCGCCTCGGCGCGTTTGGCCGACGTGATTGCCGAGGTGATCAGCGCGCGGTACATGATCTGCTGCGGCGGGTGCGGCTCGGCGAGCTTGGCGTTGTCGTCCATCATCTGCGCCAGCAACTCGGAATCGAGGCTGCCCCAGTTGACACCGATGCGCACGGCCTTGTCGAGCTTCGCGGCGATCTCGATCATCTGCGCGAACTGGCGGTCGCCCTTGTCGCCCTTGCCGACGTTGCCGGGGTTGATGCGGTATTTCGACAGCGCTTCGGCGCAGGCCGGGTGCTCGCTGAGCAGGCGGTGTCCGTTGTAGTGGAAGTCGCCGACCAGGGGCACATCGATGCCCATGCGGTCGAGCTGATCGCGGATGTGCGGTACGGCCGCTGCAGCTTCTGGCGTGTTGACGGTGATGCGCACCAGTTCCGAGCCGGCCATGGCCAACTCCTTGACCTGGATCGCCGTGCCGATCACATCGACGGTGTCGGTGTTGGTCATCGATTGCACGCGCACATGCGCCGCGCCACCGATCGTCACCACGCGCGAGCCCCAGCGCACCTGCGCCTGCCGGGTGCGCTTGTCGGCCGGTCGTGCTGGCTCGATGTACCCATCCAGCGCATCGAAGGCATCGGTCGCCACGCGTGCTGCGTCGTGCAGATCAACCATGCTGCTCTCCTACTTCAGTTCGAGACGCGCCACGTTGTCGCGCGTCGACGATGCAAGATTGACGGCCTGCCCGCGAAACGCCACCTCGGTGCCTGCTGCATTGCCGATCTTGAGCCTGAAGGGTGTCGCGCCGTCGAGAGCCAGGGCCTCGCCGCTGGCGAGCATGCGCGACACCAGCACCTTCGATTGGCCGTCAACCACTTCGACCCAGGTTTCTGCGCTGGCCTTCAGTTGCAACGGCCCGACGCCTGCCGACGCAGCGGCAGGGACCGACACGGGCAAACCACCCGCAGCCGACGCTGTCAGTTCGGCGACCACCGCACTGGCCGCCGCTTGAATAATCGCCGCAGATGCTGCTTCTGCGGACGCGACGCCGGCCTCGATCGGCGAGACGGCAACCGGAGGTGCGTCAACCACCACGGCTGCTGGCGCCGCAGCCGCCGGAGCCGGAGCCGCTGACTGCGGGCCGGAGATCGCGCTTTGAATCGAGGCGGCCCATTCGGCTGGCATCAGCAGGACCAGCAACGCAGCCGCAGCGATCAATGAGGTGACCCAGACGGCCGGTGACACGAATGCAGAACGGCGATCCGGCTCGTGGCGCCCAGGACGATCGCGAAACGGTGCGTTGATGCCGCCGTCCACCGCATCCAGGCGATAGCCCGTGGCCTGTGGCAAAGCTGCGAGCACCGGCGCCGGATCGATCTTCAGGCTGCGGCAGATGGTCTGTGCGAGTGCGCGGGCGAAGGTCGCATCGGGCAACTCGGAGAGCCGATCGGCCTCCAGCAGTTCCAGCTTGCGCTGCGAGACCTTGATCGATGCTGCCAGCGCCGCGATGTGCAAGCCCTGCGCCTGGCGCGCTGCGCGCAGCAAGGCGCCGGCGCTTGGCGTCGCGGTTGTCCGATTCACGCCGTCGGTACCAGGCTCACTCATTGAATCGCCCCTCGGCCAAGGCGGTGGCCTCGGGTGACTGCGGAAAGCGGTTGCGCAACTGCTCGCTGAATTCCGCCGCACCCTGGGCATTGCCGATCTTGTGTTCGACGCGTGCAGCCAGCCACAGGGTTTGAGCACTCACCAGGCTGGGCACTGAATTGACACGGCGGATGTAGAAGCGGGCGCGCTCCAGATCCCCTTTGCGAAAAAGAACTTCGCTGAGGTTGACAGCCACCGCCGGATTGCCAGGCTCCAGTGCGTAGGCACGCACCAGCGTGCGCTCGGCGTCATCGGTCTTGCCGCTGCGCGCCTGGCACACGCCCTGGGTCAGCAGCGTACGGGCGCTGTCCTGGTACTGCGGCACCGCCAGAGCACGGACGAACAAGGCATCGGCTTCTGGATAGCGCTCGCGCTGGCAGAGGTACCAGCCGAAGTTCTGCATCACGTCCGCGTCCTTCGGGTCGAGCTGCATCGCCCGGCGGAAACTCTCTTCGGCCAGTTGATGGTCGCCCAGGTTGCCGTAGATCAGGCCCCGCAAGTTGAAAGCCGCAGCCACATTGGGATTGACGGCGATCGACTTCTTGACTTCGTCGAGTGCTGTGGTCATCTGTCCGCGACTGAAATACGCACCGGCCAGTTCCAGCCGGACGCTGGCGCGGCGCGAAGCATCGGTTTCATCCGACGCTGTGGGGCGATCGCGGGTCTCGGTCGACGCCGGGCTGCGACTCACCGTGTTGGCGGGCGTCCCCGGGTACCGACCATCGGGCCGACTGACGCAACCCGCGAGCAACAAAGCCGCAAAAAACACAGCCGCTACGGCGCATGCCTGCTGCCTCGTGGCGCTGACGACGGCGCGGGTGACCGCGGTGCAATGGGTCATCGTGCGGGCCTCTCGAGCACCTGCTGCGCGGGCGCGCGAACGAGCGGCACATCGGCGGAAATGATCGGAATGGTGGCACGGCCCGAGCGACGCTCGGCAACACGGGTGCGGTCTTGCACCTCGCCGGCCAATTGCCCGCAGGCGGCATCGATGTCACTGCCACGTGTCTTGCGGATGGTGGTCACGATGCCCGCATCCTGCAGCAGCGCGGCAAATGCCTTGACGCGCTCACGCGGGCTGCAGACCAGCCCGGAAGCCGGGAACGGATTGAACGGAATGAGGTTGAACTTGCATGGCAGCGGCTCGGGGCGAACACCGCGGCCTTGCACCAGATCGATCAGCTGAGCCGCATGCGCCGGGCTGTCATTGACACCATCCAGCATGCAGTACTCGAAGGTGATGAAGTCGCGGGGCGCAGCGACCAGGTAACGCTCACAGGCGGCCAGCAGTTCTGCGAGCGGGTACTTGCGGTTCAGTGGCACCAGATCGTCACGCAAGGCATCGTGGGGTGCATGCAGCGACACCGCGAGGGCCACCGGGCAGTCGCTGCGCAGGCGGTCGATCATCGGCACCACCCCGGAGGTCGACACCGTGACGCGTCGCCTCGACAAGCCGTAAGCGTGGTCGTCGAGCATGACCCGCAGGGCCGGCAGCAACGCCGCATAGTTCTGCAGCGGCTCGCCCATGCCCATCATCACCACATTGGTGATCGCGCGGGTGCCCTCGGGCAGCTGCAAACGGCACCGGAGATGGTGTTCGGCAAACCACAGCTGCGCCACGATCTCGGCCGTGCTGAGGTTGCGGCTGAAGCCCTGATGACCGGTGGAGCAGAAGCGACAGCCCACGGCACAACCGGCCTGTGATGACACACACAAGGTGCCGCGGTCGTCCTCGGGAATGAAGACGGTCTCGATCGCGTCACCACCGCCCACATCGAAAAGCCATTTGATGGTGCCGTCCGCGGAGGCCTGCTCGCTGAGCAGAGCAGGCACTCGAACCTCGCACGCTGTGCTCAGCCGATCGCGGAAGGACTTGGCCAGATCGGACATCTGCGCACAGTCGGACACGCCGCGCTGGTGCACCCAGCGAAACAGCTGCGTTGCACGGAAGCGCTTTTCACCCAGGCTCTCACAGAAGGCCGTGAGTCCAGCCAGATCGAAGTCGAGCAGGTTGACGGCGGCCATGGAGGACCCGGGTGACCGAGGCGGTGGCGTCAGTGGCCGATGGTCAGCGACCACACCTCAGCGGCTGTAGACCTGCGCGCCGGGGAAGAAGAAGGCGATTTCGGCGGCGGCGGTTTCTGCGGCGTCCGAGCCGTGCACTGCATTCGCATCGATGCTGTCGGCGAAGTCGGCGCGAATCGTGCCCTTCTCTGCCTTCTTCGGATCGGTTGCGCCCATCAGGTCGCGGTTCTTCAAGATGGCACCTTCACCCTCGAGCGCCTGGATCATCACCGGACCGGAGATCATGAAATCAACCAGGTCCTTGAAGAATGGGCGCGACTTGTGCACCGCGTAGAACGCCTCGGCCTCGCCGCGCGACAAGTGCGCCATGCGAGCTGCGATCACCTTCAGGCCAGCGTTCTCAAAGCGGGTGTAGATCTGTCCGATGACGTTCTTGGCAACCGCGTCGGGCTTGATGATGGAGAGCGTGCGTTCAATGGCCATGACATTCGTTCCTGAGGGAATTTAAAGCGAGACAAAACCGCGGATTCTACTGTGGGCAGGTGTCGGATCAGCGTCCGCGACGGCCACCGCCGCCGGCATTTCCACCGCCCCGGTTACCGCCACTGCGCCCGCCGCCACCGCCGCTGCCACCGTACCCGCCACCACCTCCGCCACCGCCACCGCCACCACGCGCATTCTTGCGGTGGAACGCATCGCCGCCGATGTAGCCCACCGAGGTCTGCATCGGATCGGGCTGGCGAGGACCGTCACCCTTGCGCGGCGCCTGAGGTGCGCTGCCACCGGCACCGAAACCGCCCCCGCCACTGCGGAAATTGCGTCCCCCAGCTGGCGATCGGGGGTTCTGCACAAAACGCTTGTCGAAGGTCTGCTCGAGCGGGTTGGGGATGCGCGATGGATCGAAATCGTCGTCGAGATCATCGTCACGCGACGGGCGTTCGTCGTTCGAGCGTTCCGCGCGCACTGGGGCCTCGGACATCGGTGGCCGGGGACCACGTCCTTCGACCATGGGTCGATCGCGGTTCGGCGCCTCCGGGCGCGGGGGCCGGCCATCGCGGCGATCGCCCTTGATCGGCTTGTCGCGACCGCGTGGTGGCCGCACCTGCTGCGCATCGCGCCCGTTGGGGCGTGGCTCACGCGGGCCGCCTTCGGCCTCGCCACCTGCGAGCCGGCGTATCGCCCGGATGTCGGAGTCTTCCAGATCGACCCAGACGCCGCGCTTGAGTCCGCGTGGCAGCACGATGCAGCCGTAGCGGATGCGGATCAACCGGTTCACGGTCAGATCGACTGCATCGAACAGCTTGCGGACTTCGCGATTTCGTCCTTCGGTGATGACCACGCGATACCAGTGGTTCAGCCCCTCGCCACCGCCGTTCTCGATCGATCGGAAGCTGGCCATCTGGCCGTCGATGGTGACGCCCTCCAGCAGCATCGCTTTCGATTCGGCATCCAGCGTGCCAAGCACCCTCACCGCGTACTCGCGCTCCACGCCAAAGCGCGGATGCATCAACCGGTTTGCCAGATCACCCGAGTTGGTGAACAGCAGCAGGCCTTCGGTGTTGATGTCCAGGCGACCGACCGCCTGCCACTTACCCTGCGGGAGGCGTGGCAACCGGCGAAATACTGTCGGACGGTGTTCGGGGTCGTCGTTGGTCACGACTTCGCCGGTGGGCTTGTGGTACGCAATGATGCGCGGCGGCGGCGGGATGATGCGCACCCGCACCGGCTTGCCGTTGACCTTGACCTGGTCACCAAACGAGATGCGCTGGCCGGTGTGGGCGGGTTGTCCGTTGACTTCGACCAGACCATCCAAAATGGCCTGCTCCATGTCGCGACGCGAGCCGATGCCCGACTGCGCCAGGACCTTGTGCAATTTCGGTGCTTCGGGTTCCGGACGCAGAACGCGCTTGGGCGGCGCAGCAGGTTCCTCCGCAGGCGGTTCGACGTCGAACTCTCCGGACAGCACCTGCGCGAAGACTTCACCCACATCAGCGGGCTCCACGGCCGGTCCGCTGGCCTCGAACTCTCCAGGCTCATTGGCGTCCGCTTCGGTACCTTCGTCAGTTGACAGGTGTTCAGCCGCCAAGGGCTGCCCGTCGTCAGAGCGCGGACCGCGGCGTCGCTGACGACGCCCCTTGCGCAGCGGATCGTTGCCACTCAGCTCCTCGGGCGCGGAGGCGTCCCCGGCAGCTTCGAGCTCAGGCACAGCCTCGGGAGCGCTTGCCCCGGCAGACGCTTCGATGTGTTCGTTGACCGGCACGCCCGCTTCTGCGGGTGCCGCAGTCGCCTGCTCCGGGTCGACCTCGGTGGCGACCTTCAAGGCACGCTTGCGGCGCACCGGCTTGTCGGTGGCCGGTGGGGTCTGCTCGAGAAGCTCGGCGGCGGGATCGGGATTACCGTCGGCGTCGTGGTCAGGATTGGGATTCATTCGGACGTTCCATGGGTGCGGCATCCGCCGCTGGGTCAGGTGAAAGTTCCAAGGCCAAGGTGGAATCGTCCACCGCAGCTACAGCCAATAAATCGTCGAACGACGCTTGCGGCGATGTGCCGCTCGGCATCAAGGGCAACTGCTGCAGACTGGACAGGCCGAGGTCGTCGAGGAACTGGCGCGTGGTGGCCAGCAGCGCAGGTCGACCGGGTGTCTCGCGGTACCCGATCGCCTCGATCCAGCCACGGTCTTCGAGCTGCTTGATGATCTGTGCCGCGACGGTCACGCCGCGTATGTCTTCGATGTCGCCACGGGTGACCGGCTGGCGGTAAGCAATGATGGCCAGCGTTTCCATCACCGCGCGGGAATACTTGGGCGGTTTTTCCGGGTTCAGGCGATCGAGAAACTCACGCATCTCCGGGCGACTCTGGAAACGCCAGCCGGTCGACACCGCCACCAGTTCGACCCCTTCTCCCTCCCACTCCCGCACCAGCTCATCGAGCAACCCGCGGATGGTGTCAGCGTCGATCTCGTCTGCGAACAAGGTCCGCATGTCACGGATCGTCAGCGGCTCACGGGCGCAGATCAGTGCGGTTTGAAGGACGCGCTTCGCATCCTGTGTGTTCATGACTATCGTGATGGTCCTCGTCCGGCCCTGGCCGGCGGATGTTCAGGCATTGCAATCGTCAGCCGGTTCGGAGCGCGGACCCTGCACAGGGTGACGCCATGACACGGCGGTGGTGCGGCGATGTGCTGCGCCGAGAGAATTTCTCGCGTTGGCGGCAGTGACATCAGCGGCAGTCTGGTCGTTGGCCAACAAGGCCAAGGTCTCAAATGCGACGGATCGAGTGGAGTGTACCGGAGGAACCTCGCCTCAGCGCGCGTCCCACAGAAGTTGCCACACCGCCGCGAAATCTGCCGGCGGCGGGGCCTCGAAGGCCATGGGGCGGCCACTGACGGGATGATCGAAACCCAGCCGGGTGGCGTGCAGCGCCTGACGGGCGAGGCCACAGGCCACGCGCCCGCCGTAGGTCTGGTCGGCGAGCAGAGGATGTCCCACGGACGCCAGGTGCACCCGGATCTGATGGGTGCGCCCGGTATGCAGCGTGCAACGCACTGCGCTCAAGGCACCTTCAGCGATGTCATCGCGCACCGCAAGACGCTCCACATCGGTGCGAGCCTCGCGACCTCCGGCAGGCAGCACGGCCATGCGCACACGCGAACGGGGATCGCGGCCTATCGGCGCAGCGATGCGCAAGGTCGGATGCTCGAAGCGCCCGTGACACACGGCCAGATAAATGCGACGAACGTCCCGTGCCGCGATCTGGCGCGTCAACGCAGTCACGGCCACCAGCGTCTTGCCCACGACCATCAGCCCGGAGGTGTCTTTGTCCAGTCGGTGCACGATGCCGGCCCGCGGCAAACTGGCGGCGGCGGTGTGGTGTGCCAGCAAGCCATTGAGCAATGTCCCAGACCAGTTGCCAGGGGCTGGGTGCACGACCAGACCCGCGGGCTTGTCGATGACGATCACATCAGCGTCCTCGAACACCACCGACAACGCCATCTCCTCGGGCCTGAATGCACGGCATTCCTGCGTCGGAATCAGATCAACGGCGATGCGCTGGCCCGCCTGCACCTTGCGAGACGGCGATGGCTGGCAGACACCGTCAACCCACACATGGCCGGCCTCGATCAGTGACTGCAGGTGATTTCGAGAGAACTCGCCCGCCATCGCCACCACCGCCTTGTCCAGGCGCGAACCATGCAATGCCGCTGCCACCGTGGATTCGCGCCGCTCGATGGCGTCTTCCGTGGGTGGGTCGGCGAGATCTTCGCTCGCCGTCGCCAGCGGTGATTCCGACGGGCTTGCCGAGCCGTCGCTCTCAGGCCCGACCGTATACTTCCGCTTCATTTTTCAGGGGTGTCGGGATGCTGCGTGGACCGTCGATCATGAACTCTTTGCGCCACGATCTGCGCGGTGCCTTCGGGTTGATGACACTCACCGTGTCGATCTTGTTCACATCCGGCTGCTCCACTGCGCCATCGAAAGACCCGAGCGACAACCTACCGGCAGACAAATTGTATGAAGAGGCTCGTACGGAGCAGGCCAACGGCAACTTCGACCGCGCCGCCAAGATGTACGAGCGGCTGGAAGGCAAGGGGGCAGGCACTGTACTCGGACAGCAGGCTCAGCTCGAGCGCGCTTATCTGCTCTACCAGTCTGGCGACAAGGCCGATGCGCTGTCCACCATCGATCGCTTCATCAAGGTCAATCCGCTGAGCCCGGCCATCGACTACGCGGTGTATCTGCGAGCCCTGATCAACTTCAACGACAACCTCGGTTTTCTGGGCAAGTTGTCGCAGCAGGACCTGACAGAGCGCGACCAGCAAGCCGCGCGCGACTCCTACGAGTCGTTCAAGCAACTGATCGAGCAATACCCGAACTCGAGATACGTCGCCGATGCCAAGGAACGCATGGGCTACATCGTCAACACACTGGCGCGCTACGAGGTACACGTTGCGCGCTACTACTACCGACGCGGCGCCTACGTGGCGGCTGCGAACCGCGCCCAGGCCGCGATCCAGGAGTTCCAGTACTCACCGGCGACCGAGGAAGCCCTGTCCATCCTTGCGCGCAGCTATGACAAGCTGGGCCTCGACAAGCTGCGCGACGACGCTGAACGTGTCCTGCGCACCAACTTCCCGAAGAGCGCCTTGTTGACCGGAGACGGCATCAACTACGTCGAGAAGCCCTGGTGGCAATTGTGGTGACGGGCACCTGATTCACTCGGGGCGTTGCGCTCACCGATCCGCAGCCAACGCCGCCAGCCATGCCATCGCCTGGGTCTCGTCGTCAAGACGCGGCATCGGTGGGAGCGCCTGACGCAGCCGCTTGCCATAGCTCATCGACGCCAGGCGCGGATCACACACCACCAGCAGCCCGCGGTCGGTCTCGCTGCGGATCAGGCGACCGGCACCCTGCTTCAGTGACACCGCCGCCTCCGCGATGAAGTAATCGCTGAAGGCATTGCGGCCCTCGCCCTCCAGGCGCTTCACACGCGCTTCAACCAACGGATCGTTCGGAGGCGGAAACGGCAGCTTGTCGATCAGCACGCACTGCAGCGCATCTCCAGGCACGTCGATGCCTTCCCAGAAAGTCTGCGAGCCGACCAGCACCGAGCGAGGCTGGGCCAGGAACATCTGCATCAGCTGGCGCTTGGGCAATTGGCCCTGTGTCAGGACCTGAATGTCGTCTCCGGTGGCTTCGAACTCGGCGCGCAACTGGTCGCCGACGGTCTGCAGCGCGCGCAGCGTGGTCGTGAGCACGAAGGTACGCCCGCCCACTGCTCGCGCGCAGCGCGCCGCCAACCGGCCGACCGCCACCGCGTGATCCGGCTCATTGGGCTTTGGAAACGACGCCGGCACGTACAGCCGGGCATGCGCTGCGTAGTCAAACGGACTGCCGACCCGCAGCGTCGTCGCCTCGGAGAGGCCCGCCGGCTCGGTGAACCACGACAGGCGCTCGTCTTCACCCAGCGTGGCCGAGGTGAAGATCCACGCCTTGGGCGCAGCGGCCATCTGCTCGCGCAAGGCCTCGCGGATGTCCAGCGGCGACTCGACCAGCCGGCACTGATTGGCGGTGAGGTCGATCCACCGCACCTGCCCAGGCAACACCACGTCGGCAAAACGCTGGGTCAGTTCGTGCAGCCGAGCCATCCGGTCGGCCAGCTTCGCGAAGTCGGGCGACAACTCCGACACCGTGTCGAGCGCCTCGTGCGCAGAAGTGCAAGCGGCCGCGGTCTGCGCCAACGCCTGTGCGAACGCCGGCTGCCCGGCCCGCTCATTCCACCCCAGCTTCATTGATCCGCGGGCAGCGCGCGGCGATCCATCGGCACCGGATGCGCCAGCGCAAACCAGCCGCAACTCCCGCGCCGCGCGGTCGCACGCTGCAGCCAGTTCGTGCCAAGGTGCCAAACCGCGCGCCTGCTGCAAGCCTGTGGCCAGCATGTCGCGGGCGGTGTCCAGCAACTGTCCACTGGACAGCGTGACACCGAGAAATGCCACACCGGCCTCGGCCAGTTGGTGCGCCTCGTCAAATACCGCCACCTCGACACTGGGCAGCAGCTCGGCAACGCCGGACTCGCGCAGGCTCATGTCCGCAAAGAACAGATGGTGGTTGACCACCACCACGTCGGCCGCCATCGCGTCGCGCCTGGCCTTCATCACGTGGCAGCCGCGGTAGTCCGGGCACTCGCTGCCCAGGCAGTTCTCACGCGTCGATGTGACCAGCGGGATCACGCTGCTGCGCTCGTCGAGGCCGTCGATCTCGGCCAGATCGCCGGTCACGGTGAGATTCGACCAGGTCTCGATCTTGGCCAACGTGCGCATGGCCCAGCGATCGCCGGTATCGACGGTGTGCCTGGCCTGCTTCAGACGGTGGGCACAAAGATAGCTGGCCCTGCCCTTGAGCAGCGCCACCGTGGTCGGCAACGCCAGCGCGTCGCGCAGTCGGGGCAGATCGCGCAGGAACAGCTGGTCCTGCAGGCTCTTGGTGGCGGTACTGATCAATGCCCGCGCGCCCGACAGCAGCGTCGGAACAAGGTAGGCGAACGTCTTTCCGACACCGGTTCCTGCCTCGGCGACCAAGGTGCCGCGGGCGTCTATGGCTTCGGCCACCGCCAACGCCATGCGCGACTGCACCTCGCGTTCGGTGTAACCGGGGTCGGCCTGCGCCAGGCTGCCAGATGCGGAAAACGCCTGCCGCACCGCGCTGTGCAGCGGATTCATGATCCGATCCTTGCCACGGAGAGTCGACTCATGCCGGATTCGGCGCGGGCAGTGAGTTCAGGCGGGTGTGCATCGAGGGCGCCGTTGCCCACTCTTCACGAGTTTCCAGCGGCGACAGCGATTATAGTTTTCGCTATGAATTCCACCTCGAACGGCCACCGGCTGTCGGCCGCCACAGGCATCCATCGCGGTGATCGCGCTTACCAGCAGGATCAGGTCGAAATCATTCCTCATACCCGTGTACCTGGTTGTGCGCTGGGGGTGCTGGCTGATGGGATGGGTGGCAAGAGCGGCGGCCGCAAAGCGGCCGACCAGGTGATCCTGACCGCGCAGCAATTGTTCGAGCGCTACGCGCCCAGCCGCGATGACCCGGCCGAGACCCTGAAACAACTGGTGCTGGAAGCGCACCTGATGATCAAGCTGACGGCCATCACCTCCGAGGAAGAGCCACACAGCACGGTGGCAGCGTTCCTGATCAGCCCCAATCGCGAGTGCCACATCGTGCACGCAGGCGATTCGCGGGTTTATTTTTTCCGGGGCGCCGAAATGGTCACCCGCACCAGCGATCACTCCTATGTGCAACGGCTGGTCAACGAAGGCCAGTTGTCCGAAGAAGACGCCAACAACCACCCGCAATCCAACCTGCTGACGGGTTGCCTGGGCGCGGTGCAAGACCCGCCGCTGGCAGTCACGCGCATCGAGCGCCTGGACCCAGGCGACAGCATCCTCGCCTGCAGCGACGGGTTGTGGCATTACTTCACGCCCCGAGAACTCGGCGCCATCGTCGACGCCCTGCCGCCGCGTGAGGCCAGCGAAATGCTGATCGACAAGGCTCGCCAGCGCGCGCGTGGCGGTGGCGACAACCTGTCGCTTGCGCTGGTGCGCGTTGAAGCCCTGTCCAGCTGATTCGGTCAGCGGACCCGCGCCCGCGCGGGGTCGATCAGCGTGAGGTGCCGGATGCCGCTGCGGCACCAGCAGGCACAGGCAGCGGCGCAGCAGGTGGCTTCTTTGCATTGCGCTCGGCATTGCGTGCCAGCACGCGGGCGCGGCGTTCTTCGGCCTGGCGCACGCGATCCTCTGCCCGTTGAGCGGCCTGTGGATCAGGCGCTGGCGTCAGCCGCTTAGAGTGATGCTCCCTGCGCGGCTTGGCCAGCGGCTCTGCCGATGGCGCTGACGCGGCATCGCCACCCGCGATCGGCTCGGACGCAGACCCCGACCGCAGTCGGGGTCGGATGGGCAACAGCGGCTTGCCAGTTGTCACGTCGGACACATCCGGCGCCGACGCGGCAGTGGCCGCCGCGGCGCTGGCGGCCACACGCGCAGCCTCGGCCTTTCGGCTCAAGTGCCGAAGTCGATCGGCTGCGCGCTGCCTGCGCTCGCGCTCGTCGACCGTCAGCTCGTCTCGCCGCAGCGGGTCGACGATGGCACGGTGCTGCTCACGGGCGTCAAGCAGACATGGCGTGACCGCGAAACGCGTCTTGCATTCCGCTTCCTGCGCCGCGAGGTCGGCATCGGCCTTGGCGCGTGCCTCGGCGATGCGCTTCTTGTCGTCGGACGCCGCGGCCTGGGCGAGCGGGCTCAGCGTGAGGGCGATCAGCGCCAGCGCGAACAACCTGATGCAAGCAGTCAACAGGCACCTCACGTCAGTGCAGTCTCGACCTGCCGGCGAGCCAGTGCGAGAAATTCAGCAGATCTCATCTCGTGCAATCGCGATACCGTTCTCGGAAATTCATGGGACAGCGGCCCCACGGTGTACAGCGCTTCCGCCGCCACCTCGGCAGACAGTATCAGCTTGACGTGCCGGTCGTACAACACGTCGACCAGCCAGGTGAAGCGCCGCGCTTCCGACGCCAGTCGAGGCGACATCTGCACGACACCCGACAGCAGCACCGTATGGAAACGCGACGCCAGTTCGAGGTAGTCGTTCTGCGATCGCGGGCCGCCACACAGCTCCTGAAAATCGAACCACACCACACCCCCGGCTCGGCGGCGAGCCTTCAGTGTTCGGTGTTCGATGTTCATCACCGGATTCTCGTCCTTGGCTTCGGCCAGCCGTTCGAAGGCCGACGTCAGTGCGGCATCGGCTGCCGGGCCGAGCGGTGTGTGATACGTCTCGACCTGCTCCAGCGTGAGCCGGCGGTAATCGGTGCCGACGTCGACGTTGACGATCTGCAAGCGGTTTTTCAGCAGCTCGATGGCGGGAAGAATTCTTTCGCGGTGGAGGCCGTTGGGGTACAGACCATCGGGATGGAAATTCGACGTGGTGACGATGCTCACGCGGTGATTGAACAGCGACTCGAGCAACCGGTACAGGATCATCGCGTCAGTGATATCAGCCACGTGAAACTCGTCGAAGCAGATCAGCCTGAAGCGGCGTGACATCCGCTTGCCCAGCTCTTCCAGAGGGTTCACCGTGCCGTGCAGGTCAGCCAGTTCGCGGTGCACCTCACGCATGAACTCGTGAAAATGCAGGCGCACCTTGCGTTGCAGCGGCACCGAATTGAAGAAGCAATCCATCAGGAAGCTCTTGCCTCGGCCCACGCCACCGTACAGGTAAACGCCGCGAGGAATCTCCGGGTGGATCAGCAGGCGGGTCAGCGTATTGCGGCGCCGCGACTTGTAGGCGATCCACTCGTTTTCGCATCGCTCCAAGGCATCGATGGCTGCCAGCTGCGCCGCATCGGCGCTGTAGCCGCGCTCAGCGAGTGTCTGGTGGTAGAGCTGGCGAACGGGCATGGGCTGGGCGGCAACGGTGGGTGGTCGTTCATTAAACACTCACCGTCCGCGGCGACTACTGCTGGCGGGCAACAGGCACATCTCCCGTCAGAAGTTCAAGGTTCGCTTGTCGACCGCGAGTGCCGCTTCCTTCGTCGATTCGCTGAGCGACGGATGCGCGTGGCAGATGCGTGCAATATCTTCGGCGCTGGCCCTGAATTCCATGGCCACCACCGCCTCGGCGATCAGCTCGGAGGCGAACGGTCCGACGATGTGCACACCGAGGATCTCATCGGTCTTGGCATCGGCCAGCATCTTGACCATGCCAGTCGTGTCGCCCATCGCGCGCGCCCGGCCATTGGCCAGAAACGGGAACGTGCCAGCCTTGAACTCGCGGCCTTCGGCCTTGAGCTGCTGCTCGGTCTGCCCCACCCAGGCGATCTCGGGCGAGGTGTAGATCACCCAGGGCACCGTGTTGAAGTTGACATGCGGATGCTGGCCGGCGATGCGCTCGGCCACCGCCACACCTTCTTCCTCGGCCTTGTGCGCCAGCATCGGCCCGCGCACCACGTCGCCGACTGCCCACACGTTGGGCAGGTTGGTGCGGCAATGGTCGTCCACGGCAATCGCGCCGCGCTCATCGAGCTTGAGGCCGACCGCTTCGGGATTCAGTCCGACCGTGTTCGGCACCCGGCCGATCGACACGATCAGCTTGTCGACTTCAAGCTTCACGGCCTCGCCCTTGGCGTTCGCATAGGTCACGGTCACGCTGGATTTACCGGAGGTGACCTTGTCGATCTTCACGCCCAACTCGATCGTCAGGCCCTGCTTGGTGAAGGCCTTGTGTGCCTCTTTGGCAATTTGCTGATCGACCGCACCCAGGAATGTCGGCAGGCCTTCGAGCACGGTCACCTCAGCACCCAAGCGGCGCCACACCGAACCCATTTCCAGACCGATCACACCAGACCCGATCACGCCCAGCCGCTTCGGCACCGCGCCGATGCGCAAGGCACCGTCGTTCGACAGGATCTTGTCTTCATCGAAAGCAGCACCTGGCAGAGATCGCGGGTTCGAGCCGGTGGCCAGGATGATGTGCTTGCCGGAGATGACTTCTTCGGTCGCACCGGCGACCTGGATCTCATAGCCCGCATCGCCCGCCTTCAGGAAGGCGCCGCGGCCGTGGAAGAACGTGACCTTGTTCTTCTTGAAGAGGTACAGGATGCCGTCGTTGTTCTGTTTCACCACCGCGTCCTTGCGGCCCAGCATCTTGGCCACGTCGATGCTCAGGTCCTTCAGGCCGATGCCGTGATCGGTGAAGCTGTGACCAGCGTGCTCGAAATATTCGCTGGACTGCAGCAGCGCCTTCGACGGAATGCAGCCGACGTTGGTGCAGGTCCCGCCAGGTGCCGGCCCGCCCTTCTCGTTCTTCCATTCGTCGATGCAGGCGGTGTTGAAGCCCAGTTGCGCGGCACGGATCGCCGCCACGTAGCCGCCGGGCCCGCCGCCGATGACGACGACATCAAATTGCTTGCTCATGGATCGCTTTCTTGGGGTGTCTTTGCGTCAGATGTCGAACAGCAGGCGGGCTGGGTCTTCCAGCGCTTCCTTCATCGCAACGAGACCCAGCACGGCTTCCCGGCCGTCGATGATGCGGTGGTCGTAGCTCATGGCCAGGTAGTTCATCGGCCGAATCACGATCTGGCCGTTCTCGACCACGGCCCGGTCCTTGGTGGCGTGTACGCCCAGGATCGCCGACTGCGGCGGGTTGATGATGGGCGTGGACAGCATCGAGCCGAAGGTGCCGCCGTTGCTGATGGAGAACGTACCGCCGGTCAGGTCGTCAAGCGAGAGCTTGCCTTCACCGGCCTTCTTGCCGAACTCGGAAATCTTCTTCTCGATGTCCGCAAAGCTCATCTGATCGGCATTGCGCAGGATCGGCACCACCAGGCCACGCGGCGAACCCACGGCGATACCGATATCGAAGTAGCCGTGGTAGACGATGTCGTTGCCATCGACCGACGCATTGATGATCGGGTACTTCTTCAGCGCCGCCACGGCCGCCTTCACGAAGAAGCTCATGAAGCCGATCTTGACGCCGTGCTCCTTCTCGAACTTCTCCTGGAAGCGCTTGCGCATCTCGATCACAGGGGCCATGTTCACTTCATTGAACGTGGTCAGGATCGCGTTGGTGGCCTGAGATTGCAGCAGGCGCTCGGCAACACGCGCACGCAACCGTGACATCGGCACGCGCTGCTCCGGACGGTCGCCCAGGTTCAGGGCGACGGGTGCAGGCACGGAAGGCAAAGCCCGAGCGACGGATGCCGCCACTGGTGCCACCACCGGGGCGGATGCCGCAGAAGTGACAGGTGCCTGCGCTCCGGCAGCCAATGCCTGGGTGACATCACCCTTGGTGACACGGCCGCCTTTGCCGGTGCCTGGCACCGACCCCGCTTCCAGTTGGTTGTCGGCCATGATCTTGGCCGCTGCGGGCATCGCAACACCGCTCGCACTGCCTGAGGCCGCCGCTGCGGGAGCCACCGTGGCTTGCGGCACCACAGCCTTGACCTCCAGCGGGCTGACCTGGGCTGCGGCTTCGGTGTCGATGCGCGCGATGACTTCCTCTGCCACGCAGCTCTCGCCGTCGTTCTTGACCAGTTGCGCCATCACGCCGGATGCCGGGGCGGGCACTTCCAGCACGACCTTGTCGGTTTCGATCTCGACCAGGATTTCGTCGATGACGACAGCCTCGCCAGGCTTCTTCTTCCACTGCAGCAGCGTGGCTTCAGCAACTGATTCTGAGAGCTGGGGAACTTTGACTTCAACGATGGACATGATTTTCTTTCTGAGATTTCAAGCCGCGGCAACGCAGGCCGTCGGCGAATCCGTGCACTGAACTGGGGGGCGGTTTGAGGGCAGCAATCGGGAGGTGCGGCGTGCGGCGCCCGTCATGACGCCGCACACGGCCCGCCTGCGCATCACTTGCTGAGCACGAAGCCTTTCAGCTTGCCGAAGGCCTGATCGAGCAGCGACTTCAGCTGCTCCTGGTGCAGATGGGCATAACCCACTGCTGGCGACGCAGAGGCCGGGCGGCCTGCGTATCCGAGCTTCTGACCATCGAGCATGTTCTCGTGGATGTAGTG
This sequence comes from Burkholderiaceae bacterium, assembly GCA_965229345.1. Taxonomy (GTDB): domain Bacteria; phylum Pseudomonadota; class Gammaproteobacteria; order Burkholderiales; family Burkholderiaceae_C; genus PBB1. Next base: position 2,496,004 of record OZ245872.1, read on the forward strand.
CTGCACGAAGAACCAGGCGCCCTGGTTTTGCGGCTCGTCCTGGCACCAGACGATCTCGGTGGCGTTCGGATACTTCTTCAGTTCTGCCGCAAAGGCCTTGTGCGGGAATGGATACAGCTGCTCCACCAGCACGATGGCGGTGTCGTTCTGCTTCTTCGCGTCGCGGCGCTTGCGCAGGTCGTAAGCCACCTTGCCGGAGCAGGCGATCACGCGCTTGACCTTGTCGGGTTCGATGTCCGGGTTGCTCGGGCCGATGACAGTGCGGAACTCACCGCGGGTGAATTCGCTGAGCGGCGACGCAGCATCCTTGGCCCGCAGCAGCGACTTCGGCGTCAAGATCACCAGCGGCTTGCGGAACATGCGCACCATCTGCCGGCGCAGCACATGGAAGATCTGGCTGGCCGAGGTCGGCTGCACGATCTGCATGTTGTTGTCGGCGGCCAGTTGCATGAAGCGTTCGAGACGCGCCGACGAATGCTCGGGCCCCTGGCCTTCGTAGCCGTGCGGCAGCATCAGCGTCAGGCCGTTCGCACGGCCCCACTTGACCTCACCCGAAGCGATGAACTGGTCGATCACGACCTGGGCACCGTTGGCAAAGTCGCCGAACTGCGCCTCCCAGATCACCAGCGTGTTCGGCTCGGCCGAGGCATAGCCGTATTCAAAACCGAGCACGGCCTCTTCGGACAGCAGCGAATCGATCACGACGAACGGCGCCTGGCCTTCAGCCACGTGCTTGAGCGGCGTGTAGGTGCCCTCGTCCCACTTCTCGCGGTTCTGGTCGTGCAGCACCGAATGGCGGTGGGTGAAGGTGCCGCGTCCGCAGTCTTCGCCCGACAACCGCACCGCATAGCCGCTGGCCACCAGCGAGGCGAACGCGAGGTGCTCGCCCATGCCCCAGTCGACGTTCATCTCGCCGCGCCCCATGGCGGCACGGTCGGCCAGCACCTTCTCGACCAGCGGGTGCGCCTTGAAGTTCTTGGGCAGCGCAGTGATGCGTTCTGCCAGGCGCTTGATCTCGGCCAGCGGCAAGGCGGTGTCGGCCGCATCGGTCCACTTCTTGCCGAGGAAAGGTGCCCAGTCGACCGCGAACTTGCTCTTGTAATTGGTCAGCACCGGGCTGTAGGCGTTCTTGCCTTCGTCCATCGCAGCGCGGAAGGCCTTGACGAGGGCATCCGGGCCATCCGATGGCAACACGCCCTGAGCGACCAGCTTGTCGGCGTACATCTTGCGCGTGCCGGGATGCTGGGCGATCTTCTTGTACATCAGCGGCTGCGTCAGCGCTGGCGTGTCCTGCTCGTTGTGGCCCAGCTTGCGGAAGCAGACGATATCGACCACCACGTCCTTGCTGAACTCCTGCCGATAGTCGAGCGCCATCTGCGTGGCCAGCACCACCGCTTCGGGGTCGTCGCCGTTCACGTGCAGCACGGGTGCTTCGACCATCTTGACCACATCGGTGCAATACAGCGTCGAGCGCGTGTCCCGCGGGTCGCTGGTGGTGAAGCCGATCTGGTTGTTGATCACCAGGTGCACCGTGCCACCGGTGAAGTAGCCACGCGTCTGCGCCAGCGCCAGCGTCTCCATCACGACACCCTGGCCAGCGAACGCCGCGTCACCGTGCACGATGATCGGCAGCACCGAGTGTCCCGTCGCATCGCCGCGGCGATCCAGACGGGCCTTGACCGAGCCTTCGACCACCGGGTTGACGATTTCCAGATGCGACGGGTTGAACGCAAGACTCAGGTGAACAGGGCCTCCCGGCGTCGTCACGTCGCTGGAAAAGCCCTGGTGGTACTTGACGTCACCAGACGGCAGGTTCTCGGGCGCGGTGTGATCGAACTCGGAGAACAACTCGGCCGGCGTCTTGCCGAGCGTGTTGACGAGCACGTTGAGCCGGCCACGGTGCGCCATGCCGATGACGATCTCCTGCACGCCCTTGACGCCAGCGCGCTGCACCAACTCATCCATCGACGCGATGAAGCTCTCACCGCCTTCGAGCGAGAAGCGCTTCTGGCCCACGTATTTGGTGTGCAGGTAACGCTCCAGCCCTTCGGCTGCGGTGAGCTGGTCGAGGATGTGCTTTTTCTGATCGGCGCTGAAATGCGGCTTCGAACGGATCACCTCCAGGCGCTCTTGCCACCAGCGCTTCTCGATCGGCTGGGTGACGTGCATGTACTCTGCACCGATCGAGCCGCAGTAGGTCTCGCGCAGCGCCTGCACGATCTGCCGCAGCGTCATCTGCTCGGCCGTCGAGAAGTAGGTGTTCGTGGCACTGAACGAGATGTCCATGTCCGCCTCGGACAGGTCGTAGAAGGCCGGTTCGAGTTCGGGGATCTTGGGGCGCTCCTGGCGCTTCAGCGGATCGAGATCAGCCCAGCGCGAGCCGAGGAACCGGTACGCAGCGATCAGCGACTGCACATGTACCTGCTTGCGCGCGATGGCGAGATCCGCGCTGCTGGCCCGATTGCCGAGGGCATTGGCCTTCGCACGTTGAGCAAAGGATTCGACGACCGGCGCGTGCGCCACATCTCGCTCGTCTGAGCCGTCGACCGCGGGCAGGTGCTGTAACGCGTCGAAATAGGATCGCCAGTTTTCGGATACCGAACCGGGATTGTCGAGATAGGCCTCGTACATCTCCTCGACGTAGGGCGCGTTACCTCCGAACAGATGCGAATTCGCTCTGTATTCCTGCATCATTTCGCTCACCTCAAGCGCCGGTTTCCAGCGCGATAGTGGGTTTAAAAAACCTTCCGCGACCCGGCTGCACCGGTGGGCGGACAAGCGACCCGACTAAGCTGCAAATCAGCGTAGGGGACGGGAAGGACCATTCAAGTCACGGCTGAGACTGTACCACCGGGACCTGACCTAGAAAGAGGCGCAAAAGCGCTGTGTTCACCCGCCGTCTCGTGATGTCAGCGAGCAGTCAGGCGGATCAGTGCGTGCTCGTACTCGGCCATCAGGCGCGAGATCAGCACCCGCGCTGGAACCACTTGCCGCACAGCGCCGATGCCCTGCCCGCTGCCCCAGATGTCTTTCCAGGCCTTGATGGACTCGCCGCCGAAGTTCATCGCGCGGGCATCGCCGGCGGGCAAGGCATTCGGGTCGAGCCCGGCGTTCTGGATCGAAGCCTTCAGATAGTTGCCGTGCACGCCGGTGAACAGGTCGCTGTAGACGATGTCATCGCTGGAACTGTCCACGATCATCTGCTTGTAGGCGTCGGAGGCACGCGCCTCGTCGGTGGCAATGAATGCAGACCCGATGTAGGCGAAGTCGGCACCCATGGCCTGCGCCGCCAGTACCGCATCGCCTGTGGCGATGGCCCCGCTGAGCGCGAGCGGGCCGTCGAACCACCCGCGGATCTCCTCGATCAGCGCAAACGGGCTCTTCACACCCGCATGTCCGCCCGCACCGGCCGCCACCGCGATGAGTCCATCGGCGCCCTTCTCGATCGCCTTGTGCGCAAAGCCGTTGCTGATCACATCGTGCAGGACCACCCCACCATAGCTGTGCGCCGCATCGTTGATCTCTGCGCGCGCACCGAGCGAGGTGATGATGATGGGCACCCGGTGCTTCACGCACAACGCCATGTCGTGCTCGAGACGGTCGTTGCTCTTGTGAACGATCTGATTGATCGCGAACGGCGCCGCCGGCTGCTGCGGATTCGCCGCATCGTGCGCTGCCAGCGCTTCGGTGATCTCGGACAACCAGTCGTCGAGCTGCGACGCCGGGCGGGCATTCAATGCCGGCATCGAACCGACGACCCCGGCCTTGCACTGCGCGATCACCAACTGCGGATGGCTGATGATGAACAACGGAGCGCCGATGATGGGCAGCGGAAGGTTCCTCAGAACCGCGGGAAACGGATGGCGTAGGGCGCTCAAAATGACTCGACTGCCAGCGCGCCGACGCTGTCAGCACCGTCGGTGATCGCGTCGCGCAGACCAGGCAATGTGCTCAGAATGTGCTCGGCATAGAACTGGGCGGTTGCGATCTTCGCCTTCAGGAAGGCCGCGTCGCCCTGCCCTTGTCCGGACACATCGGCGAGTTGCCCTTCGGCGGCCAACAGCGCGCGCGCCAGCTGCCAGCCTGCCATCAACTGCCCGGCCAGCATCAGGTACGGCACCGAGCCGGCATACACCGCACTGGGCTCGCTGCGAGCGCGGGCGAGCACGAAATCAACCACATCGAGGAATGCCTTGCGAGACGCCTGCAACCACCGCAGCATCGAACGCGCGGCCACGCTGGTGCGTGCCGCCAGCGCCGCTTCGGTGTCCCCGATCTGACCCGCGATCGAGCGTGCCAACTCACCACCATCGCGCAAGGTCTTGCGCCCGAGCAGGTCATTGGCCTGGATGGCGGTCGTGCCTTCGTAGATGGTCAGGATGCGGGCATCGCGCAAATGCTGCGCGGCTCCGGTCTCCTCGATGTAGCCCATGCCGCCATGCACCTGCACGCCGAGGCTGGTGACCTCGATGCTCATCTCGGTGCTGTAGCCCTTGACCAGCGGCACGGTGAATTCGTGGAAGGCCTGGCTGGCCTGGCGCGCTGTGGCGTCGGGATGGTGATGGGCCGTGTCAAATGCGGACGCCGACACACAAGCCAGTGCGCGGCAACCTTCGATGTGCGCGCGCATCGTCATCAGCATGCGCTTCACATCGGGGTGGTGGATGATGGCCGCGCCCGCGGGCAGCGAGGCATCGACCGGCCGGCTCTGCACCCGGTCGCGCGCATAGGCCACCGCGCGCTGGTAAGCCCTCTCGGCCACGCCGATGCCTTGCACGCCGACCGAAAATCGCGCCGCGTTCATCATCACGAACATGTACTCGAGGCCGCGGTTCTCCTCGCCGATCAACTGCGCGATGGCGCCGGCGCCGACCGCACCTTGGTCGTCGCCAAACACCAGCACGGCGGTCGGGCTGGCCTTGATGCCCAGCTTGTGCTCGATCGAGGCGCAGTACACATCATTGCGTGCGCCGAGCGAGCCATCGCTGTTGACGAGGAACTTCGGACACAGGAACAGGCTGATGCCCTTGACGCCTGGCGGCGCATCGGGTGTACGGGCCAGCACGAGGTGCACGATGTTCTCGGCCATGTCGTGCTCACCGTAGGTGATGTAGATCTTCTGGCCGCTGAGACGGTAGCTTCCATCCCCTTGAGGCACCGCCCGCGTGCGCACCATGGCCAGATCGGAGCCGGCCTGCGGCTCGGTCAGGTTCATCGTGCCGGTCCAGGTGCCATCGATCATCTTCGGCAGAAAAAAGCGCCGTTGATCGGCGCTGCCCGCCGTCAGCAACGCTTCAATCGCACCATCGGTCAGCAGCGGGCACAGCGCGAAGCTGAGGCTGGCGCTGTTGAGCATCTCGGCACAAGCCGCGCCGATCGTCTTGGGCAGTCCTTGCCCACCGAACTCGACCGGGTGCTGCAAGCCTTGCCAGCCGCCCGCGGTGAACTGATGGAAGGCATCCTTGAATCCGGCCGAGGTGCTGACCTCACCATCGCGCCAAACCGGCGGATGCCGATCACTCTCGGCGTTCAGCGGCTCGACCACCTCGCCACAGAAACGCCCGGCTTCAGTGAGTACGGCTTCGGCCGTATCCAGACCGGCGTCTTCGAAGCCCGGCAACTGGCTCAACGCCTCCAGCCCGGCCAGCTCCTTCATGCAAAAGAGCATGTCCTTGACCGGGGCACGGTAGCTCATCGTTTGGCCACTCTAGAGGGCTGAAACCAGTTCGGGCACTGCGGTGAAGAGATCCGCTTCGAGCCCGTAATCTGCCACGCTGAAGATGGGCGCCTCGCCGTCCTTGTTGATCGCGACGATCACCTTGCTGTCCTTCATTCCGGCCAGATGCTGGATCGCACCGCTGATGCCAACCGCCACGTACAACTGCGGCGCGACGATCTTGCCGGTTTGTCCGACCTGCCAGTCGTTGGGTGCATAGCCCGCATCGACCGCGGCCCGGCTCGCGCCGAGCGCAGCACCCAGCTTATCGGCCAGTGGCGTCAGCACTTCGTTGAATTTCTCGACGCTGCCCAGCGCCCGGCCTCCACTGACGATGATCTTCGCAGCGGTCAGCTCCGGCCGGTCGTTGCGGGCGATCTCGCTGCCCGCGAAGCTGGATTTGCCGTCACCCACGGCTGGCGCGACCACTTCAATGGGCGCCGATCCGCCATTGGGTGCGACCGGGTCAAAGCCAGTGGCACGCACGGTGACAACCTTGATGCGATCGGCGCTTTGCACCGTGGCAATCGCGTTGCCGGCGTAAATCGGACGCTCGAAGGTGTCGGCCGACACCACCTGCGTGATGTCGGAAATCTGCGCCACATCGAGGCAAGCCGCAACACGCGGCGCGATGTTCTTGCCCGATGCGGTGGCCGCGAACAGCACATGGGTATAAGCACCACCCGCTGCCGAGACGACGCTCAGCACCTGGGCAGCAACGGCTTCGGCCAGCCCATGCTGAAAGCTCGGCGCATCGGCGTGCAACACCTTGCCGACGCCGGGAATCGCGGCAGCCGCCTGGACGGCGCTGGAAGCGTCCAAGCCAGCGACCAGCACATGCACCTCGCCGCCAATCTTCAACGCAGCGGCAACGGTGTTCAGCGTGGCGCCCTTCAGCGATGCGTTGTCGTGTTCGGCAATCACCAGCGTCGTCATCTCAGATCACCTTTGCTTCATTCTTCAGTTTGGACACCAGTGTGGCCACGTCAGGCACCTTGATCCCCGCGCTGCGTTTTGGCGGCTCGGTGACCTTCAACGTCTTGATGCGCGGTGTCACATCGACGCCGAGGTCTGCAGGCTTGACGACTTCCAGCGGCTTCTTCTTCGCCTTCATGATGTTGGGCAACGTCACGTAGCGCGGCTCGTTGAGGCGCAGGTCGGTCGTGATGACCGCCGGCAGTGCGAGTTTCAGAGTCTCCAGACCGCCATCGACTTCGCGCGTGACCTGCGCATGGCCCTCGATCACCTCGACCTTCGACGCGAACGTGGCTTGAGGCAAACCACCGAGTGCAGCGAGCATCTGGCCCGTCTGGTTGCAGTCGTCGTCGATCGCCTGCTTGCCAAAAATGATCAGGCCCGGCTGCTCGCGGTCCACCAGCGACTTCATCAGCTTGGCCACTGCCAGCGGCTGCAGTTCAACATCGGTTTCAACCAGGATGGCGCGATCGGCACCAATGGCCATCGCCGTGCGCAGCGTTTCCTGGCAGGCCAGCACCCCGCAAGACACCGCGACGATCTCTGTGACCACGCCCTTTTCGCGCAGCCGAACAGCTTCTTCGATGGCAATCTCATCGAAGGGGTTCATGCTCATCTTGACGTTGGCCAGATCGACACCACTGCCGTCCGACTTGACGCGTACCTTGACGTTGTAGTCAACGACACGCTTGACCGCCACCAACACCTTCATGCCTTGTGCCCCCGAGGTCACGATGACCCGAAAGCTTCAGATTTTAAGGCGCCGGAGTGTGCTCGACGACGCCACGCAATCGGCTGTGCTCGGATGGTGCCCGGGACCGGAATCGAACCGGTACGCCGCTTGACGCTAAGCAGCAGATTTTAAGTCTGCGGTGTCTACCAATTTCACCACCCGGGCGCGCTCGAAAAAAAGCCCCGTACACAGACGAGGCTTGCAGAATACTGGAGGCGCGGCCCAGAGTCGAACTGGGCTGATCGGATTTGCAATCCGGTGCATAACCGCTTTGCTACCGCGCCATGTGGGTCGCCGACCCGGTGACGAAAAAGGGAAGCATCTGCTTCCCTTTTTCTATTTATTGGAGCGGGAGACGAGGCTCGAACTCGCGACCTCAACCTTGGCAAGGTTGCGCTCTACCAACTGAGCTACTCCCGCATACGCGACACAACAAACATCGCGTCTCGCAGTGTACACCGAAACCATCGAACACTCGACAAGAAGATGATGCTCAATGCTTCATCGGATCAGGTGTTGCCGCAGGTGGTACTGCGGCAACCACCGCGGCTTCTGCCTTCGGCTCATCAGCTTTCGCCGGCTCGTCTTCGGGCAGCGGCTGCGGAAGGCTTTGCAAGGCCACCTCCAGCACTTGATCGATCCACTTGACGGGCACGATCTCGAGATGATTCTTCACGTTCTCCGGAATGTCCTGAAGATCCTTCACGTTCTCTTCCGGAATGATCACTGTCTTGATGCCGCCGCGATGTGCAGCAAGCAACTTTTCCTTCAGTCCGCCGATGGCAGTGACCTCGCCGCGCAGCGTGATCTCGCCGGTCATCGCCACATCGGCGCGCACCGGGATGCCCGTCAATGCAGAGACGAATGCCGTCGTCATGGCGGCACCGGCACTGGGACCATCCTTCGGCGTGGCGCCATCGGGCACGTGGATGTGGATGTCGCGCTTCTCGAACAGCTCGTCCTTGATGCCCAGGCGACGCGCGCGAGACCGCACCACTGAACGCGCCGCTTCGACCGACTCCTTCATCACATCGCCGAGGGAGCCAGTGCGGATGATCACGCCCTTGCCCGGCATCATCGCGGACTCGATGGTCAGCAGATCGCCACCGACTTCTGTCCATGCCAGTCCCACGACCTGCCCGACCTGATTCTGCTTGGTGGCCTGACCGTAGTCGTGCTTGCGCACACCGAGGAAATCATTCAGGTTCTCAGCGGTGACGATGACCTTATCGGTAACCTGCTTGAGCTGGATGCTCTTGACCACCTTGCGGCAGATCTTCGAGATTTCTCGCTCCAGCGAGCGCACGCCAGCTTCGCGGGTGTAGTAGCGAATGATCCCGCGCACTGCAGCTTCCGTCACTTCCATCTCGGCGTCCTTGACGCCGTTGTTCTTGGCCTGCTTGGGCAGCAGGTAGCGCTGCGCGATGTTCACCTTTTCGTCTTCGGTATAGCCCGACAGGCGGATCACTTCCATCCGGTCCAGCAGCGCTGGCGGGATGTTCATCGAGTTCGAGGTGGCGATGAACATCGTGTCTGACAGGTCGAAATCGACCTCGACGTAATGGTCGCTGAAGGTGTGGTTCTGCTCGGGGTCCAGCACTTCAAGCAACGCACTCGACGGGTCGCCGCGGAAGTCCATGCCGAGCTTGTCGATCTCGTCGAGCAGGAACAGCGGGTTGCGCGTGCCAACCTTGCTCAGGCTTTGCAGCACCTTGCCAGGCATCGAGCCGATGTAGGTGCGGCGATGGCCACGGATCTCGGCTTCGTCACGCACACCACCGAGCGCCATGCGCACGAATTTACGACCCGTCGCACGTGCGACGCTCTGGCCCAGCGAGGTCTTGCCGACGCCTGGAGGCCCGACCAGGCACAAGATCGGCGCCTTCACCTTGTCGACGCGCTGCTGCACCGCGAGGTACTCGAGGATGCGGTCCTTGACCTTTTCCAGACCGTAATGGTCTTCGTTGAGCACCGACTCGGCGAACGCCAGGTCGTGCTTGATCTTGGTCTTCTTCGTCCACGGCAGGTTGACCAGTGTGTCGATGTAGTTGCGCACCACCGTCGCCTCGGCTGACATCGGCGACATCAGCTTGAGCTTCTTGAACTCGGCGTCGGCCTTCTTGCGCGCCTCTTTCGGCATCTTGGCGGCGATGATCTTCTTTTCCAGTTCCTCCATGTCGGCGCCTTCTTCGCCGTCACCGAGTTCCTTCTGGATCGCCTTCACCTGCTCGTTCAGGTAGTACTCGCGCTGACTCTTCTCCATCTGGCGCTTCACACGGCCACGGATGCGCTTCTCGACCTGCAGGATGTCGACCTCGTGTTCGAGCTGTTCGAGCAGTTTTTCCAGCCGCTTGTCGACCGCGAACAGATCGAGCACCGACTGCTTGTTTTCGAGCTTCAGCGGCAGGTGTGCCGCGATGGTGTCGGCCAGACGGCCTGCGTCATCGATGCCTGCGATCGAGGTCAGGATTTCAGGGGGGATCTTCTTGTTGAGCTTGACGTACTGGTCGAATTGCTGCGTGACCGCCCGACGCAAGGCTTCGATCTCCGGCTTGGTGTCGACTTCCGGAGGCATGGGCGTGACTTCGGAAACGAAGTACTCGCCGTTGTCGGTGATGCTGTGGGTGTGGGCGCGCTGCAGGCCTTCGACCAGCACCTTGACCGTGCCATCGGGCAGCTTGAGCATCTGAAGAATGGTCGAGACGCAGCCCACCTCGAACATGTCGTCGGGCTTGGGCTCGTCCTTGCCGGCCGCCTTCTGAGCGACCAACATGATCTGACGGCCCGCTTCCATCGCAGATTCAAGTGCCTTGATCGACTTCGGGCGTCCCACGAACAGTGGGATCACCATGTGGGGAAAGACCACCACATCGCGCAAAGGCAGCAGAGGCAGCGTGATGGGTTCGGCGGGCAACACGGGATGTCCGGACATGAAAACCTCTCTTTCTCGAGCCTATCTAGGGCTGGAGCTGGCGATTGCAAGGAGCCGCGCGCGATGCATCACGCCGCGCGGCAGACCGGATTCAACTCAGGCGCTGGCTTTCGCTTGTTCTCGATAGACGATCAGCGGCTTCGCGTTGTCGTCGATGGTGTGCTCATCGAGCACCACCTTGACGACACTTTCGAATGAGGGCAGGTCGAACATGGTGTCGTTCAGCGCCTGCTCCATGATGGAACGCAAGCCGCGTGCGCCGGTCTTGCGAGCCAACGCCTTGCGCGCGATGGCCGTCAGCGCCGAGGGGCGGACCTCCAGATCCACACCGTCCATGCTGAACAGCTTCTGATACTGCTTGACCAACGCATTTTTGGGCTCGGTGAGGATCTGCACAAGCGCGTCTTCGGTCAACTCGCCCAACGTGGCCATCACGGGCAAGCGCCCTACCAGTTCGGGAATCAGACCGAACTTGATCAAGTCCTCGGGCTCGGCTTCGCGAAAGACCTCGCTGACCTTGCGGTCGGCCTTGCTCTTCACATTGGCGGCGAAGCCGATGCCAGATTTTTCGGATCGGTTCTGGATGACTTTTTCGAGCCCATCAAAAGCGCCACCGCAGATGAACAGGATGTTCGTCGTGTCGATCTGCAGAAAATCCTGATTTGGATGCTTGCGGCCACCCTGCGGCGGCACACTGGCCATCGTGCCCTCGACCAGCTTCAGCAAAGCCTGCTGCACGCCCTCGCCCGACACATCGCGGGTGATCGAGGGGTTGTCGGCCTTGCGGGAAATCTTGTCGATCTCATCGATGTAGACGATGCCGCGCTGCGCCTTCTCGACTTCGTAATTGCAGTTCTGCAGCAGCTTTTGAATGATGTTCTCGACGTCCTCGCCAACATAGCCCGCTTCGGTCAGCGTGGTGGCATCGGCAATCACGAAGGGAACATTGAGCAGCCGTGCCAGTGTTTGCGCCAGCAAGGTCTTGCCGGAGCCGGTCGGGCCGATCAGCAAGATATTGCTCTTGGACAGCTCAACCTCGTCCTTGTGGCGGCTCATGTGCTTGAGCCGCTTGTAGTGGTTGTAGACCGCGACCGCCAAGGTGCGCTTGGCAGGCTCCTGGCCGATCACATACTGGTCGAGGCTGGCCTTGATTTCGCTGGGAATGGGCAAGTCGGACTTGGTCGCCTTCGGGTCGGCGATTTCAGCAGGCACTTCATCGCGAATGATGTCGTTGCAAAGTTCGATGCACTCATCACAGATGAACACCGACGGACCCGCGATGAGCTTCTTGACCTCGTGCTGGCTCTTGCCGCAGAAGGAGCAGTACAGGACTTTTTCGCTCGAAGAGCCTTTTTTGTCGGCCATGAAAAGGTGCTACCGGTTGGCGAAAGTGCTGTTTCGATAATAGAACAAAAGAAAACGGGACCTTGCGGTAAAGAAAGGCCCCGTTGACTGCGTTGATCAGGCAGTTTGTGCCGATCAGGAGCGCTTGGAAATCACCTCATCGATCAGACCATAGTCCTTCGCCTCGTTGGCCGACAGGAAGTAGTCGCGCTCCGAGTCGATGCGGACCTTTTCGATCGGCTGGCCGGTGCGCTCAGCCAGTGTCTGGTTCAGGCTTTCACGCAGCTTCAGGATCTCGCGCGCCTGGATTTCGATATCGGTCGCCTGGCCCTGCGCGCCGCCTGAGGGCTGGTGAATCATCACGCGCGAATTCGGCAGCGCAAAGCGCTTGCCCTTGGTGCCTGCGGCAAGCAGGAATGCGCCCATGCTGGCAGCGATGCCCATGCACAAGGTGGACACATCGGGCTTGATGAAATTCATGGTGTCGAACACCGACAAGCCGGAGCTCACCGAGCCACCCGGCGAGTTGATGTAGAGCGAGATGTCCTTGTCCGGGTTCTCGCTTTCCAGGAACAGCAGTTGCGCAACGACAACGTTGGCCGACTGGTCGTTGACCGGGCCGACCAGGAAGATCACGCGCTCGCGCAACAGGCGCGAATAGATGTCGTAGGCGCGTTCGCCACGGCCGGATTGCTCGATGACCATCGGGACCATGCCCAGGCCTTGCGTGTCAAGTGCGCTCATGCGTTTTGTCCTTGTTGTGTTTGTCGGTGGTGGGCCTGTCTCAACCCATGGCACAGAATTATGTCGTCTCAACCGCAATTGCCGAGACACCCCGGAACGAACAAGGGCACCGGCCTCGCAGCACGGTGCCCATCGTTGGGGAAGGTCGGTGTCAGCTGGCCATCAGTTCGTCGAACGTCAGCGATTTGTCGATCACTTTGGCACGAGCGAGCACGAAATCGGTGACGTTGCCCTCGACCACCGTCGCCTCGACATCGGCCATCCGCTGACGATCGCCCAGGTACCAGCTGAACACTTCTGCGGGCTTCTCGTAGCTTTGTGCCAGCTCCTGGATGTGGGCGTGCAACTGCTCGGGCTGCGGCTGCAAATCGTTCAAGCGCACCAGCTCGCCGACCACCAAGCCCAGTCGAACACGGCGTTCGGCTTGCGGCAGGAAGATCTTGGGCGGAATCTGTTCCTTGGTGATCGACTTGTTGCCGCGCTGCTTCATGTCGGCCAACGCGTTCTCGACCAGACGGTTCAATTCATCGTCGACCAGCACATTGGGCACCTCAAGCTCGCTGTGCTTGATCAAGGCCTCCATCACCGACGCCTTGTTGCGCACCTGGATGCGGGCCTTGACCTCACGTTCGAGATTGGCTCGCACGTCCTTGCGCAGGTTTTCCACCGAACCATCGACGATGCCCAGCGAGCGAGCGAATTCGTCGGTCAGCTCGGGCAGGTGCGATGCCTCGATGGCCTTGATCGTGACCAGGAAGTCGGCCTCCTTGCCGGCAAGCTCCTGGGTTTGGTAGTTCTGGGGGAAGGTCAGCGGGAAGGTCTTCGATTCGCCAACCTTCATGCCGCGGACGGCCTGATCGAAGGTCTCGAGCATCTGGCCTTCGCCAATCACGAACTGGAAGTCGGTCGCAGTGCCGAATTCGAACGGCACGCCGTCGAGCTTGCCTTCGAAGTCGATGGTCACGCGATCGGTCTCGACAGCGCCTTCGCCAGCGGGGCGGGCAGAGAAGGTGCGGCGCTGCTTGCGCAGGATGCCGATCGTGCGATCAATGGCCGCCTCATCCACTTCCACCGAGAAGCGTTCCACCTCGGCATCCTCCAGCTTGCCGATCGTGACTTCCGGAAACACCTCGAACAGCGCATCAAACGTCAGCTCGTTGGTGTTGCCCGTGTTCTTTTCAGACAGGCGCGGAGCACCGGCCACGCGCAAATTGGCCTCGGAGACCGCCTTGGCGAATTCCTTGCCGAGCTTGTCGTGGATCACCTCGTTCTCGACCGACCTGCCGAAGCGCTTGGACATCACGCTCAGCGGCACCTTGCCCGGACGGAAACCGTCGACCTTGGCGGTGCGTGCAAGCTCTTTCAGGCGGGTATTGATCTCGCCGTTGATCGTTTCGGCGGACACGGTCAGCGTGATTCGCCGTTCCAGCTTTTCGAGGGTTTCGACGGTCACTGTCATGATCTGAACTTTCTATGTACGTTGAGTTGTGGCTGGTGCGCGGGGCGGGACTCGAACCCGCACACCATCGCTGGCGTCAGGACCTAAACCTGGTGCGTCTACCAATTTCGCCACCCGCGCGGGGCCGATTCAATCGTCAGGAGCTCGCGCTGGCATCGGGCGCGACCTTCCGCGCACCGCGGAAAGCCCGCGAGTTTAACCGTGAGCGCCGCGGCTGCATGGACAATATGCGCCGTGAGCGTCGAGCACTACGAAAATTTTCCCGTGGCATCCTGGCTGTGCCCCGCCCCGCTGCGGGGGACGGTGGCGGCCATCTACTGGTTCGCCAGAACGGCCGATGACATCGCCGACGAGGGCAATGCATCTGCCGCACAACGATTGGCGGACTTGTCCGCCTACCGCGCCGACCTGGCCACCGTCGCCGCAGGCAACACCCCCTCGCCGCGCTGGCAGACGGTGTTCGGGCCTCTCAGCGAGGCAATGGCTCGTCACCACTTGCCCGTCGGTCTGCTCGCCGATCTGCTCAGCGCTTTCGAACAAGACGTCGTCAAGATCCGCTACGCCGACCGGGCCGAGGTGCTGGATTACTGCAGCCGGTCGGCCAACCCGGTCGGCCGGTTGCTGCTGCATCTCTACGGGGTCAGCGACGCTGAGTCACTGGCACAGTCGGATGCGATCTGCACCGCCTTGCAACTCATCAATTTCTGGCAGGACCTGGGCATCGACACTGCGCGCGGACGCCTGTACCTGCCGCTGACCGACATCGCGTCGCACGGTCTGTCGGCGGAGCGCCTGCTCGCCCGACAAGACAGCCCGGCCGCGCGTGGCTTGATCGCCGAGATGACGGCCTGGGCACGCACGCTGATGCTGCAGGGCGCACCGCTGGTGCACCGCGTGGCCGGACGCGCTGGCTGGGAATTGCGTCTGGTGGTGCAAGGCGGTTTGCGCATTGCCGACAAGATCGAACACATGGACTACGCGACGCTGCTGCAGCGTCCGCGCATCGGCAAGGCCGACGCACCGCTGCTGCTGTGGCGCGCCGCCCGGATGCGCGCCCCCACGACGACCTTGACCCGAAAAGCCGCATGACGCCAGAACAACAATACGTGCAAGACAAGGCCGCCAAGAGCGGCTCGAGCTTCTACTACGCCTTTCTGTTCCTGCCGCCACCGCGGCGCGCAGCGATCACGGCGTTCTATACCTTCTGTCGCGAGGTCGATGACGTGGTTGACGAGACCAGCGATGCGGGCGTTGCGGCCACGAAGCTGGCCTGGTGGCGAGGCGAGGTGGCGAATGCTTTTGACGGGCGCCCCAGTCATCCGGTGATGAAGGCCCTGATGCCACACACCGGACCGTTCTCGATCGAGGCCAGGCATCTGCAGGCCGTCATCGATGGCTGCCAGATCGACCTGGAGCAGACCCGATTCCTCGATTTCCCCGGTCTGGCCCGCTACTGCCATCTGGTGGCCGGCATCGTCGGCGAGGTGGCATCGAGCATCTTCGGACGCAGCAGCGAAGCCACCGTCCAGTACGCCCACAAGCTCGGCCTGGCGATGCAGCTCACCAACATCATCCGCGACGTCGGCGACGACGCGCGGCGCGGCCGCATCTACCTGCCGGTGGCGGAGTTGCAGCGCTTCGATGTCAAGGCGCACGAGCTGCTGCTGCGCACCGCACCCTATGGCTACAGCGACCGCTTCAGCGCACTGATGCGCTTTCAGGCCGAGCGGGCGCACCAGACCTACGACGAGGCGATGGCGTTGCTGCCCGATGTAGACCGGCAACCGCAGAAGCCGGGGCTGATGATGGCCAACATCTACCGCAGCCTGCTGCGCGAGATCGAGGCCGATGGCTTTCAGGTGCTGCACCAGCGCACCTCGCTCACCCCCGTGCGCAAGCTGTGGATCGCGCTGCGCACCCACTGGCAGGGTCGCTGATTGGACAGCGCATCGTCAGCCCGCCGACTGGCGGTGATCGGCGGGGGGTGGGCCGGGCTGGCCGCGGCGGTCGAAGCCACCACGCTCGGCGATCAGGTGACGCTGTTCGAGATGGCGCCCACGCTCGGGGGGCGCGCCCGCAGTGTCAGCCGGGTGGAGCCAGCGCTGGACAACGGCCAGCACATCCTGATCGGCGCCTACACCGACACCTTGCGCCTGATGCGACAGCTCGGCGTCGACAGCACGACCGTCATGATGCGCACCGCACTGACCTTGGTCGACACACAGGGCATCGGGCTTCGGCTGCCCAACGGCCCCCCCATCCTGTCATTCGCGCGGGGCGTGCTGGCGCATCGTGGCTGGACGCTGCGTGAACGCGCTGCGCTGTTGCTGAAGGCGCTTTACTGGGCCAGCATCGGCTTCACCTGCCGCTCTGACCTGACCGTCAGCAGCCTGTGCTCCGACCTGCCGCAGACGGTACAGCGAGATCTGATCGAGCCACTGTGCGTCTCGGCGCTCAACACGCCAGCCCCACAGGCCAGCGCCCGCGTGTTCCTGCGCGTACTGCACGATGCGATGTTCTCCGGGCCAGGCTCCGCCGATCTGCTGCTGCCGCGCCAGCCTCTGGGCCAACTGCTGCCCGAACCAGCGCGGCAATGGCTGACGCAGCGTGGTGCTCGCGTGCTGATCTCTCGACGCGTCATGAACCTTGAAGCCGATGGCGCGATTTGGCAGGTCGATGGCGAACCATTCGACGGGGTGGTGCTGGCCTGCACCGCCAGCGAAGCCGGCCGACTCGCACGTGCCCATGCGCCGCTGTGGGGTCGCTGCGCGGCCGCGCTGTGGTACGAACCCATCGTCACGGTGTACGCGATGTCGCCGGGCACGCGATTGCCTCAACCGATGACAGTCCTGCGCGCCGATGCGCCGCATGGCCCGGCACAGTTCGTCTTCGATCACGGCTGGCTGAGCGGTCGCGACGGCCTGTTGAGCTTCGTCATCAGTGCCGCAGAGCCGTGGGTCGAAGCGGGCCCGGACGCCACCGCGCACGCCGTGTTGACACAGGCGAATGCGCAGTTGGCTGCGCATCTGCGCGCACCCCTGCAGACGCTGCGGGTATTCAACGAGAAGCGCGCCACCTTCCGCTGCAAGCCGCGCCTGCAGCGCCCACCGCCGCGCATCACCGCCGGCCTGATGGCTGCGGGCGACTACATCGAAGGCCCCTACCCCGCCACACTGGAAGGCGCCGTGCGCTCCGGCGTGCATGCCGCGCGGGCCTGGCGCAACGCTTGAGCCGATACCGGGCCCCAGCGCAACGCATTCAACGCAAGGGGAAAGGCGCTGCCAGCGGCTCGCCGATGAACAAGCCCTGCTGCGGCCACGCCACGCTTTTCCAGTACGCCTCGATCAAGGTGGCTCCTTGCACGTAGTGCAGCAGCACGATCTGCGGGTGTGGGAATTTCTGCGGGTGTGAGCACGGCTCCGACACCGTGCCGTAGCTGCCGGTGGCCCCGGAGGCGATCCACTCCAGCGCACTCATCTGCCCATATTTGCCATCGAGTCGACCACCAAACGAGGTCAGGTGATCGCCCACACCACCGGGCACCCACTGCAGCGTGTCCAACTGGTCGACCTTCACCTTGCCCGTCTCGTACAGCAGCAAACGCTCGGCGCCTTGCAGTACCTCGGCTTCGTCGACGTGGATCTCGACACCGAAGCCCTTGACGCGTCCGGGTGCCGGAAACAGCGGCGCCCGCGCGCTGCGTGCCTTGTCGGCAGTGATCAGGTAATGGGCATGCACGTCAGGCGCACCGCGCAGGCCCAGGGTGTGATCGGACGCGACCCCGCGCCGGATCATCGCCTCGGCCATGGCCACATCCTTCGCGGCCAGCAGCATGGAGGGCCGCAGCTGCAGATCGGTGTGCGGCCGGGCGGTGGCTGAATTGAAGTAGCGCGAGGACCGCGACGGGGCGCACGACTTCGAGCACAGCGCCGCGTCATAGCCGAGCGCCAGCGCGCCCGTGATCGAGTTGCAGGCCACCGCGAACGGCTCGACCCAGGCCAGGGCCAGCGCCTGGATGTCGGGGCCGAAAAACGCATTGATGCGCGCCTGCAATGCCTCGAACTCCTCTGGCGTCAGCTCAGCGCGGCGCGGCAGCTCGACACGCAGCACCTGTGCGTCGGTCAGTTGTCGCGCCTCGCGGTAGAACTCGCCAACCGCGACCGAGTACGGATCATTGGTGTTGATCACCAGCCCGAGCTCGCGGGCCGTCAGCCGATCGTTGATGCGCGGTGCGGTGACCTGCAGGGTGTGACGCGAGAGCGCGTCAGCCTGCAGCGCCGTGCTCGGTGGGACTTGTTCCGGCGCGGCCCACACAGGCACCGATCCCACAGCCTCCATCAGACCTGCGAACAGCACGCCGGCTCGGCACCAACGCATGAGACGCTGGCAGTGAGCACCGTCTTTCGCGGAATTCATGTTCATCAACATGCACGAGTTCCGCCCCCCAGGACGGCAGTGATCCACCAGACCGGACATTAACAGCGCCTCAATCGAGCGGCTCTCGACGGCGCGCCTGATCCGAGGGGATACCAACGAGGTCGACCGCTCAAACGCCGCTACATTGAACACATCGGCCGCACACGGTCGTTGCCCAGCCGCCTCAGGGATCTGAAAGGGAAATCAGCATGCTCTCACGCAGCGTCCAGCTACACCGCGTACTTCGTACCGCGCCCGAAAAGGTCTATCGCGCGTTCCTCGAATCCGATGCGCTCGCCAAGTGGCTTCCACCCTACGGTCACACCTGCCAGGTGCATCTGATGGACGCCCGCGCCGGTGGGAAATTCAGGATGACCTTTCGTCACTTTGCCTCGGGCCACGCGCACTCATTCGGCGGCGAGTTCCTCGAACTGGTGCCCAACGAGCTGATTCGCTACACCGATCAGTTCGACGATCCAAACCTGCCCGGGGTGCTGACGGTATCGGTGGCACTAAAGCCGGTGCTGTGCGGCACGGACGTGAGCATCGTGCAAGACGGAATTCCCGACGTCATTCCACTGGAGATGTGCTACCTGGGCTGGCAGGAGTCGTTGGCGCAACTGGCCACGCTGGTCGAGCCCGATCTCCCGGGCTGACGCGGCACGCCCGGGAGGCGTTGCCCATGCACCGTCTGGTGCCGAGCATCAGCGCTCATTTCGTCATGCAAAAAGCGCCCCGAAATGCGGGGAAAATGCAGGTGATGAAAAGACCTGATCACGCCACCCCTGTCGTTCAAGTGCTGGCGCGCAGCTTCGCCGTGCTCGATGTCATGGCGCAGCACACGGACGCAGTGCCGTTGAAGCTGATCAGTGACGTGACTGGGCTGCACCCGTCTACAGCGCACCGCATCCTGAACGATCTGGTCGCGGGTCGATTCGTCGACCGGCCGGAATCAGGGACGTATCGCCTGGGCATGCGGCTTCTGGAGCTCGGAAACCTGGTCAAGGCACGACTGGATGTGCGGGAGGCAGCCATCGGGCCGATGCGCGAGCTGCATCGGCTGACGCAGCAGCCGGTCAACCTGTCGATGCGACAAGGTGACGAGATCGTCTACATCGAGCGCGCTTACAGCGAGCGCTCGGGCATGCAGGTGGTGCGGGCGGTTGGCGGTCGGGCGCCGTTGCACCTGACCTCGGTCGGCAAGCTGTTCCTGGCGCAAGACGATGCACAGCGGGTACGTTCATATGCCACCCGCAGTGGGCTGATCGGCCACACGCGCAACAGCATCACCGAGGTCTCTGCGCTGGAACGCGAGCTGTCGAGCGTGCTGGCCCGAGGCACCGCGCGCGATGACGAAGAACTGGAGTTGGGTGTGCGTTGCATGGCCGCCGGCATCTGGGATGATCAGGGCCTTCTGGTGGCAGGGCTGTCCATCTCCGCGCCGGCGGATCGGCTCGAGGAGCGCTGGCTGGAACGCCTGCGCGAAACGGCTGATCAGATCTCGGCGGCATTGGGACACCAGCGCGCGCCTGTGCAGACAGCCGCGGTACCGCATGCCACGACCAGACGCATCAGCGCCCGTGCCCGCAGCGGTAAGCCTTCTCCATGATTTGAGCCCCGGTCGGCGAGAGGCGCCCGGGTTGCATGACGGTTTCCCGGCCGTTCGAAAAATCAGCGGCTCAGTACCTGATCGAGCGATCAGAGATTCGTTATCGGGTACCGCTCTCGGCGTTTCTGACGCTCAGGACGCCGTCTTCGGGAATCTGGCGTTGATCCACTTTCGCACGCGCTCGGCATCGGCGAGCCGGGTGTATCGCCCGCTGGAATCGAGGAACACCATGATCAGCTTGCGGCCCGCCATGCTGGCCTGCATGACCAGGCAGCGACCCGCCTCGGCGATGTAACCGGTTTTCTGCAAACCAATTTCCCAGCTCGGATTGCTGACCAACCCATTGGTGTTGTGGAATTGCAGCTGCCGGTGACCGACGTCAACCTGGTATTCAGGGGAGGTGGACAGTTCGCGGATCAGCGGATGGGTGTGTGCCAGCTTGACCAGGGTTGCCAGATCACGGGCGCTGGACTGGTTCTGGCTCGACAAGCCCGTCGGCTCGACATAGCGGGTGTCGGCCATGCCCAGCAACTGGGCTTTGGCGTTCATCGCCGACACAAAGGCGGACAAGCCCCCTGGGTAGTTGCGACCGAGGGCATGCGCAGCACGGTTTTCCGATGACATCAGGGCCAGGTGTAGCATTTCCTCGCGCGTCAGCTGGGTGCCGACGTTGAGCCGCGATCGGCTTCCCTTTTCAGTGTCGACATCGTCCTGAGTGACGGTCAGCATCTCGTCGAGCGGCAAGGCGGCGTCGGTAACAACCACGGCCGTCATCAGCTTGGTGATCGACGCGATCGGCAACACCGCCTGTGAATTCTTGCTGAACAAGACTTCGTCGGTGTCCTGGTCCACCACCAGCGCAACGCTCGATTTCAGATCGAGCTTGTCGCGGGTCGAACGCAGGCCGGCCAGTTCACCCATCGACGGCTGGAGAGGAACCACCTTGGCCGCCACTCGGCGCTTTGCAGCGCGAGAAGGCGCACTGTTCAATTGCACCGAGACCCGGGTGGCCCGCGTTGCACTGCGCGCGTTGGCTCGAGGAGCAATCTGGCTCTTCTTGGCCGGTGTGCGAACCACAGGGACGGGTGCCGCATCGCTTTCGGCACGCACCGGTTGCGGCGCGGCGAAAGCCACGGTCGTCGAAAAGAGCACTGCGAACCAATAGCGGAAGAGTGATGTCACAAGTGCCTCGATTCAGACCGTGGACGGAAGTGTAGGTCACCCCAAAAAAACGCGCAATATCAAAAAGTTACGTCGCTTTCCTCAAGTACCTTATGCAGCGTCAGCCCACGTGGCGTCAGATCACCCCTGAGCGGCCACCCGCTCTGTGGTGCTGTGCAGCTTGTTCAGAGCTGACAGATACGCCTTGGCTGAAGCGACGACGATGTCCGGATCTGAACCAACGCCGTTGACCACACGGCCGGCCAATTGCAGGCGCACCGTCACCTCGCCTTGCGATTCTGTGCTGCCGGAGGTGATCGCATTGACCGAATAGAGCAGCAATTCCGCACCGGTTTCGAGCTTCGACTCGATGGCTTTCAGGCTGGCGTCGACCGGCCCGTTGCCTTGGCCCTCGGCGTGCAGTTCGGTCGTTCCTGCGGCGAATGCGACCCGGGCGTGCGGGCGCTCGCCAGTTTCCGAATGCTGCGAGAGCGAAAGCAGGCGGTAGTACTCCTGTTCAGCGGTGACAGACTCGTCCATTACCAGCGCAGTGATGTCCTCGTCGAAGATCTCGCTCTTGCGGTCGGCCAGTTCCTTGAATTTGGCGAACGCGGCGTTGACTTCGGTTTCAGACGCCAATTCGATGCCGAGGTCGTGCAGACGTTGCTTGAACGCGTTACGCCCGGACAGCTTGCCCAGCACGATCTTGTTGGCGGCCCAACCCACATCTTCGGCGCGCATGATTTCGTAGGTGTCGCGGGCCTTCAAGACACCGTCCTGGTGGATGCCGGAGGCGTGTGCAAAGGCATTCGCGCCGACCACAGCCTTGTTGGGCTGCACCACGAAGCCCGTGGTCTGTGCCACCAGCCTGGAGGCAGGGACGATCTGTGAGGCGTCAATGCCCACTTCGAGTCCGAAATGGTCTCGACGGGTACGCACCGCCATCACCACCTCCTCCAATGCACAGTTGCCGGCGCGTTCACCCAGGCCATTGATCGTGCATTCGATCTGGCGCGCGCCACCGATCTTCACGCCAGCCAGCGAATTGGCCACGGCCATGCCGAGATCGTTATGGCAGTGCACCGACCAGATCGCCTTGTCGGCATTCGGAATGCGATTGCGCAGATCGAGGATGAAGTTGCCGTACAGCTCGGGGATCGCGTAGCCGACGGTATCGGGAATGTTGATCGTGGTGGCGCCTTCGGCGATGACGGCCTCGAGCACGCGGCACAGGAAATCGGGGTCGGAGCGGTAGCCGTCTTCCGGAGAAAACTCGATATCACCCATCAGGTTGCGAGCGAAGCGCACCGCAAGCCTGGCCTGCTCGAACACCTGATCGGGCGTCATCCGCAGCTTCTTCTCCATGTGCAGGGCACTGGTCGCGAGGAACAGGTGGATGCGCGTGGAGGCACCACCCTTGAGTGCCTCGGCGGCCCGCGCGATGTCCTTGTCGTTGGCGCGGGCCAGCGAGCACACCGTGCTGTCCTTGATGGCCTGGGCGATCGCCTTGACCGCTTCAAAGTCTCCGTTCGACGATGCTGCGAAACCCGCTTCGATCACATCGACCTTCAGACGCTCCAGTTGCCGTGCAATGCGCAGCTTTTCATCACGGGTCATCGAAGCGCCCGGGGATTGTTCGCCATCACGCAAGGTGGTGTCGAAGATGATGAGTTTGTCGGTCATGGTCATGATCCTCAGCTGATGTGAATAGAAGGTGGACCTGCAAAACAAAACGGCCCGCTGCGTGTGCAAGCGGGCCGATGAGACGAAAACGTTGAGGCGTGAACGGTCAGCGAGCCCTTGCGGTCCCCAGCAGTAGCGTCACCAGAACGTTGTCGAGCGAATTCATGCCTGAAATGTAGCACGCGGGTTTCAGCGGTGCAGACCTTGCTCTTCGGGTTCATCTGTCGAGGTCGCGATGACGCTGACGGGTCGGCCCTTCATCCGTCGCCAGACATAGACGCCGTAGCCCGAGCCGGCGTAAAGGCAGAACACCGCGAACAACACGATCGGCGGGTGCAGGTTGACGAGTGCGATCGCAAGCGCCAGCGCGACGATGACGACGAATGGCACGGTACGCCTCAGGCTGAATTCCTTGAAGCTGTAGAACGGCAGGTTGGTGACCATCGTCAGGCCCGAGATCAACGTCAAAGCCATCGCCAACCCGGCCAACCAACCGTGCATGTCGGACTGTTGATAGCCAGCGTCGTTCATCAGCCAGATGAAACCCATCACGACCGCCGCTGCCGCTGGGCTCGGGAGGCCTTGAAAGTAGCGCTTGTCGACGACAGTGAGATTGGTGTTGAAGCGCGCCAGCCGCAATGCAGCGCACGAGCAATAAACAAAAGCGGCAACCCACCCCGCCTTTCCCATGCCTTTCAACGCCCACTCGTAGACGATCAGGGCGGGCGCCGCGCCAAAGGACACCATGTCGGACAGGCTGTCCATCTGCTCGCCAAAGGTGCTCTGGGTATTCGTCATGCGCGCGACCCGGCCGTCCAGGCTGTCCAGCACCATCGCGCAGAAGACACCCACGGCCGCCTGCTCGAAGCGGCCGTTCATCGCCATCACGATGGCATAGAAACCGCCGAACAAGGCTGCCAACGTGAACAGGTTGGGCAGCACATAGACGCCCTTGCGACGCGGGCGCAGCGGGCTGTCGTCTGTCTCTGCGTCAGGTGATGGATCGTCTGTGCCGCTCGTATTCATTCGAAGCAGGATACCGCAGGGGGACATGAAAAAGCCGCAAGGTGACCCTCGCGGCTCATGGCTTTCGGCCGGTCACGAGGACCGCTCGGACCTCAGTTCTTCGACTGATCGACCAGGCGGTTCTTCTTGATCCAAGGCATCATCGCGCGCAGCTGCTCGCCAACGGTTTCGATCTGATGCTCGGCCATCAGACGCCGACGCGACAGCAGTGTCGGGGCGCCAGCGCGGTTCTCGATGATGAAGCTCTTCGCGTACTCGCCAGTCTGGATGTCGGTGAGGATCTGCTTCATGGCCTTCTTCGACTCAGCGGTGACCACACGAGGACCCGAGACGTACTCGCCGTATTCGGCGTTGTTCGAGATCGAGTAATTCATGTTGGCAATGCCACCTTCGTAGATCAGGTCGACGATCAACTTGAGTTCGTGCAGGCATTCGAAGTAGGCCATCTCGGGCGCGTAACCGGCTTCGGTCAGCGTCTCGAAGCCGGCCTTGATCAGTTCGACCGCGCCACCGCACAGCACCGCTTGCTCGCCAAACAGGTCGGTCTCGGTTTCTTCGCGGAAATTGGTCTCGATGATGCCGGCCTTGCCGCCGCCATTGGCTGCCGCGTAGCTCAGCGCCAGATCGCGCGCCTTGCCGCTCTTGTCGGCGTGCACGGCGATCAGGTGCGGTACACCCCCGCCCTGCGTGTAGGTGCCGCGAACGGTGTGGCCTGGGGCCTTCGGCGCCACCATCCAGACATCCAGGTCGGCACGCGGAATCACCTGACCGTAGTGCACATTGAAGCCGTGTGCAAAGGCGAGTGAAGCACCTTGCTTGAGGTTGGGCTCGACGTCGTTCTTGTAGACCGTAGCGATCTGCTCATCGGGCAACAACATCATCACGATATCGGCCGACTTGACCGCATCGGCCACGTCCGCAACCTTCAGCCCGGCCTTCTCGACCTTGGCCCAAGACGGGCCGCCCTTGCGCACGCCCACAGTGACCTTGACGCCGCTGTCGTTCAGATTCTGCGCATGCGCATGGCCTTGCGAACCATACCCAATGATGGCAACGTTCTTGCCCTTGACGAGGCTGAGGTCGGCGTCTTTGTCGTAATAAACCTTCATGGTGATCTCCAGGTGTCAAATGTTTGGGGTTCGGGAAAAGATGTGGGGGGTCATACGCGCAGGATTCGCTCTCCGCGCCCGATCCCGCTGGTACCGGTGCGCACGGTCTCAAGAATCGCGGCACGGTCTATGGCCTCGATGAATGCATCGAGCTTGGACGAATCGCCCGTCAGCTCGATGGTGTAGCTCTTTTCGGTCACGTCGATGATGCGGCCGCGAAAGATGTCGGCCATGCGCATCATCTCGTCGCGCTCCTTGCCAACCGCGCGCACCTTGATCAGCATCAGTTCGCGTTCGGTGTAGGCGCCTTCAGTCAGATCGACCACCTTGACCACCTCGATCAATCGGTTCAGATGCTTGGTGATCTGCTCGATCACGTCGCTCGACCCAGTGGTGACGATGGTCATGCGCGACAACGACGGGTCTTCGGTGGGTGCGACCGTCAGGCTCTCGATGTTGTAGGCACGGGCCGAGAAAAGCCCGACCACGCGCGACAGCGCGCCGGCTTCGTTTTCCAGCAGCAAGGCAATGACGTGTTTCATGTTCGGTGTCGGCCCACGGCAATGTGGAAGGCGGCGGTAACCGCCTGCACTGCCTGTGCGGCCTGAAGAAGTGGATGGATCCGATGCGTTTCGGGGACTAGGGTCTCAAGGTGAAGCGATGTTCGCCGGTGTGTCTGCCCGCGAGGTAACGCAAGCGTGGCACCAGCGTTCAGCGCCTCACAGGTCTTCGGAGCCCAGCAACATTTCGCTGATGCCCTTGCCGGCCTTGACCATCGGCCAGACGTTTTCTTCCTGGTCGGTGCGGATGTCGAGGAACACCGTGCGATCCTTCAATCGGATGGCCTCGCGCAACGCGCCTTCCACGTCAGATGGCTTTTCCACTTTCAGGCCGACGTGGCCGTAGGCTTCGGCCAACTTGACGAAATCGGGCAGCGCATCCATGTAGCTGTGCGAGTAGCGGCCACCGTAGTCGAGCTGCTGCCACTGCCGCACCATGCCCAGGTAGCGGTTGTTCAGCGAAATCACCTTGACCGGTGTGTTGTATTGCAAGCAGGTGGACAGTTCCTGGATGCACATCTGGATCGAGCCCTCGCCAGTGACGCAGAAGACATCCGCATCGGGCTTCGCGAGCTTGATGCCCAT
The DNA here is from genome assembly GCA_965229345.1 of Burkholderiaceae bacterium. Classification (GTDB taxonomy): domain Bacteria; phylum Pseudomonadota; class Gammaproteobacteria; order Burkholderiales; family Burkholderiaceae_C; genus PBB1. Next base: position 2,522,056 of record OZ245872.1, read on the forward strand.
CGCATAGGGCAGGCCGACGCCCATCGTGCCCAGGCCACCGGAGTTGATCCAGCGGCGCGGCTCGTCGAAACGGTAGTACTGAGCGGCCCACATCTGGTGCTGTCCGACGTCCGAGGTGATATACGCGTCGGAGTCCTTGGTCAGCTCCCACAGCTTCTCGATCACGTACTGCGGCTTGATGACGACATCGCTGTTCGTGTACTTCAGGCATTCCTGCTTGCGCCACTCTGCGATCTGCGACCACCACGCCCCGAGCGCATTGGCATCTGGGCGAGCCTGCGCGTCCCGGATCTGCGCGATCAGTTCCTGCAGCACTTCCTTCACGTCGCCGACGATCGGGATATCGACCTTGACACGCTTGGAGATCGATGAGGGATCGATGTCGATGTGGATGATCTTGCGCTGGACCGAGGCAAAGTGCGTGGGATTGCCGATCACGCGGTCGTCGAATCGGGCGCCAACGGCGAGCAGAACGTCGCAGTTCTGCATGGTCATGTTGGCTTCGTAGGTGCCGTGCATGCCCAGCATGCCCAGAAACTTCGGATCGCTCGACGGATAGGCGCCCAGGCCCATCAGGGTGTTGGTGCAGGGGAATCCAAGCAGATTCACCAGCTCACGCAGCTCGGCCGACGCGTTACCGAGAATCACACCACCGCCGCTGTAGATGTACGGCCGCTTCGACGCCAGCAGCAGCTGCACCGCCTTGCGAATCTGTCCGGCGTGCCCCTTGCGGACCGGGCTGTACGAACGCATTTCCAACGCCGCCGGGTAAGCGAACGGCGCGGTATTCACCGACACGTCCTTCGGGATATCGACCACCACTGGGCCGGGGCGGCCGGTGCGAGCGATGTGGAAGGCCTTCTTCAGCGTCAGTGCGAGATCGCGCACGTCCTTCACCAGGAAGTTGTGCTTGACGATGGGGCGGGTGATGCCGACGGTGTCGCACTCCTGGAAGGCATCGAGACCGATCGCCTGTGTGGGCACCTGTCCGGTGATGATCACCATCGGAATGCTGTCCATGTAGGCAGTGGCGATGCCTGTGATCGCGTTCGTCACCCCCGGCCCGGAGGTGACCAGTGCCACACCGACCTCGCCAGAGGCCCGGGCATAGCCGTCTGCCGCGTGGACAGCCGCTTGCTCGTGCCGAACCAGCACATGTTCGATCGTGTCTTGCTTGTACAGCGCGTCGTAGATGTACAGAACGGCCCCGCCGGGATAACCCCACAAGAACTGGACGTTCTCGGCCTGCAGGCAGCGGATCAGTATTTCAGCGCCGTTGGGCTCGGTGGAGGAGGAGCCTGGGGCGGCGGGCGCCGACGCGGCGCGTTTGACTTGAGCGTCTGACATGTCCATGTAGAACCTCTGTGAATTTCTCTAACGAAAAACCATCGGTGCGCCTCTCCGCGCTCTTGTGAAGCGGGTGTGGTGCCTGGTGAATCACCTTCAGGATGCCTCAGGTCGAGAACACCAGCGGCGATCCATCTGTTGTGCAACGTAGGATTATGACACCCTCACTGTGCCACCTCACCCAACTCGGCAGCCCAACGTGGTGCAGTGAGATACTCCGCACCCGTTTGTCCCGCCCCGTGAAGAGGCGCCCTCGTCTTGGCTTCCGAACAAGAACTGTCCGCTTTTCTCAAGAGCGTCGAAAAACGCGCCTTCAAGCGGGCCGTGTTTTCCGTTCGCGACGAGGATGCTGCCCTGGATGTCGTACAGGACGCGATGATCAAGCTGGCAGAAAACTACGCCGATCGGCCCGCTGCCGAGTTGCCGCCGCTGTTCCAGCGCATCCTGTCGAACGCGACGATGGACTGGTTCCGGCGCCAGAAGGTGCGAGGCGCACTTTTCCGCAATTTTTCCGACTTCGAGCCTGCGGGCGGCGATGAGGATTTCGATATTCTGGAGGTGCTGGAAGCGTTTGCTGGTGAGGCGTCTGCCGAAAGTGCGTCGGACGTCGTCTCGCGCGGCCAGGTTTTTGCTTTGATCGAGAGTCAGGTCGCCGATCTGCCTGCCCGTCAACGAGAAGCGTTTCTGCTGCGTTACTGGGAGGAACTCGATGTTTCAGAGACTGCGCTGGCGATGGGCTGCTCCGAGGGAAGCGTCAAAACGCATTGTTCCCGGGCAGTGCATGCACTGGCGAAGGCGCTGAAGGCGAAAGGAATCACCCTGTGAATGCCGCTGAACACACCGCCGACCCCCGAGTGGCCGCTTTGGAGGCCCGTTTCGGGCTGCGGCTGACAGCTCGCCTGAGCGAGAGTGCTGACCTGTTGCCACACGACGTGACCGAACGGTTGCGTCACGCCAGGCAATTGGCGCTGGCACAGCGTCAGACGGCTTCGTCTGCACAGATCAATTCGGCAGCCAACGGGTTTTCGTCCGCAGCCACACTTTCCTTCGGTGGCAGCAAGGGCAAGTCGTGGTGGACGTCCCTGACCGCACTGGTTCCAGTGGCCGCCCTGCTTCTGGGACTCAGCCTGATCGAGCACTTCCATCTGCAAGACCAGATCGCCGCGGCCGCCGAAGTCGATGCGGCACTGCTGGCTGACGATGTGCCGCCCGAGGCCTACAGCGATCCAGGGTTCGTTGAATACCTGAAGACGTCACGCGAGTGACCAATGACCACATGCCGCGCGCCGTCGAACCGTTCAGCAAATGCCGGGTCGCGAATCGGCTTTGCGCGCTTGCGACGCTTTCCGCCGCCCTTGCCAGCTGCCTGACCAGCCAGGCGCTGGCTGCGGGCGCTGGCGCGCCGACCCAGATGGCAGTGAATGGATCCAGCACGACGACAAAAGCCGAGAAGCCACCCACGTGGTCGAGCCTGACACCCAGCCAACGATCAGCGCTGCAACCACTGCAGCGTGAATGGCGCAACATCGGCTCCGACCACAAACAAAAGTGGCTGGAAATCGTGGCTCAGTTTCCGATCAAATCGGAAGACGAGCGGCAGCGCATCCAGGCGCGCATGACCGAATGGGCCGCACTGACACCGGAGCAACGGGGTACCGCCCGCCTTCAGTTCAAGCAGGCGCAGCAACTGGCGCCGTCCAATCGACAAGCACGCTGGGAGGCGTATCAGGCACTGCCTGAGGCCGAGAAGAAAGAACTGGCCGCCCGCGCGGCACCCGAAGCCAGCACCGGCACACCGTCCAAACTTCGCCTCCAGGCAGCGGACATGGCCGGCACGGATTCCTTTGGCGTCCAGACCAAATCCAATGAAGTGCTTCCCCCAGACGTTCGCCGCCAGGGCCGATCGGTGGCGCCAACCGTCATTCAAGCACCCACAGGCGCGACCACAACGCTGATCTCGAAACGCCCCACGCCACCGGCACATCAACAGGCAGGGCTGCCGAAAATCACCGCGTCGCCAAATTTCGTCAACCCGACGACCTTGCTGCCGAAGCGAGGCCCCCAAGGGGCGGCGGTGGTCGCCGTGGGCGCCTCGGCCCCCACGGCCACGCCTCCCTGACCCGGGCATGACGACCCACCTGCTCGACCCCCTTCCCGCCACGGTGTTGCCTGCGCCCAGCCTGCGGCGGCGCATGGCCTGCTTCACCTACGAAGGCATGATCCTGTTTGGCCTGGGCTTGATTCCCGGCGCCGTGGGTGCCCTGTTCGTCGCCTTGACGGGCCAGTCCCATCCGCTGCAAAGCGAGACCGCATTGCGCGTCTTCGCTTTCGTGGTCTACGGTGTCTATTTCACGTACTTCTGGTCTCGCCGCGGTCAAACGCTGCCGATGCAAACCTGGCACATCCGCGTGGTCACCCTCAGCGGCGACAGGCTGAGCCAACCGCGTGCGCTGGCCCGTTATCTGGTCGCTTGCCTGTGGTTTGCGCCGGCCGCGTTGATCGCAACGCTGAACCACTGGACACGTTGGGACGCGCTGGTGGCCGTTGCGATCGGTGTGATCGGTTACGCGCTGCTGGCTCTGCTGCACCCGCAGCACCAGTTCTGGCATGACGCCATCTGCGGCACGCAGTTGGTGGATGCCAAGCCCCCACCTCGGCCCAAGCGCTGAACGACGCCACCCGGGCCCTGGGCTACCGGCGAGTCCCCATGCACAATCCTTGCGCATGACGACCAACCTGTACAAGGGCCGCACAGGCCTCGACCGTGTGGTGCACGCCACGGGCTATTCGATCGAAGGGCTGAGAGCCGCCTACCAAGGTGAAAGCGCGTTCCGGCAAGAATTCTGGCTCGCGGTGGTGATGCTACCGGCCGCGTTCTGGCTCGGGACCACCTGGGTCGAGGTGGCGGTGCTGGCGGGCTCGGTGATTCTGGTGCTGATCGTCGAACTGCTCAACTCCGGCATCGAAGCGGCCATCGATCGCGTGTCGTTCGAGCTGCACGAGCTGTCCAAGCGGGCCAAGGACCTGGGCAGCGCAGCCGTCTTCCTGTCGCTGCTGCTGTGCGGCAGCGTCTGGCTCGCCGCACTCTGGCACCGCTTCTTCGCCTGAACGGCCGCGTCGGCGGCCCTGCAACAGGTCAGATGGCGGCTTCGCCGGTCTCGCCGGTACGGATGCGCACCACCTGGTCGATCGAGGTGACGAATATCTTGCCGTCACCGATCTTGCCCGTCTTGGCAGCCTTGACGATGGCTTCGATGCAACGATCAAGATCAGCAGTCTTGACCATCACTTCGATCTTCACCTTGGGCAAGAAGTCAACCACGTACTCTGCGCCGCGGTACAGCTCGGTATGACCTTTCTGCCGTCCGAAACCCTTGACTTCGGTCACCGTCAGGCCCGTCACGCCGACCTCGGCCAACGCCTCTCGGACTTCTTCGAGCTTGAACGGTTTGAGGATGGCGGTGATCTGCTTCATACGGCCCCTGACGTTGGTTTGGATTAAGTTTAAGCGCTGATCATGCGCGAAATTTGGAGGTGATCGGGTAGCGCCAATCGCGCCCGAACGCGCGATGGGTGATGCGGATGCCGACCGGCGCCTGCCGACGCTTGTATTCGTTGATCTTGATCAGCCGCGTCACGCGTTCGACATCGGCGCGATCAAAGCCCGCTGCCACGATGTCCTCGATGCTCTGGTCGTCTTCCATGTAGCGCTCCACCACCTCGTCGAGCACCGCGTACTCGGGCAGACTGTCCTGGTCCTTCTGGTCCGGCCGCAACTCGGCCGACGGTGCCCGGGTCAGGATGCGCGTCGGGATCACCTCGCCGCGGCCCCCGTTGGACTGCGCGTTCTTCCAGGCGCACAGGCGGTAGACCAGCGTTTTCGCCACGTCCTTGATCACTGCGAAGCCGCCCGCCATGTCGCCGTACAGCGTGCAGTAGCCGGTGGCCATCTCGCTCTTGTTGCCGGTGGTCAGAACGATGGCGCCGAACTTGTTCGACAGCGCCATCAGCAGCGTGCCGCGGATGCGCGCCTGGATGTTTTCTTCGGTCGTGTCCTCGGGCCGCCCGGCGAACTCGGCTGCCAGGCTCTGCTTGAACGACGCGAACATCGGCGCGATCGAGATCTCGTCGTAGCGCACGCGCAATCGCAGGGCCATGTCGCGCGCATCGATCCACGAGATGTCGGCGGTGTAGGGCGACGGCATCATCACCGCGCGCACCTTGTCGGCGCCCAGCGCATCGACGGCCACAGCGAGCACCAGCGCCGAATCGACACCACCGCTCAGCCCGATCAGTGCGCCCGGGAAACCGTTCTTGCCGATGTAGTCGCGCACGCCAGTGACCAGCGCCGCCCAGGCCTGGGCCTCGATGCTCGGCACTGGGGTGATGTCACCGGCCACCTCATTGGCCGAGACCTCGAGCATCAGCAGCGACTCTTCGAACATCGGTGCACGCGCCTTGACCTGGCCTGACGCATCGAGGGCGAACGAGGCGCCATCGAACACCACCTCGTCCTGTCCACCGGTCAGGTGCGCGTAGAGCAGCGGCAGGCCGACATCGCGTGCGCGATCGCCCATGCGCACCTCACGCTCTTCGACCTTTCCAAGGTGGTACGGTGAGGCATTCAACACGCACAGCACCTGCGCGCCAGCGGCTTGCGCGCTGCGGGCGGGCTCGTCGAACCAGGCGTCTTCGCAGATGGCGAGGCCGAAGCGCAGCCCCTCCACCTCGAACACAACGGGGCCCTGCCCTGCATCGCGGCCCGATGCGAAATAACGACGTTCATCGAAGACCTGGTAATTCGGCAGTTCGCGCTTGCAGTACGTCGCGATCACGCGGCCCTCGCTCAGCACCGACGCTGCGTTGTGCCGCCGCGGCACCGCATGGGACTTGGTACGGACGTCGGACTGATCCGCAAACTGGTGCGGATGCCCGACCACCACGTGCAGCCCCGGCAGATCCGCCAGCGCGCTCGCGCAGTCGGCCAGCGCGTCTCGACAAGCCTGCATGAAGGCCGGTCGCAGCAGCAAGTCTTCCGGCGGATAACCACACAGACTCAGCTCCGGCGTCACCACCAGCCGGGCACCCTGAGAATGCGCACGTCGGGCGAATTCGACGATCCTGGCGGCGTTGCCTGCCATGTCACCGACCGTCGCATTGAGCTGTGCCAGCGCGACTTTGACCACGGGAAGGGAGCTCATGTTGAAGACAGGACCACGGGGCGGGGATCAGAAAGCACGGCAGCGTTGAAGAATACTGTCATTCGGGTCCACGACCACCCCGGCGGCATCGCGGCGGCTGCATGGAACGCCCTGCTGGCGTTGCAGCCCAGCGCGACACCGTTCATGCGCCACGAGTACCTGCTGGCGCTGCACGAGTCCGGCAGCGCGGTGGCCAAGACCGGCTGGCAGCCGCAGTTCCTGTCGGTGCACGACGACGACACGCTGGTGGCGGCCTGCCCGCTCTACATGAAGACCCACTCCTACGGTGAGTACGTGTTCGACTGGGCGTGGGCCGATGCCTACCGCCGCCACGGCCTGGACTACTACCCCAAGCTGCTCGATGCGGTGCCGTTCACACCGGTGCCCGGGCCACGCCTGCTGGCCCGGGATGCAGCGTCACGCGTCTCGCTGTTGCAAGGCATGCAAAAGCTGGTGACGCAAGCCGGGCTGTCGTCGGCGCACCTGCTGTTTCTCGACGAAGCCGACAGCGCCGCAGCACGCGAGGCCGGCTGGATGATGCGCACGACGGTGCAGTTTCACTGGACCAACCGCGAGCCGCAGCCCTACGCCGACTTCGCCGATTTCCTGGCCAGCCTGCAGCGTGAAAAGCGCAAGAAGATCCAGCAGGAAAGGCGGCGGGTGACGGATGCGGGCGTCACCTTCGACACGCTGGTAGGCACCGCCATCACCGAGGCCGACTGGGACTACTTCTACCGCTGCTACACCCTGACCTACCAGATGCGCCGCTCGACGCCCTACCTGACGCGCGACTTCTTCGCGCGGATGGCGCAGACGATGCCCGAGCACTGGCTGCTGTTCATCGCCCGCCGCGGCGGCGAACGCATCGCCGCCTCACTGATCGGCATTGATCCGGCCAAGGGCCATGCCTTCGGCCGCTACTGGGGCGCCACCGAAGCCGTCAGTTGCCTGCACTTCGACGCTTGCTATTACCAGCCGCTGGCCTGGTGCATCGCCCACGGCTACCGGCGCTTCGAGGGCGGCGCGCAGGGCGAACACAAGATGGCCCGTGGCCTGCTGCCGGTGCAGACGCAATCCGCGCACTGGCTGGCCCATCCGCAGTTCGCCGAGGCGGTGGCGAACTTTCTCGAGCAAGAAGGTGCAGGCGTCGCCCAGTACGTCGATGAACTGAACGAGCGCCTGCCGTTCAAGGCTTCGTCTTGAAATCGCCCGCGAAGCCGTAGATGAACCGCTCCGGCGCCAGGTACTTGCGCAGTGCGGCGTTGACCTGGTCCAGCGTCAGCGCCTGCAGCTCCGCGTCGACCTGCGCCGAGCGCGCGAAGGTGCGGCCGATGTGCAGGTTGTTGGCGATGCCCGCGGCCACGGCCGCATCGCGGGCGCGCGTCAGCCGGCGGTAGTTCAGCAGACCGCGCTGGCCTTCGGCCAGCTCCTTCGCGGTGAAGCCGTCTTTCAGGGCGCGAGCCAGTTCCTCACGGAACGCGGCTTCGACCTTGGGTTGGTTCTGCGGCGCAAAGATCGCCGTGGCCGACCACTCGGAATGCGGCTCGGTGTCGTTCCACTCGATCGAGCTGCGCACGTCGTACGACAGGCCCTCGGTCTCGCGGATGCGCCGCCACAGCCGCGAATTGCCACCCGAACCGAGCAGGTAGTTCGCCATCGACAGCGCGGCGTAATCGGCATCGTTGTCCGACAGCGGCACCGGGAACTCGACCCGCATCGTCGCGTTCTGCTTGTCGGGCGTCACGAGCAGCAGCCGCGCGGGCGGCACCGAGATCAGCGGCTGCGGCACGCGGGTGTAGGGGGTACCCACCTGCCAGTCGCCAAAGGCGGCCTGCAAAACCTGGCGCACCGCCGCCACGTCGAAGTCGCCGACGGCGGAAAACTCGCCCGCCTTCGCGCCGTAGAACGTCCGGTGGTGTTCGCGCACCTGCTCCAGCGTCACACTGCCGATGTCCTGCACGATCTCGTCGAAGGTGCGGGCATAGCGAAGATCGCCGCGCGGATAGGGGTTGCCGAGCCGGGCCAGCGTGTTGCTCACCACGGCCTCAGGCTCCTTGCGGTCCTGCTCGATGCTGGCCAGCGCTTGGCGGCGCACTTCGTCCAGCGCATCTGCCGGGAACACCGGATGCCGCAGCAAGTCCGCCACCAGCGCAATCGCGTCCGGCAGATACTCGCGGCGCGAGCTCAGGTTCACCGTCACCACGCCCGCACCGCCGCTGATGCCCATCTCGGTGTGCAGCGCGTCGAGCCGATCCTGGATCTGCTGGCGTGTCATCGTCGCCGTGCCCTTGTCGAGCAGCGCGGCGACCATGTCGGCCACCTCGCCCTGACCGAACAGCGACTTCTCGTCGCCAAACCGCAGTGTCAGCATCGCCTGCACCGCATTGCCGCGGCTGCCCTTGGGCAGCAGGCCGACGCGCAGGCCACCGACGTCGAAACGCTGTGTGCGCCGATCGATGTTGGCCGGCGTCGCCTCGAAGGCTTCCACCGCGGCTGCGGCACCCTGCGGTTTGAAGGTCTTCAGTTGCGCCACCACGTCGACCTTGGCAGGTGCCGGTGCGCGCTGCGGCTGGTCGGTGGGCAGATACAGGCCTAAGGTGCGGTTCGCCGGAAGCAAACGCTGTTCGGCCACGCGCTGAACATCGGCCAGGGTCGCCTCACGCACACGATCACGGTTCAGGAAGAACAGCCGCCAGTCGCCCATCGCGACGGTTTCGCTGAGGGCGATGCCCACCGTTTCCGGGTTGGTGAACGCCTGATCCCAGGCCTTGAGCCACTTGGTCTTCGCCCGGTCCAGTTCCTCCTGCGTGATCGGTTCCTTCGACACCGATTCGACGGTGGCCAGCAGTTCCTTGCGCGCTGCATCCACATCCTGCTGAGACCCGAGTTGCGCCCCGAACAGCGCGAAACCGGGCTCGGCCAGGCCCTGCGAGAACGCGTAGGTGGTCGCGGCCAGGCCTTTCTCGGTGAGCCGCTTGTGCAGGCGGCCGCTCGGTGCGTCGCCCATGATGGACCCGAGCAGGTCCACGGCAGCGAAGTCCGGATGGGCACCGGGCGGCACGTGGTAAGCGGCGTAAAGCACCGGCACGCCGCCGGTACGGCGCAGGGTGATGCTGCGCTCGCCGTCCTGAACCGGGTCCAGCGTGTACTGCGCAGGCAATGTGCGGGTCGGCTTCTTGATGACGCCGAACGACTGCGCAATCCACGACAGCGTCTGCGCCGGCTGGAACTTGCCGGACACGATCAGCGTGGCGTTGTCAGGCTGGTAATACAGGCGATAGAACGCCTGCAGACGCGGGATGTCGACGTTCTCGACATCGCTGCGGGCGCCGATGGTGTCCTTGCCGTAGTTGTGCCACTGGTACATCGTGGCCAGCGTCTTCGAGAACAGGATGCGGTCGGGGTTGTTCTCGCCCGACTCCATCTCGTTGCGCACCACCGTCATTTCGGTGTCGAGTGCCTTGCGCGCGATGTAGCTGTTGACCATCGCATCGGCCTGCCAGCCCAGGTACCAACGCAGGTTGTCGTCGTTGGCCGAAAAGCTGGCGGTGTAGTTGGTGCGATCGAACCAGGTGCTGCCGTTGGCCGCCAGACCACGCTTGGTGAACTCGGCCCAGACGTTCGGATGTTTCGGCGAACCCTTGAACAACAGGTGTTCCAGCAGGTGCGCCATGCCGGTCTCGCCGTAGTTTTCCTGGCGTGAACCGACGTGATAAGTCAGATTGACGGTGGTGGTGGGCTTCGAGCTGTCGGGGATCAGCAGCACCTGCAGGCCGTTGGCCAGCCGGTACTCGTCGATGCCTTCGACCGACTGAACACGGGTCACACCAGAAGGCAGCGATTGCGCCTGCGCCGACGGCGCCACGAGTGGCAATACGGCCACCCACAAGGACAGAACAAGGGGAAACGCGCGCAGGAATGGATTCACGGGAATGCTCTGCAAGCCAGGTGGGCGGGCAGTGTAGAGCGCGAACCTGTGCGCGCGGTTCCGCGGGATTTCCAGTGGAACCACAAGAAAAACAGCGCCCTCGGGGCGCTGTCTTCAGGTGCTGGAAGGCTGTCAGCCAGCCAGGGACTTCTTGTAGTTCGCAATGCCCGAGCTGATTTCCTCGTGCGCGGCCTGCGGGCCTGACCAGCCCTTGACCTTGACCCACTTGTTGGGTTCCAGGTCCTTGTAGTGCTCGAAAAAGTGCTGGATCGTGCGCAGCTGCAACTCGTGCAGGTCTTCGGGCTTCTGCCAGCTGGCGTAGATCGGCAGCAGCTTGTCGATGGGCACGGCCAGCAGCTTGGCGTCCATGCCGGCCTCATCTTCCATGTTCAGCATGCCGATCGCGCGGCACGTGACCACCGAGCCCGCCAACAGCGGAAACGGGGTGATCACCAACACGTCCACCGGGTCGCCATCGCCAGAAATCGTCTGCGGCACGTAGCCGTAATTGCACGGGTAGTGCATCGCGGTGCTCATGAAACGGTCGACGAACAGCGCGCCGCTTTCCTTGTCGACCTCGTACTTCACCGGATCGGCATTCATCGGGATTTCGATGATCACGTTGAACTGTTCCGGGGCCTTCTTGCCAGGGGTGACTTTGTCGAAGCTCATGGGTAACTCGGGTTGGAAAGGGAGTGGAGCCAAGTTTACCGATGCCACTTGAGCGCCGATTCGGGCCCCCTGGCGCGAATATGAACGGTTGAATCCCTTCTAAAGCGATCAAGCCCACCGAAGGACAGGCCGATATAAGGGTTAACCGTTGCGCGCATCATCCGATCCACCCCGTTTGGCAGGCAGATTCGACCCATGGCCACCGACGACACCACCCTCTCCTTCCGTGTGTTGCTGTACCGCTACCTGTTCTTCGGGTGGCTGTTCCGCGACGTCAACCACGGCAACCTGTTCGAGCGCTCGGCGGCCTGGCGGCACAACCTCGACAAGGCCCAGTGGCTGACGACCTATTTGCGCCGGTGGGTCGCGCTTGGCATCGTCTCGTTCGCGCTCGGGTTGTTGTTCGAACACGGCATGAGCGCGCAGACGATTTCCGCGCTTTTCTATGTGCCGAGCGTGCTCAGCGTCGTCGTCAACACCGTGATCGGCGTGCTGATCGCAGGCTTCAAGCTGCTGCCGGCTCCGTTCTGAGCCGCGGCCAGCGGCCTCTTCGCATCGGCTGACGGCACGAGGCGACAATCCGGGCGTCCATGCCAGACGCTGCGGTCGACGCGCAAGCCACGCTTGCGGCTCCCGCACGCTGCCTATCCCTTGCCAGCGCACGAGTGAAACGGGTCGCCACGTTGCCGAAAGATTCCCAGCCCGAGGGCGCCGACGCGGCCGCCCTCGCCAGCCACACGCCCATGATGCAGCAGTACCTGCGCATCAAGGCCGACCATCCGGACACGCTGGTGTTCTACCGGATGGGCGACTTCTACGAGCTGTTCTTCGATGACGCCCGGCGCGCGAACCGGCTGCTCGACATCACGCTGACCACGCGCGGCCAGAGCGCCGGCGAGCCGGTGGTGATGGCCGGCGTGCCGGTGCATGCGGTCGAGAACTACCTGGCCCGGCTGATCAAGCTGGGCGAGCCGGTGGCCATCTGCGAGCAGGTGGGCGATGTGGCGACCGCCAAGGGGCCGGTCGAGCGCAAGGTGGTACGTGTCGTCACGCCAGGCACGCTGACCGACACCGAACTGCTGTCCGACAAGGCCGATGCGTTGCTGCTGGCGCTGTCGCAGCGCACCCACCGCGGGCAGACGACGCACGGCCTGGCCTGGTTGGGTTTGAGCAGTGGGCAGCTCGGGCTGACCGAATGCGCCGACCACGAACTTCCCGGCTGGCTCGCACGGCTGAATGCGGCGGAGGTGCTGGTCACGCGCGAAGACGCTCCCCCTGCGTTGTCGGCAACACGCGCCGCAGTGACACACCGGCCCGACTGGCAGTTCGATGCGGCACTGGGCGCCCGCAAGCTGTGCGAACAACTTCGCGTTGCCAGCCTGGCGGGCTTCAACGCCAGCGAGCTCACCGTGGCGCACGCCGCCGCATCGGCCTTGCTGAGTTACGCCGAACACACGCAAGGCCAGGCGCTGGCCCATGTGCGCAGTCTGCAGGTCGAGCGCGCCAGCGAACTGATCGATCTGCCACCCACCACGCACCGCAATCTGGAGCTGACGCAGACACTGCGCGGCGAAGAGTCCCCCACGCTGCTCTCACTGCTCGACACCTGCCGCACCGGCATGGGCAGCCGGGCCCTGCGCGGCTGGATGACGCGACCGCTGCGCGAGCGCACCGTCGCCACCCAGCGCCATGAGGCCATCGACGCGTTGATGGCCCGTGGCGGAGACAGCTTGCGCCAGGCCCTTCGATCAGTCTGCGACGTCGAACGCATCACAGCCCGCATCGCGCTGCGCCAGGTTCGCCCGCGGGAGTTGACCGGCCTGCGGACGACGCTGCGCGCGCTGCCCGGTCTGCGCTCGGCCGTGCCCGAGGGCGCCTGCGTCCTGCTCGACATGGCGCTGGAAGCGCTGAGCCCCGACGCCAGCATCGAATCGCTGCTGACCACCACGCTGGCCGAAGAACCCGCCGTGCTGCTGCGTGACGGTGGCGTGATTGCCACCGGCTGCGACGCGGCGCTGGATGAACTGCGCGCGATCGCGCAGAACTGCGATGCCTTCCTGCTCGATCTCGAAGCACGAGAACGCGCGCGCACCGGGATCACCAACCTGCGGGTGCAGTTCAACCGGGTGCACGGCTTCTACATCGAGGTCACGCAGGGCCAGATCGACAAGGTGCCCGCCGACTACCAGCGCCGCCAAACACTGAAGAACGCCGAGCGCTACATCACACCGGAGTTGAAAGCCTTCGAGGACAAAGCACTGTCAGCCCAGGAGCGCTCGCTGGCACGCGAGAAACTGCTGTACGAGCAGCTGGTCGAGACCCTGCAGAACCATGTGGCGTCGCTGTCCGATCTGGCACACGCACTGGCCACACTCGATGCGCTGGCGGCCCTGGCCGAACGGGCCGCGACGCTCAACTGGTGTCGGCCGCAGTTCGTGCGCGAGCCCTGCATCGACATCCAGGGCGGTCGCCACCCGGTCGTGGAGGCGCGCCTGCAGGAAACCGGTGCAGGCAACTTCATGGCGAATGACTGCCGGCTGGACGCGACCCGCAAGATGCTGGTCATCACCGGGCCCAACATGGGCGGCAAGAGCACCTACATGCGGCAGGTGGCACTCATTTGCTTGTTAGCTTCGATGGGCTCGTTCGTACCAGCCACCACCTGCCGGCTCGGGCCGATGGACGCAATACACACCCGCATCGGTGCGGCCGATGACCTGGCCAACGCGCAATCGACCTTCATGGTCGAGATGACCGAGGCCGCCGCCATCCTGCACGGCGCCACCGCGCAGTCGCTGGTGCTGATGGACGAGATCGGCCGTGGCACCTCGACCTTCGATGGCCTGGCGCTGGCCGGCGCCATTGCCAGCCACCTGCACGAGCGCAACAACGCCTTCACGCTGTTCGCCACGCACTACTTCGAGTTGACGGCGTTCCCGGCGAAGCACGAGCGCGCGATCAACGTGCATGTGTCGGCCGTCGAAAGCCACGGCAAGGCCGGCGACGAGATCGTGTTTTTGCATGACATCCAGCCCGGACCCGCCAGCCGCAGCTACGGCGTGCAGGTCGCGAGACTGGCGGGCATGCCGGCCTCGCTGGTGCGCCAGGCGCGCACCGCACTGGAAGCGCTCGAATCGCAGCAAAAATCAGGGCAGGCACAGATCGACCTGTTCGCCGCGCCAGCGCCGGTGGCAGCGCGGGAGGCGTCGCCGGTCGAACGGGCGCTGGCGCAGGTCGACCCCGATGCCTTGACCCCGAAACAGGCCCTCGAAACGCTGTACCGTTTGCAGGCACTGCAACACCCACTCGAAAGCGACACCGCACCATGACCTATTGCGTAGGCATCAAACTCGACGCGGGGCTGGTCTTCCTGTCCGACTCGCGCACCAACGCCGGTCTCGACCAGATCAGCACCTTCCGCAAGATGATCGTCTACGAGAAGCCGGGCGACCGTTTCATGGTGATGCTGTCGGCTGGCAACCTCTCCATCAGCCAGTCGGTGCGCGAAATCCTGCAGGTCGAGAAGATCGACAACGGTGACGATGCGCCGATCACGATCTGGAACGCGACCAGCATGTTCGATGCCGCACGCGTGCTCGGCAGTGCGGTGCGCCGTGTCTACGACCAGGATGGCAAGTCGCTGAAGGCTTCAGGCATCGACTTCAACGCGTCGATGATCTTCGGCGGGCAGATCAAGGGCGAGGCGATGCGCCTGTTCCTGGTGTATTCCGCTGGCAACTTCATCGAGGCCACACAGGAAACCTGCTACTTCCAGGCGGGCGAGTCGAAGTACGGCAAGCCGGTGCTCGACCGGATGATTTCGCCCACCACGCCGCTCGATGAAGCCTCGAAATGCGCGCTGGTGTCGATGGATTCGACGCTGAAGTCGAACCTGTCGGTCGGGCTCCCGCTCGACTTGCTGGTCTACCAGAACGACGCGCTGAAGTGCGATCAGGCCGTGTGCATCGACGAGCAGAACCCGTATTTCCAGATGATCCGGGGCTCCTGGGGTCACAAGCTGCGCGAAGTGTTCGAGTCCCTCGACGACCCGCAGTGGACCGGCGACGCCGCCGCCGCTGCGCACCCGCTGCGCGTGGAATCCGCCCGCTACGAACCGCTGCGCAAGATCACGCATCCCGGCGAGAAGATCGTCTGAGCGGGGCCGGAAAGGCCCCTTCTATAATCACTTTTTCCCACCACAGCAGCGTGCCAAACGGCTGCTGAAAGCAATGACCAAGTACGTCTTTGTCACCGGCGGTGTGGTGTCCTCGCTGGGCAAGGGCATTGCGGCGGCGTCGCTCGCAGCGATCCTCGAATCGCGCGGCATCAAGGTCACCCTGATCAAGCTCGACCCCTACCTCAATGTCGACCCCGGCACGATGTCGCCGTTCCAGCACGGCGAGGTCTACGTGACCGACGACGGCGCCGAAACCGACCTCGACCTCGGACACTACGAGCGCTTCATCACCACCCGGATGAAGAAGGCCAACAACTTCACCACCGGCCAGATCTACAAGAGCGTGCTCGAACGCGAGCGCCGTGGCGATTACCTCGGCAAGACGGTGCAGGTCATCCCGCACGTCACCAACGAGATCCAGGAATTCGTCAAGCGCGGCGCAGGGGCTGGCACTGACCACGAAGTCGATGTCGCCATCGTCGAGATCGGTGGCACGGTCGGCGACATCGAGTCGCTGCCGTTCCTCGAAGCCGTGCGCCAGATGAGCCTGCGCATGGGGCCGAACAACAGCGCCTTCGTGCACCTGACCTACGTGCCGTGGATCGCCGCAGCGGGCGAGTTGAAGACCAAGCCGACCCAGCACACCGCGCAGAAACTGCGCGAGATCGGCATCCAGGCCGATGTGCTGCTGTGCCGCGCCGACCGCCGCATTCCGGATGAAGAGCGCGAAAAGATCTCGCTGTTCACCAATGTGCCGGCCTGGGGCGTGATCTCGATGTGGGATGTCGACACGATCTACAAGGTCCCGCGCATCCTGCACGAGCAGGGTCTCGACGGGCTGATCTGCGACAAGCTGCGCATCCACACACCACCGGCCAACCTGACACGCTGGGACGAATTGGTGCGCGAGTTCGAGCACCCCGAGCGCGAGATCACGATCGCGATGTGCGGCAAGTACACCGACCTGTCGGATTCCTACAAGTCGCTGAACGAGGCGCTGCGCCACGCTGGCATGCACAGCCACGCGAAGGTGCTGATCGAGTACGTCGACTCCGAAACGCTGACCCCCGACAACGTGCAGCAGCTCGCCGCCTTCGATGCGGTGCTGGTGCCGGGTGGCTTCGGCAAGCGCGGCGTCGAGGGCAAGGTGCTGGCCGCGAAATTCGCCCGCGAGTCCAAGCTGCCCTACCTGGGCATCTGCCTGGGCATGCAGGTCGCCACCATCGAGTTCGCCCGCCATCAGGCCGGACTCGAGAAGGCCAACAGCACCGAGTTCGAGCCCGACACGCCGCACCCGGTGATCGCGTTGATCGAGGAATGGCAGGACGCCGATGGCTCGATCCAGAAGCGCAGCAGCAGCTCCGACCTCGGCGGCACGATGCGCCTGGGCGCGCAAAGCTCCGATGTGAAGCCGGGCACGCTCGCCCACGAGATCTACGGCGATGTGGTCACGGAGCGCCATCGCCATCGCTACGAAGCCAATGTCAACTACCTCGATCAGTTGAGCGCTGCCGGTCTGGTGATCTCGGCACTGACACAGCGCGAGAAGCTGACCGAAATCGTCGAACTGCCGCGCAGCGTCCACCCCTGGTACATGGGGGTGCAGTTCCACCCCGAGTTCAAGTCGACGCCCTGGGGCGGGCATCCGCTGTTCAACTCGTTCATCTCGGCGGCATTGGCACATCAACGCGAGCGCTTGCAGGTGGTCGGCTCGACGAAGGCCGCCGCATGAAGCTGTGCGGGCACGAGGTCGGCCTGACGCAGCCCTTTTTCCTGATCGCAGGCCCCTGTGTCGTCGAGTCGGAGCAGCTGCAGATCGATGTGGCGGGCGCGCTGAAGGAAATGACTTCGGCGCTGGGCATCCCGTTCATCTTCAAGAGCAGCTACGACAAGGCCAACCGCTCCAGCGGCAACACCTTTCGCGGCCCCGGCCTGGAGCGCGGGCTGGAGATACTGGCCAAGGTCAAACGCGAGCTGAACGTTTCGCTGCTGACCGATGTGCATGATGTCGAGCAGATCGCGTCCGTCGCATCCGTGGTCGACGTGCTGCAGACCCCCGCCTTCCTGTGCCGTCAGACCGACTTCATCCGCGCGGTGGCGCAGTCGGGCAAGCCGGTGAACATCAAGAAGGGTCAGTTCCTGGCGCCGCACGACATGAAGAACGTCATCGACAAGGCCCGCGCCGCCGCGCGCGACAAGGGCCTGCCGGAAGACAACTTCATGGCCTGTGAACGCGGCGTGAGCTTCGGCTACAACAACCTGGTGAGCGACATGCGGTCACTGGCCATCATGCGCGAGACCGGCGCACCAGTGGTCTTCGACGCCACGCATTCGGTGCAGTTGCCCGGTGGGCAGGGCACCAGCTCTGGCGGCCAGCGTGAGTTCGTGCCGGTGCTGGCGCGCGCGGCGATTGCCGTCGGTGTGGCTGGCCTGTTCATGGAAACCCATCCGGATCCGGCGAATGCGATGAGCGACGGGCCCAACGCCGTGCCGCTCAAGCGCATGCGCGCGCTGCTCGAACAGCTGGTCGCGCTGGACCGTGTGGTCAAGCAGCAGCCGCTGCTTGAGAACGATTTCGGATGCTGAATCAGCCCAGATCCACCGTCTCACAGATTTCCCAATTTTCAATTCAGAGGACGCTACATGAGTGCGATCGTTGACATCGTCGGCCGTGAAATCCTGGACAGCCGGGGCAACCCCACCGTCGAATGCGATGTGCTGCTCGAATCGGGCGTGATGGGCCGCGCGGCCGTGCCATCAGGCGCATCGACTGGCTCCCGCGAAGCGATCGAATTGCGCGACGGCGATGCCAAGCGCTACCTGGGCAAGGGCGTGATGCGCGCGGTGCAGCACGTCAACACCGAGATCAGCGAAGCGGTGCTCGGGCTCGATGCGAGCGAACAGGCCTTCCTCGATCGCACCCTGATCGACCTCGATGGCACCGACAACAAGTGCCGCCTGGGTGCGAACGCGATGCTGGCCGTCAGCATGGCCGTCGCGCGCGCCGCGGCCGAAGAAAGCGGCTTGCCGCTGTACCGCTATTTCGGCGGCTCGGGCGGCATGCAATTGCCGGTGCCGATGATGAATGTGATCAACGGCGGCGCCCACGCCAACAACTCGCTGGATCTGCAGGAGTTCATGATCATCCCTGTGGGCGCGCCGAGCTTCCGCGAGGCGGTGCGCTGGGGTGCCGAAACCTTCCACGCGCTCAAGAAGATCCTGCACGACCAGGGCATCAGCACCGCGGTCGGCGACGAAGGCGGCTTTGCGCCCAGCGTGGCCAGCCACGAAGCGGCGATCCAGATGATCCTGGCCGCGATCGACAAGGCCGGCTACACGGCCGGTGAGCAGATCGCCATCGGCCTGGACTGCGCCGCCAGCGAGTTCTACAAGGATGGCCAGTACGTGCTGGAAGGCGAAGGCGGCCTGAAGCTGTCAGCCGAAGGCTGGACCGACATGCTCGCGAACTGGGTCGACAAGTACCCGATCATCAGCATCGAAGACGGCATGCACGAGGGCGACTGGGACGGCTGGAAGCACCTGACCGAGCGCCTCGGCAGCAAGGTGCAACTGGTCGGCGACGACCTGTTTGTCACCAACACCAGCATCCTGAAGGAAGGCATCGACAAGCGCATCGCCAACTCGATCCTGATCAAGATCAACCAGATCGGCACGCTGACCGAAACCTTCGCTGCCATCGAGATGGCCAAGCGCGCCAACTACACCGCCGTGATCAGCCACCGCTCGGGCGAAACCGAAGACTCGACCATTGCCGACATCGCGGTGGGCACCAACGCCGGCCAGATCAAGACCGGCTCGATGAGCCGCAGCGACCGCATCGCCAAGTACAACCAGCTGCTGCGCATCGAGGAAGACCTGGGCGACGTCGCCACCTACCCGGGTCGCGGCGCGTTCTACAACCTGCGCTGACACGGCGCGGCGCCCGATTCACCGCGCCGCGCGGCAACGCATACCCTCCTCACCCCCCGTGCGCTTCATCCGACTTGCCCTCCTGACGCTGCTGGTGCTGGTGCACGGGCAGCTGTGGTTCGGCAGTTCGGGGCTGCCACGGGTGATGCACCTGCAAGCTCAGCTCGATGCGCAGCTGGCCACCAACGACATCGCCAGGCACCGCAACGAGCAGCTCGCTGCCGAAGTCAGCGACCTGAAGGAAGGCCTGGAAATGGTCGAGGAGAAGGCCCGCTACGACCTCGGCATGGTCAAGCCCGACGAGATCCTGGTGCAGTGGAGCGTGTCGGCGAAGTAGCCGCGCCGCCAGTACCAGTTGATGGCCCGAAGCGATCCGCTCGGGCCGAAGCCCTCAATTGATCGCCGCCGACCCCGGCGCCTGCTGCGGCGTCGGCGTGAACAGTTCACCGACATCGACCGCATCGAAGTGGTACTTGATGCCGCAGAAGTCGCAGCCGATCTCGACGCGGGTCTGCTCGACGATGATGTCCTCGACCTCGGGGCGGCCCAGGCCGATCAGCATGCGCCCGACCCGCTCGCGAGAGCAGGTGCAGGCGAAGCGCGGGCCGTCTTCGCCGGTCTGCGGGGGAAAGCGCCGCAGGGATTCTTCCCAGAACAGGCGGCGCAGCAGCGTATCGGCGTCGAGCGTCAACAACTCATCGCGTGTCAGCGTCGCGGCCAGCATGGCCAGGCGGTTGTAGTCCTCGTTGAGACCGATGTCGTCCTCGTTGCGTCGGCCCAGGTTGGCCACGCCCTCGACCGGCACGCGCTGGATCAGCAGGCCGGCGGCGGTGTCGTCGTTGGCGGCGAGGATCAGGCAGGTGTCGAGCTGCTCTGACTGCAGCATGTAGTGCTCCAGCACCTCGCTGATCTTCTGCAGCGGCTCACGCTGGTCGCCGTGCAGCGAGACCACGCCCTGGTACGGCGTCTGGCCGGGGAACTTGGTCTTCGGGTCGAGCGTGATCGCGCAACGACCCTGGCCGTGCACATTCAGCATCGCCTCGACCTGCGCATGCGGCACCACCTCGCCCACCACCTTGGCAGTGACGCGAAACGCCAGGTCGCTCTGCACCTCGACCACCGCCAGCTTGACCGGCCCGTCGCCATAAACCTGCAGCACCAGCGCGCCATCGAACTTGATGCTGGACTGCATCAGCGCGCCGGCCGCGGCCATCTCGCCCAGCAGCACGCGCACCGGCTCGGGGAACGCGTCGTTGGCCGCTGCGCGGCGCTGCAACACCTCGCGCCAGCTGTCGGTCAGGCGCACCAGCATGCCGCGCACCGGCAGGCCTTCGAAAATGAATTTGTGGAGTTCGCTCATCAGGTGTCGTTCAATCGATGCGCACCAATCCGGTCCGGAAATGCCGTGCCTTCGCCACATAGCCAGCCGCACTGCGCGCCAGGCCGTCGAGCTGCTCGGGTGTCAGCGGGCGCACCGCCTTGGCGGGCGCCCCCAGGATCAGCCAGCCGTCCTCGAACTGCTTGCCTTCGGTGACCACGGCGCCCGCGCCCACCAGGCACGACTTGCCGATGCGCGCGCCATTGAGCACGACCGCCTGGATGCCGATCAGCGAGCCATCGCCCACGGTGCAACCATGCAGCATCGCCTGGTGGCCGATGGTGACATCGTCACCCAGCGTCAACGGCTTGCCGACATCGGAATGCAGCACCGCACCGTCCTGGATGTTGGTGCGCGCGCCGATCTGCAGACGGGTGTTGTCGCCGCGAATGACCGCACCGAACCAGACGCTGGCCTCCTCGGCCAGCACCACATCGCCAATGACCTGTGCGCTGTCGGCCACCCAGGCACTCTCGGCGACCTGCGGATGCGCATCGCTCAAACGGTAAACGGCCACGGATGCACTCCCCTGCGGTGAAGCACACAATTCTAAAGATGACACCCCTGAACGACGACCCGACCCTGCGCTTGTCTCTGCGATCCGGTGCGCGGGCGCTGTGGGCCGAGTGCGATCCCACGGCCAAGGTGGACGGCACCCAGGCGTTGTGGACAGCGCGGGCGCTGCATCCGCTGCACCCTGCGCTGCCGTCGGACATGGCAGCCACAGAGGCGCTCTCGCCGGGGCGCCCCACGCGGCCCGCGCTGGTGCCCCCCAAAGACGTGCCCTCGCGCACGCCGTTCACACCCGAGGGACGCGCTGCACTGCTGCACGCGATCGCGCACATCGAGTTCAACGCGATCAACCTGGCGCTGGACGCTGCCTGGCGCTTCGATGGCCTGCCCGACGCCTACTACCTCGACTGGCTAAGCGTCGCCAGCGAGGAAGCGCATCACTTCAGCCTGCTGCGCGAGCACCTGCGCAGCCTGGGCTTCGACTATGGCGACTTCGACGCGCACGATGGCCTGTGGCTGATGACCCAGCGCACATCAGCCGATGTGGTCGCACGCATGGCACTGGTGCCGCGCACGCTGGAAGCGCGGGGCCTGGACGCCACGCCGCCGCTGCAGGCGAAGTTCGAGCGCGCGGGGGACCGGCGTGCGGTGGAAATCCTGGGCGTGATCCTGCGCGACGAGATCGGACATGTCACCATCGGCAACCGCTGGTACCGCTGGCTGTGCACGCAGCGTGGGCTCGACCCCGTCGCCCACGACGCGCTGCTGACCCGCCAGTACCTGGCGCCACGCCCACGCGCGCCGTTCAATCGGGAAGCGCGTCGCGCGGCGGGCTTCACCGACGAAGAAGTCGCCGCGCTCGACGCCTGAGCCCAGGCGGATGTCTCGCCGCATGTCGCACCGGCACAACGCTTGATCCGGTCCGGAAACAGTGCTGACCTAGACTCGCTCTCCTGCCCAGGCAAACCCTAGGTTCTGTGCCCAGAACCGGTCTGCAGGCTCCGACATTCAACGCAAGGAAGTCCCATGAAAAGAACCCTCGTGATCGCTGCGGTGGCCACCCTGGCCACCGGTGCCGTGATGGCACAGAGTTCAGTCACGCTGTACGGCCGGATCAACGAAACGGTCGAGCGCGTGAAGATCGGCAAGGAAAAGGTGACCGAGATGCGCGACAACCAGTCGTTCCTCGGCTTCAAGGGCACCGAGGAAATCTACCCCGGCATGAAGGCGCAGTTCCTGCTCGAGGCGCAGTTCAACCCCGATGACGGCCGTGCCGGCACCAGCGTCAACCAGGGCGGTTCGTTCTTCGGTCGCGAAAGCTGGGTGGCGATCACCAGTGACAACCTCGGCCGCTTCCGCTTCGGCAACATGCAGTTCTCGTCGTTCTACTACTCGACGGCCGATGCCGTGGGTCAGCACAACGGCGATGCGGGCACGTCGTCCGATGCGTTCTTCCTGTATGTCGGCAACGTGAAGAACACGGTGGCCTACACCTCGCCGGTGATCTACGGCACGACCATCGAGATGCAGTACGGCCTCGGTGAAAGGGCCGCCACCGACAACACCACCAAGACTGCGGCCAACACGCGATCGATCGCGGTGATGTACGACAACGGCGGGTTCCACGCCGGTGGCGGCTACATCAAGGGCCCGCTGACGCAGTTCGGTCGACTCTTCCTTGGCGGCCCGACCAACTTCAACGATATCGACGGCACCAACCCGCTGAGCAGTTCAGAAAGCTACGGCCTGCGCGCCCTGTACGAGTTCACGCCCAGCTTCAATGTGGCGGGCTACGTCAACCGCGACGAACTCAACGACGGCTCGAACACCGCCAAACGCACCAGCTTCCGCATCTCGAGCAAGTACTCGATGGGAGCGAACGACTTCCACCTGGACGTGGGCCGTGCCAACAGCTTCACCGGCACCTCGAAAACCGGTGCCGAGCAGTACACCGTGGCCTACAACTACAACCTGAGCAAGCGCACCAAGCTGTACGCGTACTACACCCGCGTCGACAACGAGAAGAACATCTATTACGGTCCGGGATTCAGCAGCTCGAGCGCGAGCGCCGGCATCCAGCCAGGCGACAACTTCTCGAGCTTCGCCATCGGCATCCGTCACCTGTTCTGAGCGGACGGCACTTCGCACAGCGGCCGGTCGAGAGACCGGCCGTTTTTCATGGTGGCGGCAACTCCGGGCCCGTGGGCAACATGCGCACCTCGCGTTGCGGATACGGGATCGTCACGCCGTTTTCGTCGAACACTTTCAGCAGCGCCAGGTTCACCTCCGAGCGCACATTGCCCTGCCCGTTCTCCGGGTCGAGGATCCAGAAGTTGATCGACAGGTCCATGCCGTCGGCCGCAAAACCCACCAGCTGCGCGCTGGGCGGCGGATCGGGCAGCACCCGTGAAACCTGGGCCACCGCGGTCTGGATCAAGGGCTGCAACGCGCGCACATCGGTGCCGTAGGCCACCTGCACCGTGCTGGTCAGCAGCACACGCGGATCGGCCAGCGACGAGTTCTCCACCCGCTGCGTGATCAGCATCTCGTTGGGCACGATGGCCTCGCGGCCGTTCAGCGCCCGGATCACGGTGTAGCGGGTTCGGATGTCGGTGATGCGGCCATCGAAGTTGTCGACCTTGACCATGTCACCGATGCGCAGCGAGCGCTCGGCCAGGATCACGAAACCGCTGACGTAGTTGGCGGCGATCTTCTGCAGGCCGAAACCGACGCCGACCCCGATCGCGCCACCCACCACGCTGAGCGCGGTCAGGTCGATGCCCACCGCGCTCAGCGCGAACAGCAGCCCGATGCCGAGCAGCAGCACGCGCACCAGGTTGGCCGCGATCATGCGGATCGACAGGTCGCTGCCGTTGCCGGTGTTGCGCAGCAGGCGCTTCTCGATTGCGGCCGCGACCCACAACGCCAGCACCAACACCAGGCCCGAGGTGACGGTGCCTTCGACCACATTGCGCAAGGAAATCTGGTTGGCGCCGATCTTCCAGCGCACTTCGTCCATCGCGTCGAGCAACCAGGGCAGCACGTCGGTGACCCACAGCACCACGGTCAGCCAGGCGACCCAGGAGATGCTGCGCTCGATGATCCGCATCCATCGCGAGTGGGGATAGGTCACCGACAGCACCCGCACCGTGAGCCGGATCAGCAGCAGCGACATCAGGATCGGCACGGCCAGCTTGAACACCGCCGCCTTGATGAAGTTCGCCAGCAGCAGCTTCGCCCCGAACGCCAGCAACAGCGCCAGCAGCGGGAACAGCACGCCGTCGATCCCGCGGCGACCGAGCCAGATCGGCGCGTCGGCCGGCGGCGTGCCGCGCACCAGACGCACGATGAGCCAGGCCATCACCAGGCACAGCGCCAGCACGCCGAGCTCCATCAGCGCGGTCGGTTGCAGCAGGCCGGCGATCAGGTCCTGCAGTTCGGTGTTGTCCAGGGTGCGGGTCACGCGGTGGGCTCCAGTGGTGTCGTGTCATCGAGGCCGGCCAGTGCCCGCAGGTGTGCGGCCACGCTGCGACCCAGCGCGCTCAGGTGATAGCCGCCTTCCAGGCACGACACGATGCGGCCTTGCGCATGGCGGTCGGCCACCTCCATCAGGCGGCGGGTGATCCAGGCGTAGTCGGCCTCGACCAGGCCCATCTGGCCCAGCGGGTCCTCACGGTGCGCATCGAAGCCGGCTGAGATGAACAGCATCTGCGGCGCAAAGGCATCCAGGCGCGGCACCCAGTGGGCGTCGATCAGTGCGCGCACCTGGGCGCCGCCGGTGTGTGCTGCCACCGGCAGATTCAGCAGATTGCCCGCGCTGGGCGTGTCTCCGCTGTACGGGTAATGCGGATGCTGGAAATAGCTGACCATCAGCACACGCTCGTCGCCCGCGATGATGTCTTCGGTGCCGTTGCCGTGGTGCACATCGAAATCGACAATCGCCACGCGCTGCAGGCCGTGCGCGGTCAAGGCGTGACGCGCCGCGATGGCCACGTTGTTGAAGAAGCAGAAGCCCATCGCGGTGCGGTGCGTCGCATGGTGACCGGGTGGACGCACCGCGCAGAAGGCGTTGCGCACCTCGCCAGCCATCACCGCGTCGGTGGCGGCCACCGCCGCCCCGGCGGCGCGGCACATCGCCGCCCAGGTGCCGGGCCCGGCCATGGTGTCCGCGTCGAGCACGTGCGACCGGCCACTGGCGGCCAGCGGCTGCAAGCTGCCTTGCAGCTGATCGACATGGGCCGCATCGTGCGCCAGCCGCACATGGTCCAGATCGACCAGCGGGGCCTCGCGCCGCTGCAGCACCGCAGCCAGTCCGCTGGCTTGCAGTTGCTCGTCGATGGCTTCCAGCCGTTGCGGGGATTCGGGGTGGCTGCGCGCCATGGCATGGGCGCGGCAGTCGGGATGACTGAAGAAGGCGGTGGACATGCTAGTTCGAGGGATATGGCCGCTGGCGCATCGGTTAACGTCTCGGCGATGAGCGCCGTACCGATCTCCACCCTGTCCGAAGACCTCACGCGGCTGATTGACCAGATTAGCACGATCATCGTGGGCAAACGACCGCAGATCCGTGACTGCGTGGCCTGTCTGCTGGCCGGTGGCCACCTGTTGATCGAAGACGTTCCCGGCGTGGGCAAGACGACGCTCGCGCACGCGCTGTCGGTGTCGCTGGGGCTGCGCTTTTCGCGCGTGCAGTTCACCGCCGATCTGATGCCCACCGACCTGATCGGCGTCAGCGTCTACGAACGGTCAAAAGAGGCGTTTGTGTTCCACCCCGGCCCCGTCTTCGCCCAGGTGCTGCTGGCCGACGAGATCAACCGCGCCGGACCGCGCACCCAAAGTGCGCTGCTCGAGGCGATGGAGGAACAGCAGGTCAGCATCGAGGGTGAAACACGCGCCCTGCCCCGGCCGTTCTTTGTCATCGCCACGCAAAACCCGAGCGACCAGCTGGGCACCTACGCGCTGCCCGAGTCGCAGCTCGACCGCTTTCTGATGTGCATCACGCTGGGCTACCCCGACCGCGCCAGCGAGCGCGAATTGCTGGCAGGTGCCGACCGGCGCGAGGCCGTGCAGCAGCTGCGGCCGGTGATGACACCCGAACAGCTGATCGAGGCCCAGCGCGCGGTGCTGGCAGTGCATGCGTCGCCGGCGCTGCTCGACTATTTGCAGGCGCTGATCGCCGCGACACGCTCCGGCGCCTGGTTCGTCGAGGGACTGAGCCCGCGCGCCGGCATCGCGGTGCTGCGCGCGGCCAAGGCACATGCGCTGCTGGATCGTCGCACCCATGTGGCGCCGGACGACATCCAGGCGATCCTGGTGCAGACCATCGCACACCGTCTCGTGCCGGTGGCCAGCGCCGGTCGCGGCCGCGCCGAGCAGGTGCGCGCGATGATCGAAGCGACCGCGCTGCCGTGAACCTGCTGGCGACGGCCCGCGCGCCCCTGCGTCGCCGGCTCGATGCCTGGTGGCAGGCCCGCTCGCCGCGCACCGACAGCCTGCTGCTGACCCAGCGCAATGTCTACATCCTGCCCACCCGCGGCGGCATGCTGTTCTGCTTCACGCTCGGCGTGCTGCTGATCGCCTCGATCAACTACCAGCTCAACCTGGGCTACGTGCTCACCTTCTTGCTGACCGGCAGCGGCGTCGTGTCGATGCACATGACGCACAACACCCTGCGCGGCCTGACCCTGCACCTGCGACCGCTCGCGCCGGCCTTCGCCGGCGACACCGCGCTGCTCGAGGTGGTGCTGTCCAGCCCCAAGGGCACCCGCTACGGCGTGGGCATGGGCTTGCGTCTGGACGAGCGCGAGGCCAGGACGCTCAGCTACACCGATGTGCCCGCGGGCGGCCAGGCGGTGCTGCACCTCGGCTTCGTGCCGGCCACGCGGGGACAGCGCAGCCTGCCGACCGTGACCGCCGAAACACGGTTTCCGCTCGGCCTGTTTCGCGCCTGGGCGGTGTGGCACCCCGCGAGTACGCTGCTGGTCTACCCCCAACCCGAGCGGCCAGCCAGCCCGTTGCCGCCGGCTCGCACCGTGTCGGGCGGCGGGGTGCGCGCGCACGCCAGCAGCAGCGGCGACTTCGAAGGCATCCGCCTGTATCGGCGGGGCGATCCGCTGAAGAGCGTCGCGTGGAAGCGATCGGCGCAGGCCATGGCGAGCAGCGGCGAGCTGGTCAGCCGCGACAGCAGCACCCGCAGCCAGCAGCAACTCTGGCTCGACTGGCAGCTGGGCGGCCAGGGCGATGCCGAGGCGAGGCTGTCGCGCCTGACGGCCTGGGTGCTCGAAGCCGATCGACGTGACGCTGCCTGGGGCCTGAGCCTGCCCGGGCGGGAGATCGACATCGGCCAGGGCGATGCGCATCGACAGCAAGGCCTGCAAGCGCTGGCGCTGTGGCAGGCCTGAGCACGCACATGGACGCCCGCATGCCGATCCACACCCTGCCCCTGGCCCGGCGCCTGGGCTGGCCGGGCTGGTCGCACCTGCCACGCGAGGCGCGCGACACGCTGTTCCTGCTGATGGTGATCGGCTGGACATCGCTGCCGCATCTGAGCCACCTGCCCGCCTGGTGCGCGGCGCTCACCGGCGGTGTGCTGCTGTGGCGGGCGCGGCTGGCGCTGGCCGGCGCGACGCTGCCGGGCCGCTCGGTGCTGGTGGTGGTGCTGGTGGTGGCGGCCAGCCTCACCTACTGGTCATTCGGTTCGCTGCTGGGCAAGGAGCCCGGCGTCACGATGGCTGTGGCGCTGATGGCCTTGAAAACCCTCGAATTACGCGCCCGGCGCGACGCCTTCGTGGTGTTCTTCCTCGGCTTCTTCCTGATCCTGACGCATTTCCTGTATTCGCAGAGCCTGGGCGTGGCCGCGATGATGCTGCTGTCGATCTGGGGCTTGCTGACGGCGCTGGTGCTGGCCCACATGCCCGCTGGTGCACCCAGTCTGCGCACGGCCGCGGCGCTGGCCGGCAAGACGGCAGCATTAGGTGCCCCGCTGATGGTGCTGCTGTTCGTGCTGTTCCCGCGCGTGGGGCCGCTGTGGGGGGTGCCGCAAGACGGCTTCTCGGGCACCGGGCTGTCCAACGTGATGAGCATGGGCACGGTAGCCGCACTCGCACAGGACGACAGCGTGGCGCTGCGCATCCGATTCGACGGCGCGCCGCCATCGCCGCAGGAGATGTATTTCCGCGGGCCGGTACTGGGTCATTTCGACGGACGCGACTGGACACCCCAGAAGCCGGGCTTCCCGGCGGCGATGACACCACGCGCCGAGTTGAAGGTACAGGGCACGCCCATTCGCTACGAGATGACGCTCGAGCCGACACGGCTCACCGTGCTGCCCTTGCTCGAGGCCAGCCCGCAAGCGCCGCGCATCGAGGGCATGAGCTTCACCCAGACCGACGATCTGCAGTGGGTGTCCGACCGCTCGCTCTACCAGCGGCTGCGCTTTCGGGGCGAGGCCTACCCCCGCTTCCAGCACGGCCCGACCCAGCCCCTGATCGGCTTGCAGGACTACATCGATCTGCCCCCCGGCTACAACCCCCGCACGCTGGCCTGGGCCTCGGCCATGCGCAAGGACCCTCGCTACGCCGAGGCCGATGCCGCCACGCTGGCCGCTGCGCTGATGGAACACATTCGAACCGGCGGCTATGGCTACACGCTGACGCCAGGCCTGTACGGCGAAAGCAACCCGCGCACCGCCATCGACGAGTTCTGGCTCGACCGCAAGCTGGGCTTCTGCGAACACTACGCCGCGGCGTTCGTGGTGCTGATGCGCGCGCTCGATGTGCCGGCGCGGGTGGTCACCGGCTACCAGGGGCTGGACCCGACCCCGGTCGATGGCTACCGCATCGTGCGACAAAGCTACGCCCACGCCTGGGCCGAGTACTGGCAACCTGGCGTGGGCTGGGTGCGCGCCGACCCCACGGCCGCCGTCGCACCCGACCGGGTACTCAGCAGCCGTCCGCTGGTCGCCAAGCCCGGGCTGGTCGCAGGCGCCTTGAACAACTTCAACCCGCAGTTGCTGGCCAGTCTGCGCAACGGCCTGGAGGCCCTGAACAACCGCTGGAACCAGTGGGTGCTGAGCTACTCGCGCGGCTCGCAGTTCGACCTGCTTCGGCAACTGGGCTTCGATGCACCGAGCTGGGAAGACCTGGGGGTGCTGCTGGCCAGTGCGTTCGGCCTGCTGTCGCTGGCAGCGACGGCATGGGCCTGGTGGGATCGCTACCATGTCGACCCTTGGGTGCGACAGATGCAGCGGCTGCGTGCCACGCTGCAGCGACTGGGCATCAGTGCAGGCGCGCATGAAGCCCCGCGCACGCTGGCGCAACGGGTGCGCGAGCGCTTCGGCGCCGACGGCGAGCCCGTGGCCGAACTGCTCGAGCGCCTGGACGAGCAGCGCTACAGCGCCCGCGCGACAGCGCGGCCCGATCCCGCACTCACCCGGCGCTTCAAGGCCCAGGCCCAGCGCCTGTCGCGGCTGGCCCAGGCCCTGTGCATGGTGGTGTTCGTGGCCGCGGTGTCACCCGATGACGCCGCCGCGACCACCAACGCTGCCGCCACGCCAGCCACCAACGCGGACGTGACAGCCACGGCGACCGCCCCGAACAAGCGCCTGCAACCGCGCAAACACCGCAGCCGCAAAGCGGCCGTGCGTTCCGACCAGGACCCCGACATCGTGACCTACGGCCGGCGCGAGGACCTGATGCAGTTCGGCGCTGACGTCGCCGCCCGCAACGGGCTGGACGTGGCCGCGGTGCAGTCCGCATTGGCCCAGGCGCGCTTCGTGCCGAGCATCGTCAAGGCGGTGATGCCGCCCCCAGCAGGCACGGCAAAGAACTGGGCGGCCTATCGCGCGCGCTTCGTCGAACCCAGGCGCATCGCCGCTGGCGTGGCGTTCTGGCAGGCGAATGAAGCCTGGCTCACACGGGCCGAGCAGCGCTATGGTGTGCCGCCGGAAGTCGTGATCGGCATCGTCGGTGTCGAAACGCTGTACGGCCAGCACATGGGCAACCACCGGGTGATCGATGCGCTGGCCACGCTGGGCTTCGATTTCCCCAGCGGGCGCAAGGACCGCAGCGCCTTCTTCCGCGACGAACTCGAGCAACTGCTGATCCTCAGCCACCGCGAAGGCAACGACCCGCTGGCCGTCAAGGGCAGTTATGCCGGCGCTTTAGGCATGCCGCAGTTCATGCCCAGCAGCGTCAACCAATACGCGGTCGATTTCGATGGCGATGGCCACATCGATCTGCACGCCAGCGCCGCCGACGTGATCGGCAGCGTGGCGCACTACCTGGCCGAGTTCGGCTGGCAGCGCAGCCTGCCCACCCACTACGAGGTGGCTGTGCCCAGCGATGCCAGCGAGCGCGCGTTGCTGCTCGGCCCCGACATCCTGCCCACCTTCACCGCGCAGCAGTTCATCGACCACGGCGCGGCATTCGGCACCACCGCACCGCCCGTCGCTGGCAGTGACGGCAACGGCAGCAATGAGGGCAGCCAGAAACTGGCCCTGGTCGAATTGCAGAACGGCCCCGACGCGCCGAGCTACGTGGCCGGCACCACCAATTTCTACGCCATCACCCGCTACAACTGGTCAAGCTACTACGCGATGGCGGTCATCGAGCTGGGGCAGGCGGTCAAGCGGGCTCGGTAGCCGGCCACGGGTTCAGCCAGACCTCCAGCCACAGCGCCAGCTCGGCCTCGGCATCGGGCACCTCGGCAATCTCGAGCCCGCGACCCAGCTCCCAGCTGCTGCCGTACCACCCCGGGCCGCCATCGGCCTGCTGACCGATGGCAGCGCGCGGTGGGCTCGTCTGAGGTGCCTGCGGCAGTGGCACAGAGACGATCGATCGCATGCCCAGCCGGCACGCACGAGGCCATGAAACGAGGCTGAACATGTGGGGCTCCTGAGGGGTGTCGACCACCGTGATCGACAGGCTCAGTGTTCCCGCGCTGGCCCCGTGCAACCATCCCGCCGAGGGGTTGCAGCCAGGGTCTGCGCGCTCCCCTTGAAGCGCGGCCCCCGGCCGGGGGGACGGCCGCGGTAGCCGCTCTGGCTGCGCTGCTATTTGTTGCCAGAGAGCGGGCTGAAACGCGGCTGTCGCTGGCCTTCGTGCTCGACGTGTTCCATGAACATCGCAAACGGACGGACCCACATGCCTGTGTTGCCGTACAGCGGCCGGTACAGAACCATCGGCTTCAACGATTCGGAGTGTCGAACGACGCCGATGACTTCGTACTCGCCACCCTTGTAGTGCCGATACCGGCCGAGCTCGATGTGAGGCAGTGGGGGGAGATCACTCATTGGGATGCGACAGATGCGAAGAGGCTTGCGGAACTGAGCGCCCTGATGTTGGAAACGAACTGCAGCCAGTGGCCTGCTGGTGGCACTCCGCTCGAGCGTGCGGGTGGCAGCGATCCGAGACCGCGATACACGCACTCACCCTTGCGGAATCACGCTCACCGACACGTCCATGCGCTGCATCATGCCGCCGCCCAGGATCACGCCGCGCAGCGGCACCACGTCGGCAAAATCGGCGCCCCAAGCCAGCGTGATGTAGCGGCGGTCGGCGAGCTGATCATTCGTGGGATCGAACTCGACCCATCCATGCTCGGGCAGGTAGGCGGCCACCCAGGCGTGCGATGCATCGACGCCCATCAGCCGCGGCATGCCGGGCGGTGGGTCGGTGAGCAGATAGCCCGACATGTAGCGCGCCGACAAGCCATGGCCGCGCAGACAGGCCAGCATCAGGTGCGCAAAGTCCTGGCACACGCCGCGCCGGTGCTGCATCACCTCGTCGACCGAGGTGCTGACGGTGGTGGCGCCGGCATCGAACTCGAAATCGGTGTGGATGCGATGAGTCAGCTCGCTCAGCGCCTCGAACCAGGGCCGATCGGGCCGCAGCGAAGGCTCCGCGTACAAACGTGCCGCCTCGGACAGCGGCACCAGGGGTGTGGGTTCGGCCATGCGCGCCGCGTCCAGGTCGCAGGCTTCGCCGTACGGTCGGCGCAGCGCTTCGCGCACCGCATCGACGGTGAACGCAGAGGCCACGTCTGCGGCCGGCCGCTCGCCCACCTCGACCTGACACTGCATGCGCACCCGCAACTGGCGGTGGGCGCCATGCAGCCCGAAGTGCGACACCGAATTGCCGAAGCTGTCGAGCGCCTCGTGCCGCTCGTCGGGCGGCGGGTCGATCTGCAGGCTGTGCGACAGCACCCGTTGCCACGGCAGGCCGCGCGGCGTCAGCCGGCCCAGCTGCCACGACTGCGACACCGGTGCGGTGTAGGCGTAACGCGTCTCGTGTTCGACGGTGTAGCGGTCGAAGCGGCCCTGCGGCGCGGTCTGCTGCTGCCCCTGTTGCTGGCCTTGCTGACCTTGTTGTTGCGACATCAGGCCACCAACGACAATACGCTGCGCGAAGCGGCGTGCGAGAAGAACTTCAGCGTCAGCTCGTCAGACACCGCATGCGCGGCGCGCTGCAGCGCGCCGATCACCTCGGCCAGTGCCTCGCTCTCGGGGTGCAAATCGACGCTGGACAGGTTGCGCAAGGCATGGTGTGCCGGTGCCAGCACGTCACTGGCAAAGCGGCCGTGGCTCAGCTCCAGCTTCGCGATGTATTCGGCCAGCCCCTTGACCTGGAAGGCGAGCGAGCGCGGGTTCACCTCGTCGCGCAGCAGCAGGTCCAGCACCGGCAGCCATTCGGGTGCGACCAGGTAGCGCGAGCGGTAGGTGACGGTGGAGTCAGCGTACTCGAGCAGCCAGTCCAGCCCGTGTGTGCGCCCTTCGTGGGTCGCGACCTGCAGCACATTGCACAGCGTGGACAAGCGCTCGAGCCGCCGGCCGATCGACAGGAAGCGCCAGCCCACACCGCGCGTCATGCCGTCGAGCACGAAGCCCGACAGCGTGGTCATCGAGGTCACCGCACGGTCCAACCAGGCCATGGCCAGCGGCAGCCCCAGGTGGGTCGATGACAGGCCGCGCTGAAACACCGGGTCGGCGATCAGCTGGTTCAGAGAGCGCCAGTGGTCGGCCGACATCCGGTCGCGCAGGTTGAAGGCCACGCGCGAGAGTTGCTTGAGCCGCTCGCTCAAGCCCTCGTCGGGATGGGTGGCGGCGCGCAGCAGGTCGGTGGCAGGTTGCTCAGCCGAATCGATCAGGCCGAAGCGCTGCGCCAGGATCAACGTGGGCGGCACGCCGTCGCTGGGCTCGCGCGACTCGTCGAGCACATCGGAGATGGCCACTCGCAGCAGCCGTGCAGCGGCATCGCAGCGCTCGCCGTAGCGGCCGAACCAGAACAGGTTTTCGGCCGCGCGCGAGGGCACGTTGGCGCGCGAAGCCACCAGGTCTTCCGGCTTGACGGTGCGGCTCAGCAGCGAGAACGAGGCATTGACCGGCGCGTCGGACAGCACCCAGGTGTCCTTCGAACGGCCGCCGCGCTGCATCGCGATCACGCGCGAATGGTCATCACCAGCCACCCGGGTCAGCCCGCCGGGCAACACGTGGTAGCCGTTCGGCGTGGCCACCGCAAACACCCGCAGGCCCACGGTGCGGGAGCTCATCTGCTCGCCGCGACCCGGTTCGTTGCGCACCTCGAGCACCGGCGCTTGCGACACATGCACCCACTCCTGTGCCACATAACGCTGCGGCCGCGCGGCCACCCGCTCGCGCAGCGCCTCACGCTGCGCGGCCGACAGGTCGGCGCCGAACACCGCAGGCTCCCGCACCGAGCGCTCCAGCGGTTTGATGATCAGCTTGTCGAGCCGCCGCCAGGCGTCGTCGAGGGCCGCTGGTTCGCCCAGCCACCAGGTGGCCACCGAAGGCAATCGCAAGGGTTCACCCAGCAGTTGTTCGCTGAGCTTGGGCAGGTAGCCCAGCAGCGCGCCGGATTCGAGCACGCCCGACCCCAGGGCATTGGCCAGCAGCACCGTGCCGCGGCGCGCGCAATCGGTGAGGCCTGGGATGCCGAGCGCGGAGTCGGAGCGCAGCTCGAGCGGATCGCAGTAGTCGTCGTCCTGACGCCGCAGGATGCCGCTGACACGCTTCAAGCCCTCGACGGTCTTCATCCAGACGCAGCCGTCGCGCACCGTCAGGTCGCTGCCTTCGACCAGCGGAAAACCCAGGTAACGCGCCAGCAGCGCGTGCTCGAAATAGGTTTCGTTGTAGGGCCCCGGTGTCAGCAGCACGACCAGCGGATTGGCGCGCTCGAACACCCGGTCGGTGTGGTCCTTCGGCGCCCAGCGCATCATCGACTCGCGCAGCGCCTCGAAGAAGGCCGCCAGGTGCTGCACATGCAGCTCCTTGAACATTTGCGGGAACACGCGCGACACCACCAGCCGGTTCTCCAGCGCATAGCCGGCGCCCGAGGGCGCCTGGGTGCGGTCGTTGACCACCCACCAGTGGCCATCGGGCGAACGCGCCAGATCGGCCGCGTAGTTGAACAGGTGCACACCGCCGGGCGGTCGGATGCCTTGCACCTGGTGCAGGTAGCCGCTGTGGCCGAAGATGATCGACGGCGGGATCGCCCCGGTGCGCAGCAACTCCTGCGGGCCGTAGATGTCGCCCAGCACCCGGTTCAGCAGGTCGGCGCGCTGCGCGATGCCGGCCGAGATCTCGTCCCACTCGGTGGCCGACAGCAGCAGCGGCAGCGGGTCCACCTCCCACGGCCGATCCGCGCCTTTCGGATCGGCGTACACGTTGTAGGTGATGCCGTTTTCGCGGATCTCGCGTTCCATCAGCGACAGGGTTTCGCTGACTTCGATGCCCTCGCGCCCCGCCAGCGAACGCAAGAAGGCGTCCCAGTGCGGACGTGGCGATCCCGGGGCTGACAACAGCTCGTCGTAGCGCCCTTCGACCGAGGTGTAGCCGGACAACAGACGGCTCAACATGTCAGACAACCGAGTTCATGTGATCGATTGTCATACGTGATCCCACGTGGCCCCGGATCGGTCAGAAGGCGCTGGGGGTTCGGCGCATGTCGAGGGTGAAGGGGTAGTTCGGGTTGCGCTCGTCTTTCGGCACCTGCATCTTGCCCGGCGTGTGGCCGGTGCGGAAGAAGCGCGCCAGGCGCCGGGCCTCGGCCTCGAAGGCGTTGACCGGGAAGCTGTCGTAGCTGCGACCACCGGGGTGCGCGACGTGGTACTGGCAACCGCCCATCGAGCGGCCCATCCAGGTATCGAGCAGGTCGAAGGTCAGCGGGGCGTGCACCCCGATCGTCGGGTGCAGCGCCGACGGCGGGTTCCAGGCCTTGTAGCGCACCCCACCGACGAATTCGCCCACCTGACCGGTCGGCTGCATCGGCACCACGCGGCCATTGCAGGTCAGCACATGGCGATCGCCGACCAGGCCTGTGGCTTTCAATTGCACCCGCTCGACCGAAGAATCGACGTAGCGTGCGGTGCCGCCAGAGGCGCCCTCCTCGCCCATCACATGCCAGGGCTCCAACGCCAGGCGCAGCTCGACCTCGACACCCAGCACCGCGAAGTCGCCCAGTCGCGGGAAGCGGAAGTTGAGGTGCGGTGCGAACCAGTCGGTCTTCATCGCGTAGCCGAAGGTGTTCAGCTCCTCGATGACGTCGCTCAGGTCCTGCCAGATGAAGTGCGGCAGCATGAAGCGGTCGTGCAGTTCGGTGCCCCAGCGCTTGAGGCGAGCCGGGCGGTACGGCTCCTTCCAGAAGCGCGAGACCAGCGCACGCATCAGCAACTGCTGCGTCAGGCTCATGCGGGCATGCGGCGGCATCTCGAACGCACGCATTTCCAGCAGGCCGAGCCGGCCGGTCGGGCCGTCGGGCGAATAGAGCTTGTCGATGCAGAACTCGGCGCGGTGGGTGTTGCCCGACACGTCGATCAGCAGGTTGCGCAGCAGGCGGTCGATCAGCCACGGCGGGCAATAGTCGCCCTGCTCGCGGGTGACGCGCTGCAGCTCGGCGAACGCGACCTCGATCTCGTAGACCGAATCGTTGCGCGCTTCATCCACACGCGGCGCCTGGCTGGTGGGGCCGACGAACAGACCGGAGAACAGATAGCTCAGCGCCGGGTGGTTGTGCCAGTAGGCGACCATGCTGGCCAGCAGATCGGGCCGGCGCAGGAACGGGGAATCGGCCACCGTCGCGCCACCGAGCACGAAGTGGTTGCCGCCGCCGGTGCCGGTGTGGCGGCCATCGACCATGAACTTCTCGGTCGAGAGCCGGGTTTCATGCGCGCTCTGGTACAGGTGCGTGGTCTGGTCGACCAGTTCTTCCCAGCTGTGCGCCGGGTGGACATTGACCTCGATGACGCCCGGGTCTGGCGTGACGCGCAGCGTCGACAGGCGCGGGTCCTTCGGCGGCTCGTAGCCCTCGAGGATGACGGGCAGCTTCATCTCTACGGCGGTGTCTTCGACCGCAGCGACGATCTCCAAGTAGTCCTCCAGCGCCGTCATCGGTGGCATGAAGACATACAGCCTGCCGCCGCGCGGCTCGGCGCACAGCGCGGTGCGGCTGATCCAGGCGGCCGACTCGAACTTGTCCGGCACGCGCAGGCTGCTGGCTGGCGCGCTGGCCACCGATTTGTCGGGGCCTTGCGCAGCGCGCGAGCGCTCGGCAAAACCGGCCGACGAGCCGTTGGCCGCGGTGGCTGCTGACGGGGCGCCGTGGCTCTCCGCTGCGCCGTTCTGGGTTGCCGCAAAGCGCAGCCGCCGATAGGCCGGCAGCGGCGCGAAGGTCTGCGTCTGGTCCACCAGCAGCACCCAGGGCATGTCGCCTTCCTTGGCCCAGGGCTGGGAGTCCAGCGGCAGGCGGAAGCCCAGCGGTGAATCGCCCGGAACCAGGTAGCAGCGCTCGGCGCGCAGGAACCACGGTCCGGTGGTCCAGCGCGGCTGGCCCAGCGTGCCGCGCGCGATCGGCAGCACATGGCCGACGACTTTTTCCAACCCCTGCGTGAACACCTTGCGCAGCCGCTCGCGCTCCATCGGATCGGACAGCCGCGCATCGTGCGGATCGACATTGGTCGGCAGCTTGCGTTCGCGCCACAGGTAGTACCAGGTGTCCTCGAAGGCTGGGAACACGAATTTCGGGTCGAGCGCCAGGCGGCGCGCCACGCTGCTCAGGAATTTTTGAGCCTGCGCGTCAGTGACTTCGTAGTCCTTGCGCTCGTTGGCGAACAGCTCCGGGTGCGTCCAGACCGGCTCCCGGTCCTTGCGCCAGTACAGGTTCAGCGACCAGCGCGGCAGTTGCTCGCCGGGGTACCACTTGCCCTGGCCGTAGTGCAGCAGGCCGCCCTCGCCGTACTTCAAGCGCAGCTTGTCCATCAGGTCGGCGCTGAGCAGCCGCTTGGTCGGGCCCATCGCCTCGGTGTTCCATTCGGCACCGTCGCGGTCGTCCAC
Source organism: Burkholderiaceae bacterium (assembly GCA_965229345.1). Taxonomy (GTDB): domain Bacteria; phylum Pseudomonadota; class Gammaproteobacteria; order Burkholderiales; family Burkholderiaceae_C; genus PBB1. Next base: position 2,559,547 of record OZ245872.1, read on the forward strand.
CGACACGAAGGTCGGCTCGCCGCCCTGGGTCAGCCGCACATCGTTGCGGCGCAGGTCCAGATCCACACGATGCCCCAGCGCCTCGATGCCCTCCCATTGCGCATCGGTGTAGGGCAAGGTGACGCGCGGTGCCTCCCAGACCCGGGTGACGCTCATGCTGTGCTCGAACTCGGTCTCGCACTCGTCGATCGCGCCACTGACCGGCGCGGCCGACGACGGGTCGGGCGAGCAGGCCAGCGGGATGTGGCCTTCGCCAGCCAGCAGCCCCGAGGTCGGGTCGAGCCCGATCCAGCCGGCGCCTGGCAGAAACACTTCACACCAGGCGTGCAGGTCGGTGAAATCGATCTCGGTGCCGCTCGGGCCGTCGAGCGACTTCACGTCGCTTTTCAGCTGGATCAGGTAACCCGAGACGAAGCGCGCCGCCACGCCCAGGTGTCGCATCAGCTGCACCAGCAGCCAGCCGGTGTCGCGGCACGAGCCGAGCTGGTTGGCCAGCGTTTCCTCGGGCGTCTGCACGCCGGGTTCCATGCGGATCGTGTAGCCGATGTCCTTTTGCAACTGCTGGTTCACATCGACCAGGAAGTTGTTCATCGGCGTCTTCTTGCCGGCGAGTCGCTCGCGCCAGGCGTCGAGGTAAGCCTGGAACAACGGTGTGGCCTCGGCCTTCGCCAGGTACGGTGCCAGTTCGGTCTCAACTTCGGGCACGTACTTGAACGGGTAGTGCTCGGCCGACGGTTCGAGGAAGAAATCGAACGGGTTGAGCACCGACATCTCGGCCACCAGATCGACCTCGATGCGAAAAGAGGTGGTCTTGTCCGGGAACACCAGGCGCGCCAGGTAATTCGACTGTGGGTCCTGCTGCCAGTTGATGAAGTGGGTGGCTGGCTCGACCCGCATCGAGTAGCTGAGGATGCGGGTGCGCGAATGAGGCGCCGGACGCAAACGCACGATCTGTGGGCCCAGGTTGATGGGCCGGTCGTAGCGGTAGTGCGTCACATGGTTCAGCGCGACGTGGATGGACATTCAGGACTCCAGGGAGGGCACGAACAAGGTGTGCCGGGAAAACGCGTCAACAAGATGAAAACAGCCGCCACCCACTGCAGCGGCAGCGGCAGCGAAAACTCAGGACTGCACCGGCACCAGAAAATCGCGGCTGATGCCCACGCCCAGCGTGCCCACCCGCTCGAGAAACTGCGTCAGGTACGCATGCAGCCCCGTCTCCAGGATCTCGTCGATGCGCCCGTACTGCAGATCGGCCCGCAACCGGCCGGCCCGGCGCAGTGTTTCGCTGGACTGCTCGTTGGCGATCATCGTCAGGTTCGACAGCACCTCCTGCGTGCAGGCGGCCAGCGAGCGCGGCATGTCCGGCCGCAGGATCAGCAACTCGGCCACCTTCTCGGGCCGGATCACGTTGCGATAGACCTTGCGATAGACCTCGAAGCCCGAGACCGACCGAAGGATCGCCGACCAGTGATAGAAGTCGTATTCGACATCTCGGCCGCTGACCGGCGCGTCGCCTTGCGACTGGCTCTGCGCCGAGCTCATGCCGTCTGCGCCGCCGAAGAACTCGCTCTCGACCGCGTGGAACTTCACATCGAGCAGCCGCGCGGTGTTGTCGGCCCGCTCCAGGAAGCTGCCGATGCGCAGGAAATGGAAGGCATCGTCCTGCAGCATCGTGCCCACCGTCACACCACGTGACAGGTGCGAGCGGAACTTGACCCATTCGAAGGCCGCGCCCGGGTCCTTCAGGAACGCCCCGTCGGTGACCATGCGCTGAAACTCGAGCCAGGTCTGGTTCTGCGTTTCCCAGACCTCGGTGGTGAGCGTGCCGCGCACGGCGCGGGCGTTCTCACGGGCGGCCATCAGACAACTGCGGATGCTCGACCCGTTCTGCGGGTCGCTCACCATGTACTCCATGACGTTGCGGGCGGTCACGGCGCCATAGCGGGACGCAAAGTCGCCGCTCAGTTCGGAGATGCTGAGCAGGCCCTTCCAGCCCTGCTCGGCCGCATCGGCCGATTGCGGCAGCAGCGAGGTCTGGTAGTTGACATCGAGCATGCGCGCGGTGTTCTCGGCGCGCTCCATGTAGCGCGCCATCCAGAAAAGGTGATCAGCAGTCCTAGACAGCATGTGATCTCTCCAAACAGATAAGACTCCCCGACGGGGCAAGCGCAGCGACGCCGCCCATCAAGCAACGCCCGCGGAACCGGCTTTGCCGGGCCGCAGGGTGGCGCCCCTCGGGGGCAGGAGCGAAGCGACTGGGGGGCCTCATGCTTCCAGTACCCAGGTGTCCTTGGTGCCGCCACCCTGGGACGAATTGACGACCAGCGAACCTTCTTTCAGCGCCACACGCGTCAGACCGCCGGGCACCATCTGCACCGTCTTGCCGCTGAGCACGAAGGGCCGCAGATCGATGTGGCGCGGCGCGATGCCGGACTCGACAAAGGTCGGGCAGGTCGACAAGGCCAGCGTCGGCTGCGCGATGTAGCCCGAGGGGTTGGCTTCGAGCACCGCACGGAATTCAGCAATCTCGGCCTTGGTGGAGGCCGGGCCGACCAGCATGCCGTAGCCACCCGCGCCGTGCACTTCCTTGACCACCAGTTCGGGCAGGTGATCGAGCACGTACTTCAGATCGCCCGGCTCCCGACACAGGTAGGTGGGCACGTTGTTCAGGATGGGCTTCTCGCCGAGGTAGAACTCGATCATCTTCGGCACGTAGGGGTAGATCGACTTGTCGTCGGCCACGCCGGTGCCGATTGCGTTCGACAAGGTGACGTTGCCCGCCCGGTAAGCGCCCAGCAGGCCGGCGCACCCGAGTGTCGAATCGGGGCGGAACACCGTCGGATCGAGGAAATCGTCGTCGAGCCGGCGGTAGATCACGTCGACCCGCTTCGGCCCTTGCGTGGTGCGCATGTAGACGAAGTTGTCCTTGACGAACAGGTCCTGACCCTCGACCAGTTCGACCCCCATCTGCTGCGCCAGGAAGGCGTGCTCGAAGTAGGCGCTGTTGTACATGCCGGGGGTGAGCACCACGACGGTCGGCTCATTCACCGACGCTGGCGCCACCGCACGCAGGGTTTCGAGCAGCATGTCGGGGTAGTGCGCCACCGGCTCGACGCGGTGCTGGCTGAACAGCTCGGGGAACAGCCGCATCATCATCTTGCGGTTTTCGAGCATGTAGCTCACGCCGCTGGGCACACGCAGGTTGTCCTCCAGCACGTAGTAGCTGCCGGTGCCATCGGCATTGCCGGCACGCACGATGTCGATGCCGGCGATGTGCGAGTAGACCCCGCAAGGCACATCGACGCCCATCATCTCGGGCCGGAACTGCGCGTTCTTGAAGATCTGGTCGCCAGGGACGATGCCCGCCTTGATGATCTCCTGGTCGTGATAGACGTCGTGGATGAACCGGTTCAGCGCCACCACGCGCTGACGCAGGCCTTTTTCCATCTCGATCCACTCGTGCGACGGAATCACCCGGGGTATCAGGTCGAACGGGATCAGCCGCTCGGTGCCGGAGCCGTCCTCGTCTTTCGCGCCGTACACCGCGAAGGTGATGCCGACGCGGCGGAAGATCATTTCCGCCTCTTCACGGCGCGACTTCATCACGTCGCCAGGTTGTTGCGCCAACCACTGTTCGTAGCCGCGGTAATGCTCCCGCACCTGGGTGCTGGTGGCCTGCATCTCGTCAAAACTTGATCTCATCGGCATCACTCCTCAAGACCAGGAAAGCAACATTCAGGCCATTCACGCCCCAAAACAGGGCGTCAGGTCGGTGCCCACGGTCCGAGGGCCCGCCCCGATCATGCACGCAGTGTGGGTCACGGCAGCGGATCCGGCCGCCAATGCCAGTACCGGCGCGCCTCGGCGCGCTGGCAGAGGGCTGGCTGCGCGCCACGATCGACCCCACTGCGCCAGGTCCATGCGCCGCACGATGGGCTGTCGATGCGGGCGATGTTGCGCTCGCGGTAGCGCGCCATCACCTCGCCGGCCGGGTGCCCGTAGCGGTTCAGATGGCCGGCCTGAAACACCGCGACCCGCGGTGCCACCACGTCCAGAAACGCCGCGGTCGACGAGGTCTTGCTGCCGTGGTGAGGCACGATCAGCACCGCACTGCGCAGGGCCTCCGGGCGCTCCCGCAGCAACCGGATTTCCTGCTCGCGTTCGATGTCGCCTGTCAGCAGCACACTGCTGTCGACCCCCGACGCGCCTTCCACCCGCAGCACGCACGACATCGCGTTCGAGCGCTGTGCCGATGCATAGTCGTCCGCCACCGGGTGCAGCACCTCGAAGCGCACGCCATCCCACTCCCAGCGCTGCCCCGCGACACAGCGGCGCGGCGCCACGCCCAGCAGCTGTGCCTGCTGGCGCAAGGCGTGAGCGTCCTCGATCGAACTCGTCAGCTCGGCGATCGGCAGGCTCTGCAACAGGCTCGATGCCCCACCCACGTGATCGCTGTCGCGGTGGCTCAGCATCAGGGCGTCGATGCGGTGATCGCCCCGCGCGCGCAGCAGCGGCAGCAGGACGCGCTGTCCGGCATCGACATCGGGCGCGTACTGCGGGCCGCTGTCGTAGACCAGCAGATGCCGGTGCGTTCGAACGAGCACCGCCGTGCCCTGCCCCACATCGACCGCCACCAGCTCGAACTGGCCAGGCGGCGGCAGTTGCTGGGGAGGCAGACACAGCGGCCAGGCCAGCGGCAGCGCGAGGGCCCGCAGACGCCAGGGCAGCGGCATCACCAGCAGCACCGCACCCAACAGGCCCGCCGCCTGCGCCCACCATGGCGCGACGCCCACCGACCACAGCACGCCGGGCGCACTGGCCAGCCAGCCCAGCCCGGTGGTGAGCAGCGACACAGCGGCCGCAGCCACGCTCCACAGCAACGGCACGAGGCACCCCAGCAGCGCCAGCGGTGTGATGACCAGCGTGACCAGCGGGATCGCGACCAGGTTGGCCACGAAGCCGATCAGCGACAGCTGCTGAAAGAACACCAGCGTCAGCGGCGCGAGGCCGAGCGTCGCCACCAGCTGGGTGCGCACGCCGCCGACGGCAGCGCCTCGCACCGTGGCGAGGGCACGCCGCCAGGCCGGCAACGATCCGGGTGCCAGGTCATCGGGGCCGCGCGGTGCGACCTCGGGCGGAGTCGCATCGGCCTGGCCCGACACCATCAACAGACCGACGGCGGCGAACGACAGCCAGAACCCGGGTTGCAGCAGGGCCCACGGATCGACCAGCGTCACCACGTTGGCTGCGATCAGCAGCACCAGCGGCCAGGGCCAGCGCACACCGGCACTGCGCAGCAGCGTGACCGCCCCCAGCATCCACACCGTGCGTTGCGCCGGCACCCCCCAGCCCGAGAACACCGCGTAGGCCAGCGCCACCCCGAACCCGCCCCACAGCGCCGCAGTGGGCGCAGGCACCCACGCCATGGCCGACACGCTGCGCCGCCACCCGGCCCCGATGAGCACGCCAGCCAGCCAGCCGAACATCGTGACGTGAACCCCGCTGACCGACACCAGGTGCGAGATGCCACTGCGGCGAAACAGCTCCCAATCGTCACGCTCGATCGCCGACTGATCGCCCACCGCCAGCGCCGTCAGCACACCGGCCACACGCGGCTCGGGCACCGCAGCATCGATCGCATCGCGCGCACGCTGGCGCAATCGCTCGACCGGGTGAGCGGCCGCGCGATCGATCAGCTGCGGCGCCGGCGCATCGCGCACCGAACCGGTGGCGCGCACACCTTCTTCGAACCAGCGCAGCTCCTGGTCGACGCCGTGCGGGTTGGCCAGACCATGCGGGCGGCGCAGGCGAGCCGTGAAGCGCCAGCGCTGGCCGGCGCGCAACTCGAGCTGAGCGGCGGACAGCGTCGCATCGTCATCGAAGCCGTGGTACCAGCCCAAAGACACGACCGGCGGTACGGCAACCGCCTCCCCGCCAAGCATGGCCTGCTCGACCTCGAAGCGAAACCGCAGCCCGTTGGCCGTGCGCTGAGGCAGGCTGGCGACGACACCGGTGATCTGCAGCTCGCGGGCTTCGAGCGTCGCGGGCAGCGCGTCGGCCAGCCGTGCCGATGCGCGGCCGCCGGTGACGCCGTAGGCCAGCAGCGCCAGCCCGAACGCCGTGCCCAGTGCGACCCCGAACCCCAGCCCGACGCCGGCCGCCGCCTGTCGCCGCCGGAAGATCGCCGACCACACGATCGTTATCACGACGAGCATCACCCCGAGGGCCATGCAGACGGCGTACACCGTCGCTGGCTGCAGCGCGGCCTCATGCAACTGAAATGCTGCACCGACAGGCCACGCGGCGGCCCCCATGGCGAGCCGCCAGCCGGTGTTCGCGGCATGGTCGGCACGGGTGGCAGGCATGCGCTGCAGTGTAGGATTTGCGGCTGATTTTCCGAGCCTTCGGCACCCCCCATGTCTGCATCACCGTCCGTCTATGACCGCCTGAAAGACCTGGGCATCGCACTGCCTCCGCTGGCCGTTCCGGCGGCGGCCTACCTGCCGTTCGTGCGCAGCGGCAACCTGGTCTTCCTGTCGGGCCACATCGCCAAGCGTGACGGCAAGCCATGGGTCGGCCAGCTCGGCCTGGACATGGACACCGCCACCGGCCAGCAGGCTGCGCGTGCGGTGGCCATCGACCTGCTGGGCACGCTGCACGCGGCCATCGGCGACCTGAACCGGGTGGAGCGCATCGTCAAGGTGATGAGCCTGGTCAACAGCACCGGCAGCTACACCGAGCAGCACCTGGTGACCAACGGCTGCTCGGAGCTGCTGGCCGCGGTGTTCGGCGACAAGGGCACGCATGCGCGCAGCGCCTTCGGTGTGGCGCAGATCCCGCTCGGCGCCTGCGTCGAGATCGAATTGATTGCGCAGGTCGCCTGATGGCGGCCTCCCCACTGACAACGACGCGGCTGCTGCTGGCGATGGCCGTGCTGTGCGTCGCAGCGGTCGGCATCGCGCTGGTCTCGCAGCACGTGTTCGACATGCAGCCCTGCCCCTGGTGCATCCTGCAGCGCCTGATCTACCTGGCCATCGCCGCGCTGTGCCTGATCGGTGCGGCTGTCTCGGCGGGGCTCGTCCGTCGGAGCATCGGTGGGCTGACGCTGCTGCTGGCGCTGTCGGGTGGCGCGTCGGCGCTGTACCAGGAGCTGGTCGCCTCGAAATCACAGTCGTGCAATCTGACCTTTGCCGACAAGGTCATCAGCGCACTGGGCCTCGACGGCGCCTTTCCGCCGCTGCTGCAGGTGACCGCGAACTGCTCGGACGCCGCCGTGTCGGTGCTCGGTGTGTCGTATGCGTATTGGAGTCTGGCGCTGTTCGCCGCGATGGCGGCTGCGTCAATGCGCGTCGTGCTGCGCGCGCGCTAGCGGGTACGGCGCCGGGCGGCATCGCCCTGGCGCTGCCACTCACAACACGCCTTCTTCCAGGCGGTGCAGGTAATGGAATTCCGGCGCCTCGACGCCGGCCTGCTGGCGCAGGTCCACCAGCCGGGGCGATTCGAAGAATGCCCGCGCGTCGGCGATCGAGGTCCACTGAGAAAAGTGCACGACCTTGTTGGCGTCGTTGTCGAATCGCAGCAGCTGATAGTGGCACTCGCCGGCTGCCTTGCGCATGGCGGCCGCCTGATCGAAGACCTGCTTCCAGGCGGCATAGTCTTTGACGGCGTGGATGATGAGCACGTGATTCATGGGCCAGGGTCGTTGGGCTGGGGGCTCGGCGGCGCATCCTCACCGAACCACCGATTGAGGTCCCGTCCGCTCAATGCGGCCCGGGTGTAGACGGCCGTGCCGTGGTCACGCAATTCGGTGGCGGCGCGCATGAATTCTCCGTAGGCGGCGCGCGCGAGTGATCCGCCCACGCTGACGCGACGCACACCCATCGCTGCCAAGGCCGCGACATCGAGTGTCAGCCCCGGCACGCCGAGCAGCACGTTCACCGGGCGATCCACTTCGCGCAGCAGCGTCGCGATGTCTTCGCGCCGGCTCAGCCCGGGCGCGTACAGCACATCCGCACCCGCTTCCTGGTAGGCCTGGAGGCGGCCGATGGTGTCGGCAAGATCGGGGCGCCCCACGACGTGGTTCTCGGCGCGGGCCGTCAGCATGAACGGAAAGGGCAACGACCTGGCCGCCTCGACCGCAGCACGGATGCGCTCGACAGCGTGCGCGCGCTCGTACAGCGGCGCCCCCGGATCGCCACTGGCATCCTCGATCGATCCACCGACCACCCCCGCCTCGGCAGCGAGAAGGATCGTCTGCGCGACGGCGCTCGGTGTGTCGCCGAAGCCGGCTTCCAGGTCGGCGCTGATCGGCAGGTCGGTCGCCGCACTCAGTGCGGCGAGATGCGCCATCAGCGCGTCGCGGGCCACTTGCTTGTCGGGCCGCCCGAGCGTGAGGGCCAGGCCCGCGCTGGTGGTGGCCAGCGCCTTGAACCCGAGACCCGCGAGCAGTCGTGCACTGCCGACATCCCACGGGTTCGGAATCACGAAACAGCCGTTGCCCTGGTGCAGCTGCTGGAAGCGCACCGCCTTCGCGGATTGAATGGAATTCGTCATGCCTGCATTACAAGCGCATGCAGCTTGTGATTCAATCAATTTGATTTCGCCTTCACATGCGTTTTGAGAATGTCACTTCCGCTGGTTCGACTGTCTTCGCTGGACCTGGTACGCGGCTTCGTCGCGGTGGGCCGCCGCATGAGCATCACGCTGGCCGCGCAAGACCTGTGCATCACCCAGTCGGCCATGAGTCGGCAGGTCCATGCGCTGGAGTCGCAGCTGGGCGTCCCGCTGCTGGTGCGCGGGCACCGAAGCATCGCCTTCACCCCCGACGGCGAGCGCCTGTTTCGCAGCGCCAACGGCGCCGTGCAGCAGTTGCAGGACGTGCTCGGCGAGATTCAGGTGCAGAAGCTGGCGCGGCCGGTAACGCTGAGCGCCAGCATCGGCGTCACCGGGCTGTGGCTGTTACCCCGGCTCAGTCGATTCCAGGCGCTGCATCCCGGCGTGGACCTGCGGGTCTCGGCCAACAACCGGGTGGCTGACCTGCGCCAGGACGGCATCGATCTGGCGATCCGATACGCCACGCCGTCCGCTGTCCCCGAAGGCGCAGTCCGGCTGTTCGGCGAAACATTGATCCCCGTGGCCCATCCGTCCGTGGGTGTGAAGTCGATCGCCTCAGCCAAGGCCCTGGCGACGCTGTCACTGCTGGAGTTCGACGATCCGCAGCACCCTTGGCTGCAATGGGCCGACTGGCTGGCGACGATGGGGCTGTCTGCGGCCAAGCCCCGCGCGGTGCTGCGGTTCAATCAATACGACCAAGTGATCCAGGCCGCCCTGGCCGGCCACGGTGTGGCGCTCGGCCGGCTGGCACTGGTTCAGCCGCTGCTCGACGAGGGCCGACTGATTCGGCTGGCACCCGTCCCGCGCACCTCCGAGGTGACACATGCGTACTGGCTGCTGCGTGCCCACGAGCGGCCGCGCAAGGAAGTCAGCCAGGTGGCCGACTGGATCGAGCGCGAGGCCCGGCCGATTCAATCCGGTCCGCTGGCCGCGTGATCGAGCGCATCGTCCAGCCGGTCATCGCCCCAGAACATCTCGCCGCGCACCATGAACGTGGGCGCGCCGAAGATTCCCAGCGCTTGCGCCGACTCGGTCTGCTGGCGCAGCGCCAGCTTGTTGGCCTCTGACTGGGCTTCATCGAGGATCTGCTGCGCAGGCAGCCCGAGCTGTTGCAGCACCGCCCCCACCACCTCGGGTGAGTCGATGTCCTGGTCCTCGGCGAAATTGATCGTCATGATGCGGCGGCAGTAGGCGCCGATCCAGGGCTGCGCTGCACCGACCAGGGCCACCCGCGCGGGCAGCAGCGCACTGCGCGGAAAGGTGCTGGGCTGCTGCCAGGGCAAGCCGCGCTTGCGGCACAGGCGGGCCATGTCCTTCCAGACGTACGCCCCTTTGGCTTGCTGCAGCACGAACGGCGAGGTGTTCCAGCCGAAGCTGCGAAAGATCGGCCCCAGCAGGAAAGGCCGCCAGCAGATCGCCACCCCGCGCCTGGCAGCTTCGGCCTCGATGCGCATCACGCTCAGGTAGCTGTAATTGCTGGCGAATTCGAACCAGCATTCGATGCCAGCCGGCGTGGTACCTGCAGTCACTGGATTCATGCTCAGCCCTCGTGAGGTTCATGGACGACCAGACAGCGCAGCTCGATGCTCTCGCGTCGCGGCACATCGGCAGGCACGTCGGGCAAATCGAATGCGGCATGCGGCGTGAAGCGAGACACGCCGCTCAGCTGGGTATCGTATTGCTTGAACACCAGCGCCTCGTGGCGGTCCATCGCAGACGCGTACCACCAACAGTGCAAGGGCGAATGCAGCACCAGGCAGATCTCGCCGGTGCGACGCGGGTAGAGAACGTCGCCCACGACCATGTCCTGCGCGCTCACCGTGCGGGCATCGCACAGCGCCAGCGGCGTGTCGCGAACCGGCCCGCTGATCGAGCGCCAGATGTTGACGATGGCAAAGCGGCTGCGGCGAGTGGCCAGGTCGGCTTCAGGCAGAACCCGCTCGAACCGGGCCAGGCCCGAGCGCTCGCTGTAGTCGTTGTGAATGCGGCCATTCGCTGCTGCCTGACCCCTGCTGCTCGCGCGGCCGAAGTTCAGCGCGCCGAGGTCTTCGGCCCGCCGGCGCACCAGATGATCGAAGACATACGCGCGCTGGCCGCCGGTGGCCGCGAGAGCGAGCTCCGTGGCTTCGCGGTAATAGGTCGATCGGATCGCGTCCTCGTCACGAAAATCCCGGACGGCCGTGGGGGCGTCCCACAGCTCGAAGCCTTCGCGGTCCAGGTCCGGGCTCTCACGCGATGCACGGACATCGGCAATCGGCATCGGCCGCGACTCGTACTCGCAGTTCTCCCAGGGCGTACCGGGTGGCGGTGCAAAGGCATAGCTGCGCGGGCGTTCGGCTGTCGGGCACAGGTAGCTCAAGGGGGCAACCACCCCCGGCTGCTCGCGCTGCCACACCCGCAACACCGAGCGGACAGCGTTGTCGACATGATCGATCGTTGGGTTCATCGCGGCTCCAGAAGATGATGGATCGGGCGGCCATTGAACCTGCCGCACACCACCGCTTCAAGCCACGAATTCGACCGCTGACATGCGCGGTGCGCATGTCAGCCGGCCGCAGCCAGCCCTGTCAGCCGACAGGAACCAGGCGCAACGCCTTCGGAATCAGATCCTGCGCCCGGCCCTTGCGAGCGCGCTTGCCGGCGTAAGGCAGCAGCGCGGTGCCCTTGAGCACTTCCTCGCGCGCCTTGCCGCCGCGGCCGGTCCCTTCGATGCGCAGCGACTGCGCAAACACCGCCACGCTGGCCAGCGTGTCCTTGTCTTCCAAACCGATCAGGGTCAGCCCGCGGCCGCCATTGGGTTGCAGCTTCAGCTCCGACAGCGCGAACACCAGCATGCGTCCTTGCGCGGACAAGCACGCCACCTGATCGCCCAGCATGCCCAGCGACGCGAGCGCCGGCGGCAGCAACTGCTCGCCTGCCTCCAGCGTCAGGAAGGCCTTGCCGCTGCGCTGGCGCGCCGTGAGATCGCCCACGCGGGCCAGCAGGCCATAGCCACCGGTGCCTGCCAGCAGCAGCGTCTGCTCGGCGTGGCCTGCGAAATAGTGCGCCGGCTGCGTGCCGGATTCCAGCTCGATCAGCGTGGTGATGGGCTGCCCGTCGCCACGCCCGCCGGGCAGCAGGCTGACCGCGGTGGAATACACGCGACCGGTGCCGTTGGCCGCCGAGCCGAAGACGAGCAACACATCGACGCTGCGGCACTTGAATGTTGCAAGCAAGGCATCGCCCGACTTGAACTGTAGGCTCGCCGCCTCGACCTCGTGCCCCTTCAGTGCGCGCACCCAGCCCTTGGTGCTGACGACCACCGTCACCGGCTCATCGACCACCTTGATCTCGACCACCGCCTTCTTCTCGGCCTGGATCAGCGTGCGGCGCGGGTCTTTCTCAGGCGAGCCGAACTGCTTGATGTCGGCCTCGATTTCCTTGATGACCGTGCGTTTGAGCGTGCCCGGGTTGCCGAGGATGTCTTCGAGCTTGCCCTGCTCGCCCCGCAACTCCTTCAATTCCTGCTCGATCTTGATGGCTTCCAGCCGCGCCAGCTGGCGCAGGCGGATCTCGAGGATGTCGTCGGCCTGCCGATCGCTGAGCTTGAAGTGCTCGATCAACGCGGGCTTGGGCTCGTCGGCGTTGCGGATGATGCGGATCACCTCGTCGATGTTCAGTAGTACCAGCTGCCGGCCTTCGAGCACGTGGATGCGGTCGAGCACTTTGCCCAGCCGATGCTGCGAGCGGCGCTGCACCGTCTGCAGGCGGAAGGCAACCCACTCGGCCAGCATCTGGCGCAGCGTCTTTTGGGTGGGCCGGCCGTCGGCCCCCACCATCGTCAGGTTGATCGGCGCCGAGCATTCCAGGCTGGTGTGCGCCAGCAATTGGGTGATGAGGTCGCTTTGCTCGATGCGGCTGGTCTTGGGCTCGAACACCAGACGCACAGGCGCGTCCTTGCTGGATTCATCTCGCACCGCATCCAGCACGGCCAGCAGCGAGGCTTTCAGCTGCAATTGGTCGGCGCTGAGCGTCTTCTTGCCGGCCTTGACCTTCGGATTGGTCAGCTCCTCGATTTCTTCCAGCACCTTCTGCGCGCTGGTGCCCGGCGGCAGCTCGGTCACCACCAGTTGCCACTGGCCACGCGCCAGGTCTTCGATCTTCCAGCGCGCGCGCACCTTCAGGCTGCCACGGCCGGTGGCGTAGGCCGCGCGGATGTCTTCGGCGCTGCTGATGATCTGCCCGCCGCCCGGGTAGTCGGGGCCCGGGATCAGCGCGGCGAGGTCGTCGTCGCTGAGCTGCTCGTTCTTGATCAGCGCAATGGCGGCCATGGCCACCTCGCGCAGGTTGTGGCTGGGGATCTCGGTGGCCAGGCCCACCGCAATGCCGCTGGCGCCATTGAGCAGCACGAACGGCAGCCGGCTGGGCAGCTGCCGCGGCTCTTGCGTGGAGCCGTCGTAGTTGGGGATGAAGTCGACCGTGCCCTCGTCGATTTCGTCGAGCAGCAGGCGCGCAATCGGCGCCAGCCGCGCTTCGGTGTAACGCATGGCCGCTGCGCCATCGCCATCACGCGAACCAAAGTTGCCCTGCCCGTCGATCAGCGGGTAGCGCTGCGAGAAGTCTTGCGCCATGCGCACCAGCGCGTCGTAGGCGGCGGTGTCACCGTGCGGGTGAAAGCGGCCCAGCACGTCGCCCACGACGCGGGCGCTTTTCACCGGCCGCGGCCCGCCCGCGGTGGTGAAGCTGAGCCCCATGCGCTCCATCGCGTACAGGATGCGCCGCTGCACCGGCTTCTGGCCGTCGCACACATCGGGCAGCGCACGGCCCTTGACCACACTGAGCGCGTATTCGAGGTAAGCCCGCTCGGCGTAATGGGCCAGCGTGACGGCGTCGGAGGGATCGGTGGCGGGGGGAATGTCGAACAGGTCGTTCATGCGGAGATAGGAACGCGGAGGAAATGCGCAAAGCCTGAATTGTGTCGCTCAGGCGAGCACCTCCGCGAGACCTGGCCTCAGAGGCACGCGGTCTCGGTACGACCGGGGCGCGACATCACGCCATCGGGCTCAGCCCGCGGAGAGCGTGCGGATTTGCTTTTGCACGGCGGTGCGCCGTCCACGCCCGCAGCAGGCCCAAGCCTGCCAGCCACAGATGCAGCATCGGCGGCCATGGCACCGGCAACAGCGGCGCAGCGGTGGCCAGGAACACGCCGGTTCCCGAGGTGTAGGTCACGCCCTCGGGCAGGCGCAGGTACATGTGCGCGGTCGATCCGAAATCGACGTCGTAGCCGTTGCCGCTGACTCGCAGCTCGCGGGTGAAGGTGTAGGTTCCGGGGTGGAGGTCGAATGCCAGCGTGTCGAACGCCGAGGCGCCGTTGCCGATCAGCGCTTCGCTGCGCGCAAACGGCGGCAAGCTGAGGGCTGAAAACGAGTCGGCGGCGAACCACCGCTGCTGCGTCACAAGGACGCTCCGGTCCGCCGAATTGACCTGGGCGGACGCATTGGCGAAGCCGGTCGGGATCTTGCGCGGGTTGTCGACGGTGCTGAAGCTGCCATTCACCTGCAGATCCAGGTAGCCCACGGCGCCGATCGGCACGTTGAAAAAGGTCACGGTGTCGCTGATCGTCACCCGCGCCGACGCGGCAGTCAGCGAATCGGACAAGCCCGTCGGGTCGAAGTCGGCCCGGAAGTAGTCGGTCTGCGCGTTGGCCTTCAGCGTGCCGCTGGAAATGTTGCCCTCGACCGAGGCCACCGTGGTGGGCAGGCCCGTGGCCGCCAGCGACTTGGAGCCTGAGCTTGTGCCCAGCACGGAGCTTTCGCCGAGACCGGTGTTGGGGAACACGCGCCCGGACACCGCCAGTTCGGCCGTGACCAGCGCCTGCGCCGCCGGCGCTGCCGCCAGGGCTGTAAGGGCCACCAGTGATGTGATCAGTTTCAGTCCCGCGCGAGCGGATGTCGAGTGGTGCATGGTGATCCTCCCTGGGTGCTGAACCGTTCAATAAGTGTGCCGCACCGACCTACCTGACGCCATCCCTAACGGGGGCTGCGGGCGCACAGCCAATTCGCCGGGGCGCTCCGCTCCGCGAATGCCCCCCGGCCGGGCTACGCCCGACCTCATACTTCATTTCGCCGCGCAGAGCGCCCCTTTGACCCGATCGGGGTGGCGGTGCGATGGTCGCGGACTGCAGCACCAGGGCGAGGATTAGCGATTCTGTATTCCGGGTAGTCCCCGGTACCCGCGGTACTCGAACCGCTCAATCTTTAGCCTTCGTGGGGCACGCAAATGACTGCACTAAGCATTGCGACGCGAGACATGCTCTGTTCGCTTACATGGTATCTGTCAGCAAGACAGACTTCGTTGCGCGCTGCGCTTTCGTTTAGAGCTCCGCTTTCCGTCATCGATCAGATGGATTTGAGAGTTCACTACTCTGGTTACTTTCTGAATCTACTGGCTGCAACTGAACTCCTTCGCGAAACGACGGCGCTCTGTCCAAATGACTTCGAAGCGCAGCTGAATATGCGCTTTGTGTTCGATGACTTCAAAGACGGAAAAGCAAACTACTCGTACATCCGTGAGTTGCGAAACGCTGTTGTTCATCGCGGACTGAACATCACATCCGTTGCGCACATCGAAGGCAACTTCCCGATGATCCTTGCGCAACCTAAAGTTAACGACCGGAAGAAGAAGAAGACGTTCTTCGCTTTTGACAAATACTTACTCGGTGTCATAACAAAGTGTGAATCGGTCGTCTGCCCTGTAATGCTTGACTATCTCAATGCAAAAGGCATTTTTGAGGCCGGCATAGATGCCGAGGCAGCTATAGCAGAGTACCAAGACGCCGTTGACCAATTGAATGCCGTACCAGAACGTGTCAAGGCGATGATCAGCCTAGTGGGCTTCAAGCCTCAATGGGCGTTGGCTGCCCAAAGTTCTGCGATGGCGCAACTGCGCAAAGCATTGGCGCCGTGCGATCTCGCTGATCGATCCGCGATTCAAGGCGATTGAAGACTAGCAAACGCAGGCTCCCGCGACCAGAGGCCATTCGCGGAGGGGGTTGCCCGGTGGCTTCGGCGCCCCCCAGTCAAGCGTCACTCAAACATCCACATCGACTTCATCCCCATGAAGTTCCATCAGATCGCGCCGCGCCTGCGCTTCGCCTTTACCCATCAGCTTGGTCAGTGAGTCGGTGGTGGCTGCGAAGTCGAGTTGACCGAAAGCGATCGGCAGCAACCGGCGTGTCTCGGGGTTCAGCGTGGTGTCCCACAGCTGCTCGGCGTTCATCTCGCCCAGGCCCTTGAAGCGGCTGATGCTCCACGCGGTTTCGCGGCAGCCTTCCTTGCGCAGGCGGTCGAGCGTGGCGTTGAGTTCGCCTTCATCCAGCGCGTAGATCTTGGCCGCGGGCTTCTTGCCACGGGCCGGCGCGTCGATGCGAAACAGCGGCGGTTTGGCGATGTACAGGTGCCCGGCTTCGATCAGCTTCGGGAAGTGGCGGAAGAACAGCGTGAGCAACAGCACCTGGATGTGCGAACCGTCGACATCGGCGTCGCTCAGGATGCAGACCTTGCCGTAGCGCAGACCGCTCAGGTCGGGCGTGTCGGTCGCGGCATGCGGATCGACGCCGATGGCGACTGCGATGTCGTGGATCTCGTTGTTGGCAAACAGCCGGTCGCGCTCGACTTCCCACGAATTGAGCACCTTGCCACGCAGCGGCAGGATGGCCTGCGTCTCCTTGTTGCGGCCCATCTTCGCGCTGCCGCCGGCCGAGTCGCCCTCCACCAGGAACAGCTCGTTGTGCAGCAGGTCGCGGCTTTCGCAATCGGTCAGCTTGCCAGGCAGCACCGCTACTCCTGACCCTTTCCGCTTCTCGACCTTCTGGCTCGCGCGCTGCCGCGTCTGCGCCTGCTTGATCACCAGCTCGGCCAGCTTCTTGCCGTGGTCGACATGCTGGTTCAGCCACAGCTCCAGCGGCGGCTTGACGCAGCCGGACACCAGGCGCAGCGCGTCGCGGCTGTTCAGCCGTTCCTTGATCTGCCCCTGGAACTGCGGATCCAGCACCTTGGCGCTCAACACGAAGCTGGCGCGTGAAAACACGTCGTCGGGCATCAGCTTCACGCCCTTGGGCAGCAGGCTGTGCAGGTCGATGAAGCTCTTGATCGCGCCGAACAACCCGTCTTTCAACCCCGACTCGTGCGTACCGCCGTTGACGGTGGGGATCAGGTTCACATAACTCTCGCGCACCGGCGCACCGTCTTCGGTGAAGGCCACGCACCAGCTGGCGCCCTCCCCTTTGGCGAACTGCTCGGACTCGGAGCCGTCGGCAAACTGCTCGCCCTCGAACAGCGGAATCAGCGGGTCGGCCGTCAGCGTTTGCATCAGGTAGTCGCGCAGGCCGCCCTGGTACAGCCAGGTCTGCACCTCGCCCGTCTTCTCGATCGTCAGCGACACGCTGGCGCCAGGCATCAGCACCGCCTTGCTGCGCAGCAGGTGGGTCAGGTCGGCGCGCGGCAGCTCGACACTTTCAAAATACTTGGCATCGGGCCAGGCGCGCACCGTGGTGCCGCTCTTGCGGTCGCCCGAAGACGCTGACAAGACGGCCTTGCGCAGGGTCAGCGGCTCGATCACGTCGCCGTCGCCGAACACCAGCCGGGCCACCTGGCCTTCGCGGAACACCGTGACCTCCAACCGCTTCGACAGCGCGTTGGTCACGCTGACGCCCACGCCATGCAGACCCCCTGAAAAGCTGTAGGCCCCGCCCGAACCCTTGTCGAACTTGCCACCCGCGTGCAACTGGGTGAACACGATCTCGACCACCGGCCGCTGCTCTTCCGGGTGCAGGCCGAACGGGATGCCGCGGCCATCGTCGTGCACGCTGACGGAGCCGTCGGTGTGCAAGGTCACGTCGATGCGCCTGCCGTGGCCGGCCAGGGCCTCGTCGGCGGCGTTGTCGATCACCTCTTGCACGATGTGCAGCGGGTTGTCGGTGCGGGTGTACATGCCCGGCCGCTGCTTGACCGGTTCGAGGCCCTTGAGCACACGGATCGAGGCTTCACCGTAGCTGGCGGGGCTGACAGAGGCAGGGATGGCGGGGGTTCGTGCAGGGGGGCGGGTGACCATGGCGGCGGATTGTAGGGAGCGGGTTCGCGGTGCCGTCGGCCCGCGCGGCGAGCCAGGCATGGCCGGGTGATCTACATTGCCGCACCCGCTGCCGCCATGCCCCATGACCGATCCGTCCCCGCCCGACAGGCACCTGCCGTCCGCCCACAGCAGCCTGGAGGCCTCGGAGTGGGTGCAACGCTGGTCCCACCTGGTGGCAGCGGGCGGCAGCGTGCTGGACGTGGCTTGCGGCAGCGGTCGCCACACCCGCTGGTTCCACGATCGCGGCTGCGTCGTGACCGCGGTCGATCGCGACGCCACAGCGCTTGCTGGCCTGCAGCACATGGCACGCACGCTGCGAACCGTGCATGCCGACCTCGAAGGACAACCCTGGCCCCTGCCGGGGGAAACCTACTCGGCCGTGGTGGTGACGAACTACCTGTGGCGCGCCCTCCTGCCCGACATCGCCCGCAGCGTCGGCACATCGGGGGTCTTGATCTACGAAACCTTTGCCGCAGGGAACGCCAGCGTCGGCAAGCCCTCCAACCCCGACTTTCTGCTGCGTCCCGGCGAGCTGTTGCATTTCGCAGCGGCGCATGGCCTGCGCGTGGTGGCTTACGAAGATGGTTTTTGCAGTCAACCCGACCGTTTCGTCCAGCGCCTGGTGGCAGTTCGCCCGTCGCCCAGCGACACCGGCATGCAGCGCCATCTGCTGCCGCCCGTGAACACTCCCCGCGCCAGCTAAAATCGAAAGCTTGCAAGGAATTCCCATGAAACCGATCACTGGCAGCATCGTCGCGCTGGTCACGCCGATGCACGAGGACGGCAGCGTCGACTACGACACGCTGCGCAGCCTGATGGACTGGCACATCGCCGAGGGCACGGATTGCATCGGCGTGGTGGGCACCACAGGCGAGTCCCCGACGGTGTCGGTGGAGGAACACTGCGAGATCATCCGCGTGGCAGTCGAACACGCGCGTGGCCGTGTTCCGATCATGGCCGGCGCCGGCGGCAACTCCACACGCGAGGCGATCGAGCTGACCCGATTCGCCCAACAGGTCGGCGCTGACTGCGTGCTGTCGGTGGTGCCCTACTACAACAAGCCTTCGCAAGAAGGCATCTACCAGCACTTCAAGGCGATTGCCGAGGCGGTCGACACGCCGATCGTGCTGTACAACGTGCCCGGCCGCACCGTGGCCGATATGCAGCCTGAAACCACGCTGCGGTTGGCGCAACTGCCGGGCATCGTGGCGGTGAAGGAAGCCACCGGCAACATCGAACGCGCGGCATGGCTGATCAAGCACGCACCACCCGGCTTCTCGATCTATTCGGGCGACGATCCGACCGCCATCGCGCTGATGCTGCTCGGCGGGCACGGCAATGTCAGTGTCACCGCGAATGTCGCACCGCGCGCCATGCACGAACTCTGCGTCGCCGCGATGGCCGGCCAGGTGCGCGAGGCCACCGCGATCCACATGCGTTTGCTGCCGTTGCACAAGCACCTGTTCACCGAACCCAGCCCGGCGCCGACCAAGTGGGCGCTGTCCCAGCTGGGGCGTTGCAAGAACACCTTGCGGCTCCCCCTGTTGCCGCTGACCCCGACGGGCGCGGCCACCGTGGGTGCGGCCATGCGTGATGCGGGCTTGCTGTGAGCGGCCATCGTCGGTCGCCTGCGCCAACTGAAATGTCCTTTCTTTCGCCATCGGCGACCAATGGGCTGCGCGGCACCTGCGCCGCCGCCACCCCCACGGAGATGAACAACGTGACAGAAACGAAACAAGCCCGTTCCGGCGCCGTATCAACCAGCGGCTTGCGCGCCCGGCGCCTGGCCAGCTCGATGGTGGTGATCGGCCTGGCGGGTTGCACCTCGGTGGGCAGCCTGTTCAAGGGCGACAAGGTCGACTACCGCGCCCAATCGGCGCAGACCCAAGGCCTCGAAGTCCCCCCAGATCTGACGCAGCTGGCCCGCGACACCCGCTACAAGCAAGATGGCTCGGGTGTGGTGAGCGCAACCACTTACCAGCCACCCTCGTTTGGCGCGCCCACCACCGGTGGACCCAATGCACAAGGGGTGGTGCCGAACACCGACCCGAACGTGACCATCGAGCGCAGCAGCAATGACCGCTGGATCGTCACGGCACTGACCCCTGAGCAGGTCTGGCCCAAGCTGAAACAGTTCTGGGGCGAGCGCGGCTTCACCCTCGCGGTCGAACAGCCGGACGTCGGCGTGATGGAGACCGACTGGAACGAGAACCGCTCCAAGATCCCGCAGGATTTCATCCGCTCGACGATCGGCCTGGTCTTCGATTCCGTCTGGGACAGCGGCGAACGCGATCGCTTCCGCACGCGCGTGGAGCGCACCGAGAAAGGCAGCGAGATTTTCGTCAGCCATCGGGGCTCCGTCGAGGTGTTGACCGGTGCGAACAAGGAAAGCAGCACCTGGCAGCCGCGCGCAGCCGATCCGGAACTCGAGGCCGAGATGCTGCGCCGCCTGTTGCTCAAGCTCGGCGCCCAGGAAGAGCGTGCAACGGCACTCGTAGCCCCCGGCGATGCGCCCCCACCGCGCGCCCGCTTGCTGCAGGGCGCAGCAGGCACCGTTGAAGTGGACGACGATTTCGATCGTGCCTGGCGCCGTGTGGGTCTGGCGCTCGACCGCAGCGGTTTCGCTGTCGAGGACCGTGATCGGGCGCAGGGCTTCTACTACGTGAGCTACACCGACCAGAAGGAAGCGCCCACGAAACAGGAGCCTGGCTTTTTCAGCAAGTTGCTGAGCTTCGGTGGCGGTGACGGCGACAAGAAGGACGCCAAACGGGCGGTCCGCTACCGCGTGCAGGTCAAGGGTGAAGGCGAGCGCAGCAAAGTCACCGTGCAGAACTCCGAGGGCGGCGCACCGGACAGCGATGTCGCCGCACGCCTGGCTCAACTGCTGGTGAATGATCTGAAGTAATCGCCAGAATCCTGGCCGGGCTGCGCGGGTATCGGCAGCCCCGCCGGGATTAGCCGCTGGCAGTCAATTGAATCCGCCCACGAAAAAGCCGCCCGAAGGCGGCTTTTTCATTTCGGCGTGAACCGATTACTTCTTCATTGCGTCCTTGGCTGCGTCGGCAGCCTTGGCAGCGGCGTCCTTGGCAGCATCGGCTGCGGCGGTGGCCGCAGCGGCGGTCGCGTCAGCAGCACCGCTGGCAGCGCTCATCGTGGCATCAGCAGCAGCCGAGGCAGCCGTGTCGACAGCCGAAGCAGCGGCAGCGGACACTTCAGCGATGGCCGGGGCAGCAGCCGAAGCAGCCGCTTCGACGGCCGGAGCGACTTCTTCTTTCTTGCCGCAAGCGGAAAGAGCAACAGCGGCAACCAGGGCGGCCAGCACGAGCGACTTGTTCATAAGCATCCTCAATCAAAAAAGGTCGATAAAAATAAAAAACCAGAGTGGCCGCCTGAACGGCCACAACCCCAAAACTCAGGAGCTGAAGGGTGGGAAACCCTCAGGCTGCAGCCCGCTAGTATATGCCGCGGCCGCCAAATGATTCACAAACCGAGCGTGCTCGACGGGAAGGCTTCGACGGATCGTTGCAGCAGCGCGTCAAGCCGCTCGCGCTCATGCACCGCGTCAGCCAGCTCTGTCGACAGCGACCCACGCCAACGCTCGGGATCGATCAACCGAAGCGTCACGCAGCCCGGGGCCAGCAGCACGCTGGGCAGCGGGGACACATGCGATTCGTCAGGTGTTCGGCAGTGCACGACATGCGAGCGCTGTCGCCGCCACTGCACCCACCGCGGATGCTGCCTCTGGAGGTTGTCGTAGCTGGAGGCGAGCACGGTGCAGCGGCGGTGCGGCAGAGCCCACTGCGACAGATGCTCGACGATCTGCGCATCGTTGAGTTGCCAATCGGCAAAGTCGCTGTCGCACATCCAGATGTCGCGCGTGCCTGCCGCAGCAATCTGCGCGAATGCCGTACGCACCGCCGAGTGAAACTGGGCCCGGGTTTCGATCAGGACATGCGCTGGCAGATTCATGGCTCAAGCTCCTTTTGACAGACCCCTCATGGTCGCTTTTTCAGTGTCCATCCGAACCGTCAGCAGCGCGCAGCCACCCTTGAAACACCCACGAGTGCAGGAGATCCTGCGCCTGCGGGCTGAGCGCTGCAACCTCGTGCGCATCGAGTGTCCGACCGTCTGCGAGCCGGCGCATCAAGCGGGCGTCACGGCCTGAGGCCACGAACGATTCACCGTTGATGAAGACGTGCCGGTCGTCGTACAGCATGCGCGTACGCCGATCGAGCACAACGGCGCAACGACCCGGCAGCGCCTGCTCCGGCTCGAACCAGGTCTGCGGCTTCGGCTCACTGAGCCATTCGCCCAAGGAACAGTCCAGCGATGACGGGTCATCGGCCACGCGCCTGACGGCCTCGGCAGCGAACTCGGCCAATCGCACAGGGATGCGCGCCGGTTGATCCGTGGCCGCTTGCGCCGCGTCTCGGTAGCGTGCCCCCTGGCCGTCGTCGTCATCGGCACCATCGAGCATGCGTTGCAACACCTGTCGGCCGACCTCGTCGCGGGTTGGCGCACGAAACCCGATCGACGCGGTCAGACACTCACCATCGGCCACCCCCTCGTGGGCCCAGCCGGGTGGCAGGTACAGCATGTCCCCGACATCGAGCACCCATTCCATGTCGGGCTCGAAGTTCGCCAAGAGCTTCAGCGGCATGTCGGGCACCAGCTCGAGTCGTGTCGTGCGGCCGACGCGCCATCGGCGGCGGCCCGCCAGCTGAAGCAAGAAGACATCATAGGAATCGATGTGCGGGCCGACACCGCCGCCATCGCTGGCATACGAGATCATCACGTCATCGAGCCGCGCATCGGATGCGAACCGGAAGCGCGACAGCAGGCGATGCGCCGCCGGCAGATGCAGATCGACGCCCTGCACCAGCAGCGTCCAGTCGGGTCGGGCGAGCGGGGGCAGCTGGCGCCGGGTGAATGGCCCGTGGCGCAGGGACCATCGGCCAGCACGGCGTTCGATCAGCCGAGACTCGACGCCTTCGGTGGCGGCCAACGCGAACATCGCCGCACGGTCGAGTGCCGGCTCGGCACCTGGCAGCGCCTGGCGGATCAGCAAGGGCTTCTTCTGCCAATGGCGCCGCATGAAGGTCTGCGGGCTGAGCCCGCCCAGCAGCGGTGTCGCAATGTCGATGGTCATGCGCAGGATTGTCCATGCGCCGCATCGATCGAGCAGACCGGCTCGCCGCGCGGTTGCCGTGATGCATATGCGATCATTTCTCGATGCACATTCAATCCCCTTGCGTCGTCGCCCTCACCTGGCGACTCGAAGACGCCCAAGGCCAGTTGATCGACGAACTGGCACAACCGGTGGAATTTTTCTACGGCGGGCTCGACCTGCTCGAACAGGTTGAAGCAGCCATCCTCGACCAGACCATCGGCTTCGAAGCCTCGCTGCACCTGGAGCCCGAACAGGCCTTCGGCGACTACGACGCCTCTCTGGTGTTCTTCGAAGAGCGTTCCGTGTTCCCCGGCGGCATCGAGGTCGGCATGCAGTTCGAAGGTGTGCCCCAAGGCGCCGTGACGCCTGACATGCCAGATGACGTGCTCTACACCGTCACCGAGGTGTACCCGACCCATGTCGTGCTCGACGGCAACCACCCGCTGGCCGGACGCGCGCTGCGCATCCACCTGAAGGTGCAGGAGGTGCGCGCTGCCACCACCGACGAGATCGAGGCGGGCACCGTGGGGCAGCCGGCTTTCAGCGTACTCAATGCGATGCCGCCTGGCCCGCATCTGCACTAGAAATCTGCACCAGCCCGCCGCAGCGGCGTCAGCTCACGCCGGTCGATCCAAAGCCACCAGCGCCGCGGTCGGACGCGTCGAACCCGTCGACACGCCGAAAGCTCGCCTGCACCACCGGCACGATGACCAGCTGCGCGATGCGCTCCATCGGCTGCACGGTATAGGCCGTCTGGCCGCGGTTCCAGCAGCTGACCATCAACGGACCCTGGTAGTCGGAGTCGATCAGGCCCACCAGGTTGCCGAGCACGATGCCGTGCTTGTGACCCAAACCCGAGCGCGGCAGGATCATCGCGGCCAGGCCCGGGTCGGCGATGTGGATCGCCAGGCCGGTAGGGATCAATTGCGTCTGACCGGGCTCGATCCGCAACGGCTCATCGAGGCAGGCGCGCAGGTCCAGCCCTGCGCTGCCTGGGGTGGCGTAGGCAGGCAGCGCATCGGCCATCCGCGCGTCGAGCAGCTTCACGTCGATCGTTGTCATGGGGGTGTTTCCGTGGAGGAGAGTCGCTGTGCGATGTCGGCGACCAGCCAGCGAGCCAGTGTCAGCTTGTCGGCTGGCGGCAGGTCGCGATGCCCTTGCGCATCGACCAGCACCAGTGCGTTGTCGTCACGCCCGAAGGTCGCGGGGCCCAGGTTGCCAACGATCAATGGAATCTGTTTGCGCTCGCGCTTTTCACGCGCATGCTTGAGCAGGTCGTGGCTCTCGGCGGCGAAGCCGACGCAAAACGGATGGCCGGCCACCAGCGCCTGCTGGGCGACTGCGGCCAGGATGTCGGG
This sequence comes from Burkholderiaceae bacterium, assembly GCA_965229345.1. Taxonomy (GTDB): domain Bacteria; phylum Pseudomonadota; class Gammaproteobacteria; order Burkholderiales; family Burkholderiaceae_C; genus PBB1. The sequence continues at coordinate 2,583,802 of OZ245872.1, forward strand.
GTTCTCGGTCAGCTCGAAGGTCGGCGCCACCTTGCTGCCGTTCTTCTTGATCTTCTGCTCGGCCAGGGTGGCGGGCCGCCAGTCGGCCACCGCCGCAGTGGCGATGAACACATCGTGGGTTGGCGCCAGGGGCACCACCGCATCGGCCATCTGCAACGCGGTACGCACATCGATGCGCCGCACTCCGCGCGGAGTGGCCACATGCACCGGCCCGGCCACCAGCGTGACCTCGGCGCCTGCTTCGGCCGCCGCCCGCGCAATCGCAAAACCCATCTTTCCGCTGGACAGGTTGGTGATGCCACGCACCGGATCGATCGGCTCGAAGGTGGGGCCGGCCGTGATCAGCACGCGCTTACCGGCGAGCGGCTTCGGGCGAAAGTGACTGATCAATTCCTCCAGCAACTGCTCGGGTTCGAGCATGCGGCCGTCGCCCACTTCGCCGCAGGCCTGCGCGCCGCTGTCCGGGCCCAGCAAATGGGTGCCATCGGCGCGCAACTGGGCCACGTTGCGCTGCGTGGCCGGGTGCGACCACATCTCGCGGTTCATCGCCGGGGCGATCAGCAGCGGGCAGGTGTCGATCGGGCGCGCCAGACACAGCAGGCTCAGCAGGTCGTCGGCACGGCCGTGCAACAGCTTGGCCATGAAGTCGGCGCTGGCCGGCGCCACCAGCACCGCGTCGGCGCCGCGCGTCAGGTTGATATGCGCCATGTTGTTCGCGTTGCCGTCGACATCGCGCGTGTCCCAGGCGCTGGTGAACACCGGGCGCCCCGACAGGGCCTGCATCGTCACCGGGGTGATGAACTGCTCGGCGGCTTCGGTCATGACCACCTGCACCGTGGCACCGGCCTTCACCAGCGCGCGCGCCAGCTCGGCCGCCTTGTAGCAGGCGATGCCGCCGGAGAGGCCGAGCACGATGTGCTTGCCGGAAAGATCGCCGGCACTGTCGGCGGTCACCGCAGGGGTGGGGTCAGGGAGGGAGGTCATCGTGGACACCGTGACGTTTTCAAAGTGGTTTCCAGGCCCGGCCGGCTTGCCGCAGGTTGAACAACACGCGCACCGCCTTGCCGTAGATCTGCTCGTGCGGCAGAAAACCCCATTCGCGCGAGTCGGCAGAAGCATCGCGGTTGTCGCCCAGCATGAGGTAGTGGCCAGCCGGAACAGTACACCGCCAGTCGCCGGCGCGCGGCGACTGGCAGTGCGCGGCCAGCCCCGCATCATCGAGGTTCAGCGGCATGCGGCCCAGGATGAAGGGATTGATCTTCAACACCCGAGCAGGCGCGGCAGCGGTTTCGAGGACCATCCATTGGCCGCGATCCTCGTCGGAGCGCTGCACCTGCAGCGGTGGCAACTGATCGTCTTCGAGCATCACCGCCTGCGGCGCTTCGGCGTTGATGGCCACGACGCCGCCGGCAAACGACACCACGTCTCCCGGCATGCCCACCAGGCGCTTCACATAGAACTGCGACACATCGTGCGGGTAGCGGAAGACGACCACATCGCCACGCTGCGGCTGACCCCACTCGAGGGCGGTGTTGGTGAACGGCAGCCGGGGCCCGTAGGCCAGGTGATTGATCAACAGGTAGTCACCGATGCGCAGCGTCGGCTCCATCGAGCCCGACGGCACGCTCGGCCAGTCGGCCACGGCCACACGGCAGGTAAAGATCAGCACCACCACCACAAACAACTCGGTGCCCAGACTGGCCCACAGCGGCCGTCTCAGCGGCGGCTCGGCCATGCGCCGCAACTTGCGACGCCATGCCCAGCGGCACAGCCCGGTGGCGACCATCACGCCAAACAGGAATTCGTTGTTGGACAAGCCGATTTGCATGGTGTGCGGTCAAAAACGTTGCGGATTATGGTCGGCCATCACACCCGCCACCGCCGGCAACCGTCCAGCTCGGTGTGGGGGTGATTGTGTCGGGGGCCCCTTGCAGGAGGGTCCGGCAACACAATGCCTGGAAAGGTCCGGGTGTCCGGGCCGACGTACGCAGATGGAGCGTCCCCGATGAATCCCTCCGCGCCGCCCGTTGCACCGCACGCCCCACGCGCTGCGGTTGAATCAGTTCCGAGGCTCGTGCAGTTGCATCGGCATGATCCTGCCGAGGTGCGTCGCGAACTCATCGAGGGCCTGAATGCCGCACAGGCCGTCACGTCGCCGAAGTTTCTTTACGACGCACTGGGCTCGCTGCTGTTCGAGGCCATCACCGCGCTGCCGGAGTACTACCCCACCCGCACGGAAGCCGACATCCTGTCTGCCCATGCGCTGGCGATTGCGCAGGCGGTCGGCACGGGCGGCACCCTGGTCGATCTGGGTGCGGGCAACTGCGCGAAGGCATTGCGGCTGATCCCGTCGCTGCAACCCCGACGCTATGTCGGGGTCGATATCTCCGTGGACTTCCTCGAGCAAGGCCTGGCCGGCGTCCAGCATCGGCATCCGCAGCTGGAAGTGCTGGGGCTGGGGCTCGACTTCTCCCGCACGCTGGCCCTCCCGCCCGACACCCTGCGCGGCCGGCCCATGTTTTTCTACCCCGGTTCGAGCATCGGCAATTTCACCCCTGAGCAGGCCGCGGTGTTTCTGGCCAGCGTGCGGGAGCAAGCACGCGAAGGCGGGCTGCTGATCGGCGTCGATCTCGTCAAGGACACCGAATGGCTGGAGCCGGCCTACGACGATGCCCTGGGCGTGACGGCCGCATTCAACCTGAACCTGCTGCGCCATCTGAACCGGCTGATCGACAGCGATTTCGATCCGCGCGATTGGCGCCATGTCGCGTACTTCAACCGCAGCGCTTCACGCATCGAGATGCACCTCGAAGCTCGCCGCGCGCTGCTGGTGCGGTGGCCTCAGGGCGAGCGGAAGTTCGAAGCCGGCGAGCGGCTGCACACCGAGAACTCGTACAAGTACCGCATCGAAAGCTTCGCTGAGCTGCTGCAATCGTCGGGATTCACGCGCAGCCGCTGCTGGGTCGACGCACAGGGCTGGTTTGCCGTGTTCTGGGCGCAGGCCTGAGGCGGAAGACGCCTGCACGGTGGCGCGGCCTGCCGCACGGCTTGTCATCAATTTTCAGTAATTACTGAATTTTCGATAGAATTTCCGTCACCGCAGCCCGACGCTCACGTTCGATGCAAGACACTCCCGGCACCTCGGCCCTCTCTCCACTCGTGCGCAGTTTTGTCAGCCACTTCGGCGAGATGGGCAGCCGCTGGGGCATCAACCGCACCGTCGGTCAGATCTACGCGCTGATCTTCGTCTCGCCCCGTCCGTTGAACGCCGATGACATCGGCGATTCACTCGACTTCTCGCGCTCCAACGTGAGCATGGGCCTCAAGGAGCTGCAGGCGTGGCAACTGGTGCATCTGCGCCATCTTCCCGGCGATCGTCGCGAGTATTTCGAAGCCCCGACCGACGCCTGGGAGATTTTTCGCACCCTGGCCGAGGTCCGCCGCCGTCGCGAGATCGAGCCCACCTTGTCGATGCTTCGCAATGCGCTGCTCGAAGAAGCAACCACGGACGAGGATCGCGTCGCCCAGCAGCGCATGAAAAGCATGCATGATCTGATCGAATTGATGACGACCTGGTTCGACGACGTGCAGCGTATGGACCAGAAAACCCTCGCCCAGCTGATGAAGATGGGGTCGAAGGTGCAGCGATTGCTCCAACTCACCGGCAAGGCGAAAGCTGCCGCCGGTGGCAAGTCACCCTCCTGAAAGGCAGTCAGTCGATGGACGCGTTGATCCTTGCCCGCATGCAGTTCGCTGCCAACATCACCTTCCACATCCTGTTCCCGACGATCACGATCGCCCTGGGCTGGGTGCTGCTGTTTTTCCGCTGGCGCTGGCTGGCGACCCGAGACACCGCCTGGCTGGCGGCGTACCGCTTCTGGACCAAGGTGTTCGCCCTCAGCTTCGCGCTGGGCGTGGTCAGCGGCATCACGATGAGCTTCCAGTTCGGTACCAACTGGCCCGGGTTCATGGAGAAGGCCGGCAACGTGGCGGGCCCGCTGCTCGGCTACGAGGTGCTCACGGCCTTCTTCCTGGAAGCCGGGTTCCTGGGCGTGATGCTGTTCGGCCACGGCCGGGTCAGCGAACGCATCCACATGATGGCGAGCTTCTTCGTCGCCTTTGGCACCACCGTCAGCGCGTTCTGGATCCTGGCGCTGAATTCGTGGCTGCAGACCCCCGCGGGCCACGAGATCATCGACGGTGTCTTTCACGTGGTGAGCTGGGCAGAGGTCATCTTCAACCCCTCCTTCCCGTACCGCTTCACGCACATGCTGCTGGCGTCTGCGCTGACCTGCTCGTTCCTGCTGGCCGGCCTGAGCGCGTGGCAGCTGCTGCGCGGCGCGGCCGAGCGCTCGGCACCGAAGATCCTGCGTGTCGGGCTGACGTTGGCTGCGGCGGTGATTCCGGTGCAGATCCTGGTCGGCGACATGCACGGCCTGAACACCCTGGAGCACCAGCCTCAGAAGATCGCCGCGATGGAAGGCGTGTGGCAGACCGAGCGTGGCGCGCCACTGTTGCTGTTCGCCTGGCCCGATGCCGAAACCCGCAGCAACAGATATGAGATCGCGATACCGCGGATGGCGAGCGTGATCCTGACCCACCACGAAGACGGTGAGATCAAGGGCATCAACGAGTTCGGCGACATGCACCCGCCGGTGGCACCGGTCTTTTGGGCGTTCCGCGTGATGGTGGGCACGGGCGTGCTGATGCTGGCGGTCAGCTGGGCTGGCTGGTGGGTCTCCCGGCGTGCGCAATGGCGCGCCGAGCGCCTGCCCAGGACGCTGCTCTGGGTGCTGGCGGGCATGACCTTTTCGGGCTGGGTCGCCACGGTGGCAGGCTGGTATGTCACCGAAATCGGGCGTCAGCCTTTCATCGTCTTCGGTCTGCTGCGCACGGCCGACGTCGCCTCGACCACGGTGACCTCATCGATGATCGGCCTGAGTCTCGCGATGTACCTGACGCTGTATGCCGCGTTGATCGTCGCGTACGTGGCGGTGCTGAAGTACATGGCCGAGAAGCCGGAAGACGTGATCGAGTCGAACGCGCTCGAAGAAGCCGAAGGCCGCGCTGCCGAGGCCCTGGTCGGAGGCAACGCATCATGAACTTCGATACCGCGCTGCCGGTGATCTTCATGGCGCTGATGGGCATCTCCATGCTGATCTACGTGATCAGCGATGGCTACGACCTCGGCGTCGGCCTGTTGATGCCACGGGCTACCGCCGAAGAAAAAGACGTGCTGATCGCATCGATCGGCCCGTTCTGGGACGCCAACGAAACCTGGCTGGTGCTGGGCATCGGGATCCTGCTGGTCGCCTTCCCGAAGGCGCACGGCCTGGTGCTCTCGCAGCTGTACCTGCCTGTCACGCTGATGCTGGTCGGTCTGACGCTGCGTGGCGTCGCGTTCGATTTCCGCGTCAAGGCCAAGTCCAGTGCCAAGCCGCTGTGGGACCGGCTGTTCTTCGCCGGCTCGATGCTGGCGTCGCTCTCACAAGGCTGGATGCTGGGTCGCTACATCAGCGGCTTCGGCGAGGGCTGGAACTACCCGGTGTTCGCCGGTGCCATCGCGTTGGCACTGCCGGCGGCCTACGCGCTGCTCGGTGCCACCTGGCTGGTGATGAAGACCGAAGGCGCGTTGCAACTGAAGGCGATCGGCTGGGCCAAGCTGGCCTGGGCACCGGTGGTGATCGGCATGGTGCTGATTTCGCTGGCCACGCCGTGGATCAGCGCCACCGTGCGCGAGCGCTGGTTCGCGCTGCCCGAGATCATTGCGCTGATGGTCATTCCGATCGCCACCGGCATCGCGCTGATGACCGCCCGGGTGGTGCTCGACAAGGCCATCGTGCGCACCACGCTGTGCTGGCTGCCGTTCGCCGCGCTGATCGCCGTCTTCGTGCTCGGCTTCATCGGGCTGGCCTACAGCATCTACCCGTTCGTGGTGATCGACCGGCTGACGATCTGGCAGGCGGCCAGCAGCACCCCGGCGTTGAAGGTCATCCTCGTCGGGGTGTGCATCTCGGTGCCGGCCATCGCGGCCTACACCGTGTTTTCGTACAAGGTGTTCTGGGGCAAGGCGACGGCACTGCGCTACGCCTGAACCACGTCCGTGCCGTCGCGCGCTGGCGGGCGCTGCGGCACGGCTCGCCTCACGAGGTTTTCTCTTTCACACGCCGCTGGCGCAGCGCTTCGTACAAGCACACGCCGCTGGCGACCGACACGTTCAGGCTCTCCACGGCGCCGCACATCGGCAGGCTGACCAGTTCGTCACAGGTCTTGGTCGTCAGCTGCCGCATGCCCGCGCCTTCGGCACCCAGCACCAGCGCAACGGGGCCGCTCAAGTCGATGTCGTACAGCGATTGCGTCGCGGTGTCGGATGTACCGATGACGCGGATGTTGCGGTCTTTCAGCTCGTTGAGGGTGCGCGCCAGGTTGGTGACCATGAAGTACGGCACCGTGTCGGACGCGCCACTCGACACCTTGGCCACCGTCGCATTGACGCCCACCGCGTGGTCCTTCGGCGCGATCACCGCATGCGCACCGGCACCGTCGGCCACGCGCAGGCAGGCGCCCAGGTTGTGCGGGTCGGTGATGCCGTCGAGCACCAGCAGCAGCGGGTTGCCTTCGAGGGCATCGAGTTCGTCCAGCGTGTCGTCGATGGATCGGCTCAGCGCCACCGGCTCGACCCGCGCCACCACGCCCTGGTGACGGTGCGTGCCGCACAACTTCTGCAAGCGGGTGTCGTCGCTGTCGATCAGCTTCGAGCCCGCGGCGGTGCAGCGCTCGATGAACTGGCGCATGCGCTGGTCGCGGCGGGAGGTGTCGACGTGGATCTCGACGACGGATTTCGGCGTGGTCTTCAGCCGGACAGTGACGGCATGAAAGCCGAACAGGATCTTGTTGCTCATCGGCCGATGGTACCGGGTGGGATCGACGCTGCCGCCATCACCAGACCGATGAGCACCGGCTGGTGCAGCATGTAGAAGCTCAGGCTCCAGCGACCCAGCGCAGCCAGCGGCCGGCCCGGCCGCTGGATCGCTGCGGGCAGTGCACGGCTCAACCACCCAGGCCGATGGCACAGCGCCCATTGCCCTGCTGCCATGCCCCACCAAGCCACACCGAGCCAGGGCAGCACAGGCACATGGTCTTCGGTGATCGGCTTGTGGGTCACCAGGCCCACCCAGTTGGTGGCACGGGTGTCGAAGAAAGGGTGTTGGACGAACAACGGCATCAGCAGCGCCGCCAATCCCAGCGGCCACAACCAGCGGCCTGCCGGCGCCGACAGGCGCAGCAGCAGCAAGATCACCGCGATGCCATGCAGCACGCCAAAGCTGATGTAGCTCTGCGGAAACATCAGCGCCGAGCCGAAACTGACCAGCAGCGCACAGCCGGCAATCTGTGCCCAGCGCCGCCAGAAGCGCCGCGCAGTCTGGCCCTGCGCGACTGCCACCGCTTGACCCAGACCAACACAGAACACGAACATGGACACGATCGCCGTGCGCTGCACGGTCCACAGCGGGTCGCCGTGAAAGTCCTGCTGGATGAAGCCGAAATGGTTCAGATCGAAGCAGAAATGAAACGCGGCCATCCAGACGATCGCCACGCCACGCAGGGCATCGAGCCGCTCGAAACGAGCCGCACCACCGGGCGTGCCGGCGTTTGGCCGCGCCATCACAGCGAGCTTGCCAGATTCAAGGCGTGCTGGGACCGAGCAGCGAGGTCGGCAGATCGACCTGTCCGTTGGACTTGAAGGTCGATCCGCCCAGCATCGATCCGCCGATCTTGCCGCGGATCGCATAGGTGATGCTCGAGCGGTCGCCGTTGGCGAAGCTCAGGCCCTGGCGCAGCACCGAGATGGCCGACACCGACACCGGCACCGAAATCACCGACTCGCTGTAGCGCGGGATCGAACCGACCTGATCGCTGACGCCGCTGGCGAAACTCAGCCCGCGCAGATCGACCTCGAGCGCCACGCCGTCGAAATCGACGGCGGTGTCGTTGGGGTTCTGCACCCGCAGCTTCATCACCATCCGCAACTCCAGCCCCTGTCCCGGCAGCGGTTCGATACCGACCAGGCTGATGCGCAGCGGATCGCGCAGTGGGAGCTGAGAACACCCGCTGGCCACGCAAGCCATCACCAGCAACAGCAGCGTCTGTAGGAATCGGTTCATCGGCATCTCGGAGGTGGATCGGATCGACGTGGGGACGCGCAAGAGCGAAGCAGATGGTAAGGGGCCGGCGGATCGCGCTAGCCCACCCAGCGCCGAGCGTTGCGGAACATCCGCAGCCATGGGCTCCACTCGCCGGTCGAACCCGGTGTCCAGCTCATCTGCGCATTGCGGAAGACGCGCTCCGGGTGCGGCATCAGCGCGGTGTAGCGCCCGTCCGGGGTGGTCACCGAGGTCAACCCACCCGGGCTGCCGTTGGGGTTGAACGGGTAGGCCTCGGTGGGCTGACCCGCGTGGTCAACGAAGCGCATCGCCCGGTGCACGGCCTTGGCGTCGCCGCGCTGGGAGAAGTCGGCATAACCCTCGCCGTGCGACACCGCCACCGGCAACCGGCTGCCCGCCATGCCCTGGAACAGGATCGACGGGCTGTCCAGCACCTCGACCAGACTCAACCGCGCCTCGAACTGCTCGCTGCGGTTGCGGGTGAACTTGGGCCAGGCCTGCGCGCCAGGGATGATGGGCGACAGCGCCGCCATCATCTGGCAGCCGTTGCAGACGCCCAGCGCGAAGGTGTCCTGCCGGTTGAAGAAGGCAGCGAACTGTTCGGCGAGTTGCGGGTTGAACAGGATCGACCGTGCCCAGCCCTCGCCGGCGCCCAGCGTGTCGCCATAGCTGAAGCCACCACAGGCGACAAAACCGATGAACTGGTCAAGCCGCGCGCGGCCGGCCTGCAGATCGCTCATGTGCACGTCGTGGGTGTCGAAGCCGGCCAGCGCCATCGCGTAGCTCATCTCGACCTGGCTGTTGACGCCCTGCTCGCGCAGGATCGCGAGCTTGGGCCGCGCGGTGTGGATGTACGGGGCGGCCACATCGTCGGCCGGGTCGAAGCTCAGGTGCAGGTGCAGGCCGCTGTCGTCGGCACGGCCCGCGGCCGCGTGCTCGGCATCGGCCGCAGCCGGGTTGTCGCGCAGCCGCGCGATGCGCCAGCTCACCTCGTCCCACACCTGGTGCAACTCATGCAACGGCGCGCTGAACACGTTCTTGGTGTCGCGCCAGACCTCGACCACACCGCGGTCGTTCGGCTTGCCGATGAAGTGGCTGTGCTTGGACAGGCCGTGCGCACGCAGCGTCTGCATCACCTCGTTGCGCACGGCCGTGGGCACCTGGATCACGACACCCAGCTCTTCGTTGAACAGTGCCTTGAGCGTCAGCTCCTGTCGCCGCGCGCCGACCTGACCGGCCCAGTTCTTCGAGTCACCCCAATCCATGCGGCTGTCGCTGATGCCGTCACCTTCGACCAGCAGCATGTCGATGTTCAGGCTGACACCCAGGTGGCCGGCAAAGGCCATTTCACACACCGTGGCCCACAGGCCACCGTCGCTGCGGTCGTGGTAGGCCAGCAGACGGCCTTCGGCGCGCAGCTGGTTGATCGCCGCGATCAGCGCCTTCAGCAGCGCCGGATCGTCGACATCGGGCACGCCGTCGCTGGCGTTGCCGGTCTGATTCAGCACCTGCGCCAGCATCGAGCCGGCCATGCGGTTGCGGCCCTGACCCAGGTCGATCAGGACCAGCGTGGTGTCACCCGGCTGGAGCTGCGGTGTCAGCGTGCCGCGCACATCGTCGAGTGTGACGAAGGCCGAAACGATCAGCGAGACCGGGGCGGTGACCTGCTTGGCTACGCCCGCGTCATTCCAGCGTGTCCGCATCGACAGGCTGTCCTTGCCGACCGGCACGCTGATGCCGAGCGCCGGGCACAGGTCCATGCCGACCGCGCGCACGGTGTCGTACAGCGCCGCGTCTTCACCCGGCTCGCCGCAGGCGGCCATCCAGTTGCAGCTGAGCTTCACGCGCTCGAGCGCGAACGGCGCGGCCAGCAGGTTGGTCAGCGCTTCGCCCACGGCCATGCGGCCCGAGGCGGGCGCATCGATCGCCGCCAGCGGCGTGCGCTCGCCGACGCTCATCGCCTCGCCGCGCAGGCCGCTGTAGTCGGCCAGCGTCACCGCGCAATCGGCCACCGGCACCTGCCACGGGCCCACCATCGGATCGCGGTGGCTCAGGCCACCGACGCTTCGATCACCGATGGTGATCAGAAAGCGCTTGCTGGCCACTGTCGGGTGGCGCAGCACATCGAGCGCCACCACCTCCAGCGCCACATCGCTCAGGTCGAGTGCGGGCAGTTCCGGCACCACGCGCTGCACGTCGCGGTGCATCTTGGGCGGCTTGCCCAGCAGCACCTCCATCGGCATGTCGATCGCCGGGGACGCCGGCGGCGAGCTGTCGGTCATCGGCGCATCGGCCAGCACCAGCTGCTTCGTCTCGGTCGCCACGCCCACGACGGCATACGGGCAGCGCTCGCGCACGCACATCGCGTCGAACATCGGCAACAGGTCGGGCTGCACCGCGAGCACGTAGCGCTCCTGGCTTTCGTTGCTCCAGATCTCTTTCGGCGACAGGCCGCTTTCTTCGAGCGGCACCTGGCGCAGATCGAAGCGCGCGCCCCGCCCTGCCCCGTCGACGAGTTCAGGGAACGCATTCGAAATGCCGCCAGCGCCCACGTCGTGGATCGCCAGGATCGGGTTCACCGCTCCCAGCGCCGCGCAGTGGTTGATGACCTCTTGCGCACGGCGCTGGATTTCCGGGTTGCCGCGCTGCACCGAGTCGAAGTCAAGTGCGGCGGCATTGGCGCCTGCGGCCATCGAGCTAGCGGCGCTGCCGCCCATGCCGATGCGCATGCCCGGGCCACCGAGCTGAACCAGCAGCGTGCCAGCCGCGAACGCGACCTTCTCGGTCTGCACTGCCGAAATGGTGCCCAGGCCGCCCGCGATCATGATGGGCTTGTGATAGCCCCGCCGCTGCTCGCGCCCGGCCACGCCCACAGTCTGCTCGTAGACGCGGAAGTAGCCCGTCAGATTGGGCCGACCGAATTCGTTGTTGAACGCCGCGCCGCCGAGCGGGCCTTCGATCATGATCTGCAGCGGGCTGGCGATGTGCTCCGGCTTGCCATAAGGCGAGCGCTCCCACGCCCAATCGGTCCCCGGCAGATTCAGGTTCGACACGGTGAAGCCGGTCAGGCCCGCCTTGGGCCTCGACCCACGACCGGTGGCGCCTTCGTCGCGGATTTCACCGCCGGCACCGGTGGAAGCGCCGGGGAACGGCGAGATCGCCGTCGGGTGGTTGTGCGTCTCGACCTTCATCAGCACGTGTGCCAGTTCCTGGCGCGCGCCGTAGCGCGGGGCGTTGGTGTAGCCCTCGGGCAGCCAGCGCTCGATGACGCCGCCTTCCATCACCGACGAGTTGTCGCTGTAGGCGACCACCGTGTGCTGCGGTGCCCGCTGATGCGTGTGGCGGATCATCTGGAACATCGATCGTTCCTGCGCTGCACCATCGATCGTGAAGCTGGCGTTGAAGATCTTGTGGCGGCAGTGCTCGCTGTTGGCCTGCGCAAACATCATCAGCTCGACATCGGTCGGGTTGCGCCGCAGGGCGGTGAAGGCATGCACCAGGTAGTCGATCTCGTCGTCGGACAAGGCCAGGCCGAACTCGACATTGGCAGCCACCAGCGCCGATCGCCCGGCCCCCAGCAGATCGACCTGCGCCATCGGCGCGGCCGGCTGCTCATCGAACAGGTGTGCGGCGTCTTCGCGGCGCAGCAACACGCTTTCGGTCATGCGGTCATGCAGCAGCGCAGCGGCAGCAGCCAGTTCGTCGTCACCCAGTGGCTTGCTGCCCCCCAGCAGCCCGCTTTTCAAGGTCAGGCGGTATTCAGTGACGCGCTCGATCCGCTTCAGGCTCAGGCCGCAGTTGCGCGCGATGTCGGTCGCCTTCGACGCCCACGGCGACACCGTGCCCAGCCGTGGGGCGATGACGATGAGCACCCCGTCGGTCGGGCCGGCATAGGCATCGCCATAGCGCAGCAGGCCGCTCAGCGCATCGCGCTGGGCCGCGGACAACGGGGTCTCGCTGCACACCCAGTGCACGTGGCGTGCATCAACGGCGGTGACGCGTGGCGCGACCTCCTGCAGTCGGGCCAGCAGCGCCTGCGCGCGAAACGCCGGGAGCGCATGGCCCCCCTCGACAGGGAAGAGGTGCTGGGGCGAAGTGGTCACGCGGTTCGGCTCGGGGAGAAGTGGGAAGTCCCGCGCGGTGGTCGGACCACCACGGGTTGACCCTTGATTTTACGGGTCGGGTGAGATAATCCCGTGCATGACCATCGCCATCAAGACCGCTGCCGACATCGATGGCATGCGCATCGCCGGCCGCCTCGCTGCAGAGGTGCTGGACATGCTGACCCCGCACATGGTGCCAGGCGTCAGCACAGAAGCGATCGACCAGCTGGCGCACGACTACATGGTGAACGTGCAGCAAACCATCCCGGCGCCGCTGAACTATGCGCCGCCAGGGTATGCGCCTTACCCCAAGTCGATCTGCGCGTCCATCAATCACCAGATCTGCCACGGCATTCCCAACAGCCGCCCGCTGAAGAACGGTGACATCGTCAACATCGACATCACCGTCATCAAGGACGGCTGGCATGGCGATACCAGCCGCATGTTCATCATCGGCGACGCATCGATCGCGGCCAAGCGCCTGTGCCAGCTCAGCTACGAGGCGCTGTGGCGCGGCATCGTGAAGGTCAAGCCCGGCGCGAGGCTGGGCGACATCGGCCACGCGATCCAGACCTTCGCCGAGAACAACGGTCTGTCGGTCGTGCGCGAGTTCTGCGGTCACGGCATCGGCCGCAAGTTCCATGAAGAGCCCCAGGTGCTGCACTACGGCAAGCCGGGCACGCTAGAGGAGCTGAAGCCCGGCATGGTGTTCACCATCGAGCCGATGGTGAACGCAGGCCGGCGCGAGATTCGCGAGGCCGGTGACGGCTGGACCATCGTGACCAAGGACCGCTCGCTGTCAGCGCAGTGGGAGCACACGGTGGTCGTCACCGACACCGGCTGCGAAGTGCTGACGCTCTCGGCAGGCAGCCCGGCGGTGCCGGCCTTCGCCTGCGAATCCGTGACTGCCTGAGTGGCTGCCACACCGTCCGCGGCGCTGGCAGCCCCGGCTGCGCTGTCCACTGAGCAACTCGCGGACCTGCGAACGAAGTTCCGGGCCGGCAAGGATGCGCTGATCCGTCATTTCGAGGCAGCACGCCCGACGGCACCTGCCGCCGCCCGCCTGCTCCGCGGCCTGGCACGCCATGTGGACGAAACGCTGCTCGGGCTGTGGGAACGCTGTGACATGCCGGCAGACGCCGCCTTGCTGGCGGTCGGCGGCTACGGGCGCGGCGAGTTGTTCCCACACTCCGACGTCGACGTGCTGGTGCTGCTGCCGTCGACGCCGCACGGGGACAGCGGCACGGCGTCGGCGCTGAAGCACGGGGTGGAGGTCTTCATCACCGCCTGCTGGGACATCGGGCTGGAGATCGGCTCGAGCGTGCGCACGGTCGAGGAGTGCATGGCCGAGGCCGAGCGGGACGTCACCGTGCGTACCGCCCTGCTCGAATCGCGCTACCTGTGCGGATCGCGGCGCGGCTTCAACGTGTTCCGGCGCAACAACTCGCAGGCGATGAATTCGCGCTCGTTCCTGCGCGCGAAGACGCTGGAGATGCGGCAGCGCCACCAGAAGTTCGAGGACACCCCCTACTCGCTCGAGCCCAACTGCAAGGAGAGCCCGGGTGGGTTGCGCGACCTGCAGGTGATCCTGTGGGTGGCCCGGGCAGCCGGCCTGGGGCGCAACTGGGGCGAGTTGGCTGCCAGCGGCCTGGCCACACCGTTCGAGGTCAAGCAGTTGCAGCGCAACGAGGGCGTGCTCAAGCTGATCCGCACCCGGCTGCATCTGGTGGCCGGGCGTCGCGAAGACCGGCTGGTGTTCGACCTGCAAAGCGCCGTGGCCGACAGCTTCGGTTACCGGGCCACCAAGGGCCAGCGCGCTTCCGAAGTGCTGATGCGCCGCTACTACTGGACCGCCAAGGCGGTCGCGCAGCTCAACCAGATCCTGATGCTCAACATCGAGGAGCGCATTTCCGGCCTGCAGGACGCGCCGATGCGCCCGATCGATGCGAACTTCCTGGACCGCGACGGCATGCTCGAAGTCGTCAGTGACGACCTGTACCAGCGCAAGCCGCAAGCCATCCTCGCCACCTTCTTGGCGTTCCAGTCGAACAGCGGCATCACGGGCCTGTCGTCCCGCACGCTGCGCGCGCTGTACAACGCCCGCGACCTGATGAACGCCGAGTTCCGGCGCGATCCGGTCAACCATGCCACCTTCCTGCAGATCCTGCAGTCGCCGTCGCGACAGACCCACGCGTTCCGCCTGATGAACGAAACCAGCGTGCTGGGGCGCTACCTGTGGGTGTTCCGGCGCATCGTCGGCCAGATGCAGCATGACCTGTTTCATGTGTACACCGTCGACCAGCACATCCTGATGGTGCTGCGCAACATGAGGCGCTTCTTCATTCCGGAGCATGCCCACGAGTACCCGTTCTGCTCGCAGCTGGCGATGCAGTGGGACACGCCGTACACGCTGTACGTGGCTGCGCTGTTTCACGACGTGGCCAAGGGACGTGGCGGCGACCATTCCGTGCTGGGGACGACGGAAGCCCGCCGTTTCTGCCGTGATCACGGTATCGGGCGCGATGACGCCGCCCTGATCGAATTCCTGGTCAAGCAGCACCTGACGATGTCGCGCATCGCCCAGAAGGAAGACCTGAGCGACCCGGTCGTGATCCAGAACTTCGCCCAGCTCGTGGGCACCGAACGCCGGCTGACCGCGCTGTACCTGCTGACCGTGAGCGACATCCGCGGCACCAGCCCGAAGGTGTGGAACGCGTGGAAGGGCAAGCTGCTCGAAGACCTGTACCGCGTGACGCTGCGCGCGCTGGGGGGCGCGCAGCCGCAGCTCGATGCCGAAATCGACGCACGCAAGCAGGAAGCGCGTCACATGCTGAACCTGGCGCTGCAGCCACCGAATGTCGAAGCGCCGCTGTGGGAAACGCTGTCCATCAGCTACTTCGCCCGCCACGACGTCAACGAGATCGCCTGGCATGCCCGCTCGCTGCAGTCGCATCTGCAGTCGGAATCGCCGGTGGTGAAAGCGCGGGTCTCACCGGTCGGCGAAGGCCTGCAGGTGCTGGTCTACGCGCGCGACCGGGCCGACCTGTTCGCACGCATCTGCGGCTACTTCGACAGCGCGCACTTCAACATCCTCGAAGCGAAAGTGCACACCACGAAGTCGGGCTACGCACTGGACACGTTCCAGGTCATCAACCCACAGCTCGAAGCATCGCGCGACGGGGCACCGGCCTCGCAGTACCGCGACCTGATCCTGCTGGTCGAGACACAACTCAGCCACGCGCTGAACGCCCAGGGCGCCTTGCCCGAGCCCAGCCGAGGCCGCCTGTCGCGCCGGGTGCGATCGTTCCCGGTCACGCCCCGCATCACGCTGCGGCCCGACGAGCGCGCGCAGAACTGGCTGCTCAGCGTGTCGGCCAGCGACCGCTCCGGGCTGCTGTATTCGATCGCCCGCGTGCTGGCGCAGCACCAGATCAACCTGCAGCTGGCCAAGATCACCACGCTGGGCGAACGCGCCGAAGACACCTTCCTGATCGATGGCGCTGCCCTTCGCCACAACCGCACGCAGATCTCGATCGAGACCGAGCTGCTCGATGCGATCGCGGCCTGAGCGCCCGCGGTCCGCGCCATGTCTCTGACGCCCGTCAGCGCTGCCGACGTCCTGGCCCGGCTCGATGGCTACGACACCGTCATCGACGCCCGATCAGAAGGCGAGTTTGCACTCGACCGGCTGCCGGAGGCCGTCAACTGGCCCAGCCTGAACGACGCCGAGCGGGCCCTGATCGGCACCGAATACAAGCAGGTGTCGCCCTTCGCCGCCCGCAAGCGAGGTGCAGCGCTGGTGGCCCGCAACGTGGCCATGCACATCGAACGCCATGTGCTCGATCGGCCCAAGGACTGGCAGCCGCTGGTCTACTGCTGGCGCGGCGGCCAACGCAGCGGAGCGCTGTCGCTGGTGCTCAGCCAGATCGGCTTTCGCGTGCAGGTGATCGAAGGCGGCTACCAGGCCTACCGGCGTGCGGTGCTGGCGGCGCTGGAGGTGCAGCCGTTGCAGTTTCGGTTCCGGGTCGTCTGCGGTCAGACCGGGTCGGGCAAGAGCCGCCTGCTGGTGGCGCTGCAGACACAAGGCGCGCAAGTGCTGGATCTGGAGACCCTGGCCAATCACCGCGGCTCGGTGCTGGGTCGGGTGCCGGGGAGCCCGCAACCGACACAGAAGCAGTTCGACACGCGGGTGTGGAACGCGATGCGGCACTTTGACCCGGCAGAGCCGATATGGGTCGAAAGCGAAAGCCGCAAGATCGGTGATTTGCGCGTGCCCGAGCGGTTGATCGAAGCCATGCGCACCGCGCCCTGCGTGCAGCTTGAACTGCCTCAGGACGCGCGTGTGGCGTTGCTGATGGCCGACTACGACTTCTTCGTCAACGATGTGCCCACGTTCTGCACGCGGCTCGATGCTCTGCGCCCACTGCGCGGCAACGACGTGGTCAACCGGTGGCAGATTGAAGCCCGATCGGGCCGCATCGAAAGCGTGGTGCGTGAGTTGCTCGTGACCCACTACGACCCGGTCTACCTGCAATCGATGCAGCGCAACTTCGTGGGGTTCGCCAGTGCGCTGCGATTGACGCCCGAAAACGGCGACGCCAGCACGTTGGCTGGCGTCGCGAAAGAGCTGCTTCGGTCCTGATCGCCCTGGGACAGGGCCATCAGGATGGGTCTGTCACATCACCCCATGTGCAAGCCGCCATTGACCGAGAAGTCGGCGCCGGTGGCAAAACCCGATTCATCAGACGCCACCCACGCCACCATCGATGCGATGTCGTCCGGCGTGCCCAGACGCTTGACCGGGATGCCGGCGATGATCTTGTCGAGCACGTCCTGGCGGATGGCCTTGACCATGTCTGTCGCGATGTAGCCCGGGCTCACGGTGTTGACTGTCACGCCCTTGTTGGCGACTTCCTGCGCCAGCGCCATCGTGAAGCCGTGCATGCCGGCCTTGGCCGCCGAGTAGTTGGTCTGCCCGAACTGACCCTTCTCGCCATTGACCGAGCTGATGTTGATGATGCGACCCCAGCCCTTTTCGAGCATGTCCTCGATGACCTGCTTGGTCACGTTGAACAGGCTGGTCAGGTTGGTTTCGATCACCGCGTCCCAGTCGGCACGGCTCATCTTGCGGAACATGCCGTCGCGCGTGATGCCGGCGTTGTTCACCAGCACGTCGATCGGACCGAGCTCGGCCTTGACCTTCTGGAATGCGGCGGTGGTCGAATCCCAGTCGCCGACGTTGCCGACCGAGGCGTGGAACTGGTAGCCCAGCGCGCTTTGCTCATCGAGCCACTTCTTGTAGTCGCGGCTCGGGCCGCAACCGGCCACCACCGTGAAACCGTCGCGGTGCAGGCGCTGGCACATGGTGGTTCCAATGCCGCCCATGCCACCGGTCACGTATGCAATTTTCTTGCTCATCACTCTCACTCCTCTGTGTTGTTCTGAATGGGCGAAGCAGCGTCAAGGCTGCGCCCTGACGGGCTTGCGGGTCAACCGGGTTGTCACCGAAGCCCGTGGTGGATTCATCGTTCCAGCGTCATTGCAATCCCCATGCCGCCGCCGATGCACAGGCTGGTCAGGCCCTTCTTGGCGCCGCGCTTCTGCATTTCGTGCAGCAGCGTGACCAGGACACGGCAGCCAGACGCGCCGATCGGGTGGCCGATGGCGATGGCACCGCCATTCACATTGACCTTGCTGGTATCCCAGCCCATTTCTTGGTGCACCGCACAGGCCTGGGCAGCGAACGCCTCGTTGATTTCCATCAGGTCGAGGTCGGCCGCCTTCCAGCCGGCCCGCGCCAGCGCGCGCTGCGATGCCGACACCGGGCCCATGCCCATGATGGCCGGGTCGAGCCCGGAGCTGGCGTAGCTGGCAATGCGCGCCAGCGGCTTCAGGCCCAGGGCGGCAGCGCGCGAGGCGCTCATCACCACCACCGCAGCGGCGCCGTCGTTGATACCCGAGGCGTTGCCGGCGGTCACGCTGCCGGCCTTGTCAAAGGCAGGACGCAGCCCCGCCAGGCCCTCGGCCGACGACTTGCGATTGACGAACTCGTCGGTACCGAACAGCACCGGATCGCCCTTGCGCTGGGGGATGCTGACGTTGACGATCTCGTCGTTGAACCGGCCGGCTTCCTGCGCCGCGGCCGCCTTGAGCTGCGAGGCCAGCGCCAGCGCGTCCTGCGCCTCACGGCTGATGCCGTACTTCTTCGCGATGTTCTCGGCGGTGACACCCATGTGGTACTGGTTGAAGGCATCGGTCAGACCGTCGCGCAGCATCGTGTCGAGCAGCTTCCATTCGCCCATGCGCACACCGTCGCGCGAACCCGGCAGCACGTGCGGCGCGATGCTCATGTTTTCCTGGCCGCCGGCCACGACGATGTCGGCGTCGCCATCACGAATGGCCTGCACGGCCAGCGCCACCGACTTCAGGCCGGAGCCGCACAGCTTGTTGATCGTCATCGCCGGCACGGTGTTCGGCAGGCCCGCACCGATCGAGGCCTGGCGCGCCGGGTTCTGCCCGCAATCGGCCTGCAGCACCTGGCCCATGATGACTTCGCTGACCTGCTCACCGGTCAGACCGGCACGCTTGAGAACCTCTGCAATGACGACCGACCCCAAGGCCGACGCCGGCACCTTGGCCAGGCTGCCGCCGAACTTGCCCACAGCGGTGCGGGCGGCCGAAACGATGACGATGTCTGTGCTCATGATGAATTCCTGACTTGAGATGAAAAAACAGCACTGAAGAGGGGCCCTGAGGGCCGCACCTTACTGCGAATGAAGCAAAGTCGCGCCCAGGTGGCTCCGCATTGATCAAGCCTTCTGCTTGACGTAGCGACCCGGCGCGGCTTCGATGACGGGATGCCGGCGGCTGCCTGCCGTTTTCGGCGCGGCGACCTGACGCCCGGCATGGCTGGCCAGCCACGAGGCCCAATCGGTCCACCAGCTGCCAGGATGCTCCTTGGCCTTGCCAAACCAGGTTTCTGCGCTGGCCGGCAGGGCCGTGGTGCCACCGACCCAGTGGCTGCGCTTCTTCTTGGCCGGAGGATTGATGACCCCGGCGATGTGACCCGAAGCACCCAGCACGAAGCGTTTCTTGCCCTTGAGCACCTGCGTGGAGCGGTAGGCCGACTCCCAAGGCACGATGTGGTCTTCACGTGACGCGTAGATGTAGGCCGGGGCGTCGATCAGGGAGAGGTCCAGCGGCTGGCCGCACACCGTGAGGTCGCGCGGCTTCATCAAGCGGTTCTCCAGGTAGGTGTGGCGCAGGTACCAGCAGTACATCGGCCCCGGCAGGTTGGTGCTGTCGCTGTTCCAGTAGAGCAGGTCGAATGGTGGCGGCGTTTCGCCCTTCAGGTAGTTGCCGACGACATAGTTCCACACCAGGTCGTTCGGGCGCAGGAAGCTGAAGGTCGAGGCCAGTTCACTGCCCTTGAGCAGGCCACCGCCCTGCGGGCTGTCGGCGCCGATCGAACGCTCGCGCACCCGCACCATGGCCTCGTCGATGAACAGGTCGAGGATGCCGGTGTCGGTGAAATCGAGCAGGCTGGTCAACAGCGTCACGCTGGCGGCGGGCTTCTCGCCACGCGCAGCCAGCACGGCGAGCGCCGTGGCGAGCAAGGTGCCACCGATGCAGAAACCCAGGGTGTTGATCTGCTGGGCGCCGGTGATGTCGCGCGTGACCTCGATGGCACGGACGACGGCGTCCTCGATGTACTGGTCCCAGGTGACTGTGGCCAGGCTGTCGTCGGCGTTGCGCCAGCTCATCACGAACACGCGGTGGCCTTGTGCCACGGTGTAGCGGATCAGTGAGTTCTCGGGCTGCAGATCGAGGATGTAGTACTTGTTGATGCAAGGCGGCACGAACAGCATCGGCCGCTCGTGCACCGTGGGGGTCAAGGGCTTGTACTCGAGCAGCTGGAACAGCTCGTTCTCGAACACGACCGCGCCTTCGGAGGTGGCCACGTTGCGGCCGACCTCGAACAGGCTTTCGTCGGTCTGCGACACATGGCCCTGCCGGATGTCGTGCCAGAGGTGTTGCAGGCCCTGCGTGATGCTCTCGCCCTGGGTCTCCAGCGCCTTGCGCTGCGCCTCCGGGTTCAGCGCCAGAAAGTTGCTGGGCGCAGCCGCGTCGACCCACTGCTGCACCGCGAAACGGATGCGCTGCTTGACCTTCTCGTCGCCCTGCAACTGATCGGCCAGACCCAGCAGCGTGCGGGCATTCAGCAGGTAGAGCTGGGCGGTGAATGCGCTGGCGGGGTTTTCCGCCCAGTCGGGTGCAGCGAAGCGCCGATCACCGAGCACCGGAGCGGGGACCGGCGGCGCGGCGGATTTGTCGAGTGCCGCGCTGGCCAGTGCCTGAAACTGCTGCATCGAGCGATTCCACAGGTCGGTGGCCTGCTGCAGGTAATCAGACTGCATCTGGGCCAGCGTGGGCATCGGCAAGGTCACTGCGGTGAGCGATTTCAGGGTCTCGGCTGCCGTGGCGGTGAGCGCCTGGGCAACGGCATCGGTCATCGGTGCCACCGGCGCGGTGGCCGCAGGAACGGGCTTCGATTTCACTTGTATCCTCTTGAGGCTGCCGGCATGAGTTGCCGACACTGAATGTGTAGTGCAGATTGTCGCGTGCCCGGTTGACCTGCGCATGACGAAAATCCGAGTTTGTTGCTTCACGACTTGACCCTGGCGGGCGCGCGATGTACCTGGTGGCAATTGCATGGATGTACGTGGTCGTGATGATGACCGTGGTGGAAGCCACCAGCGCCAATGGCACCGTACTCGGGGCTTTGTTCACCTTCTTGCTTTACGGCGCGCTGCCCCTGTCCGTGGTGCTGTACATCCTGCGCAGTCCGGCGCGCAAACGGGCACGGCTGGCCGCTGAAGCCCGCGTCGAGCCTGGCCCCGGTGCCGCGCCATCAGACCCTGAGCCAGACGGCAGCCACCATGCGTCCGGTGACCCCATCACGCCGGAACGAAAAGAAGCGTGACGCGTCGGAGGCGGTGCACCAGGTTCCGCCGCTGACATCCTGTACGCCACAGGCAGACAGGCGGTCGCGCGCCAGCCCCGGCAGATCAGCCAGCCACTTGCCCGCTGTGGTCGGTGCGAAGCGTGAAGCCAGCGGCGTGGCGGTGGATGTCGGGCCTGTCGCCGCAGAGACCCCAAAGGCCTGCAGGACATCGGCACCCACCTCGAAGCGCCGAGGCCCGATGCAGGGGCCCAGCCACGCGGCCACCTGGTCCGGTGGGCAGTTGCTGGCGTCGCAGAGCGCTGCCAGCGTCGACTCCAGCACCCCGGCGGCCAGCCCACGCCAGCCCGCATGCGCGGCAGCCACGGCCCCGGGGGCGGCGAACAGCACCGGTAGGCAATCGGCCACCTGGACGCTGCAAACGACACCGGGCTCGGTGGTGAAACAGGCATCGGCGTCGTGCTGCGGTGCGTCGGGGGCGGCATCAGCCGCCGTCAGCCGCACGACCCGGGCACCGTGCACCTGGTTCAGCCGCACCGGCAGAGCGCCCACGACCGACGCCAGCAGCGCCAGGTTCTGAGCGACTGCCGAGGCGTCGTCGCCGAGGCCGTCGCGCAGGTTCATGCTGGCGAATACACCGCTGCTGACGCCTCCGCGCCGGGTGGTCATCAGCGCCTGCACACCTGCTCGGCGCCAGTCGGGTCGCAGCCAGTCGGGATCAGCGGTCACGGTGGGTCGTCACGCTCAGTACGGCTGCCGATCATGTCATGCGGCCGGCTCCCCGACACAGCAGACACACACCGCGCCGCTACACTGAAAGGCATGTACTCCGCACGCAGCATTCGTCATTGCAAGAGCTGCGGCGCCGCCACCGAATACCGAGTACCCACCGACGACAACCGCCCTCGCGCGGTGTGCACCGTGTGCGCCTCGGTGCACTACGAGAACCCCTGCAACGTCGTGGGCACGATCCCGGTCTGGGACGACCAGGTGCTGCTGTGCCGCCGCAACATCGAACCCCGCTACGGCTACTGGACGCTGCCGGCCGGTTTCATGGAGCTGGACGAAACACTCGCCGAGGGCGCCGCACGCGAAACCGTCGAAGAGGCCGGCGCGAACATCGAGCTGCTTCCGCTGTTCGCCTTGCTCAATGTGGTGCGCGCGGGACAGGTTCATCTGTTCTACCGTGCCCGCCTGATCGACACCCAGTTCGCGCCCGGGCCGGAAACCATCGAAGCCCGGCTGTTCCGTGAACATGAAGTGCCCTGGAACGACCTGGCCTTCAAGACGGTGAGCGAAACGCTGAAGTTTTATTTCGACGACCGCCGCCGCGGTCAATTTGGCTTCCACTGTGCCGATATCGGATGAACCACCCTCCGCCGGCATGCCTGACTCTCTCTCCAAAGCACCCCCCGCGGCACCGACAGGCCCGGCCTCCGGTGCCACGGTGCAGCGCCTGCGTGAAGACCTGATCCACCCCGATCCTTTGCTCGACTGCCTGGTCGAGATCTGCCGCCTGCAAGGCCAGTCGACCACACGCGCCGCGCTGTCAGCCGGGTTGCCGATCGGGCCCGACACCGCCGGCCGCCTGCCTCTGGAGCTGGCTGAACGCGCCGCCGCCCGCGCCGGCATGGCCACCCGCTTACAACGGCTGGCACTCACCGAGCTCGACGCCGCCACGCTGCCCGTGCTGCTGATCCTGCGCAACGACCAGGCCTGCGTGCTGATGGGCTGGGACGGTGCAGGCGACACACCAAGCGCCCGCGTCTTGCTGCCCGAAACCGGCCAGGGCACGGTGCGCCTGTCGCGCGCCGAGCTCGAGGCGCGCTACAGCGGCGTCGTGCTCTTCGTGCGCCCCCATTTCCGCTTCGACAGTGGCGCGCCCGCTGCCGCAGAGCGCACGAACGGCACGCGGCACTGGTTCTGGAGCGCGCTGCTGGCGCAGCGCTTTGTCTACCGCGACGTGCTGCTCGCCGCGCTCTTGATCAACCTGTTCGCGCTCGCGTTCCCGATGTTCTCGATGAACGTCTACGACCGCGTCGTGCCGAACAATGCCTTCGAGACCTTGTGGGCCCTGGCGGTCGGCGTGCTGCTGGTGCTGGGTGCCGACCTGTTCATGCGCCTGCTGCGCAGCCACTTTGTCGACGAGGCCAGCGCGCGGATCGATGTCACGCTCTCCGCCACGCTGATGGAAAAGGTGCTGGGCCTGCGGCTCGAACACCGGCCTGAATCGGTCGGCTCGTTCGCGCAGAACCTGCGCGGCTTCGAGCAGGTGCGCGACTTCATCGCCTCGTCCACCGTCACCGCCCTGATCGACCTGCCGTTCGCGCTGCTGTTCGTCATCGTGCTGGCGTGGATCTCGCCGTGGCTGGCGTTGCCGGTGCTGGTCGCGTTCGGGCTGATCCTGGGCCTGGGGTACTCGCTGCAGCATCGGCTGCATGCGTTGTCCGAGACCACCTACCAGGCCAGCGCGCAGCGCAATGCGACGCTGATCGAAAGCTTGTCGGCGATCGAGACCATCAAGTCGCAAGGCGCCGAGAGCGTGATCCAGTCGAAGTGGGAGCGTGCCAACCTGTTCCTGGCCAGCACCAACGTGAAGATGCGCGGCCTGTCCTCGGGCGCGATGCTGGCCACCAGCACGGTGACGCAGCTGGTGTCGGTGGTGATGATCCTGATCGGCGTGTACCTGATCAGCCAGCGCGAGCTGACGATGGGCGCGCTGATCGCAGCCAGCATGCTGTCGGGCCGCGCGCTGGCACCGGCCGGTCAGATCGTCGGGTTGCTGATGCAGTACCAGGGTGCACGCACCGCGCTCGATTCGCTGAACAAGATCATGGACAAGCCGGTCGAGCGGCCGACTGGCGAAAGCTTCATCCAGCGCCCGCAATTGCGTGGTGACATCGAGTTCCGCAACGTGAAGTTCGCCTACCCGAACCGCAGCGACTCGGCGATCGAGGGCATCAGCTTCAAGATCAGTGCGGGCGAGCGCGTTGCGCTGATCGGCCGCGTGGGCTCAGGCAAAAGCACGATCCAGCGGCTGATCATGGGGCTGTACCAACCGACCGACGGTGCGGTGCTGCTCGACGGCATCGACCTGCGTCAGCTCGACCCGGCCGATGTGCGCCGCAACGTCGCCAGCGTCTCGCAGGACGTCACGTTGTTCCAGGGCACGCTGCGCGAGAACATCACCTTCGGTTTGCCGTATGCCGACGATTCGGCAGTCGTGGCGGCGGCCGATGTGGCCGGGCTGACCGAGTTCATCAACCGGCACCCCCGAGGATTCGACATGCCGGTGGGCGAGCGCGGCGAATCGCTGTCAGGCGGCCAGCGCCAGGGCGTGGGCCTGGCCCGCGCGGTGCTGCACAACGCGCCGCTGCTGCTGCTCGATGAACCGACCAGCGCGATGGATTTCTCCACCGAGGCCCAGATCACGGCCCAGGTCACCGCGTTTGCCAGTGACAAGACGGTGGTGCTGGTGACGCACCGCACCTCGATGCTGGCGATGGCCACCCGCGTGATCGTCATCGATGGCGGCAAGGTCGTGGCCGATGGGCCGCGCGACCGCATCATGGAAGCGCTTGCCAGCGGCCGGATCGCGAGGGCAGCTTGAACGCCATCCTGAAGGCCATCACCGCACCCTGGGGCAGCGCAGACGCCGCGGCCGACGCCGCGGGTTTCCGCAGCTTCGAGCACCAGGCCGAGGTGGTGATGTCGCGTGCCCGCACCCAGCGGGCGCAGCTGATCGTGCGGGCGGCGCTGGTGGTCGTGCTGCTGCTGGTGCTGTGGGCCTGCTTCGCACACGTCGAGGAAGTGACACGCGGCGACGGCAAGGTGATCCCGTCGAAGCAGTTGCAGGTCGTGCAGTCGCTTGACGGCGGCGTGGTGTCCGAGATCCTGGTGCAAGAAGGCCAGGTGGTCGAGGCCGGCCAGCTGCTGCTGAAGATCGACGAGACCCGTGCCACCTCGGGCGTGCGCGAAAGCGCGGCGCAGGGCTTCGCACTGCGCGCCCGTGGCGCTCGCCTGCGCGCACTGGCCGAAGGCGCGGCGTTTCTGCCGCCAGCCAGCAGCAACCCCGAAGAGCGACGCATCGTCGACGAAGAACGCACGCTGTACGAAACCCGGCGCTCCGAACTGGCCACGATGATCGCCATCAACCAGCAGCAGTTGCAGCAGCGCCAGCAGGAACTCAGCGAGATGCGGGCGCGCAAGTCATCGGCCGAACGAGGGCTGGACCTGGGCCAGCAAGAACTCAACAAGACCCGTCCCCTGCTGGCGACCGGTGCGGTGTCCGAGGTGGACATCCTGCGGCTGGAGCGCGAGGTGTCGCGCAGCCGCGGCGAGATCGAGCAGTCCAGTGCGCAGATCGCCCGGGTGCAGGCGGCCATCGGGGAGGCGCAGCGCAAGATTCAGGAAACCGAGCTGACCTTCCGCAACGACGCGCGCAAGGACATGGCCGATGTGATGGGCAAGCTGAACGCGCTGAACGAAGGTGCGGTGGCACTGGCCGACAAGGTCGACAAGTCTCAGGTCAAGAGCCCGGTGCGCGGCCGGGTGCAGCGCCTGCTGGCCAACACCGTGGGCGGTGTGGTGCAGCCGGGCAAGGACATCGTCGAGGTGGTGCCGCTCGACGACCAGCTGATCCTCGAAGCCAAAGTGCAGCCGCGCGACATCGCCTTCATCCACCCGGGGCAGGACGCCACGGTCAAGTTCACCGCCTACGACTTCTCGATCTACGGCGGCCTCGTCGCCAAGGTCGAGAACATCAGCCCCGACACCGTCGTCGACGAAAAGGGCAATGCCTTCTACCTGGTGCGGGTGCGCACCACCCAGGCCAACTTCAGCGAGAAGCTGCCGGTGATCCCTGGCATGACTGCCGAGGTCGACATCCTGACCGGCCGCAAGACGGTGATGTCGTACCTGCTCAAGCCGGTGCTCAAGGCGAAGGCCTACGCACTGCGCGAACGCTGACAGTTTCCTTATCGTCACAAATCGTCTGCCTGAGGTGACACCCGTCACGAAACACCCCCCTCAGATGCACGCAGTGCAGACCGAAGTGAATATGCTCGTCGTCACCGTGGGCAACCTAGTTTCCGCCCGACAAGCACCAACACGGTGCGCTTTCTGACAGACTCCGCCATGCCCACCATCATCCAGACCACCCAGGGAACAGTCACCGGCTTGTGGGGCAGTGCCATCGTCAAGGGCGCCGATGGTCATGCGCATCCCTTGAAGCTGGGCGACATCGTCAAGCGTGGTGACGTGATCCTGACCAGCCAGGACGGCATCGTTGAGTTGACGTCCGATGTCCACGCCGCGCCGGTTGCAGCCTCTGCAGCCACGGATGTGCTGACCGGTGCCGTGCCGGCGGAGGCGCCACCCAAAGCAGCAGCGCGCAACGAAGTCGATCAGGTCATCGAGAAGCTGGCACAGAACGACACCGATGCCGCCACGGCCGCTGGTCTTGCGGGCGGTGACGGCGGCGAGTTCTTGCCGGGCCTGCGGGTCGATCGAATCACCGAGAGCCTGACGGCGCTGGGTCTCAACAATAACCAGCAGACCGACGCCAACGACGTTCCACCCGTTGACGCGGCTGCGGCCAGCGCTGCGGCGCTGGCCAACATCGCACCGTCGGCACTCGATGGCGCCGTCAGCGGCCTCGAGAACACCACGCTGCCCGTCGCTTTGCGCGGGGTCGACAGCGATGGCAATGTGGTCAGCGTCACGGTCACGAACATTCCGACCGGTGGCACGCTGCTGCTGGCCGACGGCATCACCTTGGTCAGCGCCGGACAGACGCTGACCCCTGCGCAAGCCGCGGGGTTGCTGTTCAAGCCGGCGGTCGACTTTGTGGGCCAGGCGGCGATCACCTTCTTTGTCACCGACAACCAGGGCTCGACATCCAACGGCGCCACGGTGTCGCTGAACGTGGTGGACACCAACCCGCCGGCCAATCAACCCCCTGTGGCCGTCAATGACATCGCCACCGCGGTCGAGGACACGCCAGCGACCGGCAACGTGCTGGGCAACGACAGCGACCCCGACGGCAACGCGCTCACCGTCACCCAGTTCAGCCTTGGCAGCGTGACCTACGCTGCGGGCGACACCGCCGTTTTGGCAGGCATCGGCCGCCTGACGCTGGCCGCCAACGGCGCCTACACCTTCACGCCGGAGCCCAACTACAACGGTCCGGTTCCGGTGGCCACCTACACCGTCAGCGATGGCATCGCCAGCGTGACCGCGACACTGACCTTGTCGGTGAGCGCCGTCAACGATGCGCCGGTGGCCCAGAACGATCTGGCATCGACGCCAGTGAACGCGCCAACCACGATTGCCGTGCTGGCCAATGACAGCGATGTCGATGGCGACACGCTGACCGTCACTTCGGCATCGGTCGATCCGGCACTGGGCACGGTGACGGTGAACCCGAACGGCACCCTCGCCTTCAACCCGGCGAACAACGTCAGCGGCCCGGTCGTCATCCAGTACACCATCAGCGACGGCCAGGGCGGCACCGCCAACGCCACCGTCACGGTCAACATCGGGCCCAACACGCCGCCGGAAGGCACTGATACCACGGTGACGGTCACAGAAGACGGCACACGCAGTTTCAGCGCCGCAGACTTCGGTTTTTCCGATGCCGATGCCGGCCAGAGCTTTGCCAATCTGCGCATCGACGTGCTGCCCGCAGCGGGCAGCCTGACGCTGTCGGGTACCGCTGTCGTCGCTGGTCAGGTGATCGCGGTGGCCGACCTGGGCAACCTCGTGTTCACGCCAGCGCCGAATGCCAACGGCAGCGGCTACGCGAGCTTCAGCTTCAGCGTGCAGGACAGTGCCGGCGCCTTCGACACAGCACCGAACCAGATCACGATCGACGTCGGCGCCGTCAACGACCCGCCGGTGGCCGTGGACGATCTGGCCTCGACACCGATCAACACCAGCACCACGATTGCGGTGCTGGGCAACGACAGCGATGCCGACGGGAATGCGCTGACCGTGACCGCGGCGTCGGTCGACCCGACACGTGGCACGGTCACGATCAATCCGGACGGCACGCTGGCGTTCACGCCCGCGGGCAACGTCAGTGGCCCGGTGCTGGTGAGCTACACCATCAGCGACGGCCAAGGCGGCTTCGCCAGCGCCACCGTCACGGTCAATGTCGGGCCGAACACGCCGCCCACCGGCACGGACGCGGTGGTCGTGATCGCCGAGGACGGCAGCCGCAGCTTCAGCGCGCCGGATTTCGGCTTCTCGGACGCCGATGCCGGCCAGAGCTTTGCCAATGTGCGCATAGACGCGCTGCCCACTGCGGGCACCCTCACGCTGTCGGGAGTGGCGGTGGCCGCAGGCCAGGTGATCCCGGTGGCCGAACTGGGCAACCTCGTCTATGCGCCCGCGCCCAACGCCAATGGCAGCGGCTATGCGAGCTTCAGCTTCAGTGTGCAAGACAGTGGCGGTGCGTTCGACACGGCACCGAACCAGATCACGATCGATGTCACACCGGTGGCCGATGCGGCCGTGATCGGTGGCGTGGCCAGCGGTGCGACGGTTGAAGACACGACTTTGACCACCGGTGGCACCCTGACGATCACCGACCCCGACGCCGGCGAAGCCGCGTTCAACCCGCTGTCCAATGTGGCAGGCGCCCACGGCACTTTCAGCATCGACGCCGCCGGCGTCTGGACCTACACGCTGAACAACGCCGACCCCGCCGTGCAAGCCCTCGGTGCCGGTCAGACGCTGCCCAACGAGAGCTTCACCGTCACCTCGATCGACGGCACCTCGCAGGTCGTCACCGTCACCATCTCCGGCACCAACGACGCTCCGGTTGCCCAGGCGGCCAGCTTCAGCGTGGCCGAGGATGCACCGCTGGTGTCCGGCTCGGTCGTCGCCACCGATGTCGATGCCAATGCCGTGCTGAGCTACGGCCTGAATGCCGCCCCTCCGCCTGGGCTGACATTCAATACGAATGGCAGCTACACCTTCGATGCGTCGAACGCGGCCTACCAGTCGCTGGCCGCAGGCCAGCAGCAGGTGCTGACCATCCCCTACACCGTCACCGACGACCAGGGCGCCACCTCGGTCGCCAACCTGGTGATCACGATCACCGGGACCAACGACGCCGCGGTCATCGCTGGTGCGGCAACAGGCAGTGTCACCGAAGACGGCACGCCGATCGCCAGCGGCACGTTGACGGTGAGCGACGTGGACAACCCCGCGGGCTTCGTGGCGACCACCGCAACGGGCACCTACGGCAACTTCAGCGTCGATGCGGCCGGCGGATGGATCTACACCCTGCGCAATGCCGACACCAACGTGCAGGCCTTGACCAGCGCGCAGCACCCGATCGAAAGCTTCACCGTCACGTCGATCGACGGCACCACGAGCACGGTGACGATCACGGTCAATGGCGCCAACGAGCCGCCCGTGGCCGTCGCCACACCGGCCAGCGGCAACGAAGACGTGCCCGGCATCCCCGTGCAACTGGGCGGCACCGATGTCGATGGAAACATCGCCGGCTTCACCATCGGCTCGCTGCCCACGAACGGCATGTTGCTCTTCGGCGGGGCCCCGGTGGCGATCGGCCAGAACATCCCGGCCATCGGGGGTGCGGCCACGCTGAGTTTCGTTCCGGCCGCGAACTTCAACGGCAGCACCGCGTTCGACTTCACCGCGACCGACAACGAAGGCGCGGTGTCGCCATCGGTGCAGGTGCCGATCACGGTGATCGCCGTGGCCGATCCCGCGGTGATCGGCGGCGTGGCCAGCGGTGCGACGGTTGAAGACACGACTTTGACCACCGGTGGCACCCTGACGATCACCGACCCCGACGCCGGCGAAGCCGCGTTCAACCCGCTGTCCAATGTGGCAGGCGCCCACGGCACTTTCAGCATCGACGCCGCCGGCGTCTGGACCTACACGCTGAACAACGCCGACCCCGCCGTGCAGGCCCTCGGTGCCGGCCAGACGCTGCCCAACGAGACCTTCACCGTCACCTCGATCGACGGCACCTCGCAGGTCGTCACCGTCACCATCTCCGGCACCAACGACGCCCCGGTCGCCCAGGCGGCCAGCTTCAGCGTGGCTGAGGATGCGCCGCTGGTGTCCGGCTCGGTCGTCGCCACCGATGTCGATGCCAATGCGGTGCTGAGCTACAGCCTGAATGCCGCCCCTCCGCCCGGGCTGACGTTCAACACCAACGGTTCCTATTCGTTCAACGCGGCTGTCTCGGCCTACCAGTCCTTGGGCGTCGGCCAGTCGGCCGTGCTCACGGTGCCGTACACCGTCACCGACGACCAGGGTGCCACCTCCACCGCCAACCTGGTCATCACCGTCACCGGCACCAATGACGCTCCGGTTGCCCAGGCGGCCAGCTTCAGCGTGGCCGAGGATGCACCGCTGGTGTCCGGCTCGGTCGTCGCCACCGATGTCGATGCCAATGCCGTGCTGAGCTACGGCCTGAATGCCGCCCCTCCGCCTGGGCTGACATTCAATGCGAATGGCAGCTATGCCTTCGACGCCGCGAACGCGGCCTACCAGTCGCTGGCCGCCGGCCAGCAGCAGGTGCTGACCATCCCGTATACCGTCACCGACGATCAGGGCGCCACCTCGATCGCCAATCTGGTCATCACCGTCATCGGGACCAACGATGCACCGATTGCTCTGAACGACAGCGCCTCGACGCCGATCAACACACCGCTTGCCAGCATCAATGTGCTGGGCAATGACAGCGACATCGATGGCGGCACGCTGAGCATCACGGCAGCCAGCCTGGTCAATCCGGCACTGGGCAGCATCTCGGTCAACCCGAATGGCACGCTGGCCTTCACGCCAGCGAGCAATGTCAGCGGTCCGGTGGTGGTGAATTACACCGTCAGCGATGGCCAGGGCGGGTTCGCGAACGCGACCGTCACCATCAACGTGGGTGCGAACACACCGCCTGCCGGCAGCGATGCCACGGTCACCGTGGCCGAAGACGGCTCGCGCAACTTCAGCGCTGCCGACTTCGGTTACTCGGATGCCGATGCAGGACAGGGCTTCGCCCAGGTGCGCATCGATGCATTGCCCGCCGCGGGCACGCTGACGCTGAACGGCGCGGCTGTGACCGCCGGCCAGACGATCGCGGTGGCCAACCTCGGTAACCTGGTGTTCACGCCGGCACCCAATGCCAACGGCAGCGCCTACGCGGGATTCGACTTCAGTGTGCAGGACAGCGCAGGTGCGTTCGACACCACACCCAACCGCCTGACGATCACGGTCAGCGCGGTCAACGACGCGCCGGTGGCCACGGGCACGGCCACGCTGGCCGCCATCAACGAGGACGACCCGAACCCCACGGGTGCCAGCGTTGGCAGCCTGTTTGCAGCCCGCTTCAGCGATGCCGCCGACCAGGTCAGTGGCGGCTCGAGCGCCAACACCCTCGCTGGCATCGCCATCAGCAATCACGCCATCGACGCCAGCAAGGGCGCCTGGCAATACTCGACCGATGGCGGCGTGAACTGGACGGCGCTGCCCACTGGCAGCACTGCCTCGGCGGTGACCTTGGCCGGCAGCGACTGGCTGCGCTTCGTGCCGGCGGCCAATTACAACGGCGCCGCGACCCCGCTCGCCGCCCATCTGATCGAATCGGGCGGTGCAGCGATCGTCGGTGGCGCCACGGTCGATCTGAGTGCGGGAACGGGCGGGACCACCGTGTACTCGGCTGCGACAGTGGCTCTGAACGAGACCATCAATCCGGTCAACGACCCACCCGTGGCACGCAACGACGAAGGGGTCGTGACGGCCGCGCAGACGCTCAACGTGACCGCAGCCGAGGGCGTGATCCAGTCCACCTTAACCCCTTCGGGTCGCGACACCGATGTCGAGGGCGATGCGTTGACCGTGTCCCGGGTCTCGGCGGGGGCCGGTGTGCCGTCGATCCTCGTTCCGGCCGGCGGGGTGACCATCGCGGGCACCTATGGCGATCTGCTGCTGCGCAACGATGGCAGCTACACCTACACCGCCAGTCGGGCGGACGCGGTTGCCACCGGCACCCGGGTCGATGATGTCTTCACCTACCAGGTGTCCGACGGGCACGGCGGCTTGGCGACCGCGTCGCTGACCTTGCACGTCGGCGGAGCCGCCGACACGCTGAATGCCGCGCCACCCACCACCACCGCGCTCACTGCGACGTTGGGTCTCAATGGCGAGTACTACGGCTACAACGATTTCAATCCGGGACCGACCAGCCCGAACCGGCGACATGCCGATGACGGGGTGTACGGCAACCTCGACCGCGCAGCCGATGTCACCTCGATCGTCAACGGTCGGAACGCGGCTTTCGCGCCCCCGGGCACGCCCGGCATCGTCGGCACCTCGACCGCCGCAGCGGCCGACGCTGCCGATGCGCGCTTCACCGTGCGGGCCATCGACTACGGCACCTCGCCCACCGTCACCGGCACCTTGGGCACCAACCCCAACATCGCGGCGGGCGGTTCGACCGCGGGCCTGACCAACGACAACAGCCAGCTCTTCAAGTTCCTCAATCGCAGCGGCGGCGGCGATGCGAGCACGATCTCGGTACGACAAGGCACGGGCGACAACGACCAGATCGGTGGCGGCCCGACCAGTGGTCTGGGCCGCACCAGCGATGCAGCCATGCGCCTGACTGGCGAGGCCTACCTGGCCGCCGGGCTGTACGACATCCGCGTCTACGCCGACGACGGTTTCCGGCTGCGGCTGGACAACCAGACGGTGGCAGCGTTTGACGACATCCAGTCGCCCACCACGCGGGTCTACACCGGGGTGCCGATCGACGGAGGCTTGACACCGCTGGAACTGCTGTACTGGGAGCAAGGTGGCAATGCAGTCCTGCGCGTCGAGTTCAAGCTGAGCGGCACCCCCGACTCCGCCTACCAGGTGCTCGGATCGCAGAACCTGCCCTTGTTCAGCGATGCGAATGCGCCAGTGCTCTCGGACCTGCAGGATCTCGTGGCCGGACCGACGCCAGGCAGCTATCTGGTGCGCACCGGCTCACTGCTGGACGGTGGCAATGGCGACGACATCCTCAACGGCAGCGCCGGGCGCGACATCCTGATCGGCGGCCAGGGCAAGGACACGCTGAACGGCGGGGCGGGCGACGACCTGATTCGTGGCGGCGCAGGCCATGACCAGCTGACGGGCGGTGCGGGTCACGACGTCTTCCGCTGGTCGCTGGGCGACGCAGGAACCACCGGTGCACCGGCACGCGATGTCATCACCGACTTCGACAACACCCCGCACGGCGGCGATGTGCTGGACCTGCGCGATCTGCTGGTGGGCGAGTCTCATGCCGCCAACACGGTGGCGCTGCCCGCCTCCATCGGGTTGAACAACGCGCTGACGATCACCCCGCACGAAGGCAATCTCGCCAACTACCTGCACTTCTCAGCGGTCGGCGGCAACACCGTCGTCGAGATCAGTTCGACCGGCGGCTTTGCCAGCAGCTACACCCCAGCCGCTGTCGATCAGGTGATCACGCTGACCGGGTTGAATCTGGTGGGCGGCTTTACCAACGACCACCAGGTCATCAACGACCTGCTGCAACGCGGCAAACTGGTCACCGATTGACAACCGCGGGCCTCACGGCTCGACCGTGAGCGTGCTGATCCAGGGGCCGGTGGCGCCGTCGATGCCGCAGTCCCACAGGCGGGCGGCATCGATGGCGTCAGCGACGCCCTCGGCATAGACCTGGATGCCCAGGCCATGCAGCAAGCCGACGGTGCTGCGCACGAACAATGCGCGGTGTTCGTCGCGGCCCACCCCGGAGATCACGGCTGCATCGAGCTTCAGGTAATCGAGGCCGGCCTCGAACAGCCGGGGGATCTGGCCCAGCCGCTCTCCGGCATGCTCGATGCCGAAGCGGGCGCCGGTCGACCGCAACTGCCGCCCCAGCTCGCGCAGCAGTTCGAAATGCTCCACCGCCGCCACCTCGGCCACCTCGAGCGAGATCAACCGGGCCGCCTGCGGCTTCGCCCACAGCAGGGCCCGCACGCGGGCAGCGAAACCGCTGTCCTGCAGCGAGGCCGGCGACAGGTTGACGCAGCGCGGACGGCCGTCGTGATCGGCCGCGTTGATGGCCAGGCTCAGCGCGCGTTCATCGACCGCGCTCGTGAGTCGGCTGCGCACGGCCAGTGGCAGCCAGCGCGCGGCAGGTTCGAAGGTGCCCTCCGACTCGAGCTGCAGGCGCAATGGGCACTCGAGATGCAGCAACCGCCGCTGCGCATCGAGCACCGGGAACTCCATCAACCAAACCCGCTCGGCGCGACTCAACGCATGTTCAATGCGCTGGCGCCAGGCACCTTCGCCCAGGACAGCCAGCCCACCCGGCGGGTGCACGCCGAACTCGACCGCGAACGCGCCCCGGCTCTCGGCCCGGGCCAGTGCCGCATCGGCTGAGCCCATCACCTGACCGGCCTGCATGCCGCGATGCACTTCGACCGCGCCGATGCAGACCGCCGCGCCGTTGCCCAACGTGGGCAGCACCAGCCGGAGCGCCTGCGCCAGCGTCTGCGCCGTTTCATGGACGACGCCTGGCGCCGGCAGGCACAACGCGAAATCGGAACCGTTCAGGCGACCGAGGAAGCAGCCCTTGACCTCGTCGGCATAGGGTTGGAGGGATTGCGCAATCGTCACCAGCATGCGGTCGGTGGCCACGTGGCCGAACTGACGGTTCAGCGCAGCGAGTTCCATCACCCGCAGCAACACCAGCCCGCCCTCCGCTGGGCCATCTTCGCGCTCCAGGGACGCGGCCAGCTGGAACAGGAAGTGGCTGCGGTTGGACAAGCCCGTCAGGGCATCGCCATTGATCTGGCGATGCAAGGCGTCGAGCTGGGCAGCCTGCGCGCGCGACGTCATGCGCAGCCGGTCGACCAGTGAATTCATCGCACGCGTCAGGCGCTGCAACTCAGGCACCTGCGGTTCCGACACCGTGACGAATTCGCCCTTTTCAAGGGAAAGGGCCTGCACCACGGCCTGATCCAGAGGCCGGCTGATGCGGCGCACCACCGCCCAGCCCAGGGCGGCTGCGAACAAGCCCACCAGTGCCATCGTCTGCGCCGTGCGCAGCGTGCTGGACCACAGCGCATCGTGGGCATACGAGACATGGCTCTCCACCAGCACCTGACCCAGCGCCCGCCAGCCATCGGACACCTGCGCGGTGCCCGCCTGCGAGGTGATGGGCACCGCCGACACGAACCAGGCAGGAGCCGTGCCCGATGGCACGTCCGCATCGCGGCTGAACACCAGCTTGCCGTCGGCCGACCGCAGCTGCACACGCCGGTAGTAGCCGGTGTCGAACTGAGCGGCCATCAGCAGCGACATCAGCTCGGCATCGCCCTTCTGCTGCGAAAGCGCCAGCGCCAACGAGGCCGCGTTGTCGCTGTTCTTCAGCCTCAGCTGTGTTTGCAACAGCTCGCGTGCCGAGCCTGTGGCCACGGCGATGCTGCCCACGAAGGCGAGCAACACGGTGGCCAGCAGCAGCAGCCAGACTTGACGGATCAGCGACATGATCGCTCCTTGTAATCGATGAATTGGCGATGCGCCGTCACGGTGGGAACCCTTCCGCACGTGCCTTGGCCAGCGCGTCGCGCCAGCGCGACAGCCGCGCGAGCGGATCCCCGGCCGATTGCGCACCCGTTCCTTGCCAGAGACCGTCGGCGTTGAAGCTGAACACCGGCGTCAGGTCAGGGCGGCGCGAGGCCGGGCGCAGCTCGGAAATCAGGTTGTCCAGAATCAACGGCTCGGCATCCGGCTGCGCGTAGTACGCCAGCACCATGTGCGCCTGCACCGGCCCGCCCAGTCCGCCCATCTGCGCCCGGACATAGACCAACCGGAGCTTGCTGGCAGCGACGCCGACTGCACGCAGGCTGAAGTACTTGGCGAGCGCGAAGTCCTCGCAATCGCCCTCGCCCTTGCCCATCATCTCGAACGGGCTGGCCCAGTAATCGATCTGGCCCCAGACCTGCACGTCGTCGCGAAAGACGATCCGGCGGTTGAAGAAATCGTTGATGGCTTGCAACCGGGCGACATCCCCCTGCAGCAGCGCTGCCGCCAACACCGGACGCAGGGCCTGCCAAGCAGAGATCGCTTTCGTGCCGTGCGCCTGCGCGGCCGAGGCCATTCGGTCTACATCGCCTGGGGGCTCCGCCCACACCGCTGCCTGCAGGCCGGCCACCAGCACACCACGCCCGATCCAGCATGGCCATCGGCGGGTGAATGCGGTCAGGAGATCACGGCGATTCACGGGCGTGGGGCGCGCGCTCGTGCGGGACGGGCGTCAGTTGGAGAGTGCGGCGTGCCTTCACGGAAGGTGAAGGCGCAGGAGTGATGCCTCGTTGTCGTCCGCCAGCCCCCCAACTTGAGCGATCGTCCTCGGGCACCGTTCGCGCCCGCAGCGTGGCGGACTCGACAGGCTGCGTGGCGGTCGAATCTTGTTGCAATTGAGTCACTTCGGCGTTCGAGCCGTGTTCGTCGGGACATAAACTCATTCGCGGTCGTCTTCGCCAAGACGCTCTGCGTTTTTGAACGGTCGGCCCTCCTGCAAACCGCCACCACTCCAGCCCATGCGCCCTACCCGCTCCCTGATCGCTCTTGCCGTTGTCGTGCTGTGCCAGGGTCAGCCCTTGCAGGCACAAGTGACGGGCGTTGCCGCCGACCCCTTGCGTCACGCCGTCGAGAAGGCGCTGAAGACGAACCCGGAGGTGACCGCGCGTTTCAATGCCTACCGAGCCGCCAACGATGCGGTCGACGTGGCACGCGGGGGATGGCTGCCTCGCCTGGACCTGAGCGCCAGTGTCGGCGTCGACCGCGACCGGATCACCTCACGGCTGCCGCAGAGCGAGACGCTGAATCGCCGGGGCGCGGCCCTGACGCTGACTCAACTGCTGTGGGACGGGCTGGGAACACAGCACGAGATCGATCGCTTCGGCCATGACCGACTGGCCCGCTACTTCGACCTGCTGGAGGCGACCGAGCAGACCTCGCTGGAGGCTGCACGCGCGCTCTACGACGTGCAGCGCTTCCAGCGCCTGGTGGCGTTGGCAGAAGACAACTATGTGCAGCACCGCTATGCCTCGCAGCAGATCCAGTCGCGCTTTCGTGCGGGCGTTGGACGCGGGGTCGATCTCGAACAGGCCAACGCCCGGCTGGCACTGGCCGAATCGAACCTGACCACGGAAACCGCGAACCTGCACGATGTGATGACGCGCTATGCACGCATCGTGGGCGAGCTCCCGCCGCAGCGCACCGACGTCACCCCGCCGCTGGCGGTACTCAGCGCCGAACTGCCCTCCAGCAGCACCGAAGTGCTCAACCGGGCGGTGGTCCAAAGCCCCGCGGTCAGTGCCAGCATCGAGGCGGTTCGCGCCGCACGGCTGTCAGTCCAGGTGCGTGATTCGGCATTTCAACCCCGCCTCGAGGCGCGGGTGCGCAGTGGGATCGGCAACAACTTCGACGGGGTGCGCGACCAGAAGCGAGACAGTTCGGCCGAGCTGGTGCTGAACTGGAACCTGTTCAACGGCGGCTCCGATCAGGCCCGGGTACGCCAACAGGTCAACCTTCTCAGCCAGACCGAAGACTTGCGCGACAAAGCCTGCCAGGACGTGCGTCAGACCGCCGCCATCGCTTTCAACGACACCCGCAAACTGACCGAGCAGCTGGTGCTGCTGGACCGCAACACGCTGGCCATCGAGAAGGCGCGTGACGCCTACCGCCAGCAGTTCGACATCGGTCAGCGCAGCCTGCTCGATCTGCTGAATGCCGAGAACGAGCTCTACACCGCCCGTCGCGCGTATGCCAATGCCGAGTACGACCGTGCGCTGGCCTTTGCGCGCACGCACGCCGGCATGAGTCAGCTCACCGCAAAGCTGGGCCTGGCCCGTCCGGCCAGCCTGAACGATGAGGCGAATGGCTGGAACTCCGGTGAAGACGGCCCAGCCCGCTGCCCGGAGGCGACCATCGTGCTGCCACCGATCGACATCGAGGCACTGGCACGCCGGGTGCCTGCGCTGGCAGAGCCCGGCAAACCCGCACGCTGAAACAGGCGCGCGGCGCAACCGCATCGCCAGCGCCGGGGCTGCGTCGACGCCCCCGCATACGAGGGGGTGGCACGGTACTTTCACACACGGTGAGCAGCCCGGTCCTGCGGCCGCGGGGGGACAGACCTGCCACATGGCTACGATGCCTGAAATTTCCGCCTGGCATCCGAATGAATCGCAAGTTCACGACCTTGTTTTTGTCACTGCTGCTGGCAGCCGCTGCGCCCAGCCACGCAGCCCCTGACACCAAGGCGGCCCGCTATTACGAAGACGCGCTGAGCCGCTATGACAAGAAGGATGTCGCCGGCGCGATCATCCAGCTGAAGAACGCCTTGCAGATCGACAAGAACATGCTGCCGGTGCATGTGCTGCTGGGGAAATCGCTGCTGGCGACCAGCGAGGTGATCGGTGCCGAAGTCGCCTTCAACGAGGCGCTGCGATTGGGCGTGAACCGCGCTGAAGTGGTGATTCCGCTGGCGCGTGCCGTGATCGCCCAGGGCCGTCTGCAGGAGCTGCTCGACAAGCCGGTGTTCTCGCCGGCCGGCTTGCCTGCGGCTACACAAGCTCAGCTGCTGCTGCTGCGCGCCTCGGCTGCAGCCGACATCGGCGGCGCAGCCGCAGCGATGAGGTCCATCGAAGAGGCCCGCGCCATCGAGCCCGGCAGCCCCGACTCCTGGCTGGCGGAAGTGCCGCTGCGCATCCGTGCCGGTCAGTACCGCGAGGCAGAGGCGGCAGCCGATCGCGCCCTGTTGCTCAGCCCCACGTCGGCAGAAGCGATGTACCTGCGCGGCAGCATTGCCCACGTCCAGGGCAATGCTGCCAGCGCGCTGGCCAGCTACGCCAAGGCACTGAAGCTGGAGCCAACGCACACCGAAGCACTGGTGTCACGCGCCGGATTGCTGATGGACCAGAAGCGCATGGCCGACGCCGGCGCCGACATTGCAGAACTGCTGCGCTCGTCGCCCAATGACCCACGCGGCTTCTACCTCAGCGCACTGACCTCCGAACAAGCCGGCAACGCAGCCGCAGCGAAGGCGGCGCTGAGCAAGATCACCGCGCTGCTCGACCCGGTACCGATCGAAGCGCTGCGCTACCGACCGCAGGCCCTGATGCTCGGCGGACTGGCGCACTACGGATTGAACGAGCTTGAAAAAGCCAAGGCCTATCTTGAAGCGGTGCAGCGCGTGCAACCAGGAAGCAGCGTGGCCAAGCTGCTGGCGCAGATCTATTTCCTCGACAAGAACGCCGACCGCGCCATCGCTGCACTCGAGCCCTACCTGAAGGCACACCCCAGCGACTCGCAAGCCCTGTTGCTGATGTCGTCTGCACAGATGGCTCAGGGGCGTTACGGGCGCGCCAGTCAGTTGATGCAAGACGCCCTGCGCGGCGAGGATCGCCCGGAATACCAGACCATGCTGGGCATGAGCCTGGTGGGCAGTGGCAAGTTCGCCGACGCTGTGAGTGCGCTCGAAGCGGCGTTCCAGAAGGATCCTCGCCAACTTCAGGCCGGCGTTGCACTAGCCAACCTCTATATCAAAGGTGGCCAGGCAGCACGTGGCGTGAAGGTGGCCGACACGCTGGCCAAGCTGAACCCCGGCAATCCAGGCGTGCAGAACTTGCTGGGCCAGGCACGCGCAGGGACAGGCGATCGCGCCGGCGCTCGACTGGCCTATGAGGCTGCGATCAAGCTCGACGCCGGTTTTGCGCAACCACAGGTGAACCTGGCTGAGCTGGACATCGATGACAAGGCCTACGACGCAGCGTCAACCCGTCTGACGGCCCTGCTGGCCAAAGACGCCAAGAACCTCGATGCGATGGATGCGTTCGGCCGTTTGCACGAGCGGCGCGGCCAGCTTCCCGAGGCGCAGCGCTGGCTGACGAAAGCGGTGGAGAGCAGCGGGCCCGACAACGTGCAACCGGCCCTGAAGCTGGTCGAATTCCAGCTTCGGAACAACCAGCCGGCCGCAGCCAAGGAATCCACCAAGTTCCTGACTTCCAAAGCGCCGGATGCGCTGCCTGTCCTCTTCATGCTGGCACGCGTCAATCTGGCCAATAACGAGATCGTCCCCGCACGTACCAACCTGAGCCGCGCGGCCACACTCGCGAATCAGAACCCCACACTGCTGCTGAAGATCGCCATGCTGCAGTCGACCGCAGGTCACTTCCCCGGTGCGGCCTACAGCCTGGGCAAAGCCCTCGTGGAGCGACCCGACTTTCTGCCAGCGCAGGCGCTGCTGGCCGAAGTCGAGATGCGCCAAGGCGAACTCGACAAGGCAGAGCAGCGGGTCAAGCAAATCATCGCCAGCCATCCGAAGGCCGGTGTCGGCTATGGACTTCAAGGCGATGTGGCGAAGGCGCGCGGCCAACGCAGCGCTGCGATCGACGCCTATCGCCGTGCCCATCAGCTGGAGCAATCGACCGCCAGCCTGCTGCGCTTGTACGCGGCCCTGGCGCCCAACGATCCCGCGGCCGCCTTGCAACTGGCAGACCAGTGGGTGAAAGCCAGACCGCAAGACACCGCGGTGCGGCGCGCACTCGCCTCCGCCTATGCGCGAGCAGGCAATCTGAAGGCCGCCCGATCAGCTTACGAGGCCTTGCTGAAGGTGAGTCCTGAGGACGCCGACTCGCTGAACAATCTGGCCAACGTGTTGCTTCTGACGCAGGACCCGGGCGCCCTCAAGGTGGCCGAACAGGCCCTGGCGCTCAGCCCCACCGCCCCCCACATCCTCGGAACGGTCGGGTGGGCCGCGTTCAAGGCTGGTCAAACGGACCGCGCCCTCCAATTCCTCCGCGATGCCCGGCTGCGCGACCCGGCCAATCGCGACACCCGCTACTTCCTCGGTGCGGTGCTGGCGAGCACAGGCCGATCTGCCGAAGCACGGGCCGAATTGGAAGCGGCCCTCGGCGGAGACCTGCTTTTTGCCTACGCCAAAGACGCGCAGCAACTGCTCGGAACCCTTAAGTGAGGGGTTCAATCCAGTGTCGCAAATCTTTACACTTATCAATAACCA
Source organism: Burkholderiaceae bacterium (assembly GCA_965229345.1). Lineage (GTDB taxonomy): Bacteria > Pseudomonadota > Gammaproteobacteria > Burkholderiales > Burkholderiaceae_C > PBB1. Next base: position 2,625,094 of record OZ245872.1, read on the forward strand.
GGCCGCTGAATTTAGATAAGTTGTTGATTTAAAACAAATTAACCAGTTGGTCCACAACTTGCAATATACCTGCAAAGCTCGTGCACATGCCGACGAGCCAATTTTTGAAGAACAGGGGACACCATGAAACGACTCCGTACCAGCCTCCTCTCGGTGGCGGCCGCATTGGCGGGATTGACGATGTCCAGCGGCGCGATGGCGCAGGCCACCTGGAATCTATACAGCGGTACCGGCAATGGCTGCTCTCAGAACGCCGCCAACTCGGGCAGCTTCGGCAACTCTTGGGGCTGCACCGGTTCGAACGGCGCCACCGCAACGGCATCGGCATGGTCTGCGGACCGAGGCACCTCCGGTCAAGCGGCCTACTTGACGGCCCCCAGCACAGGCACCTACTACGCCAGCGCCTACATGTCTCCTCAGGGCAACTCCGGTTTTGGCGCTGCAAGCCGCACTGAAGGAATCGGTGCAACGTCGCCCGACCACGCTTTCGACTCGTTCACGCCCGGCACGCAGGATCTGATGCTGCTGGACTTCGGGTCCGCCAGCGTCATCCTGAACAGCATCGGCATCGGCTGGAACGGCACGAACGACTCGGACATCACACTCCTGCGCTGGACGGGCAGTACCGCTCCGACGGTGGTCAACACCAGCTCGAGCCTGGTGGGCGACGGTCACCAGAATCTGATCGCGTCGGGCTGGGCCTTGGTCGGCAGCTATTCGAATCTCGTGGCGGACAGCACGGCTCCGTTTGGTGGCACGGCGATCAACACCGGCGCGACGCAAGCCTCCAGCTGGTGGCTGATCAGCACCTTCAACTCAGCGCTGAATGGCAACAGCACCTCGTGCAAGGACTACAACGGCAACACGACGACCTGCACCAACGGGGACGACGCTTTCAAGCTCAACTTCGTTTCCACCACCCTGCCGTCGACCCCACCCACCGGCAAAGTCCCTGAACCGGGTTCGCTCGCCTTGGCGGGTCTTGCGCTGGCAGGCTTGTTTGGCGTTCGTCGCAGCACACGGAAGTCAGTCTGATCTGGCAAGCGCGTCACCGTCCTGGGTGACGGTGGCTGACGCGAATTCGACAGGGGCATGCGGTCACGCTGCCCCTTTTTTCATGGTGGGTCGCTCGCCTCAGACTTCGGATCTGTACCGGCGAGCGCCACTGTTTATATCGAAATCGCATAGGTGTCGTCCAAAAATTTGGTTCTCCTATCTGAAGCGCATCGCTAAAGTGTCGGATTGAATTTTTGAGGCCCGGCTTGTCGCTGTGCCCGATTTCCCGGGCTGTTGATGGACCTTCTGGCGATAGTGAGTGGCTTCGGTATCGGAGCCATCGTGGGCATGACCGGCGTGGGTGGGGGCTCGTTGATGACGCCGCTGCTGCTGTCCGTGTTCAAGCTGAACCCGGCCGTCGCCATCGGCACAGACCTGTGGTTTGCTGCCATCACCAAGACAGCAGGCTCGGCGTCGCATCATCAGGCGGGACATGTCGAGTGGCGGGTCGTCCGATTGCTGCTGTCAGGCAGCATCCCGGCGTCGCTGGCAACGATCGCGCTGATGCACTTGACGGGACTGACCAAGGGCTGGGCCAGCGCGTTGACTTTTTCGCTTGGAATCGCCTTGCTGCTGACCGCTGTCACCGTTGCCTTCAAGCAGGTTTGGGTGCGCGTGGGGCGATGGCTGGAACGCTGGATTCATGATGGCAACCGGCCCGGGCTGACGGTGGCTTGCGGACTGATCCTGGGCGTGCTGGTTTCGCTGAGTTCGATCGGTGCCGGGGCCATCGGCGCGACATTGATCCTTCTGCTCTATCCCAAGCTGGCCTCACACCGTATCGTCGGTACCGATATCGCTCACGCGGTGCCGCTGACGCTGGTGGCAGGCATCGGACACGCCACGCTCGGCAATGTCGCCTGGGCGTTGTTGGGTTCCTTGCTGATCGGCTCGATCCCCGGCATCTGGATCGGCTCGCAATTGACCCGCAAGATGCCCGAGACACTGGTGCGCACGCTGTTGTGCCTCTCCCTGGTGACCGCGGGCCTCAAGGTCATCCACTGAACTTCACCTTTGACATCGAGACGCTTTCCTCAAGATGTACACCTACACCGACTTCGACAAGCAGTTCGTGCAGCAACGCGCTGCGCAGTACCGTGATCAGCTGGATCGCCACCTCGCGGGGCGGCTGCCCGACGACGAGTTCCGTGCGCTTCGGCTGCAGAACGGCTGGTACGTGCAGCGCCACGCGCCGATGCTGCGGGTGGCTGTGCCGTACGGCGAGCTGAGCTCGGCACAACTGCGCGGCCTCGCGCGCATCGCCCGCGACTACGACCGCGGCTACGCGCACTTCACCACGCGCCAGAACCTGCAATACAACTGGATTCCGCTGGACAAGAGCGCCGAGGTGATGGACCGCCTGGCGGCCGTCCACATGCACGGCATCCAGACCAGCGGCAACTGCATCCGCAACATCACCAGCGACTGCTTCGCCGGCATCGCGCCCGACGAATCGGTGGACCCACGGCCCTACGGCGAAATCATGCGGCAGTGGAGCACGCTGCACCCCGAGTTCGCCTTCCTGCCGCGCAAGTTCAAGATCGCGGTCACCGGCGCGAGCGAAGACCGCGCGGCGATCGGCTGGCATGACATCGGCTTGCACCTGGTCAAGAACGCCGCCGGCGAAGTCGGCTTCAAGGTGCTGGTCGGCGGCGGCATGGGACGCACACCCGTCATCGGGACGGTGTTCCGCGAGTTCCTGCCGTGGCAGCAGATCCTCGTCTTCATCGAGGCGGTGGTGCGCGTCTACAACCGCTACGGGCGGCGCGACAACATCTACAAGGCGCGCATCAAGATCCTGGTGAAAGCCGAAGGCCAGCGCTTCGTCGACGATGTGAACGCCGAATTCAGGGACATCCTCGAGCGCGACGTCGATGGCACGGCGCACATCATTCCGCAGTCGGAGTTCGACCGCGTCAATGCCAGTTTCGTGATCCCGGCTGGCGTCGCCGCGCGTCCTTCAACCGGCATCCCGATGCCTGCCGATCTGCCCGCCAGCTACGGCCGCTGGGTACAGCGCAACGTGCACGCGCACAAGCTCGGCGGCTACCGCGCGGTGACCTTGTCGCTCAAGCGCACGGGGCAAGCGCCAGGCGACATCACCGACACCCAGATGGAACTGGCCGCCGACCTGGCCGACCGCTACAGCCACGGCGAATTGCGCGTCTCGCACGACCAGAACCTGGTGCTGCCGTGGGTGCTCGAGTCCGACCTGCCGGCACTGTGGGAAGCCGCGCGCAGCGCCAGCTTCGCCACACCGAACATCGGCCTGCTGACCGACATGATCGCCTGCCCTGGTGGCGATTTCTGCGCGCTCGCCAACGCACGCTCGATCCCGCTGGCCGCTGAGATCACCGAGCGCTATCAAGACCTCGACGAGCTCTGGGACATCGGCGACATCGACCTGCACATCAGCGGCTGCATCAACTCCTGCGGCCACCACCACAGCGGCCACATCGGCATCCTCGGCGTCGACAAGGACGGTGCCGAGTGGTACCAGATCACGCTCGGCGGCTCCGATGGATCGGCGCTCAGCGGTGGCCCGATTGCCGGCAAGGTGATCGGCCCGTCGTTCGCCGCCGACGAAGCGGCCGACGCGGTGGAAGCGGTCATCGACACCTACTTGACACAGCGGCAAGGCAGCGAGCGGTTCATCGACACCGTCAAACGCATCGGGCTCGACCCGTTCAAGGCGGCCACCAACGCCGTGCGTCGCACCACGGCGCGCGAGCCGTCGGCCGACACCGCCCGCGCGGACTGAGCAAGCACAGCACCATGAGATTCATCCACACCCCTCAAGACCCTTGGCGCACCGTCCATGGCGACGATGGCCCGATGGTCACCATCACCCCGAAGCCCCACCTGCTGCTGACCTGGCTGCAATGGCACAGCGTGTGCCACCACTGGCCCGCGGGCATGCCGGTGGGCGTGATCCTTGAAAACGACCAGGACGTCCGTGAAGTAGAGGCCGATCTGCCACGGCTGGGCCTGATCGCGCTGCGGTTTCCGAAATGGGTGGACGGCCGCGCCTACAGCCAGGCCCACCTGCTGCGCTCGCGCTACCGCTTCCAGGGCGAAATTCGCGCGCTCGGCGAAGTGCTGGTCGACATGCTGCCGCTGCTGCAACGCACCGGCTTCGATGCGGTGGTGCTGCGCGCCGACCAGTCGCGCGAGGCAGCTGAACGTGCGCTGACCTTCTTCCCCGGCTTCTACCAAGGCGACGTGCAGGAGCACCGCCCGCGTTTCGCACGTCCTGCGAATGAGTCGTCAGACGGCACCAACGGCTACCTGAATGCGGGGGCATCGATATGAGCGCGATCGACCTGTACGCACGCAAAACTGCAGGCTTCGAAGACCGCCTGGCCCACACCGTCGCGGTCTTGAAGGAGGCCGCAGCAGCGCATGGTGGCCGTGTCGTCCAATCGACCAGCCTCGGCGTCGAAGACATGGTGCTGACCGACCTGATCGCACGCCACGGCCTGGGTGGCACGCAAGGCATCGCGATCGCGACGCTGGACACCGGCATGCTGCATGCTGAAACGCTGGCGCTGATCCCACGCATCGAGCAGCGTTACGGTCTGTCGGTCGAGGTGTTCAAACCGGTGCATGAATCGGTGATTCACTTCGTGGGCACGAACGGCAAGGACGCGATGTACCAGAGCCTGGAACTTCGCAAGGCCTGCTGCGGCATCCGCAAGATGGAGCCGCTGGCGCGCATGATGGCGGGCCGCAGCGCCTGGGTCACCGGCCTGCGCCGCGAGCAGTCGAACACCCGCGCGGTGGTGCCATTCAGTGAAGACGACGGCCAGGGCCGCGTCAAGTTCAACCCGCTGGCCGACTGGAGCTGGGCCGATGTCTGGCACCACGTGGCCACGAATGACGTGCCCTACAACCCGCTGCACGACGAGTTCATGCCCAGCATCGGCTGCGCCCCGTGCACCCGCGCCATTGCGGTGGGTGAGGATTTCCGCGCCGGCCGCTGGTGGTGGGAAGACGAGAAGGCCAAGGAATGCGGCCTGCACGTCAAGGAAGAAGCGCCCGAGGGCGCCGTATCGATGATCGGAGACAAACGATGAACGCCGCCACGACCGTGCAGCAGTTGCTGCCCGAGCTGGATCAGACCCACCTCGACTGGCTGGAAGAAGAAGCCATCTTCATCCTGCGCGAAACCGTCGCCGCATTCGAGCGCCCTGCCCTGCTGTTCTCGGGCGGCAAGGACTCGTGCGTGGTGCTGCGGCTGGCCGAAAAGGCCTTCAAGACCAAGGTCAGTGCCGACAACCCCAATGAATTCAAGGGCCGCCTGCCCTTCCCGCTGCTGCACGTCGACACCGGCCACAACTTCCCCGAAGTGATCGAGTTCCGCGACAAGCGCGTCGCCGAAATGGGCGAGCGGCTGGTGGTGGGTCATCTCGAGGACTCGATCAAGCGCGGCACGGTGCGCCTGGCGCATCCGCTCGAATCCCGCAACGGCCACCAGACGGTGGCGCTGCTCGAAGCGATCGAGGAACACCGCTTCGACGTGCTGATGGGCGGTGCCCGTCGTGACGAGGAAAAAGCACGCGCGAAGGAACGCATCTTCAGCCACCGCGACAGCTTCGGCCAGTGGCAACCGAAGGAGCAGCGGCCCGAGTTGTGGACGCTGTTCAACACGCGCATCAAGCCCGGCGAGCACATGCGCGCCTTTCCAATCAGCAACTGGACCGAGCTCGACGTGTGGCTGTACCTGGCGCGCGAGAACATCCCGTTGCCGAGCCTGTACTTCGCGCACGACCGCCAGGTGATCCGCCGCAAAGGGTTGCTGGTGCCGCTGACCGAAGTTACGCCGCCCGAAGCCGGTGAAACCGTCGAAACAGCCCAAGTGCGCTTTCGCACCGTCGGTGACATGACCTGCACCTGCCCGGTGGAGAGCCCGGCAGCCAACGCCACCGAGATCGTCGCCGAGACACTGCAGGTGACCGTCAGCGAACGCGGCGCCACCCGCATGGACGACCGCACCTCCGACGCCTCGATGGAGCGGCGCAAGAAAGAAGGCTATTTCTAAAGCCTCTCAAGGCGCCGAAAGAACACGATGACCACCCCACAAGTTCAAGACCACCGCGAGTCCCTCACGAAAGTCGCGGATCACCGCGCCTTGCGCTTCCTCACCGCCGGCAGCGTCGACGACGGCAAGAGCACGCTGATCGGCCGCCTGCTGTTCGACAGCCGCGCGATCCTGGCCGACCAGCTCGACACGCTGGAGAAAAAGGCCGCTGGCGCTCCGATCGACCTGTCGCTGCTCACCGACGGCCTCGAAGCCGAGCGAGAGCAAGGCATCACGATCGACGTCGCCTACCGCTACTTCGCGACCAAGCACCGCAAGTTCATCATTGCCGACGCGCCGGGCCACGAGCAGTACACCCGCAACATGGTGACCGCCGCGGCCGGCAGCGATGCGGCCGTGGTGCTGGTGGACATCACCAAACTCGACACCCACCAGACGCCGCTGGTGTTGCTGCCTCAAACCCGCCGCCATTCGCTGCTGGCGCACCTGCTGCGCGTGCCCAGCATCGTGTTCGCGGTCAACAAGCTCGACGCGGTGGCCGATCCGCAGCAGGCATTCGATGCGGTCAGCGTCGCACTGCGCTCGTTTGCCGAGGCGGCAGCCATCACCGTGGCTGGCATCGTGCCGGTGTCGGCCCTGCGTGGTGACAACGTCACCCAGACCGTCGTCACCGACGGCACCGACTGGAGCACCTGGTACCAGGGCCCGACACTGCTGCAACTGCTCGAGTCGCTGCCGGTCGCGCAGGAGCGCACCGAAGGTGACCTGCTGATTCCGGTGCAGTACGTCGCCCGTGACGATGGCGATGGCAACACCGGCGTCGGCCACCAGCCACGGAGTCTCTTCGGCCGCATCGCGCACGGCAGCGTGAAGGCCGGCGACGAGGTACAGATCTTCCCGAGCGGTGAACGTGCCGTGGTCGCCGAAGTGCGATTGGCCGGCAGCGTGGTGGATCACGTCGAGGCGGGCTGGTCGGCCGGCGTCGTGCTCGACCGCCAGCTCGATGTGTCGCGCGGCGACTGGATCGCGACACCGAACAGCGTGACCGGCCGACAAAGCTTTGCGGCCACGCTCGCCTGGCTGGACACCGAGCCGGCGGTCATCGGCCGCAAGTACTGGGTGCGCCACGGCAACCGCTGGGTGCAGGCGCGCATCGCCGGCATCGAGAACCGGCTCGACATCCATACGCTCGATGTCGTCGATGCGCATCAGCTCGGCGTCAATGAGATCGGCCGCGTGATCGTCGAAACGCAGCAGCCGCTGCCGGTGGAAGCCTACGCGTCGAATCGCAGCGGCGGCGCACTGATCGTGGTCGACCCGACGACCAACCGCACCAGTGGCGCACTGCTGGTGCAGGCCGCCACCGCCTGACAAAGTCCGCCATGCCCGCCCGCACATCAGCCAACCTGGGCCGCGTCGCGTTCGTCGGCGCCGGGCCGGGCCAGGCCGACCTGATCACGCTGCGCGGCGCGCAGCGCCTGGCGCAATCGGCCGTGGTGCTGTGCGATGCCTTGGCCGACCCTGCACTGCGCGAACTGGCTCCGCAAGCGCGCTGGCTGCACGTGGGCAAGCGCGGCTATGCCGACAGCACCGGCCAGGAGGCGATCAACGCGCTGCTGATCAAATGTGCCCGCGAAGTGGGCCCTTCCGGGCTGGTGGTGCGACTGAAAGGCGGCGATCCGAGCGTGTTCGGTCGCCTCGAAGAAGAGCTCCTGGCCATGGCCGCCGCCGGCATCGCCTGCGAGGTGGTGCCAGGCGTGACGGCTGCGCTGGCCGCGGCAGCATCGGCGCAGCGCCCGCTGACGCGGCGGGGGGCGGGCCGCAGCGTCAGTTTCGCCACGGCGATGACCGCCACCGGCACCGCTGATGCCGGCTCGAGTGGTCGTGCCGACACCGAGGTGTTCTACATGGCCGGCAAGCAGCTGGGCGCCCTGTCGCGCAAACTGATGAAGGCCGGTTGGCCTGGTGAGACCGCCGTGTGCGTGGTCTCGCGCGCGGGCTGGCCCGATGAACTCAGCAGCGACCACACCGTCGCCAGCCTGGGTCAGGCCACGATGCTGCACACCGGCAGGCCCACCGCGGTCGTGGTCGGTGCCGGGGCGCGGTCACTGAACCCCGTCGAATCGCCGTCCACCGAGAAAGCCTGCGCCCCTTGGACAGCCGCACTGAACACGTAAAATCTGGGGTGGATGCGGTTGGCATCCCCCTGTCTTTTCAACCCTGCTTTCGCAGCTTCACCGAGCCTCAGTCATGACCCACGTCGTCACCGAATCCTGCATCCGCTGCAAATACACCGACTGCGTGGATGTGTGTCCCGTCGACTGCTTCCGCGAAGGTCCGAACTTCCTGACGATCGATCCGGACGAGTGCATCGATTGCGCCGTGTGCATTCCCGAGTGCCCGGTCAACGCGATCATGCCGGAGGAAGACGTGCCCGGCGACCAGCAGCACATGATCAAGCTGAACGCTGAACTCGCGCGCATCGGCTGGCCCAGCATCACCAAGCGCAAGATGCCGCTGCCCGACGCTGAAGAATGGAAAGACAAGACCGGCAAGCTGTCGGAATTGATCCGCTGAACACCGACACCGCACTGATCCACACCGACGCGTTGGTGATCGGTGCGGGCCCGACAGGCCTGTTCCTGGCGTTCCAGCTCGGTCTTCAGGAGATCGGCTGCCACATCGTCGACAGCCTGCATGCGCCCGGCGGTCAGTGCCTGGCGCTGTATCCCGACAAGCCGATCTACGACATCCCCGCCGTGCCGGTGTGCACTGGCCGCGAGCTGGTCGATCAGTTGCTGGCACAGGTCCGGCCGATGGGGCCCGTGTTCCACCTGGACCAGCAGGTCAGCGCCGTCGCACGCCAAGTCGATGGCCGCTTCGAGGTTGCGACGACCGCTGGCATCCGCTTCGTGGCCCGCATGATCTTCGTTGCCGCGGGCGTCGGGGCCTTCGTGCCGAGGCATCTGAAGCTCGAGGGCCTCGAACGGTTCATGGCGCGGCAGGTTCTGCACAGCACAGACGTCCTCCCTCCGACAGCGGATCGGCACGTGGTCGTGCTCGGCGAAGACGATGCGGCGCTGGAAGCTGCCTTGACGCTGTGTGCCGATGCACCATCGAAGCCGGCAAGCATCACGCTGATTCATCGGCGCGATGCCTTCAAGGCCGCACCCGAGGTGGTGGATCGAATGCGCGCGGCGTGCGCTGCAGGTCGCATGCGCTTCGTGGCGGGCCAGGTCATCGGCTTCGATGCCCAGGGAGACACCCTGACGCACCTGAAGGTCGGCGGTACCGATGGCGCCGCAACAACCCTGCCCGTCGACCTGCTGCTGGTGCTGCTGGGGCTGAGCCCGAAACTGGGGCCCCTGGCCGACTGGGGTCTACAGCTCGAGCGCAAACAGGTCGCAGTCGATACCGAGAAGTTCGAAACCAGCGTACCGGGCATCTTTGCGGTGGGTGACGTGAACACCTACCCGGGCAAGAAGAAGCTGATCGTCTGCGGCTTCCACGAGGCGACGATGGCCGCCTACGCAGCAGCGGCGATCGTCTTCCCCGATCGGCCGCTGCAGGTGCAGTACACCACGACCAGTTCACGTCTGCATCGCCTGCTGGGCGTGACACCGGCTGCGCTGAACCGACCACTTTCCGGGCGTGGCGGTCCCTGATCCAGGGGAAGCACCGATGCCCTCGGGCGCAACGCGCACCGACCATCGGTCAGCGCAGATCCCTGCGCCGTTTGGCATGACCGGAGACCCCTCCATGGACATGAACGAAGCCCAGGCGCCTCGCTGCGAGATGTGGGGGTCGGTGCTGTACATCGAAGACGACCCGATCAGCCGGGAACTCGTCGAAGCCATGCTGGCCGCGTTCCCCCAGGTGGATCTGCGGCTGGCGACCGACGGCCGCTCGGGCATCCGCGCAGCGCTCGCCGCGATGCCCGATGTGATCCTGCTGGACATGCATCTGCCCGACATCAGCGGCCTGGAAGTGGTGCGCGCGCTCAGTCAGCACATCGCCGAAGGCCGCTGCCAGATCATTTTGCTGACCGTCGACAAGCTGACGATCGACATCGTGAAGGCCATGAGCCTGGGCGCCCGCGAATACTGGCTGAAGCCGCTGTCGACGGAGCGGTTGCAAGGCGACTTGCCTCGGGTGCTGCGTGCACTGCATGCCGAGCGGCGCGACGCCTCAGACAGCTCGCTGCGCCCGGGCTCCCGCTGGATTTCCGCCACGCCCAACCCGCCTCACTGACCCTCCACCGCGGCTCCCGACCGCGAGCCGGTCCTGGTTTTGTCCTTGCGCCGCGCGGCGCGCTCGGCCTCCGTCACTGCGGCCTCGGCCTGCCAGCGCTGCCAATCCTGCGGCGTCTCCAGCGTGATGCAGCCCAGGCTGCCGGCGCGGAAGTCGTGCAGCACGATCTCGGCGGCCTTCTGCAGGCTGATGCGTCCACCAGGCAGCATGGCACCACGCTGGCGACCGATGGCCGTGAGACGTTCGTCATCGGTGCGCACAACCGCCGCATCGAGCCGGTATCGCTGCTCCACCGAACCCGGGTAGTCGCGGTGCAAGGCGGCCAGCAGCACCAGCGCCACCTCCTCGTCGTCGTAGGCGTTGCGCCCCACCGCGCCGCTGGCGGCCAGGTGGTAGCCGCTTTGCTCCACCACGATGCGCGGCCACAGCATGCCCGGCGTGTCGTAGAGGTAGAAATCGTTGGCAATGACGATCTTCTGCTCGAGCTTGGTGATGCCAGGTTCATCCCCTGTCTTCGCGGCGACGCGGCCGGCCAGCGAATTGATCACCGTCGACTTGCCGACGTTGGGAATGCCGCAGATCAGCACCCGCAGCGGCTTGACCATGCCGCCGCGCAGCGGTGCGAGCTGACGGCAGGCCTCGACCACGCGGTGGACCGCAGCACCGGCGCGGCCATCGAGTGCCACCGCCTGGGTGGCCGACTGCGCATTGAAATGCTCGATCCACAGCGCCGTGCGCTGCGGATCGGCCAGGTCCTGCTTGTTGAGCACCTTCAGTGCGGGCTTGCCACGCGTGAGCTCAGCCAGCAGCGGGTTCCCGCTCGAGCCAGGCAAGCGCGCATCGAGCATCTCGATGACGACGTCGATCGCCTTGACCCGCTCGATGATGGCCTTCTTGGTCGCGTTCATGTGACCCGGGAACCATTGAACAGGCATCGTCAGCTTTCCTCGGCCGGAAGCGGCCGCGCCCTGCATTTTGATCTGGTGGCCCGCACCCGTGGCGCGCGGTGGCCACGGCCGATCAGGTCGGTACGGTGCGCCCGCGCAAGCGCTTGGGCTGAATGAACCAGGCTTCGTGCTCGATGGCGCTGGGAACGCTCACCGGCATGCGCTGGGCGAGCCAGCAGCGGGTGGGCAGCATGGAGTCGCCGGAGCTCATGCGCAACGCGATGGCGTCGGTCGGCAACTGGGCGAGCGCCGCACGGATGGCCTCGATGTCGGCCGCTTCGAGGTCGCGGGCGATGAAGACCAGCCGGCTGCAGCCGTCCTGAAACGGCCCCTCCTTCGGCCATGCCGGCAACGTCACCGACGGATACGCCACGCCCTGCACGCACTGGACGATCTGCGGGCACATCGTTCCCGCCACCTTGATCAGGCCCTTGATGCGCAGCAGCTGCTTGCCATGCTGCGACAGGATGTGGCCCAGCGTCACCGCGAACCCGAACCACGGCACCGGCTGCTCGAACACGACCACGAAGCTGGTCACGCCCGCGGTGTGCCCCTCGGAGCCTCGCTGGGATAGCGCCGCCCGGGCAGCGCGATCTTCGCGCCAGCGCTGTGCCAGCGGACGCCCGGACCCGTCCTCTTCGTTCTCAGCCTCAACGCTCGATTCGGAGACCGGCCACCACCGTGACGCCGAACCCTGGGCCTGCCGAGCTGCTGCCTGCTGCAGCGCCTCCTCACCCAGCCATTGCGCCAGGTTCGGCGGCTTGCCCGCCGGGCTGTACAGCCCGCACGCGAGCAGCGATGAGGCATCGTCCTTGCCATCACGAACCTGCCGCTGAGGCGCGCCTGGATTGAGCTGACGCAACGCCGCCTGCAGCTCAGTCAGCATCGCAGGCGTGGCGCGCTCGCATTTGGTGATGAACAGCAGATCGGCCGCGACGACCTGCCGGGTCGCTTCAGAAAAATCCCGAAGCTGCTCCAGCCCATGGGTGGCGGACACCACCGTGGCAACGCCATCGCAGGTGTAACGCGCGGCGACGAAGCGATCTTCCATCAAGGTGTAGAGCACCGGCACCGGATCGGCCAGACCCGTGGTCTCGATGATGACGCGGGTGACCGGGGCGATCTCACGCCGCGAGGCGCGCAGCGCAAGGCGCTTCAAGGCCCCGATCAGGTCGCCCTGCATCGCACAGCACAGGCAGCCGGAATCGAGCAGCACCATCTGCTCGTCGACGGTGTCCACGAGGTGGTGGTCGATGCCGACCTCGCCGAACTCGTTGACCAGCACTGCCACACCGGCCATCGCGGGCAGGTGCACCCAGTGGTTGAGCAGCGTGGTCTTGCCCGAACCCAGAAACCCGGTCAGCAGGTTGACCGGGATCCGGTCCACCGGCGCAGGTACTGCATCAGCCACCGCGCAACCGGCCCATGGTCTCGAGCACCGACTCCGGGCGCGAGCCTGGGTCGATCTCGGCGAAGTAGAACTGCCGGCCCTGCAAAGGCGCCACCGCAGCGCCTCTGGCAAATGCGGCGCTGATGTCACGGCCCAGGGCCGCTGTGCCTGCGGCCGCCAGGACCGGCGAGATCACCGCATCGAAATCGGCCAGCGTCTCGGCTGCGGGCTGGGCGTCATTCGGCAAGCGCAGCGCCAGCGACCAGCGGTAATGGCGCACGACGTTGACGATCGAGGTGTAGCGCGTGAGATCTTCGGCGCTGAAGTCCGGGTCACCGCGCCCTTCTTCCAGCAGCACCCCCGAGATCGGAAAGGCCGACACGCTGCGGATCAGGTCGGTCAGGTACATCGACGCGTCTTCGGCATCGTCGGCAGTCACCTCGATGTCGGTGCTGCCGGTCAGACGGTTGGCGTGATGGGCCCAGCGCCTCGGTGACGGCACCGCCAAGACCAGCGGTGTCTGACCACGCAGGTTGGCCAGCACCGCCTCGACCACCTCGGCCAGCAGTTGGCGGGGCGCCTCGGTTTCGAGCAGCTTGCGCAACGCCGTCACCGGCTTGCGCCGGTTGCCGAGCGAGGCCACCAGCGCGCCGCTGTGGGCCGCGTTCCAGGCGTCGTACAGCTCACCCACTTCGAGCACCGCGACATCGGGCTTCAGCAGCCCGTGCGCTTGGGAAAAATAGGCGAGGTAATGCGCGCCCGAGACCCAGGGGTCGCCCGCCTCGCCCAGCAACAAGCGCCGGGTGTAGGCCGACGACTTCAGCCAGACACGGATCGAGCCCTTGCCATCGGCGTCGGGCAGGCGGTCAGCGAACGGTCCACTCACTGCTTTTCTTCCTTCAAGGCCCCGAGCGCCGCCAGCCGTGCTTCCAGTTCCTCGATACGCACGTCCTTCGGGTGGCGCATGTAGTTGGGCTTCGGCGAGTTGGCGTCGCGGGTGATGTCCGGGCTGCCCATGTAGAGCGTACCAATCTCATCGCCCCAGCATCCGAAGTACTGCAGGTGCGCGGGTGGCTTCGGCTTGCTCCAGGTCTTGATGAACTCGTTGAACGGCTTGCCACGTGCGATGCGCGCCTTGCGTTCGGCCGCACGCAAGGCGTCGGTGCCTTGGGTGTCGATGGCCAGCGTGACGGGATCGAACTTGACCTTGTACAGCCGGGCCGCCAGGCCTTGCGACATCAGCCCTTCCTCGATGTCCCGGATCACCGCGGCGGGATTGCGTTCGAGCAGGTCGCCGTAACCGGCGCCTGCGCCTTGCGAGATCATGAACAGCTCGCCGCGCTTGGAGATCTCGAAGCCCATGCCCATGTGGTGGGTGGTGTAGGTGGCGTTTTCGAACGGGCGCTCGTTCATGATCTCGGCGATCGAGTGCTTGAAGCGTTCGGGTTCGTTCTTCAACACCTCGTAGACGTCGACACCCTTCACCTTCGACAGCGGGTAGGTGCCGCAGGCGTAGCCGCCGAACAGACCCTGGATCGGCGGGATCTTCGCGCCCTGGGCCGTGGTCATGAAGCCCCACTGCTCGCTGTCCTTGGTGGCGACGATCATGGTGTAGCCCTGCCCGCCGCGGTACTTGCCCGGTGCCACCGCGTCCATCGTCATCTTCTTGGACACCAGCTGCAGGAAAGGCACGTCTTCTTCGTTGAGCTCCTGCTCGCCGATGTCGGCCATCGTGGCGAAGATCGGCGCCAGCGCATGTTCACCGTCCATGTCGGAGCGCGCGCCGGCGCCCATGCCGTTCAGGTCGGCGCACAGGTTGCCCAGCGTCTCGCCGTGCTGGCTGACCCCACCCCAGATGAAGGTGTTGATCATGTTGAAGGTCGGTGCGTGGACCTTGGTGTACTTTTCGGGGCAGGAGTACAGGAACTTCGCCACCGCATGCTGGCCGGCGGTGAAGCCGGTGAAGATCGACATCAGGCTCTGCGAGTTCGGTGCGTCGTAGGAGCTGTTGACGATCGAGTACGGATCGGTGATGACCTCGATCGGCGCGAAGGCTGCCTGTCCGCGCGGCAGGTCCGGCCAGACATAGCACATGATCACCTGCGACAGCATGCCCTTCAGCCCGGCGAGGATGGTGTTCGTGGGCCGGTTAGTGAACTCGGGGCTGGAGCCGCGGAAGTCGAAGATCAGCCGGTCACCGGTCTTGGTCAGCTGGCAGTTCACCTTCACCACGCAGTTCTCGCGCAGCGTCGAGTCCTGGATGATGTAGGTGCGAACCGTCATGTCGGGCCATTCGCTGATGCGGCGCTTGACCTCGGCCCGCACGTTCTCCATCGTCAGCCGCAGTGTGGACACCAAAGGCGTGGAGCCATCGGTCCTCAGCGTTTCCTCGATGCGCTGCTTGATGCGCAGGCAGGCGAACAGCTTGACCTTCATGTCCTCGTACTGCAGCTTGGGCTCGCGCACCGAGTTCTGCAGGAAGGTCAGGATGTCGCGCTTGATCTGGTAGTTCTCGACCACCTTGAACGGGCACATCTTGAGCCCTTCATCGCTCGGACTCTCTGCCATCGACGGCATGCCGCCCGGCTCGATCGCGCCGTTCTCGCCTTCGTGCACCGTGGACGCCACCCAGCAGATCAGCTTGCCCTCGTGGAAGATGGGCAGGATCATGCTCTGGTCGGTGTTGTGCACGTTGCCATAGCGCGAGTCGTTGTGGATGAACCCATCCCCCTCGCGCACGCCCACCGTCGGGTCGTTGACCCAGTTCTTCAAGATGAACTTGATCGGGTGGTGCACCAGCGCCGAGAAGATCAGCACGCCGCCGGCGCTGGCGATCGCCAGGTCGCCCGAGGCCGAGTACACGCCGGTGATGATGTCGCCCCACTTGGCACCCGGCGCGGCCCCCATCTGCTCGACCATCTCGAAGCCTTCATCGCAGCCCGCCTGGATGCGGTCGCGGATCTTGGCCACGGTCTGGGCGTCGCTGACCTTGGCGATGCACTCTTCCTCGAGGGCACTGCGCGGCATCAGGTCGTGGTTCTTCATGATCTCGGGATCGGGCCCGAGGAAGAGCGTGGTGTCGTTCAGGAATTTCTTGATCAGCGCGATCTCTTCCGCACTGGGCAACTTGGCAGCGATGGGCGCTAAGGTTTCAGTCATGTCAATCCTCGATGTTTGTCGGTACGGCGTGTGTGGTGCGGGGCCTCAGCCGCGCAGGAACCACGAGGCGCCTTGCCGTGCTGCCACGAAAGTCCAACCCGGGTCCACCAGGAAGGTGGTCACTTCGGAGGCGATGATGGCCGGCCCCGAAATCTGCACCCCTGGCTCGATGGCTGATCGGCTCCACACCGGCGTTTCCACCGCGCCGGTGTGACCCACGAAATAGCACTTGCGCAAGGTCTCGGGCTTGGGCGGCGACTTGCGCTTGTCCTTGGCCACCGGCTTGATGTCCTCGAACTCGACCGTCTCGTGCTGCACAAACGCAGCGACCCGGATCGTGTTGATGCGGATGCCGGCCTCGGGTGCCTGGCTGCCTTCACCGAAGCGCTTGCCGTAGTCGTTCGAGAACTGCGAAATGATGGCCAGTACGTCGGCCGGGCCATGCACTTCGTGCTGCGGAATGACCGCGGTGGTTTGCACCAGCTGGTTGCCGTAGCGCATGTCGAGCTCCAGGCTGTGCTGGATCTGCTCGCGCGGGATGCCCTGTCGGATCAGGTCCTGCGTGCCCATTTCCTTCAGCTCGGCCACGATGCTGTTGAAGCGCTTGTAGTCGTCGAAGATGTGACGCGTGTTCGAGTCGTAGAGCACCATGTAGAGCGACTGCTCGTGGATGTGCAACTGGTGCATGTTGCCCGCACCGACGGCTGAGAACACGGAGCTCAGCGGCGGCGCCAGGATCTTGTCGATGCCCAGGTTGCGTGCGATGCCGCAGCAGTGCAGCGGGCCGTTGCCGCCGTACGCCAGCATGGTGAACGCCTTCGGGTCGTAGCCGCGTGCACGCAGCTCGGTGAACAGGCCGTTGGCCATGTTGTCGTCGACCTTCTCGCGGATCATCAGCGCGGCTTCGATGACCGAGCAATCCAGGTCGTCGCACAGCGTGTCCTCGATCGCCGCAGTGGCCCGACGCGGGTTCAGCGGAATGGAGCCACCGGCGTAGTTCTTCGCGTCGAGATAGCCCAGCAGCAGGTCGGCGTCGGTGACGGTGGCGCTCATGCCGCCACGGTCGTAGCAGGCCGGGCCCGGATCGGAGCCTGCGCTTTGCGGGCCGCACTTCACGGTGTTGTACATGCGGTCGTAGGTGGCGATCGAGCCGCCACCGGCGCCGAGCGTCACCAGGTGCACCATCGGCACCGACACCAGCCAGCGGTCGATGACCGGGTTGAAGTCGTAGTGCTTGATGCCGCCTTCGACGACGATGCCGATGTCGTAGCTGGTGCCGCCCATGTCGGTGGCCACCACATTGCCCAGACCCGCCTGCATCGCCAGGTGCTCGGACGCGGCAATGCCGGACACCGGGCCGGAGTGAATGGTCTGCAGCGCATCGGTGGAGTTGAGCTGTGCCATGCCGCCGGAGTTGTGAATCACCAGCATTGGCTTGTCGTACTTGTGCGCCCGCAGGTTCTGCTCCAGTGCAGACAGCGCGTGGTACATCGTCGAGTGCAGGTAGCCATCGACCACGGCCGAGGTGGCGCGCACGTACTCGCCTTTGCGGCCTGCCACCTGGTGCGACAGGATGATCGGAATCGCGCCCAGCAGGTGTGACGGGTATTCCTCGAGCAGGATCTCCTCGATGCGCTGCTCATTGATGGGGTTGACGACGCTGTTGACCAGCGCCACCACGATGATCTGCGCACCGGAATTCACCAGCGACCGGATCTGGCGACGCACGTCCTCCTCGTCGAGCGGCATCACCAGTTCGCCCTGGAAGTCGAGTCGCTCGCGCACGCCGCGAATCATGTGCGCCTCGACCAGTGGCGCCGGGCGCTGCGCGTTGGGCATGTCCTGCTTGCCGAGGTTGTCCAGCCCCTCGCCGTAACCGCGAGCACGGCTGAGCGGCACCGTGGCTTCGAAGCCTGCGGTGACCAGCATGCCGATCTTGGGTCCCTTGTGCTCGATCAGTGCGTTGGTGCCGAGCGTGGTGGCATAGCGCACCGAATCGACTTGCGACAGGATCGTCTCAAGCTCGAGGCCCAGCACCTTGTTGGCCTTCTCCAGCGCCTCGTTGAAACCGAGCGCCAGGTTGTGGTGGGTGGTCAGCGCCTTGGCTTCGATGTATTGGCCGTCCCAGACCACGAAACAGTCTGTGAACGTGCCGCCGATGTCTACGGATATGCGTCGCATTGTTTTTCCTTGCTTGAATGGCGGCGGGTGCCCGATCGGACCGCGAAAGCAGGCACCGACAGCGCCCGCTCGCGATCGATCAATCAGTGTGAGTGGCCGCCTGAGCCGGAGGTCACCGCCGGTCCGACCACGCCTTCTTTGAGCTCTTCACGGCCGGCCCACTGCGCACGCAGTGCAGGCAGGTCGGGTTGCATGTCGTACAGCGGCGGATGTCCCGGGATCGCGTACTCGGTCTCGACCTGCGTGCCGCAGCCCGGGCAGTAGTACTCGAGGATGCGCACCCATTCCGGATCGGGGCTGAAGGTGAACTTGTAGCGTTCGGGATCAATGATCGGCGGATGGATCTCGCGGGGGTCGCGGTCATAGACCAGCATGCCCTCCTTGTAGCTCTTGTGGGCCGAACCGATCACGTGGTTGCACACGCGGCATTCCCAATGCTCCGCATCGAGATCGAGTCGGAGGTATTCCGTCATCAGGACCTTCATGGTCTTCAAGCCTTTCTGTTCAACAGGATGTCGCCGGCGTCGCTGATGACGAAGGTCCAGCCCTCGAGCACACGACACGTGAAATAGTCTTCTTCGACAATCGCCGGGCCCTGCGCGTGGTCACCGGGCTTCAGGGATGCCAAGCGGTAGACCGGCACGTCGATGCGCCCCCGGCCGCGGACCAGCACGTTGCGAACGCCAGTGGCCGTGGCCGCAGCGCCCATGCTGACCCGTGTGGCAGCACCGGTGTCTGCCCGCAGACGCTTGATGGCTGCCAGCTCCAGCTCGATGGCGACGGCACCCGAGATGCCTGCCGGGAACACCGGGGTGGCGCCCAGCGGCTGGCTGGTCTCCACACCCTGGGCATCGACGGCCACCAGTCGCGCTTCGATCTCGTACTGGCCCTTGTCGAATCCCTCGGCATACATGTCGCGGGCGGCCTTGGCATGCAGCACCGCCAGCGCGTCCTCCAGACCGCTCTGGTCGTGCCGGGCCAGCAATTCGGTGTAACGCTGCGAGATGTCGCAGGTACCGATGCCGTAGGCGCTGAACACCGCCGCCATCTTCGGCACCGCCACCTGGTGGATGCCGGCCACCTCGGCCACGCCGCAGGCGTTGAGCGGCCCGGCGCCACCGAAGGCCAGCAGCACGCTGTCCTTGGATATCTTGGTGGCACGGTGCAGCTCGGCGGCGACCTTCGCTTCGAAGGCCAGCTCCATCTGCTGCAGCGCCTCATCGAGCTTGAGCCCGAGCGGCTCGGCCACGTTGACAGCCACCGCGGTCGCAGCACGATCGAGGTCGAGGCCCATGCCGCCGCCGAAATACGACTTCGGATCGAACAGGCCCATCAGCAGGCTCGCGTCGGTGATGGTGGCGAACTGGCCACCGCGCCCGAAGCAGGACGGCCCGGGGACCGCGCCGACGCTCTCCGGCCCGATCACGATCTTGCGATCGACGACCTTGATCACCGAGCTGCCACCGGCACCAGCACTGACGATCTCGCACAGCGGGATCGACACGCTGATGCCTTCGACGTGTCCTCGGCGGTCTTCGACCACGCCGCCTTCGAGGTACTGGCAGATGTCGGTGGTGGTGCCGCCGACATCGATCGCCACCACATCGGTGTAGCCATAGACCTTCGCGAACGCCTTGACACCTTCAACGCCGCCGCGTGGGCCGGAGCTGTAGGTCTTGATCGCGATCGTCTTCGCGACGCGAGAGGCGTCGCCATCGTTGCGGAAGATCAGCAGCGGATTTTTCGTGCGGTACTGGCGCAGCCGGTTCTCGGCGTTGTACAGAAACGCTTCCATGCCCGGGTGCAGGAAAGAGTTGATCAACGCAGTCCAGGTGCGGCGCACCGGATCCTTGTCGACGCTGAGGTCGCTGCCGTAGAGCATCGGCACGGCACCCAGCAGATGCCGCGGGTACTTGCGCAGCGCCACCTTCCGGAAGGCGCTTTCGATCGCGATGAAGTCGGCACCGCCGAAGCTGACGACCAGGCGGCTGGCACCCGCCGCAGTCAGCTTGTTGATTGCGCCGACGACGTGTGTCTGCGAGTCGTCGCCGAGCACCAGCGCCGAATCGAGCAAGACCACCCGGTCACCGACCAGCGCGGCGTAGACGTCAGGATCGTGCGCGGCCAGTTCCTCGATCAGGCGCGCCCCCTTGGCGTCGACGATCAGCCCCAGCCGGGGGCCCTTGCGTTCGCAGATGGCGTTGGTGCCTTGCGTGGTTGAGTAGCGGATCAGGTCCACCTCTTCCAGCAGTCGACGCACATCGGGTTTGCCGTAGACGACGCCAGAGGCTTTTTCAAGTCCCTCGAAGAAGCACTTGCTGAGGTCGTACGGTGTCGTCAGCACCTTGGTCTTGTCGACGCGCTGACCATCGATGATGCAGATGTCGGTCAGCGTCCCGCCGTTGTCGATATTGATCTGTAGACCCATGCTGTGTCGTCCCCGGTTGGTGAGTGAGAGCCCTTCGAGTGCCTCTGCCACCTTGATGACTGCGGGCTTCGAGAGTCGTTGTGTTGAGGAGGTTTTACTCAGCGCGTCTGCCGATCGAATTGATCCAAATCAAGGTTCGCCTGGGTCAGGTCGAACGCGTGATTCGCGCGCGGGCACGGGCCTCGCCGAGCACCAGAAACTCAAGGGTTTACCCGTGCGATGCAGGTGGTGGATCGCCGTTCAGAGGTCGCCAAAGACGGCGATGTGCGGCGGATCGGGCGCGGGTTCGTGCGGGGGCCTGCTCAGTGCCGCATGGCGGCCCGGCCTCGGTCTCGATGTGCGCAGGACTTCTCCTGGCCAGAAAGCAAAAAACCGCTGTGTGCCGAACCTGATCAGGCTCGGCACACAGCGGTTTCGTGAACGCGGCAGGAGCGGCCGCGTCAACCGATCAGCGCATGGCGATCAGGCGGCTTCGCCCACCACCACCACCTTGACTTCGACCACGACGTCGGTGTGCGGCGACACCGACACCAGGTGCTCGCCCACGGTCTTCAGCGGACCGTTCGGCAGGCGAACCTGCGACTTGACGACCTTGAAGTCGATGCGCGTCAGCGCTTCGGCGATGTCGTTGTTGGTGACCGAGCCGAACAGACGGCCGTCAACGCCAGACTTCTGGGTGATGTGAACGGTGCGGCCGCTCATCTTCTCGCCCAGGGCTTGCGCTGCGGCCAGCTTCTCGGCAGCGGCCTTCTCGAGTTCGGCACGCTTGACCTCGAATTCCTTGATCGCAGCGGCGGTCGCACGGCGTGCGGCGCGGCTGGGGATCAGGAAGTTGCGGGCATAGCCGTCCTTGACCTTGACCACGTCACCGAGGTTGCCCAGGTTCGCCACTTTTTCCAGCAGGATGATTTGCATGATGTGGGTGTCCTCAGACGCGATGCTGATCGCTGTACGGCAACATCGCCAGGAAGCGCGCCCGCTTGATGCAGGTGGTCAGTTGGCGCTGGAAGAACGCACGCGTTCCGGTCAGACGGGCCGGCGTGATCTTGCCGTTCTCGCCGATGAAATCGCGCAGGGTCTCGACGTCCTTGTAGTCGATCTCGGTCACACCGGTGACGGTGAAACGGCAGAAACGCTTGCGGCGAAACAGCAGCGATTGCTGATTGCGCTTGGGCTTGCGATCCTTGGAAAACTTACCTTTACCGCGTGGTGGTGGCATATCAAACCTCTGTCAAATTCAGTTCAGATCGGGACCGTTCGGACATTCAATCCAGTTCGGTCACATGGAAAACGACGCCTTTGCCATTGCGCTGGGACCCGAGGAAGCCGGCAAAGCCGTGTGTGCTTCCGAGTTCCAGGCAGTTCACTGCGTTGGTGATGTCGCCCACTGCGCGCGCCCTGATGTCAATCGACACCTGGCGCGGCGTGCCGTTTTGCGTGACCTGCGATTCGTGCCGGAGGCTGAAATCGAGGGCCGGCAAGCCGGCGGGGGTGTAACGCAAAGCGTGCTTCTCGACCAGTTGCGCCGTCAGAACCAGTCTGTTCATCGGAGGCGACAAGTCGAAGCGACATCACTCACACAGATCAGGCAGCGGACTCCTGCGGTGCACGGCGGTCGTCCCGGTCGGATGACTTCATCATCACCGACGGGGTCGTCTCGGCCTTGCTCTTGAGCACCGTCAGGTGGCGCAGAACAGCGTCGTTGAAGCGGAAGCCGGTTTCCAGTTCGGCCAGCACTTCCTTGCTGCATTCGATGTTGATGCAGAGGTAGTGCGCCTTGGCCAGCTTCTGGATCAGGTACGCCATCTGACGACGACCCCAGTCCTCGACCCGGTGAACCTTGCCGCCGCCGGCGGTGATCACACCCTTGTAACGCTCCAGCATCGCTGGAACCTGTTCGCTCTGATCCGGATGGATCAGCAGCACGATTTCGTAATGACGCATTGAATCTCCTTGTGAATTCCGACATGGAAGCCACCCCGAGCGTCGACCTGGGTGTGGCAAGGCAAGCCCGCGAGTATATCTCGCCTGGGCGCTGGCGCCTACTGCGGACCGGGCATATCCGCTGAATCACGGCGCGGAACCCGCAATTCGCGCGTGAAACGCTCCGAAGCAGCGTCTGGCGCGGCCGTCAACAGACTGACGATCACGATCACGGCCGTGCCCACCGCCATCCCGAAGACGCCGGCAGCGATCGGCGAAATGCCGAACCACAGCACGGGCGGGTGCGTCACCCCGAACAGGCTGCGCAACCAGGGTTCGTTCTGTACCAGGTAGTACAGCGTGACGACCAGTCCCGAGACCATGCCGGCCACGACGCCCGGCCGGTTCGCCCGCGCCCAGAACACCCCGGCGACCAGCGCCGGGAAAAATGACGCGGCGGCCAGCGAGAAGGCCGCCGAGACCAGGAAGACGATGTCGGTCGGGCGCTGCGCCGCCACCGCCGCCGCGCCCAACGCCACAGCGAGCAGCGTCACCTTCGACAGCGCCACCCGGCGTGCGGCCGAGGCCTGCGGATTGATCATCTTGAAATAGCTGTCGTGCGACAACGCATTGGCAATGGTCAGCAGCAACCCGTCGGCGGTGGACAGCGCCGCGGCCAGCCCACCCGCGGCCACCATCCCGGACACCACATACGGCAAGCCGGCGATTTCCGGCGTTGCCAGCACCACGATGTCGCCGCCGATGCGCATCTCGCCGAGCTGCAGGATGCCGTCCTTGTTGATGTCGACCACCGACAACAGCGAAGAGTCGACCTTCGACCAGGTCGAAATCCACGCCGGCAATTGATCGAAACGGGTGCCGACCAGCACGTTGAACACTTCGTACTTGACCATGACCGCCAGCGCCGGCGCGGTCATGTACAGCAGAAAGATGAAGAACAAGGCCCAGGTGACCGAGCGACGCGCCTCGTTCACCGACGGGGTCGTGTAGCAGCGCACCAGGATGTGCGGCAAGCCGGCGGTACCGACCATCAGGCACAGCACCAGCGCCAGAAAATTCAGCCTGGACAGGTTGAACCGCTCACGTTCCTCGGCACTGCCCTGCGGATCGCCCGCGAATTGCTGCGCGTGCGGCGGCATGCCAGCCAGCGGGCGCGCACGGGCCTCGTTGCTGGCCACTTCACGCGTCCAGGCTTCGCGGGCAGCTGCCTCGTTCTTGGGGATGCGCAGCAGCGCCTTTTCAGCGGCCTGGATCTCGGCCAACGGTGCGTTCTCGGCCTTCAGAGCCTCCAGGGTGCGGCGACCCGCCTGGCGCTCGCTGGCCAGTGAGGCCTTCACATCGACCAGGCGCGCTGCGTACTCCTGCGCACGCGCCTTGAACGCCGCGATCACCTCCTGCTCCTTCGGGTCGTTGAGCAGCTGTCGCTCACGTTCGGTCACCTTGGCAAGCTGCGCGCCGTACACCAGCTGCGGGATCGGCACGCCCGTCTGCTTGATGGACAGCCACATCACCGGCACCAGGAAGGCGCAGATCAGGATGATGTATTGCGCCACCTGGGTCCACGTCACCGCCCGCATGCCACCCAGGAACGAGCACACCAGAACGCCGCCCAGGCCGAGAAAGATGCCGATGACGAAATCGACCCCCGTCAGCCGGGCGGTGATCAGTCCGACACCATAGATCTGCGCGACCAGGTAGACGAACGAACACAGCACCGCCGCGAGGACGCCCATCGCCCGCGGCAGTTGCCCTCCGTAGCGCTCACCGAGAAAGTCGGGGATCGTGAACTGCCCGAACTTGCGCAAATAGGGGGCCAGCAGCAGGGCCACGAGACAGTAACCGCCGGTCCAGCCCAGCACGAAAGCCAACCCGCCGTAACCCTGCAGGTACAGCGTGCCGGCCAGGCCGATGAACGATGCCGCCGACATCCAGTCGGCGGCCGTCGCCATGCCGTTGTAGAACGCCGGCACACGGCGGCCGGCCACGTAGTACTCGGTGGGATCGGTGGTGCGGCTGAGGATGCCGATGCCGGCGTACAGCAACACCGTCGACAGCAGAAAGATGACCCCGATCCAGTGCTTGGGCAGACCCATCTGCTCCAGCGCGGCCAGCCCGAGCACGAACCCGATGAAGCCCACGGTGTAGGCCAGGTAGATGCGATCGAGTCGACGCCTGAACTGCGCGCGGGCGGACGACGGCTCCACGCTGAGGTCAGACCGCCGCAGCGGCCCCGCGGTTGGCCAGTGCGTCGGCACGCTCGTTGCCCGGATCGCCCGAATGGCCCTTGACCCACCGCCAGCTGACATCGTGCAGCGCGCACAGGGCGTCCAGCCGCTGCCACAGTTCGGCGTTCTTCACCGGCTTGCGCTCGGCTGTTTTCCAGCCGCGCTGTTTCCAGCCGTGGATCCACTCGGTGATGCCCTTGCGCACGTATTCGCTGTCGGTGTAGATCACCACCGTGCAGGTGCGCTTGAGCGAGGCCAGTGACTCGATCACCGCGGTCAGCTCCATGCGGTTGTTGGTGGTCAGCAGCTCGCCACCGAACAGCTCTTTCTCGTGGCCCTCGGTGCTCAGCCACGCACCCCAGCCTCCGCGCCCCGGATTGCCCTTGCAGGCACCATCGGTGTAGATCGTCACCCGCGGGCGCTGTATCGACAAAGTGTCAGTCATGGGGTCTCGTTCGGATTCATGTCACTCGTGCTCGGCCAGTTCAGGCATCAGTCGCGCGGATTCGCGATGGCAGACCTGCTGCGACACCACCGCCGGCGATGCACTCACCTGAC
Organism: Burkholderiaceae bacterium; assembly: GCA_965229345.1. Taxonomy (GTDB): domain Bacteria; phylum Pseudomonadota; class Gammaproteobacteria; order Burkholderiales; family Burkholderiaceae_C; genus PBB1. Next base: position 2,650,274 of record OZ245872.1, read on the forward strand.
GGCGCTGATCGCGCACCAGGCCGACCAGCCGCATGCCCCGCACCCGCTTCACGGCAGTCAGCGCATAGACCGCACCGAGCACGGGCCACCAACGCTCGCCGGCACCCTCCATCCAGCCGAACCGGGCCAGCCATGGCTCGGAATGCAGCGGGGGTCGATAGCAGCCAAAGCGCCCGGTCTCGACCTCGAAGCTGAGCAACCGCAACCAGTCGCGCAGACGCCGGTAGGCGATGAAGTCGCCCTCGCGCGGCAGATAGAGCGAGGTGCCGGCGCCCAGCCCGAGGCGACGGCGCGCTCGACCCGTCTGCTGGCGCATGCTCCACAGGCTGGTCGGGTTGAAACCGATGATGACCACACGCCCTTCGGGCATCAGCACCCGCTCGACCTCGCGCAGGGTCTGGTGCGGGTCGCGCGCAAGCTCCAGGGCATGCGGCAAGACCACGAGATCGAGGCTCTGGCTGTCGAACGGCAGCGCATCGAAATCGCAGTTCAATGCCACGGCGCGGTCGCCTGCGACCAGGCTGGGCGCGCTGCCACCCAGCCGGTGCGCGACATCGACAGCCAGCCAGCGATGCGGCATGCGGTTGTTGCGCAGGGCATCGAGGGCCGGCAGGCCGAGCTGGAGGGCATGAAAGCCGAACACATCGGCCACCGCCGCATCGAGGTGCTGCTGTTCCCACGCCAGCAAATAGGCCCCAGGGGGCGTCGCCAGCCACGCCCCCAAACCTATACTCGGCACCGATTCACTTGTCGCGGTTTCCGTCATGAATTTAATCGCACTGCCCGCGTTCACCGACAACTACATCTGGATGCTGCACAACGGCGTCGATGCCGTCGTGATCGATCCGGGAGACAGCGCGCCGGTGCTGGCCGCACTCGATCGCCTGCAACTCAAGCTTGCGGCGATTCTATTGACGCACCACCACGACGATCACATCGGCGGGGTGCCGGCCTTGCTGGCACGCCTGCAGGTCCCGGTCTACGGGCCGGCCATGGAGGTCATTCCCGATCCTTGCACTCGCGTGCGGGGCGGCGAATCGGTGCAGGCGCTGGGTTTGGAATTCAGGGTCATCGACGTGCCCGGCCACACCTCGGGTCACATTGCCTACTTCCACGCGCCGAAGCCCGGCGCTGCGGCCGGGGCCGACACCGACGCGCCGCTGCTGTTCTGCGGTGACACGCTTTTTGTCGGCGGTTGCGGCCGCCTGTTCGAAGGCACACCGGTGCAGATGCACCATTCGTTGCAGGCACTGGCAGCGCTGCCGGGCGACACGCTCGTGTGCTGCGCCCACGAGTACACGTTGTCCAACCTGAAGTTCGCCCGTGCCGTCGAACCTGACAATGCAGCGCTGGCCCGCCACACCCTGCGTTGCGAGCAACAGCGAGCCGCTGGCGAGCCCACGGTGCCCGGCCTCCTCTCGAGCGAGCTGGCCACCAACCCATTTCTGCGATGCAGCGCTCCGGCGGTCATCGCAGCCGCCCGCCAACACGGCGCCCGGAGTGAGCAGCCCGTTGAGGTGTTCACAGCGCTCCGTTCATGGAAGAACGATTTCCGATGACCGATCGATCGACACACCCGTTGCGCAGGGCGGCCCTGATCGCCCTGCTGGTATCAGCCACCGGGTGGGTCGGCAGCGGCTGCGCCACCCGCGCAGACATCGCCGCCTCGGGCTCTGGCAGTACGACGCCACTGGCTGCCACGACCGATTCGAGCCGGGCCGATGGACTGGGCGGACGCAGCGCCAATGCCTCCAACCTACCGCCTGCGGCGGCGGCACCCGTCGATCCGGTGCGCCCCGGCGTGAGCGTGAACCTCGACGACGCCACGGCACAGGCTGATTTGTGGGCCCGCGTGCGCCGAGGCTTCAAGATGCCGGATCTCGACACCGAGCTGGTCCGCGAGCGCGAGCGCTGGTACGCCAGCCGCCCGGATTACGTCGAACGCATGACGACGCGTGGCAGCCGGTACCTGTTCCACATCGTCGAGGAACTCGAGGCGCGCGGCATGCCCACCGAGCTGGCCCTGCTGCCGTTCATCGAAAGCGCGTTCAACCCGCAAGCGATCTCGTCGGCCAAAGCATCGGGCATGTGGCAGTTCATGCCAGCCACCGGGCGCGACTTCGCCCTGACGCAGAACATCTTCCGTGACGACCGGCGCGATGTGCTGGCATCGACCCGCGCTGCGCTGGATTACCTGCAGCGTCTGTATGCGCAGTTTGGCGACTGGCACCTCGCACTGGCCGCCTACAACTGGGGTGAAGGCAGTGTGCAGCGTGCCATCTCGCGCAACCTGAAAGCCGGGCTGCCCACCGACTACCTCAGTCTGCGGATGCCCGATGAGACCCGCAACTACGTACCCAAGCTGCAGGCGGTCAAGAACATCGTCAGCGCACCGGAGGCGTTTTCGCTCAGCCTGCCGGCGGTTGCCAACCACCCGTACTTCCTCGGCGTTCCGATCCAGCGTGACATCGACGTGGACCTGGCGGCGCGGCTGGCCGGCGTGTCACTGGACGAATTCAAAACGCTGAACCCGCAGATGAACAAGCCGGTGATCCTGGCCGCCGGTACGCCGCAGGTGCTGCTGCCCTACGACAACGCCAGTGCCTTCATCCGCAGGCTGTCGGAGCATCGCGCACCGCTGGCCAGCTGGACGGCCTGGGTTGCGCCCAAGACCATGCGCCCTGGCGACGCCGCTCGGCAGGTCGGGATGACCGAAGCCGCACTGTGCAGCGTCAATCGCATTCCGCCACGCATGCTGGTCAAGGCCGGCTCGACGCTGCTGGTGCCACGCAGCGAACAACGCAGCACCGATGTGGCCGAGCATGTGGCCGAGAACGCGGTGATGCAACTGACCCCCGATGTGCCCGCTCGGCGTCGGGTGGTGCTCAAGGCAGGCAAGGCCGACACGGTAGCCAGCATCGCGCGTCGCTATCAGGTGGGTGCAGCCCAGGTGGCCGAATGGAACTCGGTCACATCCAACACCCGCTTCAAGCCCGGGGCAGCCATCGTGGTGTACCAACCTGCGCGTCGCGCGACCACGACCCGCGTCGCAGCGACACGCGCGGCGAAGCCGGTGCGTGTCGCCTCGCAAGGCTCGGCGCCAGCCCAGAGCGCCACACCGAAGCGCGTCTCGAAGACGCTGGTGGCCGGGACGCGCAAACCGCTCCAACTCGCCGCCAAGTAAGCCGCATCGGCAGCCCGCACGGGGCGGACGCGGCGCCCTCAACCGGCGGCGAACAGCAGCGCGATGTTGACGGCCAGCGCGCTGATCCACACGATGCTGCGAGCGGTGGCACGGTCCAGCACATACAGCGCGACGTAGACGCATCGCAACAGCACGAAACCCGCTGCGAGCAACTCCACGCGTTGCTGGGGTGCCCCGGCATGCTGGGCCCACAGCAGCGCGCCGATGAAGAACGGCAGCGCCTCGAAGCAATTGGCCTGCGCCGCATTGGCGCGCAGGCGCCAGCCCTGCTGGCGTGCCAGCCACTCGCGCGGCTGGTTGTTGTCGAAACCGCCCTTGGAGGCAGACACCGACAGCGCGCCCCACTTGGCGATACCGGCACAGACGATGGGCATCAACGCTGCGATCAGGATGCACCAGGTGGTGATGTTCGTCATGAGGCCCCCCGGCTCGGTAAGGTGGTTCAGCGGCGATCGATCAGCGCATGTGCGATCGTGCCCAGATCGACGTATTCCAGTTCGCTGCCGATGGGCACCCCGCGCGACAGCCGCGTCACCTTCAGTCCGCGCGCCTTCAACGCCTCGCCGGCCGCGTGCGCGGTCGCTTCGCCCTCGGCGGTGAAATTGGTGGCCACGATCACCTCCTCGACCCCGCTCTCGCCAGCACGGCTGAGCAGCGCCTGCAAACCGATGTCGTGCACACCGATGCCGTCGAGCGGGCTCAGCCGACCCATCAGCACGAAGTAGTAGCCCGGGTAGCTGCCGGTGCGCTCCATCGCGGCCTGATCGGCCGGCGTCTCGACCACACACAACAGCCGCGCATCGCGCTGGCCGTCGGCGCAGATGCCGCAGAGCTCGCTTTCGGTGAAGGTGTGGCAGCGCGCGCAGTGGCGCACCTGGGCCACCGCGGCCTGCAGCGACAGCGCCAGCTGCTGCGCGCCAGAGCGGTCGTGCTGCAGCAGGTGCAAGGCCATCCGCCGCGCCGACTTCTCGCCGACGCCGGGCAATCGGCGCAGCGCACCGACCAGCGCGTCGAGTGCGGGTTCAGCCACGCGCACGCAACCTCATGGCCACAGCGCTCAGAAGGGGAACTTCATGCCGGGCGGCAATGGCAGCCCGGCCGTCAGCTTGCCCATCTTTTCCTGCGACACCTCTTCGGCGCGGCGCAAGCCGTCATTGAAGGCGGCGGCGACCAGATCCTCGAGCATGTCCTTGTCATCGGCGAGCAGACTGGGGTCGATGGTCACGCGCTTGACGTCGTGCTTGCAGGTCATCGTGACCTTCACCAGCCCGGCGCCGGACTGGCCCTCGACCTCGATCGAGCCCAACTCGTCCTGTGCCTTCTTCAGGTTGTCCTGCATCGCCTGGGCCTGCTTCATCAAGCCGGCCAGCTGGTTCTTCATCATGGTGTGGTCTCCTTCATGGACATCAAAAGGGTTGGGCTGTGTTCTGTGCGCCTGCTCACTGGTACTTGACCGAGCCCGGCACGATGCGCGCGCCACTGAACTGCGCCATCAACGTGCGCACCACCGGGTCGTCGGCAATGATTTGTTCGGCTTCCTGCTGCCGTCGCAAGCGCTCGGCACTGGCGCGCATGGCAGGCGTGTCCTGCACCGGTCCGGCCTGCACCTCGAGTTTCACCGGCGTGCCCAGGTGCAGCGCCAGTGCCGCTTCCAGCTTGTCGCGGTGCGCTGGCGAGCGCAGCGTCTCGCGCTCGACCTGCAGCACCCACAGCGGTGGCGAGGCCGCTTCTTCGATGCGCACGCACTGCGACTGGATCGCCAGTTCGCGCACCATCGCTGAAATGCTGCCGGTCTGCATCAACGCCTGAACGATCCCGGTCCAGCGGTCACCGAGCGGCGTGGCGATCGCTTCGGGCGCCTCGACGGATGAGGGTGCGGGTGCGGTAATCGGTGCGACCTCCGGCGGCGCGGAAGCACGGGTGTTGCTGGCCACAGGCTCAGGCACCGAGGCAGGCACGGCTGCCTCGAGAGAAGCCACCTCGTCGTCCCACGGCGCATCGACCCACGGGGGCGGTGTCGGTTCGGACACCTGCGGCGGCGGCATCACCGGCGGCGTCGCTGCACGGGCGGGTGTCGGCGTTCGCGCCAGTGCGGCCGAGACCATGGGCTTCGCGGGTGTGGCCTCCTTGACGGCCACCGGCTCGACGGTCCGCGCGCCTGGCGGCGGGCCAAATGCCCGCATGCGCAACAGCACCATCACGAGGCCACTGTGCTCGTCGGGTGCCAGCGCCAGTTCAGCGCGGCCGTGCAGCGCCATGCTGTAGAGCAACTGCGTCTGGTCGGCCGCGATCAGCGAGGCCAGCCGGGCTGCCGCGGCCGATTCGGCGTCGCTCGCATCCAGCGCGTCGGGGACGGCCTGCGCCACGGCCATCTGCTGCAGCAGCTCAGCCATCTCCTCCAGCGTGCCGCGCGCCGACAGGCCGAGCGCCCGCAGTGCATCGGCTTCGGCCAGCAGCGCGGCTCCGTCGCCAGCCGCCAAGGCGTCGATCAGGCGGATGGCATGTCGGCGATCGACCGCTCCGAGCATGTCGCGCACACCGGCTTCGAGCAAGGCACCGCCGCCGAAGGCCACCGCCTGGTCGGTGATCGACAGCGCATCGCGCATCGACCCGCGCGCCGCCCGCGCCAGCAGACGCAGGGCCCCCGGTTCGGCGGCGATGCCCTCGTCGGCCAGTACCCGCGCCAGATGCTCCTGCAGGGTGTGCAGCCCCATCGGCCGCAGGTTGAACTGCAGGCAGCGCGACAGCACCGTGGGCAGCATCTTGTCGGGCTCGGTGGTGGCCAGCACGAACTTCAGGTAATCGGGCGGCTCTTCCAGCGTTTTCAGCAGCGCGTTGAACGAGTCGCGCGTCAGCTGGTGCGCCTCGTCGATCATGAAGACCTTGTAGCGGCCGACGGTCGGCTTGTAGGCGGCGCGTTCGATCAGGTCGCGGATCTCGTCGATACCGCGGTTGCTGGCGGCATCGAGCTCCATGTAGTCGATGAAGCGATCGGCGTCGATGTCGCGGCAGGCATTGCACACGCCGCAGGGGTGCGCGGTGACGCCGCCCTGGCCATCGACTCCGGTGCAGTTCAAGGCCTTGGCCAGGATGCGCGACACCGTCGTCTTGCCGACGCCGCGCGTGCCGGTGAACAGGTAGGCATGGTGCAAACGCCCCTGCGTCAGCGCGTTCGACAGCGCCTGCACCACGTGTTCCTGCCCGACCAGCGTGTCGAAATTGCGCGGTCGGTATTTGCGGGCCAGCACCAAGTAACTCATCGAACGATTCTAGAAGCCCGATCGCCCATGCCATGGCGACGCGCAGGGCTGCCGGATAATCCGAGGGTCTACACCGCTGCGGCTTCGTGCTGCGACCTCTGCGGCCCACCTGCCTCGCCCCATGACCTCCACACCCCCCTCCTCGCCCGACCACGGCACGCTCAGCTACGAGCAATCAGGCGTCAACTACGACCTGATCGATCCGCTGAAGATTGCGGCCCAGCGCGCCGCCGCCGCCACCGGTGCGCACCTCGCGGCCCATGGCTTCAGCGAAGTACCCGCATCGCGCGGCGAATCGGCCTACGTGGTCGATGTCGGCCCGTTCTACCTGGCGAGCATCGTCGAATGTCTGGGCTCGAAGTCGCTGGTGGCCGACGAGATGCAACGCCTGACGGGCCGCAGCTTCTACGACGCGATCGCACAGGACACCATCGCGATGGCCATCAACGACCTGATCACCGTGGGCGCTACGCCGCTGGTGGTGCAGGCCTACTGGGCGGCTGGCGGCTCCGATTGGTTCGGCGATGCGCAGCGCGCGCAGGCGCTGGTCGCCGGCTGGAAGGCCGCCTGCGACCGCTGCGGCGTGGCCTGGGGCGGCGGCGAGACCCCTGCACTGGCAGGCATCGTCGAAGCTGGTCGCATCGACCTCGCCGCCTCGTGCACCGGGCTGATCAATCCGAAAGCGCGGCTGTCGGTCGGTGACAAGCTGGCACCGGGCGATGCCATCGTGCTGCTCGCCTCCAGCGGCATCCACGCCAACGGCCTGAGCCTGGCGCGCAAGCTGGTCGAACGGCTGCCCCAGGGCTACCTGACCCCGGTCGAGCCCGGTGCCAGCCTGACTTACGGCGAAGCGCTGCTGGCGCCGACCGTGCTGTATTCACCGGTCACCGAAGCGCTGTACCAGGCCGGCATCACGCCGCACTACTGCGCCAACATCACCGGCCACGGCTGGCGCAAGCTGCTGCGCCATCCGGCCACGCACACCTACCGCATCCACACCGTGCCCGAGGTGCCCGCGGTGCTGAAGTTCATCCAGCGCCATGCCCAGCAGGACGACCTCGAGGCCTACAGCACGCTGAACATGGGAGCCGGTTTCGCGCTGTTCGTGCCGGCCGACCAGGCCGAGCGCACGGTGGCCGTGGCCGAAGCCCAAGGCGTGCGCGCCTGGGTGGCAGGCCACATCGAAGCCGGGCCGAAGCGCCTGCTGATCGAGCCGCTGGGCCTGGCCTTCGGCGACGACGCGCTGCAACTGCGCTGACCTTGCGACCCACCCCGGCATCCCGGGCACCTACAATCGTCTGTGACGGGCCTCCTCGCATGGAAGCGCGGCCAACCGGGTCAGGTCGGGAACGAAGCAGCCCCAACCGTTGTGACCAGTGCCGGGGTCAGGCTCGTCACCTTCACCTGCCTTGCGTGCGGACACACTGAACAGTGCCGTGTCGACGGCGGGTCTGAAGCGATAAGTCTCCGTGCGCGACACCATCGTAATTGCGATGGCCGACGACAACTGCTCGGCGTATGCCCTCGATCTTTCAGCCTGCGTAGCCACGGGTGGTGGCGACGCCCGAAGTGGAGGCTGAAATCCACGGCGCCTTCGTTTTCTGCATCGAAAGGCTGCCCGAGGACGTTGTACATATCCTGACAGCGCGAACCAAATCGAATTAGCCGTCTGCCATTATTGCTGATCGCTGCAGGCGCAGCGGATCCTTTCATTCACTAATTGGATCGAAAGCCGCGAATGCACTTTGCCAAATTAGCATCTGCTATCGCTGAAGACTTGATCAAGGTCGCGCGAAGTAGTCCAAATGAAAAACTACCCAAAGAAGAGCAGATCAGATCATGCCTCTACGCTGAACTGCGACCAGAGTTCGAAGTTGTCTGCGTCGAACGCGGCTATGGTCCAGTTGAAAAAAAGTCAACTACAGAAGTTGATATATGGGCACAGCGGACTAATGGCGAAATCTATTGGATCGAAATTAAGCGTTTCTGGCACATTTCTTCTTCTGGGTGGATTCATAAACCAGATGAGCAACTTGGCACATGGCAAGCCGATCTGGATAAGCTAGCCAAAGTATCAATCAACGACACGCGAATTTTTATACTAGTAGGTCTATTAGCAGTTGATCCAGGCTTGGATATCTCCGATATTCAAACGGGAGCCATACGTCGGCTCAACAGCTTTCATCCGGCCCACCTAAAATTTCAAGAAATATTCCAATTTGCATGGCGAGAATCTCCAGTTTCTCGTCTGAGTATTTCAATTTGGGTGTGGGAAGGCGGAGAAGCTATCTAACCAGAAAGGCTTTGAGCCATGCTGATGGCGTCAAACATCAACCCTTGAACATAAGGCCCATGCTGAACTCAACTGCGATTGCGGCATCGATCGGTGTGTACGACTCCGGTGTCGGCGGTCTGTCCGTGCTGCGGGCACTGAGGGTCAGGTTACCGGGCGAATCGTTCACTTACGTTGCCGACTGCGGCCACGCGCCCTACGGTGATCGACCGAGTTCATTCGTTGAAAGCCGAGCCCGAAGCGTCGCCCAGTTCCTGACCGCACGAGGTGCGAAGGCACTGGTGATCGCCTGCAACACGGCCAGCGTCGTCGCGGTGCAGCGCCTGCGCGAGCAGTACGCGCTGCCCATCGTCGCGATGGAGCCCGCCATCAAGCCGGCCATCCAGGTCAGTCGCTCCAAGGTCGTGCTGGTGCTGGCCACCAGCAACACGATCCGCAGCCCCGCTGTGGCGCGTCTGTGCAGCACGTATGGCGCCAACACGCGGATCCTTCTGCAGGCCTGCCCGGGCCTGGCCGACCAGGTAGAGCGCGGTCGATTCCACGACGACGAGACACAGCGACTGCTGGAGGCCTACCTGCGGCCCGGACTCGATGCGGGTGCCGACGCCATCGTGCTGGGTTGCACGCACTATGCGTTCTTGGCCGAGACCATCACGCAGATGGCAGGAGAAGGGGTCACGATCATCGAGCCCTCCGAGGCCATCGCGAGCCAGCTCTCGCGCGTGCTCTCCACGCCACCCGACAGCACCCTCCGCCCCGCGGGCACCACCTTGTTCTTCACATCGGGCCCGCCGGGTGAACTGGCCGCATTCCTCGAGCACATCGGGGAGCCTGGGGCACAGGTGCTGGCGCTTCCGGACTCGTGAACGCGCCCACCGGGCCAGCCACTGCACGGCCACCCCGCCGCCCGCGGGTGGCGCTCGGGGTGCCGACTCAGCTCGCCTGCTTGAACGCCATCACCGCCTGGTTGCGCAGCGTGCGCAGCATCGACAGTTCCTTCTCTGCGAGCTCGATGCCACCGGCTTCGGCCTGATCGGCATAAATCATCGCAAACGGCGCGCCCTTCATCAGCAACGGCAGCAGCAGGAACGACGGCGCGTTCAATGTCTTCGTGTACCAGGCCGGCAAACGCGCCGCCATCGCCGGGGTGGTGGCGTCGCGGATCAGCGTGTCGGCGCCTTTCAGACAGACCGCGGCGAACAGGTCGGTGGAGCCCTTCAGCGGCACCTTGAACAGCGCGGCCGCCGCTTCGGCGCTGTCGCCGAGGCCGAAGCGGCCGGTCAGCGTGTCGGTCTTCGGGTCGCGCAGACAGAACAGCACACGGCGAAAGCCCAGCGCGCGGTACATGGTCTCGAGGATCATGCGCAACACCTCGTTGAGCTTGAAGTCCTCGACCATCGAATTGGTGATGTCCTGGATGCCGGCCGCCAGGATGTCGGAGGCCGGGCCGGCAGCGGGCGGCGGCACCGCGATGGTGGCGTCGAACGCCTCGGTCGATGCGGCCTGCATGGCCTGCAGCGCGTGCGGCGAGAGTGAATCGGTGCCGACGATCTGCACTTCGCCCACCGTCTGGGTGTTGCCTTGGCCGGGCACTGGCGCGAGCAGTCTTGCCGCGCGCGAGGTGCTGCTGACCGACAGGTTCATGGCACGCGCCGAATCAGCCAGCTTCACGCGGGCCTGGGCCGTCACGTCGGCGATGTGCTTGGGGGTCAGGCCGAGCACGCGTGCATAGCGTGCCGCCGTGTGCGCAAGCGCCGCTGACGCCTCGGCTGGATCGGCCCGCAGCAGCGTGTCGGTGAGGTCGTTGGCAGCCATCGCCAGCCAGCGCAGCCGCTCGGCAGAGGCCTCGGGCGTGCGGGTCGGCGGATCACCGGCGGGCTTGCGCATGCAGCGTTGCAGGCTGTCTGGCAGACCCCAGGACTTCGCCACACCCACCCCGAGCGCTTCGTAGCTCAGCCCGAGCACCTGGACCGAGGCAGACTCTTCAGCACCGGCGCGCGGGGCTTCGCCCGGTGCCAGACCACGGCTCAGCAGACTTCGAACCTGCCGTGCCTCGTCGGGGAAATAGAACTCGCTGAGCAGGCGGCCGAGGTTCTGGAACATGGACCCAATGAAGGCCTCCTCGCTCTCGCGCCCGGAGACCGACAGCTCACCGGCCAGCGTCCCCGCCAGCAGCGAGCGCAGGAACTCCTCTTTCAGCACGTTCGCGTGCGCCTTGTCCTGCATGTGTTCGAGCAACACCAGGCTGAGCGCCATGTTGCGGATGCCGGCAAAGCCGACCAGCGCGGCCGCGCGCGAGATGGTGCTGATGCTGCCGCCGCCCGCGTGCCGGTAGCTGGCGGTGTTGACCACGCGCAGCAACTTGTTCGTCAACGCCACGTCCTTCAGGATCTCGTTGGCCAGGCTGTTCAGGCTCTCGGTCTCCGAGGTGGCCACGCGCTGGATGCGCGAGACCGCATCGGACAGTGCCGGGAAATCACTCTTGTGGCGCATGCGGCGCAGCAGGAAGTCGAGCGTGCCGCTGCTGGAGGCGGCCGAGGTGGCACCAGGGGCCGCCGCCGGCTGCGCCCACGCCTGCAAGGCCTCGCGAAAGGCCGCTGCGCTCGGATAGCGCGTGGCCGTGTCGCGGGCCATCGCCCGCAGCACGATGGCGCGCAGCTTGTCGTCGACGTCGGTGCCGGTGCGCTCGGGCAGCGTCAGGTCTTCGTTGATGGCGCGCTGCACCGCGCGGTTCGCGTCGCTCTCGACCATCACGCGCTGGCCCGCCAACAGCTCGGCCAGCAGCAACCCGGCAGCGAACACATCCATCGCGGGGGTGGGCGACAGGCCCAGCGCCGCCTCTGGGGACAGGTAACCCGGCGTGCCGACGACGCGATTGGCGTGCGACGCGTCGTTCACCTTCACTGCAATGCCGAAATCCATCACCCGCGCGCGGCCAGCGGCATCGATCAGCACGTTCGACGGCTTCAGGTCGCGATGCACCAGCCCGGCTTCGTGGGCGGCCTGCAACGCGCTGAGAATGTCGGCGGCAATCGCCACCGCCTTGTGGGGTTCGTAAGCGCCCTGCGCGCGCAGCACTTCGGTCAGCGTGTGACCGGCGACGTATTCGAAGACCAGGAACGGCTGCCCGTCGTGGACGTCGGCCTCGAACACCGGGACGATGTGGGGATGCGTCAGCCGGCTGACGCTGCGCGCCTCGTGCAGCCACTGGGCGTCTTCGCCGATACCGCCCAGGCCGCTGCGCCGCATGATCTTGACGGCGACTTCGCGCTCGAGGTGCGGGTCGAAAGCCAGCCAGACGCTGGCCTGGGCACCCTGCCCCAGCATCCGTCGCAACTCGAACCGGCTCACTCGCTGCGGCGTGGTCTCTGAGTCGGTCATCACGCCCATGGCCGCACCGCCTGGTCTGTCGGTCGCTGCGCAGCGCACCCGCGTAGGGGAGCGCACGCACACTCAACGCGCGCGGGGATCGCCATGTCAGCCGGCCGCGACCGTGGGGGTTTCTGCGGCCGGAGGCACTTCATCACGTGGCGTCGCCGTCTGCACGGGCTCACCGGTGCGCAAGGCATCGCGTGCAGCGGCCAGCGCCTCCTGCACCAGCTTCGGCGTCAATCCGAGGCTGCGCGCGTAACGCATTGCCACCGATTGGCGCGAAGCGCCCGCACGCACCGCCTTGTTCACCGCCGCAGGTTCGGCCGGCGTTGCAGCAGGGTTCGACGCCGCATCGACGGCCTCGTTGGCCGCACTCGCGGTGATGCGCAGCACGTCGATGTCGGTGTCGGGCGTGCGCACCGGCAGGTCGGTCGGCAGGCGGCGGATCATGTGCAGCATCTCGTCGCCCAATCCCCAGTGGCGCGCCACCGCTGCGCCGAGTGCTTCGATGTCGATGCCCAGCACGGCGAACGAGGCGTCCGATTCGCTCCAGCCCGGCGTGGGTGCCGTGCCCTTCGGCGCATCGGCTGGCGGCGGCAGACTGCGCATCAGCACGCGGATCTGTTCGTATTCGTCGGGGAAGTGGTACTGCGCCAGCAACCGACCCAGGTTCTGGAACACCGTCACCAGGTACACCACCTCGGGGTCGTAGCCGGCCGGCCGCAAGGCCTGCGCGGTGAAGCCGGCCAGCCGCACACGATCCATCAGGGCGCGCAAGGCCTGCGCACCGGCGTCTGACAGCGGGCCGGGCCACTGCCGCAGCCCATTGGCGGCCTGCCGGACACCGTTCAGGCCGATCAGCGCGATCGCGCGGCGGATCGTCAGCACGGGCGCCGATCCCGAGGCCTGCGTGCCCTGCACCTGCGCGGAGTTGACCTCGCGCAGCAGCTCGAAGGTCAAGGCCATGTCCCGCAAGATGTGGCGCGAAATTTCCTCGGTGTGGTGGCCGTCCATCGCCGCGAGCCGCTCGACGCGACCGCTCATGCCCGCCAGCGCCGGCAAGGCACCCACGGTGCGCAGACGGTCCAGCATCAGCTCGAGCGGGCCATCGCGGCCCAGCGCCTCGGCTTCGAGCCAGCCTTGCAATGCCCGCAGAAAGGTGCGGGCGCTGAGATAGCGTTGTCGAGGCTGCCCGGCCGTGCTGCGGTTGGCAATGGCGCGCAGGGCTTCGGGAATCGGATGCACCGTGTTCCACGGCAGGCGCACCAGCTCGCGCCCGAACGGGGGCAACCGGCGCAGGGCTTTCGAGATGTCGGACTCGTCGAGCACCGCCGTGCCGCTGAGCAGCTGATGCAGCAGCAGACCGCAGGCGAGCACATCGCGCTCGGCCGCTTCGCGTTGGGCGCGCAGGGTGTCGGCCTCGACCAGGGTTGCGTGATCGAGCCCGCGCCTGGCAGGCTCGATGGCAGGTGTTCCCTGCCCGCTGGCCGTGCCCAGGGCCATCACCTGCACGTGACCCGACTCACCGATCTGCAGGCTGTGCAGTTGCAGATCGTGATGGGCCACACCGGATTCATGCGCAAAGGCGAGGCCTTCCAGCACCTCGCAGACCCAACGCACCGCTTCGATCGGCGCCGGATTCGGGTGTTCGACCAGCCACTCGCCCAGCGTGACGCCGCGGGTGCGATCGGCTGCCAGATAGGGCCACTGCTCCTGCACGCCGACCTCGACACCGGGCACCAGGTTCGGGTGATCGAGCCGCGCAGCGTGCTTGACCTGCGTCGACCAGCGCTCGAGCGCGCCGGCGTCGATGGGTTGCACCCGTGGCAGCGTCAGCACCAACTGCTGCTGGAGCTGTGGGTCGAGCACCAACCAGACCATGCTGCCGTCGCTCTTGCCCAGCAGCTTCAACAACTCGAAGCGGCCGAAACTGCGGCCGAGGGAGCTCGGTCGGGTGTTGGCTGGGGAGGACGCCGCGTCGGTCATGTTCAGGGTGATCGGATGTTCCCTATTGGAAACGCGCACCCGCCAGCGCCAAAGCGCGAAATCGCGGGCGTTTGCGGTGCATTTGCGCTGCATTTGCGCTGCGTCCGCCCACAAAAGCCCTGGGAAGCCGCTGGCAGCGCGGCACCCGTGAGCTCAGTCCGCTTCGATCACCGCGCCGGTACCGGTGACGAATGCGCTTCGAACCACGGCCCCTGGCTGCCAGCGCGACACGGCTTGCCGGTAGCGCGCGAGCTGCTGTCGATAGGCGTCGAGTTGATGCGGGGCGTGGCTGAGCTTGTAGTCGAGCACCCACCAGGTCTCGGGCTCACCCTCTAGTGCCCGGCAGTGCACGAGACGGTCGATGCGCAGCCACTCGCCGGCATCGACCACGCTGACCTCGTTGGCGGCCCAGATCAGCCCTTGGGCGTCGAAGAAGCGCTGGCACGACGGACTGTCCAGGATCGCGCCGGCCACCTGCCGGACGACCGGTGCATCCGCACCAAATTCGCGGGCCGCGGCGCTGCACAGCGTTTCGATCGACGGCGCCTGCTGCAGCCCCTGGCGCACCGCCCATTCGAGCACCCGGTGCACCGCCTGTCCGAGCCGGCTGGCGGCGCTGTCGCGGCTCGCCGCATCGCGCGCACCGGCTGCCGCGAACGGACCCGGTGGCTCTGCCTGCCAGCCTGGTAGCACCTGCAAGCGCACGGGCGGCATTGCGGTCTCGACCGCGGCAGGCGGTGCCGGCCCCGGCGATGCGTCGTTGGCATGCGGCTCGAGCCGATGCCACCACGAAGGCGATGGCGCCGCGTGATGCGGCGTGGTGGCGCTGAACACGATGCGATGCTTGGCGCGGGTCATCGCAACGTACAGGCCATTGAGCTCCTCGCGGCGCCGGGCGGCCTGTTCTTCGGCGAACAGCGTGGCCAGCGACGGCGGGCACCTGGACTCGGTGTAGACGAAGGCGCAGGTGAGTGGGTGCGTGGACGCCACCGGCCACTGCACCAGCAGCGAGGCACTCTCGGCACGTGGCGGCTCGGGCTGGGTGTCCATCACGAACACGACTTCCGCCTCCAACCCCTTGGCGCCGTGGATGGTCAGCAGTTGCACCGCGTCGGGCTGCGCCGGCACGGTGATCGTCAGGCGCCGGCGGCGCAGGGCACGCACGAAGTTGTACGGTGTCGCGCCGCGCGCGCCATCGAGGTTCAGCGACTGCGCAAGCAAGGCCTCGATCGCCGCTTGCGCCGTCGCGCGGCGCGCCAGCGGCACCGCAGCCAGCGTGCGCGCCATCACGTCACCCTCGGACACGATGCGGTCGAGCAGGTCGTGCGGCGGCAGCACGCGGGCGGCCTGGTGCCAGTCGTTCAGCAGGTCGCGGGCACGCTGCAAGGCGGCACCCGGTTCAGGCAGACGTTGCAGTGCATGCCACCACGCCAGCGGATCACGGCGGCGCTGTGGCGGGGCCTCGACGGGCAGATGCCCGCCATCCACCGCGCTGGCCTCCTCGGCCTTCGCGGCATCGCCTTCGGTGGGCGCGTCGGCGCACGCTGCAGCGCTGGCAAGGCACACCAGGTCATCGTCGCAGCAGCCCAACACCGGGCTCTTGAGGGCCTGCGCCAGCGACAACGCATGGCCGGGCGAGGCCAGCACGTCGAGCAACGCGACGAGGTCGCGCACCTCGGGTGCGTCGAGCAGCAAGGCCTCCTCGACCGCCGCGCACGGCACGCCGAGGCGAGTCAGCGCAGCCGCTGCCAGACGCAGCGATTCACGCTTGCGGCACAGCACCTGCACCTCGCCCGGGCGCACGCCACCGGCCAGCACGGCCTGCACCGCCGCCGCCACACGATCGGCCTCCTGCTGGCGCAACCGCTGCTCGGGCTCGACACGCGGCACGGTCAACG
The DNA here is from genome assembly GCA_965229345.1 of Burkholderiaceae bacterium. GTDB lineage: Bacteria > Pseudomonadota > Gammaproteobacteria > Burkholderiales > Burkholderiaceae_C > PBB1. The sequence continues at coordinate 2,666,288 of OZ245872.1, forward strand.
TGTCCCGCCAGGTGTCATCACCCGCTTCGTCCCGGCGAACTTTCGGCTCGCGCAACACCAGGGGCAATCGACTGGCACCGGCCCCGGGGACAGCGCCCAACGCGGTTGAATGCGGCCGGAAGCCGGAGAACTGGCCTTCGCCGTGCGCCTGAGCGAACACCGCATTCAGCACCGCCAGCACCTCAGGCGCATTGCGCCGCGTGTGATCGCAACTGAGCACGCTGCCTTCGAGGCCGTGCTGCACGAAGTCGCGTGCCGCCTCGAACACCTTGGGCTCGGCGCGTCGGAAGCGGTAGATGCTCTGCTTCGGGTCGCCCACGATGAACACGCTGGGCGGCCGCTGTCCGCTGGCGCCACCGCCCGCGCCCGCATAACCCGACAGCCAGGCCCCCAGCGCATGCCACTGCAGCGGGCTGGTGTCCTGGAACTCGTCGATCAGCAGATGCCGCACGCGCGCGTCGAGCCGCTCCTGGACCCAGCCCGACAGCGCCGAATCGCCCAGCAATGCGACCGCGCAACGCTCCAGATCGGCCATCTCGACCAGACCACGTGCACGCTTGTAGGTCGCCAGTTCCGCGAACAAGGCGCGCGAAAGCCGCACCATGCGCAGGTGCTCATCGCGCGCATCGTGCTGCGCCACCGCGGCGCGCACAGCGGTCAGCACATCGATCGCGGCCTGCTGCTCGGGGCTGTCCCCGAGGCCCTTGCGAGGGGTGTCGGTCTTGGTGAACAACGCCGCCCACAACGCGTCGAACAACGCCTCGGCCGACGACGCTTCCAGGGTCGTCCAGGCGGCTTCGATGGCGCGTGCGGCATCTGCGGCCTTCTTGCCGCCTGCCGCGCCCAGCGCCGACGCGCAACGCTGCAGCGTTGCACGACATGCAGGCGCGTGAATCCACTGCGCGGGGTGTGAGGCCGCATCGACCCCCGGCCAAGGCGCAACCGGCGGCGCCACACTGGGCTCGAGCGTGTCGGCAGCGTCGGCAAGCTCGATCTCCACGCGCTTGGTCCAGGCCGCATCCAGCCATTTGCGCAGTTGCGAGCGACCGCGCTGCTGCACCAGGCAGTGGTAATCCGCGCGCAACACCTCGCTGGCGACCACCGCCGCATGGAAGCGCCGATACACCTCGCTCTCGTGATCGGCCAGGTCGTCGATGATCTGCGCATCGCGCTGGATGCCGAGCTCGATCAGCAGGTCCAGCGGTGCGGCTTTCAACAACTGCGAAAACCAGGCGTGGAAGGTGCGTATCTCGACCGCGCGGCCCTCCTGCTGCAAGCGCTGCTGCAGACCGGCCAGCGCAGGGGCCAGCGCCTGCGCAGCCGCGGCGTCCAGACCCCGCTGCTGCAAGGCCAGCGCACGATCGGCGTCGCTGCCCACATCGGCCGAAAAAGCCGCGAGCCACTCGTTCAGGCGCGCGCGCATCTCGCCCGCAGCCTTGCGGGTGAAGGTGATGGCGAGGATCTCCTGCGGCCGGGCACCGTCGAGCAGCGCGCGCAGGATGCGCGAGACCAGCATCCAGGTCTTGCCCGCGCCGGCGCAGGCCTCGACGACCACGTGCCGACGTGGATCGCACGCGGTGGCATAGAAGGCATCGGCGCTGACCAGCACCCCGTCGATGCGGTAGGCGGGTGGCGGCAGGGACGTGGGCGCGCTCAACGCGGCACTCCGGCGGTCTGCGGAAGGTCGGCCCACTGGTCGCGCCGGCACAACCCGCGTGCGTCGCAGTGGTCACAGGCTGTGCCTTCGCCCAGCGCCGGCAACGCGGCACCGCCCCGCAAACGCGCCAGATCGCGGCCCAGGCCTGCCACCAAGGCGATCGCGCTGTGCTCCACGTCGGGGTGACGCACCTCGGCGATCTGCTTCGCATCGTCGAGCGACAGATACATTGCATCCAGTGGACCGATGTCACCGACCGCGCGGCCCTGCTCGATCGCCAATGCCGCGTAGAACGGCAGCTGGGTGTCCTCCTGCGGCTGCGCGACCTTGTCGCGCAAGGCCTGGGTCGAGCCCGTCTTGTAGTCGATCAGCTGCGTCACCGCTGCGCCGCCGTCGCCCGACACGCTGTCGATCCGGTCGATCACGCCGTGCATCGCGATGCCGCCCCATGCATCGGGCCGCACGGTCCACTCCCGCTCGCCGTCCAGCCACTGTGCACCGTTGCGGTCACGCGCCTGCAGCCAGATGACGTAGCGCGGCGCGAAACGTTCGAAGGTGGCGCTGAACGGCAGGAAATCGCCACCGTCGAGCGCCAGCTCGGCCTGCACCTGCAGCGCGGCGGCGGCCAGCGCGAGGGCGTCGTCGTCGGCAGCACGCGGTTCGGGACGTGCCTGATGAAAGCGGTGCAGCACCGCATGCAGCCAGGTGCCGTAGTCGCGTTTCTCCAGCTCACCATCAAGCTCTTCGGCGGCTTGCAAGCCCAGCATGCGCAGCGCGAAAAAGCGGTACGGACACGCGCGCAGCGCCTCACAGGCACTGGCGCTCAGGCGATCGGGCAGCAGCGCCGGGGCGGTGGGCAGCGGCCGAGCGATGGGCTGCGCTGCGACCACCCGCTCAAGACGTGCGTCGGTCGCCGGGCTGGCAAGCGCACGGCTCGCCGACTGTAGGGCGGCCCACAGTCGTTCGAGCCAGGGGCTGGCCGACAACGGCTCTCCATCGTCGTCGGTGCGTCGCAGCAGGGTGACCGGCGCGCCGCGCAACACGTGCACGAATCCGAGCAGCTCGCGGTCGCGGCGCTGCGCGGCCGTCAACAAGCCGAGCGTGGTCGCATCGGCATCGTGGAGCAAGGGATGCGGCGACGGGAGCGCGCCGAGTCGCTTCTCGTCGGCGCCGGGCCAGACGACAGCGGCGAACCGCCGCAGCATGGCGCGTGCTGCCGGAATCAGGATGACCGCAGGTGATTCAGGCGACGACGGCACATAGCTCGCCTGTTCCAGCGCCGCATCGACCCAGCGCGCGTAGTCGGGGAGCGTCAGCGCGTCGGTGTCCGCCGCCCCCAGCTGCGCATCGGTCAGATGCAGGGCGGACAGCACCTGCTGACCCGCCTCATCGCTTTCAAGTGCACGTGCCACGCCGCTGGTGTGCAGCGCCACGCGCAAACACTGGCTCCAGGCCGTCAGGGTGCGCGCGCCACCACGCAACGGCTCGATGGCTTGCGCGGCACACGCCCACAGCGCAGCGGCGGGCGCTGCCAGGCGTTGCGGATTCACAGACACCGGCCGTGCCCACTGCTGACGACGCAGTCCGGCTTCGAGCGTGGCCAATGCGTCTGCGCTGACGGTATCGGCCGGCCAGGTCTTGAGGGCGTCGAGCACGTCGTCCACGCTGGCAGTCGGCGACGCCGCCCGCAGCAACGCCATCACGGCGGCTGCCGCGCGAGTGGTGGAAAGCGTCCAGCCGGTTTCATCGCGCAACGGCACGTCCTGGCGGGCCAGCAGCGCACGCACGCGGCGCGCCAGCACCCGATCCTGGGCAATCAAGGCCACCGGTGTTCCGTGTTTCGCTGCATCGGACAGCAGCTGAGCAGCCGCGCGCTGGGCTTCGTTTTCGAATCCGCTGCACAGCTGGCATTGCACGCGAGACTGTGGCGCCACCGCCCGAATCGCATCATCACCAGGCGGGTCCGCATCGAGCCACAAGGTCGGGACAGCAGCTTCGTCGACGAGCCGCTGCATCAACGCATCGACACCACCCGCCTGCACGACGATCCATGCCGAGGGGCGCCATGAGAAGAGCACGTCGGTGGCCGCACGGGGTGCCGCCTGCGCCCATTCGAAGGCGATGCGCGCGAGTTGCCGCTCGGTACCACCCAGACCACCGACGGCACTGAGCGCTGCACGGCCCTCGGCGCGATACCGCTCGCGTTGCGACGGCGACACGGCGTCGCGTGCCCGGCAGAGTGCGTGCGCGGTCTGCACCAGCGCCTGGACCGCCTGGTCGAAGGCGCGGGGGTCGCGGCGATGCCACGCGGTCAGGGCCGACTGACTGCGCAGCAAGCGCCGCGCGGTCAAGCTGTCCAGCGCGACATCGAAGCGCAGGTCGTCACCCGATGGTGGCTCGGAAGGTGCAATGCTGCAGGCCAGTGTCTGCGTGGTTTCGACCCGAGGCATCCACCGATCGGTCTGTGCCCAAGCGGTGCGCGCGAGCGACAAGTGCTGAGCAAACGGCACGATGAACACCGCATCGCGCAACGCCACACCGCGCGCTTCGGCCCAGCGCGATGCTGCCGCCACCGCTGCAGACCACGGGTCGCCGCGCTCATCCCAGAGAAAGATTTTCATCATCGTGGCGATAGGAAAACACACTCGACGCCAGCGCTTGTGCCGCGAGGCGATGAGCCCAATGTGTCAAAATCATTGTGCCTTGTCGCCCTACTCCGGGCCCGCTCGTACCGAGGACTCATCATGAGCAGCGAACTGATCAAACACACCACCGACGCGTCGTTCCAGAGCGATGTCATCCAATCCAGCAAACCCGTTTTGGTGGACTATTGGGCTGAATGGTGCGGCCCGTGCAAGGCCATCGCACCCATCCTCGACGAGGTCTCGAAGGCCTATGACGGCCGGCTGCAGATCACGAAGATGAACGTGGACGAAAACCGCGACGTCCCGGCGAAGTACGGCATCCGCGGCATTCCGACGCTGATGCTCTTCAAGGACGGCACGCTGGCCGCAACCAAGGTTGGCGCTCTCACAAAGGCCCAGTTGACAGCCTTCATAGACGGCAACCTATAATGTGTTTGCTTGGGTGAGGTTCTCCGCCTCACCCCTTCAGTCGCCACCCACCTGATCCTCAGGTCAAGGCGCAACAGCGATACCGCCATTCGAAGCTGGCGGGTCCACCGCAAGAATCCGGCTCCACAGCGCATCAACATCGACTGCGCCTTGCATCGCCCCCCAAACCAAGGGCGCCTCAGCACCACTCCAGACTTCGCTCTCCTTCCTGGTTATGCATCCATGCACCTGTCTGAACTGAAAGCGCTCCACGTCTCCGAACTCATCACGATGGGCGAGGCGCTGGAGATCGAGAACGTCACTCGCCTGCGCAAGCAGGAGCTGATGTTTGCAATCATGAAGAAGCGCGCCAAGGGTGGCGAGCAGGTCTTTGGTGATGGCGTGCTGGAGGTGCTGCCCGACGGATTCGGTTTTCTGCGTGCGCCCGACGCCAGCTACATGGCATCGACCGACGACATCTACCTGAGCCCGAGCCAGATCCGTCGCTTCAATCTGCATACCGGGGACGACGTCGAAGGCGAAGTGCGGGTGCCGAAGGACGGCGAGCGGTATTTCGCGCTGGTCAAGGTCGACAAGGTCAATGGCCTGACGCCCGAGCAGAGCAAGAACAAGATCATGTTCGAGAACTTGACGCCGCTCTTCCCGAAAGAGCAGTTCAAGCTGGAACGTGACATCAAGTCCGATGAGAACATCACCGCCCGCATCGTCGATCTGATCGCGCCGATCGGCAAGGGCCAGCGCGCGCTGCTGGTTTCGGCGCCCAAGAGCGGCAAGACGGTGATGATGCAGCAGCTCGCGCACGCCATCGTCGCCAACTACCCCGAAGCGCACCTGATCGTGTTGCTGGTCGATGAACGCCCGGAAGAAGTGACCGAGATGCAGCGCACCGTGCGCGGCGAGGTCATCAGCTCGACCTTCGACGAACCGGCGCAGCGCCACGTGCAGGTCGCCGAAATGGTGATCGAGCGCGCCAAGCGCCTGGTCGAGATGAAAAAGGACGTGGTGATCCTGCTCGACTCGATCACCCGCCTGGCCCGCGCCTACAACAACGTGCTGCCGTCCTCTGGCAAGGTGCTGACCGGTGGCGTCGATGCCAATGCCCTGCAGCGCCCCAAGCGCTTCTTCGGCGCAGCACGCAACATCGAGGAAGGCGGCTCACTCACCATCATCGGTACCGCGCTGGTCGACACCGGCAGCCGGATGGACGAGGTGATCTACGAAGAATTCAAGGGCACCGGCAACTGCGAAATCCACCTGGATCGCCGCATGGCCGAAAAGCGCGTCTACCCATCCATCCTGCTGAACAAGTCGGGCACACGCCGCGAAGAGCTGCTGCTGAAGCCTGAGATCCTGCAAAAGACCTGGATCCTGCGCAAGTTGCTGTACCCGATGGACGAGATCGAGGCGATGGAATTCATCCTCGACAAGATGAAGTCCACCAAGACCAATCATGACTTCTTCGACATGATGCGTCGCGGTGGGTGAGCCCAGACGCGAGACAACCCCTGCGGACTGTCTCGTGCCTGGCTTACGCCACTGGGTCTGCAAGCCCAGTGGCCGGAGAGATCTTCGCAAGTTATAATCAAAGGCTTCCCTCCATAGGCAAGTGCGTCGAATCGTTCGACGTGGCTCCCGCAACACAGCACTGAGGTTTCCATGAAAGACGGCATCCACCCCAACTACCGCGACGTCTGCTTCGTCGATCTGTCCAACGGTTTCAAGTTCGTCACGCGCTCGTGCGCCACGGCCAAGGAAACCATCAAGCTCGACGATGGCCGCGAAGTGCCGCTGTTCAAGCTCGAAACCACCAGCGAATCCCATCCGTTCTACACGGGCACGCAAAAGAGCGTCGACTCGCTGGGCGGCCGTGTCGAGAAGTTCCGCAACAAGTTTGCGCACATCAAGAAGTAAGCCGGCTCACACACCCGCACGTTCAGAAAGGCAGCCTCGGCTGCCTTTTTTTGCATGGTCCATTCCACACTGAACCCCGCCCTGGTTTCACAGCGCGCCGTGCAACGGCTACCGCGCTGGGCCTTGTTGCTGTTCTGCGCGGCCTATGTGCTGCCGGGGCTGTTCGGGCGAGACCCCTGGCGCAACGCCGATGTGACGGCATTCGGCTACATGGTCGGCATGGCCGATGGCCGCTCGCCGTGGTGGATGCCCACCGTGGGCGGCGTCACGGCCGACCCGGCACCCGTGCCCTACTGGCTGGGTGCGATCTTCATTCGATTGCTCAGCACCGTGATCGATCCAGCGCTGGCCGCGAGGCTGCCGTTCGCCATGCTGCTGGTGGCGGTGCTGGCGCTGACCTGGTATGCGGCCTATCACCTGGCACGCACCGAGGCAGCTCAACCCCTGCCCTTCGCCTTCGGCGGCGAGGCTGACCCGGTCGATTACGCCCGGGCCATGGCTGACGGTGCGCTGCTGGCCCTGATTGCAACGCTGGGGCTGCTGCAACTGGGCCATGAGACGACACCGGAGCTGACCCAGCTCGCCTGTGTGGCGCTCTACACCTATGCGATGGCGGCCAGCCCGTCCCGTGGCATGAGCCCCAAGCTCGCCATCATGATCGGCCTGCCGGCACTGGCCGGCAGCGGCGCACCGAGCATCGCGCTCGCGCTCGGTCTGTCGGGCAGCCTGGTGTGCGCACGATCGGACTACCCGGTCGTTCGGCGATTCACGCCATGGGTAGCGGGCGCCACGGCACTGACCGCCGCGATGGCCACGGCTTTCGATCTGTGGACATCGCAGATCGGCAGCTATGGCACGCTGGACAGCGTGACGGCCGTGATCCGTCAATGGTTGTGGTTTCTGTGGCCAGTGTGGCCCTTGGCGTTGTGGACACTCTGGCGGTGGCGCCGCCACATCCTGAACCGCCACATTGCAGTGCCCTTGAGTTGCGCGGCCGTGACCGCCGCAGCCAGCGTCGTGATGGGCGGCCAGGATCGTGTGCTGATGCTGTCGCTGCCGGCCTTTGCGCTGCTGGCGGCTTTTGCCCTACCCACACTCAAGCGCAGCACGGCTGCAGCCGTCGACTGGTTCTCGGTGTTCTTCTTCAGCCTCTGCGCGATCGCGTTCTGGATCATCTACGCCTCGCTGCAGATCGGCTTCCCGGTGCGCCCGGCGCAAAACGTCGTGAAACTCGCTCCAGGCTTTGTCTCGCAGTTCTCCCTGCTCGCGCTGCTGCTGGCTGCTGCCGGCAGCCTCGCATGGGTGTGGCTGGTGCGCTGGCGAACCGGCCGCAACCAGCATGCGCTGTGGAAGAGCCTGGTGCTGCCGGCCAGCGGCGTCGCGCTGTGCTGGCTGCTGCTGATGACGTTGATGCTGCCGGTGCTGGACTACGCGCGCAGCCTGCGCCCGCTGGTCACCCGCGTGGCCCAGTATGTGCCATCGGATGCGTGCATCTCGGCCTCTCGGCTGCCCCGCAGCGTGTGGGCTTCGCTGGAGTACTTCGGCGGATTCCGGGTTGATGGCACGACCGGGGCGACAGACACCCGCTGCACCTACCTGCTGCAACCAGAGGCCAGGGCCGGCAAGCATCCCGCACCGCCGGGCTGGACGCTGGTCGCCCGCGTCAGCCGACCCACCGACCGAACGGAGTGGGTGGCGATCTACCAACGCCTGCCGAGCAGCGCTGCTCGATCGGCTGCAGGTCGAGCAGCCGCGCGCTGATCAGTTCAGCTTGCGATCCCGAGCACGGCCTCGGTGCCTGGTTGCGCAGCGGTTGCTTCCGGCTCTGAGGCGGCAGTGGCCACGCGCACACGCGCAGCCGGAAACACGAGCTTGAAGCTGGACCCCTTGCCGAGTTCGCTGCGAATCTCGAGCTCGCCGCCGTGGCGCTGCACCACGTGCTTGACGATGGACAGCCCCAGCCCCGTGCCTCCGGTGTCCCGCGACCGACTGCCATCGACACGGTAGAAGCGTTCGGTGAGCCGCGGCAGATGCTCCTTCTCGATGCCAATGCCGGTGTCTCGTACTTCGAGTTCACCCACACCATCCGCACGCACCACCCATGACACATGGACCGCACCGCCAGGAGGCGTGTAGCGGATGGCGTTGTTGACGAGGTTCGCGATCGCACTGTGCAGTTCCTGCTCCGCACCGGCAATCCAGTCGCCCCCTCCTTCCGGCGTTGCGGCACTGCCGCAGACCAGCGTGTGCCGTCCCGCCGACAGGGCCTCGGCCGCCGCACGCACCTGCGTCAGCAATTGCTGCACCGGAACCCAGCGATCCGCTGGTGGCCGGGGACTGCCCTCGAGCTGCGCCAGCGTCAGCAGATCGCCCACCAGCAGTTGCATGCGTTGCGCCTGCTGCGCCATCAGCTCGATGACGCGACGCCGCTCCACGTCGGTCAACTGCAGACTGGACATCGTCTCGATGAAACCCGAGAGCACCGTCAACGGCGTGCGGATCTCGTGCGACACATTGGCGACGAAACCTCGCCGCATGCTGTCGTTGCGCTCGCGCTCGGTGATGTCTTGCGACAGCACCAGTTTCATCGCCTCGCCGTAGGGCTTGATCAGCACCGACACCGTCCCCCGAGCACCCGGACCCGGGAAGCTGACCGCTTCGTCGAACTGCCCCGCCTGCAGGTAGGCAACGAAGATCGGCGCACGAATCAGGTTGGTGATGGGCTGCAGGCGATCGCGTTGTGGATCGATGCCGAAGTGATCGGCCGCGACCGAATTGCACCATTCGATCTGGTCGTTGACGTCCAGCAGCATCACGCCGTTGGGCGAAGCCTCGATCGCAGACAGGAATTGCTCGAGGCGAACTTTCTCTCGCTCGATCTGCTGTTCCAGTGACCGCGTGGATCGCTCGACACGGTAGCCGACCTCTCCCCAGAAGCCCGAGTCCCGTGGCGCCGATGCGTCGTTCCTGGACTGCAGCCACGTGAGGAAGCGTTGCCCGCGCAATGCGTCGAGCAGCGCATAGCCCAGCGCGCCCAGCGACGCACCCAGCAATGCGCCCAGCACCGGGAGATGTGAGGCGCGACCGACCAGCCAGCCCAACAGGCCAGTCACCAGCACGCTCGTCGATGCGGCCAGCAGCCGCGGAAAAAGCCAGCCCATTCGATGAGGCCCGATGGCGCTCAGCCGGCGATCGCCTGCACCTGTTGCGTGAGCCGGTAGCCTGCCCCGCGAACCGTCTCGATCATGCGCGCGCAACCCACCGGATCCAGCGCCTCGCGCAGCCGCTTCACATGCACATCGACCGTGCGCTCTTCGATGAACACATGGTCACCCCAGACCCGATCGAGCAGCTGCGCACGGCTGTGCACCCGTTCCGGGTGTGTCATGAAGAAGTGCAGCAGACGGAACTCGGTCGGCCCGATGCGAACCTCGCGGTCGTCGCGCGACACCCGGCGTGTCGCGGGGTCGAGCTTCAGTCCTGCCACGTCAACCAAGGTATCGAGCGCCTCGGGCGCCTTGCGGCGCAGCACCGCACGGATACGCGCCAGCAACTCGTTGGTCGAGAACGGCTTCGTCAGGTAATCGTCGGCGCCGGCGTCGAGCCCGGAAATCAGATCACCTTCTTCAGCGCGCGCGGTGAGCATGATGATCGGCAGCTCCCGGGTGCGTGCCTGGCTGCGCCAGCGCTTGGCCAGCACCAGCCCCGACTGCCCCGGCAGCATCCAGTCCAGCACCACGAGGTCGGGCAGCACGCCGTCGACTTCGATCTGGGCCTGATCAGCGTCGGACGCGATCGTCACGTCGTAACCGGCATGGCGCAAATTGATGGAGATCAGTTCGGCGATCGCCGACTCGTCTTCCACGACCAGAACACGACTCATCTTGAGCTCCTCGATCGGTGTCTCATCGCACCATGGTCTCGACTTCCTCGACGGTGTTGTGCCTCACATCCGTCCCCTTGACGATGTAGATGATCTGCTCCGCGAGGTTCTTGGCGTGGTCACCGACCCGCTCGATCGCCTTGGCCACAAACACCAGATCGATGCTCGATGAGATCGTCCGCGGGTCTTCCATCATGAAGGTGATGAGCTTGCGCATCAGCCCTTCGAATTCCTGATCGATCTGATCGTCCTGCTTGAGCACTTCCAACGCCTTCTCGACGTCGAGCCGTGCAAATGCGTCGAGCGCCTTGCGCAACTGGGCAACGGCCAACTCGGATTCGAATTTCAGATCCGCGACCGGCAGGCGCAGCCGGCTGGAAACGCCGGTGTTGATCAGTCGTTGCACCGTGCGCGCGACGCGGGCAGCCTCGTCGCCCACGCGCTCGAGGTTCGCGATGGTCTTGCTGATGGCAATCAGCAGGCGCAGGTCGCGCGCGGTCGGCTGACGCCTTGCGATGATGCTCGAGAGATCGCGATCGATCTCGACTTCCATCGTGTTGACGGTCTCTTCCAGGACCAGCACCTGGGATGCGGTTTCGGCACTGAAATGCGTCAGCGCGTAAACCGCCTGCGCGACCTGCGACTCGACCAGGCCGCCCATCTCCAGCACCCGCGTCGAAATGCCGCTGAGCTCGGTGTCGAACTGGGTAGAGAGGTGTTTTTCACTCATGGCTGACTCCCTGTGTATGCCGTGCGCCGCATCAACCGAAACGTCCGGTGATGTAGTCCTCGGTGTCCTTCTTCTTCGGCTTCATGAACAGCTCGGAGGTCGGGCCGAACTCGATAAGGTCGCCGAGGTACATGTAGGCGGTGTAGTCCGAACTGCGTGCTGCCTGCTGCATGTTGTGGGTGACGATCAGCACGGTGTAGTCCGACTTCAGTTCGTGGATCAGCTCCTCGATCTTGCCGGTGGAGATCGGGTCGAGTGCCGAGCAGGGCTCGTCGAGCAGCAGCACCTCTGGCTTGATCGCGATGCCGCGCGCGATGCACAGGCGCTGCTGCTGACCACCGGACAAGCCCGAGCCGCTCTGGTTGATCTTGTCCTTGACCTCGTTCCACAAGGCTGCCTTCTTGAGCGCCCACTCGACACGCTCGTCCATCTCGGCGCGGGGCAAGGTCTCGAACAGGCGGACACCGAAAGCGATGTTGTCGTAGATCGACATCGGGAACGGTGTCGGCTTCTGAAAGACCATGCCGACGTTGGCACGCATCAGCGACACATCCTTCTTCGACGTGAGGATGTTTTCGCCGTCGAGCAGGATCTCGCCCTCGGCACGCTGCTCGGGGTACAGCTCGAACATCCGGTTGAAGGTGCGCAGCAGGGTCGATTTGCCACACCCCGACGGGCCGATGAAGGCGGTGACCTTTTTCTCCGGCAGATCGAGGTTGATGTTCTTCAGTGCATGGAATTTCCCGTAATAGAAATTCAGGTTTCGCACCGAAATCTTGATCTTTTCGTTCACCGGAACGTCGACTTTCTTGTCCATGAGGCAGGACTCCGTTCGTCAGCTCTTGTTGCGGAACAGCACACGCGCCAGGATGTTCAGTGCGAGCACTCCCAGCGTGATCAGGAACACCCCGGCCCAGGCCAGCTTCTGCCAGTTCTCGTAGGGGCTGAGTGCGAATTTGAAAATGGTGACCGGCAGGCTCGCCATCGGCTGTCCCAGACTGGAAGACCAGAACTGGTTCGACAAAGCCGTGAACAGCAGCGGTGCGGTTTCACCCGCAATCCGCGCCACCGCCAGCAGCACGCCGGTGATCACACCCGCTCGTGCGGACTTCAGCGTGATGGCCAGGATCACCTTCCACTTCGGCGTCCCCAGCGCGTAGGCTGCTTCGCGCAAGGCACCGGGAATCAGCGACAGCATGTTCTCGGTCGTGCGGATGACCACCGGAATCACGATCAGGGCCAGCGCCAGTATCCCGGCGAACCCTGAAAACGACTTCATCGGTGCCACCACCACGGTGTAGATGAACAGGCCGATGACGATCGACGGCGCCGACAGCAGGATGTCGTTGATGAACCGGGTGGTGTTGCCCAACCAGGTCTTTTGGCCGTACTCGGCCAGGTACACCCCTGCCATCACACCGATCGGCGTACCGAGCACGGTGGCGAGAAAAACCATCACCAGCGAGCCGAAGATGGCGTTGAGCAAACCACCCGTCTCAGCCTGCGGCGGTGGCGTCATCTCGGTGAAGATGGACAACGTCAATCCGCCGATGCCCAGGCGAACGGTCTCGAACAGGATCCACGCCAGCCAGAACAGGCCGAAGGCCATCGCACTCATGCACAGCACCATCGCGACCGCATTCACCGTCTTGCGGCTGCGGTGCCTGGCAAGTCGCGAGGCCTGCAAGGTGGTGTCGATGCTCATGAGCGGCTGCCCTCGTTCTTGCGCAGCCGGGCCAGCAACAGCTTGGACAGCGACAGGATGACAAAGGTGATGAAGAACAGCACCAGCCCGAGATAGATCAGCGAGGCTTGGTGCAAGCCCTCGCCGGCCTCGGCAAATTCATTGGCCAGCGCCGAGGTGATGCTGTTGGCGGCCTCGAACAGCGACAGGCTGTTCAACTGGTTGAAATTGCCGATCACGAAAGTGACTGCCATCGTCTCGCCGATGGCACGACCGAGGCCCAGCATGATGCCGCCGATGACACCGGTCTTGGTGTACGGCAGCACGATCTTGAAAACCACTTCCCAGGTCGTCGAGCCGAGTGCATAGGCCGACTCTTTGAGCATCGCCGGGGTCACCTCGAACACGTCACGCATCACCGAGGCGATGAACGGGATGATCATGATCGCCAGGATGATGCCGGCCGACAGAATGCCGATGCCCACCGGGGCGCCGGACACGAGGTCGCGCAGCACCGGAACCCCTGCAAACAGCTTTTGCAGCGGCTGCTGGATGTAGGTCGAGAGCACCGGGCTGAACACCAGCAAGCCCCACATGCCGTAGACGATCGAAGGCACAGCCGCCAGCAGTTCGACCGCGACACCCAGCGGTCGACGCAGCCAGTTCGGAGCCAGCTCGGTCAGGAACAACGCAATGCCGAAACTGACCGGCACCGCGATCAGCAACGCGATGAACGAGGTCATCAGCGTGCCGTAGATCATCACCAGGCCGCCGAAATTTTCCTGGACCGGGTCCCACTCGCTGTTCCACAGAAAACTCAGGCCGTACTTGGAGATGGCAGGCCAGGCGCCCACGACCAGCGAGCCGATGATGCCTATCAATAACGCCAGCGTCAGCAACGCAGCGCCGTGCGCAGCAGCCGAGAACACCTTGTCGATCCACGGGGACGATCGGCGCTCTTCAGGCGGCCTGTCCATGGGGTCGGACCGTTCCATGTTTTTGTTGTCGTAGGGAGACGCGGGAAGTGTAGCGGCCACGATTTCTCCAGGTTACGGAACCAAGCGCTGAAGCGGCAGACCGGCCGACGGCTGTCGCCGTCGGCCTGGATCGATCACTTGTAGGCGATTGCCTTGCCGGCAGGATCCTTGATCTCCGACCACTGGTTGCGAACCAGCGCCTTGACCGCATCAGGCAAAGGCACGTATTCCAGATCGGCGGCCATCTTGTCGCCACCGCTGTAGGCCCACTCGAAGAACTTCAACGAATTGGCCGCCTGGGCTGGCTTGTCCTGTGCCTTGTGCATGATGATGAAGGTCGCGCCCGTCAATGGCCAGGCCTCTTTGCCCGGCTGATCGGTCAGGATCTGATAGAAGCTCTTCGTCCAGTCGGCGCCCGCCGCAGCAGCCTTGAAGTTGACATCGTCGGGGCTGACAAAGGCACCGCTCTGGTTTTTCAATTGGGTGTACGTCATCTTGTTCTGCTTGACGTAGGCGTACTCGACATAGCCGATCGAATTCGGCAGGCGGGAAATGAACGCAGCAACGCCTTCATTGCCCTTGCCGCCAGCACCCGTGGGCCAGTTCACAGCGGTGCCCTCGCCCACCTTGGCCTTCCACTCGGCATTGGCCTTCGACAGGTAGTTGGTAAGGATGAAGCTGGTGCCGGAGCCGTCGGCGCGACGCACCACGGAAATGGCGTCATCAGGCAGCGCAACACCCGGGTTCAGCGCGGTCAGCGCAGGATCGTTCCACTTCGTGATCTTGCCGAGGTAGATGTCGCCGAGCACCTCTCCGGTGAGCTTGATCTGCCCCGGGGCGATGCCCTTGATGTTGACCACCGGAACCACGCCACCGATGACCGTGGGGAATTGCACCATGCCATCCTTGGCCAATTCCTCGTCCTTCAAAGGCATGTCCGATGCGCCGAAATCGACCGTCTTGGCGCGAATCTGCTTGATGCCTGCGCCCGACCCGACCGATTGGTAATTGACACGTGCGCCAGTGGCCTTGTTGTAGGCGTCGGCCCATTTCGCATAGAGCGGCGCGGGGAAGCTGGCTCCGGCGCCGGTGATGTCCTGAGCGAAGGAGGCGCTCGCGGCGGTCACCAAGGCCACCGAGAGAAAAGCAACACGTTTCAGCGCGAAAGTCATGGTCAGAGCCTTTCTGTGCCCATCGAGGGCTGTGAACAAAAGTTGGCACGACTTTATGAGCCTTGTGTGACAGTCACGTGACGATCCGCCGACCTTGAGCTCCGATTTTTCATCGTCCCGACACTGCATCCACGTTTGCGACAGCGTCACATTGAATTCATCGACGCGTCACAAAGCTCCCATACCTTGCGCAGTGGTATCCAACCGGCAGCGCGCAACGTCGCGCCGCCCATTCCATCCACACGCAGGAGTTCACGATGAAGATGAGCAAGTTGCTGCTGAGCAGCGCGTTGGCGGCCCTCGCTTTGAGCGGCTGCGCCACCCCACCCGCGCCGATGACCATCAGCGACACGGTCGCGGCGACACCCCAGTTGTCCACCCTCACGAAATTGATCAACGACGCAGGACTGACGCAGACGCTGAAAGAGCCCGGTCCCTACACGGTGTTCGCACCGACCGACGACGCATTCAAGGCGGTGCCTGCCAAGACGCTGGATGCACTGTCCAAGGACAAGGCCTTGCTGACCTCCGTGCTGACCTACCACGTGGCACCGGGAAAACTGACCTCTGGCGAGATCAAGAACGGCCCGATCACGACAATACAGGGTGCTTCGGTGCCGCTGTACCGCTCAGGGGCCTTTGTCACGGTCGAGAACGCCGTGGTCACCACCGCCGATGTCGATGCCTCGAACGGTGTGGTTCACATCGTTGACCAGGTGCTGATCCCCCCGGTCAAAAAATAGCGGTGCGACGCTGGCTCAGACCTCCAGGGTCTGGGCAAGTCGCTGTGCACAGCGGGTGGCAACCTGTGAATCGCGGGCTTCGACCATCACCCGCAGCAGCGGCTCGGTCCCCGACGGGCGGATCAGGATCCGCCCCGAGGTGCCCAGCTCGGCTTCGATTTCACGCTGAGCGCGGTGCAGCGGGTCGTGCGACTTCCAGTCGAGGCCCTCTCGCAAGCGGACATTGATCATCACTTGCGGCAGCAACGTGACCGAGCGCAGTTGATCGGCCAGCGCCACACCGCTGCGGCACACTGACTGCAGCACCTGGAGTGCGCTGATGATTCCGTCACCCGTCGTGTGCCGGTCCAGCGCCAGCAAGTGGCCCGACCCTTCTCCGCCAAGGTTCCAGCCCCTCGCCAGCAGACCCTCCAGGACGTAGCGATCGCCCACGCGCGCGCGCACGAATTCGACCCCGCGCTGCCGCAGCGCTGACTCCACCGCCAGGTTGGTCATCAGGGTGCCCACCACGCCGGGCACGGACTGCCCTTGCGCAAGGCGATCGGCGACCATGACGTAGAGCAGTTCGTCGCCGTTGTACAGACGCCCTGACGCATCGACCAGCTGCAACCGGTCGGCATCGCCGTCGAGCGCGATGCCGTAGTCGGCGCGGTGATCCTTCACCGCCTGAACCAGGGCCGCGGGTGCGGTGGCGCCGAAGCCCGCGTTGATGTTCGTGCCGTCCGGGCTGCAGCCGATGGCCACGACTTCGGCTCCCAGTTCGTGAAACACCTCCGGCGCCACGTGATAGGCGGCACCATGGGCCGCATCGACAACGATCCTCAAGCCCTTGAGCGACAACTCGCTGCCAAAGGTGCTCTTGCAGAACTCGATGTAGCGGCCGCGGGCATCTTCGAGCTTGCGGGCCTTGCCCAGACTCGCCGAAGCGACCCATTGGGGCGGCTGCTCCAGCGAAGCCTCGACACGGGCCTCCCATTCATCAGGCAGCTTCTCACCCCGCGCGGAGAAGAATTTGATGCCGTTGTCGGCGAACGGGTTGTGCGAAGCGCTGATGACCACGCCCAGGCTCAGCCGCAGCGCGCGCGTCAGGTAGGCGATGCCCGGCGTGGGCAGTGGCCCGGTGAGCAGCACATCGACCCCCGCCGAGGCGAAGCCCGCCTCCAGCGCCGACTCGATCATGTAGCCCGAAATGCGGGTGTCCTTGCCGATCAGCACCGTCGGTTTCGGATCGGCACCCTTCAGCACGCGCCCGACCGAATGGCCAAGACGCAACATGAAGTCCGGCGTGATCGGGGATTGACCCACCGTGCCGCGTATGCCATCGGTGCCGAAATGAACTCTGGTCATGGTTGCTGGGCTTTCATTGCAATTCATCAACGGTAGCCGTGGTTATCGGCAACCCCGCCGCGCGCCACACCTTCAATGCGTCGACGGTGGCAGCGACATCGTGCACGCGAAGGACGCTGGCACCCTGCGCCAGTGCGGCCAGCGCTGCAGCCAGGCTGGCAGCCAGGCGGTCGCCAACGGCACGCCCGGTCAGTGCACCGAGCGTCGACTTGCGCGACCAACCGACCAGCAACGGGCGACCCAAGGTCAGCAATTCTCGCTGGCGACGCAGCAATTCAACGTTGTGTTCCACCGTCTTGCCGAAGCCGATGCCCGGATCGAGCACGATGCGCTCGGCGGCGACACCCCGTGCCGTCAGTAACGCCAAGCGACCCTGAAGCATGGCGCGGACATCGGCCACCACATCGGTGTAGCGGGCCTGGGACTGCATCGATGACGGTTCGCCCTGCATGTGCATCAGGCACACGCCGCAGGTGGGATGGGCCGCGATCACGTCGAGCGCACCCGGCAGACACAGTGCGTTGATGTCATTGACAATGTCGACCCCAAGCGACACCGCTTCGGCCATCAGATCGGGTTTGGCGGTGTCGATCGACACAGGGTGTCGCATCGAAAGCACGGCTTCGAGCACCGGCAGCACCCGCCGACGCTCTTCGTCCAGCGGCACCGGGGCGGCTCCTGGCCGGCTCGACTCGCCTCCGATGTCGAGGATGTCAGCGCCCGCATCGATGAGCCGCTTGCAATGGTCGATGGCCGCCGCCGCATCGGCGAATTGCCCGCCGTCAGAGAAAGAGTCGGGCGTCGTGTTCACGATGCCCATGACCTTGGGAAAGGTCAGATCGATGCGGTGGTGGGTGGTTTGCCAGAGCATGTCATGCCGGGATCGATGCCGTCAGGCGCCAGAAGAGACTGCACCAGTGAAAACGGGGCCGAAGCCCCGTGTGCAAGCGATCCGCAACGCTCAGGCCGCAGCGGGTGCGCTGTCGGACGACAGCGGCGCCTGCGGCCCGCCGTTGGGGCGACTGGACGACGGGGACCAGTCCTTGGGTGCCCGCGGCGGCTTGCCATTCATGATGTCGTCGATCTGGTCGCTGTCGATGGTTTCCCACTCCAGCAGTGCCTTGGCCATCGCATGCATCTTGTCCTGGTTGTCTTCGATGTGCTTGCGCGCGATCAGGTACTGCTCGTCGATGATGCGGCGAATCACGCCGTCGACCTTGCGCATGGTTTCTTCAGACATCGTGGTCGTCTTGGTCACCGAGCGGCCCAGGAACACCTCGCCTTCGTTTTCGGCATAGACCATCGGACCCAATTCATCGGTCATGCCGTAACGGGTGACCATGTCGCGAGCGATCTGAGTGGCACGCTCGAAGTCGTTGCTGGCGCCGGTGGTCATCTGGTTCATGAACACTTCCTCGGCAATGCGGCCACCGAACAACACCGAGATCGTCGACAGCATCCGCTCCTTGTCGAGGCTGTAACGGTCCCCTTCGGGCAGTTGCATGGTCACGCCGAGTGCGCGGCCGCGAGGGATCACCGTCACCTTGTGCACGGGGTCGGTCTTCGGCATGAGACGGGCCACCAGGGCGTGACCAGCCTCGTGATAGGCCGTGTTCCTGCGCTCTTCCTCCGGCATGATCATGGACTTGCGCTCGGGGCCCATCATGATCTTGTCCTTGGCCTTCTCGAAGTCCATCATCTCGACGACCCGGCCCGCGCGGCGCGCAGCGAACAACGCCGCCTCGTTGACCAGATTGGCCAGATCGGCGCCCGAGAAGCCCGGCGTACCGCGCGCGAGGATGTCAGCGCGGATGTCCTGCCCCACCGGCACCTTGCGCATGTGCACATTGAGAATCTGCTCGCGACCGCGCACGTCAGGCAGCGTCACATAGACCTGCCGGTCGAAACGGCCGGGGCGCAGCAGCGCCGGGTCAAGGATGTCAGGCCGGTTGGTCGCCGCCATCACGATGACGCCGAGGTTGGTCTCGAAGCCGTCCATCTCGACCAGCATCTGGTTGAGTGTCTGTTCGCGCTCGTCGTTGCCGCCGCCCAGGCCGGCACCACGATGCCGACCCACCGCGTCGATTTCGTCCACGAAGATGATGCAAGGCGCACTCTTCTTGGCCTGCTCGAACATGTCGCGCACCCGCGCCGCGCCCACGCCGACGAACATCTCGACGAAATCAGAACCCGAGATGCTGAAGAAAGGCACTTTTGCCTCACCCGCGATCGCCTTGGCCAGCAGCGTCTTGCCGGTTCCAGGAGGCCCGACCAGAAGAACGCCACGCGGGATGCGACCGCCCAGCTTCTGAAATCGCTGCGGGTCTTTCAGGAAGTCGACCAGTTCTTTCACTTCTTCCTTCGCTTCGTCGCAACCCGCGACGTCGGCGAAGGTGGTGGTGTTGTTGGCTTCGTCCAGCATGCGCGCCTTGGACTTGCCGAAGCTGAATGCGCCGCCCTTGCCACCACCCTGCATCTGCCGCATGAAATAGATCCACACGCCAATCAGCAACAGCATCGGGCCCCAGGAGACCAGGATGTTCATCAACAGCGAAGGCTCTTCGCGCGGCTTGACGTCAAACTTGACGCCACTGTTGATCAGGTCGCCCACCAGACCACGGTCCAGGTAGGTGGCGGTGCTGCGCAGGCGCTTGTCATCGGTCGTCTTGGCGATGATCTCGGTGCCGGCAGGTCCTTCCTGCAATGTGACTTCCTTGATCCGCTTGTTGCGAACCTCTTCGAGAAAGTCGGAGTAACCGATCTGGGTCCCTGCGGTCGTGCTGCGGTCAAACTGCTTGAACACAGTGAACAGCACCAGGGCAATGACCAGCCACACGGCGATTTTCGAGAACCATTGATTGTTCACTGCCACTCCAATTCTTCAACTGCGGGGTCGGCGTGCACAACGGGCGCGACGTCTAGCATATGTAGTGCCTAGTTTATGCGACTCAAGTGCCGTGTGCGTAATGAGGTCACCGGGAATCGAGCCCGAGACCGCTAACCCGGCAAGACAGTCTTCGCCGTGGTTTCGACCAATTTGTGCGCCGTCTTGAGCCCGATGCCTACCAGAAAGGTCTCGGACGACCGATCTCGGGACGCCTTGGGCTTGATCGCTTTTACCGTCCGAAAGTTCGATTTCAGCAACGCGACCAGTTCGTTGTAGTTGCTGCCATGGAACACCTTGCACACCAGAGCACCTCCCACGACCAGGTGCCGTGTGGCGAAATCCACCGCCAGCTCGACCAGGTGCGAAATGCGGGCGTCGTCCGAACTGGTGATGCCCGTGAGGTTGGGCGCGAGGTCGGACACGACCACATCGACGGGCCGACCGCCGACCGCGGATTCCAGCTGCTGCAACACCGGCTCGTCCCGAAAGTCGCCCTGGATGAACACCACACCGTCGATCGGCTCGAAGTCCAGGATATCCAGCGCGATGATGGTGCCGTTCAACGGGCCGAGCCCGCTGCCCACGGTATCGGGCACCTTGTGAGAGAGCTTGCGCCGCACGTACTGGCTCCAGGCACCAGGTGCGGCACCCAGATCGACCACCACTTGCCCCGGTTTCAGCAGGCCGAGCGTTTCGTCGATTTCTTTCAGCTTGTAGGCGGCGCGCGCCCGGTAGCCCTCCTTTTTCGACAACTTCACGTAGGTGTCGTTGAGGTGATCCAGCAACCACGCCTTGTCGATCTTCTTGCTTTTGGATTTGACTTTCATGCGACGCCGATAATAGGGCGATGCCAGCCATCACCCTGAACACCCACGAGCGCCGGGAAAAGCGCGCCGACGCCCATCATCTGACCCCGGTGGTCCTGATCGGCGGAGACGGACTGACGCCTGCCGTCGTCAAGGAAACCGACGCTGCACTGAGCGCCCACGGGCTGATCAAGGTCCGCGTTTTCTCCGATGACCGCACATCCCGCGAGAGCATCCTGGCAAGCCTGACCGATCAGCTCAATGCCGCACCGGTTCAGCACATCGGCAAGCTGCTGGTGCTGTGGCGGCCAATTCCGCCCAAGGAGCAGACGGAGCGGGAAGACCGGATGCCCGGCCCGCGGGTGGTCAAGCTGCTGAAATTCTCGAAAAGCGGCAACCACCGACCGCAGGTCAAAAAGATCAAGGTGCTGGGCAACGAGCGGGTGGCCGCGGGTGGTGAGATCAAGCGCGCGCGCAAGCGGGTCACCAGCATCAAGCGCAAGGTGGTCGAGTGACCTGAACGAACTGCGCCTTCAGCGCAGCCGCGGCTTGATCAACGTGCCGTGAACCGCCAGGCCAGTACCAGCACCAGCAGGCCCTTCAGCGCGAAAAATCCGGCGGACAACCCGTGCAGGGCGCCGAACGACAGGCTGCCCTCGCCGGCGCGCGCGGCCACCATCATCGGTTGCAGCACGAAGTAGCCCGCGATCGTGCAAAACAGCGTTCCGAGCAGCAGCAACAGGTTGGTGTTCAACGCGGGGGCTGGCGGCTGATCGGGCTCGATCGGAACGGCCTGGCGAGTCAACAGCAACAGAAGCACCGCCACTGCCAGGCTGACATGGGCTTCGATCGCGAACATGCGCCCGGCCGTGCGCCCAGCGACCTCCACCGTCGTGACAGCAAACCCGGCCGGTGCGCCAATGGCGCCGAGACCCACCAACAGCCCGGCCCAGAGCCCAGCCAACAACCTGCCAAGGCGTTGCATCACGACAGGGCGCTCAATCACTCGTAGCGCACCGCCATCACTTCGTAGCTCTTCACGCCCCCGGGCGCCTGCACTTCGGCAATGTCACCGACTTCCTTGCCGATCAGTGCGCGGGCAATCGGCGAGCTGATGGAGATCAGGCCCAGCTTCAGATCTGCCTCGTCGTCGCCGACGATCTGGTAGGTCACCGCGGTGCCACTGGCTTCATCTTCGAGATCGACCGTGGAGCCAAAAACAACCTTGCCTTCGGCGTCCAGCGCCGACGGATCGATGACCTTGGCGGCGGCCAGCTTGCTCTCGATCTCGAGGATGCGCCCCTCGATGAAGCCCTGCTTGTCCTTCGCGGCTTCGTACTCGGCGTTTTCGGACAGGTCACCCTGTGCGCGGGCTTCTGCGATCGCCTGAATCACCGCGTGGCGCTCGACCGTCTTCAGACGTTGCAATTCGTCCTTCAGTTTGTCGACACCGCGTCGGGTAAGAGGAATGGTCTGCATGTGATGAATCCCGGGCAAAAATGAAGCCGCCGCCAGAAAATCCAGCGGCGGCCGTGAACTTGAAAAATCTCTGTTTTTGAGTTTAGTGCAACTCGGCGTGCAGTTCCTGTAGGGAGAGCACCACCAGATCGTCGAGGTGCTTCATGCCTTCGACGGCCGCTTCGCAGCCCGCCATGCTGGTGTAGTAGGTGATGCGGTTGGCGAGTGCCGCCTGCCGGATGTGCCGCGAGTCAGCGATGGCGGTGCGGGTTTCATCGACGGTGGTGAAGACCAGCTGGATATCGCCGGCCTTGACCATGTCGACGATGTGCGGCCGGCCATCCTTGACCTTGTTGACAACCTTGACCGGAACGCCGCCGCCGCCAATCGCTGCGGCGGTGCCCTTGGTCGCGACGATGGCAAAGCCGAGCGCCACCAGATCACGCGCGACCGCGACCGCGCGTGCCTTGTCGCCATCCTTGACCGTGATGCACACCGTACCCTTGTTCGGCAGACGAGAACCCGCGCCCAGCTGACTCTTCAACATGGCTTCGCCGAACGTGCGGCCCGCGCCCATCACCTCACCGGTGGAACGCATTTCCGGGCCCAGCACCGGATCGACGCCCGGGAACTTGTTGAACGGGAACACCGCTTCCTTGACGCTGAAGTACGGCGGGATCACTTCGGAAGGCACCTTGCCATTCTTCTGCCGCTGGTCGGCGAGCTTCACACCGACCATGCAACGCGCCGCAATTTTGGCCAGTTGCAGCCCAGTGGCCTTCGACACGAACGGCACGGTACGAGAGGCACGCGGGTTGACTTCGAGCACATAGACCACCGCATCGGCGCCCTCGCCCTGGATGGCGAACTGCACGTTCATCAGGCCTTTGACCTTCAGTGCGCGCGCCATCAGCGCGGTTTGCCGGCGCAGCTCGTTCTGGAGATCGACGGGCAGCGAATACGGGGGCAGCGAGCAGGCCGAGTCGCCCGAGTGGATGCCGGCCTGCTCGACGTGCTCCATGATGCCGCCGATCATCACGCCCGAGGCGGCGTCGCTGCCGTCGGCAATGCAGTCGACATCGACTTCGATCGCATCGTCGAGGAATCGATCCAGCAGCACCGGTGACTTTTCACTGACCTTGACCGCTTCGCGCATGTAGCGTTCCAGGTCCTTGTCGCCGTGCACGATTTCCATCGCACGGCCACCCAGCACGTAGCTTGGACGCACCACCAGCGGGTAGCCGATTTCGTGCGCCAGCGCCAGCGCCTGCTCTTCGGTGCGGGCGGTGCGGTTGGGCGGCTGCTTCAGGCCGAGCTCATGCAGCAACTTCTGGAAGCGCTCACGGTCTTCGGCCACGTCGATGCTGTCGGGCGAAGTGCCGACGATGGGCACACCTGCGCGCTCCAGGTCGAGCGCCAGCTTCAGCGGCGTCTGGCCACCGTATTGCACGATGACACCGACCGGCTTTTCTTTGGCGACGATTTCGAGCACGTCTTCCAAGGTGACCGGCTCGAAGTAGAGACGATCCGAGGTGTCGTAGTCGGTCGACACGGTCTCGGGGTTGCAGTTGACCATGATGGTCTCGTACCCGTCCTCGCGCATCGCCAGTGCCGCGTGCACGCAGCAGTAATCGAACTCGATGCCCTGGCCGATGCGGTTGGGCCCGCCGCCCAGCACCATGATCTTCTTGCGCTCGGTGGGCTCGGCCTCGCACTCTTCGTCGTAGGTCGAATACAGGTAGGCGGTCTGCGTTGCGAACTCGGCCGCACAGGTGTCGACGCGCTTGAACACCGGGCGAACGTTCGCAGCCCAGCGCGCTTCGCGCACCAGGTGCTGGTTGGTGCCCAACAGCTTGGCGAGTCGGCGATCCGAGAAACCTTTTTGCTTCAGATAGCGCAGCTCATCCTTCGAGAGGCTGTCCAGTGCACGGCCGGTCATCGCCTTCTCGGTCTGAATCAGTTGCTCGATCTGCGCCAGGAACCACGGATCGATCGCGGTTTCCTCGAAGACTTCCTGCAGGCTCATGCCGATGCGGAAGGCATCGCCGACATACAGGATGCGCTCCGGACCGGCCTCGCCGATCTCTTCGATGATCTCGTCGCGATCGGTGCTTCTTTCGCTCAGGCCGTCGATGCCGGTCTCCAGGCCGCGCAGCGCCTTCTGGAAGCTCTCCTGGAAGCTGCGCCCCATCGCCATCACCTCGCCGACTGACTTCATCTGCGTGGTCAGGTGCGAGTCGGCGGCCGGGAATTTCTCGAACGCGAAGCGCGGGATCTTCGTCACCACGTAGTCGATGCTGGGCTCGAAACTCGCCGGTGTGGCGCCGCCAGTGATGTCGTTGCGCAATTCGTCCAGCGTGTAGCCCACCGCCAGCTTCGCCGCCACCTTCGCGATCGGGAAGCCCGTCGCTTTGGACGCCAGTGCCGATGAACGTGACACGCGTGGATTCATCTCGATGACGACCATCCGGCCGTCCTTCGGGTTGATCGCGAACTGCACGTTCGAACCGCCGGTGTCGACGCCGATCTCGCGCAGGATGGCGATCGACGCGTTGCGCAACAGCTGGTACTCCTTGTCGCTGAGCGTCTGCGCGGGTGCCACCGTGATGGAGTCACCGGTGTGGATACCCATCGGATCCAGGTTCTCGATGGCACAGACGATGATGCAGTTGTCCGCCTTGTCGCGCACCACCTCCATCTCGAACTCTTTCCAGCCGATCAGGCTTTCCTCGATCAGCAGTTCCTTGGTCGGCGAGAGGTCCAGACCGCGCTTGCAGATCTCTTCGAATTCGTCCGGGTTGTAGGCGATGCCGCCGCCGGTGCCACCCAGCGTGAAGCTGGGGCGGATCACCATCGGGAACCCGTTGCTGCCGGTCTCCGCAATGATGCGCTGCTGGACCTCGAGGGCTTCTTCCATCGAGTGCGCAATGCCGCTGCGTGCCGAGCCCAGGCCGATGCCGGTCATCGCATCCTTGAACTTCAGGCGGTCTTCGGCCTTCTCGATCGCCTTCTCGTTCGCGCCGATCATCTCGACGTTGTATTTGGACAGCACGCCGTGCTTGTGCAGGTCGAGCGCGCAGTTCAGCGCCGTCTGCCCGCCCATGGTCGGCAGCACCGCATCGGGTCGCTCCTTGGCGATGATCTTCTCGACCACCTGCCAGGTGATGGGCTCGATGTAGGTGGCGTCAGCCATCTCCGGGTCGGTCATGATCGTCGCCGGGTTGCTGTTGACGAGGATGACGCGGTACCCCTCTTCGCGCAGCGCCTTGCAGGCCTGGGCGCCGGAGTAGTCGAACTCGCAGGCCTGGCCGATGATGATCGGGCCAGCGCCGATGATGAGTATCGATTGGAGGTCGGTGCGCTTAGGCATGCTGACCTCCGATCGCCGCAGCGCGCGGTGCGCGGGCTTCCATCAGCGCAGTGAAACGGTCGAACAGGTAGCCGATGTCATGCGGTCCCGGCGACGCCTCGGGGTGGCCCTGGAAACAGAACGCCGGGCGGTCGGTGCGCGCCAGGCCTTGCAGGGTGCCATCGAACAGGCTCACGTGGGTCGGTCTCAGGTTGTTCGGCAAGGTGGTCTCGTCGACGGCAAAGCCGTGGTTCTGGCTGGTGATGCTCACGCGCCCGCTGTCCAGGTCTTTCACCGGGTGGTTGGCGCCGTGGTGGCCGAATTTCATCTTGAAGGTCTTGGCGCCCGAGGCCAAGGCGAGTATCTGGTGGCCGAGGCAGATGCCGAAGGTCGGGATGCCCGTCTCGATCAGCGTGCGCGTGGCCTCGATCGCGTAGTCGCAGGGTTGCGGGTCGCCCGGGCCGTTGCTGAGGAAGATGCCATCGGGCTTCAACGCCAGCACCTCCGCGGCTGCTGTTTTCGCAGGCACGACGGTGACCTTGCAACCGCGGCTGGCCAGCATGCGCAGGATGTTGCGCTTGACACCGAAGTCCAGCGCGACGACGTGAAAGCGGGGCTCAGTGAGTTGGCCATAGCCTTCACCCAGTGCCCATTCGGTCTCGTTCCACACGCTGCGCTCGGTGCTGCTGACGACCTGGGCCAGATCCAGTCCGGCCATGCTGGGCGCAGCGCGCGCAGCGGCCAGTGCCTGGGCGTAGTGCGCCTCGGTCAAGGTTGCACCGACCGCCAGGGTCAGGATGCAGCCGTTTTGCGCACCGGTCGTGCGCAGCAGCCGGGTCAGGCGGCGGGTGTCGATGTTGGCAATCGCCACCGTGCCTTCACGTTGCAGGTACTGCGGCAGCGTCTCGGTCATCCGGAAATTGGACGGCAGGACGGGCAGGTCCTTGATGATCAAACCGGCAGCGTGAACCCGATCGGATTCAACGTCCTCGGCGTTGACGCCGTAGCTGCCGATGTGCGGATAGGTCAGCGTGACGATCTGACGGCAGTAACTGGGGTCGGTCAGGATCTCTTGGTAGCCGGTGAGCGCGGTGTTGAACACCACCTCGCCACAGGTCTGTCCAGGGGATCCGATGGAAATGCCAGTGAAACGGGAGCCGTCTGCGAGAACGAGGATTGCGGGGGGCAGGACGGGCAGCAAGGAAATCTCCGTTGTTGCACCCAGCTCTGCCCCGCAGCACAGGCTGCGAGTCGGAATCCGGCGGGAAACTGTGAGGGTTTCGCTGGGGGCGGATGTGTTCGGTTAAACCTTTGCATTGTAAATCGAGCGCGATCTCAGACCACAAGCGGACCCAACGCAGAGGCCATCGCCCGACGCGTGCAGGCCAGGTCCTCCGCCGACTCTCCGACCAGAAAGCCGGTGATCATGCTGCGGTCCCGGCTCTCCAGGTTCGCTTCCCAGAGTCGACAAGGCACGAACCTGCCAGAGCGCCCCAGTGGCTCGATCGCGGCCAGGGCAGGCGCCAGTGGCCCGTGCGTCACTTGATGCCAGGACTCGGTCACACAGCCGCCGATGCGCTCCACGGCACTCTGGTGCAGCAGCAACTGCACGGTGCTCGACACCATCCTGAAATTCAGGTCGAAGATGAAGGGCCGTGCGTCTTCGGTCAGACCCAGGTCAAAACCGGCCAGCCCGCGGTACCCCATCTGCTGGGCCTTGCGAGCGATGTGCATCACCGCCTCCACCGCCGTCGCGGGTGGCGCCTGGCGCGGATCGATCAGGCTGCCGCTTTGCTGCCCCGGACTGCTGAACAACTGGATGGCCGCTCCCAGATACTCGACGCGGTCGTCCTGGATCGCCAGATTCAGGCACCAGCAGATCGGGATCTCCAGCGCGAGCTCGACGCGCACACCGGAGTAGCCATGCGCATGGCCGGCGAGCCAGTCGAGCGCCTGATGCCGCGCCTGGGCGTCTGGGGCATACCGCACATCGATGCCAGCGCCCGATGCACCCGCCACGCAGGCCTTGACGTACACCGGCTTGCCTGCAAAGGCGGTGAGCAGGTCGCGCGCCGCATCGGGCCTCAACATGACTGATGGCGGCAGCCAGTCAGCGTCCACCAGCGCGTCCAGATTCGACTTGTCATTGAGCCAGCGGTACAGCGCGTCAGGCACCAGCAGCGACTGTGGCTCGCACACGTCGGCAGGCAAGGGATACGGACTGACGATGCGATGGCCTTGTTCCGCCCATCGGCGAGTCTGATCGAAGGCCTGCTCAGCATGCTCGTAGGGCACCCGGTGTAGCGACGGGGTTGCACCACACGCCTCAAAGAACGCCACGATCTCGCGCGTGACCGTGTTTTGATGGCACGCCAGCGGCACAGACCCGGTGACCAGCAACGTCAGACCCGTCAAGGTGTCCAGCCGATAGGCCTCGCTGAGCACCCAACCCACATGCTCGAGCGTGGTCCGGGGTGCGTAGGCCACCCCTGCCGGAAGCAATTGATCGAGAGTGCGCGAGGGCAGCAACAGGTCGGTTGCGCTCACGCTGTGCCCCTGCGTGCCAACCCGGTCAGACCTGTCGCCAGGCGCAGCAGGTTCGGGGAGCGTGAGGCCCCGGCGATCGCGGGCGTCTTGTTCGCATCGAGCAGGATCGCCTTGCCATCGACCATCACATAGTCGAACTTGCCGAAGTCGAACCCGAGCGCGCGTCTCACGTCGCGCAGGCTGTCGGGCACCTCGTGCAGGTACTCGTGGCGGTGGATGTTGCCGGCCTTGACGACGGGGTGGCGGCCGAACATCTTCACCAAATATTCCTGATCGCCAAAGAACAGCCAGCAACGCAGCACGTAATCGTCACCGTCTCTCTCTGGCACGAATCGCTCGACGATCAGATCGGAGCGATCCCAGACCCAGCCTGGCACCTGAGAGATGTCGTCGAGCACCGGGTAGTCCTTTTTTGGGAGGGACCCCGCCCAACGCCACGGGATGACCTTGCTCAGTCGACGTCGGAGATGGGCGCCGCTCCAGCGGCCCAGCGCACGGAACTCCTTGCTGCCAAAGGCGTTGAAGTTGCTTTTCACGATGACGGGTCCAACGTACGCGTCACCCTGCAGCACCCGCTGTCGGGAGATGCGCGTTTTCGATATATCGAGAACATCGCCATTGACCACCGGGCAGCTCTCCAGGTTCTCTGGCAGGTGGTGATGCTGCATCACGGTCAGGTCGACGTGCATGATCGCCAGATCCGCCGCCAGGCGGCGTGCCGGTCCGGCCAGGACCGTGTGCCCCTCCTCTCGCCACAACTCCATCAGGCGGTACATCAGGTACTTCGGCGCGAACGGCCTGTCGTCTCCGGTGATGATCTGGATGCGCATCGGCCGCGTGTCAGTCTGTCGAGACTGCCCCGGATCAGTTCCCATGCGCGGCGATCCCCGCCTTCGCAATTTGCGCGTCCTCAGCGCTCTTGACGCCGCTCACGCCAACCGCGCCGATGCAATGGCCCCCGGCAAACAACGGAACACCACCTTCGAGCATGCCGTCCAGCAGGGGCACGCTCAGGAACGACGCCCGCCCGCCATTGATCATTTCCTCGAAGACACGGCTCTCTCGGCGACCCAATGCCGCGGTGCGTGCCTTGGCCGGCGCAATGTGCGCCGAACTCGGCGCTGCGCCATCAAGCCGTTGGAACCACAGCAGGTGCCCGCCATCGTCGACGATGGCAATCGACACCGCCCACTGGTTCGCAAGCGCCTCCTGCTCGGCCGCAGCCGCGATGCGTTTCACGTCGCTCAAGGTCAAAGAAGGTTTGGAGATCATGTGCTGGCACCTGGTGATGTCGAAAGCCTCCACTGTACGGTGCCGAGACACTGCCAGACCAGCGCGGCGGCTCGCGCCTCGGGCCGTGCCAGACAGGGCATCACCGTGGGTTGCGGAACTAGAATCGTTGGCAACAGTCCTACGTGGGCAGTGTTTTCTTTCGGAGGTTTCATGAGTCAAGTCCTGTACAACGGCTACGCCCCATCCAGCACGTCGGTCGACCAGCGCAACCGCGTGCTGCGCAACACCTACTGGCTGCTGGCGCTGTCGATGGTGCCCACCGTGCTGGGCGCCTGGATTGGCGTGACCACCGGCATCGCGCGCGCCATGTCGCCTGGCATCAGCCTGGTCGTCTTCATGGCTGGCGCCTTCGGCTTCATGTATGCCATCGAGAAGACCAAGAACTCCGCCTCAGGCGTGCCGGTGCTGCTGGGCTTCACCTTCTTCATGGGCCTGATGCTCTCGCGCATGGTCGGTGCGGTGCTGGGTCTGGCCAATGGCGCGGGCCTGATCATGATGGCCTTTGCAGGTACCGGCGCGATCTTCCTGGGCATGGCCACGTTGTCCACCGTGATCAAGCGCGACCTGAGCTCGATGGGCAAGTTCCTGTTCATCGGCATGATCATGCTGCTGGTGGCGGGCATTGCGAACTTCTTCATCCAGTCGAGCGCACTGATGATCACGCTGTCGGTGATCGCCATCGGCATCTTCTCGGCCTTCATCCTGTATGACCTCAAGCGGGTCAAGGACGGCGAAGAGACCAACTACATCAGCGCCACCCTGGGCGTCTACCTCAGCCTGTACAACGTGTTCCAGTCGCTGCTGGCGATCTTCGGGATCGCGGGCGGCAGCAGCGATTAACGCCTGCCGGCATGACGTCAAAACGGGGCCTGCGGGCCCCGTTTTCGTTTGGCGTCTTAACTTGTTCGGTCAAACACGGCGATGCTCTCCACGTGCGCGGTGTGGGGGAACATGTTGACCGCGCTGGCCGCCGAGAGCACATAGCCGGCCTGATGCACCAGCAGCCCCGCATCGCGCGCCAGCGTCGCCGGGTTGCAGCTGACGTAGACGATGCGCCTCGGGGGAACAAAGCCGGGGGCAGCGCTGGCGTCTGAGGCCACGTCCGCCAAGGCCTTGGCCAGTGCGAAGGCGCCTTCACGCGGTGGATCGACCAACCACTTGTCGGCATGGCCCAGTTCGGCCAGCGCGCGGGCATCGATCTCGAACAGATTGCTGGCCTTGAATTGCGCCTTTGCTGCCAGCCCATTGAAGGCCGCGTTCTCGCGGGAACGCGCCACCAGCACCTCGCTGCCCTCGATGCCCAGCACCTCGCGAGCAGATGTCGCAATCGGCAAGGTGAAGTTGCCCAGACCGCAGAACCAGTCGATCACGCGTTCATCAGCTTGCGCTGCGAGCAGCCGCAGCGCGCGGGCCACCAGCGTGCGGTTGATCTGGTGATTGACCTGGGTGAAATCGGTCGGTTTGAAACGCATCGTGATGCCGAACTCCGGCAGCCGGTACGACAGATCAGGCGTGGTCGGATCGAGCGGGTGAACCGTCGCCGGGCCCTGCGGTTGCAGCCACCACTGCACCTGATTCAGCGCTGCGAAATCTCGCAGCCGCTGCAGGTCAGTGTCCGTGAGCGGTTGCAGATGTCGCAGCACCAGCGCAGTGCTGTCGTCACCGACGGCCACCTCGATCTGCGGCAGCCGATCGCGCTGGTCCATGCCCTCGATCAGTTTGGCCAAGGGTGCCAGCAGATCGCTCAGATGCCGGGGCAGCACCTCGCAGCTGTCCATGTCGGCCACATAGCTCGATTTGCGCTCATGGAAGCCGACCAGCACCTTGCCCTTTTTGATCACATAGCGGACCGACAGCCGGGCGCGGTATCGATAGCCCCAGGCCGGCCCTTCGATGGGGCGCAAGAGTTGCTCGGCCTTGACCTTGGCCAGGTGCCACAGCCCGTCCTCGAGCGCGCGCTGCTTGGTGGCGAGTTGCGAACCGGCCTGGAAGTGCTGCATCTTGCAGCCCCCGCAGGTGCCGAAGTGGCGACATTGGGGCACGACACGCTGGGGACTTTCGCAGCGCAGCGCGACCAGAGTGGCCTGCTCCCAGTTGTTCTTGCGCCGGGACACGCTGACTTGCACCTGTTCACCGGGCAGCGCGCCCTCGATGAACACCACCTTGCCTTCAGCGTTGTGGGCCACGCCCTGGCCGTCAAGGTCGAGCGACTCGACACTCAACCATTCGGTGCTCTCCGTCACCACGATCAGCGCGGAGGCAGCAGCTTCGCGGGATCGATGGGCTTGCCCAGCTTGCGTATCTCGAAGTGCAGTTGCACCCGCTCGGCATCGGTGGAACCCATCTCGGCGATCTTCTGACCGCGGCGCACCGCCTGGTCTTCCTTGACCAGCAGGGTCTGGTTGTGTGCGTAGGCGGTCAAGTAGGTGGCGTTGTGCTTGACGATCACCAGATTGCCGTAGCCACGCAGGCCCGAACCCGCATACACCACACGGCCATCGGCGGCGGCCATCACCGGATCACCCGACTTGCCGGCGATCGCGAGCCCCTTGCTCTTGACCTCATCGAAGACTGTGGTCACCGGGCCGCTGGCCGGCCACATCCACGCCATAGCGTCATCGCCCTGAGGCGCAGCAGGGGCTGGTGCCGGAGCAGCAGCAGGCGCGACCACCGCCGGCGCTGCGCTCGCCGCGCCAGTGGGAGCAGAAGCACTGGATGCTGCGGCGGCAGCCCCAGAGCCTGCGCCGGCCGGCGACGATGCCGCGCGTGTTTCCAGTGGTTTGGGCTCGACCTTGGCTGTCACAGCCGGGCGTGCACCGACTGGCGCGGGATCGGCCCCGGGGGGGGCCACTCGCAGCACCTGACCCACCTCGATCAGGTTCGGGTTGTCGAGCCCGTTCCAGCGGGCGAGGTCTTTCCAGTTCTGACCGTTGTCGAGCGCAATGCGCACCAGCGTGTCAGCGGGCTTGACGGTGTAGTAGCCGGGCTTGTCCGGTGCAGACTGCGCGCCAGCGGCGTCCCCCGCCGAGACGCCACCATTGGACGCCGATGCCTTGGACGGCGCGGAACGCACTTCGACAGGCGCGTGGTTGCGCGATGACGCACAGGCGGTCAGCAGGCTCACCATCATGATGGCCAGCCAGCCCGACATGTGCTGCAGCCCTGCTTCGTACTTCGTTCTCATCCGCAGCGACACCTCGTTCAAATCGAACCTGATTTTAGGGGGACGAACTGCACGGCCTCGTGCTCGATCCGCTGGTAGCCAGCCTCGGTTCGATCCACCACGATCAGCGTCTGCCGGTTGCCGGCACAGACCACTGGCGAAATCAGCCGGCCGCCGATGGCCAGTTGATCGAGCCAGCACGCGGGCACCTCGGCACCGCACGCGGCCGCGATGATGCTGTCGTAGGGCGCATTCGGCGCATGCCCCAGCATCCCGTCGCCGTACACCAGCCGGAGGTGCTGCAGCCCCAAGGAGGCCAGGTTGGTACTGGCCTTGTCATAGAGACCGCGGATGCGCTCGATCGACACCACTTGCCGCCCCAGACCGCACAAGACCGCAGCCTGGTAGCCGCAGCCGGTACCGATTTCGAGCACGCGCCCGAGGTGGCCTGCGCGGCGCGCATTCGCGCCTTGCATCAAGGCATCGAGCATGCGAGCAACCACCGAGGGCTTCGAGATGGTCTGGCCATGCCCGATCGGCAGGCTGGTGTCTTCATAGGCCTGGGTGACCAGCGCCGCATCGACGAACAGGTGGCGCGGCACGACAGCCAACGCCTGCAGCACCCGCGCATCGTGTGGGTTGGTCTTTCGCAAGCGCTCGACCATGCGACGTCGAACATCCGCAGAGTCGAGCCCGAGACCCGCAGCGGGCGCGCGATCACCGTGGTTGCCGGTCACCAGCGTCTTGGGCGCACGCACCATGCTCTCGAGCCGCAGAGGGAACTTGGGCGAGCGGGCGGCCCCCGAGGGCTTGTCCTCGGCGCGATCGTCGATCACGGTGTGGTGGATCCGGCGAGCCACGACTGCCAGTCCGGGATCGCCTCGTGGTCGGTCAGATCGACCTGCAAGGGTGTGACCGAAACCCGCCCATGGGTCGTTGCATGGAAGTCGGTACCCGCGCCCGCTTCGCGCGCATCGCCTGCCGGACCGATCCAGTACATCGTCTCGCCGCGCGGGTTCAACTGGCGGATCACGGGTTCGCTGGCATGCCGACGTCCCAGGCGGGTGATGTTCACCGGCAAGTCCGCCGCGTCGGGGCGGTTCGGGATGTTCACGTTGAGCAGGAACGGACGGCGAGACGGTGGATGGGCCAGCACCTGCTCGATGACCTGGCGGGCCACCTTCGCGGCGGCATCGAGGTGCGTCCATCCCTTGTCGACCTGCGAAAACGCAATCGCCGGTATGCCGAACAGAAAGCCTTCCATGGCCGCCGCGACGGTGCCCGAATACAGCGTGTCGTCACCCATGTTGGCGCCCTGGTTGATGCCGGAGAGCACCAGATCGGGCCGATGATCGAACAGGCCGGTCAACGCGACATGCACGCAGTCCGACGGCGTGCCGTTCAGGTAGTGGAAGCCATTGACCGCGGTATAGGCCGACAGCGGCCGGTTCAGGGTCAGCGAGTTGGAGGTGCCGCTCGCGTTTTGCTCCGGCGCAATCACATCGATCTGCCCGAGCCCCTCGCAGGCCCGCACCAACGCGGCAAGCCCTGGGGCCAGGTACCCATCGTCGTTCGCAATCAGGAGGCGCATTGCAATCATTGTAGAAGTGCGTCTGGCCGCGCCATCGTGCGCCGCTGCTGGATCGGGACCCAACCGCGCTACTGGCCCCAAAGCGGCCTGCTAGCATTCTTCAAACGCCGAGGATCAGGCCCCCACCATGCCCGTCAAAGTATTGATCGTCGAAGACAACCCGGTGGCACGCAGCTTTCTGACCAAGGTGGTGCGTGAGAGCTTCAGCGATCAATTGATCATCAGCGAAGCAAGCGACCTGGAAACGGCCCGACGGCGCGTCAGCGAATCCAGAGAACGCAGCTCCGGCACTGATCTTGACGACGGACCGGAGTCGAGGCTGTTCAAGCTGATGATGGTCGATCTGGAACTGCCGGATGGCAACGGCATGGAACTGCTGGCCGAGTTGTCGAGCTACCCTGCGACGAAGATCGTCACCACGCTGTATTCCGATGACGAGCATCTGTTTCCGGCGCTGCAATGTGGCGCCGACGGCTATCTGCTGAAGGAAGACCGGTTCGAAGTGCTGGTCGAGGAATTGCAGAAGATCGTGCGAGGACAGCCGCCACTGTCTCCCGCCATCGCCAGGCGCTTGCTGACGCACTTCCGGCCGGGGGGCACGGCAGGCACTCCCACGGCCCTGAGCGGCCCCTCTGCATTCCAGAGCAGCCGCGTGTCGATGCAGGAACGCGCATTGCCTGCAGAGCAGGATCGACTGACACCGCGTGAGAGCGAGGTGCTTACTTATCTCAGCAAAGGTTTCACCATCAAGGAAATCGCCAACCTGATGGGCATCAAGTGGTTCACGGTGAACGATCACATCAAGTCGATCTACAAGAAGCTCAACGTGTCCAGCCGCGCTGAAGCGGCCGTGCTGGCGAGCAAGCAGGGGTTGGTCTAGGGCCGTCGCGCCATGGGAGGCATCGGCGCCGGGTTCTGGGGATTTGCAGCACTCGCCCTGATGCTTTTGGCGGCGGCCATCGCTGTGATGCGGGAGCGGCTCCACGCCCCCGCTGCCCTGTACGCCGTGATGGCCATGTGTCAGGCCGGCAATCTGGTTTGCATGGCCATCGAGTCCGGCTCAACGACATCGACCTGGGGCCTGCCGCCACTGAATCTGCCACTGCGGTGGGGCTTCGATCTGGCCACGCTGGCCGCAGCGGTCCACCTGTCGTGCACCCACCCGAGACGACTGCAGGCCGCGAACTGGCTGCCAGCGGCCGCGTGGCTGTTGGCCTTGCTGACATGGCTGGGGGCGTACACCGCGGGTGGAGATGCCAGTGGATGGTGGATGACCCAGGCTGCGCTGCTGGTCATGGGCTGCGTCGCAGTGGGCTCGATGCATCTCTCCTTCAGGACGCATCCACATCCGTTTGCGCTGGTCATGAAGCGATTCAGCCTGGTGGTGGGCGCCACGTGGGTGCTGCTGCAGGCTGCGGTCATTGCGACGTCGATGCCCACGGTGTCAACGCCGCTGTCGTCAATGAGCCTGCCCCTGGCCACGAGCGTCTGGCAAATTCTGTTTGCACTGGTGCTGGCCAGCGTGCCATTCCTGTCGACAACGCACAGCGCGCTGCGCGAGCTGTCTTTGTTTGCGATCATCGTCACGCTCGCCATCGTGCTCGACTTGCTGCTGGTCAGCGTGTTTGACCTGCAGCGCTTCGCCGCGTTGACGGTGGCGCTGTTCCTGTCGATCGCGGTGTACACCGCTGGACGACGTTGGCTCGTTAACCGCATGCTGGGCACCCCGCTCGCCAGCCCGGAGCAGTTATTCGAACACCTGTTTCGCACCACGCGCGAAGTTGAAAAACACCCCGAGCAAGCAGGGCCCGCGCTGTCGCGCCTGCTCAAGGAACTGTTCGATCCCCTCGAAGCGACGTTGCTGGACGAAACCGCAATCAGTGCACACACGCTGAGCGACGGCTCGGCGATGCAGGTGCCAGTACCGGTGATCGTCGGCGCCTCGACGCCGGGCGCATCGATGTCCATCCTGCTGAGGCACGCCCATCAAGGCAAACGCCTGTTCACCAGCGACGATGCTCGGCTGGCAGAAAGGGTCTGCGAACAGTTGCGGCGCAGCGTCGCATTCGACCTGGCAGTCGAGCAAGGTCGCAGCGAAGAGCGCAGACGCCTCGCGCAAGACCTGCACGATGACATCGGCGCGCGGCTGCTGACGCTGATGTACAAGGCGCAGTCGCCCGAGATGGAAGACTATGCGCGGCACACCCTGCAGGACCTGAAGACGCTGACGCGTGGCTTGGCCGCTGCGAATCAACCGCTGGCCCACGCTCTGGCCGAATGGAAGGCTGACATTGCGCAACGACTCTCAGCAGCGCACCTCGCGCTGAAGTGGACGGCCGTGCAGGATGCTGATGTGGAGCTGTCGGTGGTTCAGTGGTCCGCGCTGACGCGCGTGCTGCGCGAACTGGTCACCAATGTCATCACCCATGCGCAGGCGCACACGGTCGAGATCGAGGTGAGCCTGATCAGCGACCGGCTGGTCGTCACGCTCACAGACGACGGCATCGGGCAGGCTCCGAAGCACTGGGCGCCGGGACTCGGCGTCGGCGGCGTGCGCAAGCGTGTGAGACAACTGGGCGGCGAGGTGACGTGGCAGGAATGCCGGCCGCAAGGCATCTGCTGCCGTGTGACCGTCGAGCGCCTGTCCGCCTCGGGCTGACTGCCCCCCGAGCACCTCAGCAAGGCCGGTATGTCGGAGCGCGTGCCGTGAAGTGCATCGACGCTCCAGCGACACCCCCAAAAGGGCCTGCCCGTGGACAGGGCCTGGTGGTACGGTTACCCGGCGCTTGAAGCGCAGACATTTCCCCGGGTTCCGTCCTCGACCGCGTTGATGGACGCGCCCTGGTTTTCCGGTTAAGGTTTTTTCCCGCAGTCCGCCCGCGGTCGTTCGACCACCGCGACAGCTCCCCGATGGGCATACGCGGTCACTCCCGCGCGTCGCCCACGTCATTCAATGGAGACGAGCGCATGCAAAGCCTGCAGATATTGCATCTGGAAGACGACGCGCTGGACGCCGACCTGGTGCACCGTGAATTCGCCCGGCTCGACATCGATCCCCACTGGGTCAACGTGACCTCGGCCGACGAGTTCTACGACGCGATGAGGCACACCCGCTTCGACGCCATCCTGTCCGACAACCGCGTGCCCGGCATCGATGGCCTGCAGGCGCTGCAGGTGGCGCGCGAACGCCGGCCGGGCGTGCCCTTCATCTTCGTCAGCGGCAACGACGACCCACGCTGGGCCGAGCACTGCCTCGAGGCCGGTGCCACCGACTATGTGCCCAAGGGCCAACTGTGGCGACTGCCGAGCGCGCTCAAGCGGCTGAACGATGCGCGAGAAAGCGAACGGCTCACCCAATTGACACGTTCCCGCGCTGCGCTGGTCGATATCGTCAAGCAGCTCTCGATGGCGCGCAGCGTCGACGCCATCGTCGAGATCGTTCGCCGCGGCGCGCGCGAGCTCAACCTGGCCGATGGTGCGACCTTTGTATTGCGCGACGGCGAGCAGTGCCACTACGTCGACGAGGACGCCATCGCACCGCTCTGGAAAGGCCTGCGTTTTCCGGTGACGGCGTGCATCAGCGGCTGGGTGATGCTCAATCGCCAGATCGCGGTGATCCCCGACATCTACATCGACGCGCGCATCCCGCACGACGCCTACCGCCCGACCTTCATCAAGAGCATGGTGATGGTGCCGATCCGCGCCGAGTTGCCGATCGGCGCGATCGGCAACTACTGGGCACAGCCGCACGAAGCGACCGCCGACGAGGTCGAGCTGATGCAGGCACTCGCCGATTCGACCTCGCTTGCCTTTGAGAACGTGGCGCTGCTCGACGGCCTGGAACGGCGCGTTGAACAGCGCACCGCCGAGCTGATCGAAGCCAACAAGGAGCTGGAGGCCTTCATGTATTCGGTCTCGCACGACCTGCGCGCGCCGCTGCGCGCGGTGCAGGGCTACAGCGATCTGCTTGCCACCCGCATCCAGCCACCACTCGAGGGCGAAGCAGCGACCTTCATCGAGCATGTGCGCAATTCAGCACAGCGCATGAACATGCTGATCGAAGACATGATGACGCTGTCGAAGGTGACGCGCACCGAGGTGCGCCGCTCGCCCATGCCACTGGGCGCGATGGTGCGCGAGATCCTCAACCACCTGCAGACCTCTGCGCCGCAGCGCCAGGTGCACATCGAGGTAGACGCCTCACTGGTGGCCGAGGGCGACGCCGGGCTGCTGCACCTGGCGCTGGAGAACCTGCTCTCCAACGCATGGAAGTTCACCGGCAAGCGAGAGGATGCGCGCATCGAATTCTTTGCCGAGCGGCAAAGCGATGGCCGCACCGCCTACTGCGTGCGCGACAACGGCGTCGGCTTCGACATGCTCTACGTGGAACAGCTGTTCGAGCCGTTCCGACGCCTGCACCGCGAAGCCGATTTCCCCGGCACAGGCATCGGTCTGGCCATCGTGCGGCGGGTGTTGCACAAGCATGGTGGCGACGTATGGGTTAAGGCCACGCGCAATGAGGGCGCTAGCTTTTACTTCGTGCTGCCGTCGTCGGTGGTGCCGGATGCATCGAGTGCGTCGAGCACCGAAATGCCGCATTGACGTGAGGCACGCGACCCGGTGCCCAGCTTTGAGCAGACGCTTCGAGAAATCGCCCGGCCTCCGTCGCTACATGCAAAAAGCCGGAAGCACCATTGTTGGTTGATGCTTGCCGGCTTTTGCTGTGTGACTTGGGGTGGCTGATGGGGCTCGAACCCACGACAACAGGAATCACAATCCTGGACTCTACCAACTGAGCTACAGCCACCGCAGACCAAGAGTATAGGCGATGCCCCGTGCTTTGAGGCACTGCGCATCACCGCCGAACATCCGGTTCACGGGCCGGTGGCGGGCTCGGGCGCTGTGGATTTCGCCGTTGCCTTGGCGTCGATCTGGACCTTGAGCCGCACCTTCAGCGCGCCGTAGTAAGCCTGGGTCTCGGCGTCCGCCCAGGCTTGCTGGTACTGACTCCTGGCTTGCGCGGCGTCGGCCACCACCGGATCGCGCCCGATGACCTTCTGCACCTTGGCCACGGCGTAACCGTCGGGGCCCAGATCGATGCCGACCAACGCCGGCAGCGTTTTGGGATCGGCGCCCAGCACCGCCAGCGTGATGGCCTTGCCAAATTCCTGGATCTGCAGCCGCGAGACACGCCGAGGTTCAATGCCCATGTCGGTTTGCGGTGCTTGCTGCAAGGCGGCGAGGCGGGCCTTGCCCTCGGCTTGCGCCAGCGCGGCAGCCTGCGTGCCGACGACACGTGCGCGGACCTGATCCCGTACCTCAGCCAGCGGCCGGGCGTGGGCCGCTTCGTACTGGACGATCCGGCCCGAGACCAGCTGATTGGCTGCCGTTTCCACCGCATCGGTGTTGCGCTTGTTGCGCAATACGTCGTTGGAGAACAGCGCATCGAGAAATTTCGGCGAGGCGAGCGGACCGGCCGCACCGGGCGCAGGCAGCCGCGTCACACCCTGCTCGGTTTTCAGCACCAGCTTGTATTTGTCGAGCACCGGCTTGAGGCTGTCCGATTGCTCGTAGACCAGGTTGGTGAAGTCCGCCGCAGCTTCAGAGAATTTTTGCTGCGCCAGTTGGCGGCGCACTTCCGTCTCGATTTCTGAGCGCGCACTTTCGAAGCTGCGCTTGTCGCCGCCGCGCTTGTCCGTCACTCGGATGATGTGATAGCCGAAATCGGTTTCAACGACGCCGCTGGTTTCACCGACCTTCAAGCTGTAGGCCGCATCCTCGAAGGCCTTGACCATCGCACCGCGGCCGAAAAAGTCCAGGTCGCCGCCTTTGACCGCGGAGCCTGGGTCCTGCGAGTTCTTCTTGGCCAGTTCGGCAAAGCTAGCCGGATTCTTCGACAGCTCGACCAGCACAGCCTCGGCCTTGGCTTTTGCCTTTTCGCGTTCTGCAGCAGGCAGCGACTTGTCAGCGGCGATCAGGATGTGACTCGCACGGCGCTCTTCCGGTGTGGTGTAGCGCGCCGCGTTCTCGGTGTAGTAACGCGAGAGATCTTCTTCATTGATCGAGATTTGCTGACCCATTGCATCGAGATCGAGCACCACGTATTCAATGCTCGCCTGCTCTGGCGCTTGAAACTGCGGTGCGTGCGCCGGGTCCTTGTAGTAAGCCTCCAGATCGGCCTCGGTCGGCTGAACACGGGCCGCATAGGTGGCCGCCTCGAAACGCTGCAAGACGACCTCGCGCTGCTGGAAGAATGCATCGAGCGTCTGGTCGGCAGCTGCGGCCGAGGGAAAGCCGGTGCCCGAGACACCGAGCAGCACCTGGTTGACCGACAGATCCTGGCGCAGCCGACGGGCGAACATGTCGCTGGACATTCCCTGAGCGGCCAGCAGATCCTTGTTGACGCTGCCGTCCGGGTTGCGGATCGACGCGAACTGCGGATCGGTGGCAAAGAGCCTCTGCAGGCGATCGTCGGTCGTCGTGAGGTGCAGTTGCTCGGCGGTCGCCAGCATCACCCGCTGGCGAATCAGGAGATCCAGCGTCTGCTGCCGCGCCTGCGGGCTGTCGAACAACTTGGGATCAACCTCGGGGTTCTGCCGCCGCACGCGCTCGACCTGCTCGCGATGCGACTCATCCCATTCGGCCTGCGTGATCGAATGGCCGGCCACCTTGGCCACTGAGAGCCGCGCACCCTCGCCCATGCCGTGATAGCCCTGCACGCCGAGGAACACGAACGAAGGCACGATCAGCACGACCAACGCGAACTGGAACAAGCGCATGTGCTTGCGGAAAAAATCGAACATCAACGACCTCGGATGGACGCGGGAGCGAGTTGCAGTGCGTCGAGAAATCAGGCGCCGGAAAAGCTGGATCCCCGAACGCGAAAAAGGCGAACCAGGGTTCGCCTTTGCTTGGTGACTGTCCTTGATTTTATCTGCAGCCCCGGACCGATGTCCGAGGGTGCGAGCACTGCGTCTGGTGGGTGCTGAGGGGCTCGAACCCCCGACCTACGCCTTGTAAGGGCGCCGCTCTACCAACTGAGCTAAGCACCCACAGTGCCTGGTGAACGCCTTACTTCAGCGCGTCCTTCAAAGCCTTGCCCGGCCGGAACTTGGGCACCTTCGCCGCCTTGATCTTGATCGCCGCGCCGGTGCGCGGGTTGCGGCCGCTGCGTGCGGCGCGCTTGGTCACGCTGAACGTGCCGAAACCGACGAGGGTCACGCTGTTGTTCTTCTTGAGCGTCGACTTCACGCCGCCGATGAGCGCCTCGAGCGCGCGACCCGCAGCCGCCTTGGAAATGTCCGCTTGCTTGGCGATGTGTTCGATCAGTTCTGACTTGTTCACAAAGTGTCCCCCTCGGAATGGATGCGTATGGTTGGAGTCGGCAGTGACCGTGCGCCTCACAAGCCACGGACATCAAGGCATTACAGCCGTGCCGTTGGTGGGTGTCAAGCGCGCCCCTGGATTCTATCGAGACGAACCAGCCATGCCGAAGCACGATCAGACCGAGGTGCGCCGCACAGGCGCCGTGACGACCAAGGCGACACCGATGGCGGTCAACGCCATGCCCAACAGCATGGGCGCCGTGAGCACCTCGTCGAAGATCAGCCAGGCCATCAGCGCCGTGGTCGGCGGCACCAGATACAGCAAGCTGGTGACACGGGTCGCGGCACCACGCTGGATCAGCAGGTACAACAGCGAGCTGCCACCGAGCGTGAGACCGAAGACGGACCAGACCAACGCGGCCACCGTCGCCCCATTCCAGTTCATCGGCTCCGACTCGATCCAGGCCAAGGGCAGGCTGACCAGCAGCGCCGCGAGCAGCTGGACCGTGTTGGCCGTGCGCACGTCGCAGCGCGTCACGAAACGCTTCTGGTACAGCGTGCCTGCGGTGATGCCGATCAACGCCAGCAACGCAAGACACAGGTTCCAAGGCGTGATCTCGCCCACACCCAGCTTGCGCCAGACCACCAGGATCAAGCCCGCCAGACCCAGCCCCAACCCAACCCATTGACGCGCCGTGACAGCTGGCGTGCGATGCGACGACGAGGTGCGCGCTGACAGCCACAGTGCCGTCAGCACCGGCTGCAAGCCCACGAGCAACGCCACCGTGCCCGCGCCGATGCCCGCTTTCACCGCGGCCCAGACACCACCCAGGTACGCGGCATGCATCAGCACCCCCGTCAAACCGAGGTGCAGCCACTGCACCCGGCCGACCGGCCACGGGGCGCGTGCCCAGAAGATCCAGGCGCTGAAACAGGCGACCGACAACCCGTACCGCCAGCAGAGAAAGGTCAACGGCGGCGCATGGGGCATGGCAAAACGCGCCACGATGAAGCCGGTGCTCCAGATCAGCACGAACACCGCCGGCATCGCGCGCAGAGCCGCATGGCTGCGCGAATCCGCAAGGGTCATCACCGGCTCGCTAACGCGCCTTGGCGCGGATCTCCGGCAGCGCTTTTTGCAGGTAGTACACCATCGACCAGACGGTCAGCACCGCGGACACGCCGATCAGCACCGTGCCCCAGGCGTGGGTGTCGATCAGGCCGAACAGCAGTCCGTCGAACAGCAGGAACGGGATCGCGATCATCTGCACCACGGTTTTCACCTTGCCGATCATGTGCACCGCCACGCTGCGCGACGCGCCGATCTGCGCCATCCACTCCCGCAGCGCCGAGATGGCAATCTCCCGCCCGATGATGACCAGTGCCACCAGCGCGTGCAGCCGGTTCAGGTGCACCAGCACCAGCAGGGCCGCGCAGACCAGGAATTTGTCGGCCACCGGGTCGAGAAACGCACCGAAGGAGGACGTCTGCTTCAGCTTGCGCGCGAGGTAGCCATCGGCCCAGTCGGTCAGGGCCACGACGATGAACAACACCGTGGCAACCGTGTTCTGGGTGCCGGCTTGCAGATCCAGATAGAACACGCCGACCACCAATGGAATCGCGACGATGCGTGCCCAGGTGAGGAGAGTCGGCAAATTGAAAAACATGCAAACGATTGTGCCGTGTTGCCCAGGGCCGACGGTCATTCACTGTTGAGGGTGCGGGGCTTGAAGCGGCGATCGTCGTTGAATAGAAACGTTTCCGTGATCCGCCACGGCCGTGGCAGGTGGGAGACATCGCCGAACGGCGCCGCCCGGTGCACCGCATCGATGGCGATCTGGATGGTGTCCTTGGCCTGGCGAGGCGGGCGCAACACATCGATGTGGTGTATCGACCCATCGGCGTTCAGATCGATGGTCAGCACCGGGATGGCCAGCAGCACGTCCGGCGGTCGATCCATGTAGGTCAGCTGCGGGTTGGCCGCCACGATGCGGCGGGCCGCCTGCTGATGAAGTTCGCTCTCGCTGCGCACCGGCCCGGGTGGCGACAGGCGGATCGCGCCCTTCGCTGCGCCGACCACCGTTGGCTCGTTCGCAGGGACAGCGGCTGGCTTGGGCACCGCGGGTCGCGTGACAGGCCCCGGCGCCTGGGTGGGTGGGGCTGCACAACCAGCAAGGACGGCGAAACCCCAGCACGCAACCCAACGATTGAACCGCGAGGCAGCTGCTCGCCTGTCAGCACACCACGTCGTCATGGCAATCCGTTCAATGCAGCGCACGGTAAATGGCTTCGGCCAGATCTTTCGAGATGCCATCCACTGCCTGCAGATCGTCGACGCTGGCACTCGCCACGCCGCGCACGCCGCCGAACCGCTGCAGCAGCCGCGCGCGCTTCTTCGGGCCGACGCCTTCGATGTCCTCGAGCTTGCTGCCTCCGGTGCGCACACTGGCGCGCTTGGCGCGCATGCCCGTGATGGCAAAGCGGTGTGCTTCGTCGCGGATCTGCGCCACCAGCATCAGTGCAGCGGAATCCCTGGCCAGCGTGACCTTGGCACGGCCGTCGGCAAAGACCAGTTCCTCCAGACCCACCTTGCGGCCCTCGCCCTTCTCGACCCCGACGATCAGCCCCAGATCGAGACCCAGCTCCTCGAACACCTCGCGTGCCATGCTGACCTGACCCCGCCCCCCGTCGACCAGCACCAGGTCGGGCAAACGCAACTCGGGCCTGGCGATCACCGCGTCCTCATCCGACGGGTCGGCAGGTTCCTCGACGCGCTTGGCCACCTGCGCGGCCAGCTTGCCGTAACGGCGCATCAACACCTGGCGCATGGCAGCGTAATCGTCGCCGCCGGTGATGCCCTCGATGTTGTAACGACGGTACTGAGCGCTCTGCATCTTGTGGTTCTGGAAAACGACGCAGGATGCCTGCGTGGCTTC
The DNA here is from genome assembly GCA_965229345.1 of Burkholderiaceae bacterium. Taxonomy (GTDB): domain Bacteria; phylum Pseudomonadota; class Gammaproteobacteria; order Burkholderiales; family Burkholderiaceae_C; genus PBB1. The sequence goes on from OZ245872.1 coordinate 2,710,821, forward strand.
GCCAGCGGTGTGGCTGATGTCGAAACACTCGATGCGAAACGTATCCAGCGCGTCGGCATCGATCTCGAGCACGTCGACCAATGCGCGCGTTCGCGCTTGCTGCGAACCTTCTTCAGCCAGCAGCTGGGCCAGGCGGAGATCGGCGCCCTTGATGCACATGTCCAGCCAGGCCCGACGGGCATCGCGTGGCTGGTGCTGCGCGGTCACCTTGACACCGCATTGCAGCGACAAGGCCTCGATCAGCGCCTTGTCCACCGGATGGCTCAGCACCAGCAACGGCGGCACACCGCCATCGAGGTAGTGCTGCGCAATGAAGGCTTCGAGCACCAGCGCTTCGGGCGAGGCGGCGGCTTTGCCCGACTCGTCGGTCGCCGATTCCTCACCCAGCGTGGTCGCATCGTCCACATGCACCGGAAAGAACGGGCGATCGCCCAGATGGCGCCCGCCACGCACCATGGCCAGGTTGACACACGCGCGCCCGCCCTGCACCTTGACCGCGAGGATGTCGGCGTCGCGCGTTGCCGCACCGGTGTTGTCCTCGACCGCCTGCTGATGCAGCACCCTGGACAGCGCGCTGAGCTGGTTGCGGATTTCGGCCGCCTGCTCGAACTCAAGCGCATCGGCATGCGCCATCATCTGCGCCTGCAGCGTGTCCATCACCTGCTGCTGCTCGCCTTGCAGAAAGCGTTCGGCGTTGGCCACGTCGCGCGCGTAGTCGTCGGGCGAGACCAGCGCGACGCACGGCCCCGAGCAGCGCTTGATCTGGTGCAGCAAGCAGGGCCGGCTGCGGTTGTTGAACACCGTGTCCTCGCAGGTGCGCAGCCGGAACACCTTCTGCAGCAGCTGGATCGATTCCTTGACCGCCCAGGCGCTGGGGTAGGGACCGAAATAGCGGTGTCGCTGATCGACCGGCCCGCGGTAGTAGGCCATGCGCGGGTAGCGCGAGGCGCTCGATGCCGACGGCGCGCTGGAGGTGCCGGTGATCTTCAGATACGGGTAGCTCTTGTCGTCGCGGAACAGGATGTTGTAGCGCGGGTTCAGCGTCTTGATCAGGTTGTTCTCGAGCAGCAGCGCCTCGGCTTCGGAGCGCACCACCGTCGTCTCCATCCGCACGATCTTCGTGATCATGTGGCCGATGCGCGTGCCACCGTGCTGCTTCTGGAAGTAGCTCGAGACCCGCTTCTTCAGGTCGCGCGCCTTGCCCACATAGAGCACCCCGCCCTGGGCGTCGAAATAGCGGTACACGCCGGGGAGTCCGGGCAGCGCGGCCACGTCCGCCAGCAGGCGTTCGCGCTGCGCGTGGGTGGGGTCTACGGGTTCAGGGGTGTCAGGCATCGCCCGCGATTGTGCCGAGGCTCGGATAATTCGCCGATGTCCTTGAACGCGCCACGCCCCACCAGCCCGCGCGCCAGCTGGGACGTGTTCTGCCGCGTCGTCGACAACCATGGCGATGCCGGTGTGTGCTGGCGGCTGGCGGCCGATCTGGCTTCGCGAGGCGTCAACGTCCGCCTGTGGATCGATGACGCGCGCGCACTGGCCTGGATGGCGCCTGGGGGCCGCGATGGCATCGAGGTGCAGGCATGGCCCACGACCGACGACGCGTTCGCCGCTGCAGCAGCCGAGCCCGCCGCGGTGGTCGTCGAGGCCTTTGGCTGCGGTTTGCCTGAGCCTTGCCTGCGTCGCATGGCTCGAGCGCACGCATCGTCCGCGCACGCATCGTCAACAGCACCGGTCTGGATCAACCTGGAGTACCTGAGCGCAGAGCGCTATGTCGAGCGCAACCATGGGCTGCCATCGCTGCAAGGCAGCGGCATCGCCCAGGGCCTGACGAGCTGGTTTTTCTACCCGGGGTTCACCACGGGCACCGGGGGTCTGCTGCGCGAGGCCGATCTGCCGCAACGGCAAGCCCGGTTCGACCGCCCGGCCTGGTTGGCCGCCCATAGCATCGCGCCGCAGCCCGGGGAGCGCCTGGTCAGCCTGTTCTGCTATGGGAATCCGCACCTGCCGGAACTGTTGCAAGCCCTGGCCGCCCACCCGACGCTGCTGCTGACCACGCCCGGCCATGCCACCGATCAGGTGGCTCAAGCGCTGGCCCGGAACGGTGGACGGCCGAGCCTGCGCGTGCAAGCCCTGCCCTGGCTCACGCAAATCGACTACGACCACTTGCTCTGGTCGTGCGAGCTGAACCTGGTGCGCGGCGAAGATTCGCTGGTGCGCGCGATCTGGTCGGGGCACCCATTCCTGTGGCAGATCTACCCGCAGCATGACGAGGCGCATGCGGCCAAGCTCGCAGCATTTCTGGCGAGAGCGTCACAGGCAGCCGAACCGGCAGTGGCCGAGGCGATCCGGCGTGCCGCCTGGCGCTGGAACGCCCTCTCCGGGACAGCAGACCCAGCAGCATGGAGTCTGCTGAATTCGCCGTCATGGATGTCCGCCTGGGCGCATTTGTGCGTCGCATGGCGCTCCGATTTGATGGCCCAGACCGACCTCGCGACCCAGCTGATGGCGTTCGCCAGCGCCAAATCCGGTCTTCAGCAGGCTAAAATCTAAGGCTTTTCGTTTCGCGACCGCCGAAACTCGAAAAGCCAACCCCACGGATCTCAACGGACAGCGTCATGAAAATCGCACAGGAAATTCGCGCCGGCAACGTCATCATGCACGGCAAGGACCCGATGGTCGTGCTGAAAACCGAATACAGCCGTGGCGGCCGCAATTCGGCCACCGTGCGCATGAAGCTCAAGAGCTTGCTGAGCAACTCCGGCACCGAAGTCGTCTTCAAGGCCGACGACAAGATGGACCAGATCATCCTCGACAAGAAGGAGTGCACCTACTCCTACTTCGCTGACCCGATGTACGCCTTCATGGACGCCGAGTACAACCAGTTCGAAGTCGAGACCGAGAACATGGGCGATGCCGTCCAATACCTCGAAGACGGCATGCCGGTGGAAGTGGTGTTTTACGAAGGCAAGGCGATCTCGGTCGAACTGCCCACGAGCCTGGTGCGCGAGATCACCTGGACCGAACCGGCCGTCAAGGGCGACACCTCGGGCAAGGTGCTGAAGCCAGCCAAGATCGCGACCGGCTTTGAAATCGCCGTACCGCTCTTCGTGCAGACGGGTGACAAGGTCGAAATCGACACCCGCACGCACGAGTACCGCAAGCGCGTGTAAGGGCTATCGCCTCGACGGAAAAAGGGCGCCTGTGGCGCCCTTTTGTTTGATGGGATAGCAGCTTCGGCATGATGCGGTGATGCCTTTCGATTTCGACGCTGTCAGCACACCGTTCCGGATGCAGCCCGGCCTGCGCCGGCTCGGTCTTGGCACGGCTCAGATGACGCCGAATCGGCTGGGCGACCGGGCATTTCGCGAGAAGTTGGCGGCGCTCACTGCTCATGCCGGTCAGGCCCTGCTGACCAGCCCCGGCTTTGATCCCCAACCAGCGCTGCACGCGCTGTTCCGGCACGCGACAGTCGAACACCCTGACGCTTGGCGTTGCGATGCGAATGGCGCCGTGCACGCCCTGCACCTCGGCTGGGCCGTGCACGACGGCATCGCGACCTCCACACACCCCGACGCGGCCGAGGCCATCGGCCATTGCCTGGCCGCGGTGGCACTGCACTGGCGCAGCACGGCGCTGTTCTGCCTCGCCTTTGCCGAGGACCTGGCCATCATCGATGGCCGTACCGCGCGCATTCCCTGGCTCGCGGTCTGCCTGCCCTCGCACTGGGCGCCCGAGGACAAGATCGGCCGGCATTTCGCGGAAGTGCACGCGCCGGTGGCCGACAACCAGTTGCTGATCGCCGCCAGCGATCACCTCGCGCGCCTGGTCACCGGGAGTGAGCGGTGGGAGCGCTGGGTCTGGAACATCACGAACCACCCGAATCTGGATGCGCATCCGGCGCGGCTGATTGCCCAGAGCTGGCCCCCAGATGCCGATGCAGCGCAGATCGCCTCGTTGGCGCACCTGCGGTCCGAGCGGCAGACCTTCATTGCGCTGACCGACCACCAGCAGGCGGTGTTCACGATCCGCGTCGAGTCACAACCGCTGGTGCAGGCCGTGGCGGAATCAGCGCACGCACAACGCCTGCATGACGCCCTGCTCAGCATGAGCGCCGCCGTGCTCGCGTACCGCGGCCTGACCGATGCGCGAGATCGGCTGCTGTCATGGCTGCGTGCCCGCGGTACAGCATGCACCGCATGACCCACAGCACGTCAGGCGAGCCATCTGACCCCGCTGACGCATTGGCGTCCGCACTGCCCCCGGCGTGGAACGGCCGCCAGCGCTTCGTGGTGCTGGACGACCGCTTCGACGGTGGTGCCCGCTTCCTGCGCTGTCTGCAAACCTGGCGCACCGATCCGCATCGCTGCGCGCAACTGCATGTGATCACGGTGTCCACCGACATTGCCGACGGCTGCACCGCCTCCGCGTTGATGGAGGAGATGGGCGACACCTGGCCGCCGATCACACCCAACCTGCATCGGCTGTCCTTCGACGGCGGCCAAGTGCAATGGCTGCTGGTGCCGATGGCATGGCGGGCTGCGTTGCGCGAGCTGGTGACCGCTGTCGATCTGTTTGCGCTCAGCCACCATGCCGAGCGGGAGACCGCCACTCCGCTGCGGGAGGCCAAGGCCTGGGCGCGGCTGGCGCGGCTGGGCAGCCAAGCCTGGTTCGATGCGGCACCGAACACCGATACCAAGGACGCGATGCGTTCGACCGGGTTCACGCAGCAGAACGACACCGCGGCGCACTGGCGCTACGCACCCTCGTTCACACCGCGCCGCAGCACCTCGCATCGCGCCATCCGTTCGACCGACAGCGCGCCGGTGTTGGTGATCGGTGCGGGCCTCGCCGGCTGCGCGGTCGCGTGGGCACTGGCCGAGCAAGGGCGCGCCAGCGTCGTCTTCGAGCGCCATGGCGCCGTCGCAATGGAGACCTCGGGCAACCCGGCCGGTCTGTTTCACGGCATCGTCAACCCGCAAGATGGCGCCCACGCACGCTTCAATCGGGCAGCCGCGCTCGAAGCCCAGCGCGCGGTCGCCACGGCGTTGGCACGGCACGGCGTTCTGGGCAGCGCGCAAGGCCTGCTGCGTCTGGAACACGACGACGACGCCTGGCCTGCGATGCACGAGACCCTGCGCCGCCTGGCGTTGCCGCCGGCCTACGTTCAGGCCTTGTCACCGCGTGAAGCGTCGGATCACAGCGGCCTGGCCTTGCACCAGCCGGCGTGGTGGTATCCCGGTGGAGGCTGGGTTCAACCGAGCGGCCTGGCGCGCTCGTTCATCGAGCGGGCGGGTCGGTGGACTGCGCTGCGAGCCGGCTTCGCCGTCGAAGCGCTGACACGCGAACCCAACGGATGGGCTCTGCACGATGCGGCAGGCCACTGTCTCGCCACCTCGGAAACCGTGGTGCTGGCGAACGCCGGTGACGCGTTGCGGCTGTTGCGCCCGTGGATGCCCGCGTCGGCGCCAGACGCCTGGCCGCTGCTCGCATTGCGCGGTCAGATCAGCCTGGCGCGGCTGAGCGAGACAGGCTCGCTCTCGCTGCCGCGGGTTCCGATCACCGGCTCAGGCTACTTGCTGCCGCCCATCGATGGATGGGCCATCTTCGGCGCCACATCACAGCCCGGCGATGTCGACCCCTCGGTGCGTGACAGCGATCATCAGTACAACCTGGAGCAGTTGTCTCGCTTGACCGGCAAGACGCTTGAGATGGACACCTCTCGGCTCACCGGTCGCACCGGCTGGCGCTGGACCACCGACGATCGATTGCCTGTGCTGGGGGCCGTACCAGACATCGTCACAGCGCTCGGCATGCCGCGCCTGGAACAGCCAGCACAAGTGCCTCGGCTGCCGGGGCTCTACGCCTGCACAGGATTCGGATCGCGCGGCATCACCTGGGCAGCGCTGGCCGCGCAGATCACGGCCGCTTCGATCACTGGGGCTCCGATGCCCATCGAGGCCAGTCTTCTGGACAGTGTGGACGCGGGCCGCTTTGCGGTTCGCATGGCCGCCAGGCGATCGCGCGGCGGCGAATAGACCCGCTCGAAGACTCGTTTCAGCTGGGGGTTGGACCCGCTGAATCAGCACCGGGGGCGGCGCCTTCTCCCTCGTCGGCAGCCGCTTCAGGCTCGCCGTCGGCGCCGGCTTTGCGCCCCGCCTTCTCCTTCACTTTCTCTTCCTTCTTCTTCTTCTTGGCCAGCTCGCGCTGGCGCTTTTCGAACGAGTAGTTGGGCTTGGCCATGGGCATGCATCCACTTCAATGAATAAGGCAGCGAGATTACGCTGTTTTCAGCGCGTTCTGGCCGTGTCAGGACGCCGCTGGGTACGTCACGGGCTCGACCCCACCGGGGCCACCGAACAGGCACAAGCTGGCCCGGTGGCGCGCGAAGATGCCCACGCTGACCACGCCGGGCCATTGGTTGATCTCGGTCTCCATCGCCAGCGGATCGGTGATGTGCAAGCCATGCACATCGATCAGATGGCAGCCGTTGTCCGTGACCACACCGGCGCGAAGCGCCGGGCGACCACCCAGGGCCACAAAGCGCCGGGAGATCTGTGCCGCGGCCATCGGGATCACCTCGACCGGCAGCGGAAATCGGCCCAGTACCGCGACACGCTTGGAAACATCCGCAATGCACACGAAGCGATCGGCCAGGTCGGCCACGATCTTCTCGCGCGTCAGCGCCGCACCGCCGCCCTTGATCATGTGGCCGCGCGGGTCGATCTCGTCGGCGCCGTCGATGTACACCGGGATGCGTTCGATCGCATTGCTGTCGAGCACCGCAATGCCGTGGGCGCGCAGCCGCTCGCTGCTTTTCTCGCTGCTGGAGACAGCGCCCGCAATCTGGTCGCGCATCGTTGCCAGCGCATCGATGAAGCAGTTGACGGTCGAGCCGGTGCCGACGCCAACCACGCTGCCAGGGACCACCTGATCCAGCGCCGCGCGACCCACCATCACCTTCAGTTCGTCCTGGGTCATGACAAGGAAACCGTTTGAGACAATCTTCAATTATCCCGCGCACCCTTCATGGCCCTCCTCCCCTACGCACTGACACGCCCGTTCCTGTTCGGCCTCGACCCGGAACAGGCGCATGACCTGACGCTCGACACCCTCGCACGCATCCAGCACACCCCGCTGATGTGCGCGATCCGCCAGACGCGCGTCGACGACCCGGTGACGGTGGCGGGACTGCGCTTTCCGAACCGCATCGGCCTGGCGGCCGGTCTCGACAAGAACGGCCGCTGCATCGACGGGTTCGGCGCTTTAGGCTTCGGCTTTGTCGAGGTCGGTACGGTGACGCCGCTGGCGCAGCCCGGCAACCCGAAGCCGCGGATGTGGCGCCTGACCAAAGCAAACGCGCTGATCAACCGTCTGGGCTTCAACAACGGCGGGCTGGCCGCCTTCATTGACAACGTGCAGCGGGCCAAGTTTCGGCAGCAAGGCGGCATCCTCGGCCTGAACATCGGCAAGAACGCGGCGACGCCGATCGAGCGGGCAGTCGACGATTACCTGACCTGCCTGGACGGCGTGTATCCGCATGCCGATTACGTGACGGTCAACATCTCCTCACCCAACACCCAGAACCTGCGGGCGCTGCAAAGCGACGAGGCACTCGATGCGCTGCTCGGCACGCTGTCGGAGCGCCAACTCGCGCTGGCCCAGCGCCACGGACGCCAGGTGCCGATGTTCGTGAAGATCGCACCCGACCTCGTCGAGGATCAGATTCGCGTGATCGCCAACACGCTGAAGAACCACGGCATCAGTGGCGTGATCGCAACCAACACCACGATTTCACGCGAAGCCGTGAAAGGCCTTCCGAACGCCAACGAAGCGGGCGGCCTGTCGGGCGCTCCGGTCTTCGACGCCAGCAACGCGGTGATACGTCAACTACGCGCTGAGCTCGGTGCGGGCTACCCCATCATCGGTGTGGGCGGCGTGATGAGCGGTGCCGATGCCGCCACCAAGCGTGCGGCCGGCGCAGACCTGGTGCAGATCTACACCGGCTTCATCTACAAAGGGCCGGAGCTGGTGACCGAGGCGGCTCGGGCGCTGAAGGCGCAACGCAGCTAGATCGGCGAGTGAGCGCTGCAGCGGGCCGCTGTGTTCCGTTCATGTCCCCCGACGTCTTCGGTGGCACGAACAAAACGTGACAACAAAAAGGCGCGTCACTGACGCGCCTTCGAGAGCCACAGAAGCAACCGATCAGTGCAACGGCACGCCCGTCTTCGATTGCAGCTCTTCGCGGGTGACGCCATCGGCCAGTTCGACCACCTTCAGGCCCTCGGGCGTCACGTCCATCACCGCCAGGTCGGTGATGATGCGGTTCACCACACCCAGCCCTGTCAGCGGCAAGGTGCACTTCGGGAGGAGCTTCAGGTCGATCGTGCCGTCCTTCTTCTTCGCGACGTGTTCCATCAGAACGATGACGCGCTTGACGCCGGCCACCAGGTCCATCGCGCCGCCCATGCCCTTGACCATCTTGCCGGGAATCATCCAGTTCGCCAGGTCGCCGTGTTCGCTGACCTGCATCGCGCCCAGGATGCTCAGGTTGATCTTGCCGCCGCGGATCATCGCGAAGCTGTCGTGTGAGCCGAAGATCGACGAACCCGGGATGGTCGTCACCGTCTGCTTGCCGGCGTTGATCAGGTCGGCATCGACCTCGTCTTCGGTGGGGAACGGCCCGATCCCCAGCATGCCGTTCTCGCTTTGCAGCCAGACCTCGATGTCGGGGCGGACATGGTTGGCCACCAGCGTCGGCAGGCCGATGCCCAGGTTGACGTAGAAACCGTCCTGCAGCTCTTGCGCTGCGCGTGCTGCCATTTGGTCGTGCGTCCAGGCCATGGTCAGACTCCTGCTTTCTCTGTCGATTTCTCGGTCAACGTGCGCTTCTCGATGCGCTTCTCCGGGTTCTTGTTGAGCACCAGGCGGTGCACATAGATGCCAGGCAAGTGCACCGAATCCGGGTCGAAGGTGCCCGTGGGCACGATCTCTTCGACCTCGGCGATGGTGAGGCGGCCCGCCATCGCGACGGCCGGGTTGAAATTGCGCGCGGTGCGGCGAAACAGCAGGTTGCCACTCTCATCGGCCTTCCACGCCTTGACCAGGCTGACCTCGGGGCACAGCGCGCGCTCCATCACATAGACCGCGCCATCGAATTCACGGGTTTCCTTGCCTTCGGCCACCAGCGTGCCGACGCCGGTCTTGGTGAAAAACGCGGGGATGCCGGCGCCGCCCGCGCGCAGCTTCTCGGCCAGCGTACCTTGCGGGGTGAACTCCAGTTCCAGCTCGCCAGCCAGGTACTGGCGCTCGAACTCCTTATTCTCGCCGACATAGCTGGAAATCATCTTCTTGATCTGTCGGGTTTCCAGCAACTGCCCCAGACCAAACCCGTCGACACCGGCGTTGTTGGAGATCGCCGTCAGGTTCTTGACGCCACTGTCGCGCAGCGCTGCGATCAGCGCCTCGGGAATGCCACACAGGCCGAAGCCACCCACGGCAATCAGCTGGCCATCGGCCACGACGCCCTTGAGCGCCGCATCGGCGCTGGGATAAACCTTGTTCATTGACTACCTCTCGAGGACTCGGAAACACGCACGGTCGATGGGGCCGAACCAAGCTTCAATTGTGCCGCCGCCGGGCTCGGAACTGCGCGGAAACCGCGCTGCAACGCCTCAGAGGGCGTATCCGTCGTCCGCCTGGATCACGGCGCCGTTGACGAAATGGCTTTCGTTGGCGCACAGCATCATCAGCACGACGTCCAGGTCTTTCGGCTGGCCGATGCGCTTGCGCGGCAGCGTGTCGATCAGCCGCTTGCCTGCATCGGTCAACCACTCGTGGTGGTTCATGTCGGTGTCGATGTAGCCCGGGCAGATCGCGTTGACATTGATGCCGTGCTTGCCCCATTCCAGCGCCATCGCGCGGGTCATGTGGATCACCGCCGCCTTGCTCATGCTGTAGACACCGATCTTGCTGAGTGCCTTCAGCCCCGCCATCGACGCGATGTTGACGATGCGCCCGCCGGTGAAGGTACCCGGCGCTGCGCCCTTGGCCCGCGCGATCATCCGCTTGCCGACTTCCTGTGCGACGAAGAAGCTGCCGCGGGTGTTGATGTCGAACACGAAGTCGTAGTCGTCTTCGGTCACTTCGGTCAGCTTTTGCGTGGTGCTGACGCCGGAGTTGTTGACCAGGATGTCGATCGTCCCCATCTCGGTTTCAGCGTGGGCAACGGCCGAGCGGATGCTGGCCACATCGGTCGGGTCGAGTTCGACGACGTGCGCATCGCCGCCGTCGCCTTCGATCTCGGCGCGCAGCGTGATCAGCCGCTCCATGTTGCGCCCGGCCAGCACCACCCCTGCTCCGGCAGAGGCCAAGGTTTTCGCGAACTGCGTGCCCAGCCCGCTGGACGCGCCGGTCACCAGCGCAACGCGGCCGGAGAGATCGATGTGGTAGCTCATGGGTGTCGATCCTGTTCTGACATGGGCAATGAAGATAGCACGCAGGCACGACAAACCGTGCGCGCATCAAGCCTGCTGAACCCCTCTTTTCGGACCTTTCGGCAGACTGCTCAGCAAGGCCCTCAGGCCAACGTGTCGTACAGCGCCACGAACTCCTGTGTCACCTTGTGGCGCGGGTCCAGATGGATCATCGGACGGGCCAGCTCATGCGATTCCTTGATCTTGATGCTGGCACTCAGGTAGGGATCGAGCACGGGCAGGCCTTCGGCGATCAGTTCCTGCACCGTGCGCTGCGGCAGGCTGGCGCGCGGCTGGAACTGGTTGACCACGATGCCCTCGATGTGCAGGTCGGGGTTGTGGTCGGCCTGGATCTCCTTGACGCTTTCCAGCAAACCGTACAAGGCGCGGCGGGAGAAGTCGTCGCAGTCGAACGGGATCAGGCAACCTTCGGCGGCGATCAGCGCCGAGCGGGTGTAGAAATTCAGCGCCGGCGGCGTGTCGATCCAGATCGAGTCGTAGTCGTCGGCCAACTCCACCAGAGCATCGCGCAGCTTGTAGATCTTGTGGCGGCTTTCCAGCTTGCCGTGCAACTCGTCGAGCAAGGCGCTGGCCGACATCAGGTGCAGGTTGTCCCACGGGGTTTCGACGATGAAGTCGGCCGTGTTCGGCGAGCGCACGCTGAACTTCAGCGTGGCATCGAAGAACTCGGCCACACCGGCCGTGCCATCGCCGGCATCGGCCCCGGTCAGGTAACGGCTGGAATTGCCCTGCCGATCCAGGTCGATCACCAGCGTGCGCAGGCCTTGATGGGCCGCAATGGCGGCCAGGTTGCAGGTGATGGTGGATTTGCCGACCCCGCCCTTTTGATTGAAAACGACACGACGCATTCACGACCTCCCAGACGCTACGGTGATCGTGGATTGTGCGCTGCAGCAATCCACTGTGCGCCTGGTAGCGGCTCGGTGCAGCAGGGGCTCAGTGATCGTGGCTGTCAGCGCGGATCTGAAGGCGATCCAGCCGGTATCTCAGCGTGTCGCGGGAGATACCGAGCAGCCGTGCGGCCTGGGTGATGTTGCCTGCTGCGCGATCCAGTGCGATTCGGATCAAGCGGCGTTCAGCTTGCTCGAGGTTCAAGTCTTCGTCGGCGCATGTTGTTGACTCCGCCTGCGCCTCCCGGGGCGAAACCACAGCGGCCAGGAACGCCAGTTCCCGCGCACCGATGGCATCACCGTCGGCCAGCAGCACCGCCTGTTCCATCGCGTTGCGCAGCTCTCTGACGTTGCCGGGCCAGCTGTGCGCCTGCACCAGCGCCTGGGTCTCGGGCAGCAATGTCGGTTCGCCACGGGCATAGCGCCTTGCATGCAGACGCAAGAAGTGGTTTGCCAAGAACAGCGCATCGCCCTCGCGGTCGCGCAACGCGGGCACCTGCACTTCGATCATGCGTAGCCGGAAGTACAGGTCGGCGCGAAACTGCCCTTCAGCCACCATGCGATCCAGCGGCCGGTGGGTGGCTGCCACGATGCGCACATTGGCGCGCTGCTCACGCAGGCCACCGAGGCGGCGATAGCTTCGATCTTCAAGCAGCTTGAGCAACTTGACCTGGGTCGATGCATCGGCCTCGGCAATCTCGTCGAGAAACAAGGTGCCGCCCTCCGCCGTCTCGACGAGACCGATCTTGCGTTGTCGCGCATCGGTGAAGGCACCCTTCTCGTAGCCGAACAGCTCGGCCTCGATCAGCTGCGGCGGCAAGGCGCCGCAGTTGAGCTCGACAAAGGGATGCGACGCGCGGCGACTGCCGAAGTGCAGTGCGCGGGCCACCAGTTCCTTGCCGGTGCCCGTCTCGCCGCGGATCAGCACCGTCGGGAGCAGGTCGTCCGTGAGTCGCCGCTCAGCGGCGAGCAGGGTGTTGATGCGTTCGCGCAGCGCGATGACTGCGGCCGACCGGCCCTCGATCTTGTCGACGCCGCTGCCAGTCGACTCGCGGCCTCGGTAGTACTCGACCGTCGTTTCAAGGCGCTGCTGGGCGCTCAAGCGCTCGAGAAGCAGCTTCAGTTCGGACAAGGCGAGCGGCTTGGCCAGGTAATCTGCTGCGCCCTGCTTCATGGCCGACACGGCCAGATCGATGCTGCCGTGGCCGGTCATCAGCACGACGCGCGCCTGCGGGTCGATTTCGCGCAGCTGAACCAGCGCTTCCAGACCGCTGCGGCCAGGCAGGTTGTGGTCCAGCAAAACAATATCGGGTCTGAATTCGCCGTACTCAGCCAGCCCTTCCTCGGCCGACCCGGCCACCCGCGTGGTCCAGCCCAGCCGCTCGAGAAAGGTTGCCAGATTGCGCGCCAAGGTCGACTCGTCGTCGATGATGAGCACGGCGCGCCCGTGACCCGCCTGTGTTCCCCCGGTGTCCGCGGGCTCGGCAGCGCGAGTGGCCGGCAGGCCGTTCATGGCGCCGCCATCCGCGGCAGGTGGATCGTCACCACCGTCCCCTGCCCGACGTCGCTGCGGATGTCGATGCTGCCGCCCAGTCTCTGCACGATGCGCTTCGCGAGCGGCAGGCCCAGGCCCAGGCCGCGGGGCTTGGTGGTGAAGAAGGGCTTGTAGATGTCGGGCAGGTGCCGCGGCTCGATGCCGGCGCCCGTGTTGTGCACTTCGATGCGCACGCCCTGGCCGTGACGAACAGCGACCAGACGAACGCGCCCGCCGTCCTCGGTGGCCTCGGCGGCATTGGCCAGCAGCGAATTGAACAGCTGGGCCAGCACCACCGGGTCACCGGGCACGCTGCCCAGGTTCGGCGCGAAGTCCGCCTCGAGCCGACGCCCGCGTGCAGCCAGGTCGGGTGCGAAGCGCTGGGCCGCTTCGCTCAACACCGGCTCCAGCGCCGTGCCACTCAGGTGCTCACTGGGCTCGCGCGAGTAGTTCAGCAGCGCGCGCACAAGATGCTCGATGCGATCGACGTTGTGCGTGATCTCGGCGTGCAACCCACTTTCGTCCTGGCCCAACTCCCGCTGCAACTCGGCCGAGGTGCGTATCGACGCCAGCGGGTTGCGGATGCTGTGCGCCACGGCAGCCGACATTTCACCCACGGCAGCCAGTGTTTCGGCCTCCACCAGGCGATGCCGTTGCTGGTCGAGCACGCGCTCGGTGCGTCGGACAAACCACACCAGCACCAGGAACAGGAACAAGCCGCCGGCCAGTGCCCCGGTGCGGATCAGACGCTGCCCCGAATCGATGGCCTCGAACAGGGCATCCGGGCGACGGTAGACCTCGATCACCGCAATCAGGCGGCGGCTTTGCTCTTCGTACACCGGCAGGTAGTTCTCGACATACTGAGCCGCCTGCCCACTCAGGCCCTGATGCTCGGCCTTGGCACGCTCCTGCTCGTCGGCATCTTCTCGGTTGACGACCACCTGCCCCTTCAGCGCGCGGTCCAGCTCGTCGTTCGCATCAAACGACTGGCCGATGAGCTCGGGGCGACTCGACCACAGCACGTGCCGGTCCGGCGCATAGACGTTGGCGCGGATGACATCGGGCATGGCGGCCACGTGAGCGAAGAATTCGGTGACCGAAGGCGGCGGCGGCTCCTTGGCCTGGGAGCCGGCAAGAAAGACGGCGATTTGCTGGGTGTTGGCGATGCTCTGCACGAAGTCGCGACCCACGGCCGCGTCGCGTTCAAGCATGCGCGTGGCCAGGAACGCGCTCAGCAGCCAACCCATTCCGAGGCTGAAGACGCCAATCGAGAGCGCCCCCACGACGGCGAACCAGCGGGTCAACGGGAAGTGCCGCTCGCCGCTGACGGCCCGGACTCCCGCGAGCCAACGATCGGAGAAGCTCCGAATCATGGTGGAAATGTCCGGCTCGTCATGGCGATCGCGCCAATGTAGCCGATGGGCGTGAGGGCGCGATGCCATGGGTCAGGCCACTTCGTGAACGATGACTGGAGCCCGCCGCCGGCATTGCCACGCGGCGCTCCAGGCGGCGCCTTACGCCGACGTGTCCTGCCTGCAGCGACGTTGCATAAAGACGCCAATCAGGCCGCAACCGGCGAGCATCATGGCCCATCCGGAGGGCTCGGGAACCGCCGGCACCGCCTGCACCAGCAGGACCGAGCCCCTGATGTCGTTGATGTCCTCACCGAAATCGACGCGCACGGCCTGGCGTCCCTTGCGGTTGCGGTTTTGCTTGTGGCCGTCGGCGTCGACCACGTCGAGCTTTTCGACATCGACCACCACGGGCGGTGTCACCGGGGGTTGATAGACCGGTGGCAGCGGCGTGGTGATGACGTTTGTGAGCGACTGGTTGATCGCCACGTCATCGATCAGGAAGTCCCAGGCCACGGGATTGCCCACCGCGTTGATGGTGACCTGCGTGATGTTGGTGGTGCTTTTGAGATCAATGACGCCGTAGCCCGAGTTGAAGTTCGGCGCCACGCTGGCGAGCGTCTGTGTGGCAACGAGGGCGGAGCCGTTGAACGCGTCCACCTGGTAAGACTGGTTGAACGTCTCGCCGTTGAACAGGGCAAAGCTCACCTGATTCACCTGGGTGGTGGGGTTCAGATCGATGGTCAACGTGCGCGACAAGTTGTTCCCGAAGTCTGCCGTGCCATAGACATTGGGTGACGACGCGAAGGCGATGGCCGGGAAGAATGTCGCCAAGCCCAACACCACACCGCCCGAGAAGGTGGCCACAGGCGTGACGATGGTTTGCGGGCCCGGGACGGCGATGAAGATGCTCGGGCCTTGCGCGATGGCAGGGTTGGTCTCGAAGTCGATGAACGAGGTGATCTGTGCGTACACCGGTGCCGCGCTCGCGGCGGCAATGGCCGTCA
Source organism: Burkholderiaceae bacterium (assembly GCA_965229345.1). GTDB lineage: Bacteria > Pseudomonadota > Gammaproteobacteria > Burkholderiales > Burkholderiaceae_C > PBB1. Next base: position 2,726,097 of record OZ245872.1, read on the forward strand.
ATGCGGAGGCAAAGGTGCGGACGATGGGATGAAACATGGTGAAGTCCTTGTGATGAGAGCGGCTTCGCGACCGACCATTCGTGCGACTGCCTGCTGACAAGGACCTACCTGAGCAAAGGGTGCGCCCAAATTTGTCACTTCAACTTCAAAGGCCTGTCGGCGTCGCTAACGCATTGACAGCCAAGGACTTTTTCTGGAATTGACACCGGCGCCAGGCCGTCACGCCTGCCGCAATTCACTGCCGGGCGTGATGCCTTGGGGGATATGCCCCGGGCTCAATGGGGTATTTGACCCAGGCTCGCGGGGAGGATGCCGATCACCACATGCGCCCGCTGACCCGGCGGAGCCGAGAACGACTCAGCGCTCGCCCGCCTGCCGCCCCTTGCCTGCTGCCTTGGCAGCGAGCAGCTTCGCGTCCGCTCGCGCGACCAGGTCCTGCCATCCTGCCTCCGGGCTCGCCTCGAAGGCCACGCCCACGCTGGCATTGATATGCACCAGCACCGGCCCGACGTGGAAGGGAGCCTGCGCGACAGCCAAGACCTTCTCGGCCACCGCATTCGCGTTCGCGCGCTCCCTGACTCCGGACAACGCGATGGCGAATTCGTCCCCGCCGAGCCGTGCCACCGCATCGGTGGGTCGCACCAGGTTGACCAGCCGGCTGGCGAAGATGCGCAGGACCTCGTCACCTGCCGGATGTCCATGGTTGTCATTGACCGGCTTGAAGTGATCGAGGTCGATGTAGAGCAGCGCCAGCGATGCACCAGAGCCCACCTGGATGGCCCGATCCAGATGGGACTCGAAGCCGGCACGGTTCAGCAGCCCGGTCAGCGGGTCACGATGCGCCAGTTGGCGCAGTCGCAGCTCCTCGCGCTTTTGGTAGGTCACGTCGTTCGTGACCACGACGAAACCATCGAATTCGCCCGTGTTCAGTTTCAGGGGCACATAGCTGATGTCTGTGTAGGTCGTCCCGGCGCGCGAGGGGTAATCGAGAACGAACTGCGTCGGCGTCCCTTCGAACGCCAGCTGCACCCACGGCCAGCGGCGATCGAATTCCCTCTGTCCGATCACGTCCACCACCTTGCGGCCGATGGCATCGTCGCTGGTGGTTCCCCACAAGCGCGCGAAGGCACCGTTGACGAACCGATAGGTGCCCTCCGGGCTGACCACTGCCACCGTGGCAGGGATGGCCTCTGTGACCGACGTCAGTGTCGCCGTCTGGCGCGCAATTTCCTGCCGCGCCTTGACGTCTGCAGAGATGTCCCTGAGCACCACGGAAATGCGCTCGATGTGCCCAGCGCCGTCGCGATGCGCAATGACGATCTGGCTGACAGACACCTCACGGCGGTTCGCCACATGGATCGTGGCCTCGCCCAGCCAGACCGATGCACCGGCCCGCAGTTGCGGCTCGACGACCTCGGAGAACAAGTGCACCGAGGCGGAACTGTAGAGACTGGCGAAGCTGAGGAGCTTGACCGATACCTCTTCGGCAATGCCCATGGCCTTGCGCAATGCGGGGTTCATGTAGCTGAGCTTGCCGCGCCGATCGGTCTGGATGACGAAATCAGAGGTGTTGTCGAAGATGGCTGCCAGCGCTTTCAAGGACTCTTCGGCGGCCTTGCGCTCGGTGATGTCGAACATCACCGAGCGGGACATCAGAAACTGCCCCTGGTCGTCCTTGATGGCTGTGGCTGTCACGCTGATGCGCCGCATGTGTCCTTGCAGGGACACCAGATCGAATTCGAGCCCTTCAAGCCGTCCGACGGCCATGAACCTGGGGAAGTTCTGCTGAAACAGCGTTCGCCCTTCCGCGGTGAAGAAATCCATCATCTGCTTCTTGCCGATGAGTTCCTCGGACGTGCAACCGAACCAGGCGAGTGCAGTGGCATTGGCGCGCACGAAGGTGCCGGTCGCGTCGAGGGAGTAGTAGCCGCAGGGTGCGTTGCCGTAGAGGTCTTGCAACTCACTGGTGGCGACGGACAGTTGAGCCTCCAGCGCTTTACGCTGTGAGATGTCCCGGCCGACAGACTGGACTTCAACCAGACTTCCGTGCTCATCGAAGAAGCCCCGGTTGGCGAACTGACCCCATCGCACAACGCCCGCTTCGCCGAAGACACGGTTTTCGATGGTGATCACCGGGTTGGCGGGCGACAGCAAAGCGAGACTTTCGGTGACGTGTTGCATGTCATCTGGAAAGACCACGGGAGCCCAGTGCCGACCGACGAGGTCTTGCGACTGCATGCCGAACATGCGGCAAAACGCATCGTTCACGAACAGGACGGTGCCGTCAGCACGAAAGCGGCAGATCACCTCGGTCTGGTCCTGCACGATGGATTCCAACTGCCGTTTTTGCCGGCGCAATGCAGCCTGGCTCTCTTTGGTCCGATCAACCAGCACCCGCATCCATTCAGAAAATGCGATGAATACGGCGATCGACCACAGACCGGCGCGGCTCGGCGTCCAAGACCAGTGCGGCGGCGTGAAGACGTAGTAAACGGTGGTCGCGCACAGCAGAACCACCAGGCGTCCAGGCCACTTGCCGAAGTAGTAGAAGCAGAGCACCGCGGCCGGGTAGAACGTCAAAAAGCCCAGGCGCGCCTCGATGGGCAGGATCAGCAGCCGCAAAGCCAGCGCAGCCGCGAAAACGCCTGCCGCGCCAATGAACAAGGTCCACCGAAGGTCTTGGGCGGCGGATCGGGTTGGCGCTGAAAACGGCATGGCTTGCGGAGTGCTACCTCTGAGTTTCGGGCTTCGCGCTGGACGCAATACACCGAAGAGAGCAGGCCTTCCATCGCATTCCACTGGATTGGGCGACGGCTCGCAAGCGGGAGAGTGAGACACGTCGCGGATTCCCGACGTCCGCTGTATGGGGTCCATCCGGCGGCAGCCGGCCAAAAGCGGCCAGCGACATCGACGACGTGAAGGACGCTTCGAAGCTGCTCGGGCACAGCGAAGAATCGATCACGCGCAAGATGTATCGACGGGTCGGCGAGAGCGCCAAACCCACCCGATAGCACCTGAGTTTCGGAAATGATCGGCCAGAAACGAAAAAGCCCGCTCGTGGCGGGCTTCCAAGTCATTGATTCACAATGAGTATTCTGGCGGAGAGGGTGGGATTCGAACCCACGGTACCTTGCGGTACGCCTGATTTCGAGTCAGGTACATTCGACCACTCTGCCACCTCTCCAGCACGTTTGATGCTGCCGGTTGGTCGAGACCGGAACTCAGAATTCTAGCGCAGAGCACGGCGCCGGAACACCCCGGCCTCAGCCCTTCAACACCGCCACGCCGCCCATGTAGGGGCGCAGTGCGTCGGGCACGGTGATCGAGCCGTCGGCGTTCTGGTAGTTCTCGAGCACGGCCACCAGCGCACGACCCACGGCGACACCCGATCCATTGAGCGTATGCACGAACTCGTTGCGCCCCTGCGCGGACTTGTAGCGCGCCTGCATGCGCCGCGCCTGGAACGCTTCGCAGTTGGAGCAGGAACTGATCTCACGGTAGGTGTTCTGCGCCGGCACCCACACTTCGAGGTCGTAGGTCTTGGCCGATCCGAAGCCCATGTCGCCAGTGCACAACAGCAGCACGCGGTATGGCAAGCCCAGCTTTTGCAGGACCGCTTCGGCGTGGCCCACCATCTGTTCCAGCGCCGCGTCGCTGTGCTCGGGCTGGGTGATCTGCACCATCTCGACCTTGTCGAACTGGTGCTGGCGGATCAAGCCCCGCGTGTCGCGCCCAGCGCTGCCTGCTTCAGAGCGGAAGCACGGGCTGTGTGCGGTCAGCTTGATGGGCAACTGGTCGGGGGCCAGCACCTGTTCGCGCACGCTGTTGGTGAGCGAAATCTCCGAGGTCGAGATCAGGTACTGCTCGGGCTGCGTTTCATCGCCTCCCCGCGACACCCAGAACATGTCTTCCTTGAACTTCGGCAACTGTCCGGTGCCCTCCAGCACTTCGCGGTTGACGATGTAAGGCGTGTAGCACTCGGTGTAGCCGTGCTGCTGCGTCTGCACATCGAGCATGAACTGCGCAAGCGCGCGGTGCAGTCGGGCGACCGGGCCGCGCATGAAGGAAAAACGCGAGCCCGACAGCTTCGCACCGAGGTCGAAATCCAGCCCCAACGGCGCGCCCAGATCCACGTGGTCCCTGGGCGTGAAGTCGAAGGCGCGCGGGCCCGCATCGTTCGGGCTCCAGCGGCGCACCTCGAGGTTGCCATGCTCGTCGGCACCGACCGGCACACTGTCCTGGGGCAGGTTCGGCACCGCCATCAACAGATCGGCCAGCTCGGTCTGGATCACCTCCAACCGCTCGGCCGATGCCTTCAATTCATCGGCGAGACCTGCGACCTGCACCATCACCGCAGCGGTGTCTTCGCCCTTGCCTTTGAGCGCACCGATCTGCTTCGACAGGCTGTTGCGCTGCGCCTGCAGTTCTTCGGTGCGGGTCTGCAGCCCCTTGCGCTCCGACTCCAGCGCCTGGAAGCGCGCCACGTCGAGGTACGGCTGCGGGTTCTTGCGCTTTTCGAGTCGGGCGATGACGCTGGGCAGGTCCTTGCGCAGCAGGGTGATGTCCAGCATGGGGTACGTGTTCGAAGGGTGTCGAAGATGAGCGTGAAGCCGCGAATTGTAGGCAGGGCCACTGCCGCGGCCGGCGTCAGCCGGTGGTCTGCATCGACTTGTCGCCGAGCCCCATCGGCAGCGGGAAGTGGACGGTTTCAAGCACGCCCGGCATGGTGCGTACCGACACCGCACCCAGCGCACGCAGACGCTCGATCACTTGCTTGACCAGAATCTCCGGTGCCGAGGCACCGGCCGTCAGGCCGACACGGCTCTTGCCGGTGAACCATTCAGGCTTCAGATCCTCGGCCGAGTCGACCATGTAGGCATCGGTGCCCAAACGCTGCGCCACTTCGCGCAGCCGGTTGCTGTTCGAGCTGCTGAGGCTGCCCACCACCACCAGCACATCGACGTTCGGCGCCAGCACCTTGACCGCGTCCTGCCGGTTTTGCGTGGCGTAGCAGATGTCTTGCTGCTTGGGCTCGCGCACGTTCGGAAAGCGGCGCTTCACTGCGGCCAGGATCTCGGCCGCATCGTCGACCGAGAGCGTGGTCTGCGTGACCACCGCCAGTCGCGCATTCGCGTCGACCGGCACCCGCTCGACATCGGTCACGTCCTCGACCAGGTGGATGCCGTCGTTGAGCTGCCCGATGGTGCCTTCGACCTCCGGATGGCCTTTGTGGCCGATCATGATGAAGTCGTAGCCTTCCTTGCGCAGCTTGGCCATCTCGACGTGGACCTTGGTGACCAGCGGGCAGGTCGCATCGAACACGGTGAAGCCACGTTCGGTCGCCTCGCGGCGAATCGCCTGCGACACGCCATGGGCGCTGAACACCAGCGTTGCGCCAGGCGGCACGTCGGCCAGATCCTCGATGAAGATCGCGCCCTTGGTCTTCAGGTCGTTGACGACGTAGGTGTTGTGCACGATCTCGTGGCGCACGTAGATGGGGGCGCCGAACTTGGTGATGGCGCGCTCGACGATCTCGATCGCGCGATCGACCCCGGCGCAGAAGCCGCGTGGCTCGGCCAGCAGCACTTCTTCAACACGGATCTCGCCACTCATCACAACACTCCAATCAGATGCACTTCGAAGGTCACCGGCTGGCCCGCCAGCGGGTGGTTGAAGTCGAACCCCACCCAGTCCTCACCGACCTCGCGCACCACGCCGGCATAGGCACCCTGGCCGTCAGGCGTGGGGAACTGCACCACGTCACCGGGCCGGTACTGCTCGTCGGGGTCGCCCAACTCGTCGAGCATCGCACGCTTGACGCGTTGCAGCAGTTCGGGGTTGCGCGCACCGAAGGCCTCGCCGGCGGCCAGCTCGAAGGTGGCGCGCGTGCCCTCGGGCAAGCCGATCAGCCGTGCTTCCATCGCCGGGGACAGCTCACCAGTCCCCAACGACAAGGTGGCCGCCTTGTCGCTGAAGGTGTTGATGATGTCGGCGCCGTCGGGCCCGGCCAGCCGGTAGTGCAGCGTGAGGAAGGAACCCGCGAGGACAGAGTTCAAGGGCGTGCCCGGTTGGAGGTTGGATAGACTGGGTCGAATTTTACGAGTCGCCGTCGCCGACTTCCCGGCGCGACATCACGGCAGGCATTCATGGTGCTCAAAGACATTCCGGCCGCTGCTCGACCGCGCGAGAAGCTGCTGACGCGGGGACCTGCGGCACTGGCCGATGCCGAGCTGATCGCGCTGCTGCTGCGCACGGGGCTGCGGGGCACTTCGGTGCTGCAGCTGGCGCAGCAACTGCTCGATGCCTTCGGCGGACTCCAAGGCCTGCTGCAGGCCAGCGCGACCGATTTGAAGTGCATCAAGGGTCTGGGGCCCGCCAAGCGGGCCGAGATCACGGCCGTGATGGAGCTGGCCCGCCGCTCGCTTGCGCAGCAGTTGGCCGAGCGCACCGTGCTGTCGTCGCCTCAGCAGGTGAAGGACTTCCTGCGTTTGCAGCTGGCACACGAGGGGCACGAGGTGTTCGCGGTGATGTTTCTCGACGTGCAGAACCAGCTGCTGCAGTTCGAGCCGATGTTTCGCGGCACGCTGAGTCAGGCCAGCGTCTATCCGCGCGAAGTGGTCAAGCGCGCGCTGGCGTTGCAGGCCAGCGCGGTGATCCTGGCCCACAACCATCCGTCGGGCATCGCCGAGCCATCGCGGGCCGACGAGTTCCTGACGCAATCGCTGAAGCAGGCGCTGGCGCTGATCGACGTGCGCGTGATCGATCACCTGGTGGTCGGCGCCGACCAGGCCATCTCATTTGCAGAGAGAGGCTTGTTGTGACACCGCCACGCAGCGTACGCAGCCTGCAGGACCTGGCTGCCCTGAAGAAGTCGCTGGCGAAGGCAGCGGCCGAGGCAGCGCGGCGCGAGACCGAAGCGCGCGCCAACGCCGCGCGCGAACAGCGCGAGCGACATCTGTTCGAGCACACCGTCGGGCCCGTGCAGCCGCTGCGCCGTGCGGCTTCGATGCCACTGGCACGACCGCGCGCCGAGCCTTTGCCCCGCCAGCGCGAGCGCGACGAGGCAGCCGTGCTGCGCGAGGCGATCTCGGATGAATTCGACGTCGAGTCGCTGCTCGAAACCGACGACGCGCTCTCGTGGCGGGGCCAAGGCATCGGGCCGGAAGTGGTGCGCAAGCTCCGGCGTGGCGTCTGGGCCATCCAGGCCCAAATCGACCTGCACGGCCTGCGGCGCGACGAGGCGCGCGAACAACTCGCCAGCTTTCTGCGCGAAGCGGTTCGCCATGGGCTGCGCTGCGTGCGGGTGGTCCACGGCAAGGGCCACGGCTCACCCGGGCGCGAACCGGTACTGAAATCCAAGGTCAAGACCTGGCTGGTGCAAAAAAGCGAGGTGATCGCCTTCGCCCACGCGCGCGCAGCGGATGGTGGCAACGGCGCCTTGCTGGTGCTGTTGAAGCCGACGGGGCCTCAACCGACGCTGAAGACCGAGGCCGCGCGCCAGAGGCGATCCCCCCGAACAGACTAGGCGCTGAGGTCAGCCGCCCTTGTTGCGCATCCAGTCGGCGGTGCCGAAGAACGATTCGGCGAGCCGCACCGACATCGACTCGTCGAGATTCGACTCCCGCATGGCCTGCTTCATGCATGCCATCCACTGGTCGCGCTCGGCGATGCCGATCGAGTACGGCAGGTGCCGGGCACGCAGCCGGGGATGCCCGAACTTTTCGACGTAGAGCTGAGGTCCGCCGAGCCATCCGCACAAGAACCAATGCAGCTTGTCGCGCGAGCCGTCCAGGGTCTCGGGATGCAGGGCGCGCAATCGGGCATATGCGGGCTCCAGATCCATCAGGTCGTAGAAGCGGTCGACCAACTGACGCACGGCCGACTCGCCACCGAGCAGTTCGAACGGCGTGGCGTTCACCCGAGCAGCTTGTCGGCCAGCAGGCCCACGCCCAGCGCAGCCGGGCTGCCGGGCAACGCTTCGGTCAGCAGCTGACGCTTCAAAATTGCCTCGCGCACGGCCGGGTCGATCGGCACCTCGCCGACCAGATCGAGCTTCAGTGATTCGGTGCCGGTACCGAGCATCGGGGACACGTAGCGATCGACGACCTGCTGCAGCTGCCCCCGGATCGTGCGCCCCTCGCCCGGACGAGCCACCTGGTTGACCACCAGCTTGATGACACGGCGAGCCTGCTGAGTTGCCAGCACCTTGATGGTGGCGTAGGCATCGGTGAGCGAGGTCGGCTCTGGCGTGGCCACCACCAGCACGTCGTGGGCCAGCGAGACGGCAAACAGCACTACGTCGGAAATGCCGGCACCGGTGTCGAGAATGATGTAGTCGAAGCGCGGCTTCATCTTGTCGATGATGTCGAGCAACTGCTCGCGCACATCGTTGGTCAGCCGCGAGTACTCGACCAGCCCCGAGCCTGCCAGCAGCACCGAGAAGCCGCCCGGTGCCGGCAGGATCGCCGCCTCCAGATCGCACTTGCCGGTGAACACGTCGTGCAGCGTGGTCTTCGGGTACAGGTTCAGCACCACGTCGAGATTGGCCAGGCCCAGGTCGGCGTCGAGCACCAGCACCCGCTGGCCCCGGCGCGTCAAGGCCGCCGCCAGGTTGGCCGAGATGAAGGTCTTGCCGACACCGCCCTTGCCGCTGGTTACCGCGATCGTTTGCGCACGGTGGCCGCTGGCGTGCGGGCTGGGTCGGGCGGAGGGATCGGTGGGGGGGGTCATGTCGAGAACATCATTCAAGGTCTTGGAACTGGGACGTGCCGAACAGCATCCCCTTCTCTTCGGCACTGACCTGGACCACTGGAGCGTGTTCTAAGCAAACGCGGTTGCGACCCTGGGTTTTCGCGAGGTACAGCTGGCGATCGGCGCGTTCGACCCACAGCGCGGCCGACGAACGCACCCACTGCGGCGCAAACGCGCCGCCGATGCTGATGGTGACATTCACGTCGACGCCAGGCGCCACATTGATCGGGCGCCGCTCGACCTTGGCCCGAATGCGTTCCGCCACCGTGAGCCCGAAGGCCGTGGGGCAGTTGGGCAGGATGATCGCGAACTCTTCGCCACCGTAGCGCGCCACGGTGTCCATGGGTCGCACGCAGTCCTGCAGCGCCGCAGCCACCACCTTGAGCACCTGATCGCCAGCGGGGTGGCCGTAGGTGTCGTTGACGCGCTTGAAATGATCGATGTCGGCCATCAGTACCAGCGCCGATTCTCCGGCCCGCGCCACGCGGTCGATTTCGCCAGTGATGGTCAGCTCGAACTGCCGGCGATTGGCCAGCCCGGTGAGTGCGTCACGGCTGGAAAGGTCGCACAACGCATCCACCACCGCCTGCAGCCAGGGTGTCGAGCCGGGTTGTGCGTCCGGGCTGAGCTCGCGGCCAGCCTGCTTCAGCAGCATCAAGGCCGTTTGGAGTTGCAGCTCAGCGCTCGGGTCGGCAGTGGACATCAGGTGGGACGGCACAAATCGGCCAAACAGGCGCTCAGTCTAGCGGTGTCGCAAAACGTAACAGCAGGCGTCAGGCGGGTGAATCGCTGCCATTTTGGACGATCACCCAGCAGGTGCCCTCATTCAAGTCGCACGACAGGCTGCCGATAGTCAGTCATGCCGCCCACCACGCCTGACCGGAGCGCTCGACCATGTCTGCCGTGATGTCTGCCTCTGCACGTCCACGCCCTGATGACGCGTCGTCCTCGGCCCAGCGCGATCTGGCCTTCGAGGCTGCCGATTTCGAACGCGTTCGCAAACTGATCTACGAACGCGCAGGCATCAGCCTCGGCGCCGGCAAGCAGGCGATGGTCTACAGCCGGGTGTCGCGCCGCGTTCGCGAAACAGGTCACCACTCGTTTGCGAGTTACCTGCAATGGCTGGAGCAGTCCCACGGTGCGACCGCCGACGCCGAATGGCAGGACTTCATCAACTGCCTGACCACCAACCTCACCTCGTTCTTTCGCGAAGACCACCATTTCAGCGCGCTGGTCGATGACCTGCGTGCACGCAGCGGCCCCGGCCCGGTGCGCATCTGGTGCAGCGCGGCGTCCACCGGCGAAGAGCCCTATTCGATCGCGATGACGGTCAACGAGGCCCTGGGACCGAACCACGGCGCGAAGCTGGTCGCCAGCGACATCGACACCAACGTGCTGGCCACCGCCGCAGCCGGGGTCTATCCGCTGGAGTCGCGCGGGCTGTCACCGGAGCGTTTGCGGCAGCACTTTCTGCGCGGCAAGGGCGCGCAATCCGGACTGATCCGTGTGCGCCCGGAGCTGGCCCGAATGATCGAGTTTCGCGCGCTCAATCTGATGGATGCACGATGGTCGCTCGGTGATCCGTTCGACATCGTCTTCTGCCGCAACGTGATGATCTATTTCGATGCGCCGACGCAGCTGCGAGTGCTGGAGAAAATCCACGCGACGATGAAGCCACGGGGTCTGCTGTACGTCGGTCATTCCGAGAATTTCACCGAAGCGCGCAACCTGTTCCGGCTGCGCGGCAAGACGATCTACGAGCGCGTCTGACCGCCTCTCGCACCCGAGACCAAGCCATGTCGATCGCCCCGAATTCCATCGCCACGTCTTCCCTGTCGCGGCTCCGATCAACGCCGATGGGCGAGCCCTCGACGCAGGGCTTCGGCACACCGCCTGCTGGCTCGCGGCTGGCGCGGCTGCGCGCCAAGGTGCCCAAGCCCGGCGAAGCCTCTTTCTTTTTCTATGAGGCGCATTTCAAGAGCGATGCGGTCAAGGTGCTGCCCGGCGAGTACTACGTCGACGACGAAGACCTGCTGATCATGACCACGCTGGGCTCGTGCATCGCCGCCTGCCTCTGGGACCGCAACGCCCGTGTCGGCGGCATGAACCACTTCATGCTGCCCGAAGGCGTGGGCGACTCCGGTCGCTATGGTTCGTATGCGATGGAATTGCTGATCAACGAACTGCTCAAGCGAGGTGCGTCACGCACCAGCCTGGAGGCCAAGGTCTTCGGCGGTGGGGCGGTGATCAGCGGCATGAGTTCGCTCAACGTCGGCGAGCGCAACACCAGCTTCGTGCTGGACTATCTGAAAACCGAGCACATCACCGTGGTGTCCAAGGATGTGCTGGACATCTACCCTCGCAAGGTCTGCTTCCTGCCGGCCAGCGGCAAGGCGATGGTCAAGCGACTGGCACCGACCAGCAGCGACGCGCTGCTCGCTCAGGACAAGGCAGCTGTCGAACGCGCGGTCACATCGAGCAGCCGTGGTGGCTCGGTGGACCTGTTCTGACGGTTTGGACATCACTTTCGACAGCCACTGATTGATTCGAGCAAGCCATGGCGAAGACACGTGTGGTGGTGGTGGACGATTCGGCGCTGGTGCGCGGCCTGTTGACCGAGATCATCAACAAGCAGCCGGACATGGAGTGCGTTGGTGCTGCGTCCGACCCCTTTGTGGCGCGAGAGATGATCCGCGAACTGAACCCCGACGTGATCACACTCGATGTGGAGATGCCGCGCATGGATGGCATCGATTTCCTCGGCAAGCTGATGCGGCTGCGTCCGATGCCGGTGGTGATGGTGTCGACACTGACCGAGCGCGGTGCCGATGTCACCATGCGCGCGCTGGAACTGGGCGCCGTCGACTTCGTCGCCAAGCCCAAGATCGGCGTGGCCGACGGCCTGAAGCTGCTGGCCCACGACATCACCGACAAGGTTCGCATCGCTTCCAAGGCACACCTGCGCCGCGCCATGGCACCCGCCGCGGGTGGCCCAGGCACCGCACCGCGCCCCAGCACGCCAGCGTCACCGATCGGCCGGCTGTCCACCGAGAAGATCATCTTCATCGGTGCCAGCACCGGTGGCACCGAAGCGACCAAGGAAGTGCTGATGAACCTGCCACCGGACTGCCCGGCGGTGGTGATCACGCAGCACATGCCGCCAGGCTTCACCAAGAGCTATGCCGCCCGCCTCGACGGTCTGTGCAAGGTGCGGGTGGCCGAAGCCCGCGACGGTGAGCGCATCCTGCCCGGTCACGCGTACATCGCGCCCGGCGGCCTGCATTTGAGTGTGGAGCGCAGCGGCGCCAACTACATCGCCCGCGTGCGCGACGGCGAGCCGGTGAACCGGCACAAACCGTCGGTCGAAGTGCTGTTCAAGTCGGCCGCCCGCGTGGTGGGCCCGAATGCGCTCGGCCTGATGCTCACCGGCATGGGCGCCGACGGTGCCACCGCGATGCGCGAGATGCGCGATGCCGGCAGCTACAACTTCGTGCAGGACGAAGCCAGCTGCGTGGTGTTCGGCATGCCGCGCGAAGCGATTGCAGCCGGCGCTGCCCACGAGGTGTTGCCCCTGACGCAGATCGCCTCGAAGCTGATCGAGCGGCTGCGCAGCACCTCGGGCATGTCGATGACCCGCGTCTAGCGCGGGGCAAACGAAGTCCCGCCGCTGGCGGTTCGGGCCCGCCCCCAACGCGCAATCGTTCAGGCCGAGGACGAGAGCTGTCCGCGCAGCGGCAACTGCCGAATGCGCTTGCCCACGGCCGCCTGAATCGCGTTCATCAGTGCCGGCGCCATGACCGGAACTCCCGGCTCGCCCACTCCGCCCAACGGGGCGTCGAAATTGCTCGACGGCATCAGGTGCACCACGATCTTCTTCGGTGCCCTGTTCATGCGGAGCATCTCGAACTGATGGAAGTTGTCTTGTTGCGGTCGGCCCTGCTTGAACGTGACTTCGCTGACCAATGCCTGGCTCAGTCCCATGACACAAGCCCCCTCGATCTGAGAGCGGATGCGGTCGGGGTTGATCTGCGGTCCGCAATCGACCGCCACATCGACCCGCGGAATCACGATCTCGCCCTTCGCGTCGATCACAACCTCGACCACCGCGGCGATGTACGTCACGAAGCTGTAGTGCGCCGCCAAGCCCTGCCCTCGGCCCTTCGGCATCTTGCGTCCCCATGACGCTTCCTTCGTCACGCGCTCGATCACACGACGCAGCCGCCCGGTATCGATCGGGTAGCGCTGCGGTGATTCGCCGTGGTTCCAGTTCTCACCGATCTTCGTCGGGTCGATCTGCCTGTCGGGGCCCAGCAACTCGAGCAGGAAGTCGCGATGATCCTTGCCCTGCGCCTGCGCCACCTCTGCAACGAAGGACTGTGTCGCGAATGCATGCTGGATGTTGTTCACCGAGCGCAGCCAGCCGATGCGGGTATGCGCCGTCGCCTCGGGGTTCTCCATGCGCACATTCGGAATCGCGTACGGCATGTTGGTCAGGCCGAGACCGAGTTCGAAGGGCGCGAGGTGCTTCGGGTCGGGCGCGAAGATGGAGACGATGGTGGGCTCCGCGCTGCGGTGCAGCCACGCCGTGACCTTTCCGCTCGCATCGACGCCCGCCTCCAGGTGCTGGGCCGTCACGGTGTGAAAGTAGTCGTGGTGCAGATCGTCTTCGCGCGTCCACGTCAGTTTGACCGGCGTGCTGCCGAGTTCCTTCGACACGAGCGCCGCCTCCAGCACGAAGTCGCACTTCGACTTGCGGCCGAAGCCACCGCCGAGCAGCGTCACGTTCACGGTGATGTTCTCGGGCGAGAGATTCAGCCGCTTGGCGAGGCGATCGACTGCGGCCTGAGGCGCTTGGGTCGGCGCCCAGACCTCGCACTTGCCGCCGCTGATGCGCGCCGTGGCCACTGGGGGTTCCATCGTCGCGTGGGCGTAGTGAGGCACGTAGTAGTTCGCTTCAATGCGCCTGGCGGCGTTCGCGAGAGCGGCATAGACGTCGCCCTCGTTGCGGACCTCTTTGCCACCCGGCTGCGACACCGCCGCTTCGAGTTCCTTGCGGAAGCTGTCGGAGTCGTAGTTGCCGTGCGCGCCGTCGTTCCATTCGATCTTCAGCAGGCTGCGCCCCTTGACCGCGGCCCAGGTGTCCTTGCCGACAACGACGACGCCACCGATCGGCTGGAACTCCGACGGCGGCGGCGTGCCCTCGAGCGCGAAGACCTTCAGCACGCCCGGGACCTTCAGCGCGTCGCTGGCGTCAAACGACTTGACCTGGCCACCGAGTACCGGCGGGCGCGCAACCACGGCGTAGACCATGCCCGGCAGGCGCGTGTCGATGCCGAACTGCGCGGTGCCGGTGGCGATCGCCTTGCCGTCCGTCAGGAACGCATCGTTCTTGCCGATGTAGCGGTATTGCTTGGGATCCTTGAGCTTGAGCGTGGCGGCCGCAGGCACCTCGAGCGAGGCGGCAGCCAGCGCGAGTGCACCATAGCCCAGCCTTCGGCCGCTGGGTTGGTGGATCACTTGATGGTTGTGCGCATGAACCTGGTCGACCGGCACCTTCCACTTCGCCGCGGCAGCCTGTTCGAGCATGGTGCGAGCGCTGGCACCGCACCGTCGCATCGGGTCGAACCAATGACGAGTGGTGCGCGAACCGTCGGTGTCCTGGTTGCCGTACCTGGGTTCGTCGCCGGGCGCCTGAACCACCTTCACGCGCTTCCAGTCGGCTTCCAACTCATCGGCAACGATCCTCGGCAAGCTGGTACGAACACCCTGGCCCATCTCCGACCGGTTGACGACGATGCTGACCGTTCCATCAGGTGCGATCGACACGTAGACCTTCGGGTTGTCAATCACGCCGTGTGGCATGGCGTCGCCACCGTACTTCTGCGGCTCCTGCGCTGCGGATCCGATGCCCGGCAGGCCTACATACAAAACCAGGCCGGTGAGTGGAATGCCCTTCAACAACGAGCGCCGCGTCGGCCCGGAGCTTGGCGAGACTGCAGAGGTATCCGCAACGTTCACCCACTTCGCCAAGTCGTTCGCGATCATGCTGCGTCTCCCGCGATGCCGGCGGCCGTCTTGATGGCCGCGCGTATGCGCGTGTACGTTCCGCAGCGACACAGGTTGCCGGCCATCGCGGTCTCGATGTCAGCGTCACTCGGCTTGCCGTTGCCGTTGAGCAGTGCCGTCGCACTCATGATTTGCCCTGCCTGGCAGTAACCGCACTGCGGCACACCGATCGTCTGCCAGGCCGCCTGTACCGCCGCGCCCGTTTTGGTCGCCCCGACACCTTCGATCGTTGTCACTTTCCTGCCCTCGACCGAGCTGACAGGCGTCACGCAGGCACGCACGGGGATGCCGTCGAGATGAACCGTGCAGGCACCGCACATCGCCATGCCGCAGCCGAACTTGGTGCCCGTCATCCCCAGGTGGTCGCGCAGGACCCACAGCAGCGGGGTGTCTTCGGGGGCGTCGATCACGGTGGAACGGCCGTTGATGTGCAGTGTCGTCATTGGTTTCTCTCCAGTCACTACGTCGTGCGGAAGGCGGGGCTGCCAGGGTTCGCCTGCGCCTGTCCGCGATGACGATGTATCAGCCCCGTGATAGCCACAACTCTAGCGATGCTTTGCGCACCAGAAAAATCAACGCCTAAGCTCAGGCGGCTGGCAGAAAAATTTCCTGCAAATCATTGAGCAGGTCATACCCGCGCGGCGTGGGCTGGATCCAGTTCGGCTCGCGCCGCAGCAGGCCCTTGCGCACCGCCTCGTCCAGCGCGCGCTCGATCGAGCTCAGCGGCAGGCCGGTGCGCTCGGTGTAGCGCGCCAGCTCGACGCCTTCTTTCAACCGCAGCCCGTTGAGCATGAACTCGAACGGCAGCTGCTTGCGCGCCACTTCTTCGTCCTGCGCGATCGCCCGACCCGCGAGCGCATTCGTCATGTAGGTCGACGGATCGCGAAAGCGCACCTGGCGCACCACCCGGTGCGGGTAGCTGAGCTTGCTGTGCGCGCCGGTGCCGATGCCGAGGTAGTCGCCGAACTGCCAGTAGTTCAGGTTGTGCGCGCAGCGGTGGCCCGGCCGCGCGAAGGCCGACACCTCGTAGCGCGACAGGCCGGCCGCTTCGGTCGCCTGCGCAATGCGGTCGAGCATGTCGAACGCGGTGTCGTCGTCGGGCACCGCAAGGTCGCCGGTGGGTGGGTGCTTCGCGAACAACGTGTTGGGCTCGATCGTCAGGTGGTAGATCGACAGATGGGGCGGATGAAACGCCAGCGCGGCGGCCAGATCCGCCTCCAGTTCGGCCAGCGTCTGTCCGGGCAGCGCGTACATCAGGTCGAGGTTGTAGGTGTCAAAGGCTTCGCTGGCCTCGGCCAACGCTGCCCTCGCCTGCGCGCCGTCGTGCACACGGCCGAGCGCAGCGAGCTTGGCGTCGTCGAAGCTCTGCACGCCGACCGACAGGCGCGTGACACCCGCCGCGCGGTAACCGCGAAAGCGGTCGCGCTCGAAGGTGCCCGGGTTGGCCTCCATCGTGACCTCGCAGCCAGGCTCCAGCGGCAGCCGGGCGCGGATGTCGGTGATCAGCTGATCGATGCGGTCGGGCGGAAACAAACTCGGCGTGCCGCCACCGATGAACACCGTGTGGATGCGCCGGCCCCAGATGAATGGCAGCGCAGCTTCCAGATCGCAGCGCAGCGCGTCGAGGTAGCGGTCGAACGGCAGCGTCTGCGAACCATCGCCCCCATCGACGGCGCGACGCTCGTGGGAGTTGAAGTCGCAGTAGGGGCACTTCTTCAGGCACCACGGCAGGTGCACGTACAACGACAGCGGCGGCAGCACCGACAAGTTCAATGTGCCAGGTCGCAGGTAGCGGGCCAGCAACTGGTTCGGGTCGACGTCGACAGCGGCCGATGCCGACTCCGAGCCATCGGCGGGCACGATCGCTGGCAGCACCGTGCGATCAGCCAAGGCCCCAGACCTCGCGCATCTGCCGCAGCATCTCGCGCGATGCGAGGCCGCGGTGGCTGCGCTCGTTTTTCTCCGCGGGGCTCATTTCGGCGACCGTTCGTTCGCACTCGGGGATGTACAGCAAGGGGTCGTAGCCGAAGCCGGACTCACCGCGCAGCGCGGGCCAGATCACACCGGCCCAGCGGCCCATGGCCACGAGCGGCTGCGGGTCATCGGCCGAACGCACCGCCACCAAGGCGCAGACGAAACGTGCGCTGCGCTGTGCCGCCTCGGGAAACGCGGAGAGCTTGTCCAGCAGCACGCGGTTGTTGGCGGCATCGCCCTTCGGCTGGCCATGGTCTTCGGCATACCGTGCCGAGCGCACGCCCGGCGCGCCGCCCAGCGCGTCGACGCACAGACCCGAGTCGTCGGCGATGGCCGCAGCCCCTGCAAGTCGCGCCGCATGGCGGGCTTTCGCGAGCGCGTTTTCGAGGAAAGTCAGGTGCGGCTCGTCGGCCTCGGGTATGCCGAGGTCACCCTGCCGCACCAGCCCCAGGTCCAGCGGCGCGAACAAGGCCTGCAGTTCGGCCAGCTTGCCCGCGTTGTTTGAGGCCAGCACCAGCTTCATCGCCTCACAGGCCCAATGCCTGGCGCTGTGCGGCCACCAACTGGCGGATGCCCTGGTCGGCCAGCTGCAGCAGCTGGTCCATCTCGGCGCGCGAGAACGACGCGCCTTCGGCGGTGCCCTGCACTTCGACGAAGCCGCCTGCCCCGGTCATCACCACGTTCATGTCGGTGTCGCAGGCCGAGTCTTCGATGTATTCCAGATCGAGCAACGGTGTGCCGTCGACGATGCCAACCGACACCGCCGCGACGAAATCGCGGATCGGCGACGCGGCCAGCTTGCTTTGCGCGAACAGGCCGGTCACCGCATCGTGGGCGGCCACGAAGGCGCCGGTGATGGCCGCGGTGCGCGTGCCGCCGTCGGCCTGGATCACGTCGCAGTCGAGCGAGATCGTGCGTTCGCCGAGCGCCTTCAGATCGAACACGCAGCGCAGCGAACGGCCGATCAGGCGCTGGATCTCCTGCGTGCGACCGCTCTGCTTGCCCTTGGCCGCCTCGCGGTCGCTGCGGGTGTGGGTGGCGCGGGGCAGCATGCCGTATTCGGCGGTGACCCAGCCCTCGCCCGAACCGCGCTTATGCGGTGGCACCTTTTCCTCGACGGAGGCGGTGCACACCACCTGGGTATCGCCGAACTCGATCAGCACCGAGCCCTCGGCGTGCTTGGTGTAATGGCGGGTGATGCGAAGCGGCCGCAGCGCATCGACGCCGCGCCCTTGCGTGCGTGTGAAACTCATTCTTGAACCCTCAGGTTTTTTTTGGGGACGACGAGCGCCGGATGGCGTCGTTGATTTCCTTGATCGAGCGTTCGATCTCGGCATCGTCGAGGTCGTCGATCACATCGTGTCCGAGCACACTCGCCTGGATGGTCGAGGCGAACACCTCTTCGCCCAGCTCTTGCGTGGACACGCCAGTGGCGGCTTCGGAGGTTTCCCACTCGATGGCCATCACCGACACGTTGTCGCACTTCGGCCCACCGTTGCGCAACGCCTGCTCGACCAGCTCGGGCACCGCTTCGGTGATCGTGTGCTGCGCCAGCTGCTCGGTGATGGACGCATCGGTGACGGTGCTCCAGAGCCCGTCCGAACACAGCATCAGCCGATCGCCGCCTTGCAGCAGGAAGGGGCCGGTGGTGTCGATCACCGGCTTGCCAGGGCTGCCCAGGCAGGTGAACAGCACGTTGCGGTTCAGGCGCTCGCGCATCGGCACCACCGAATGAAGCGCGTCCTGCAGCTCGGAATACGAGTGGTCGCGGGTGCGGGCCACCAGCTTGTCGCCCCGCACGATGTACAGCCGCGAATCACCGCAGTGCGCCCAGTAGGCCGAGTCACCTTGCAGCACGCAGGCGATGATGGTGGTGCGCGGCGTGTCGGGCAACGCCTTCTGCGCCGAATAGCGCAGCAGCTGCTGGTGGCCGGCCATGATCGCCTGGTTCAGGAACGCGAGCGGATCGGCCAGCACCGGCTTGGCCTCGCGCTGGAACAGGGCCGACATGGTCTGCAGCGCGAGCTGCGACGCCACTTCGCCTTCCGGGTGCCCGCCCATGCCGTCGGCCACCGCGAACAAACCGGAGTCGCGGGTGTACGAATACCCCATGCGGTCTTCGTTCTTCTCGCGGCCGCCCTTGCGGCTGACCTGGTAGATGGAGAAGCGCATGCAGTGGGCCTTGGGCCGGCTTACGCCTTGGCGCCTGTGGTCAGGTTCTCAAGCTGCATCTTCAGGCGTTCGCCGAAGCTCAGCTTGGTGTAGCGGCGTTCGGTTTCGCGCGCCAGCTCCTTCTGCAACGCGAACACGCTTTGCGGGCGCGACAGCGGATCGAGCGACATGCACCACTCGGTCACCTCGATCAGGTTGTCGATCAAAACATGTAAATCGGGCTGCACCCCGCGCCAGACAACGATTCTGCAATTCCGGCCTGATCCGAATCCTCCACTTTTCCCTCCATTCGGATGGGATGTGGTGAGACGCACCGGGTTGGCTTCGCTGGTCATCGCTTTGTAGGCCCTGCGATCACTCTAGCATGGCAGCGCTTGCGTCAAGGTCGATGGCATCACTTGGCCGAAGTGCATCGGGCTGAGGAAGCGACTTCATTTGGTTCTGCCCGCTGCGGCGTAGTCAAGGTTGCTCGAACGCCGACTGGATCGCCGCAACGGCGCCGGCAGCAAGGTGCTGGTCCTCCAGCGCCGGGAACTCCTTAACCAGTTTTCCCGACACCTTGCCGCCGTTCTCGCGCACCGACCGGATGATGCGGTCGATGTCGCTGTCGGGACCTTCGATGACTTGCTTGACTCGCTCGCGCGCCACGCGCAGGCTGCGCAGGTACCCTGCTTCCTTGCGCATCTCCTGCTCGATGGTCAGCTGGACCACTTGGGCCAGGTACTCAACATGGTCAGTCATGTCGGGGAAGCGCCAGGCCGGAAGTGCATCCTGGTAGGCGTCGAACTGCAAGTTGAAGCGCACGCCATCGTCGGCGATTTGTTCCGCGCCAAAGCGCCAAGCGTCGCTGTACTTGCGCATCAGCGGCTTCGAGAACAATTCGAGCACATGGTCGTAGCCGCGTCGGTTGATGACGGTACTGGTGATCGTGGCGGACACGGGCAGGATGAACGGTGCCGGAATGGCCTTGTCCCGTCGCAGCACATCGTTGATCAGGAAACGAGAGATGCGGCCGTTGCCGTCCGACATCGGGTGGATGTACACGAAGCCGAACGACAGCACCGCGGCGCGCACAAGCGCAGCGGCCCCGACTGTGCGAAATGCAAAATCGCGCAAGCCGGACAACAACTCAGGCGCGTCGCTCCATCGGGGAGCGATGTAGTGAACCACCTCGGTGAAGCCATCCACCTCGCCGACGAAGACCGGTGAGCGGCGTACCCCGTAGCGCGTCGCCCGCGGCCCCAGGATCTGCGACTGAAGTTCACCGAGGGCGGCCTCCGACAGCGGCTCGTCGAATTGCCCGCAGCGCTGTTCCATCACCGAAGCGAAACGCCGCACCCGATCGACGTGCTGCTCTTCGTGCTCGATCGCGAAGCTCGCCCGGCTCTCCTTGATGGTCAGCCAAACCACGCTGCGCAAGAGTACGTCCGCGCCGAACTCGCCCTCCAGATCGGCAAGGTGTTGCGCGCAGTCGTATTGCTCGGCTTGTCGCACGCGGGCGGTGCGCAGCACCAAGGGGCAATAGTCCCGCGTCCCCGGCAGGTTGTCGCGTACGCGCCAGCGCGGGTTGTTGACCGGGTGGCTTGCGGTCAGGTAGGTGTCCGCGTCGAGCGCCGGGACGTAGTTGCCGGCGGCCACACCATGGAACGCCAAGTGTTGGCCGGTCAAATACTCATAGAAGAAGCCTGCCCGACGCGCGTACTGGCCCGTCGGCTCAGCCGCGACCCAAGCCTCCAGTTCGGCTGGCGGCGTCACAGCGAACAAGCGGGCCAGGAACTCCAGATGGATGCCCTCGTGCTTGAGCGCGAAGGTCAGGTGGCCCGCCAAGGTGTCGGCTGGCTTGGCTGCAGGCGGATAGTATTCGTGAACGTACCCATCTTCCCGCACTGTGGCGCGAGACTTCGCGATGGCACTGTCCGTACGAAACGCCTGCACCGGCGCAACGCCGTAGCGCTCAGCCAACCGTTGGTATCCGATCCAGTCCGACACTTAGATTCCTGGAATTCTTCCCAGATTTGCTTAGCCGGTCACATTTTTGATTAGAAGCGCGGCAATCGTCAATAAATCAATTACTCAAACCGGAGGCTGACGTGGCCAAGCTCCAAGCAAACGAGGAGCGAACGCAGAGGTGACCCAAGGAGGGACGGTTGGCCGCAAGCCGTGAGACAAGGGCTGGCATGTACGCGCTCTGCAGGTGAACTGCCGCCCGCTTCATCATTGCTGCCGGTCACATCGTGAACGGTGGGCACACCGGTCGCACACCTTGGGAGACCGCGCATAACGCGGCATCGCGCGCCCAGCCAGGATTTCCTCGCGCCGACGGTGCAGTTCAACAACTGCGTCTGCATCGAGAAGCGCGACGCGGTGGTGCCGGAGGGTGCGCCACCCGGTCGGTCTGAGGACGCTCACGAACGCATACGGTTCGACGATCTGGCCCGTTTGCATCTCGATCGCCAGCTTCTGCGCCGACAACTGGATGATGTCCGTGTCGTAGGGGCGATCGCGCCAGCGTGTCTTCAGTTCCACCAACACGAGAGAGCCGCCATGCAACCGGTACGCCCGGTCGGGCTTGGCCACCAGGCGGCTCGGATGTTCGATGCGGAACAACTGCTCCGCATAGGCAAGCTCCGCGCTCGCAAGCGCTCTCGGTCTGGACGCGCACTCGGCGACGACGGGGTCGACCAGCCGCCGTGCAAGCAGCAGCGCTGCCAGCGCAAGGAATCCAATCCACGCCATCGTCAACCTCTGCTGCTCGTGTCGGGCTTGCGCCGGCACCGCGCCACCACGATTCCAAGCAGCACACGCGTGACTGTCAGCAACCCAGGTGACCATCGCAGAATGGTGCACGTGGCCGGCGCCGCCCGGTAGTAGATGTTCACGACCAACCTGCCCCACCAGCAAGAACCTTCAAAGATGCGCACTTGCGCTTCGATGCGCTGCGGGGCGAATTGAACTGGGGCGACGGGCGCTCCATCACCCTGGAGGTCGAGCCGGGCAAGGTATTTCCCACGGAATTCCAGTGGCTGGTGCATGAGCACCTGAACTGATCGAGGCGACCGCCGCGCTCTGATCGGCCGCACAGCCAGCACCAGCACACGTCAGCAGACTCTGGACGGTCGAGTTCGGCGCCGACAGCATTCCCACGGTGCTCCGACGCGCCGTCTGCGTGTCGTCGCAAAGGAATGCGTGGGCCAATCTCAAGGGTCGGCATCCGCCAACGTGGGGATGACGCTCCCAGTACCACCGACGTTAGGATGTGCCCGGACCGTCACCCAGCGCTGCATGCGCTCCTTGCACCCGACAACAAGACGATCCCGGACCACAGTTCGATCGAACACTAGTCGGCCAGCAGGTCGCTCGGAAGGAGAGAAGGTCATGGCAGACACCGCCCCCGTTCTCACGTCCATCAACGCCATCTCGGGCTTCCTGCTGGGCTACGCGGGCACGCTGGCCGCGCTCGGTGCGCTGACCGTGGCCCTCATTGAGGCCTGGAAAAAGCTGCTGAGTTCGCAGGCCAAATTCCATCGAGCGAGTGTGCTGCGATGGTTCCAGAACGAGCAGCCGGACAAGAAGACGCACTACCTGAGCAAAGCGCCGCCAGCGCAGGCGCCTGGCGATTTGCCGGCCTACGACCACGGCCGCGGCTACGACCAACTGCTGCAGTTGACCACCGGCGTCGGCCGCGCGGGAACCGAACAGAAGCAGCGCTACAACGACTCGGTGGCGCTTGAAGGCAAGGGCAGCTTCCACCGCTCCATCGAATTCGCGCTCTTCGAGTTGGAGGTGGACCGGCTCATGGGACAGATCCAGGACGCGGCCGACGTCGCATTGAACAACCCGAAGCTGTACCCGGACCTGTTTCAGTTCCTCACGCGCAGCGCCCAACCCAAAGACGTCGCGAACTGGGTCGCCGAGGTCGGCACGCTGGTTGCCAGCACGAACGTCACTGACCAGCAACGCAAGGAGATCGCCGATCGGTACACGCGCCTGAAGCAGACAGTTCGCCGGCACTTGGACAGCTTCCAGATCGTCACGGCGCTGCGCTGGCGCGAATGGAACCAACTGACCGCCGTCATCGTGGGCGCAGTCCTGCTGCTGTTGGCGCAGTTCGTCGAGTTGGGACATGACGGAGGCCAATCATGGGATTGGGACGTGATGGCGAATCACTTCGACAAAGATCACTGGTTCCTGTGGCTCAAGATCCCGATAGTCTCGATATTCGGCGGCATGCTGGCGCCGGTTGCCAAGGACCTCGTGGACGCCCTGCGCAAGGTCAAGACCAGTGTCTAGGTTCGAAGGGTTGCCGCCTGACTACGGGCCCTGGCTCGTGCTGTCGGTGCGCGAAGCACCGGAGGGTGGCGGGCTGACGCTCGAGGTCCAGTGCGATCCGGCCTCCCCGCCCAGCGCAGCACGCGAGTTGGTGATCCTCGTCCACGGCTTCAACAACCACATGGGCGAAGCTGCCGAGGCCTACCAGGGGTTCAGGGACCGGCAATACCCACTGGCCGGGTTGCTTCCGCCAGCCCTGGAACCTGGCCTGGGGAATTTCTTCTGGCCCGGCGATGCCAACTGGGCCGGACTGCTCGACAAGGTCGATTTTCTCGTCTACCCCACGGCGGTGAACACCGCGCCGCACGCGGGACAACGACTGGCGCACTACATCGCTAGCCTGCCCAACCTTGTGACCGTGCACTTCGTGGGCCACTCGCTCGGCTGCCGGGTGGTGCTGGAGTGCATTCAGGAACTGACGGCGACGAACCACCCCGCGATCCGGCGCGTGGTGCTCATGGCCGCAGCGGTCCCGGACTTCATGGTGACGCCGGGAGGCGCCTTGATGGGCGCCACGCAAGCCGCCGAGTCGATTCTGGTGTTGCACTCGACCTCAGATGCGGTGCTCCACTACGCGTTTCCGCCGGGGCAGACGATTGCCGGACATGGCGAAGGCTTTCTGCCGGTCGCGCTCGGCCGGTTCGGACCCCCGGCCGGCATGACGGGTCTGGTGAACGACCACGCCATTCCCAATGCGGGACACGGCGACTACTGGGGCGCCGGCGAAGGCACATCAGGGCCTTCGGAGTCGGCCCGCGCGTTGGCAGCCAAATACGTCGCCGAATCGCTGCAACTGGCCAACGCTGCAAGAAGCGTCGCCATGCCCCGTCAGGCCGCGCCGAAGACCCTGCTCGGGGTGAAGCGAAAGGCTGGTGAAGCTCGCGAATCGCCCAGCCGAGGAATAGGTCGACGGTAGCTTTCCCTGTCAGGACGAATAAACAAACCGCCCAGAGCCTCGCCGCTGAAGATGCCGTCCGCTCACCAACGAAACAGCCTCGGTCCCCTGACAGCGCCAGCGACCGCCGGTGCGAGGATGCTGAGGGAATGAGGGAATACCAAACCAGCACGAGAGCGGCGACAGCTCGGGGCAATGGAGCGCGTAGCCGGCGGCACCGAGACTGCCTGGCAGGAGACCTGCTGCAAATCCGGCCAGCTTGGGTCGAGTCGGTGCCAGTCCACGCATGGCCCAGAGGAGCTGGTGCGAGCGCCGACAGTCGTCCTGGGCGACGCGATCACATGAACGTCGGCACTGGGCTCACCGCCACCCGCGTACACAGCATCCGGTTGCGCGCAAAGAAGGCATCTCAACACCCCCCTCCTCCTCGCATCGAGCATCGCCCTCGCTGGATAGCATCGAGTGAACCTCGTTGGAACAAGTATGCACAGGCACCTTCCCAGCGGCCTTCGAAACGCACTGGGCTCATTGAAGCTTCGACTCGCACTGACCAGCATCTTGTTGATTGGTCTGAGCGTAACGTTCACGGTGTTCTTCGTTCTGCGCGACATGGGCCATCGCAGTGAACGAGCCGTTCTGGACACTCAGCTCGGTGACGCCCAGCGCCTGGCCAACGTGCTGTCTTCGCGACTCGTCAGCCTGCAGACCAGCATGCGAAGCGCCGCCGCCGGCCTCCCGGTCAACGATCTGGAGGATCCATCGGCGGTGTTCGCGTTCCTCGACAACGGGGCGGTCCTGCGAAGCCTCTTCGACAGCGTCACCGTCACTGCGCCAGATGGCCGCCTGCTGGCCCTGGCCGACGCCAAGGGCGTCAGGGCACCGAACATCAACGCCGCGGACCGCGCGTACTTCAAGAGGACGATGGAGGAGGCCCGGCCCGTGATCTCCGAACCGATCGTCAGCCGGGCCACAGGGGAGCCAGTCATCGTTCTCACCATGCCTGTGCCCGGCAAGCAAGGCGGAACGGCCGCGGTGCTGGGTGGCGGACTGAGACTCGCCACGCGTTCGCTGATGGGCGACCTGACGCGATCTGGCGGCAGCGACTTCGACCTCGTAACCACCATCATCACTGACTCGATGGGGCGCATCATCTCGCACCCGGACAAGGCGTGGATCCTTCGGGATGCTCAGACCGAGCCAAGCATCTCCGGAGCTGTCGAACAATGGATTGCGCAGGGCCGTCCGGTGGAGCCGCAGGGCTCGGCCCGACGATTCGGGGACAATGTGGTGGCGATGGCTGGTGTGCCCGATGCCGACTGGGTGATCTTTCGAACCGCTCCGGCGGAAGTCTTGCTGGGAGGGCCGACGGCAGGCCGGCTGCAGGCCACATGGATAGGTGCGGCGGTTGCCCTCGCGGGCGGCGGGATCATCCTGCTGACCACGCTGCGAATGCTTCGTCCGTTGCGCGATCTGGAGCGGCGCGCGCTGCAACTCCTGGATAACGACATGGCGCCCGAAGAAGGCTGGCCGAGCGGCGGCGGCGAATTGGGCGCGCTATCGAGGGTCTTTCAGCATGTCATGGGGCAGCGAGCGGCGAGCCAGAAGTCCGGCGACGAGCTCTTTGCCAAGATGCGTGCGGTGATGGGCAACGCACCGGTCGGCATCGCCTTCACGCGATTGAGTCACTTCGAACTTGTGAGTGCACATTTCAACCGCATGTTCGGCTACGAGGGCGAGCAGTTGGCCGGCCAATCGACACATCTGATCTGCACCTCCGAGGACGAGCACCGGGCGTTCGGACTGCGCGTCGCCGCGGCGTTCGCGGCCGGGCGCATGTTCGACGAAGAGATCGAGCTCATGCGAGCCGATGGCAGTCGCTTCTGGGCGCGGCGCCAAGGTGCGCCAGTGCAAGCAGG
Organism: Burkholderiaceae bacterium; assembly: GCA_965229345.1. Lineage (GTDB taxonomy): Bacteria > Pseudomonadota > Gammaproteobacteria > Burkholderiales > Burkholderiaceae_C > PBB1. The sequence continues at coordinate 2,752,200 of OZ245872.1, forward strand.
CGATATCGCAGCGGGCACGATCTGGATCGTCACCGACATCGCGGAGGCTCGCTCGCAACGGGAGACCTTGTCCTGGACCGCCGCTCATGATGCGTTGACGGGTCTGGTGAACCGACGCGAGTTCGAGGTGCGCTTGACGGAGCAACTTAGCGAGCGGCGCAAAGGAGAAGTCGCTTCGGCACTGTTCATAGACCTGGACCGTTTCAAGGCCGTCAACGACAGCGCCGGTCACGCGGCCGGGGACGAACTGCTGAAGAACATCGCGTCCATTCTGACCGAGCGAGTGCGGGCCAACGACACTGTGGCGCGGCTCGGAGGGGATGAGTTTGCCGTGCTGCTGCGGGGCTGCGACAGGAGGGAGGCCGAACGAGTCGCGGATCAGATTTGCGCTCGGGTGCAGAGCTACCGGCTGAGCTGGGAAGGGTTGTCGCTGCAGGTCGGCGCCAGCGTCGGCGTGGTGGAGATTGAAGACAGCCTTGCCGATGCAGCTGCAGTGATGTCGGCTGCCGATGCCGCGTGCTACGAAGCCAAGCGGGCTGGACGCAATGCGGTGCGAAGCCACCGGGCGAACCCGTTGCGGTTGATTGACGGCAAGGTGGGTAGGGCCGCTTTTTGAACAGTCTCCGGGGGATGCGACCGCGATGATCCTGGTCTGGAACCTGGGCACTGTCGTGCTCGTCGTCGCGGTGGGTGGCCTACCGGGTCGCCGGTGGGGGCGAGCCGCTGAAGCGTGATTGGCATACGACAGTGCCGTGGCAATGCCTACGGGGGTTCATGCGCACGGCATGCCCGCGTCGGACCTCTTCGGGTCCATAGCGCCGCGTCGAACATCGAACTCGACGCTCTGCGCTTGGTGAAAGCGCATCGTGACAAAGGGCTGCACCAGATTGACTGCCCAATGGTCTCGAGCAGCAGCATCGGGCCGCGGCAAAGGAGATTTGAGCGCGGGGTGGTCATGATTCAGAGATGCGCTCATATCGACCGCCGTCGCCGCGGTGACGACGCCATCGTCAACAGGATTCGGCGACAGCGCAAAGCCACGTTACCCGGTGACTCACGAGCAACCAATGCGACCGTGGCAGTTGTGAGCGACAGCGCCCGTCGTCGCCTCGAAAGCAAGCGTAAGCCGAACACGAAGGAGACCACCGTCTTCACCGTCCGGTCTCAGACATGGGACCACGATCACCGAGGCCATGACCACGATGATCAACTCGACCTGCGGCCTCATGATCGGTCGGGCCATGTCGGCGCTTCGAACAAGTTCAGTGATCAGTCGTCGGTCTCGCAGCCCTCTCCCGTCAGCGGCGGCAGAATGCCCAGAACATAGTCGTGACGTTGACCATCGCTCGCCGGTAGCTCCACGGTCGATTGCCAAGCCGCCTCGGCGAGGAGTCTGTCCATGGGGAGTCGAGACGACCCCGATGCGGGCGCACCCACGGGTCGGCGCTGAACCACGACAGCGCCATCAGCGAGCCTGACGTCGTCCGGAAAGAACTTGGCAAATTCCGGCCGCGTGGCGTCGACCACGCGGGGCTGCCCTTGGTATCTGACCGCCAGCGCGCTACCCGTGTGCCCGTCGGTTACAACGAAGCGCAAGGGTCCAGCGCAGTGCTGCGTCCAGATGCCCCGGACCGCCTCGGCCAGCCGCGCCGGCGTCGGCGGCGGCACGCGATGCACTGTCGGGTTGAGGTTCGGCAAGCGCCCGCCATGCGTGATGGTGAGTGACCACAGAACGATTTGCACCGCAACGCTCGCGAACGCCGCTCGACGCAAGACACGGGGTTGCACCTCGATGGCCAGCGGGCGCGCGGCGACGAGCCAGAAGGTCAGCAGGACGTGAAACGTCGTCCCCCAGCCGACCAGCAGGTGTGCGCCAGTCAGCGCACCGATGGCAACGGTCAAGACGAGTGGCCCGAAGCCGACCAGCGTGAGAAAGGGACCGAGCGTCACGGCTTGCTCGGGAGCGGGAGCGGCCCGGGGCGCGCCTCGGCGCAGGATCGCAAAGATCAACAATGCCGGCGCCACCTTGGCCAACTGGCTGGACGCGAAACCCCACACGGTCTTCAGGCACTGGATGCGGTCCACATCGACCGGGAACACCGCGTTCATTGCATACGTGTCCGGTGCCCACTGGTCACCGCGAACGGCAACGAGGTAGGGCGAGATCATCAAGAAGCTGACGATCGCAGCGATGGCGACGCCTCGCCAGACAGACGCCATGCCCAGGCGCCGGACCCAAAGCAGATAGACACCGAACGATGCAAACAGCACGATGGCGCTGAGCTTGGCAAGCATCATCAAACCGCAACCCGCGCCGAACATCGCCCAGTCGAGCCACCGCATCCGCGTCAACGCGCGGTGGAACAGCACGATCGCCAGCAACGCGAGGGGCAACTGCACCGTGTTGTGATTGAAGTACGCCGTGCCCGCGTTCATGTACTCGACGTTCGACAGCAGAATGGCGGCGAACGCCGCGCGACGGGCCCCAATCAGGGGGCGCGCAAAGCCGTAGAGCAGCAACATCGTCGCTACCGAGCACAAGGCGCCTAGAACAAACGCCGCGCCGATGGAAGCGCCGAAGAGCCGGTTCGAGGCGTAGAGAATCCAGGTCGGCAAGGGCGGGTGCTTGCCATACGTGAATCTCAACTCCTGACTCAGCAGCACCTGCTCCAGGCTGTCGTCCGGAGGCGCAACGGCCAGGAAGCCGGACAGGCCTCCCCAGATCGCGACCTGAAAGAATGCGATCAGCAGAACGAGACAAGTCGGCGCGGAAAAGCGTTCGTCCAGCACGGCGCGGGTCGAGGCGATCGATCGGCGTGCGCCCGCGGCCAGGCTTTGCAGGGCGAGTTCGAAGCCCATGCGCTATGTCGCGTTACCTGAACTGCGCTCGAGGTCGTCACTTCGCTTCAACAGACACTGAATCCGCAGGACAGTCGAACGCGCGGCGGCTGCATGGGTCCAAACCTGAGTGAAAGACATTCGGAATCCGCCTCTGGTGCGCTTCGGGAGATGGCAGCAAGGCCCTGACCTTGCTGCAGCGACGAGGATTCTGGCAGAGGAGGTTGCCACTGGGTCGATCGCCATGGACCGGCCGATTTGACCCACCGACAGCTCTGTCTGCACGGCAAGCCCTGGCTCAGCACGGACACCTGTGCACGTTCACGGCCGAGGATCGGTCCCAGCACTCGCGCGAGTTCGGCTTCGGCGTCCGCGACGGCGGTGGAAAGGGGTGCGACACCGGCTCCGCCTTCACCGAATGGAGAAAGCCAGGCACGCTGTTGTTGCACGCGACAACCTTCCCGTTCGGCACAACCCGGGACAGCCACCTGGCCGCTCGGCGATTGGCCATCGTCTCGTCGAACCCGATCCGGTGCGGGGCCGCACGCTGCCGGGGCTCGCTCGCGGCGCACGCCGGCCAGGAAGCTCTCAAACTCGAAAGCTTCGCCGGCCGATCCGACTATGGTCAACGTACACTTCGGCCCCCGATTGATCTCCCGATGAACGTGCGCCGATGCGATACGCCGAACCGAAAGCGCGAAGTGCCGAATTGCCGAGTGCGGCGATCGATGCACTGACAAACGATTCGGCCGTCATCGACGACGCGGCCTTGCGGTGCCTGTACAAGCACGCTGACAAGGCCACGACGGAGCGCATTGGCGATGAATTCCAGCGCTTCATGTCCGGCGTGGAGGAATCGGCGGCACCCTCCGGCAACCACGCCGACCTGCTCGGAGCGCAACTCACCGGACTGTCGGCTGCGCTGGAATCCAGTGCCGGCCCATTTTCATCGGATCTTGCGGCGACCGCATGACCCGTTTCTCGATGAATCGCAACGGACTCTCATCGCCGAAGCGCGGCGGTACCGCAGCGGCAGCGGGCTTCGACGCCGACCCAGCGCCGATCTCCACTCGGCATGACCTCGAGCGACTGATCGCCGACGAACTCCGCGCCCGCGATGCCGTGCTGGTCGCGCACTACTACGTTGACGGCGACCTGCAGGACCTGGCGCTCGAGACCGGCGGCTGCGTCGCCGACTCGCTCGAGATGGCGCGCTTCGGCCGCGATCACGCGGCGCAGACGCTGATCGTCGCCGGCGTGCGCTTCATGGGCGAGACGGCCAAGATCCTGTCGCCCTCCAAGCGCGTGCTGATGCCGGAACTCGAAGCGACGTGCTCGCTCGACATCGGCTGCCCGCCCGCCGAATTCGCCGCGTTCTGCGACGCACACCCGGATCGCACCGTCGTCGTCTACGCCAACACCAGCGCTGCCGTGAAGGCGCGCGCCGACTGGATGGTGACGAGTTCGTGCGCGGTCGCGATCGTGCGCCACCTGCAATCACAGGGGCAGAAGATCCTGTGGGCGCCGGACCGGCACCTGGGCCGCTACATCCAGCAGGAGACCGGTGCCGACATGCTGCTGTGGGACGGTGCCTGCATCGTGCACGACGAGTTCAAGGGGCTGGAGCTCGAGCTGATGCGCCGCGAACATCCCGAGGCCCGCGTGCTGGTGCACCCGGAGTCGCCGGAGAGCGTGGTGGCGCAGGCCGACGTGGTGGGGTCGACCTCGCAGCTGCTCAAGGCCGTGGTCGAGGGCAGCGCGCCGACCTACATCGTCGCCACCGACAACGGCATCCTGCACCGCATGCGCCAGCTCGCACCCGGCAAGACGCTGCTCGAGGCGCCCACCGCCGGCCAGAGCGCGACCTGCAAGAGCTGCGCGCATTGCCCATGGATGGCGATGAACGAATTGCGGGGCGTGCTCGACTGCCTGATGCACGGCCACGGCGAGATCAGCGTGCCCGAGCCCGTGCGCGCCCAGGCCGTCGGCTGCATCGAGCGCATGCTCGACTTCGTTGCTGCGCGGCCGGCCGCGGCGGCGCCGGCCTTCGTGCCGAACATCGGCACGGCCTGAGATGTTCGACGCCAACGAAACACTCGAGCAGGCGCGCGAACGCAACATCCGCGACGCGTTGCTCGAAGACATCGGCCGCGGCGACTGGACCGGCCGGCTCATCCCCGAAGGCCGCCGCGTGAACGCGAAGGTGACGGTGCGCGAAGCCGCCGTGCTCGCCGGCCGCGACTGGTTCGACGGCTGCGTGCGGGCGCTCGATGCCGATGCGCGCATCGCCTGGCACTTCAACGAAGGCGCCGACATGCCGGCCGACGCATGGGTCTGCGAGATCGAGGCCGACGCGCGCGCTGCTCTCGGCCGAGCGGCCGGCGCTGAACTTCCTGCAGCTGCTGTCGGCCACCGCAACGACCACGCGAGCCCACGTGCGCGCGGTGGCAGGCGCCTCCCCCAACCCGCGCGGCTGCGCGGTGCTCGACACGCGCAAGACGCTGCCGGGGCTGCGCCAAGCGCAGAAGTACGCGGTGCGGGTCGGCGGCGGCCAGAACCAGCGGCTCGCGCTGTGGCACGGCATTCTGATCAAGGAGAACCACATCGCCGCGGCGGGTGGTGTGTCGGCGGCGCTGGCCAACGCGTTCGCGCTGCAATCGGGCGTCGAGGTCCAGATCGAGGTCGAGGTCGAGACGATCGCTCAGCTGCGCGAGGCGCTCGCGGCGGGCGCCACGAGCGTCCTGCTCGACAACTTCGATGAAGCGGCCATGCGCGAGGCCGTGGCCATCACCGCGGGTCGTGCGCTGCTCGAGGTCTCGGGCGGCGTCACGCTCGCGCAGCTGCGCGGCATCGCCGCGACCGGCGTCGATCGCATCTCGATCGGCAAGCTGACCAAGGACGTGCAGGCGGTGGACTATTCGATGCGGGTCACCGGCCTGGCCTGAGCCTCGCTGCGCGCCGGCCGCATCAGCACCGTCGGGAAACTCACCGGCAGCGCATCCGGAAAGTCGCGGCTGTAGTGCAGGCCGCGGCTCTCGCGTCGCGCCAGCGCCGAGCGCACGACCAGCTCGGCACAATCGACGAGGTTGCGCAACTCCAGCAGAATTCACTCTAGCACGCCCGACGGTCAGTCAAGGCAACAACATCACTTGGCCGAAGTGAACGAGTCGTCGCGGCTAGACAGCCCGAGCCTACTCGCCGTTGGTCCGCTTGTGGCTGAACGACCGCTACCTGCATAGCATTCATGGCCTCTGTGGCGCCCTCCCCTTGGGCGAGGATCGGGAACTCCCTGAGCAGCTTGCGATCCCCGGGTCAGAACTTCTCGCGCGGCTTGGCGCGCGACTGCCGCGGAAGCGACATCGTATGCAGCGCCTCGGTTTGCTGTCTGTAGCTCACTCCCTCGATGGAGACCACCTTGATCTCATCCAAGAGCAGCCGTAGCGCAGGGCGTTCGACCTCCAACACGTGCATATCTTCCTCATCGAGACATGCCCGGTCATAGCGTCGTGCGTCCCGCAAAGCTTCGGGAGAGAAATCCCAGTTTTCCTCCGACCTAACGACGTCCGCCTCATCGGGTTGCGGCGTTCTTATCACGAGCGTTGGCAACTGATCCTCATCGTGTGATGTCGTCAACTCGGTCTCGACGCCGGGTGGCAGCGGCTCGACCACGCTCGCCTTCGGAAACAGGGCGACATTCGTACCTCTTCCGCCGCGCTGCGAGGAAGCATAGACCACCCCGTCAAGGCCAATTTCCTCCGCCAGGAATTCGCAGACAACCTGCGGCAGCAGATACTCGAACTCCTCCTCGCCAGGAAGCACCGGCGCCGAGAACCGATGCGCCAGAATGCGAAGGAACGCGCACTTTGCCGCGATCCTCTCGTAATCAGGATCGAAGACGCTTCGCTTGACCAGCACCTCCTGCAGCGCCGGTAAATCCAGTAGGCGAATGGGCCGCAGGAGCTCGAATTTTCCGAGCACAACATTGCTACCGACCGGTGCCCGGATCTCCGCGACACAGGTCTGCAGCTCCAGGGCGCCGTAGAACACCCCAATGCCCGCTGCGTTCATCCTGCCCGCCCGAGACATCCGTCCAGCCGGTGCGCCAAGCTGGGCAGGAGGGTTCTGAAGAATCTGCGCCAGCTGAGCCCACCTGAACGCGACCCTGGCGCGGTAGAGAAAAGCGCCTTTCGCCCCAGGCGCGAGTTCGCGGATCACGGTCGCTCGGCCAAAGGTCCGCTTATCTTCAATGCCTTGGAAGAGATTCTGAAGGTCGCGGCGCACGGTCTGGTTGAAAAACCTGGCCCCGTGATGCACCTGCGCTTCCAAGAACTGCCATTGCCGTCCGACCTCCGATTCGTCAGGCGATCGCCTTTCGTACAGGGCATCGCCGCCGTAGGGGTCTTCGCTGTCCTGGTCGAAGGGATCAACATCCGGGCCATCCATCAGAGATTCGACCACCGCGTCAGCAATGTCACTGGAGATGCCGACGAACTCCTGAAGAAGTTCGGCGGCCAGATCGCCGGTACGGTTCCAGCCGCCGTCCATGAGGCCATTGCGCAACATCGACGATTCAATGTCGTCCGGCCCTGTCGCTGTCAACTGGTAGTGCCGCTCGAAAGCCGGCTTGACGCGCTGCGCCAGTTCGGCAACTGTCCATGATCGATCAGACTCGCCGCAGTCGAAGCATTCACCGCGCTTGCCCGTCATACGGATCTCGCGTCGCAAGAATGCCTCATTGACGCAGCGGTAACACACGCGTGGTAGCACGTCGTCGTCGGTCAGGCCAGTCATGTCCAGCATCCAGCGGTTTCGGTCGCGATTTTCGCTGGCTTTGGAAGCGCCGACGCTCGCGCACCTCGAGCAGGAAATATCAACGATCCCGTCGTCAGAGAGGGATCACCGAGTCGCGCCGTCTGATCAGGTGCAATTTGACATGAGAACGACGCGAAGCCCACGAATGCGTCTGCCATCATGGGGAAGTCCGCGTATCGGCGTCACGGAAGAATGCGTAGTCGATCCGGTAGCGTACCTGGCACTTCGGGCACTGCCAATGGGCGCCTCGCTCGATCTCGTGATGCCAGATCGCGAACGTGTGGCCACACGAGTCGGCGGGGCACACGACCTCTTGCTGCAAGGGCTGCCAGTCGACCTTGCCCTGGTCCGTCAGCGTGAGGCGATAGCCCGCTCGACATTCGAAGCACTGAGCCTCAACAGCATCACTGCCGTTGGGGAAACGCTTGCGCACAGGCTTGCCGCACTCCATGCACGAGATCTGCGCGAAACTGCCGAGTGTGATGTTGAACACCGGCGAAGCCAGGGCTGCCTCCAAGCCGGCGACGATCTGTTCGCACCGACTACGCAGCTTCGAGAAATCGACACTCCCGCCGTCCTCCAGTTGTTTGAGCGTGGGCATGTGCAGAAATGACCCGAGCGCATCGTAGTGCTTCTTCAATGCACGCAGATTGAGGACGTTTTCGGTGCCCAGGCAGTACATCTGCCGAGCAGGCTGTCCTGGCACCTCTTCCTCACCGAAGCGCAACGTCGAACCCTGGTCGGCATGGGGTTCGATCTCGAGTAGCACCTGCAGCAGCTTCTTGGGCTGCCATGTGCCGTACTCGTCGGGCGGGATCTCCGAAGCAAAGGCCTGCGCCCGGTCGTAGGTCAGCGCTTCCATGCATAGTCGCAGATCCAGCGCAACGTACCTGAGGCGCTCAGGGGCGGAACTCTCCAATTCCTTCTTCGCGCGTGCGAGGGCTGCCCGGGCATCGTGCCTGAAGTTCCGCTTCATGCTTCGCCTCCTTCGTTCCCGGTCTGCTGGTGCTTATAGAACTCGACAAAGAAGCGCACGCCGCCCAAGGGCTCCACGCTGTGCGGCACTTCCGGTACGACGATGCCAGGATCGTCTGGCGTGAGGACCGTGTCCGTGCCCCACCCGTCCACGCGGTAGCGCACACTCCCCTCCATCACATGGATCCTCGCCCACACGCCCGGACGAGTCGAATGATCCTTGCACAGGCGGGCCGGCATGGTGTTCTCGGTAAAAGCTGGCGTCTGCTTGTAGGCCACAAAATGATCGGGCAGCTCGAAACGCTCGCAGCGAACGCAGTCGAGCGGCATCCCAAGACGGGTACGACGTCCTTCTTCGGTCAGCACCCAGGGGCGACTCACCAGCGGCGGGTTATGGCGCACATGCTGCGGGTGCCCGCAACCGAGCAGAGCCACCCAGTGACCCTCCTCATCCTTTCGATATCCGGCGATGGGGCGCTGCACTTTGGGACTCTGCCTCAGACGTCCAGATGCGGCGGCGGAATCTGACGTGTGCCTGCCGCGACAACCGATCACGCGAGGCTGCGATTCGTAGGCCAGTCTTCCGGCACCAACTTCAACCCATCCCTCCAGCGCTCACGCAACGCGGCTTGAAATCGAACATCGTCGCTGAAGTCGGGATGGTCCGTGATAATGACTTGAAACGTTCCCTGAAGGTTTTCGACCACATCGAAGATCAGCTTGAACAGGCCCTTCACGGCCTTTCGATCGGAGTCAAGCTTCTCCTGCGTCACACCGTCACGAGGAACCGCATCCGGTGAGAAGTGCGCCTGCGACAACTGGTCCAGCAACAGAAACGACGGAACTGGTCGTTGCCGGTTCGCGAACCAGGTATGCAGCGCCAGATGCGCAACGATGTGATAGCCGACGTGGTTCTCGCCGCTACCAATCTCGGACATCGGGATGAATCTTTCGGGTGTGTCGGCAACGATGGTCAACGCCCGAGGATCGAGCCGGAGCGGACTGTCGGAGTATTCCAGACCAATCCGCTGGGCATAGTCGGACAGGTGGCGGTTCACGTTTGACAGGCACGACTCCAGTTTTTGCTGAATCACGTCGGTGCTGACCGCCTGATCTAGCTGCCGTTCCTGCACCTTCAGTTCATCAAGGCGACGTTGCTGCTCGGTAAGGTCAGGCATCTGCGGAATGTTCTCGACATACAGACTGATACGCCCGAGGACCATCGCACGCCGTGCCTCGGCGTCGGCCGCCAGTTGCAGCCGTTGACTCGACCGCTTGACTGCGGTTAGCAGTTCGCGGTTGCCATCCATTCGCCGGCGGGCGTCGGCCAGTTTGGACTCGATCTCCTGGATGGCGGACTCGATGCGAGGAGTCGCGGAGTCCATTGCGCCGCTGCGTTCACCGATGTACTCCTGCGCGGCACGCAGATCTCCAATCGATGGCGCACTTGACTCGTCAGGCAAAGCCTGCAGACACAGCGGGCACGCGTGCCCATCCACGCCGTGCTCGAACACCGACACGGCGTTCAGCCGGGCCGTGTGCTCTCTGGCCTCCGAAGAAAACCCTCTGGAATTGCCCTCGAAGGCGCGGGCTCTCTCCAGCGTTGACGCCAATCCGCGCTGCTCCTGAACCAATGCATTCCGCTCGGCGGACAGCCGGCGAAACTCGGCGTCGTCGCCTCCCTCCGTGAGAGCACTCGGAACCGGTGAACTCTGAAGCACGCGCAGAGCGTCGATCTTCTGTTGCCACGGCGCACCGTCGTCCAGCGACGTCAGCCCTGCAGACTTGGCCTCCGCCAACAGCGTATCCGCGCGCGTCACGCCCTCCCCGCGAATTGCCGAGGCTTCAGCCAGTCGCCGTTCAATCTGACGCACTTCGGTGCGAACCCGCTTCAGCTCCTGCTGCTTGGCGACATAGTCGTCGGTCACCGCACCCAGAAAGTAAGGCAAGGTGTCCTTGATCGCTTGCGCGACGTACCGGTCGCTTGAACCATGGAACAGGTGGCGCCGCTGGGCAATTTCGTTCTGCGACTGGAGGCAAAACGTCAACGCATGGCTGATGGTCGCAGCCAGTGCAACCCGCGTCTGCCCAACTGGCGGCTCATGCAGGTAGTCCGACATCCCGACCCAGGAAGCCAGCAGCGATCGCAGCCCTTCCCTGTTCGTCGTCTGGCGAAGCTCTCCCGCAGCTGGAATGGCAAGTTCCGTATCCGTCTTGACGTAGACAGACTCGCTGGACTTGGCATCGCCGGCAGGGACTTGCCGAGCGATGAACGCTTGCCCTCGCTCTGTTTGAAGTAGCAAACCGAACCAGGACACGTTGCGCCGAACTTTCCCCTCGGGAACGTCGCACTCCGACGCGCCGAAGCAGTAATCGATGATGCCCAGGATCGCGGACTTGCCAGTGCGCGAGTCGCCTGAAATGATGTTGACGCGCCCCGGCTCGATGCCCACGCTCCTGAAACGCCCATCGTGGCTGTACGCGACGATGGCTCTGATCTGAATCATGCTTGCACTCCCAACATCGCCATCACGGTCGATGGCGTTCCTCCTTTGTGCAGCCAGCGCCCGACGAAGTGGGCCTGGCTGACACAATCCCTGACATCAGCGCTCGATTGCCTCAAGTAGCTGGTCATTTTTCTGGTCGCGCTCTGCTCGCTTGTGACATGGCGACCGGCTATCACCAAGGCACCATGCTGTGCACCGAACAGCAGCGCCTCGCGCACATACGGGCGAAGTATCACGACGCCCTTGGCGACCGCCGAACGCTCCAGCGGATGATCCTGAATCCACGTGGCAAGTGACGTCCGCACGGTACTCGGCAACTGGCGGCGCGTCTGACCGCGCAGCACGAAACTGGCGCCCACGAAGGCAAGCTCAATGGGCAACGCGGCCGTCGCATCGCTCACCGCCGCCGCTTCGGTCTGGTATCCCTTGGCCGCATGCCACAGCACGACAGCACAAAACGCCGGATTCAGCAGGTTGCGCTGCTCGATGGTTCTGGCCTGCCACTCGGTCATGGCGCGGCCCCGCCAGCAGGTGCATCGAAGATCGCTTGCATGCGCGCCTCGAAATCTGGATGCCAACCCAACCGCCGATCTTCGGCGAGCATGTGAAGCGAACCGCGGCACACCCAGGGAACGTTGACACCTGGCCTGATCGGAAACGGCGCGTCTTCGGCCCATTTGAGAATGGCTCGCCCTGCCGTCGCCATCTCATCTTCTGCGGCCCCCTCGCCCAGTTCGTCACAGACCTGGTCACGCAGCAAAGCCCACTCGGAAAGCAGCCGTTGGTCGTACTGGCGCAAGTCCGCATCGAACAACAAATCGTCGCGTGTCCAAGCTGAGCGCTGGCGAAAGGCTTGGAGATAGCTGGTGATCGCGTTTCGGATACGACGCGGACCGGCACCAACCATTTCAACCTGCCGATAGAACGGCCGATTGGCGAACTCCGGCAGTTGTTCGAGTGCCACCATCAAAGCATCGATCTCGCCATCGATCGGCAGCGCGTCGCGCTTCAGCGACTCCTGGATGTCGGAGATCTGGGCATCGATCTCTGCCCGTGGAATGCCTCCGCCCCCATGCACAAGTTCGTGTATCACCCGCTTGAACCACCAGCCCTCGACCATCTGAACCGAAAGCTCCTGATGGTGGAGCGCGACGTGATAGAGCTCGGCTTGCAGGTGCGCGTTGATGGCGTCCGCGTCGGGCTGACCGGGTATCACATAGACGCAGCCCAACAATTGCTCACGATCCGTCTCTTCCAAGCCGAGGAACGCGTCAAACGCGTCCTTCAAGTCCGCGTTCGTCGACGTCACCGCGGCATGCTTCAGTCTTGTGGATGCTGCCTTGACATCCCTGCCCTCGCCCTCTGGGCAGAGTGCTGCACAGGCGGTACCGGCCGAAGTGATTGAGGTCGAGATCAGGAACTTCGCTGCGGCAATTGGCACCTCACCACTACGGCGACCCACCATCCATATTCGCAGCGTTTTCCAAAGGTCGGGACTGAGATCCCCCAAGCCGGAAGCAGCCAGTATCGAGTGCTTGGTCTGCAACACCGCGATGGGGTCGCCGTTGGCCTCGAAGCTCACGTCGTCCAAGGTTTCCACGCTGACTGAAAAATCCCCAACCCGGCTCTGTCGGATGGCCCACAGCAGCGCCACCCGCACCTGGTAGAGGTAACCAAGCATCGAAGCGCCGGCATTGAATGTCGAGACAGTTGCGTCAGTCATCTTCGATCTCCCATTTCTTTGCTTTTCGGCTCTGTCCGCCCGGACCGGCTTCAACCGCCCGCGCGACCGGGCTCGATATCAATCGGCCTGGATCGCCATCGTGCCCGCAGACCCTACCCGTCTCTCCTACTCAGAAATCGGGCCTGAACTGCGGTTCACCAGTGCCTTGGCCAGCTAAGCCGTTCGTTGCCACTGCCTGCATGAGCCGGCCCAACTGATCGGCCAAGTACTGTACGGCGCGTCGCCATAGTTCTGGCAACTCGTGATAGTGATAGGCGGCAGCGTTGCTGCGCTCTGCGTGGGCTTGCAGCCCATCACATCTCGCCCGAATCCGATCGCCGAGCCGGTACTTGAGATAAGGCGTCCGCCCCGCCAGCGAAGCCGCAACTCAACCAAGTGGACTGGTGCGTCCGCCACCTTCAGGGATTCCCAGCATCGCGGGGGTCATATGTCCTGGATGGCCGCTGGCGTTGGAGATCGCAGGCACGGCGAGCTGAAAGTTGTAGAGGTCGTAGGCGCTCACGGCGAGTTGGCCCTGTGTGTTGAGGGCCAGCGCGCATCCGAGCGGGCTGGTGATCTTCTGGTTGCCGACGATGATCATCGTGCCATCGTCCCTCAGCTTCAGCAGCCAGAGATAGCCTTCCTCGGTCGAAGCGAGGACGCCAGCGCTGTCCGCTCCGTCCTGGGTGTAAAGACACCAGGTGAGGTCGAAGTTGAAAACCTGAGGCCTCGACGTATCCACCGCCAGATTGAATTTCGAGCACAGGCGTGGCTCCCACGTCGTTGGGTCGATCGCGAAATACCAAAAATTGTGATCGGCGGAACCTACGGCGCAGTTCGCGACCGCGAGATGACTTCCAGTCACAGCGATGGCATTGATTCCGCGCTGTGCGCCAACGTTGTACACCGACTTGGAGAGCACCTTCCCGGTCGGCACATCAACCACGCAGATGAGGCCGTTTTCCGAGCCCGTGACTACGCGACCGACTCCTGCCAACGATGGTGCCCCCACCAGAGCGACTCCGCGAATGTTCTGCAGGCCCCACGGGTTGGTCGGGGTGTTCGTCGTCAAATCGACGGGGTCGCATGCCATGGCGAAAGCGGACGGCGACGTGCCGACCCACAGGGTGACATGGCCGCTCGCATGTCCAATTGCCAGATGGATCTGCCCTGCGCTCTCGTAGCATGCGGCGCTGTTGGCGACACCCAGCGTCGCCGGATAGTTCAAGGAGCCAGCGACCGCAATGTCTTCCCAATCGCCGCGCACGGTCGACCAGAGCAGCACGCTCGTCTCGTCATTCGATGTCGCGATCAAGTTGGGCCCGAGCCATTCGATCATCTGGACGCCTTCAGTCGACGGCGTCGAGACGGCCACCGTGATCTTCGGCCGTTCATTGGCACCATCGGAGAAGTTGAAGATGCTCATGCTGCCGTCCCAGCGTCCTACGGCGTAGCGCTCGCCGTCGATCCAGGCCGCCACCTGAGCCATTGTGTAGGTTGCCCCGAGCGAGCTGATCGGAAGCTTTGGTGGAACGATGCCGAGTTGTGCCTCGATATGCCTTCGTGACCGCACGACCATGGGGATTCCGGAATCGTTCACCATGATGGTGTCCTCCTGCGCTGACCATTCGAAACACAGACTCTCGGCTCGTACTGCTCGTCTTGATGCTGCCCCCATCGTATCCGCGGCCAAGCGGCAGGGCGGCGAAGATCTGCGTTGCCGAAACGGACCGAAGCTCCGTGCGGCATCGCGAACCGGGACGCTGACACCGCCATTGCATGTTCAGGTTCCCGCCCGAATCGATCCCCGCCAGTTTGCCGACAATGCACCCCATCACCGTCATAACAGCAGGGAGCCAGACCGGATGGGAACAGGAATAAAGATGCGCTCCGCCCGAGACAGCCAGGGGCGCGTGCACACCGTAGACTCGTTACAAGCTTTGTATGACAGCCAGCAAGGCATCCCCGATCTGTTCTGCGACCATGCGCCGTGTGGATGTGCCGTCCGCTTCGTGCGCCGATCCCAACAGAACAGGGCCAACCGGGTCGAGCCAATCGATGTGCCGGCCTACATCGGGTTGACGAGCAGTTCCGAACACGTCTCAGCGTGCCGCTATGACGCTCCCGGTCGGATCAAGACGATTCTTGCGGCGCAATCCGACCCCGACTTCGTCGCCGCCCTCGGCAGCGGAAAACGTGAGCTGCGCCTGCTCGCGCTGCACAACGGGTTGACCGGCAGAAATATATCTGGCCACACCACCTCCGCCGCCACCAAGCCGCCCTCTCAAAACACCGGCCCGAAAAGTTCGCAGCACTTCGGCTCGACCGGGCAGAAGCTCGACAGCTATCTGCGCACGACCGCTGACATCGTTGCCTTGCGGGCCATCTGCGAATCGGACGCACCGCTTGCAGCGGAGCTCACGCTGAAACTGGGCCCAAAGCGAATCCCCTGGGATCAGTTTTTCTTTGAGCAGGAGCGTTACGACGAGGCCTGGGACCTGGTTCACTCTGGGGGAGCGAACGCCTATCCCCTCGCCCTGGCCGGCGAAGTGAAGTCCCTCCATTCACCGGCACCAGGCGCAACCTACAAGAGCAGTTTTCTCGACTGCCGGCCCCTGTACCGGCGCACGGACGAACCGGACCGCGTGGAGGTGTTCGAAGTGAGCGTGATGGACATGGATGCAGCCTGGCTCGCTGCCTTTCCAGTGGGGAGCACCATTGTCATATTCGGTCTCTGGACCCTCAAAGGGCCTGCATTGACCACCAGCCCCAGCCGCCATGGGCCGCATCGCACAACGACCTTCGTCACCCACAAGCTGACCTTGCGGCCGAAGTTCAAACGCCAAGTGGTGGCGGTGCCGTGACCCTTCGTTGACGTCGACCGGCCTGCTTCAGCATGTCCACTTGGAAAATCGAAACCGGTGATTCCGCTTCAAAGCGGCAAGCACATGACGCTTCGGCGGTGCCCTTGAAATGGGCACACGACGCACTGACGGGAGAAGCCCGCTATATCCACGATGCGGAGGTCTCGAAGCTGCGGCGTGCCTGCATCTGTCCGGCCTGCGAACTCACGTTGATTCCGGTGATGGCGGGCGAGCCGCTGCGTACCCGCCCAACAGCACATTTTCGTCATCCGGCCGGGGCACAGAAGGACGACTGCTCACTTGTCACCGCGCGCCTCGCTGCCACACGCCACCTTCTGGAACTGGGCGTCATCGAACTGCCGCGACGACGCATCTCAAGAACGGCCCAGGGCTTCAGCGGCGAGGGCTACGAGGTGTGGGTCGAAGCGCCGCCCGAACGCGTGGTGATCACCGGCGCAGGTCTGCACGACCACGCCACTGCGTTGCTCGTTCTCGACGACGGCAGGGAGTTGCTGGTCGATCTCACTGGTCTGCGTGAGCCCGACCCCAACGGCTGCGGGCGCGCCACCGTCACGTTGTCGTTGTCCGATGCGAGCCTTGCAATGCTGGGGCCGGACGAGATTCGGGTGCGCCTGCGCATCCTGCCGGACATCCGTTGGTGTGCTCACTGGAAGGACCGCACCCTTGCTGCGCAGGGCGATGCCGAGGCCACGCAAGCTGTACGCGATGCCCTGGACGGCTGGCAGGACTCCGACGAGGCGGACTTTCAGGCGCATTTGCCGACAGCGGTCGACGCCGCAACGGCACAGCGGTGGCGGCGTGAAACGCTCTTGCACCGCTTGGTCAAAACGATTCTGGAAGGCGCGTCGTCGATCGCGACGCCTGGCTTGGAGGTCAGCGTGACCCGGGAACCTCCCGATGAGTTCGCTGGCGAGTGGGATGACCAGACCATCCGCAAGACCTGGATGACACCGTCGCGCGTCCTCGAACTCGATGAGGTTCGGCTGGAGCGTCGCTCGGGGCGAATCGTCCCTGACGTGATTGCCCGCCTGGGTGGGCGCCAGATCTACACCCAAGGCGGAACCATGACCCGTGTCGGTGGCGACTTTGACGAAGACGCCGAAGACAGCTACTGCCAGAGCTGGCCTGCGACCTTGCATGTCGAGGTCACGGTGACCCATGGCATTGACGCAGAGAAGCTGAGTCGCATCCGTGAACTCGATGTGCCGACGATTGAGATCGACATCGGATCACTGGGTGGCAAGGTGACCCTGGAGGGGCTGCGCAACCTGGTGGTGAGTCAATCGATCGGCAAGCGCTGGGTTCATCACCCCGTCCTGCGCAGCAAGCAGAAGCTGCTTGAGATGGAGATCGACGAGCACCCGGCCACGCTCCGTTACCGCGAACGCCTTGCCGAACTGCGGCGCCCGGCCTTTCTGGCAACGCCGGCACCTGCATGGGCATCCCGCTACATCACTGCGGCGATGGAGTTCCACGACGCCAACACCCGCATCAAAGTGACCAGGCGAAAGCACGAGGGTGGTGGCGACAAACCTCCGCTTCTCGGCGAGGACAGCGCCATCTGGGCACGCATCATGGAAGCCGCTGAGGCGCTGGGCGCACATGGGCTGCCAGGGGCGGCCGATCCGATCATGCTGGATGAATCAGGATTGATCCCACGCATCCTGTCCATCCAAAGCAACCGGGGTGTTGGCTACGCCGTTGACACGGGATTCCAAGTTCTCAACGCTATCATGCAGAGTGGCGCGGACAACAAACGTTGGGACACGCTTTACACCATGGCCGTGAAGACCTACGGCCTGGAGGCACACTTCTCGCAGAAGCAGAAGGATCTCTACGCAGACTGGCGCAAGGGCATCATCGCAAAGGTGGATGCCCACGACGAGGCATACCTTCGGCCCGCCCTGTATGAATCGGTGCTGAGCGCGCTGTTCCCGGAAATGGCCTCACGCATCGCGACTGGATATGGGTGCGCGAAGGATTCATGAGCGCGGCGGCTGGGCAGCGTCGTCACGCACGGCCCCTCTTCCAACGCGCGCACCATCGCACTCCGATCGAAATGCACATGTCCGGCAGGTATCGGGATGCGCAGCATGGCGCGCCCTCACGCGCCCGGCCAAGATGTCCTCTCGGCGGCGAACCAAGGCCACTACGTCTGCGCCGGACATCAGGTCAACCCGATGCGCCTTGTACTGTGCTGCCCGGATCGGGCGTTTGACCACGACGTAGCCGTAGGGCGCCACCGCCGCCCGCGTCTGACCCTCCATCGCCAGCCGCTGCGCCGACAACTGGACCACGTCCGACCAAAAGGGCCGGTCGATCCAGCGGGTCTTGAACTCCACCAGCACGATCACACCGGACGGCAACCGATAGGCCCGATCGATCCGGGCGACCAGGCTCACGGGAGCGGACACCCGGAACAACCTCTCCGCATAGATCAGTTCCGCGCTCCGCAGGGCCTCTGGTCGGGAGGCCCGCTCTGCTCTGACCCCGCCCGCCGCAGGCTGGCGCAGTCGTGCGAAGACCACCATGACCACGCAACCGAACAAGGCGACACCCAGCATCACACATGCCAACGCGATCATTCGGTTTCTCCCCGAGGCACAAGCCACCGGCGCAGCACAGCGGCAGTCAGCCCCAAAGCCACGCGCGTTGCCCGTCGCAGGAACGGCCACCTGCTCAGCACGACGCACATGCCGGGCCCGGCAAGGTAGTAGCGCCAGATCAACCAGCGACCCCAGGGCCTCGGGCGCAACACCTCATCTCGAAATCGACGCAGGATGCGGGTCTGCCAGCTGTCACCGAACACGCAGGTCGCGATGAAGCAGCGCCCGCGCCGCAGCGATGATGAAGACATCGCGTCGAGTCCTTCGCGCTGGAACTGTTCGTGAGCAAGCAGCCCCCGCTTCCGGTCCTCTTGCTGTCTGGCGGTCCGGCGGCGTCCATGCAAATGCTCGAACACCACCAGCCTCTCGCACCGCCCCATCTGCGCCAACTCTGAGGCGCTGGTCGACTGGTTGCCCGGGTCTCCCTTGGGATGCCCTCCCATGAACTTCTCACTCCGCGTGTGCCGGGCCGAACATGCTGTTGGTGACATCGCCGTTCCCTTCCTCGGCGTCGCTGGCCGCAACCCGTGGCGGCGGCGCAAGTCCAACAGCCACGAGTTGCCCAATCTGAGTCAACAACCCGTCATAGGCCAGCACGCGCAATCGATTGATCCGCTTGGTGCCCTTCGGAAACCGGATCAGATCGTCGTACAGCCGGGGATGGTCAGCACGCGCAAGCTCGAACACCAGCCGGATGGTCGCGGCATCCTTCGATGTATCGGTGGTCATGCGCCCTCCCCTGCCACGTCCGGCGCGCGTTCGCGTCCACCGCTTTCCATGGCGCCGCGCGCGTAGTTCTGCCCCGCGAGTTGGAAGCCGCGGACGTTCGCGAACATCGGTTCCTTCACCTCGTGGATGCGGTGCATCGGAAACGCCGCCTTCACTGCCTTCCGAAACAGGAACGCCCCGCCCCCTACGAGGATGATGTTCTGCAGGCTGTGCGGCGACTCGATCCACTCCCTCATCGTGGACACCGCCTGCTGCGCGATCGATTCGGCCACCGGCAAGTGGCGGCTCATGTCGTAGGCCTTCTGGTAGATCACCGGTGGCTTGCCGGATCGCAGCGCCAAGTCGATGGCGTCGTAGTCCCGATACGGTGAACCGATGCTCTTCGTGATCTCGATCGCCAGGGCTCGCAGCACGTCCGACATGCCGCGGTTGAAGGAGTTGCTCTGCTTCTGCACCAGCCGCATGCCGCGGGCCACCAACCAATCGAAGGTGCGCGAACCCGGGTCGATGATCAGGCTCTGTTCGTTGCCGATCGTCGCCATCTTCTTGTGCTCGGACGCGTAGTGAACCAAGGCGCCCTGCGGTTGCGCCACCGCGAGCGCCTTGCCGACCGTCACGGTCTTGCCGCCGCCGATGTCGTGGCTGCCGACCATCAACTTCTCGAGCGCCGCCTTCTTGACCGCGAAAAGGGAAACAGGCAAGCCGACCACCAGCAGGTCGATGTGGCTGAGCTTCATCATGCTCAGTGCACCCCGCAGCAGCGCCAGGTATTCGGGCGACTCGGTGTAGTCGTCGTGCAGTTGCTTGGCGCGGAAGGTGTCGGCCGCAAGACCGACATCGGGACCGACCTCATAGAACAGCGGGCCGACGGGAATGCACACCGTCTTCCGCCGTTCGCTGGCCGACCACGACGGCGAAGCGTCGCTGCTGGGATAGGCGATGGACGGGAAGCTGACGCAGCGGATGTCGGTGCCCGCAGCGGCCGTGACGAACTTGGTGTTGCCGGACCCGACATCCACCGCTCTGACGATCAATTCCATTTGAAGACTCCAAGCCAGGTTGCAGGGTGACCAGCATCGACAGATCGATGTGATCGCGCCACGCAGAATCACCGCTCGAAGTGGCCGATTTCGACATCAGCCCCATCCCAATGTCAGCCGACATTCAGTGAGCGAACCTTGAGCTGTCGCTTGAGCGTGTGGGTGTTCGGTGGTGACCTTGCGTGTGTCACTACGCTCTCATCCGAAAGCCACGCGTCAACCCGGCATGCCGAACGACGGCAGGCTTGGCAGAGCGCCCTGGCATCCACCGAAAGCATTCCGCTTTGGACCAGAGGCAGCACTTTCCCTTGTCAACCCCGCATGCAGTCTTGCTCCCCGACCCTCCGGGACAATAAATGCGGCTCACGCGCGCGTCCCGGCTCTGCATTCGCCACCCGCAATCGCCGCGAAATCAAGCCCGTTGCGGCACGGATGTCTTGACCCCAGTGCAGGCTCGGCGTCAACTACGGTTTCCCGATGGCCGTCCTGGCCCTGCTCCTCATGGAGCCAACGGCGTCGCAGTCGTTACCTGCCCTTCAAGCTTCCGGTCTCGAACCGGAATAACTGTCGCCTCCAAGGCGGCAGCTCCAAGGTCCTCTTCGTAGTGCATGTGCCTGTGGCCTTGCCGGCGTTCATCGCCGGGCGTTCCTGAAACGCGCCACCGCCTTCGATCACCCGGTCGGCACCTGATGCCGCACCGTTGTTCCCGCCATCGCTTGAGCACGCGTTCCACGCAGCGCGCGGTTGTGTTTGCCCTGATGGGCTCCCCGCGCGCACCCGCTCACAGACTCGGCACCGCCCTGGACTTTCGGTCAGGGGTGGACCCATGCGGGTCGATGGCGCTACGAATCCAGAACTGATCCACCAGTCGCGCGCAAGGCCTGACCTTGCCGCCGATGCCGATACCAGCCCCAGAGGCCGGCCGGCGTCACCAACCCCGCAGTTGCAGAAATGCACAGGCGGGACGGATCACCCCAATTCATTTTTAAGACCGACCGAGTTGGCCCGCGCGCAGGCGTTGGCCGACGAACCCCTTGGGTAGGTGCCGCGACGCTGTGGTCGCGCGCGACACCGAATCACTTGACCACTGACCGACTGGGCGACGGAATCCGCCCGGTCGGTGACCACCATGGATTCCACTCATCGTCAACCTTGCCTGCCGTTCGGGCGGTGGGCATTCGCCTTGGAGCACGGTCATGCCGGCCATCACCCCTCACCGACCACTTCGCCACAAGCCCCGCCCCAACGCTTCCTCGTCACGTCGACGACGGCAAGAAGCGCCCAGCCCTGGGCGATCCATCCGCTACCAGCCAGAGCGCCGCCAGAACTGGTCGGGCATGACGTCAGGAGAAATTCTCGCGCGCTACATCCCTGGCAAGGCGCCGCCACTGAAAGTGCTGGACGTGCTGCTCGAGCTGTTCAACACGCTGCACACTGCGCTGGAGAAAACGGTCTCGCACAAGACGCGCCACGACCGCGCGCAATTTCTGCGGCGCTTCTTCCGTGACTTGAACCTCAAGGCCGGGTTCAAGACCATGCCCGACCCGCGCAACCTCGGGCAGAAACACATCCGCGCGATGGTGCAAGTCTGGCAGCGCGAGCGCCTGGCGCCGGCCACGATCCAGACCTACCTGAGCTTCCTCCGCGGATTGGGCATGTGGATGGGCAAGCACGGCTTCGTGCGCGCACCGACCTACTACGGCCTGGCGCTCGACGAGTACCAGCGCCACGAGTACGCGCAGCGCGACAAGAGCTGGTCAGGCCAGGGCATCGACGTCGAGGCGCTCATCGCTCAGGTCTGCGAATTCGACGTTCACGTCGGCGCCTCGCTTCGGCTGATCCAGGCCATGGGCCTGCGGCGCAAAGAGTCGGTGCAGTTCCGGCCGTTCGCGCATGTCATACCGTTCAACGAAACCGGACTGCCTGCGGATCAACGGCAGGCGGATCGGTATGCGTGGGTCAAGGGCAAAGGCGGTCGGGTGCGTTGGATTCCGCTGGACAGACCGGTTCGGCTGGCGGCGCTGGCGTTCGCTCAAGGGGTTGTCAGCAGCCGCGATGCACACATGGGTGACCCTGAGCGTGACCTCCGCAAGAACCTGCGTCGCTTCGACTACGTGCTGGAAAAGTTCGGGGTGACGTTGCGTGAGCGCGGTGCCACTGGGCACGGGCTGCGACACGAGGTGCTGAACGGGGTCTATCAGGAGGTCACCAGCGAAGCCTCGCCAGTCCGGGGCGGTGGTGCGGTGTTGCCCGAGGTGGACCGGGTAGCCAGGCAAGCGGTGGCGCTGCTGGCCGGGCACTCGCGGCTACGGTCGGCCGGAGCGTACGTCGGCAGCATCCCGAAGCCGGCAGGGCCGTCAGCCGACCCAGACGCACAGGCACCTCGAACGAGTCCACGGGGCGACGGCGGAGGCGCAACGCCGGCCTGAGTGACAAACAGAGCAATGCGGCGTCGGGCTTGCACCCGTGCGCCGCATCGCGGTGCGCCTGGAAGGGGTTGCGGCCCCGGTGGCCTATTCCGCCAATGCCGACTCTTCGACAACTTCGGCTGGCCTGCTCTCGGCCCCGGCAGCGGGCACAGTGGGTCCGAGGCGAATGCGCATGCAGGCAGGCAACCATCCGGTACCGGTCATCGTCTGCTCCGCTCCCGCGACGGCGGCATCCTTTTTGAGCGCGGCCAGCGGGCTGGCGGCGTTGGCGTCAACAGCCTCGGTCACCACGTCGAGGATGCGGGCCTTGGAGACGTGATCGAAGTACGAAGCACCGGTGGCAGACCACCAGCGGCTCATGTCCAGTCCCATCGCTTGAGCGAGTGCCTCGTTGCTGTGCCGGTCGGTCTCTGCGCCATAGATGCCGTTGACGGTGACGGCGACCACAAAGGTCAGCAGTTGCAGCGCGGTTGCGTGGTCCTGTGCCAGCACCCAGCCGAAGATCGCTTCGGGTTGCTTCGGCAACCGCTCGATCCAGGCAGCGCGCTCGGCCTGGAGCTTGGCCCATGCCGGACTGGCTTCCATGTCTTCGGCAGCGGAGCGCAAGTCCGACTCGCGATCCGTGGCGGTGATGGACAGCACGTTCTCTGATCGGTAGTCGAAACGCAGTTCGTGCTGGAAGATCTTGCCTGCAAGGTGGGCGGTGATCGCTGCCAGCGCAACGTCCGGCCGCCCCAGCAACTCGGCCTGCACGGCGGCGACGCGGTGGGCGGTGAGCCGACGCATCAGCTTTTCGGAATGAACCGGGCGCGTCTTCGGCGCGGGCAAGGACACCAGCGAATCGACACCGCTGGCCTCGGCGGTCTGCCGGGCTGCCTGGGCCATGTCGCCACGATCATCGGGGCGCACCAGCCCGTACTTCACGGCCGCTGCGCCGTTGTTGCCCACGTAGACCACGCAGCCGGCTTGCGCCATCAGCTCGGCCGGCCACACGCCCAGCGAATCCTCGATGGAACGAACCTGTGCGGCCAACGCATCGACCTCGCCTTCGAGCCGGCCATAGGTTTCGTCCTTGTCGTTGTCCTCGTCATCCTGCTCGGTCAGCGCCTCCATCTGCTCGCGAAGTGGGGTCAACTTCACGGCCAGCGCTTCGAGGTCGGCTGCTTCCTGTTCGCTCGGCGCTCGCCGTGTCTTGCGCAGTTCGCCGTACTTCACGAATTCGTCGTAGACGTAGCGTGCCCGGACATCGACCCATTTCCAGCCGGCCAATTGCTTCGCCTTCTTTTGGAGCTTGTCGGTCGCCAGCCTTTCCAGCAACGGAACGTCGAGCAGGTACGCCTTCTTGTCGTCGTCGCTGAACAGATCGCGCCGCATAGCACCGCCCGCCTTCTCATAAGCCTTGACAGTCACGTACTTGGCGACCGGGTCGTTGTCGGATTCGATCTCGCCCTGGGCCAGCAGTTGGCGCAGGTAGTCGGGGCGCCGGTTCCACGAAGGCAGATTGGTCCAGGCTTGTTCTTGCTTCTCATGGTCATCCACCGACGCCAATGCCATCAGGCAGTCCAGCCCGATTTGCTCCTTCCGGAACAAGTCCATCAGCTTGGGTGAGACGGCGGCGAGTTTGAGGCGGCGCTTTACCACCAGAGGCGTGACGCCAAATGCGGCGGCGACATCTTCGACCGACTTGCCTTCGGCGACGAGCCGGGTGTAGCCAGTCAGTTCGTCGGCCACGCTGAGCGGGATGCGGAAGGAGTTTTCGATGAGGCTCGCGATCAGTGCCTTGTCGGCCGGCACCACCAGCACGGGCACCGGGTAGTTGTCGGGAATGTCGTCGTTCGTGGCAAGCAGGGTCAGGCCTTCAAGGCGACGGCCGCCAGCGCAAACCTCGAACATGCCGCGTTGGCCTTTGACGACAATGAGGTTTTGAAGCACGCCGCTGGCCTTGATGGATGCCGCGAGTTCGGCAATGCTGAGCTTGGGGCTGCTGCCAATTGGCCGGGCTTGGTAGTCCAGCGACAGCACCAGCTTGTTGAACGGGACGGTGATGCGTGGAGATGCCGCGATCACGGCTTCGATTTCGGCTTTGGAGAATTTCATCGGAGGCTCCTGAACGGGGTGAGGAAAACACGCCGAGTGCGTGTCTCCATGCATTCAGAATCTCACCCCTCGAGCTTCATGCAAGGGCATGAACCAGCGTCGGTGCCGGGACTCAACGCCGCTCGCCAGACCTGATGCGCACCGCCCGTATGCAGCGTCATACACGCGTTACCGTTCCTGTCATCGGGCCTGCACAGACCTCCGTTACGTGCCTGCGTCCTCTACACGAGGCCATGCATGACGGCATCGTCATAGCTGCGTATGCGCCGGTAGCCCAGTGCGGTGGCGTCTTCGCAGGATATACGTGTCGCTTCCGACAGCTTGCGCAGCGACGGTTCTGCGTGCAGCAGCGAGACTGTCACTGCAACCATGTACGTTTGCGTGCCGTTCTTCAGTCTGTAGAGGCTGTTGCCCGGAACCACGACGCAACCTCCAATGCCCATTGCGGCTTGCTTGATTGGTGACATAGCCACCTCGTTCATCGAGGGTCGTGGCCCCGGCACGCTGCGGGAAGATGCCCCACAGCGAAGGGCTGTACCCTCATCTCTTAAACGCGACAGGTCCGCAGTGGGATGACTACCCCACCCGCCCGCCTGGCGCAGCTCCCAAGGCCTCGTTGGCTCGTGACTGCGACTGACGATGACCGCCAGCCAGGCTCGGCGACCAGCAGTCACTCAATGGCCGAATCAACCGCGCCCGCTGCCTTGCCATCTTGCGCCCACTTGTCTACACCGGGTACGACGATCGGCGCTGCGGTGTCCAGCGCGCTTGCCGTCGCATGCCCTGGTGCGGCCTCGGTGGCACTGCGTGTGCGCGGCGCCACCACCCGCGGGCTTGCTGTGGCCGCTCGCACCGGCGCGGCGGAAGGTTTCGCAACAAGCCAGCGGCGGATCGTCATGGCATCACGGGCGCGCTGTGAGGGCTTGGCCGCACCCAGCAGGACGACCATCACCGTGCGTCCTCCGGCTTCAGCCCGCATGCCCAGGCAGCGACCTGCCTCGTTCGTAAAGCCCGTCTTCGACAAGACCACGCGCCAGCCCGGCGCACCCACGAGTCCGTTGGTATTGCGCACGGCCCAGCGCCGACCGTTGACCAGCACGGTGTCGCTGCGCTGGCTCGTGATACGGGCAATGGCGGGATAGCGCGCTGCGGCACGCAGCACCTTGACCATGTCCTGGGCGCTGGACACGTTGTTCGGCGACAGCCCGGTCGGCTCCTCAAGCAGCGTGCTGTCCAGTCCGAGCGCATGAGTCTTGCGCTGCATGGCTGCGGTGAAGGCCTCCAAGCCACCCGGATAGTGGCGAGCCAGCGCCGACGCCGCGCGGTTGTCGGAGGCGAGCAGCGCCAGTTTCAGCAAGCTGCCGCGCGACGCAACCGCGCCGACCGGAACACCACCACGGCCGCGTCTGAGGCGGTCCGCGTCCGCCGCCTCGATCCGCAGTTCTTCGCTCGGATCCTGCTGCGCATCGAGAACTACCATCGCCGTCATCAGTTTGGTCAGCGACGCGATCGGCGCAGCACTGTCGACGTCTTTGCTCAGCAATACTTCGCCGCTCACCTCGTCAACCACCAGAACGTGCGCGGATTTGAACGCGACGGCACTCCAACTGCCTGAGCAGGCAAGCAGGAGCGAGAGGAGGACGTACTTGAACATGGGACTCGGCACAACGCAAACACAGGCTGGCGCGAAGTACCGGATATGTCATCAACGGACGCGTCGACACCTGGGCCGACAGTGTCGGTTCGCACCCCCTCAAGTGAGGCATACGACGTCGGCGAATCACCGTATGGCCGAGTGCTGCCGATCCTCGGCGCCGACCTTCAGCTTCTGCATCAAATCCAATGCGTGTCGGGCCGGCACGCCGATATTCGATCCGCCGAATTCCGGCAGCGTCGCACGATTGATCGCCATCACCTCGCCCTTCAAATTGAGTACCGGCCCACCGCTGCCTCCGGCCGTGGTCTGGGCGTCGTAGACGATCGCCTCGCCTGAAACCTGCCCCACGATCCCGCGGCTGGCAAGCGGCTTGATCAGTCCCGCCCGAGCGAGCTCGACCGTCGCCTGGTCCGCATCAATATTGGCCTGGCTGCTCAGCTTCGCGACGAACGCATCGCCAGCGCGTGCGAGGAGGGCTCGGATCCCGGTCGGGAACCCGAGCAGGACGGCCGCCTCGCCGGGCGTTGCTGAATCCGTCGATAGCGGTAGCGGCGTCACCTCGCGCGCAGCACCATCGCCTTGCAGAATCGCTACGTCGTGTGTGTCGCTCGCTCCCAGAAGCTTGATGTCGAAGGATTCGATGGCCCCCGGCAAGTAGCCTTTCATGCGATGCATGACCGGCTCGAGGCCCGCAGCTCGGATCGCAGGCAGCGATGCCTCACCTTCCCACGGAAGCGCGACGTGGCGATTGGTGAGCAGCACGCCACCCTCCGCTGCCACGAAAGCCGTACCGGTGAACCGAACCTCCATCGGCGGGCCACTGCCTTCAAGCGTTATCAGCGGTCGCCCGTCGGGCATCCGCAGAGGACTCCCATCCTGTGCGACAGCCAACCTCAGCAATCGCTTCGTTGCCGGGTCTTGAAAGCCGAAACTTCCCTGCACCAGCGCAACCGACCCAGAGGAGCGCGCGATGATCTGGCCAACTGCTGCCGAACTGTATTCGAGCGCCTTGACCCGCTCGCCGGTGTCAACCAACCCCTTGCCCAGTTCGTCGCGCAATGAGCTGAGTTCAATCCGAGTGAGCGCCTGACTCTCCAACTTGCCCAGCATGTCGGTGAGACCGGAGACGCGGTGCTGCTCTCGCACGAGTTGCAGCTCAAGATCGTGCGTTTGCAGCGCCAAGTACGAGAGGGCACAGATCAGGCTGGTGAGCCCGACCAGCACACTGACGCGCGACCTGCGCCAAACTCTGGCCACCAGGGCATGCGGCCTCGTCCTCACAAGGCGCAGTGTCTGGGTCCACAGGCGCATCGGCCAGCGCGTTGTCGCGCAGACGCCGTTTGCCCCGACCTCCTTCGCGGCCTCGGCCGGCCGCGCGCCGGGCGGATCAAGCCAGAAGCGCAGAACCGGGCCGTCGCCGATCTCGATCAGGTCGCCCGATTCGAGCGTGCGAGCGTTGACGGGCTCCCCGTTGACCCAGACAGCCTGATGCTTCGACGCAAGCAACTCGTAGTGCGCTCCAAAGCGACTCAGCGTGCCCGCGTGCCGCGACTCACCCGCTTCGCCGGGTCTCTGCAGCATGCCGCTGCGCTTGGCAAGGTGCAGCATCGCGCCCGCGATCGGGACGGATCGCCCGCGCAGAGGCCCCGAAAGATAGACGATCACAGCATCGAGCTGAGTGCCGTTGCCCACACCCTGGATGCGACCAGACAGCGTGCTCATGATCGGCTACCTCCGTGCCTGCGGTCCGCGAACCGAAGATCTCGATCAGCCCACACAGCGCAGCGCCACGCACCTGCTCCAACGGCCCGCCGTGCAGCGGCCTCGCAGCGACCCAACGTCTGGTGGGCGTTGTCTCGCCTTGCTCCGGGACGTAAGTGTTCGATTCAGACTGATGCCGCGCGTTCCCCGGCTCGCGTGGCCTATCGGTAGGCGACCGACAACCACATGCCGCTGCGCAGGCATTTCATACCATCGGTGTTGAGCTTCACCGCGAATTGAGTCACATCTCCACCAGCACATGACCCGCGCGCAGCACTACCTATGCCGCATGGGCGCTCGCGTGCGAATCGCTCGCAGCGCCTCAGCGATCGATGGGAAGGGATGGCGCGCAGGTCAACCCGCAACATTGCTTCTGCGCCTGGATCGTGGGGCATTTGACCGAACCGAACGAACAGAACACGCAGCAGTCGCAAGGTTTCGGGCGCAGCAGTGTCTTGCAGCTCTCGCACTCGTAGAAGAACTGGCAAGCGTCGGCGGGCATGTGCTACGCCATTCGGCCGTTTGCACCACAGCCTCGCGCTGGCGGCCTTGGCCTGACAGAATCCTGAAATGGCCTGCGACGAACAACTGGTCGCGCGCATTCGCCGCGACCTCCATACGACGCCCGCGCTGGGCGAACGGAGAATGTTCGGCGGCGTGTGCTTTACGCTGAACGGCAACATGGTCTGCGGCGTTGTGAAAGACGAACTGATGGTCCGGGTGGGCGGCGACGCCTACGAACTGGCGCTGGCGCGGCCCGACGTGCGCAAGATGGGCTTCACGGGTCGGCCGATGCGGGGATACGGCTTCGTATCCGCGGAAGGCGTGCAAAGCGACAAGGCACTGTGGTCCTGGATTGAGCGGGGACTTGCGTTCGTCGGCACGCTTGCGCCGAAGGTGCCGGAGTCGAAGCGGACTTGACCGAAGGCCTGCGCCAACCCGCAGGGTCCTGCGAGCGCACCGCTTACGGCAGTCGAGCACGCGGCAGCTAGCCGTCAGATCACCAACGAAACAGCCTGGGGCCCAAGGCAGCTCCTGCGAGAGCCGGCACGAGCATTCCGAGGGAGTACCAGACCAGCACGAACAGCGGTGACAGTTCGGGGCAATGGAGCGCGTAGCCGGTCGCCCCCAGACTCCCCGCCAGGAGGCCGGCTGCAAATCCGGCCAGCCTGGGCCGCGTCGGGGCCAGTCCGCGCATGGCCCAGAGGGTGGCTGCGAAGGCGGGGACCGACAGGGCCGCGACGTGCCAAGGGCAGGATGCCCAGGAACGCCCCATCAGGAAATCAAAGCGCATGGACGCCGACAGCGCCGCCGTGCCTGACAGAGCCAATGCACCCATTGCGACGACAACCACGACGAGGCTCGTCGCCGGGCGACGCAAAGCGGCGCCGGGTCGAGCCGAGCGATCCGACAGCCAGATGGCGTTCAGCAGAACGCAGGTGACGTACGCCAGCTTCGCTCCCAGCGCAGTCCCCATGTGAGCAAGCCCCGGATTGAGCCCGAGCAGGCCGACGGCCAGCACCGCGCTTGCCGCGAGTCCAATCGCAAGGGCGACGCCGAGCCGCGTTTCAACGACCCAACGCGGCGCCACGCCGGACTGGCGGGCGAGCAAGTCTATGAGTTGTCCGGTTTTCACGACTTCCTCTGGATGAGCTTGGCGAGCCGCTTGAGTCCGCGATGGACGTGGACCTTGACGGCGGATTCGGATACGCCCTGGCGGCTGGCCGCTTCGGCCACGGAGAGCCCTTCGAGCTTCGTGTCGAGGATCGCCTGCCTCTGCGCCGCTGGCAGGGTGTCGAGCAGCAGGCCGAGGTCACGCCCGGCAGTGACCTCTTCGTCGCACACCGGGTGCAAGGCGTCCGGCAGATCGTCCATCGCTTCGAACAACTGCTGACTGCGGCCACGCCGACGCAACTGGTCGATCAGCTTGTGGCGCGCAATCCCGTGCAGCCAGGCCGTCACCGGCACGCTGTTGTCGTAGGTGCCGCGCTGCAGGTGCAGCGCAAGCAAGGTTTCCTGCACGAGATCCTCCACGTCATGAGGGTCGGCCGCCAGGCGCCGGCCGAAGTAGCCACGCAGCCGACCCGCGCACAAACCCAAGGCTTGGCGATACGCCGTTTCGTCGCCCGCCTGGGCGCTCAACCACAGCGGGCGCAACTGCTGCTCAAACTCGTCCTGTGCCGACTTGATCATCAATTCGCAAATCCGGGACGGCGGTTACACCCGCGGCGAAAAAAGAAATTCGCTGCCGCTGTAACCGATGCGCGGCCAGATCCGAACTGTCTGTCGGTCGCACTTGAACGAATGGTGCACATCCCCCTTTCCCAACCAGACTGGCCGATTGGTGCCACCAAAGGATTTCCATGAAGTTTCACCGGTTCATTGTCTCCGCACTGCTCGTCGGCGCCGCGGTGATGGCTCACGCCCTCGACATCAAGCCCTATTCGGCGACGGCGCTGGCCGAGGCCCAGAAGGCCGACGTGCCCGTGGCCCTGCACTTCCGAGCCGACTGGTGTCCCACCTGCCGCGCCCAGGACAAGGTACTCGAAGGTCTGAAGTCCGAGCCGGGACTGGGCGTGACCGTCCTGTCGGTGAACTACGACACCGAGAAGGATCTGAAGAAGCAGTTCAAGATCAGCTCGCAGTCCACGCTCGTCGTGCTCAAGGGCCAGAAGGAGGCCGCGCGCCTGGTCGGAGACACGTCCAAGCTGAACATCCTCATGGCCCTCAAAACGTCGCTTTGAATCGATCGACGTGATGACCGTGGCGCTTTCTCTTCCGCAGCTCGGTCTCAGCCTGGCCGCGGGCAGCCTGACCACACTGTCCCCGTGTGTCTTCCCGCTCCTGCCCTTGGTGCTCGGCGGCGCACTACAAGGCAGCCGCTTCGCGCCGGTGGCGATGGGGGTCGGAATGACGGCTTCATTCGCCGGCATCGGCATGGTGCTGGGGTCGCTCGGGCCCGCCTTGGGAATCGACGCGGACAGCGTGCGCACCGCAGGGGCGGCCCTGCTGATCGCGTTTGCGCTCATGATGCTCGTTCCGGCGCTGAGTGAACGCTTCACGCGATGGATGTTGCCGATCGCCAGCGGCGCCAATGCAGCTTCGGCCCGGCTCGACAGCGGCTCGCTCACCGGCGCGTTGCTGCTGGGTGGCGTGCTGGGCCTCGTGTGGAGCCCCTGCTCGGGCCCCTTGCTCGGCTCCGCACTGACCCTGGTGGCCAGCGAAGGGGGCGTGGCCCGCGGCGGGGTCGTGCTGGGCATCTTCGGTCTCGGTGCGGCCGTGCCCCTCGTGGCCGTGGCCTATGCCTCGCGCAGCGGCTTCGCCCGCGTGCGCGACTGGGTGTTGGCCCGCATCGAGCAGGTCCGCCGCGGATTCGCCGTGCTGCTGGGCGCCATGGGCATCGCCATCCTCACCGGGGCGGACAAGTGGGTCGAAGCGCGTGTGCTGCAGTGGCTGCCCGACAGCTGGGTCAACCTCACGGTGGGCATCTAGGAGACGGCCATGAACCTTGTTCGACGCGTTGCAGGAATCGCCTTGTTGTGCGGAGCCTTGGCAACGCATGCGGCGGAGGGACTGACAGCGATCAGGAGCCCCTACGGTGCGCCGGAAACCATGAACCGGCTCGAAGCGACGGTGAAGCAGCGAGGCCTCATCGTCTTCGCGCGCATCGACCACGCCGCGGGTGCCGCCAAGGTGGGCAAGACCTTGCGCCCCACGGAACTGCTGATCTTCGGCAACCCGGCAGGCGGCACACCTCTGATGGAATGTGCGCAGACTGCGGGCATCGACCTGCCGCTGAAGGCGCTCGTCTGGGAAGACGAAGCCGCGCAGGTCTGGCTCGGCTACAACGACCCGGCATTCCTGGCGCAGCGGCACGGCGCGTCGTCGTGCCCAGCCATCGAGACTCTCCGCAAGGCCCTGTCCGGTGTGGCCGACGCCGCCGTCGCGCGCTGAGGTTTGCGTTCTGGCGCGCAGATGCAGGCCAGACCGTGATGGTTCGGTGAGGACTTCAACCTCATGCGGGTGCAAGCTCCCGACCCACCCATCGTTGCGCTGCCGGACTTGACACCCCTTTCGCCACCCCTTCCGATGTCCGCGTCGACGAACCGAGCAACCCGCCACATCCTCGTCATTGAGGACGAGCGCGACATCGCCGAACTGATTGCGCTGCATTTGACCGACCTCCCGTCTGAGGTAACCCTGGCCAACGACGGCCCGGGCGGCCTGCAACTCGCGCTGCAGCGAACGTGGGACGCTATCGTGCTGGACATCCGTTTGCCGGGCTTGAACGGCTTGGATCTGTGCCGCGAAGTGCGTGCGCAAACGTCTCGGGTTCCCATCCTGATGCTGACGGCCCGCAGCGGTGAGCTCGACCGCGTTCTGGGCCTGGAACTGGGAGCCGACGACTACTTGTCCAAGCCATTCAGCGTGCTGGAGCTGCAGGCGCGTGTGAAGGCACTTCTGCGCCGTTCTGCGGTGACTGCGTCGCTCGCCGCGGAAACTGCGGCCCAGAAGCCTGCAGTCATCGAACACCGTGGCCTGAAGGTAGACCGCATGCAGCGACGTGCCTGGCTTTTCGAGGCAGAAATGGTGCTGACGCCGCGCGAGTTCGACCTGCTCTGGCACTTCGTCCAGAACCCCGGCCGCGTCTTTACCCGCACCGAACTGCTGGCCGACGTCTGGGGTCAGGGCCATGACGGCTACGACCACACCGTCAACAGTCATATCAACCGGCTGCGCAGCAAGCTCGGTGACGAGCGCGAGGCGGCGGCCTTCATCCATACGGTGTGGGGTGTCGGTTATCGCTTCGAGGCGAGCGCATGACTGCCGCGAGTCCCGCGATGCGATGGCCGCTGTGGCGCCGCCTGCACGCGCGCGCAGCGCTGGTGTCGGCGCCCTTGCTGCTGGCCTTGGGTGCGACGATGGTCGTCCTGCTCCAGCACTACAGCGCGCAGACGGCGCTGGAAGCTGGCCAGCGCATGAACCTGGGCCTTGCGCGCTACGTCGTCGACCACCAGGCCCCGGGGCTGATCGCGGCCGACGGCCAGCCCGACAGCGCGCGCATGAGGGAGCTGGCGCTGCACGTGATGATGATCAACCCGGCGGTCGAGGTCTACCTGCTGGACGAGCGCGGGCGCGTGCTGGCCCACGCGCTGGACGGGTCCAGTGGCCCGGACCCGGTGGGGGCGCAGATCGACCTGTTGCCGGTGCGCCGCCTGTTGAGCGCTGCGGACGACGCCAACAGCGTGCTTTTGCCTGTACTGGGCACGGATCCACGCGCGCCGGGTCACGCGAACACGTTCTCCGTTGCAGCCGTTCCGAAGGCCGGCGGCGGCATGGGCTACCTGTACATCGTGCTGAACGGCAGCAAGGCGCAACGTGTCGCGGCCAGCCTGTCGAACTCGGACGCATTGCGCGCGATGGTTGTCTTCGCCGGCCTGGCCGTGGTGATGGCTGCCATCGTGCTGTGGCTCGCCTGGCGCCAGCTGACCCGGCCACTGCGTGAGCTCACCGATGAACTGAAGTCGTTTCGCGAGGACGCCGGCGCGCGAGCGCACGTCGAATCCGGCGACGAGATCGGCGTGCTTCGCGGCGCCGTGCGTTCCATGCGCCAGCGCATCGCGCAGCAGTTCCAACGGCTCGAGGATGGTGATCGCCAGCGCCGCGAACTGGTCAGCAACATCTCGCACGATCTGCGCACGCCGCTGTCCAGCATCCAAGGCTATGTCGAGACCGTGCTGTTGCGCGGCGATGCCATCGACCCGCAGGCGCGCGCAAATTACCTGCGCACGGCTTTGCGGCATGTCGAGCTGCTGGGCAAGCGCATCGGCGATCTGTTCGAACTCTCCAAACTGGACGCCGGGCGGGTCGAGCCCCGGCATGAGGTGTTCTGCCTGGCCGAACTGTTGCAGGACGTGATCCAGAACTACCG
The DNA here is from genome assembly GCA_965229345.1 of Burkholderiaceae bacterium. Taxonomy (GTDB): domain Bacteria; phylum Pseudomonadota; class Gammaproteobacteria; order Burkholderiales; family Burkholderiaceae_C; genus PBB1. The sequence continues at coordinate 2,786,191 of OZ245872.1, forward strand.
GCTCGCGGCACAACAGCGAGGCGTGGCGCTCAGCCTTGCGGCGGGCAGCCATGCCCAGGCCAAGGTGCGAGCGGACATCGCGATGATCGAACGCGTGCTGCAGAACCTGATCGACAACGCGCTGCGTTACACCGCGTCAGGCGGCGCGGTCGTGCTGGCGATCGAGAACCATGGCACGTTCATGCAGATCAGCGTGAGCGACACCGGTCGCGGCATCGAGAGCCAGCATCTGCCCCATATCTTCGAGCGCTACTGGTGTGCTGCCGATTCAGACGACGTCAATTCGACCGCGAGTTCCGGGCTTGGCCTGGCCATCGTCAAGCGCATCCTCGATCTTCACGGCAGTGCGGTGCGCGTGCGTTCCGAGTTGACGCGCGGCACACGCTTCGAGTTTCTGCTGCCGCAGGCAGCCTGAAGCGGGCTGGCCGCAGCCGGCCCTGCCTTGCTCATCAATTCGCGGCCAGCCCGTTGGCCCCCGCCGGCAGTCCCGCCATGCTGCCCGTGGCGGTCAGCGCGCCGTCAGGGCCGATGGCGAAGGACGAAATGCTGTGGCTGCCGGCGTTCAGGACGAACAATCCTCGCCCGTCTGCTGAAACGGCCGCGTCGATGGGGCCGGCGCCGGCCGCTGCGGCCACCGCCTGCATCAGCGCGATCCGGCCGGACTTCTGAATGCCGTAGCTGCTGACCGTGCCGCTGCCCGTGTTCGTCACGTAGGCGTGACGGCCATTGGGCGTGACGACCACCCAGCAGGCCGCCGTCTGCGTGTCGGCAACGCTGGGGCTGATCAGAACCGGCTTGGCAGTCGACCACTCCTGGAATCCATAGGACGACACGGTGCTGGCATTGGGGGCGCCACCGAAGGCCTCCGACACCAGCGCGTGACCCCGGCGGTCGAACGCGAAGCCGAAGGGCGTGGTGCCGGACGACGCGGTCACCACGGGCGCATCGATGCGGCCATCGTGGCGAACGCGGTAGCTGGTGAGCTTGTTGGTGGCCTTCTCGGTCACCAGCAGCACGTCGCCATCGGGGCTGAAGCCGACCTGCGCCGGACCGGTTCCGCCGGCGGCAGATAGCGGCTGGGTGCTTTCGGCAAGCGGCCGCAGGGTGCCGTCGTGGTTGCGAAAACCGGTGACGTTGCCGGCAGCGTTGGCGTTGAGCACGTAGACCACACCGTCGTGCTCGGTCACGCTGATCGGCTGTTGACCGCCAGAGTCGGTGGTCGAGCGCAGTTCCAGCCCGCTGCGGCGAACGGCAAAGGTGGAAATGCTGTTGCTCAGCGCGTTGACCACGAACAGAAAGCGACCGTTGCCGCTCAGTGTCACCGCGCCCTGGTTGCCCAGGCCGCCTCCGGTGCCCTGACCCTGTGTGGCCAGGCGTGCCTGGAGGGTGAGCGTACCGCCTGAAGCTGCGGCATAGACCAGCAACTCGTTGCCGGCCGCGGCGTTGGTGCTCGTGAAGACCCGACCGGCGCGAAAGCCGTCGTCGTCTTCGTCATGGGCTACCGCCAAGCCGCTGAGGCCGCCGAGACAGCTGACGGCCAGGCAGAGGCCGAGGATCTTGAACGCATGGCGCCGGGTGTGTTTCATCGTAATGCTCCGTTGGACGATTGAGGCGTGGGCCGCGCTGCGCGTGCAACGCGAACGGCAGTCTTACGGCCGGCCGCCAATAAGTCCTCACGGGTTCATCACCGGTTTCTGCTGATTTCGAACGTTCGCATTCCTCAAACATCCCGTGATGTGATGTAGCTGTCGGCCACATTCTTGCAGGCCACAGCATTGGGGAACGTGCGGCGACAGTCAGACTCGAACATGTGCGCCTCGGATCAAGGCGGGACAACACTCACCTGCCTCCGGCTCGCCGCGGAACTACGCGTGGCAAGCCGCCGGAATGGGGGCGTGGTGCTGCGCTCCGGAGGTTGATCGAAATCGCCGGCTTGCAGACCGCAGGCATGGAGGTAGCCGATCATGAGCACGCCGTCTGGTTGCATCCAAGGTATGGGCAACGGCGCTCCGCTCGATGCTTTCATCGAGCATCTTTCGGCTCCTCTGCGCGGGAAGTCTGTCCCGGTCGTAGGGGCTCCAATGCCGAGGTGCCCGCTGCGCGCGGGATCCCTGGTCTGGCTGGATCCAAAGGGTCAGGAGCCCAGCGAGTTCACGTGCACCAAACACTCCTTGAGGTATCCCGAAAGTGACATCAGCACCGTCGCGCCGATCGCGTCGCTGACCAAACTGATGACAGCCATGGCGGTGCTCGATGCACAGCAGGCTTCGAACGAGGATCTGCGGACCGATACGGCAGATGCGGGCTGCCTCAAGCACAGCCACGGCGGCATGCCTGTCGGTGCGGTGGCGTCGCGCGGCTCCTTGCTGGAACTGGCGCTCCTCGCCTCAGACGACCGTGCGGCTTCGGCGCTGGCTCGCTCCTACCCTGGCGGAATGCCTCGCTTTGAGATGGTCATGCAGCGCAAGATTCACGCGCTCGGCCTGGACAGCACGTCGATAGCGGAGCCGACCGGACTGTCGCCGAACAACATGTCGAGCGGCCAGGAACGAGCGCTGACACCAGCCCGAGGTGCGAACCCTCGAAGGCCACTGCGTAGCGGCTCGCCAATCACGCTTCAGCGGCTCGGCCCCACCGGCGACCGAGCAAGTTGCCGATCGCGACGATGAGCGCGGCGGTGCCCAGGTTCCAGACCAGGATCATCACGGTCGCGTCGAGGCTGTGGAAGATCGACATCGCTGTCGCGCTCATCGCCGCCACGGCCAGACTTCCCGTCAGGGCCATCGTGCGCGCCGACAACAGCGACCCGCGTCGCAGCATCGCGAACATCGCCAGCGACAGCGGCAGACTGGTCATCAGCACGGTCCCGAAACAGCGTGCTGTCTCGCCGAGTTGAACGCCGTCGGGTCCGATGTTCACCCAGTTCACTAGACACCCATGCCCGAGGGTGGCCATCCAAATGAGCAGCGCCGGCACGGGCAGCAGGGCCCAGCCGCGCGACCGGTCGGGCAGGTTAAGCATGAACGACGCGACGGCTGCCAACGCGCCCGTCAGCATCGACGCGGCCGTGCCGACGATGAAGTCCGGCTGCCCCACGCGCTGCGCAAGATCGGGCCGCACCCCGTGGCCCAGGGCCAGCACGCCGAATATCAGCACCGGCAGCAGCAGCCACAGGGCCGCACGCAGCACCGGCGGCCGCAGCCGGCGCACCGGCCGCGCATCGGCCGCCAGCGCCTCAATGAGATCGGATGTCCTGATCATGCTTCGGTGCTCGATCCGGTAAGAAGCTCGCGCAGGGTCTTCAATCCCCGGTGGGTCGCCACCTTCAAGGCAGCGATCGACATCCCGCTGATGGCCGACGCCTGCCGCAACGACATCTCCTGCAATTTCATCAGCTTGATCGCCTCTCGTTGCCCCGGCGGAAGGCGCTCCACCGCATTGCGCACGGCCACAGCATCGACACACGCCTCAGGGTAGTTCGCTTCGGTGGCTGCCAAGGTTTCATGGTCGGGGGTCATCGGCGTCTCGTGTTGCCGCGCGCGACCCTGGCGGCGCAGCCGGTCGACGATGCGTCGATGTGCGATCGCCACCAGCCAGGGGCCGAAGGGACGGGTCGGATCGTAGGTGTGACGGATGGCATGCACGGTAAGCAGGACATCCTGGACCGTGTCTTCGACGTCGTTCGGATCTCGATGCGACTTCGCGGCCAGCGAACGCAGGTACGGCGTGATCTCGTCAAGCAGGCGCCGATAGGCACCACGCTCGCCCGCCTGCGCGCGTGCCATCAGGATGGACCAGTCGACCTCGAGGACCACGACGGGCGCATCGACCGACTGTTCCTTCTCGCACACTGCATGGTGCGACCCCTCGTGAGGGACGAGCCTCAACGTCGGAATGCGATCGCGGGTATGACTCACCCGACGAACGATAGCCGGCAACGCTGTTGGTCGACGCGACTATTTTTCTTTCGCGGCACGTAACCTTTTGCCGCCTCGCACCGAACTGTCGGCTGTCGGTCTCAAGGGGAGACCTTAACGCGAGAGGTGAAACCATGGATCGTCAGCTGTTTGCAGGTTCCGCGCTGTCCTCCGCACTGGGCCTGGTCATGGCCGCATCGGGGATGACGGCCCAGGCCCAAGGCATGGACATGAGCAAGGCGCCGCAGGTCGTCAAGGACAACATGATGCGCATGGAAAAGAACAAGTTGGAGAAGTGCTACGGCATCAACGTCGCCGGCAAGAACGACTGTGCCGAGGGGGCGCATTCGTGCGCCGGCCAGTCGACGCAAGCACGCGACACGAAGTCCTTCGTTCTGCTGCCGGCCGGCGACTGCGGCAAGATCCAGGGCGGCGGCATGAAGGCAAGCTGAGCGCCGCCGTGGCCATGCAGGGCGAATGCGCCGCGGTGCCCGTCGCCGCGGGGATCGGGTTGCGCTTTCAGCACCACCAGGCTGTGCGCGAGACGCGGCCCGATGTGGCATGGCTGGAGGCGCACACCGAGAACTACATGGGCGGCGGCTCGTCCATCCGCACGCTGGAGGCGATCCGGCGTGACTACCCGGTGTCCCTGCACGGTGTCGGCTTGTCCCTCGGCAGCGCGGACGGAATCGACGCCGCGCACCTCGGACGCATTCGCGAGGTCGTGCGCCGGATCGAGCCGGGGCTGGTGTCCGAGCACCTGTCCTGGAGCCTCGTCGACGGGACCTATCTGGCCGATCTGCTGCCGTTGCCGATGACCGAAGAAGCTCTGGCCCTGGTCTGCCGCCATGTCGAACAGACGCAGGGGGTCCTGCAGCGGCGCATCCTGATCGAGAACCCGTCGAGCTATCTGCGCTACCAGCACTCGACGATTCCCGAGTGGGACTTCCTTGCGGCCGTGGCGCAGCGCACCGGCTGCGGCATTCTGTGCGACGTCAACAACATCTACGTCAGCGCGTGCAACCATGGATGGGACGCCATGACCTACCTGGCCGCCTTGCCTTCGCACGCCATCGGCGAAATCCACCTCGCTGGCCACACACTGAGGCGGCTCGACGACGGGCAGGCCCTGCGCATCGACGACCACGGCTCCCGCGTCGCGCCGGAGGTCTGGGCCTTGTACGTACAGGCGCTGGCGCGGTTCGGGCCGGTCCCGACCTTGGTGGAATGGGACACGAACATCCCACCCCTGGAGGTGTTGTTGGGCGAGGCCGCAAAAGCCGCCGCGCTGCTCGCGGAGACTCTGCATGCCCTCGCTGCATGACGTCCAGCACGCGATGCGCCGCAGCCTGCTGCAGGATGCGGGCGGCGATGCGTTGGCCGACATCATCAGCGCCGGGCTCTCATCCCGGCAACGGCTGAGCATCTATCGCAACACCATGCTCGGTACGCTCGCCAACGCGCTGAGGCTGTCGTTTCCGGCGGTACATCGGCTGGTCGGCGCTGATTTCTTCGAGGGCACGGCACAGGTCTTCGCGCGCGGACACCCACCCCGCTGCGCCGATCTGAACGTATACGGCGCCGAGTTTGCGGACTTCCTGCAGCGCTTCGAGCCGGCGGCGACGCTCGCCTACCTGGCCGACGTGGCTCGCCTCGAATGGGCGGTGAATCGGGCGCTGCATGCGCCAGACGCATCCACATTCGACCCGTCGACATTGGCGAAAGTCGCGCCGTGCAACCACGATCGCGTGTCCTTCATTGCGCATCCGTCGATCTCGCTGCTGCGCTCGAAGTTCCCGATCGACACGATCTGGCGCGCCGTGCTGCAGCACGACGACACGGCCATGGCGGCGATCGACTTGCACGAGCCGGTGTGCTTGCTGGTGGAGCGACTGGCCGACGAGCTCGACGTCGAGCGCCTCGACAAGGGCGCGTGGCACTTCGCGGTCGCAATGCTTGGCGGGCAATCGCTGGGCATCGCGCTCGGTATCGCACATGGCGTGGACGCGTCGGCGCTGCTCGCGCAACACCTACTCGCGGGGCGCTGCGTTGCGTTCCACGTGGCCGCTGAGGAGACACCCCCGTGACCGATCTGCTCGCACGCATCCGCAATCGCCTCGAGGCCGTTCCCTATGCGCTGCTCGCGCTACCGCTGCGCCTCGCGGTGGCGACGGTGTTCTGGAATTCCGGCATGACCAAGCTTGCCAACTGGGACACGGCCGTCGCGCTGTTCACCGACGAGTATCGCCTGCCGCTGCTGCCGCCGGAGCTGGCAGCCTACATCGCGGCGAGCATCGAGCTGAGTACGCCGGTCATGCTCGTGCTGGGCCTGCTCACCCGACCCGCTGCCGCGGTGCTGCTGGGCATGACGGTTGTCATCGAGCTCTTCGTCTACCCGCTGGCATGGCCGACTCACATTCAATGGGCGGCGATGCTGCTCGTCCTGCTGTGCCGCGGAGCCGGTGCACTGTCGCTCGACCATTGGCTCTGGAAAAAGATCAGCGGGGCGGCCGCCTAAGCGCAGCACGACCGCGCGGACTGGACCGGCGGACACTTGACCGACCCGAACGAACAGAACACGCAGCAATCGCCGGGCTTCGGGCGCAGCAGTGTCTTGCAGCGCTCGCATTCATAGAAGAACTGGCAGGCGTCGACGGGCATGTGCTCGCGCTTCGCGTGTCCGCAGTGCGGGCAGGTCAGCACCGAGCCGAGAACCGAGGTGCTGTCCGAGCTCTGTCCTCGCGTCACGAGCGCACCTGTCCGGTCTCGCAGCTGTTCACGCTGCAGCGCTTGTTCGCTGGCGACCAGAGATCCCACAGCGCGACACCCACCATGAAGGCCAGCCCCGCGTATAGCAGCCATTCGGCCCACCACTGGGCGAAGAACAGCTGCGTGGCTGCGAGCACCATCGCCGGGCCGATCATGCCCAGAACGCTGCGATGCCACTGCCGATGAGCAAACCAGCCGACGGCGTTGGCACCCAGCGCGATGGCCGCGAACAGCGGAAGCAACGTGCTGACGAACAGGCCTTCGTATTCGTTGAGGAAGCCCAGGCCCGCAGCGGTGCCCAGACTCGCCAGCGCCGGAAAACAGGCCGGGCACGAGGCCGCGGAAACGATGCTGCCAAGGGCACCGGCCTTGTCGGCCGCACGCGTGATCCATTCCATCGATCGATTCCTTGTCTATTCGGCGAGCCCACAATACTCCCGTACTCGAGTACGGAGTCAAGCGGCATGGAAACGCAAGCGGACACCCTGAGCATCGGCGCCTTTGCCGAGGCCGCCGGTGTGAATGTGGAGACGATCCGGTTCTATCAGCGCAAGGGGTTGCTGCCGGAGCCCGAACGGCCATACGGCAGCATTCGGCGCTACGGCATGGCCGGCCATGGGAGGCCAGCAGCGCGAGCTGGCAGTGTTCCGGGCGGGAGAGGAAGGCCGGGCCATCGTCGGCCGCGTGGCCGCCAAAGGCCTGGCCGACGAGCTGTACGACAAGGGCTACATGGTGGTCGATGGCATCGACGGCAAGGTGCACTACGTCGCGCTGCCGGCCAAGACGGAGCTGGAACAGTATCCGGTTGGCGCGGTGGTCGAAGCGCGCGGTTCAGCAGACGTTCGGGCGGCCGACAAGAACATCGCCGCGCTGGCGGCCGATGGTCTCTATCGCACCGATCACCATCTCGCGATTTCCAAGGCACAGGCCCAGTCCCAAGCCACAGCGGGACGCGATCCCCGCGAGGTGGTCGAAGCCCATGTCCGCCGGCTGGAAGCACTGCGCCGAGCCGGCATCGTGGAACGCGTGGCGGAGGGTGTTTGGCGGGTGCCGGACGACTTGCCCGAACGAGGACGAATGTACGATGCGCAGTGCCTGGGTGGCGTGGCGGTGGACGTGCGTTCACACCTGCCCATAGAGCGGCAGACCCGTGTAATCGGCGCGACATGGCTGGACCAGCAGTTGATCGGGGGCGGCAAGGGGTTGGGGGAACTGGGATTTGGGAGCGAGGTGCGTACTGCGCTTCAGCAACGCTCGGATTTCCTGATCGATCAGGGGCTCGCCGAGCGGCGTGGGCAGCGCGTCATCCTTGCGCGCAACCTGCTGGCAACGCTGCGCGGTCGGGAGCTTGCGGCGGCAGGCCAGACTATTGCTGCCGAGACTGGGTTGCAGCACCGCCCCGTGGCCGAGGGAGAGCGCGTCAGCGGCGTCTACCGGCGCAGCGTGATGCTCGCGAGCGGGCGCTTTGCCATACTCGATGACGGGATGGAGTTCCGTTTGGTGCCCTGGAAGCGCGTGATCGATCAGCGTCTGGGACAGCATCTCGCCGCGACGGTACGCGGCGGCGGGGCGTTCTGGGAGATCGGGCGGCAGCGTGGGCCTTCCATTGGATGACATCGCCTCGTTAGCCCGCACCAGCCGTAGAGGACAACGTCACGAGGTCGGTGCTCGCGGCATCTCAAGACATGGCCGCCGTCGCATTTCGCAGGCATTCCACTCTGGCCGATTCTGACGGCCTGTTCGAGATCAAGACCGAACGCCCGGAAGCCGGGCCGCATGATCTACGTGGCATGTTCGTCATCATCGTCCAAGCGCGTGCCTGCCCGATCCAAGTGATTGGAGGCAGCCGATTGATGACAATGTTTCAACTGCCACCAACAGAACGCGCTGCAAAGTATCGTGCTGGGGAGTCGCCGAAGGAACGGCGAAACATGGCGATGAAGTTGCTCGGTGAGGCATAGCCCAGCGTGTCGGCAACATGCGTAACCGACTCTCCACGCGCAAGCATTTCCAGGGCGTGCGTGAGTTGTGCCTGCTGGCGCCATTGGGCAAAGCTCAGGCCTGTTTCAGCCAGCATCTGACGGCGCAGCGTTCGAGCCGACATCGCGCCCCAATCTGCCCACGCTTCCAACGCTCGAATCGAACCTGGATCGTCCAAGATCGCCCGAGCGATGCGCTCCAACCGAGCATTTGTCGGCATTGGCAAGTGCAGGGACTCATGCGGCGCACGACGGATTTCGTCAAGGATCACGGTGACGACGTGCTCTTGGTCTGGCGCCAGTTGATCGGACTTGTCCCATTCGGCGGCTCGACGCACCAATGCGCGCAACACCTCGGTGATGCCGATCACGCAGGGCTGGCTCGGCAAGCGCTCACTGGATTTCGGGGTGATGAACAAGCTCCAGCCAGCAAGAGCACCACTGACACGTACTTGATGCGGTACCTCTGGCGGCATCCAGCCGGCCCGGTTCGGCGGTAGCAACCAAGATCCTTGAGTTGTTCGCACATGGATAAGCCCGGCTTCTACGCAGAACACCTGCCCTCGATGATGGTGATGCAAACCGTACTCGCGTGTTCCGAGGCGGTACTCGCTGCCCTGATCGTCATTGCCCAACAACGCGATCAGACGAGGGCCATCAGACCACTCGCTGAAGTCGTCTTCCGGTTGGTCATGCTCAGGATTCATTTTGGCCATTTATCACCATTTTAAGTCCATTTGCCGTTATATGACTTTTCATACTGCTCCGCACACTTAGCTCCTGCCGAACTTTTAGGCGGCAGTCGCCGCCGTCATCGTGCTGAGAGGTCAATAAATGTCTATATCTTCCGTACCGGCAATGCCGCCACCGCTCCTGCGCAGCGGCGTATCGACTTGGATCGCTACCTTCGTCGCCTGCGTGTGTGCCTTCATGGTCGTGGTGGACGGTGCCATCGTGAACGTCGCGCTACCGGCGATGCGCGATGACCTGGGTCTGTCACCTGTCCAATTGCAGTGGGTCGTCGACATCTACCTGCTGTTGCTAGGTGGCTTCATGTTGCTCGCTGCCCGCGCCAGCGACATCTATGGGCGTCGGCGCCTTCTGCTGTGGGGTTTGACGCTGTTCACTGGAGCCAGCCTGGTAGGCGGCTTTGCGACTTCCGGGACCATGCTGCTGGCCTCGCGCGCAGTGCAGGGCTTGGGCGCGTCGGTACTGGCGACCTCACCGCTGGCAGTCATCGTCGCCGCCCATGCCAAGGGTTCGGGTCAGGAACGAGCGATCGGCCTGTGGGCGGCCTGCGCCGCGATGGGCTCCGCCTTTGGTGTGGTCATTGGCGGCTCGCTGACGAGCCTAGCCACCTGGCGCTGGGTGATGTTCGTCAACATACCTGTCGGTATCGTCTTGGCCGCGGTTGTTGCCGGCTGTCTGCGCCCTCAGCACACAGACGACGCCCGGGCGAAGCTGGATGTTCTAGGCGCGTCCACTGTCACGCTGGCGTTGGCTTCGTTTCTCTATGCGATCTCACAATCGGTACATGCAGGTTGGACATCCAGTACCGTGCTCAGTGCGTTGACTACCGCGCTGATCATGTTCGTGGCCTTCATCGCAGCTGAACGCCGTTCGGCTCAGCCCCTGATCAATTTCGAAATATTTCGCCTGCGAAACGTAACGATCGGAATGGCTATGGTGCTGAGCCTCGGAGCAGTTCTCACCGTGTCGATGTTCTTTCTGTCGCAGGCTCTGCAGCGGATCGACGGGCGCAGTCCGCTCGACACCGGACTGGCTTTACTACCAATGGCTTCGGCACTGGCTATCGCATCGATCGCGTCACGCTATTTGCGGGACGCCGGCTTTGAAAAGTTGCCATTCATTGGCAGCCTCGTATCGGCAGCAGGCCTCATCTGGCTCAACTGGTTGCCCGTTCATCCATCGCAGGTCAGCGAATTTTTGCTACCTACATTGCTGGTCGGCGCTGGCAACGGGTTGGTGATGATGAGTGCCACGCAAGCAGTTCTTGCAGGAGTCCCGCGGAAAGACTCGGGTCTTGCAGCAGGACTACAGAACACTGCACGCCAACTAGGTGGAGCAGTGGGCATAGCAGTACTAGGTGCAGTCGCCCATTCAGTAATGGCGGCGCAATTGGCCACCGGGCAACTACCCCAGGCGGCCGAACTTGCGGGTTACCGGTTCGCATTTTTGATTGCAGGCATCGTCAGCGTTGTCTCGGCAGTCGCGTCGCTGATGCTGAAGCAAGCGCCCGCATCAAAAGACTAGCGAGGAATTCCTTGGCTCCAGATAACGGCATACCCCAGCTTGGCGACACGCCGGGCAATGCGTGCGAGCCAATGCTGCTCGCTCATTCAACATCAATCCCTTGGAGAGAAATCGTGTCTCTAGACCTACAGCCCTTCAAAGTCTATGACGTAAGTTCCTTCCCGATCGTCACGGCCTGCAACGATGCCATCGTTGATGGTTATGCAGCACGATGGGAAAAAGAACTTGATGCTTTGGTGACGCAACCGTTCCCCTTCGTTCTCATATTTTCCGCGGGCCGTCCGGACCATGAGAGCCACGAGGATCGGAAGCGCCGGATGATTTGGTTCAAGGCGAACAAGGATCGACTTGGCAGCGTCTGCCGCGTACTGATCAGCATTGAACCCGACGCGCAAGAGCGCGAACAAGCCCGGGCCCGTTCACAGGATCTGATCAAGATGTTCGGGGTGCCGCTTGAAACTGATCACCAACTGACGCACTCGTTCTGTGGGTGCGGCCTTTCGCAGGCCTCGATTCTTGGGAGCCCCGGACCGTCGGCGGCAGCATGCCGCTGGCCGCAACCAAATCGAGACAAAACGCCTTCCCCTAGACAAGCGTAGGCGCCTACTTTTACGTCACAAAACGCCTCCTCATATCAGACCGGGTACGCCGAGAACTGATCCGCCACCGCCCACCACTTTCCGGCCTCCTTCGCAAAGAAGAACATGTCACGCCCACCCATGTGGATGGTCTGGCCGTTCATGTCGAAGGACATGTCGAAGTCGTAAGCCACGACGGCAGCGTCACCATACACGTGGATGATGGGATCGACCTCTTTCCAGTGGTGGATGCGGGTGGCGTTGGCAAAGCCTTTCCAGCCCGCGATACAGGCCGCACCGCCATTGACCCGGTGACGATCCGTGGCGGTGATGGCGACCATGTTGCGATGGAAGTACTGCGCGAGATCGTCCGGGTTGCCTTGGGTCCAGGCGTCGTTGAGTGCCCGCAGCGTGGCCCAGATTTCCTGTTGCACAGAGTCGTCGAAATGGTGGCTTGTCATGAGGGGTTCCAGTGGTTCAGTTGAGATGAAGCAGTGCTCGGAAGCTGTCGCCTGCCAGGGTCTGGCGCAGCCTGGACACCAGGTCTGGTGCGTCGACAAACGGGTGATCGCGGTACAAAGCGGTGTTGGTGTCTGCGACCAAGCGCTCGAACGCCTTGTGCCCCTGCGCCGACAGGTCTTTGACGCGCAAGTAGTGCGGCCGGGCAAACACAAGTTGCGCGGGATCGACGACGCCATCACGCACAAAGGCTTGGGTCTTGCGCGCGCAACGGCACGGGTTGCGCGGGTTCACCAGGCCGCAGCGGTCTTGCATGAAGGCGTTCAGTTCCCGCCGCGCACGGGACAGGCGCTGGCGGAAATTATCCTTGCTCATGTCGAGCACCTGGCTGCCCACGGTGTCGCTGATCTCGAACACCTCGCCCAGCACAAATACCATGCGTTGCGTGCGGTCCAGGCACAGCAGCATGCCCATCATGCAACTCAGCTTGGCCTCTTCCACCAGCAAGTGGCGCTCAGGCGCGGAGCCAAACTCGGCGGGCAGGTCCTCGTCGGCGGCGTTGACCAGGTAGTCGGCGTAGCAATCAAAGCTTTGCACAGCAACTTCGGGGCGGCTGCGCTTGCGGTCGAGCAAGAGGTTGAAGGCAATGCGATACGCCCAGGTGCTGAACGCGCTGTCGCCCCGAAATGTGGACAGATGCGTGACGATCTTCAGCAGGCTCTCCTGGGTGGCCTCTTCGGCGTCTTGCGGCTGCTGGAGCAGGCGCAGCGCGACGTTGTAGAGCCAGGCCTGGTGGCGGCGCAGCAATGCGTCCAGCGCGAACTGATCGCCCGTCAGGGCCAGCGCAACCAGTCGCTCATCGGTGATGTGCGTGGCGCTCGCGGATCCCAACGGATCGGTTGCGGTAGGCGGCTCAATGTTTTCCATGCTGGGTTAGACGGGGCTGATGCATCGACCGTGACAGTTTCGGTGAAAAGAATCCACCCGTCGGCGCGCGAGACGAGCCGGTCGACCCTTGTCACCGATCCGGCAGGTCCCGCACGAAGTTGCGCTTGGCCTTGTACTGAACGCGCAGTTGCCGCAACCATTCGGCCCGCTGCACGGCGCCCATGCGTTTGCCGATCTCCTTGACCAGCGCCAGGGCCTCGCGGTAGGGGCTGCTCGAGCGCTGCATCACGACGACGAACACCCGCAGCAGCATCTGTACCGCTTGCTCGCTGCGCTCCACGGGCAGATGCAAAGCGATGCGCTCCAGGGTGGTGTCTCGACAGACCGCCGGCGGCTGCACCAGTGCGTAGGCTTCCATCCATCGGTTTTCGGAGCACAGGATCTCGGCGCGCAGTGAGACGTCGCAGGCAGTGGGTACGGGCATGCCACGCTGCCAAGCCGGGCCCGCGCCCGGTTGCAGTGCCTTCCTGAGCGTCTCGTCTTCTTCGTGCTGCAGATGATCGAGCAAGGCCTGTCGCAACGCATTGCAATCTTCACCCGCCGCCATGCCGGCTTTGAGCACCAGGTGGTAGCGCTCGACGCCGGGACCGCGCTCGAACTGACTGCGCCGCAGCGCCAGTGCTTCGTGCGTCCGGCCGTCGCGCTCGTAGCAGCGCAGCAAGTCAGCCTCCAATGTCCAGTCGCCGGGGAAAATCTTGCACGCCAGCTCGGCCTGGGTGAAAGCCTCACGACAACGCCCGTGGGCCTCCAGAAAGCTCGTGACCTGGCTGTGGGCGTGCGCAGAAGACAGGTCTTCGCGCAAAACGGCCAGCGCCGCGTCGACCTCACCCATCTGCTCCAGCTGCGCGAGATGCAGGCGCTCCAGTGTCCACAACCGCAGGTCGGTTTCGTCGGTGGTATCGATCCGCGCGGCGCGAACTTTTCGCGTGGACTGGGCGGCCTTCTCTGCCCTCAAGGTGCGCACCGCATCCTTCGCCGCGCGCCAGCGCTCAGCCAGTGCCTGTCGGTAGCGTGCCAACGCGGCTGCGCCCATGGCGCCTTCGGCCGCCACAGCATCGAAGCAACCGAAGGGATCATCGAGCTGCAGTTGCAGATAGGTATCGCCGAAGCTGGTCGGTTGGGCCCTGGCGGCCTGGAGCGCACGTACCAGCTCCGCGCCGATGGCCTCGCACAGACCGCCGATTTTGCCGTCGGAATCATCTGCCTGGGACAGCACACCCCAGACCTTGCGCAGCCCATGCAGGCACAGGGCCACTGCCGCGTCGGGATCACGGGCACGGGCCTGCTGCAGCAGCGGCAGAACCGCCTCGGCGCGCCGGACGTAGGCGTAGCTCTCGTTCCATGCAATGAATCCGCGCCCCGGCGACAGCAGGTCTGTGACCATCGGCTTGAGTTGCGCCGCATCGTCCTTGAGCTCGCTGAGCTTGCGCCACTGATGCAGCTCACGCGCCAGGTCATGGTCCCGGTCGGCCAGGTCGAGCAACTTGTCGGCAAGGGCGGTCCGTTCCAGACCCTGCAGGAAGTTGTGCAGGGCCTGGCGCTTGTCCTTGGCCGTGCGGGGGCGCTTGGTGGTGGCTTGGACCGTCTTCGGCGTCGTCCCGTCAATGCCCGGGGCTGCGCCGGCCAGACGCTCGCGCCAGACGATGGCCACCGCGACCTGATGCTTGCAGAACCAGCCGTCCTCGGCGTTCGGACAATCGCAGGTGCCGGCGAGCACGTCGTCTTCGATCCAGACTTCCGTGGAGTACATCTCGGAGCCCATAACCTGCGCATGCAGCGCCGGCTCGGGCAGAGGGTTCTCTTCGGTCACTTCGACGGCACCGGACGCGGCGTAGGTCTGCCCGCGCCGGAAGATGGTGGCACTGCTGGCCTCCTTGAGCGCGGCATCGCTCAGAGCGTCGGCCCACGCCGCGGGCCAACCGGTGGACAGCCGCTCGGGGTTCGAGCTCATGCAGGGAGCAGCATCGGAAACAGACGCCTGCTCATGCAAACGTGGTTGCCGCGTTTGCCCCCGATCGTGGGGCTTTGGACGGAGCACAACGCCGCAAGATGAGCTTCCAGCCGTTCCTCACGTCGACCGCTTCCTGAAGGATGTCGAGGTATTCGTCGGTATCAACTGTTTCGTGACCTGGCAGCGAGCCCTTGGCATGTGCCGTGAGAGCCTCTCGCCGCCGGGCCGGCGTATCACCCAACGCGAGGACCCGGCTGTAGGCCTCGCAGGCGTAGGCGAAGGTCTCGCGCATGCCGAAGTCGATGTCCAACAGCCACTCGCGACTGCGGGTTTCCCGCAGACCGACGGTGGCGCGCTTGCAGTTGTGAAAGATGTGCGCCGCCTCGTGAACCAGGTAGTCGGCGAAGGGATCCTGATCGCGGAAATAGTCGACACTGACGTAGCAGGTGGTCTCTTCGCTGAGGCCGACGATCGAACGGGCCTCCTGAGAAAGCATCGGGGCACCGATGCTGACCAGGTACAGGTTTGCCAGCGACCAGGCCGTGTGCAGCCAGGGCGCGGACCGCAACACCGGCTCGATGTTGTCCGGCACCAGGAAGATCACCGAACGCTCCAGCGTCGCCAGTACGGCGGCCCGCTCTTGTTGGGGGAACAGCCCCTCCACCATCGGCGTGACCTTGGCCCGGGTCATTGCCACCACATCGACCGCTTGCACGGCGGGCGGCATGGTGGCAGACGCAGTGCGCGACCGAACCTCCGCGATCAGTGCATCGCGCAACACGGCATCGCCCGCACGCGCAGCATCGAACAGGTTGCCGCCCGGCCAGCCGTGGAAGCACGAATCATGTTCGCCGGTCGACAGGTAGTGCCGCACGGCGGCTTCTTGCGTGGCGATGGTGTCATTCATCGCAGCATTGTCACGCCCTGCCCTCACTTGAGGCGACGCGCATGGCTGCCTGCCGGATGGTGGCGTGCTGGAGGTCCGGCGGGCAAGCCTGTTCGCGCCGCGTTCAACGCGTTCAGGATTCCGCAGTCGCGCGCGGCCTGTGCGTGCTTGCAGCACTCGCGCAAGGTTTCGAGCTGACGCTTCAACGCACGCAGATCAGCCATGCGCGCAGCCACATGGCCAATATGATCGTCCAGCACGGCATTTACTTCGCCGCAGTTCTCCTTCGGCGCATCGCGCAGGCGCAGCAGCACGCGGATCTCGTCGAGCGCCATGTCGAGCGAGCGGCAGCGCCGGATGAAGGCCAGGCGCTGAACGTGCGTCTCGCCGTAGAGGCGGTAGTTGCCTTCGCTGCGGCTGGGCTTTGGCAGCAGGCCTTCACGTTCGTAGTAGCGGATGGTTTCGGTCGGGCAACCTGCAACCTTGGCGAGTGCACCGATCCTCATGCAGCAGGCTCCTGTCGCCGAAGGCGCGGTACGAGGCTCGCGAGGGCAATCGCCGCGAACACCGCACCGGCCAAAAAGGTCTGTGCCGCACCGAACCGATCCCACAACAGGCCGGCCAGCGCGCTGGCCACAAGCATCGCAATGCCACTCACCAGGTTGAAGCAGCCGAAGGCCGTGCCGCGCAGGTCCGCGGGCGCGGTGTCGGCCACCATCGTCGCGAGCAAGCCCTGCGTCATGCCCATGTGAAGGCCCCACAGCACGATGCCCGACCACAGGGCTGGGCCGCGGTTGTCGATGAGCAGAACCAGGTCAGCGCCAATCAACGGCGCGAGCCCGACGGCGAGCAGCTTCGCATGGCTGTGGCCGTCCGCGAGCTTGCCGAACGGATAGGCCGAAAGCGCGTAGGCCGCGTTCATGACGATCAGCACCAGCGGGGCATAGGCCAGCGCCAGCCCACCCTGCAGCGCGCGCAGCAGCAGGAAGGCCTCGCTGAAGCGGGCCAGGGTGAACACGGCGCCAATGCCGACCACCCACCAGTAAGCAGGCGACAGACGGCGCAGGCTCTCGCGCCGGATCGGGTTGCCGCGCGCTGCCCCAGGGCTGCGTTCGAGCTCACGCACGCCGAGCAGCAATACGGCCACCGCCAGAAGCCCCGGCACGATCGCGACCCAGAACACGGCGCGGAAGTCGTTGGCCCAGAGCAGCATCAGGCCCATGGCCAGCACGGGGCCGAGGAAAGCGCCCACGGTGTCGAGTGACTGGCGCAGGCCGAAGGCCGCACCACGCAGCTCGGCCGGTGCCAGGTCGGCCACCAGTGCGTCGCGTGGCGCACCGCGTATTCCTTTGCCGACGCGGTCGATCAATCGCGCAGTGAGCACCAGACCTATGCCGGGCGCCAGCGCAAACAAGGGCTTGGACAGCGCCCCCAGCGCATAGCCGGCCAAGGCGAGCGGCTTGCGTTTACCCCAGTAGTCCGACAAGGCGCCGGAGAACACCTTGACAATCAGCGCAGTGGCCTCGGCAGCGCCCTCGATCAGGCCGACCGCGAACGCGCTGGCGCCCAGCGTCGTCACCATGAACACCGGCAACAGGCTGTGGACCAGCTCGGACGAGATGTCCGCCAGCAGGCTGACGAAACCCAGCGCCCAGATGGCGGCCGGGATGCGTGGCTTCAATGCCGGGATCGCGTGGGCGCTCGGATCAATCATCGTTCAGGGCGATTTGTGGAGATGCGCGTGGAACTGTACCCGCTTGACCTTGTAGTGGCTGCAAGGTTTCCAATGTGGTCAAGAACCTTGTGGGAGTCCCTTGATGAGCGAATCTTGTTGCAGCGGCGGCTGCGCCGCGCAGACCTCTGAGCATTCGCAACGCTACCGCCGCGTGCTGTGGGCAGCCCTGATCATCAACGCGGCCATGTTCGCGGTGGAACTGGCAGGCGGCCTGCACGCAGGCTCGGTCGCGTTGCTTGCTGATGCGGTGGATTTCTTCGGCGACGCCGCCAACTATGGGTTGTCGCTCGCGGTGCTGGGCATGGCCCCAGTGTGGCGCTCGCGTACCGCGCTGATCAAGGGCTTTTCGATGGGCGCCTACGGTGCGTTCGTTCTCGCCAAGGCAGCTTGGAGCGCGGCCAACGGCATCGTGCCGGAGCCGTTGACCATGGGTGTGATCGGCGCCTTGGCATTGGCGGCCAACGGATCAGTGGCGCTGATGCTGTACGCCTTCCGAGAAGGTGACGCCAACATGCGCTCGGTGTGGCTGTGCAGCCGCAACGACGCCATCGGCAACCTCGCCGTCTTGGCAGCGGCGCTCGGCGTTTCTCTGATGGGCGCCAGTTGGCCCGATCTGGCAGTTGCCGTGGTGATGGGCTTGCTGGGCTTGACCGCGGCGCGCAGCGTCATGACGCGGGCGCGCTCGGAACTCCGGACGGCCGCGCAGCACGTCATTGCGCATTGAACGGCAGTCCGCCATTTGCCATAGAGCACGCACCGGAACCGGCGCCCGTGCGGTTCCGTGGCGTTTACCGCGCGTGCTCCCCGGTTCCGGCCGCGCGTGATCACACGTTCCGTTTCAACGACGCCACCTCAGGCGTCAACTGCAAGCCTTGCGTTTCCGTTCATGTCGAACCATCAACAAAGTTGGAGTGTTCGTATGTTCCAGGCCATGGACGCCGTTGTACAAGTCCGTAGCGGGTCGCTAAAGCAGAACCGCAGCACGCATCGATTCGTACAGCGTTCCTGCGCAGTTGTTGCAGCGCTCGCAGTGGCACTGAGTCTCACGGCCTGCGGTGGTGGCGGCAACGATTCCGGAGTGGCCTTCGACGTAGGTGTCGTGGTGGGCGGCCAAGCGCTCAGCGGCGTACAGGTCGTGCCCGGCGGCTCACAGAACGTCTCCATCGCAGCCGGTCAGTCGATCGAGCTCGACGCCAGCGAGCCGGTGGTTTGGACGCTGATGGTCGGCGGCACTGCCGTCACCGGCAGCGGTGTCACCGTGTACTACGCGGGCGCCAGCATCACCCAGACCGCTGTGAGCAATTCGCGCATCGTCGTGAATACTGACGCGGCCTACCTTCTGTCCGCGCCTGTGCCCATCACGCTCATCGCAACGTCGACCTGGGATTCGGCGCAGGTGGCGACTGTGAATGTGCTGATCACCAATTGAGGCCGTAGACACCCCGGACACGAACGGCGCCTGCAGTGGCGGCTCCAGGGAGAGCGCGTGCGGATCAGGTGTCGCGCCTGAGCGTCTGATTCATGTCGGCTGCTTGGGCCGCTATTCCCTTGGTGGCCGTTGCTACACTTCGTGGGCATCCTCAATCCTCCCTCCCTTTTTCGAGGATGCCTTCTGGCCCGCGAGGATCCAAGCGATGCTCGCGGGCCGCCTCTTTGACGGTCCGATCCATCTCCGACGAGGCCACCGAATCCGCTGGTATCGACGCCTATTTCACGGCGGTCACGACATAACCCTTGCTGCCCTGGACGAACGTGAAGTCCACCTTCTTGCCGACGCCGAGCTTGTCGAGGAGCATCTTGTCCTTGACTTGGAAGCCCATCGTCATCGCCGGCCAGTTCAGGCTCTTGACCGGCTCATGCGCCAGCGTCACCAATCCGACCTGGGTGTCGACCTTCTTGACGACGCCGGTGGCCATGTAAGTCGTTTGCGCGCTGGGGGCCGCTGGCTTGGCCGCGTCCATGCCTTTCATGTCGCCCATCTGCTGCTGCGCGAACGCAGCAGGTGCGGCTAACGTGGCAGCGAGGACGAACGCAGTGATGGCAGCTTTAATCATGGGAATCTCCGTTTCAGAGTGGTTGAGGGAAATGGTTCTTGGGGTTCCTTGCCCCGCAGTCACATCAAAGCAAGGAACCGCAGGAGCGCATCCGCCAAGGCATTTCACTTGCCTGGCCTCGGCGGGTCGGACGGCTTGTCAGATGCGGTCGCGCTGCATGCCTTCACCTGCGCGTCGTAGCGGTTCTTGTGCAGCTGGTTCAGGTAAGGCGTGGTCTGAGCGCGCGGACCGTGGTCCAGCTGCGGCACGGGTGCGTCCGGTGGGCACTTCACGGGCCCGGCACCGGTGGGCGCCATCGTCTCGTAGGCGTCGCCACGGCGCGCCTCTTGGGTCGCTTGTTTGGCTTTGCGCGCATGCTCGATGGCCTGCCAGTCTGGGCCGGCGAAAACGGGTAAGGCGGCACCCAGCGTCAGAGCGCCGATCAGGGTGATGAGTGGCTTCTTCATGATGAATTCCTGGAATTGATGGAGGCAATGCAAACGTGAGCGACAAAGCTCACACCCTCAAATCAATCCAGCCACCTGCAGAAAGCGACGCGTATCGGAACCCGGTCACGGCGGCTGACGGTTGCCGGGATTCTTGCTGCCGCCGGTGTTGGTTCGGCATGAACCCACCAGCTCAACGGCTCGGGTTCCTTGCCTTCGCCCTTGAACGCGTGCGGGCTCACCGCCGGAGCGATGTAGCACAGTGCACAGGGCATGCCGTCCGAAACCATCGGCATGCCTGACGCAGTCATCGTCGATGCCGTCGTGGCACGCGCCTCCTGCATCGACGGCACCGACAGAATCGACGCACGGGCACCCGTGCCCACCAGCGCCACGCACAGCAGTAGCGCAGCGCCAATGAAGACGCACCAGCCTCGGAGACGTTCAGGCCGTTGCATGCTGCCTCCGCCAGAACGCAAAGCGCCCTACCTTGCGTTCGCGCCGCTGCCGCATCAGCAGGTAAGCAGCCGGGATCACGAACATCGACAGCAGCGGCGCGGTGATCATCCCGCCGACCATCGGCGCCGCGATGCGCTGCATGACTTCCGAACCCGTGCCCGTACCCCACATGATCGGGAACAGACCTGCGAGGATCACGGCCACCGTCATCGCCTTCGGCCGCACGCGCAACACCGCACCTTCGCGAATCGCGTCGAGCAGGTCGTCTGTCGACGTGGTGCCGGCATCAACACGCTCGCTCCACGCCTGTTTCAGGTAGAGCAGCATGATCACGCCGAACTCGGCCGACACGCCTGCCAGCGCGATGAAGCCGACCGCCCCCGCGACCGAGAGGTTGTAGCTGAGCAGGTACAGCAGCCAGATGCCACCGACCAAGGCGAACGGCAAGGTCGCCATGATCAGCAGCGCCTCGTCGAAGCGCGTGAAGGTCAAGTACAGCAGCACGAAGATGATCAGCAGCGTGAACGGCACGACCACCTTCAGCTTTGCAGTTGCACGCTCCAGGAACTCGAACTGTCCCGACCACGAGATCGAGTACCCGGCTGGCAGCACGACCTTCTCGGCAACGACTCGCTGCATGGCTTGCACCGCCGACTTGAGGTCGCGGCCACGGATGTCCACATAGACCCATCCCGACAGCCGCGCGTTCTCGCTGCGCAACATCGGCGGGCCGTCGGTGATGCGGATGTCGGCCACGTCTGAGAGCACCAGCCGCGCACCTTTCTCGGTGACGATCGGCAGCACGCGCAACTTCTCCAGCGAGTCTCGAATCTCGCGCGGGTAGCGCAGGTTGATCGGGAAGCGCTGCAGGCCTTCCACGGTCTCGCCGATGTTGTCGCCGCCCACCGCCGAGGTGATGACGGACTGCACGTCGGCGATGTTCATGCCGAAGCGCGCTGCGGCGTCGCGGTTGATCGTCACGTCCACATAGCGCCCGCCGGTCAAGCGCTCGGCCAGCGCGCTGCTGACGCCCGGCACGTCCTTCAGCGCCTTCTCGATCTCGCCGGTCACGCGGTCGATCACGGCCAGGTCGGTACCCGCAACTTTCACACCCACCGGGCTCTTGATGCCGGTGGCCAACATGTCGATGCGGTTGCGGATCGGCGGCACCCAGATGTTGGCCACACCCGGCACCTTGACGATGCGGTCGAGTTCATCGACGAGCTTGTCCTGCGTCATGCCGGGTCGCCACTGCTCCTTCGGCTTGAACTGGATCGTGGTCTCGAACATCTCCATCGGTGCCGGGTCGGTGGCCGTTTCGGCGCGGCCGGCCTTGCCGTAGACGCTCGCGACTTCAGGAACCGTCTTGATCAGCCGGTCGGTCTGTTGCAGCAACTCGGCCGCCTTGCCCGCCGACAGGCCCGGCAGCGCCGACGGCATGTACAGCAGATCGCCTTCGTCGAGCTTCGGCATGAACTCGCCACCGATGTGCTGCAACGGCCACAGGCTCAACACCAATGCCACGGTAGCGACGATCAGCGTCATCTTCGGTGCGTGCAGCACCACATCCAACATCGGCCGGTAGATCGCGATCAGCAGACGGTTCAACGGGTTGGTCTTCTCGTCAGGAATGCGGCCTCGGATCAGATAGCCCATCAGCACCGGAATAAGCGTCGCCGACAACCCGGCTGCTGCTGCCATCGCATAGGTCTTCGTGAAGGCCAGCGGCGAGAACAGCCGCCCCTCCTGCGCTTCCAGCGTGAACACCGGGATGAAGCTCAGCGTGATGATCAGCAGCGAGAAGAACAGCGCCGGCCCGACCTCAGCGGCCGAGTCGCCGATCACCTGCCAGCGCGCCTCGCCTTCGAGCTTCTGATCCGGATGCTCGTGACTCCAACGCTCAAGATGCTTGTGCGCGTTCTCGATCATCACCACCGCGGCATCCACCATCGCGCCGATCGCGATCGCGATGCCGCCCAGCGACATGATGTTCGCGTTCACGCCCTGGTAGTGCATCACGATGAACGCCATCAGGATGCCCAGCGGCAGGCTCACGATGGCCACGAAGGCCGAGCGCAGGTGGAACAAGAAGATGAAGCACACCACCGCCACGACGGCAAACTCTTCGAGCAGCTTGTGGCCGAGGTTGTCCACGGCGCGCTCAATCAGGCCCGAGCGGTCGTAGACCGGCACGATCTCCACACCCTTCGGCAGGCTGGCCTGCAGCGTCTTGAGCTTCGCCTTGACGGCGGCAATCGTCTCCAGCGCGTTCTTGCCGGAGCGCATGACGATCACACCGCCGGCGGCCTCTCCCTCACCGTCAAGCTCACCAATGCCGCGCCGCATCTCCGGCCCGACCTGGATGCGTGCCACGTCGCCCAGCCGCACCGAGACACCCGCCGCCGTGCTCACCAGCGGCACCTTGCGGAAGTCGTCGAGCGACTGCAGATAGCCCGAAGCGCGCACCACGTACTCGGCCTCGCCGAGTTCGAGCACCGAGCCGCCAGCCTCCTGGTTCGACCTCTGGATCGCCTCGACCACCTTGGTGTGGGGGATGCCATAGGCCGCCAGCTTGTCCGGGTCGAGCAGGATCTGGTACTGCCGCACCATGCCGCCAACCGAGGCGACCTCGGCCACGTTCGGCACCGTCTTCAGCTCGAACTTCAGGAACCAGTCCTGCAAGGCGCGCAGTTGCCCCGCATCCTGCGTGCCGCTGCGGTCCACCAGCGAATACTGGTAAATCCAGCCGACGCCAGTGGCGTCCGGCCCAAGCGTGGCCTTGGCACCCGGCGGTAGTTTGGCCTGCACCTGGTTCAGGTACTCCAGAACCCGAGAGCGCGCCCAGTACAGGTCGGTGCCATCCTCGAACAACACGTAGACGAACGAGTCACCGAAGAACGAATAGCCGCGCACAGTCTTCGCGCCCGGCACCGACAGCATCGTCGTCGTCATCGGGTAGGTGATCTGGTTCTCGACGATCCGCGGCGCCTGGCCCGGGTAGGTCGTGCGGATGATGACCTGCACGTCCGACAGGTCGGGCAGCGCGTCCAGCGGCGTGCGCTGCAACGAATACACGCCCCACGCGCTGAGCATCAGCGTGGCCAGCAGCACCAGGAAACGGTTGGCGATCGACCAGCGGATCAGCTTGGCGATCATGGCTTGCTCCCTGAGGCAGCGGGCGCGACTGCCTTCGGTTCCGGCTGCAGCAGGGTCGTGCCGGTGAGCTGCGGCACGTTCTCGGCGTCCATGTAGAACTCGAAGTCGATCCGGTCGCCCGCCTCCAGCCCACGCGGAGCACCGCCCTTCGGCAGCTTGAAGTCCATCGTCATCGCAGGCCATTTCAGGGACGCGATGGGGCCGTGCGACAAGGTCATCGTGTCGCGGCCGATCGCTTCGATCTTGGCGGTGCCGGTGTGCCGAGGCGCGGCGTTCGCGGCGGTCGGTTTGGGCTCGACGTTGAGCCGTACCTCAACACCCTTGAGGCTGGCCTCGGAGTCGATCAGGAACTGCGACGACACCACGACCCGCTGGCCGAGCTGCAAGCCACGCTTGACCTCGGTCTGACCGCCGCTCTCGATGCCGATCTCGACATCGACCGGGCGGAAACGCCCGTTCTGTTCTGCCAGCATCGCCACTGTGCGCTTGCCGGTCTGGATGATGGCTTCGGTCGGCACAAGCAGTGCCTTCTCGCTGCGCATGTCCATGAACTGCATCTGCACGAACATGCCCGGCACCAGTGCGCCGTTGGCGTTCGCCAGTTCGACCCGTGCCTTCAGCGTGCGTGTGGTTTGGTTGACGTCGGGCAAGATGGCCTGCACCTTGCCGTCGAAGGTCGCACCGGGTGCGGCCGGACTCCTGGCCTGCACCTTCGCACCGGGGCGCAGCAGCGCCGACTGGCTCTCAGGCACCTCGGCATTGGCCCACACGGTGGACAGGCCGTTGATGCGGAACAACGTCGCCCCGGGCGCCACCGTCATGCCCTCGCGCGCCATCAGCTCTGTGACGACACCCCCGATCGGCGCCACGAGAGTGATACGCGGCTGCGTACGACCGCTGCTGTCGACCAGGGCGATCTGAGCATCGCTCATGCCGACCTGGCGCATGCGCTGGCGTGCGCCGTCCACGAGCGGCGCAAGGTCGGTGCCTTGCATGCGGCGCACCGACAGGAACTCTTCCTGAGCCGCGATCCAGTCGGGCACATACAGCTCGGCCAGCGCCTGTCCTTTGGCCACGCGATCCAGCGTGGCGCGAACGTGCAGGCGCTCGACATAACCCGTCGCACGCGCCTGCACGATCACCTGATCGCGCTCGTTGAAGGCGATGCTGCCGACAGCTGCGACTTGCGGCGACAACGTGCCTTCGGTGACCGCTGCCGTGCGCACACCCAGGTTCTGCTGGATGCGCGGGCTCACGGTGACCTTGCTGCCGTCCCCGTCGCTGTCGGCATAGACAGGCACCAGCATCATGTCCATGAACGGCGACTTGGCCGGCTTGTCGAACTTGTTCCCCGGCACCATGGGGTCGTGGTAGTACAAGACCTTCTTGCCGGTCATCGGATCGACATCGCCGGCCTTGATGCCGGAGGTGATGTGGCGACGGGTCGCGTCTTCGCCTTGGGCGATGCTTTGCGGCACGGCCTCGGTGGCGGCACTGGCGGCCATCGCCTCGGCGGCCGGTGCGCCTGGCGCCATGGCCGATGGGGTGCCGCCCATGCCCATGCCGCGCCGCATGCCGAGCTGGTAGACGCCATAGGTGCCTACGGCAACGAGCGCGACGGCAATTACAACGGTCGCGAGAGCTTTGGTTTTCATGTTCACTTCTCCGAGATGTCGGCCGAGCGGGTGTCCGGGCCGGCCTGGGCAGCCGCTTCGTGCTCAGATGGAATGAGGTATTCGAGTTGCGCCCACAGGGCTGCGGCCTCCATCTCGAGGCGCAGCCGATCCATGCGCGTGTCGATCTCCATGCGTCGCGCATCGAGCACCGCGCCCAGCGTGCCGCTGCCACCGCGGTATGCGGCCATAGCGGCCCGCGTGCGTTCGGCGGCGAGCACGATCACTTCGCTGTCGTAGTGCGCCAGCCGGTCCCGATCGCTTCGCCACTCCTGCAGCCAGGCTAGTGTTTCTGCGACGTGTTCCCGCGTGGCCTCTTCGCGCTGCGCGCGCATCTGCTCGACCACTGCGAGCTTGGCCGCCAGGTCGCGGTCCTGCCGGTTCTTCTGGTCGAACTGCAGCGGGATCGAGACGTTGACCGACACCATGTTCGAGTAGGCCGGGCCGCGCTGGCTGTACATCAGCTCGACGCTCCAGTCCGCGCGCTTGTTGCTCTGCGCGATGTCGGCATCGGCCCGCGCCATCTCTTCCTGCTTCACCATCAGCGCGATCTGCGGGTGGTGCGCCAGCTGGCTCTCCAGCGCTGCCGTGTCGAGACGGACCGCAGTGACGGGCGGCGGCGACCCCAGAGCCTGATTCGCGTCAACGCCGACCCAACGCATCAGCTTGGTCTTGGCCGTGGCGACCTGCCGCTCGGTCTGGCGGATGCGGTCATCGATCAGCGCGACGCCGGAGCGCGCAGCGAACACGTCGGCTTGTGAGCCGCGCCCGCCGCGATACGCGGAGTCCGCCGCTTCGATCTGCAGACTAGCCTCCACCCGCTGGGTGCGCAACACGTCGAGCATGCGCTCCTGGTAGTAGCGGTCGAGCCAAGCCCTGGCGGTGTCGCGGCGCAGGTCGGCGAGTGCCACGGCTCGGGCGGCCTCAGCGGTCTCGGCCTCGCGGTCGAAACGCGCCGAGCGGGCTTTGAGCTTGTCGCCGCGGGTGATCTCCTGTGCTACGCCGATCGAGCGCATCGTCATGAAGTCGCGCGTCAGGCTGAAGCGGTCGGGACCGTTGATCGGCAGATTGCTGATGCCGGCCTTCAAGGTCGGATCGGGCAACTGGCCGGCGGCGATCGCCATCTCCCGCGAAGCCGATGCGGCAGAGTCTTGTGCGGCGAGTTGCCTCGACCGATCCTGCGCAGCGCGCAACGCCTGATCCAGCGTCAAGGCTTGTTGCGCATGGGCGTTGACGCTGGTGAAAGCGGTGCACAGGACGGCCAGGCAAGACAGACGCCTGAAGCTGTGCGGCAGGCGCGGCAGCTGTTGGGATGGGGCAGAAAACATGACTTCTCCAGACAACGAAACGAGGGCTTCCTTGGCCTCGTATGGGCTCGATCTGCTGTGGCGGCGAACAGCCGCTAAGCGCAGACGAGCGCGACTGATGCGCCGGACTGACCTGTTAGGTCGTCAGCGCAACGTCGTCTGGAGAATCAGATTCGGAAACAGCAGTGCAGGATGGCGAGAGGCGGAGACGCCGCAGCCAGCGCACTCGTTGCAGCAGCCACAGGGCGCGGCGCAACGAAGGGCTCAGGGGCCATTGGGGTGATGTAGAGCGCAGTCAGCAGGGCCGCCGGTACGGTCAGTGTCGCCGCCTGATCGCTCTGCTGCCCGTGATGGCAGTGCTCCGCACAAAGATTGGCGAACTCCGGGTCCATCGGACCGGCCATGCCCGCGCAGTCGGTGGCCTGCTGACCAGCGGTGGCATCCATGAGTACGGACGAAGCCATTGACCCCTTCGTCGTCGAAGCCGACGACAACCCCGGACAGGCGTACGCCGACACCGCCATCTGCGCGAGCAGCAGCACGCCGATCAAAGCTCGGCAGACGCTGCGCAAGAAACTGCGGGTCACAGCTACCTTCCTGGAGCCGGAGCCGGAGCGCGGCCAGCCGACAGCACCGTGATGCCGAAGGCATCAAGAAGGCGTGCAACGTTGGTCAGGCTCGTGCGCATAGAGAGACAGGGGAGCATTCGAGGATGCCTAGCTAGAACGGGTAAGTTCGAGTGTAGTCGTTGCAGCTCGAAACGCCTTACCGGGCATCGGCACGACTTTGCGTGCAGCCGTCAGGCCCGAATACCGTTCGCTTAAGGTACTTTCGCGGGTTTTCCCGGACGCGAGGCCGACGGGCGCTTCCGAGGTTGCGCGGCGAGCGAAGTCCAATGTAATCAACCACTTGGTACTCAAAGCGAACAGTATTGCGTCAGGCCCTCTCCATGCATGGCGTCAGTCCGCCGCGAGCGCATGAATAATCGAGCGTGGCTTGGGTGCACCCGCAGACCCGCATTCGCCGGTCAACTTCGAGGGAGCCGCGCCCACGGCCCTGAGATCGGCAAGCTTGCTCTCGATCATCTGCAGCTTGCGCTGTGCAAGCTCGCGCGTGGTTGAACAGGCCTGGGCCGCGTCGAGTTCGAGCAGTCCTGAAACCTCGTCGAGCGTGAATCCCAGAACTTGCGCCCGCTTGATGAACCGAACGCGATTGACGGCCGCCGGCGGGTAGCGGCGATGGCCGCTCTGAGGCTTTTCCGGTTCCACCAGCAGGCCACGCCGCCGGTAGTAGCGGATCGTTTGGACATTCGCACTGGCATCTGTTGCCAGCCGCCCGATAGACAACTGCGAATCCATGCTGAGCTGTGCGGGCTCTGAGCAGACGCAGACCATTGGCAACGACCAGCAGCGTCGCACCCAGATCAGCGAACACCGCCATCCACATGCTCGCACTGCCGAGCAGCGCGAGCACAAGCGGCGCGCCAGCCGCTGTGTTTCTCTCAGCTACAGAACTCACGACTCTTCAGCCGATCTGCAGCGGGCCGCAGCGGGCCGCATGGACTCTTCGCTCATGGTCGCTGGACACAGCGCACGTCACGCCTGACAACGGATGCGCTACAAAGAAAACTCGCCCCAAACTAGATGGTGGTCGGATGCCTCTTCGGCCTTCTTTGTCACCGTGTCGAAGGGCACCCACGTGTTCGGGTGGTACGAGCCGCGTCGTTCGATACCCGTGCCGGTCAGCTTCGCTCTCAACTTCGGCGACATGATCAGGTAGTCGATCTTGTTGGCGGCGGTACCGGTATCGAAGGTGCCTGGCCGATCCGTGGGGTACGACGGGTGATCGCTGACGTCGACGAATCCGTCTTGCCAGAGCGCGGCAAACAGCGGGTTGTCCGGGGTGTCGTTCAAATCACCGGCGATCAGCACGAGTTGGGTTTGCGCCGCAGCGTCTTTGGCGATGGCATGCGCCCGATCCGCCTGGGCCTTCCGCCGCGCTTGCATGGGGGGGGTATTGCCGCCGCGTTTGGACTTGAAGTGATTCGGCAAGATCAGAATCTTCCGGCCGCTCGGTAGCTCGATCAGATACTCCGGACAGTCTCTGGAAAACGTGCGCTGGCCGTCCGGATTGAGATCGTCCACATGGCTCTTGATAGAGCGAATCGGATAGCGGCTCATGATGCCAACGTCGATGCCACGATCATCGTTGCCGTCGATCACCATCACATGCGGATAGGCCTTGTTGAACTTGGCGCCGAGAACCTGCTCGTTGAAACGAAGGAGCGTCGGACGACTCTCCACCTCAACGCAAATCTGGATGGGCGCATCGACCTCAGCGACCACACGCCCGGTGTTGAATATTGCTTCCCAGCTCACATCGTCCGTCTTGAGGTCAAACCAACCCGTCCAGTCGGCGCGCCCCTGCGCGACCGCCGTAACGACACCCGCCTGTGTGCGGGAAAACAATGATCCGCGAATCTTGTTCAAGCGCACGAGGGCATCGGAAGGTGTGTTCAATACACTGAAGCCGTACTTCTGATCGAGTGCGATGAGCCTCGCCTTGTCGTTGGCGTCATACGCCGCCTTGCTGATGATGCGGTTCAACTCGGCGTGGTCGTTGATGGCATCCTGCCCCGCTTGGCCAGCGCCGTCTTTCATCGCGCTGGGCCGAGTAAACAGATTCTCCATGTTGAACGTGGCGATGCGGATGCTCATGAGAATCTCCAGCTTGTTGTCTTCACAGAAATCACTGCTTCAGGAGACCGCGCTTTTCCTGCTGCACGATCCACGAGCCCACCCGCAACGCGTTGGCAACCACGGTCAACATGGGGTTCAATCCGAAGCCTGTGGGCATGAAACTGGAATCCACAACGAACACGTTGCGCGCTTCATGCAGGCGGCAATGCGAATCGAGGACGGACCTCTCTGACTTCGTATCGTCATCCGGACCCATCCGGCAGGTTCCCATCTGGTGGTCGCCAATGAGGTTGACGATCGCCGGTGACACCTCGAAGCTCTCAATGATCTTCTTGTTGCCCTTGGTTCGAAACCGGGATACCGCCTTCTCGAACATCGGGCGGGCCAGGCCGTACATCCGCCATTCGTTGGGGCCGAGATCGCGCGTCACGCGTGCGGTCGGAACGCCGTACTCGTCGACGTGCTTGGGATCCAGGTCGACCCGATTGCGAGGCATCGGCAGGTCGTCGGCGGTTAGCCTCAACTCAAGAGACCGAGCGTACTTTTCGATTGCCTTGAGGGGTTCGAGCGCCACGCCACCAGGGGGCTCGAAGTAGCCAGCCGCGTTCTCCAACGGATTCTTCTTCGCCGTGCTGGTGAGGGTTCCCGCCTTGATCCAATTTGCGCTGGCCGGGTCCTGGAGGAAGTAGGGTTCATAGCTGGTGACGTTGCCGGTGGGTCCGAACTCGCCGTGCACCATGCCTTGAAACGCCTTATCCAGGGTGATCTTCGCGCCAAGCCCGAACAGGTGGAACGTGGCGTTCCGGCCCAACTGGTCGCTCCGGTTTCCCAGCCCTTCGGGTGGGCCAGACAAACGCAGCAAGCGCGCGGTCTGGATCGCTCCGCACGACACGATCACGTTGTCCGCCAACTGCTCCTTGAGCACGGGGTGATCGGGGTCAGAGAGGTCGAGATAACGCACACCGGTCCCGCGACTTGCCGCCTTGTCGTACATGACTTCGACGGCTTTGGCGTTGCAATGAATCTGCACCCTGCCGTGGGACTGAAGCGCAGCCAGTTCTCGGAGCGTCGTGACGCGGGTGCCGAACTTCGGTGCCTCTTCCCTCCCCCAGCAGATGTACTCGCCGCAGAAGCCGCACATGTTGCACGCGTTGCGCTTGGCGTCGCTCCAGATCTTGTCGGCTTTTTGCTGCCAGAACTCGGGGCGGTCGTTCGTGGTCCAGGCGGCCAAGGCAGCAGCAATCTTTTCTCGGGTTTGATAGGGCGCGCTGCCAGGTTGAACAATGGCGCAAGGCAAAGGCACCGGCCACATACCGGCCGCCCCCATGCCCAGACTCGCAAAGTGCCCCACCGGGGTGATCGGATACGCGCCGCAAGGCAGCGGAGTTTCATCGAACCAGT
This sequence comes from Burkholderiaceae bacterium, assembly GCA_965229345.1. GTDB lineage: Bacteria > Pseudomonadota > Gammaproteobacteria > Burkholderiales > Burkholderiaceae_C > PBB1. The sequence continues at coordinate 2,816,861 of OZ245872.1, forward strand.
GCTGCTTGTCGCCGAAATACGCGGGGTGATTGAAATCCTTGTACCAGGCACTCTGCATGATGGCCTGGTTCATCCCGGCTCGGTCACCGCTCACCCCCATCAACGCCTCGGCAACCCGGTAGTACGGCAGCATGTCGCCATAGCCAATGGGCCAGTCGGGCACCTCATAGCCCTCTTGCCTGAGCTGAGCAAGCTGCTTCGTTTCCGCAAAATGCGTATTCAAGACGAAGTCCAACGGCATCGGCCGGTACGACCAGGTGCCCCAGATCGTGGAACCACCACCCAGCACCGAACCTGTCCACCCGTTGACAAACGGCTTCGCAGCGTCGCTCTCGAATCGACGGAACGTCGTGTAGTCGCCGCGTAAGCGGCGCTTTGGGTCGGGCCGGCGAAGGCGAAAGAATTCTTCTCTGTGGGCGGACGAGTTGAAACCGGTCGGGTCATCCCGGTGCCCCGGCATCGACTCGAATTCCCTCGTGATGTCATGCCCCTGTTCCAGCAGCGTGACGCTGTAGCCGGCCTTGGCAAGCAACCATGCGATGGTTCCTCCGCCGCCACCAGACCCCACCACCACGAAATTCGGCTTGTGACTCATGATGGCCTCCGTCAGAGCAGCGCGGTCAATTTGGCATCGAACTGATCGACAGCCGCTTGAACTTGTTTGGGCTCGTAGGCGTTGTGCCGGTGTCGATGCTCTCCGGCCTCGATCAGCACCGCGCGTTGCCACAACTCTCCCTCCGCCCCGCCAGGGAAGAAGGGGTTCTCCAAGTCGAGCAGACAGATGGCGATGTCCTTGGCAAAGCGCTTGACGAAGTCGGACGACTTGACCGTACCTGTGAGCGGCCAAGCCGACAGCGCGTCGTTGTAGAGGCTCTTCGCGAAGTCGAGCCAGCTCGCGTCGTCCGGAAACAAGCACTCGGCGTGCGCGGCCATCAGCAACGGCCAGCACGCAGCGTAAAACTCCAGCCGGGCTCTTGGCTTCTTGACCTTGGTTTTCGGGTCGTCGGTGGCGATCACGAAGTTGTCGGAATCGACCGGAGCGAAGATCGCGACATCGTCGAGCTTGCGCTGCGCGCGCCAGTCGGCAGGATGAGGAAGATTAGGCTCCATCCAAAGCGGAGCGGCTGCGATCTTGTTCCAACGGATTCGCAGGGCTTCGTCACCGCGGTCGGAGTCGATCAGCAGCTCAAAGCGTTCGACAGTGCGCAAAGACTGCACAGACAAAACCTGCCCCGCAGTGCGCCAAGGCAGGTCAGCCGCATTCGGTGGGATGTAGTCTTTGGTCCAGGTCGCGAGTGGGAAGATTTGCTGTGCGAGCTTGAGAAGCGCCTCGCGAACGGCTGCGTCAGAGATCGTTCCCATTTGGTTCCTCCGTCATTGACAAAACCGGCGCAGTCGAGCGGCACCAGTCGTGTCACGGGGCGAAGGCGCCAATCAATGTACGTCGATGGATGGTGCGCGACCATCCACCAATTTAGGGAGAGCTTTGTGCGATCAATCGGAAGAATGATCAAGTGCTTGATCGTGCGCGCGGTCACAACGCGTCTTGTCGCCTTCAGGGCGAAGCCGCGACTCCAAACCGGAAATCGTTGAAGGCCGTGACGCTGTCGGCCTTTGTCCACACACCCACCGCGCCTGCCTCTGAGAGGTGCGCGTCGTCGAACTCGATCACCGCCCTGCCGTCCAGCAGCACGCTGATGTGCGCGCGTTTGAACTCCACGCGCAGCACATGCCAAGCATTGGCTGCGACTGGGGCGTCAACGTACTTTAGCGTCTTGCGCGTGCCGCCTTCGGTGTAGTAAAGCGAGACGTTGTCCTCCAGCGCATTGGCGCGTGCCACGTAGTAGTTATTGCCGTCTTTCCATCTCCAGACAACACCCCCGGCTCGGTCTTCGCGCCCGCGGATGGGTTTGAACCTCACTTCCACGAAGCCATCGACGATCGTGGTCCCAGTGCGCACGCACCACGGGAAGTCACCTGAGCCCGACTGCATCAGGACGTTCGAGGGACTGGGTGCGCCCGGATCGGGTTCGACGGTCCAGCGCGGATTGCCGTGCCCCGTTACACCGCACGTCCAATCGGCTGGTGGAGCACCGGTGCGATCCTTGTCGAAGCTCACCGCCTGGGCCATGGATGCGCCCGCTGTCAGCAATGCCGACGCCATCGCGATAGTGCTCTTCATGAATGTTTCTCCTCGCGCACGCCCGGCGCCAACCAACGTCGCAATCGCAGCGGCGACACGCTCAGGACTTCGCAACTCCAGCCGTACCGAGGCGTGCACTGACCTTCTCCCAGTTCACGTTCTGGAAGAACGCATCGATGTACTTGGCCGCGGCAGCGCCGTAGTCCATCTGGTAGGAGTGCTCGTACATGTCCATCACCAGGATTGGCATTGTCGCCGCCGGTGCGTGTGCGTGGTCTGCCATCCAGTAGTTTTCGAGCTGGCGGATGTGCTGGTTGAAGCCGAGAACAACCCAGCCCGAGCCACCGCCAAGGCCGGCGCCGATGCGGCGGAATTCGCTCTCCCACGCGTCAAAACTGCCGAAAGCTTGAGCGAGCACTTGGCGATCGGAAGCGCCGGCCTGACCGCTGCCGCCGAGGTTGTCGAAATAGAGCTCGTGAAGCACCACCGAACCCGTGCGCAGCAGGTGCTCGCGCTTCAGGTCGTTGTAGACGTAGGCCGGCAAGTCCTTGTCGCTCAAGGCCTGGCCCAGTCGCTTCTTGACCGCCGACAGCGCCTTCACCGAGCCACCGTAGTTGTTCTCCCAGTGCGAGCGGATCAATCGCTCTGACAGCCCCGTCAGTTTGGCCGGGTCAAAGGGCAACGGTCTCAACGTGTCACTGCCCTGGAAGGCCGGCGCAATGAACATCGGAGCGTCGGCGGCGGTCGCGGCTCCAGGCGTGAGGGCCAGCGCGCCGGCGCCAGCGACAGCGGCGGCCACGAATCCTCGACGTGCGGTGTTCAGTTCATCTGACATGGTGAGTCTCCAATGCGGGTTGTGTTCAGCCGGTGAGCTTCGGTGGCCAGTTGTGCGTCTCGGCCTGGCAAGACTGGCACCACGCGTACAGCGCGTCGTACATCACCAGGCCGTGGCGAAGCATCTCGTGATCGTCTGCGTACTTGTGTGACAAGCCGAGCGAAATCGCATAGAGACCTGCCGACTGCGGTGTGAGGTCCAGTCGCGAGGTGTCGGCACCGCGAACGATCAATGCCAGTTGGTCCAACGCCGGGTCTTTCAATTCATGCTTCTTGATGAACGCATCAAAGCTGCACAGCTCGCCGTCGTGCGTCATCTCGACACCGGGCACGTCGTAGGGCACGGCGCCGGTGTCTGCAGCGACCTTCAGTACCTGGTTCGACGGCACGTAGAGAAACTCAGGCGCCTTGTCGATGAAGCGCGCGATCAGCCATGGGCACGCGATGCGGTCGATCTTCGGGCGTTCACGGGTGACCCATTTCATGAGGCAGCTCCTTTTGGTTGCAAGGGGTTGCCCGCCGCCTTCCATGCTTCGATGCCGCCGGTCAGGTAGCGCACGTCGAATCCGCGCGCGCGCAGCGACAGCGCCGTCGAACGGCCGATGTCCAGCCCTTTGAGGCAGTAGACGAACACCGGCTGGGTCGCATCGATCTCGCTGCTCCACTGATCAACTTGCGCCGGGTCGCGCCAAATTGCGCCCGCGAGCATCTCGTTTGCCGCCGCAAAGTCCTCTGAGCGCCGCACATCGATCACGCGCTGCGCTTCGCCGTCGAGCGCCGTGGTCCCGACACCCAGCGGCAGCGCGTCACCGGCCACGGCCGCACCGTAGCGGCGGTACACGGCATCCCAGCGGATGTTCTTCATGAATGCATCGACATAGGCGGCTGCCTTTGAGCCGAAGTCCATGTGGTACGAGTGCTCGTACATGTCGAGCGCCAGCACGGGCGTGGCGCCCGCCAGCAGGTGGGTGTGATCTGCGGCCCAGTGATTGATGAGGCGGCCTTCGCGCGACGACCAGGCGAGGATCGCCCAGCCCGAGCCGCCGCCCATCGCTTTGGCCAGGGCGGTGAACTCGGCACGCCAGCGATCAACCGATCCGAAGTCGCGCGTCAGTGCCACCGAGAACCCGTTCGATGGCAGAACGCCATCGCCGCCAAGTGCATCGAAGTACAGCTCGTGCAGGTAGGCCGAGTTGGCAGCCACCAGCTCTTCCCGTTTGAGGCCGTTGATGACGAACACCGGTGCGCTGCTCCAGTCGAGTTCGCCCAGCTGCTTGCGGATCGCACCGAGCCGCTTCACGGCGCCAGCGTAATTGTTCTCGTGGTGGCTGGCGACGAGCTTCTGCGACAGGCCGTCGAGCTTGCTCAAGTCGAGCGTCAGGGGTTTCATTTGCAGGTCCATGGTGTTCTCCTCTGGGTGATGTTCAGGCGTGGGTCATCAGCGGGTGCAGCACCAGACCGAGCAGTGCGGCGGCGACGACGATGAGTGGTTCGGGCAGCTTCTTGAAGCGCCACAGCAGTGCCGCGGTAGTGATGGCCAGTGCGGCGGTGACCCAGTCGGTGATCGAGCGCTGGGCGATCACGATCACAGCGCCGGCCAGGGCTCCGACAGCAGCGGCCGTGACGCCATCGACGAAGGCAACGATGCCCGGGTGCTTGCCGTGCTTCTTGAACCAAGGCGCCGGCAACACGGTGAGCAGATAGCACGGCACGAAGGTGGCCAGCGCGGCGATGACCGCGCCCCAGAAGCCTGCGATCAGGTAGCCGATGAATCCGGTGGTGATGACGACCGGCCCCGGCGTGATCATCGCGACAGCCACGGCATCGACGAACTGGCGGTCGTTGAGCCAGTGGTGCTCAGTGACCACGCCGCCGTAGAGAAAGGGCACGATGGCCAAGCCACTGCCGAACACGAAGCTGCCGGCGTAGGCGAAGAACGCGCCGATCTGCCCGAGGAGGTGCCAATCGGTGGTGCCAGCCACCAGCAAGCCCGCGAGCGGCGCTGAGGCGGCAATGCCGTTCAGACGGCCACCAAACCAGCCTTTGGGGCGCGCGCGCAGAAACCAGACGAGCAGTCCCGCACCGAGGAACAGAAACACGCTCTCGGACTGCGTCACGACCGTGAGGACTGCGCTGACCAGATAGATGGCCCACAGCAGCTTGTCGCTGCCGATGCTCTTGTTGGTGAGCTTGTAGGCGCTCATCGCGATGATGCCGATGACGCAGGCACCGACGCCGTAGAACACCGCCTGCATCCACGAGATGCCGCCATAGGCCACGTACGCGGCGCCGATGCCGACCACCATCAGGAACGACGGCAGCACGAAGGCGATGCCGGCCAGCGTGGCACCGACCAGGCGGTAGTGCACATAACCCAGGTAGATCGCGAGCTGCGCGGCCAGTGGACCAGGCATCAGCTGCGCCAGCGTCATACCCTCCTTGTAGTCGCCTTCGGAAATCCAGCGCCGTTGCTCGACCAGGTCGCGGTACATGTAGCCGACCAATGCCACCGGTCCGCCGAAGCCCCAGGTGCCCAGCGCGAGCATGTAGCGCACGAGCTGCCAAAGCGAATAGCTGGGCGATGTGGTTTCTGTCATTTGCTGCTTCCCTTGTTCTTCGAGTTCTGAAAGTGCGTGTACAGCGAATCGAGCACGCCACTGATCTCGGCCAGCAGCGCGTCGTCATCGGGCAGGCGTTCGCGAGCGCCGGCCAGCATGGCTTCGAAGCCGCTGGCCTCCGCAACCGATTCGCCGCCGACATCGAGCGAATGCACCATCACGCCCATTCGGGTCAACGCCTCGTCTTCGTCGAGCCCAAAACTGGCCATCAAGGTCTCGAATGTGACGCGCTCGCCGACGTGGGTGAAGGTGGCGCCATCGAAGTCGAACCCGAGCGCCTTACGCGGGCAGTCAGACGGCTTGGCCAGCCACTGGAAGCGTGCCTCCGGGTCGATGAAGCGGCGAATCAGCCAGGCGCTCGCGGCACGGTCTACCCACAACTTGCGGCGCGTGGCCCACAGGCGCCCCTGGTAAGCGCTCGCGTCGAGCCGAGGGACTTGGCCTTCGGTGTCTTGCGGTTCATCGGGTGACAGCACGCGATCCATTCGTTTGCTGAACTCGGTCCATGCGGCCTCCGCCTCGGCGCTGGCATCGCCCGGAAAGAAATCGATTGCGCGCAGGGCGTCGTAGTCGCGGCGCAGCTTGCGCTGAAGGCGAGTCAGCTCAACGGCCCCAAGGCCCGACAGGGTCGAAGCCGATTCCTTCCACCCCTTCACGAGCCCGGCGTAGTCCTCGCTGCGGTCGAACAGCGGTGCGTACGAATCCGAGCCATCGATCGACGCCGGACCGACCGACATCACCCAAGCGCTACCGTTTTCCCGAACGCATTCGTCGGCGAGATCCTGCAGCGCGGTCTGATGCGCTGGACTGGCCGGAAGGAGATAGGCGCCATCGCGAAGCGCGGCGCATCCTTGCGCTTTGAGGGCTCGCCAGATGCGCATGCGGGCGGTTGCGCTCTGCGTCGGCAACGAAAGGATGAGCAAGAGCCAGGAGGCGGGCAATCCGATATTCATGTCTTAGACTCTACATCAATATATCTATCTCTACATTCATTTGCATTGAAGGCAGTTCACTCCGAATTTCGGCGACCTTGAATGCCGTGCGCCATTTCTGAACCGGATCGAGCTCCAGGCAGCCTCCGTGCGGAAACATGTGAGATGCGTGCTTCACGCGTTGACAGCTCCGCCACTGCAAAACACCCAAAATGACGCCGATTGACAGTGGCCAATGCCGAGTACCCATCGGGTAAGCGCGGTTTGCGGCAGCGTCAATGAAATACTTCCAGAGCTATCTGCGGACATCGTGTCTGCTCAGCCTTCATCGAAGACCCTGGTCTTCCTGAAGTCCAGCTTGCTGGCGTTGCAGTCGTTACCTGCCTTGTAGAGCCCGGAGTTCACTCCGGGTCAGCCATGCGAATGGCTGTGTGAGACCTTCGGCCCACCAGCCGAATCTGGCGGCCCATACCGCCACTGAGCCGTTCCGCCGTTTTCGGCTGGAGCATCCCGAACGGGGAACCCCAAGTTCCCCGCCAGGGATGGGTGTTTCCCCTTCTTTCCTGAAGGAGAACACCATGTTCGCTGTCCCCGTGACAAGAGAGATCCGTCCTGTCGGCGTGCTGTTGGGCGGCTCCGGGCTTGCCCGGATGCTGACCCTGCACACGCGCCAACCGGCCGCGTTGCTGAGGCCCTGCCCGTCTGTGTTCGCACAGCCCATGGTCGAGCCCGAGAACCGCGTTGCCGAGGCCTTGTCATGCTGACCAGCCTCTACCGCAAACGCATAGCCGCCATGGCGATCCAACTCGCCAAGGATGACCCGCCGTTGGTCAAGGAAGTGATCGCCCGACTGAGGAAGTCAGGCGAGATCGAGCCCGACGACCTGGTCTACCTGGACCAGATCGCCGACCGCTGGATCAGGATTGCCGAAGAGAACCGGACGAAGGCAAAGCGTCTTTCACCACGGTGAGGCGCGCAGGCGGCTTGATGCCCCTGGCCTTCGCCATCTCCGAGACGATTTTGTCCAGCAGATGGGGGCGTTCATCGGCAAGCGTTTCAGCCCACATGGCCAGCGCCTGTTCGATGTCGTCCTGCGTTTGCGCCCCTGCGAAGTCGAGACCGAGCGATCGGTATGCCTCGATTTCGTTGGGCGTGAACCGTAGTGTCTTGCCTGCACGAAGCATGTGTGGGCCTTTTGTGAACCGTCTTGTGTGAACTGATCAGCGTATCAGCCGCGCGAGCTATTGCAACCCTCGGGGAGTCCACCGCTTCCCGACCGGGATGGGTGTTCCCTCTTTCATCGGAGTCAACACCATGTCCCCTGAGAAACCCCGTCCTCGCACCAAACGCTCTGGCGTCGAGTTCGAGGAAGAGAGAGCCTGGGTCAGCTTCTACCGGCGCGCCAGCCACGACGTGGCCATCGCCGCCGAAGTACTGGCCCAGCTCGATGCCGATCCGGATAGAAAGCGCGCCCACCTGGCGCTGTACCTGCGCTGCAAGGAATCGCTGCGCATGCACAAGGCTCGCCAAGTGCGTAACAAGCGGATCGGTCAGTTTGTTCGCTGGCTCTGCCACGGCTTGTTCGTGGCACCGGCGCAAGCACTGCGCCGCGGTCTGCACCGTGGCGGCGATATCGCCGTCGAGTGCCTGCCGCAGACCGTCAAGGAGCCAGCCCTGCACCAGGTGCGCGAGCTGACCAAGGAAGGCGAATTCGCGCAAGCGCAATCGGCTTTCGGCCCGCAAGCAACTCTGCCGACCGTGGCACCCGCCACCGAACGAGCCGAGGCCACGTCCTCGCGCTCATCGTCGCCCAAGGGCACCCGCTCAGCGGCCTGACCCCGCAGCACCAAGGAAGCTTCCTTCCCTGGCGTGGCACCCCAGCGCTCGCTGTGGTGCCCCGATCGTCGAACGCGCACGCCCACCGCCTCGGTGGTGCGTGACGCGCTCGACCCCTCTTCTTCTTTCGCTTCGAGGCACTGCCTCCGATGCACACCTGCGGCCCTGGCCCAGGACTCCCCACTTCCCGTTGACTTGCCCGAGGCAGGTCGGCACCTCTCATGAAAGGAATCCCCCATGGCTGCTACCGCCACCGACACCTTGCGTGCCATCGAGGCCCGCGCCGAACGCGCCATCGTCCAGGAACTGCGTCTGATGATGCAAGAGATCCTCGGCCTGCGCACCCAGCTCGTTCTGGAGGACCGAGCCCATGCCGATGGGCTGCTGCTCAAACTTGACCGGCTCGAGCGCGACCAGGTCACGGCACCGGCCAACGAGGTCGCCGTCCCGATGTGCCCGACATTGCTGATGCCGTCGCTGAGCGTGACGGTCTTCGAGACGATGGTTCCGAAGGCCTATCGCGTCTACTTCTACGACCACCACTACGGTGACCTCGAAGACGTCATCACCGTGGCCACCTTCGAAACCGGCGTGCAGTTGGTCCGCGATCGGCTCACGCCGGACGGTGACTACGTGATCACCGCCAGCTGGATCAAACACCAAGGCGAGATGACGGTCTCAACACCGCACGGCACCGTGCTCGCGCGCGTTGAAGCTGATGACAGCGGCGCACCGGCAGCGCGACCCGCCGTGAGCAACGCCTGCGGTGCTCTGCGCGCCGGCGATGCCGCGCCCATTGAACAGTTGTTCGGCCGGGAGCTCGAAGCCGCCTGAGACAGGCTGGGTGCATCGCGCCTGGCATCCATCACCCCGAGGGGCACACCTGCCCCAACGGGAGAGGTCGTGCCCCTCTTTCATTCCAAAGGAAGAGGACATGACCTCCGATCCATCTACATCGGTTGAACCCGCGACCACGACCCTCGACGAGTCATCGGTCCTGGGCCGCAACAAGAACATCTTGCTGGCAGCCCTGAAGCAAGGCGGCATCATCAGCGCGACCGTGACCTACGCAGGTTGCGGCGACTCCGGTGGCGTCGAAGAAGTGAGCGTCGAAGCGCCGGAAGGCATCCGGTTCGATCTCGGCGCGCCGATCACCACCTTCGTCGAGCAAAGCGTGTTCCAAGACGGCAGCTGGCACCCGACGGTTGTCGAGCAGCAGATGTCCATCGAACAGGCGTTGCGAGACTTCGCTGCACAGGCCGTCGCGCAGCTTCATGAGGGCTGGTATGACGGAAACGGCGCCTCCGGTGAGGTGGTCTTCGGCTGCCAGAGCGACACCGTTCGCGTCGAGCACACGGCTTACTTCATCGACTCCGACTATGAGGAGTCGGTGCTGTGAAGGCCGGCGTGACCGCGCATGTGTCGCTGGCCTGCTGGCCGGGTCTGAGACACGAGCAGGCAGCGCAGCAACTCGCGTGCAGTCTTCGGGAGCCATTGTTCGGCACCTTGTCGACGGCGCATGTCCAGCTTGTCCCGCAGAGCTTCGGTGTGCTGACCGAAGCGGTGGTGGACAGCCTGCTGGCTGCGTTCCCGCAGGTGCGTTTTCGCCTGCACGCCAATGTGCGGGTCCTGCCCGTGCACCGCATCGCGGACCTGTCGGGCTACGCCCTGCATGCCGACTGGTTCCATCAGGCGGCGCGCATCAGCCGGGACCTGGGTGCTCCGGCCTACACGGGGCACTCCGGCTCGCAATCAGAGGCGTCAATGGCCCGAATGCTGGACGGCGCCAGGCGCTGCGCCGATCTGTTCGAGTGCCCGGTGGGCATCGAAGGTCAGTACCCGGCACCGGGCGACCCCTGGTTGGTGTCGAGCTGGGCCGAGTATCGACAACTGTTCGAGTCGGGCGTTCCCTTTGCCGTCGACCTGTCGCACCTGCACATCCTGGCCACGCGCAGCGGCGTGCGAGACGACGGCCTGCTCAGAGAGATGCTGGCGTGTGAGCGCTGCATCGAAGTTCACGTCAGCGACAACGGCGGTCACGGCGATTGGCATCAAGTCTGCGAACAGCCGCCCTGGTGGTTCGCGTTGCTGCAATTCATTCACCCCGAGGCGGTTGTCTTCTCCGAAGGCAATCACCGCAAAAAGAGATCCACACCATGAGTACCGAAGTCCATGAGCCACCGGCCGATTACGTCGTCAACGCGTCGGGCCGAATCGATCTGAACGATCAAGGCCAGTCCGTCGTGCAAACCTATCGCGAAGCAGAGGAAGCTTTCGATGCCCTGCAGACCTGCTGGGCAGGCGCCTGCCTCGCCGGCTTGTTCCTGCGTCATCCCTGGCTGCAGTCGCTGAGGATCACCTTGTCGGCATCCGCCGAGTTCGACGACCAGGGCGGTTGCTTTCGCAGCATCAACAATTCCGTCACGCAGGTGCTGCCGGTGCCCGGTGTGCCGCTGCCGGAGTCTGCGATGCGCGACGGTGCATTCGACGACTCGGAGGCCGCCAGCGACATCGAAGCGGACTTGGACGAATGCGACCACGACCTATACGAATCGATCAGCGATGCACCGAACAACTACGATGATGTCGTGCTCGACCTGCGTCGCTCCTCGATCGCGCAATTTCTGCACGAGGCTTCAATCAGTGGAGCGCAGGCGTACCAAGCCTTCTTCCGGGTGACAGAAACCAATCACAGCTGAGTTGTGTGACTCAAAGCTCGGCCCACCACATCGGTGGCGCCGGGCTTCGTTCTTCCCGACCGCTACGCCGCCTTACGGCACTGCTCGGATTCGCGGTCGATCAGCCAGTGCAGGAACTGGGTCTCCCGTGAGCACCCCCAGTAGTGCGCCTTGCACCGCGCAACGTAGGCCTCGAACTCGACAAGCGTGCGGATGCTCACCGGTTCGATGGCAGTGATCTTGGTGAAGCGATCGATCTCACGGCGGGTGAGTCGAATTTGCTGGCCGAGGCGGAGCATGGTGGCGTGGAAGCGAGGTAACTGCACGCCATGCTGACGGAGTTTCAAGCGCTTGTCAGCGGGTAAGCCGCACTGCCGGTCAAATATTCTCCAGTGACAGCCAAGTCCCGTTTGAGCTGCACTGAATCGTGACTTCAGGCGTCGCGACCATTGGCCGTCGCCCGGTGGCAACACTCGACAGCGCCTGGTCGGGTGAGCCGATGACATCGCCACGCACAATCCCCGCCGAATTCACGCGCTCTTGCATGGCGCCGGCACGGCCAGCCTTGGCCCTGCCCCAGGTGTGCGCCACACTGCATTCTCTTCAACACGTTCCATCACGGAACGACCTCCGGCACGCAGCCGGCGTCGCAGTCGTCACCTGCCTCATCAACCTCACTCGGGGACTTCGTTCCCCGTGCGGGTTCGGCGTTCCCGTTCTGCTTTCATGAAGGAGAACGCCGTGGACTTGTCCACCTTCACACGCGCCGACCTGGTCGGCCAATTGCTCTCACCACTCGCGTTGGCCCCTGTCGAAGGCCCGCCTCGGGTACAAGACACCGAACGGGTCTATGGTCATGCAGGCCCGCAAGACGCGGTGCTGACCTACAAGCTCCGCGTCGCACGCGAACTCTTGCTTCGCGACCTGCAAGCGCAAATGCGCAGCGGCCCGGTGATGGATTCGCCGCAAGTCCTGCGCGACTGGCTGCGCCTGTATTGCGCGGGTCTGGAGCACGAGGTCTTCATCGTGCTCTACCTGACGGCCCATAACAGCCTGATCGAAGCGGTGCAACTCTTTCGCGGCACGCTCACACAGACTTCGGTCTACCCGAGAGAGGTGGTCAAGGGTGCCCTCGCGCGCAACGCGGCCGCGGTCGTGGTCGCGCACAACCATCCCTCCGGCGAACCCGACCCATCACGGGCCGACGAGTTCCTCACGCAGTCCCTCAAGAGCGCGCTGAATCTCGTCGACGTGCGCGTTCTCGACCACTTCGTCGTGGCCGGCGACCGGTCGATTTCGTTTGCCGAGCGTGGCCTGCTTTAGCGCCATGGGCACCAACACTGCACCGCGCTGCCCGCTGTGTCCGGGGCACGGCGTGCTGCTGGGCACCCTGGGCCGCTTGCGCTGGTACCGCTGCCGCGACTGCGGCATGGACTTCAACCGCAAGCGCCCTCTGCGGCCAGCGCCGAGTTCCTCACCTACCCAAGAAGGAGTCCGCCATGGATAACTCCACCGCTGCCAACCTGCAGCAGCTTTCCGAACCGCTGGCCGCGCTGTCGATCACGCACCTGACCGCGGCCACTCGCCAGAAGCTGGCCGACGACGATTTGTCGGTCCACGCCTATCCCAACGAATACGGCGGTTTCGTCTACGTCGGCGCACCGCGCTACAGCATTCCGGCCGAAACCGACTTGGCCGCGATCTTCGAGGTCGCCGAGCAGGCCGGCATCGTCTGGCTGAAATTCGACAGCGACGCGGCCATCGTCGATCGCATGCCGGTCTTCGAGGAGGAGGGCTGACGGCTCAGCGCATCGCCGAATCCACCACCACCCTCGGGTGGCCCCAGTCCCCACAGGGCGTCGCGCCGTCAGGCCGACGCCCTGACTCATTTCATGGAGCCTGTTCATGACACACCTCATGGAGATCACCCGATGAACGCAGTGACGCTCAACGCCGAGCAGCGGCTGTATGTCATTGCATCCGATGGCGGCTACAGCTGTCTCGGCTTCGACAACGCCCGCGAGCATGCCAACCAGATTGCCGTGCGGCTCAACCGTCCCGATCTGTCGTTCGCAACATCGGATCAAGGAACGCTGAATGGCTACGCCAAGTATCAGCAGGCCACGCAAGCCTGGGGCCAATCGTCGTTGACCCAGCAGACCTACTTCGACCCGGGCACAGACCCGAAGGCGGCGGGTGTGTTGGAGGCGTGCCGCAAGGCGGGCGACAAACTGCGGCTGGTGCTCGGCGACACGGTGATCGGCGAATCGTGGCTCGACGAATACGACGTCGTCGGCACTATCGGGCGCTCTTGCGGCTCGCTCAAGGTGCCGCTGCTGATCGAAGAAGGTGAAGTCGGTGGCGGCGCCATCCTCACCGCCTCCGTACTCTGCATCATCGACTGGCACACCGGCACGGCACTGTACCGGCACCCGGCCTACCGGGCGCCGGACCTGAGCATCGCACCCACTGACGATGCCAGGTTGCCTTGGGTTGTCCAACTGCCCGACAAGGAAATGGCGCGCTTTGCCGACATCGGCAAGGCCGCCGCCTACCTTGCCTTCATGCGGGGCGGGACGATCGAGCCGAGAGTGTTCCGGTGAGCGGATCGTGGTGCGAGGTGTCCGGGGTCAAACCCTCGGCGCTTTGCACCGCGTCTGCACCGAATCCCCGGGGCCTGCCACCCGCATCACCGGCCCACGCTGTCTCCAAAGGAATCACGGGCAAGCCGACGCGGCGACATCCACTCGCCACGTCTCCAGGTCGATCACCACGTCCGCCATCGCCGTCAGCTCCGGCGTCTGCGACACGAAGTACTCGCGCTCGTAGCCGCCCAGGCGCAGCACCTCGCGCTTCATGGCCATGAACATGCGCTTGCGTTCGGGGTCGAGTGGGCCATCGGCCTCGTCGCAGAACAGCGTGGTGTAGCGACGGCTGGAATGCTGCGCCAGGTACAGCGCCACGGCTCGCGTCAACGCCTCGTTGATCCAGACGCGTTCGCCACCGCTCATCAAACCCACGCTCTTGCTCTCGCCCGACTCGCCATCATGCACGACGATGTCGAAACCCTCCTTCTGCTCGCCCTTGACCGTCTCGACCAGGGTGTGGATGGACACCATGAACCGCGGCCCGTAGCAAGCCAGCAGCAGGTCGTTGGCCATCGCCGACAAGGCGGGGCCAGCATCGTCGATCGCCAGCGCGATCAACCCGTCGTGGCTCATGCAGCGGGCGAACAGGTTCCAGCCGCCCAGTTCCGCCTCGACGGCGGCGATGCGCGCGGTGGCCCGGGCTCGCCGCTCGGCCAGCGCTGCCGCCTGGGTCGTCAGCGCGTCGAGCAATTGCGCGTCGCGAATTGCGTCCAGGTGACTGGCCTCGGCAGCGGTGACCGTGTTGCAGGCCTGTGCCATCGTCTGCGCTGCTGATGCGAGCCGCTGTGGGTCGAAGCGTGCTGGCAAAGCTGCCAAGGCGGTGTCGATTCGATCCAACGAGGTCGCAAGCTGGCGCCCCTGCAGCTCAAGCTGGGCAGCAACGGCTTGGCGTGCGATCGCGATCTGATGGCGCTCGGCCCGCTCTTCGGTAGTTTCGACGTTGGCAGCTGGGCTTTGATGTGACCCCAACGCCGCAAGCTCAGTATCGACGGCCATCAACGTGGCGCGGGCCTGCTCCACTTCGCCGGCCCTGGCAGCCAGCACTGCGTACCGCGCGGCACTCGCGCGCGCGCGCTCGAATCCATGCTCAGCCCAAGCCTGTGCCTGCGGCGCACCTGCCAGCGCCGAGCGCTGCTGCCGCAAAGTGGCCAGCTCCCGCTGCGTCTGCGCCTTCTGGCACGCCAAGCGGGTGATCTGGCCCCGGGCACTGGGGATCAAGGTCTGGGCTTCGCGGGCGTCGCCCAGCAGCTTGCATTTGCCCTGCAGGTCGGTGCCGGCGCAGGGCACTTCGTTGGTCAGGCCGAAGCGGTGGGCCAGTTCTTCGGCCTTGAGCGCGGCCTTCCCGGCTTCGCGTTCGATGGTCGCCAGCTGCTGTGTCGTCATGCGCTCGACGCCTTCGCACCGGGTGAGTTGCTGCGCTCGCTGCCGGCAGATGCTGACGCGTGCTTGGCGCATCGCCGCCGCATGCTCGGCCATGGACAGGCGGTGCGTCGCGCGCCTCACGTCATCGGCAAGCAGCAGTGCGTGCAAGCATTGTTGCCTGTTGCTCTGCAAGGTCTGCCGCCGTGTTTTCTCCGCTGCCACGCGCTGGGCACTGCGTTCTTGAAGCTGGTCCAGCCGCTGTTGCTCGGCCCTGTCTTGCTTGTTCAGCGCATCAACGCTCTGTGCGCCGGACTCGATCAGCGCTCGGCGCTCCGCCTGCATTTGGGTACGCCGCTGTTCGGTGGCCCGCGATTGTTCGTGCTGGGCTGTGAGCGTGGCGTGCGTTGCCCGCGCGCGTTCGAGAACCGTGTGCGCCGCCTGCTTGGCAGCAGCCTGCTGGGTGACTTTGGCAGCGGCGCAGACAAGGCGGGTGCGTTCGCCCGCGCTGCGTGATTGCTCCTCATCAACCACCACCACCTCTTGCCGCATCACGCCCAGTCCCGCCTTGAGCAGTCGCGCCGTCTCGGCCGCCTTTTGGCCCAACGCACGGATTTCTTCCTGCCCCAAAATGTCAGCCAGCAAGGTCTTGATCTCGGCATTGCGGTAGCTGCTGAGCGGGCGCCGGCCTTGTGCGGAGAACACCGACGTCAAGAAGGTGTCGGCGCTGCCGCAGATGGCCTCGACGCAGCGGGTGTAGGTTTCCACCTTGCCGTCGGACACAGTGCCGTCATTGAGCCGCATCGGCTGCCACCGCCCGGCGTCATCGAGTACGTGCAGGTAGGCTTCGGTGCGGCGCCTCCCATTCAGCCTAATCACCACCTGTGAGCGGTAGTTGCGACCCTCGTGCGCCCAGGTTAGATCCTTCTCGTTCTCTGGCAGACAGACGTGGTCGTAGTACGAGAAGCCACCCGGGCCGGCCATCCCCGCACGCGACGGAAGGCACAAAAATGGCTGCATCGAATCCATGACCGTCGTCTTGCCACGTCCGTTCTCGCCAGCGATGGCGATCAGTTCAGCACCATCGGCGAGGCGCTCGAAGTCCAACGTCAGTTCATCGAGGCCGAGGCCATCACGAATTCCTCGGAAGCCTTTGAGGGTGAGTGTGAGAGGTTGCATGGTATGCCCCGAGTCAGAAGACCGGACCAGTCTCCCGCACGCATCAACTCTTTCAAGCCTCCCCAAAAAGCCCGTCACGCAGCATTTGCTGCGCTGCGAAGCATCTGCAGAGGCGAGCATCTGGCTTCGACGCCGACTTCAAACGCCTGCTGTCAAGTGCCCAGTTCACCTGACCCACGGGTTAACTTGCAACGCAATCTACCAAGCCGACGCCGAGGAGGCCGTGGCAACAAAGTCTCCGTCGCACGTTCCGGAGTCGGTGGCGCTGATCGCCTCAGATTCGCTGTTGATCTCCGATCCGCGCTCTCACGGATTCCGTGTGTCGGTGACTCGACTGTTGTGTGCGGTACCAGACAGACGGCTCAACACGGCCGTTGCAAACTTCAGACCAAATCGTGCGCGACATTGAGCCTGGCACGCAGTTCGCCGCGCCTTCACGCCACGTTCCGACCAACATTAACAATGGCAGATTGCTTTGGCCGTCGTCGAGAATGATCTGATCGCGATGCTGACGCGCAGGGATCGGTCGCGGTTGCTGGCCATCTCCGAATCGGTGCACTTGAAGCAAGGCGCCATGCTGTGCGAGCCCGGCCACTCCGCCCGCTACGTGTACTTTCCAAACGACTGCATCGTCTCTCTGCTGGCCGCAACCGATAGCCCCTCCGGACTCGGGATCGGTATGGTGGGTCGCGAAGGCATGCTGGGTGCGCAACTCGTTCTCGGAGTGCGCGCCGCGCCTTTGCATGCGCTGGTGCAAGGATCAGGAACGGCCCTGCGCATAGAAGCGGCGCTGTTCTGTCGCGAACTCGGCGTCGGCAAGTCGCTCCAGCGAATGCTCAACCACTACCTCTACGCGCACATGGCACAACTTGCGACGTCGGTCGCCTGCGCCCATGCTCACGTCATCGGGCAGAGGCTCTCGCGATGGTTGTTGATGACCCAAGATCGGGCACGGCCCGAGGCCTTGCCCCTGACGCACGAGTTTCTGGCGCGCATGCTCGGCGTACGGCGTGTCGGCGTTACCGGCGCCGCCACCGATCTGCAGCAACGCGGCCTCATCCGCTACAACCGAGGCAAGATCACCGTGCTCGATCGCAGGGGCCTGGAGGCGAATGCATGCCGCTGCTATGCGGTTGATCGAGACATCTATGCCAGTTTTGCGCCTGGCGGTGGCCGTCGCCAACCGTCTTCACCACGATGACGCATTGCATTCAATATGAGGGCGAGCGTCCGGCGCTCGTCCTGATGCACTCGGACAGTCGCACTGGCCAGGAACTCAGACTTGGGCTTGTCGCCCACCGTCACGACGGTTGGCAGTTCTCGACATAGCCATTTTCCGATTCAGACCGCCACCATCAGAGTGGCCGGCCGCGCAGCCCAACGAGCCTTCCTGTTGGCGTCGAACTCAGGATCGATTTCGCGCACCAGCCGATCTCCCTCCGATCGCACCTGCGAATCAATACCGACGATGAAAAGGGCCTTCGCAACGCCATCGCAGTACTTATCCACGAGCAAGGCCGCAAGCGCCGGGGTTTCCGCTCCCCGTGCCACGTCATTCTTGCGCGAACTCGCGTACGACCGAATATCGTCTACGACGTCTCGCTCGATCGCTTCGAGCAGGTGCGGCCATATCGTGCCTTGCGGTAAGTCCTTGAGGTGCTTCATCGACCCTTCCCCTGTTTTCAACGCCGATCCACGGAAGCAATGCGCTGATGCTCGCAGCTTTCTCTTGACGCGCCGACACGGCCATGAATGCGTCATGCTTTCGACCAAAGGCTACCACCGCTCAACCTCGCGCGCAGAGCTCCAAAGCCCAGTGGCTGCACCGTGCTCTCGGGCAGCCGTACCCCGTGTTGACAACTCGAAGCCAACGTCAGGGCTGAACACGGTCCAGGACGGTGCTCGGCCCGCGTCGATTCGTGCCAGTGATGGCCACGAGTAGCGCGGAGTCAGCAAATAGATCGCAGTCCAGAGTGAGCACGTCGGGACCGAGGCCGTCGCAGTGTTGGGTCAACTTGAAATCGGCGCCGACAACGTCGCGACGCCTTTGGCAGCGTCAGGATTCCAGCTCGCGCAACTGCTGCTGTAGGAAAGCGCGTATCGACGCGTGTTCTGTCAGACCGATGGCTATGAGGTAGGCCTTTGTTGCGTCCGGCAGGGCGCCGGCATGTGCGTGCAGGTAAGCCTTGGCGACCCAGTACGGCTGGTAGCTGCTCACCTGGCCTGGTTCGATTCGATGCAAGCGCTCGAGCGCCGCCGGCGCATGGCCACTCTCTGCCATGGCCACGGCATGACCGACCCGGGCGCCGACTGAAGGTGCCAACTCGATCAAGCGCGCATACAACTGCTCGATGCTGGCCCAGGGCACGGTGCCGGTGACAGCGCGCTGGCAATGGGCTGACTGGATGGCCGCTTCCAGCTGAAACGGCCCGGGTGCTTTCAAGCGGGACGCCTCCCACAGAACGGCTTCGGCGCGACCGATCAAGGATTTGTCCCAGGCTGCGCTGTCCTGACGATGCAATGGAACGAAGGCGCCATCGGTTGATGCGCTGGCGGCCCGCCGGGCCTCGCAGAACAGCAACAAGGCCAACAGACCCAGCGCTTCGGCATTGCTGGGCAGATGAAGCGCGCAAAGCTCGGCCAGAAACAGCGCCTCGCCGGCCAACTCGCCCTGCGCTTGGTATGAGTCGTTCGGACCGCGTGCGTGATGCCATCCCAGTCCATGCGCCGCATACACGGCTTCCAGTACGGCGCCGCTGCGCTCTGGCAGGTCGTGTTCGTGCGGCAGCTCGAAGCGAATGCCGCTGTCCCTGATCTTGGCCTTGGCTCGCACCAGGCGCTGGGCCAGAGCGCTGGGCCGCATCAGAAACGCAGCTGCGATGTGCCGGGCCTCCAGCCCAAGCACGACTTGCAGCATCAGCGGCGTGCGGACCTCAACATCGATCGACGGGTGTGCGCAAACGAACATCAGTCGCAGCCGTTCGTCGGCGATCACGATGTCGGTGTCCGATGCCAACTCGTCATGCTCAAGCAGGATCGTCACCGCCGGGTCCAAGGCCAGGCGCTGGTGGCGTGCCGCATGCAGAAGTCGCCCCTTGGCGACGGTGGTCAGCCAGGCATCCGGGCAGTTGGGTACGCCTTCGCGTGGCCAGTGCTCCAGGGCTCGCGCAAAGGCTTCCGCCAGGGCGTCTTCGGCAGCCGCGATGTCGCGCCAGCGATAAGCCAGGTTGGCCAGCAGGCGACCGTACGAATCGCGCGCGGCCTTCGCAGCCGCGCGCCGCGCATCCACCATGGCCTACCTGTCCTGCGCCGGCATGACGGGCCGCACTTCAGTGCTGCCCACACTGGATGAAGGCGAGCGGGCCGCCCATTCCAGCGCCTCGTCCAGCGACGGTACTTCGATGACGAAGTAGCCGCCCAAGTGTTCCTTGGTATCGGCAAACGGGCCGTCCTGCACACGGCGCTTGCCGTCGCGCAGTTGCACCATGGTGGCGGTGTGCGGAGGCATCAAACCGTGGCCGTTGACGATCACGCCAGACTGGGCCAACGCGCCCATATAGGCCTGCCAGGCACCAAAGTACGCGCCTGCCTTGGAAGGATCCTCGGCCTTGGCGAATTCCTCGGTGGGCTGACGGTAGATCAACATGAATTGCATGAGATGCTCCAGAGAAAGGGTTGATGGGCTTTGCGTTGCGGGGCAGGCCGTGCGCCGGCCTCGCCTGCTGTTGATCCCTGAGGACTGCGCAAATCGACACCCGAGGAGAAGTTTCGTTCATCAGACCGGCCAGTGCCTGAGGATGGCCAGCAATCCGAAGCCCAGCAAGACAGCCAGTGTGGACAGCATGCCACCGCGCCGGCTCCAGGCAGCGTTGTTCGTGAGCAGGCTCATGGCGTGGAGACCTCGTCCGCCGACGAGCATGCAGCCGCCGACCCAGAGCCAGACCGGTGCGAGCCCGCTCAATTCGACGACCCCCATCGCCAGCAGCGCCATCGGTACGGTCTCGGTGAAGTTGCCGTGCGCGCGGATCCTGCGCAGAAGCGGCTGATCGCCGCCGTCGAGCCAGTCGACGTGCGTCTGCGCGCGCCGCACGATGACGAGAACGGTCAGCAAGACCTGGATCAGCGCCGGGAGACCGACAAACAGCGGGGTGATGGTCAAGGCGTTCATGGTTCAAACCTTCGTGGTGGTGGTGGTGGTGGTGGTGTTGGTGTTGGTGGTGGTGGTGGAGTTGGTCCGCTTGCCGCGGTCTGGCTCTGGGTCGGCGGCTGCAAACGACCGGTCACGTGCCATTGATCCCTCAGCGAGCTCGGAATCGACAAGTAGGCGAATTTCTTCGCCGATCCGCTGTGCTGACAGGACAACTGGATAAGCCGGCGCTTCGATGCCCCATAGGATTTCGTGAAGGACCACCCAGCGCGGCTGGTCGCGCGAACCTCGACCGGGGACTTGCCCCTGACCCGCACGTGTTAGTGTTTGCGCATGAGTTCGACGCGCATCTGTCACCGAGTGAATGCGCCCCGCGCAAAGGTCTATAGCGCACTGCTCGATGCGCGCGCCGTTGCGACGTGGAAGGTGCCGGCCGGCATGACCAGTTGCGTGCATGCATTCGACGCCCGCGAAGGTGGCTCGTTCCGGATCTCTCTCACGTACGACGCGCCTACCGGCACCGGCAAGACGACAGCGCATACAGACACCTATCACGGCCATTTCGTGAAGCTCGTGACGAACCGGCAGGTCGTCGAAGTCGTCGAATTCGAGACGCAAGATCCCGCAATGCGCGGCCAGATGACCATCACGATCACGCTCACTGATGTGGACGGTGGCACCGAGGTCGGCGCTGTTCACGAGGGGCTACCGCAGGGCGTGTCGACCGCCGACAACGAGCTCGGCTGGCGGATGTCCCTCGCGAAACTTGCGGCACTTGTCGAGGCCGGCCGGATCGGCAGTTCCTGCTTCTGAGCGGTACTGAATCGGGTACAGGGTCAGATCACACGCCGACTACGCTTCGACGGCGGGAAGCGGTCGTTGGTAGCCGTCAACACTTGTGGCGGCGATGAAGTCGCCGATGACTACCTCGAATTGGTAGAGCGTATGGCGTGCATCCGAGAGACACCGGAGTTGAGGGGTACCTTCACCGGCATCTCAAGCGGCTGCTGGGTGGCGGTCGTACTTGACAGCGCCGCCCGGCAACATGGTGAATTCGAGATCGCTTGATGCGAACGTGTCTGCATCCAGCCCGCCGTAGACGGAGTCATGGAGCCACGCAGCCATGGCGACGTGAATCGCTGCATCGTCAACATCGTCGCCAAGTGTTGCCGACCTCATGAGGTCGACCAGCAACTTGCCGAAGACGGGGATCGCTCCCGCGGTCCATTCTGGCCCCTTGCTTCGGGCCAGCGCCTCGCGTGGCTTGGTCATTTCTATGAGGTTGCGCGCGTTGATCGTGGTGTGAGCCTGGAAAACGGTGTTCAGCGACTCGTCCAGCACTCGTGTCTTGATAAGCATCGATTTCCCCTTGGTCGAAGTGCCCCCACTACGCCGCAGATTCTCCCTTGCTGGCCCCACGCGTGATCAGACGGAAGCAGATTTTTACGCCGGATGCAGACTGCCTGATCTCACATCTGAGGCTCTCAGCCAAAAGAGTGGTGCGTCACGCAAGGTAGATCGTCGGCGGCAAGCTCATCAAGTCCTTCCGTGCATCCTGGCCTCACTGCTGTAAGTGCTTTGCGAGCAATGGCCTCCGGTGTCTGCGCCCCAAGGCGGGCCAGGCAGTCCAACAAGGGTTCCGGCTTGGCCATCGTGGACTGTGCCCATACCCGCACCTTGTCCGACAGGTTTGCCATCCGCGAGATGCCCTCCGCTCGCGTGCGCACAACTGGAACGATGCGCCCTTCCAGCTTGACTTCCACCGCCTCGGACAGTTCTTGCTGGATCGCCGCGCGATCGACCTCGTGTCGATCTTCTTCGGCCACCGTCCACCGCACGCGAACAAATGCGCCGACGACATCCTGCACGGCGAGCATCGCGCGCAGGCCAGCGACATCCGGTTTGCCTTTGAACACGATGTCGACCGTGCGACGCGCAGGCGTGGGCTCCAGCGTGAAGCGCGCCGCATCTGCAGTCACCTCCCACAGCAGAAATCCCTTCTGTCCTTCCTCACCGTAGTGAAAACGGCCGATGGAACCGGGATAGGCAATTCGCTGACGCCCTGCTCCACCCTCCGATTCCCAGGCCTGATGCCGATGAATGTGCCCGAGCATGAAGGCCTGCGCCTGGGCAGCGAACAGCGCGCCCGTGGTGAACTCGTGGTCGAAACCTGCCATCGGCACGCCGTGCTCGCTGAGGCAACCGAAGACTGTTCCGTGCGACACACCGATGGTCGGTACACCCTGTGCACGCGCCGTCCGGTTGCCGGGTGCAAAGCCCGCCAGCAAGGAGGCCAGGTGCTCACCAACCGCTTCGGCCGCAGCGCCGGCACCCACCGTCGCCGCGACGGTGGCTTTGTTCACGGTCGGCACACACGAGAACAAGGCCAGTAGCCCGTTCGGCACAGCGTCGAAGCGCCAGCCGTTGGAGGCCACCCAATTGCTGCTGGTCGTCAAGCCCACCTGCCCGATCCGGTCCGCCACGTGAACAGGATGCTTCCCGCCCAGCAGCCGAAAGATCGACAAAGTCCCGGGCGGTTCATGGCTGAAGGTGCCTTGCAGCATCAGCACCGGGCAGTGGTCGGCGAGCCGCCGAATCTGTGCCACCAATCGCTCGGCGGCCGGGGCATGGAGATCCAGGGCGTGATCGGTGGCATCGCCGGACACGACAGCCGCCTGCGCCCCGGCCGCAATGGCGCGGTCGATCGCCGCGCCGAAGCAGCGGTCTGCTTCGGTCAGATTCTTCGTGCCGTAGTGCAGGTCCGAGAAGTGTGCAATGCGGATCACGGCGACTTCCCTCATGACGCGGCCTGCAGTTCACTCTCGATCTTGTCGAGATAGCCTTGTGCGTCATTGCGGTATCGGTCCAGTTCGTCCCAAGCCCGACCTCGCCCGTTCGGGTTGAGTTTCCATCCCGTGCCCCAGCGGCGGTCGGCATACGTTTTGTACCGCTCGGGATCGATGCCGCAGTCCTTGGCTCGAATCAACAGTTGCGCCAGCGTGGGGTGACCATCGCGCATGGGAGGCTCGGACGACATTGCTGCAGTCGGCGCCCTTGCGTCATCCTCACTCGCCTTGGAGCGCGCTGCGCCGCCACCTGTCTCTTCAACGGAGGGTCCTTCGAGCACTTGGCTCGCGAACTGCGCATGCACGATGGCCGCATCCTCGTCCTCGTGATCGCGCAGCAATGCTGTCACGTCGATTGGCGCTTCCAGGTCGATGATCCATTGAGGCACGCGCACGGCCCGGCCCTGTTCGTCGATGTGCGCCACGTCCATCAATCTCTTCGTCAGGTAGAACGGCGTGCGCTGGCGATCCAGAAATCCCGAGATGCGCCCACCACGCAGGAAGCCGATGGTCTCGAATTTCTGGATCGCGGCGTTCATCGCATAGAAGCTGTTGGTGTGCAATTCGAAGGCGCTTATCGACCGGATTCCCGGGATGAAGAACAGGAAGCGACCGCTCAAGTTGCATTGACGATGCTGGTAGTCGGGGCAGGATTCGGGTTCGCACAAGCCGCCGTTCTGTTCGCGCAGCATCGTCTTGCGCCCGCCGAAGATGCGGATCGTGCGTCGGCCCGTGTCGTCCACCGGCACCGGCGCGTGGCACATGCATTGGCGCAGCCTGCCGTCCGGCGAATACTGTGACCAGTAGCGCTTCTCGTGCGCCCTCCACGCCGCCAGTTCGTGCGGCATCACGGTCTGCCAATGGTCGGATGGGAACACCACCGGGAAGCGATACAGCCGACGGCCTTCGCCCCGATCTTCGCCGTGGGCATCGATGATCTGCTGCGGGATCTCAGGGTTGGAGAAGTCCTGCGCGCGCACTGTGAACCACGCAACGTTGCGCGGCACCAGCGGCGTCTTGAGTTGCGGCAAGGCATCGGCGATGGCGCGCTCGATCTGCTCGAAGGATTGGCCAGCGGCGACACCCTGCTCATACAAGGTCTGAGCCTTGGGGTGCTCGGCTGCCTTCTTGGTGAGCACCTTGATGCCTGCGCGAATCTTGCCGCCGGTCGGAATGCGCGCTGCGCCTTGACCCAGCAAGGTCGGCGTCGCGACGGGGCCACCCTGGACGGTGACGACGGGGTGAGCATTGGAATGGGCCATGTTGGCGCTCCTTCATGAACATCGAAACCTCTCGATGACTCATGCTCTCGCGCCGACGGCGCGGGTCAACCCCACCGACGTGCCCTTCTTGCCGGCATGGATCATGCCGGTACAGTCCCCTCTCGCCAGATCGAGGTGCGCATTCGGATCTTCGTCGTCGGTCGGCGATCCGTCCGTGGTGCGGAGCGCGCACTTCGAGCTGCAATTTGCGGCCGCCTCGACGAGCCGAGCTTGCGGCGTCATCAAATTTGTCGATTCCGTCACCTCGCATTGGTACAACACTTGCGGCGTCCGACCCCTGACCAACCGAGGAAGCAACATGAGCACACTCGCATATGCCCAGCTTACGAACGCTCGTGAAGCAGCGCCTCCCGGCACCAGCACAACAACCTCCAAGCCTGGCATGCAGACCTACATGGATGCATTCGCCGCCTTGGTTCCTGCCGAGGTACTGACGCTCCACGCGCTCATCATTTCGGCGACTACGAAGATCACCGAAGGTATCGCTGCGGGCGCAGCGAAGGCCGCCACGGCTTCCACGGCGATTGTTCCCGAGGCAGTGCAAACCCTTCAAGTGTCGTTCTGGGGTTTGGTAGCAATGTCTGCGGCCTTGTTCGCCGTACCGCGTTACGCAGGCGGGAACTGGGACAGGTATGACTGGCTTCGCGTGACGATCGCGCCACTCGCGTTTGTCGGCTGGACCATGCTCCAACGAACAACCGCATTTGACGCTGCGTTCCCTGATATGACGCAAGCTCCGCGGACGGTGATCGCGCTGTTTCTCGGTGCTGTCTTGGGCGCGGTTACCGCAGCACTTGCACTGTTGGTAGACAAAAAGACGCCATAACGTCGAAGACTTGTCCATGAACAGCGTTCATGCCCGGGGAGCCGGCACAGTTGGTAGTGCGGCGACATAGGTTCGTCGCCGCAGGTCGCCAGAGTTCAGGCTCTACAGGCCTGCGGCTCGCAGGAATGCATCGTTGTCTTCGCGAGTGCCGATCGTCACTCTGATGCACCCCTCAAGACCTGCATAGGCATCCTGTCGGCGGACCAATACGCCGGCGCCCAGCAGCTCCGCATGGGCACGCGAAGCGCTCGGGGTGCGAATGAGCAGGAAATTGGCTGAGGACGGAAAGACCTCCCAGGACGGATGCCGCTTCAGGGCGAGCGTGAGGCGCTCGCGTTCTTGAATCGTTCGCTCTACCCGGTCCTTCATGTAGCTGGGGTTTTCCAAAGCCACCTGGGCCGCGAGCGTTTGCATCACTGAGACAGCGAACGGCGGCACCAGCTTGCGCAGTTGCCGAGCGACGTCATCCGACGCGAGCGCATAGCCAAGCCGTGCACCGGCCAACCCCCATGCCTTTGAGAATGTTCTCAGAAGCACGACGTGCGCAAAGCGCCGCGCCAAGGCCTTGGCATCCGTGCGCGCGAACTGGTGATAGGCCTCGTCGATGACCGTGAGCCACTGACTCGACGCTGTTGCAAGCTTCTCCAAATCACCAGTCGCGGCAACTGACCCGGTCGGTGCGTGAGGCTGTGGAAGGTAGACAACCCCACCGGTGCGAGCGGTGTTCGTCGGCGCGTCCTTGATCGCTTCGATCAGGGCAGACACGTCCATGGAAAAGTCGGGGCGCAACGGCACTTCGGTCAGCGATGCACCCAGAAGCTTTGCGTCCAGTCCGTACAGCGCGAAATTCGGTGTGACCGTGACGACTCGCCGATCCAGCGCCGCCAGCTGAATCAGCAGGGCAATCAGGACGTTGCTGCCCGTGGTCACGACAACACCTGCAGGAGACCAATCTTCGTACCGAGCAATCACGGCACTGATGGCCTCGGAATTGAGATCGGTGTAGCGGTGCCAGTGCGTTTGAGCCAGCCGCTCCAATACAAGTGTCTTCAGGGGCTCGGGAAAGTCTTCCGCCGATTCGTTTTGATCGAGCTTGATCCGAGCGTCGATCGGCACGAACGGATAATCTGGACTCGACAGAACGGCGTCTCGGATCGGCAGTGTCATGACCGACAGTCTATGGCGTCGGTGATCCGTTCTGACCGAAAAACTCCGCTGCCGTGGGCCGCCGCCGCGCGACGGCGCCGTGGACATCACCCATGCCCAGACTCGCTCACAGCATTCAGGGGTCCGCTGTGGCGGCGTCCGGCAGTTCTGGCGCACGGTGAACGATCCCAGGGTGCCCAGGCAGCGCCGGACTCAAGTGCCGCCAGCCATCCCGGCTTTAGTCGCCGGTGTCGAAGTGGGCCACGTGCCGATGTTCAGGCGAGCCGCGTCAGACAAGTCGATCGAAAGTATTGCTGCGCGCGGGCGAGAGATCGGCGCGGCGCACACGGTCCCTGGCATGTGACTCAGCACCTTGTCGGCACCAACAGTCGTGTGCGACACCGACATGCCACGCCCGGCTAGCGTCTCCACCAAGTCTCTCAAGCTCAGCTTGTAGTGCTGGCACCGGCGAACGCAAACGAAGGTGATTTCGCGCTCGAAGTGCCGACCATTGAACTGCCGCAAAGCAGCCGATGAATCCGCGATGTCGATCAAACAGAACCGACAAAGCAGGACCGACACCGACCAGCGCACTCTTGATCGTGAGACTTCAGGTTCGCCTGCCAAGGACTCTGTACTGGCGCGGGCTCAGCCCCAACCGATCCTTGAGCACGGCGCCAAGATGCGACTGATGGGCGAACCCGCAGCTGGCTGCAATGTCTGCAATGCGGTTGTCGGTTGCGCTTAACAGCGCGCGGGCACGTTGCATCCTTCGCTCGGTGATGTAGGCGTGGGGCGTACTGCCCACGGCAGTCGAGAAACTGCGCAGAAAGCGCAGCACCGGCATCCCTGCAACCCGCGCCATCTCATCCAGACTCAGCGGACCATCGATTGCGTCGTCGATGTACTCCAGCACTCGTGAATGCGCCTGTCGATCGTGGTCGTAGCTGCCAGGCGGCCGATGCGGGAGTGCGAGAAGCGACAGCCCATGATCCAGCAGCTTCATCGCCTGTTCCTCGATGAGTTGTGGCTGGGAGTGCGACGCCAGCATCGAGCAGCGCAACTGCTTGCCCAATCGCACGGCCCGCCGGTCTCCGCGAAAGACGGCGCGCGGCGCAGTCAGCGGGATCTCGGGCTCGAGGCCTGACGCGACGCACTGTACGTGCAGGGCCAGGTACTCGCCGCCATTCCCCGATTCCGAGAACATCTCCACATCGGGGGACGTGACGGCCAACTCACCAGGCCATGCGTCGAAATCCTGACGCCGAGAACCGCCAACGGCATGCACCCCGCGTTGCCGCTCGAATGCGAGGCCGAGCACGCACAAGCGCGACTCGTCACGGATCGAGTACGGCGCCGATGGCAGCAGTGAGACACATCCCCAGCTGAAGTCCGACTTGATGGCGCCCGGTCTCATTTGAAATTTCGTGATAGATGCGCAAAGGTCACCCGACGATCATAGGTCGAAGCACGCAACAACCCACCTTCGACCGATGCCAACACCTTCTTTGCCACTGCGCTGCCAGCGAGACCTGTTCTCGCTCCCCGATGGCCATTGCTATCTGAACAGCGCGTTCATGGGTCCGTTGCCGCGGCTCGTGGAGCAGGCTGGCATGGCAGCGCTCACCGCGCGTGCCTCACCCATCGGGTTCACGCCGAAAGACTTCTTTGAACCCGCCGAACGGACGCGCGGATTGTGTGCACGACTCGTCAACGCAGACCCCGAACGCATCGCGTTCGTCCCGACGGCGGCCTACGCCATGGCCATCGCCGCCAAGAATCTGCGTCCGAGATCGGGACAGAACGTCGTCATGCTCGGCGATATGTTTCCCAGCAATGTCTACGCCTGGCGCAACTGGCGAGCTGGCAACGTTGAAATGCGCACGGTCCTTGCGCCTGCGGCTCCATGGTCTTCTCAGTCGATCGGCGCCAGCCGAGCGGCACTCTGGAACGACGCCGTCGTAGGCGCAATCGACGCCGACACGGTGCTCGCCGCCGTCGAGCCTGCGCACTGGACCGACGGGACGCTCTTTGATCTCGAAAGAATCGGGAGGCGTTGCCGAGAGGTGGGCGCTGCATTCGTCATCGATGCCACCCAGACGGTGGGGGCAATGCCATTCGACGTGCGGCGTGTCCAACCAGATGCCTTGGTCGTGCACAGCTACAAATCGATGCTGTCGAACTATGGCCTCGGCTTCGCGGTTTTCAGCGACCGGTTCCTCGAAGGCAGCCCGCTGGAGGAGAGCTGGTTGATGCGATCGGGCAGCGAGGATTTCGCCCGCCTGGTCGACTATGAAGACGGCTACGCGCAGGGGATGCGGCGCTTCGACACGAGCCTGCGCGCCAACCCGATATTGATCGCGATGCTGGAGGCAGCGTGCCGCTTGTTGCTCGAATGGCAGCCCGGCCGCGTTCGCGACTACTTGCTCCAGATAGAGCGCCAGTCCGTCGATCGCATGCGCTCGCTTGGTTTCGAGGTCGCTGACGAGGCCGAGCGATGTGCAAACCTCTTCGGTGTGAAGTTGCCCGCCGGCATGGACGCCGAGGCCTGCCGCCAGCACCTTGCGCGGCAACAGATTCATGTGGCGGTGCGCGGCAACGCGGTGCGCGTCTCGCCTCATGTCTACAACGACGAGCACGATCTGGAGCGGCTGGCGGATGCGCTCGCGCAGCTGGCGCCCGTCCACGTGAGGCGGCAATAGCATGGCGACCGATTCGCTCTTTCCCCTTGCTCTGTTCGCGTTGACCTCCACCATCACGCCAGGCGGCGCAACCACGTTGGCAACCACGTCAGGCGCGCAGTTCGGCATTCGTCGCTCCATTCCGCTGATGGTCGGAATCAGCGTCGGCTTGGCAGCACTGGCATCCATTGCCGGAGCGGGTTTGTCGGGGCTGTTGATGGCCGCACCTTCGTTGCAGTTGGCCATGAAGATCGCCGGGACGGGTTACCTGCTTTGGCTGGCATGGAAGATAGGAAGGAGTGGGCCGCCCAATCTGCACACGAACATGGCGACCCCGCTGGGCTTTGTGGGTGGTGCCGGCTTGCTTTGGATGAATCCAAAGGCCTGGGCCATGGTCACGGGCGCGGCGGCGTCCTTTGCTGCGCTGTCGGTGCATCCTGTTCAGCTTGCTGTGCTGCTCGGCGCCGCCTTCGGTCTGGCGGCGGCGCTATCGTTGTCGATCTGGTGCGTTGCCGGACTTGTGCTCGCAAGGCTGTTGCGGACAAAGCGGCACTGGCATGCGGTCAACGCAACTTTGGGCACGCTGCTCGCGGCTTCGGTCATTCCAACGTGGTCGGCGTGAGCGGCGCAAAGCGTGGGCGGGTGGCGTCGTGTCGCGTGACAGAGGTCGCCACGGGACACCCGTCGACGGGCTTGAAATGGTTGGCGGGAAGCTTCCGGATGAATGCAACTGCAAGGGAACTCGAACGGTCGCCCCGCGGTGTGTTTCGGCGTGCCGCCGGTCCGCAATTTACGCCCGAGATGCCCGTTGGTGCTCGGTTGAACCGCGGCCGCCCAGTCACTCAAGACAGCCGCCGGTCGCGACCCCACAGCTCTTTGTTCGGAAGCTGTCGGTCAGCCTGCGTAGTTCGTCGATGAAGAAGCAGCGGGCTTGACTCGCTCGCTGATCACGGTGCCGGAATGGGTGGCCTCGCGGAGTCGGAACCCGTGATCACGGGCTTCACGATTCGGTGATCACGAGCTGCCGGCAAACGCCATCAAGTCGAAGCGCACGCCTCCAGCATCGACCGCGGACACGCCTCGAAATGACGCATGGCACAGCCCACGTATTCGCCCTTGTCGCCCACCGGTTCAACGTAGTGGCTCGCGCTTGCTGTCACCTCGACGGCCGCGAGCCGAGCGCACACTCAGGTGGCATGCCTTGCGACGCCCTGCACCCAGCCGCCGTTGCGGCGTTGCCCGGCACATGCAGCGACTGGTTCAACACGTCGACGCCGGCTTCTTCGACTCAGGGTCAATTGGGGCCGGAAACGACTCCAAGCCGACGATTCGCTATGCCAGGCCGGGCACGACTGCGACCCCGCGCATGGCCCGTTCATCGGCCTCCAACCACTCGCGTTCGAACACAGCGGCGGGCACGGGCTTCCCGAACAGGTAGCCCTGGGCCTTCTCGCAGCCGTGCGCGAGCAGGAAGTCGGCCTCAGCCTGGGTCTCCACCCCCTCAGCCACCACGCTCATGCGCAACGCCTTGGCGATGGCGATGAAGGCCTTCACCAGCTCGCGCTGGCGCGGCTCGGTAGTGATGTCGCGGGTGAAGCTGCGATCGATCTTCAGGCAATGCACATCGAAGCGCGCCAGGTAGCCAAGCGCCGAATAGCCGGTGCCGAAGTCGTCGATTTCGATCAGCACACCCATCTGCGTCAGCTCGCGCAAGCTCTCCATCACGCGCGCCGAGTCGTCCAGCAGCAAGCTCTCCGTGACTTCGATGGACAGCCATGTCCCCTTGCAGCCTGTACTCGCCAACGTTTCGCGCACAGCCGCCACCAGATCGTCGCGCACGAACTGCTGCACCGACACATTGACCGCCACCCGCAAGGGCGCCGCGCGCTTATGGTTCCAGCGCGCAACCGCCGCGCAGGCCTGTTGCAGCACCCAGCGGCCAATGGGCACGATCAGGCCGCTGTCCTCCGCCAGGGGAATGAACTCATCGGGCGTGACCGAACCGAGCGTCGGATGGCGCCAGCGCAGCAAGGCTTCGGCGCCGACCAGCGTACCCCGGCCCAGCCCGATCTGCGGCTGGTAGTGCAACTCAAGGCCCACGCCATCGCGCGCCTCGCGCAATGCACCTTCCAGTTCGACGCGGTGCCGCACCTGCGCCGCGAACTCGCCTTGGTAGAACATGAAGCCACCGCGGCCGGCCCGCTTGGCCTGATACATCGCCAAATCGGCGTGAGCCAACAGCGTGTCGAGTTCATCGCCATCGCCTGGAAACACGGCGAGACCGATGCTGGCGCTGGCGTGCACCGCCCGGCCGTTCAGCAGCACCGGTTCGGTCACAGCCTGCCCGACTTTGATCGCCACGGCCGCCATGTCCTCCACCTTCTCCAGGCTGGGCACCACGATGACGAACTCGTCACCACCCAGGCGTGCCAACAGGTCGTAGCCGCGCGTGACGCTGGCCAGCCGAGCCGCAACCTGCATGAGCAGTTGATCGCCTGCCTGATGGCCCAGCGTGTCGTTGACTTCCTTGAAGCGGTCCAGGTCCAGCACCATCACGCCGACTTGGCGGCCGTGGCGCCGGGCCTCGGCAATGAGCGCACTGCCACGGTCATAGACCGCCTGGCGATTACCCAGGCCGGTCAGCGGGTCCGACAGCGCCTGCGCCTCGAACTTGTCGCGCATCGCCACCGCCGCGGTCACGTCCCGGCCGACCGTGAGTACCGACACAACGGCACCCGCCTCGTCGGTCTCAGCGCAGAAGCGCACATCGATCCAGATCTCACCGCCATCGGGCAGACGCACCTGCAACTCGGCGAGTCGGGTCTCGCCGGTGACTGCGACCTCCTGGATCAGCCGCTGGTAGCGCGCCACGTCGACGATGGGGCTGGCGCCCTGCCCTGGCGGCTGTCCGAGTCGCATGTGGGGCTCGGGCACCAGCGCGCGCACCGCAGGGTTGACGTACAGACGCTCACCCTTGGTGTTGTAGCGAACGATGTAGTCGGGCGAGTTCTCCACCAGCGCGCGGAACTGGCGTTCTTGCTCCGCAAGCCGGTGCTCGGCCTGTTTGCGCTCGGTGATGTCGCGCGCCATGCTCACCAGCCCGATCGCGCCGCCAGCGCGGTCGCGCACGAGAGAAACGCGCAGCGCGTGCCAGGTCAACGCGCCGTCGGCGGCTCGCCACTCGAAGTCCAGCCGTTGCGCGCGGCCTGTTGCCAGCGCGCGGCGCAGACAAGCCACCATCGCCTCGGTGGCTGCCCCCACCACGGAATGTTCTTCAGCCGATCGCCCCAAATACTGGGCGGCGATCTGCCCGGTCTGTCGCTCATACGTAGCGTTGGCATAGGTACGGCGCAGGGCCGTGTCATAACAGACGACGATGTCCGGGGATTGGTCGAGCATGTCCCACAGCAGATCGCCGCTCGCGCCGGGGCCGAAACGGCGGGTGGCGCCCACGCCCGACAGCCCCTGCTCCGAAGGCAGGTTGCTGGCAGGGCCTCGGGGCGAAAGGGTAGATGTCTCCGGCATATTTGTTGGTACGGTTCACTGCGTGTCTTCGGCAGGTGTGAGGCCCTCTGAAGCAGTATCGCGGGCGGCAATGCAAACGCTTCGCGATTCGAGCACCAGCGCGCCGGGCTCGGATATCAACGGATTGGCGCGACGGACCGACAATCGCGCCACCGCAACAAGAAGGAGGCCGCGATGCAAGGCGACGCCAAGGTACTCGAATACCTCAACACCCAGCTCAAGAACGAACTCACCGCCATCAACCAGTATTTCCTGCACTACCGCATGTTGAAGAACTGGGGCTTCGCCAAGCTGGCCAAGCATGAGTACGAAGAGTCCATCGAAGAGATGAAACACGCCGACAAACTGATGGACCGCATCCTGATGCTCGAAGGCCTGCCGAATCTGCAAGACCTCGGCAAGCTTCTGATCGGCGAAAGCGCGGTCGAGATCCTGCACTGCGATCTGAAGGCCGAGATGGGCGGTCACGCGGTGCTGAAGGACGCCATCGCACACTGCGAATCGGTGCGCGATTACGTGTCCCGCGACGTGTTGCAAGACATTCTCGACGACACCGAAGAGCACATCGACCACCTGGAGACCCAGATCGAGCTGGTCGGAAAGGTGGGCGAGCAGAACTGGCTGCAGTCGCAGGTGGGGGATGGCTCGCAGGGATCGTAGCCAGCAAGGTCAGACGATCATCGCCCAGCTCATTCGTCGTTTGCCCTCGACGGGATCTCGAATGCCGATGCGCGGCCAGCATTCCGTTGCTCAGGCCTTTCCGGAGACCAGGCTGACGCCAATCCGGTCCGCCAACGCCAGCACTTCGGCATGCGCGGCCAAGTCCAACAGCAGGCTCCGGGAAGTTCCCTGGGGTACCAGCGAGGCGACGCTGATGCGATCGCCGAACAGCATCACCGCCTGCCCGCGGTCATCTTGCCGAGATACCCAGCTCAGCCCCTGAATGTCAGGACACTGTGCGTGGATCGCCTGCGCCCACAACCGGGTACCCGGGTAGCGGTCTTTTTCCGTGTCGATCAGTTGGCTGCGCTGAATGCCCAGTTTTCTCAACGCGACATTGCTCAGATCGGCCAGCACGAGCCCACTCGTGGGCAACAGCACCGAGTGCATCTGACCCTCCAGCTTGCGCTTGTCATGGCTCTTGAAACCCGCCACGAACGGGACATCGTGGAACACGGTTTCCATGGCGGCGCAGTCGAATGCCGTACCGCCATACAAGGTCGGGATCGCGGTGCCGTCGACCGCCTTGATCGGGCTGAAGCGTGCATTGCCGTTGACGCCGGGGTTGAAGGCATCGGCCGCGTACCGGTCTTGGTGAATGCGGTGAATGAGCCGCCCCGCAGGCCAGACCACCCTCGACACATGCAGGGCGGCCGGCGGCAACGGCGTGGCGCCAGGCACTGCCGGCTTCGCAATCGGCGCAGCACTCTTGCCTGCGGGCTTGGCCACCCCTCTAGCCATGCGCAATCTCGGCCATCTCGTCGCGCGCTGCGGCGATCACTCTTTCGGGATGCTGCGCCAAGGCATCCTGCGGTCGTCTCCCCCCCAGAAAGCTGTTGACGGACGCGAACCAGTACGCCAGTCCCCAAGCATCCTTCGTGTCGCCGAACACCTGCAGCACGCGGGCCAGCGCCTTGACCGGGCGGTAGTCGGTGGCGGGATCCAGGCCGTACCCGGGGAAATAGTCCCCTCCCTGATGCCGTACGGCAAAGATCTGTCCGTCCTTTTTCCACTTGTTGGGCTGGGTACTGGGGTTGCTGGCGCTGAAACCTGCCAGTTCCGCGATCTGCGCTGCCGTCAGCCACTCGGCAGCTTCGAGCACCGCCTTGCGCGCCCGCGCCGTCATCCGCGCCTCGGCCATCATGTGCTCAGGTACAGACACATGAGGGGTCAGCGCCTCGACGATGGACTCCAGCGTCGCTCGCTGGCGTCGCTCGATGATGGCGCTGACCAGCGGGGCGATGCTGGCCATCGTCTCGGCGACAGCCTTGACGGCGCGCTCGCTGCCGTGCTCAAACGCCAGGGCGATGACACGCTCGGCCCCCAGACCGCTCAGCCGGGAGCGGATTTCGCCGGGTGTGCCCGTCAGGGTGGACAGACCGGACAGATCGAAACTCTCTTTGGCGACGGCCATGGCAGCAGCTCCTGGAATGATGCTTATCTACATTATCATACAAACTCAATAACCATCATCATCCACATTTGGAATCCTGCCAACATCGACCGCGCATCAGACTGCACGCACGAGGAAGGCGCACCGCTCGTCTCATGTAGCTGGAAAAACCGTCTGAATCGCATCGCCGCGAACACATCGCGGTTCGAGAACCCGCAAGACCCCCAACGAACACCCTGGACGCCGTCCACCAGTGCGAGGCCGGGCATCCAGTCGCAGGGCGCTACTCCGCATCTCCTGCATTGGGCATCAGCAGCACCGCCGCCGTACGCGAGGCCGCACGCAGCGTGACGAAGAAGAGCCGGATCTCATGTGCCTGAGCGACAACCAGCCAACGCATGCGCGCTTGCGCCTCAGCGCTTCTCGGTCGGCCGGTACACGCAGCGGTCGCCGCTGCTGTCGCGCGCCACGCTGACGGCATGCAGGCCCGGCAGCTGCGCCAGTTCGCGGTGGATGAACAGGCACAGGTTCTCCAACGTCGGCACGCCCAGGCCCTCGACCTCGTCGAGGTAGTGATGATCCAGGCGCTCGCGCAGCGCCGCGATGGCCGCACGCAGCACGCCCAGGTCGAGCAGCATGCCGGTGGCGGGATCGACCGCGCCGCGCAACGTCACCTCGGCGCGGTAGCTGTGCCCGTGCACGCGGCGGCTGCCGGCGGCCTCGGCGCCATCGACGGCCTTGCGGCGCAGCGTGTGGGCGGCGTCGAAGTAGAAACTCTGGCTCAGCTCGAACATGGGGTGAAGGTGGTGCTATCGAATGCCGAGGGTCTTGTGGGTCTGCACGCTGAGCTTCCAGCGCGGATGGTCCAGGCACCATTGAATGGCCCAAGCCGTGTACTCTGCGCGCAGCGGCCCATCCATCGGCTGCACGCGCAGGTGCTCGAAGTCCAGCGCCTGCAGGGCCAGCAGGTCCAGCCCGGGCTGATGCACCACCACTTTCAACTCGTGGCCACTGCGCTGCACAAGCGGCGCGCCGGCCTTGGGGCTGATGCACAGCCAATCGATACCCGGTGGGGCCGCGAGTGTGCCGTTGCTTTCCACGGCGATCTCGAAGCGCTGCAGGTGCAAGGCGTCGATCAGGGCCGCATCCACCTGCAGCAGCGGCTCACCGCCGGTCAGCACCGCAAAGCGCAGACCCGCATCGCTGGCAGGCCAGCAGGCGGCCATTTGCTGCGCGAGTTGCGCGGCATCGGCATAGCGTGCGCCGAGGGTGCCGTCGATGCCGACGAATTCGGTATCGCAGAAGCGGCATTGCGCACTGGCGCGGTCGGCTTCGCGGCCACTCCACAGGTTGCAGCCGGCAAAGCGGCAGAACACCGCCGGCCGCCCGGCGTGCAGGCCCTCGCCTTGCAACGTATAGAAGATCTCTTTGATGGCATAGCTCACGATGGCGAATTATCCCGCTGCGACACCCGGGCCGACGCGAAGCTCGCCATCTCGGCCAGGATGCGGCAGGCCAATTCCAGCAGCGGCCAGGCGAGCGCCGCCCCCGAGCCTTCGCCCAGGCGCATGCCCAGGTCGAGCAGCGGCTGCACGGCCAGGTGTTTCAGCCAGCGTGAATGGCCGCCTTCTGCCGAGCAATGCGAGAACACGCAGCGCCCCAACACCGCCGGTTGCAAGGCCGACGCCACCGCCACGGCGGCTGTGGTGATGAAACCATCGACGACGATCACGCGCCGCTCCGCGGCGGCCTGCAGCACCGCGCCGGTGATCGTTGCGATCTCCAGACCACCGAGCGCGGCGAGCACGTGCAGCGGCTCCACGGCGTTCGCATTGGCCGCCAGCGCTTCGTGCAGCACGTCGAGCTTGCGCCGCAGGCCGGCATCGTCCAGACCCGTGCCGCGGCCGACGCAGCTGGCCAGCGGTTCGCCGTTCAGGCGCGCCATCAGCAGGCTCGCGGCGGAGGTGTTGGCGATGCCCATCTCGCCCAGCAGCAGCACGTTGCCGGGGAGGCCGCGCACGATGGCCCGGCCCTGTGTGAGCGCGGCCTCGCACTGGGCGCGGCTCATCGCCGGGCCGCGGCTCGCATCGGCGCTGCCGCGTGCGACCTTGGCCACGACCAGGCCGGCGCGCGGTGCGAAGTCGCGCGCCACGCCGCAATCGACCACCGTCAGCGCCAGGCCATGCTGGCGCGCCAGCACGCTGACCGCTGCGCCGCCGGCGAGGAAGTTCTCCACCATCTGCCAGGTCACGTCGCTCGGGTAGGCCGAGACGCCGCGTGCCGCCAGGCCATGGTCGGCGGCAAAAACAACGAGCTGCGGGTGCTTCAACTGCGGCGTCTCGCTGCCGAGGATCAGGCCCAGTTGCAATGCCAGCGCCTCCAGCCGGCCGAGCGCGCCAAGCGGCTTGGTCTTGTTGTCGATGCACCGGCGCAGCGCCTGATCGAGCGCGGGATCATGCAGTTCGGAGACGGTCGGGATCATGCTGTGGGGCGAGTGGGTGAAGGAAAAGCCAGGCGGTGCAGCACACCGGGCGCGAAGTGAGTGTCGATGAAGTCGGCCAGGCCATCGAACACCGTGTCCAGGGTGAACGACGAGGCTCCGAACAGCGCGCGCAGAACCTCGGGCGACTCGAACAATCCGTGGGCGTACAGGCCCAGCACACTGCCGCGCTGCCAGCCAATGGCCTCGCCCGCGTCGTTGAACAAGGCCACGTCGGCAGTTGACAGATCGGATCGCTGCGCACTGCGTCCCTGGCGGATCTCGTAGCCATCGAAAGCGAGTCCGGCGAGTGAAGCCCAGGCCCCCGTGACCTTGCCGAACCGAGCCTGCGCAGACCGCAGCAGCTTGGTCGACTCGAAGCGGGTGACCAGCGGCAGCAGCCCAAGGCCAGGACCGGACCCGTCGATACCATTGGGGTCGATCAAGGCCTCGCCCAGCATCTGCAGACCGCCGCACAGGCCCAGCACGGGCTTGCCGAGCGCAACGTGGTGTGCGATGGCGGCATCGAGCCGCTGCGCGCGCAGCCAGGCCAGGTCGCCGCTGGTGTGCTTGGAGCCGGGCAGGATGATCCAGTCGGCGCCTGCCAGCTGCGCGGGCTCACGCGCCCACGTGAGCCGCACGCCGTTGATGTTGCGCAGCGGCTGAAACTCGTCCAGGTTGCTGATGCGTGGGTACGCCACCACGGCAATGCGCAGGCCTCCCACCCGGCCGGACGGCGCATCGTCGAACACACCGTCTTCTTCGGGCAGGCCGTGGCCGCGCCACATCGGCAGCACGGCCAGCGTGGGCACGCCGGTCAGCGCCTGCAACTGCTCCGGGCCTGGCGGCAGCAGCCCCGCGTCGCCCCGGAAGCGGTTGAGCACGAAGCCGCGGATCAGCGCGCGTTCCTCGGGTGGCAGCAACTGGTGCGTGCCGTACAGATGCGCGAACGCCCCGCCGCGGTCGATGTCGGCCACCAGCAGGCAGGCGGCATGGGCCTCGCGCGCGGTGCGCAGGTTGACGTAGTCGCTGGCCCGCAGGTTGATCTCGGCCGGCGAGCCGGCGCCCTCGATCACGACCACGTCGTTCTCGGCCATGAGCCCCTGCAAAGACTCGCGGGCATAGGGCCACAGCAACTCGCCGCGTTCGTGCCAGGGCACGCGCGCGAGCTCGGGCCGCACCTCGCCCAGCACCACCACCTGGCTGCCGCGGTCGTTCTCGGGCTTGAGCAGCACCGGGTTCATGCGCACTTCGGGGCGGGTGCGCGCCGCCAGCGCCTGAAAATACTGCGCGCTGCCGATCTCGCCCATCTGCTGCCCGTGCGGCCCGGCCAGCCCCGGCACGACACGCGCGTTGTTGCCCATGTTCTGCGCCTTGAAGGGAGCCACCTTCAAACCCTGGCGCGCGTACCAGCGGCACAGCGCGGTAGCCAGCCAGCTCTTGCCGGCACCGCTGGTGCAACCCAGCACCATCACGGCGCGGGCCGTCACGACGGCCCCCACGCATCGAGCAGCGCCTGCCCCGCATGCGGCACCTGCACGCTCACGCGCACCCAGCCGGGCAGGCCGAAGGACGTGGCATCGCGCAGCTTGATGCCCTGGCCGCGCAAGCGCATCAGGCGTTGCGGCAGCGCAGTGCTCTGCTCTGCCGGTTTGGCCAGCCAGAAGTTCGTCACCGAGGGCCGTTGCTGCCAGCCAAGCGACACCAGCGCTTCGCGTTGATCTCGCGCCCAATGCAAGAGTTGCACGCGCGATTGCGCAAGCCAGGTCTGCGTCGCGGCCAGAGGCAGTGCATCGAGCAGTGCGACGCCCTCGGCGGACAACACCCAGCTCGGCGCCAGTGACTCGGCATGTGGCAGCAAGGCCTGCGCATCGTGGGCCGGTGCCAGCAGATAGCCCGCGCGCACGCCGGTGAGGCCCAGAGCCTTGTTGGGCGAGAAGCACTGCCAGGCCTGCTGCGCCAGCGCGAGCGGCACGGGGTTCTCGCCCTGCAGACGCAGGGGCTCGTAGGCACGGTCCAGGGCCAGCACCAGGTTCCGCTGCGCGGCAGCACGCACCAGGGCCGCCCAGAAGTCGGCAGACAAGCTCTGCCCGGTGGGGTTGCAAGGCTCGCACAGCCAGACCAGCACCGGTGACTGCGCGTCGCTCAGGCCCGTCAATAGAGCGTCGGCACCAGCGTACTCGCGCACGGCCAAGCCCAGCGCGAGTGCTGCCGCCGCATAGTCACCATAACCCGGTCGCGGCACCCAGACCGTGCGCACGCCTTGCAGCAAAGCCGCCAGCGTGAGCCGGCGGATCGCCTCGCTAGTGCCGGCGGTGGGCAGCACACGCTCGGTTGCCACGCCGTGCCAGCTCGCCAGGCGCTCGCGCAATCTGCGGTAGTGCGGGTCGGGATAATGCCCGCGCTCGGCCTCGCGCAGCGCCACCAGGACGCCAGGCGGCGGGCCCAGAGGGTTGGCGTTGGTGGAGAAATCGTGAGCGATGAGCGCACCACCGTCGGGCCCGCCATGTTCGATAGGGGTCATGGCTGCCTCGCCCCATTCAACGCACCCGCCACGGCCAGCGCCAGTGCGCATATCCCGGCCGCCCACAGCACGGCACGCCCTGCCCAAGCCAGTGCCTGCCGCGTGTCCCGGGCAACGGGCGCCTGACCTGCCGGGTTGAGCGTGTACACCCCGGGCTTGCGCAACTGCACGCCCAACAGCAGGGCCATCGCGCCCATCGGCCAGCCGCCATTGGGCGAAGGTGTGCGCCGCGCCTCCATCCGCAGCGTCCGCCAGCGCAGGCGGCGCCACACCGCCAGGCACAGCAGCACGGCCGTGAGCCGCGCCGGTAGCCACGACAGCAGGTCGTCGGCACGCGCGGCCCATTTGCCGGCCCACTCATAGCGGCCGCGATAGCCCCACATCGCGTCGGCCGTGTTGGCCCAGCGGTACAGCGCCGCCGCCGGCAGCCCGCCGAGCGCGAACCAGAACAGCGGCGCCACCAGCGAATCGTTGAGGTTCTCGGCCAGTGACTCGATCGCGCTCTCGCGCACCTGCGT
The DNA here is from genome assembly GCA_965229345.1 of Burkholderiaceae bacterium. Taxonomy (GTDB): domain Bacteria; phylum Pseudomonadota; class Gammaproteobacteria; order Burkholderiales; family Burkholderiaceae_C; genus PBB1. The sequence continues at coordinate 2,857,176 of OZ245872.1, forward strand.
CGCGTCGAGCCGGTTCGCGTCGCGGCTGACCAGGCGCTGCAGGCGCGCACGGCCGGCGTCCAGCGATTCCGCCAGCGCAGCCTCCACCGCCGCCACTTCGTCGCGCAGCATGCGCCAAGCCAGCAAAGGCTTGAGCAGCATGCCCAGGGCGATGGCATCCAGCGGCCAGGGCCAGCCGCGCAGCCAACGCTCTAACACCACTGCCAGCGCCATGAGCGTCGCGCCTCCGAGCAGCCAGACGAGCGCACCGCCCGCCAAGGCCGCAACCGGACGCAGCGCCGCCAGCCTCGGCCCGAAAGCCCCAAGGGCGTGGCCCATTGCAACCACCGGGTGCGCCCGAACCGGCGGCTCGCCCCAAAGGCGGTCGATCAGCAAGGCCACGATCACCGCCAGGGACGGTGTCAGGGAGAAAGCGACCATCAATCCTCGATCCCGCGCTGCGCCGGCACGCCGGCCTTGAAGTGGTGCTTGACCAGCGACATCTCGGTCACCGTATCGGCGAGTGCTATGAGTTCGCCCGGGCAGCCGCGGCCCGTGAGCAGCACATGCACATGGGCGGGCCGCTCGCGCAGGCAGGCTAGCACCGCAACCAGCGGCAGCCAGCCGTAGCGCAAGGGGTACATGATCTCGTCGAGCACGACGAGAAAGTGTTCGCCGCCGCGGATCGTGGCCTCGGCCCGCGCCCAGCCATCGAGCGCCAGTTGCGCCGAGTGTTCGAGGTCGCGGCTCTTCCAGCTGAAGCCGTCGCCCAGGCCTTCGATGGGGATGCCGAGTTGCTCGAACACACGGTGCTCGCCGAAGCGCGCGCTGGGCACCTTCATGAACTGGTAAATCTTCACCGGCTTGCCGCGCCCATGCGCGCGCAGCGCGAGGCCGAAAGCGGCAGTGCTCTTGCCCTTGCCGTCGCCGGTGTGCACGATAACCAGGCCGCGCCGTTCGCCTTCAGGGCGCTCGTAGCGCTTTTCTGCGGGTGGAGTTTCGATCTTCATCGCGCGGCCTCCGCTGAAGGCAACAGCGCGTCGTCATGCCAGATATCGGTGTGGACGAACCCGGCCAGCGGCCGCCCCCGTCGCCAGCCTGTTTCTTCGAGCATCGGTGCCGTGTAGAACGCTGGCACCGGGCCCAGACACAGCACGGCCATCGGCTGCGCGTCGGCGGGCAGGTGCAGCAGTTGCGCCAGCGCCTCGGGCTCAAACATCGAGACCCAGCCCAGGCCGAGGTTCTCGGCGCGTGCGGCCAGCCACAGGTTTTCAATTGCGCAGGCGAGCGAGCACAGGGCCATGTCGCGCGGCATCGTGCGGCGGCCGAACACCGTGCCATCGTCGGGCGCGAGCACCGCAACGATGAGCTCGGCGCACTCACGCACGCCTTCGACCTTGAGGCGCAGGAATTCATCGCTGCGCGTGCCCAGTGCCACGGCGGTCAGCGCGCACTCGGCCTCGACCAGATCGGCGATGCGCGCCCGCAAGCCTGGATCGATCACGCGCACGAAGCGCCACGACTGCATCAGCCCGACCGACGGCGCGCCGTGCGCGGCCTGCAGCATGCGCTGCAACACCGCCGCGTCTACAGACGCACCGGGTGTGAAGTGGCGCATGTCACGGCGCGCAGCGAGCACGCGGTAGAAGCTCGCGCGATCGGTGTCGGTGAAGTGCTCGCCGGTGCCCGCCGAAACCGATGAGGCGTGCACAGCACCCGCTTGCAAGGGCGCGCCGGCAGCCTCGACGACCCGGTCCAAGACGATCTGGCTCAAGAAGTGCGGGCTCAAGGCCACCGTCTCGCCGATCACCAGCAAGCCCGGCCGCGGCCCGTAGGCTGGTGCCCGCTCGATCAGTGCAGCCAGGCCGGTCGCCAACACGCGCTGCCCGGCGCGCGTGCCGTCCTGAACGATCGCGGCTGGCGTGTCGGGCGCGAGGCCGTGCGCGATGAGCTGGTGCGCGATTGCCGCGATGCGCTCGACGCCCATGTAGAACACCCGCGTCTGGCGCGGGCGGGCCAGCGCGGCCCAATCGAAATCAGAGCTGCCCTCTGCCAGATGACCGGACAGGAAGGTGCATGAATGCGAGAGTTCGCGGTGCGTGAGAGGAATACCCGCCGCCGCCGCGCAGCCGTTGGCCGCGCTGATGCCCGGCACCACCTCGAAGGCAATGCCGGCCGCCTGCAGCGCCTGCACCTCTTCGCCGCCGCGGCCGAAGATGTGCGGGTCGCCGCCCTTGAGCCGGACAACCCGGCGCCCCGTGCGCGCCTGCGCTATCAGCACGGCGTGGATCTGCGCCTGCGACATAGCATGGTCGCCCGAGGCCTTGCCGACGTAGATGCGCTCGGCCTGCCGTGGGATCAGCGCCAACACCTCGGGATCGATGAGCCGGTCGTGCACCACCACCTCGGCACGCTGGATACGGTCCAGCGCGCGCAGCGTCAGCAAGTCGGCCGGGCCGGGGCCGGCGCCGACGATGTGGACCATGCCGGGCTGAATGGCAGGCGCCTTTGGCGAGGCTTCCATCAACTCAGCACCCACCGCCATCGCCCTGGCAAGTGCCGCCATCGGGGCCACGGTGGAACACCAGCTCTTCGACCGGCTGCCCGCCAACCAGGTGCTTCGCGATGATGCGGTCCATGTTGGCCGGCGTCACGTTGTAGTACCAGACGCCATCGGGCTGCACGCACAGAATCGGGCCGCCCTTGCAAGCCGCGAAGCAACTCACGCGACTGCGCTTCACACGCATCTCGCCTTCGTGCAGGCCGGCCGCCTTGAACTTGTCGCCCAGGCTGTCGAACAACGCTTGCGACTGGCCGTCTTGCGTGCAGCGTGTGCCGGTGCAGACGAGCAGGTGGCGGCGGTAATCGCCGATCTTGGGTTTGACGATGGGTTCTTCGTTCATGGTGAGGGCGATTGTTTCAAAAGCTGGCGCGCAGGGCCACGCGCAACGTGCGCGGCTCCATCGGGTGGATCAGGCGGCCGTCGATGCCGTTGCCGCCATTGCAGCCGGCGCCATCGGTGCGGGTGCAGGCGGCACCCCAGTACTCGATGTCGTTGGCCTGACGATCGAACAGGTTGAGGATGTCGAGCGCGAACTGCCACTGCGGCGAGAAGCGATAGCCCAGCTTCAGGTTGGCCGTGAGGGTAGCGCTCGATTTGTGTTCCCGGGTCTCCTCCAGCGCATAGGCGCCGATGTAGCGCACGCGCATGCCACCGAACCAGCGGCCGTGCGGGTCGGCGCTGAGGCCGAGCGACGCCGACACCGGAATGGCGTTGGGCACCTCGGTGCCGCCGTTCACTACCTGCTTGAACCGGGCGCGCGACCAGGCGAGATCGGCATCGATGATCAGCCAGTCGTTCGGCGTGATGTAGTTCGACCACTCGATCCCGACCCGGTGCGACGCACCCTTGGGTTCGGTCACGCCTTCGTCGCCGATGAAGACCAGCTCGGACTGCAGGTCCATCTGCCACAGCGCGAGGCTGCTGCTCCAGCCCGGCAGCGGCACGGTGCGCAGGCCCAGTTCGGCGCCGGTGGCCTTCACCAGCAGCGGCACCTTGTCGACGGCACTGCCGTCGTTCGGGTTGGTGGTGGCGGTGGTGCCGCGCGCATCGTTGCTGTGAAAGCCTTGGCCCCAGTTGGCGTAGAGCTCGGTCTTGTCGAAGGGGCCGAAGACAAGGGCGAGCTTGGGGCTCAACTGATTGGCGTGCACGCTGCCGCCATTGCTCAGGTTGAACGCGCCGGCGAGCGGTTCGACGCGGGCCTGCACCTGGTCCGCGCGCACGCCGGTGATGCTGCGCAGCCAGGGCAGCCACTGCGTTCTGAGTTCGCCGTACAGGCCGAGGGCGGTTTGCGTGATCGCGTCTTCGCGCACGGTGTGCGTGCGTTCGCGTGCCACGGTGTCGTAGAGCCCGACGGTGGCGATGCGGTCCTGCCGCAGCTGCAGGCCCAGGGTGGCGTCGGTGTCGCGCCAGTCGGGGCCGAGCTGCCAGGTGCGCGCCAGCGCGCCGCCCCAGACGACGCGCCGGTCGGCCTGCTCGTGCTGATCGCCCTGCGGGCCGGTGATGTAGCCCGAGGGGTTGGAGAACAGGTTCAGGCCGTAGTCGATCACGTAGGCGCTGGCCTGCGTGCTGTGGCCGTCGTCGCTGCGAGCCCATTCGCCGGACAGGCTGTAGCGGTGCGTGATGCCGCCATCCCCCGCCGCCAACGCACCATAGCGCCCGATCTCGCCGGAGCTGATGGCGCGCTCGGGCACGTGCTCGGTGGCGGTCCAGTCGGCCTGATAGGCCATTGCGGTGAGCGCGAAGCCATTGTTGGCAGGGCCTGACGACAGGCGCAGCACGGCGTTGCGCTTACGCAGGTCTTCCGGCTGCTCCCACGGGCCGTCGTTGCCCGCCAGCTCGACGGCACCGAGCAGCTTCAGGTCACCGTCGGCGCCCAGTGCCCGGCTGCCCGCGGCGACCAGGCGGCGGTAGGCATGCGCGCCCAGGCTCAGGTCCACCAGCGAGGCGGGCAGCTCGTGCTGGTAATCGATGCGCGCCGAGCCAGTGGTGGCGAAGTCGCCGTCCTCGGCGGCATAGACGCCCTTGCGGTAGCGCAGGCTGCCGATCAGCTCGGGGATCAGGAAGTTCAGGTCCATGTAGCCCTGACCATGCGCGTGGCTCGCCATGTTCACCGGCATGCCCATCAGCGTGGTGGCGAAGTCGCTGCCGTGGTCGAGGTTGAAGCCACGCAGAAAATACTGGTTGGCCTTGCCGTCGCCGGAGTGCTGCGTCACGGTCATGCCGGGCACCGCCTCCATCACCTCGGCCGGGCGCAGCAGCGGGCGGTTGGCGAGTTGCTTGGCGGTGACCGTGCCTTCGGTGGCCGAGTCGGCCGCGCCGAGCAGGCCACTGCTGCCCGTGACGACCACGGTCTCCAGTGCCGAGGTTTGCACCCCGCCCGCGTGTGCCGAGGTTTGCACCCCGCCCGCGTGGGCGGCGATCGGCAGCAGGCTGCAGAGGCCGCCCGCGGTCATCCACGACAAGGCCGAGGCAGCGCCCCGCATCGAAACAGGTTGGTTCATCACGTTCAATCAATTCCAGGGTGCGCGACCGGCTGCACGGGATGGCTCGATGCCCACGCTAAGAGCGCGATGGGTTCGCCGCCATCCGCTCCCCGCGGCTGGTCGCATTGCGAATGCCGCTGCGGTGGGTGCCGCAGCAGCGCATCGCCAAAGGCCGGTATCCGGGCTCGCGAGTCTTGGTGCATCGCCTTCCCGGGAGGCCCGCGCGCGCCGTTCTTGCGACGGCACCACGTGACAACCCAGTGGCTGGCGCTCGATCCATCGAGCACCGTGACGCACCCGCACTCGCCTACCGTTGCGGGGGCAGCCGGGGCTTGAGACCTGCGTTTCGCGCGGGCCCTACCCCGTTCCCGTTTGACCCGCGGTCATCGCTGGCGGCGGGCACCTTGGGCGTGTGTGGTTCAAGGGTGGGTGGTGCTTCTCCTCATGACGAGGGTGCGGAAGGCCGACGAACTCGTCATGCCTCGGCCTCTTCCGGCGCGTCGGCGGCCGAGGCCTCGAGCGGCTCGTTCAAGGTGGCGCGGATGTAGTCCACCGGCAGGCGATGACGCTCGGCCAGCAGCTCGACGCTGTCGCCCGCCGCGTGGTCGGCGATCAGGTTCTCGAGCCAACCGTTCAGGCCGGTGGACAGCGACCGGCCCGGCCGCTCGCCGTCGCGCGTGGTGCCGCCATCGGTCAGGTCGTACTTGTTGGCGTAACCGCGCGGCGTGACCATCAGGCCGTGCTTGACGATGGTGTTGCTGTTGCCGATCAGCACGGTGGTAAGCATGCCGATGTCGCACTCGCTCATTTTGTCGAGCGTGGTGAACTCGATGCGCTCGCGGCGCCGGTAGGCGCTCTTCACCACCGCCACCGGCGTGTCGGCGCGGCGGTGGCGCAGGAACAGGCGCTGCGCCTCGACGATCTGGCGCGTGCGCCGGCCGCTCTTGGGGTTGTAGAGCGCGACCACGAAATCGGCCATCGCCACCGCATCGAGCCGGCGCGCAATGGTCGGCCAAGGGGTGAGCAGATCGCTCAAAGAGATGGCGCAGAAGTCGTGCGTGAGCGGCGCACCCACGCGCGCGGCGCAGGCATTGAGCGCCGAGGCGCCGGGCACGATCTCGACCTGCACCGGGTCTTCGGGTGTCCAGCCGGCCTGGAACAACACCTCGTAGGTCGGCCCGGCCATGCCGTAGACGCCAGCATCGCCCGACGAGATCAGTGCGACCTTCTTGCCGGCACGCGCGGCTTCGAGTGCGCTCACGGCGCGGTCCAGCTCCTCGGTCATTCCTTTGCGAATGACCTCTTTGCCCTCGACGAGGTCGGCGACGAGCTTGATGTAGGTAACGTAGCCGATCACGGTGTCGGCCTCGGCGATGGCCGCGCGGGCGCGATGCGTCATGTGGTCCACGCTGCCGGGGCCGATGCCGACCAGCATGATCTTGCCGACGGGCACTGCGATAGCGGGTTCGGGAATGATGTTCATGGGTTGCTCACCTCGGGTCCAGAACCGCGCGCATCGACGGCGTCAGCGACGCCACCAGCACAGGTTGCAACCAGCGCTGGAACACGACCCCGCAGGCCGCCCCCAAGCTGGCCCACAGCGTCAGCGCGATCCCGCCGGTGACCCATACGAAATGCGCGCCGAGCGCGTGCAGCTGCGTTTGGGCATCGGCACTGAAACCGGCCAACGGGTCGCTCGCGAGCTGCGGCGCGCCCGACACGAAGGGCACGGCCAACCAGGCCACGGCGGCGAGCCAGCGCCAGCGAGTTCGCAGCAAGGCCGCGCTCGCGCAGGCCAGCGCGGCGCAGCCTGCGGCCAGCAGCCACCAGCCCTGGCGCGAACCGAGGCTGGCCGCGTCCATACCGGGAACCTCGGCCGGCAGCCCGAGCGAAGGCCAGAGGTGCAGGCTGAGCCAACCCGCGGCCGCGACGACGAAGGCCAGGCGCAGCGGTGCCGGCGTGGCCCCACGGCGCCACACCCACCAACCCATCACCGCGAACATCAGCAGCGCGAGGCTGAAGACGTGCAGCAGGTTGGCCACCCAGGTCCAGGTCGTGCGCTCCAGACCGTCGGCGGGTGCCCAATCGGTGCCAGCCTCGGCGTGCTCGTGGGCTTGGTCGTGAGAATGGCCGCGATCGTGGTCATGCCCCGCGACCGCCGCGGGCGCCACCTTCTGCGCCTCGAAGGTTTCGGCGGCCAGGATGATGGGCACCGCCTGCCATTGCTGCAGCGCGGTCTGCACGCTGCCGACCAGCAGGGCGACGGCGAGTGCGCCCCAGATCAGCCGTTGGAACAAAGCCATCGTGCTGCTCCCTCAGTGGCAGGGCTTGACGGTGACGTGACGCACGTCGTGCGCCGCGTTGTGTGCGACCGGGCTGTCGGCGAAAGCCACGCCGTAGAACAGCACCAGCCCGAGCACAGCGGCAGCGGCCAGCGGGCGCAGCACGGCGTGGCGGGTGTCGGCCATCGGGGTGGCCGGGGCGTGGGCATCGAGCATCGGAGTCGGGTTCATTGAAGATTCCTTTCAGGGAGCGTGACAGGGAATGAAATCGGGGGCGCAGCGTGCGACAGACACGGTGGCGTTCTTGCCGTCGGCGCCGCGCAGCTTGTATTTCTCGACGAGCAGGTCCTTGGCGTCGGTGCCGGCGGCGAGCAGCGCTGCGGCCTCGCTGACCGAGGGCGTGCCGGTGTGGCGGCGCACCGTCTCCGAAGGGTTGGGGACGGCGACAGTGGCCAGTTCCTCGGGACGGTAAAACGTGATGACCCAGCCGCGCTGCGCGGCCAGCGCGAGCAGGCCCGCCTCGTCGGCCTTGAGCGTGATGCTGGCCACTGCGGCCACGTCGCTGAACTCGGCCTGCGCGAGCGCCAGCGCCTCGGCCACCGCGCGAGCAAGAGTGTCAGTGGGCGTACCGCGGTCGCAGCCAATGCCCAGGGAGAGCTTCAGAGTCGCCAGCGTCATGCTGTGCCCTGCTCCAACGGCGGCCGATACACCACCAGCCGCTCGTGCAGTTGCTGCCAGCGCGCCGCATTCACCTCGGCGTGCGTGATCCACAGCACCGCCTTGAAACGGTTCAGGTCGACGTCGTCGAAACGCTCGAAGCGCTGGATGTTCGAGGGCAGCGGCGTGGGCCGCGTCCACCAGGACGGGCTGCCGGCCTCCTGCACCACGGCGATCGGCTCGCCGTTGACCACATGGGCCGAGACACGGGTGATGTTGAGCTTGGGCGCCTCGACCTTCCAGCCCAGCTCGCGGCCGAGGATGTCCACCGGGATGGTCTTGCCCACGTCGGACGCAGTGGTCAGCACCGGCGTGGCACCCGTCAAAGCGGCCACTTGTTCAGCCATCGCGTTCGCGCCGCCGACATGGCCCGACAAGACCGGGATCACGAACTGCCCCGCGTCGTCGACGACCAGTACGCCGGGATCTTCGTCTTTGCTCTTCAAATGCGGCGCGATCAGGCGCACCACTGCGCCGAGCGAGACGAAGAAGACGATCTGGTCGAAGCGCTCGAACAAGCCGCCGATCTCGTCCTTGAACGCACCGCTGTAGGCCTGCACGGGATTGGGCAGACCCTGCATCGTCTCGGCGAACTTGGCCGCCACGCAAACGCTGGCCGCGGGCAGTGCGCGCGCGAGCTGCGCGGTTTGCTGCGCGCCATGCTTGGTGATGGCGACGATGACGACGCGGACAGGTGTTTCACTCATGCGTTCTCTTCCTCTTCTTGCTCGGATTGATTGACGCCAAGCGCGCTGCTCTTCTTCAGGCAGCCCTTGATGCGCTCGCCGCGCACACGGTGCGGGTTCTTCACGATCATCAAAGACAGGTAGCTGACTTTCTGGCCGCGCAGGCTGAGCAGGTCGCTGACCACACGCTCGTCGGGTGCGCCGCAGCGCTCGATGAACTGCGCGTGGCCCAGCAGGCCGCGTTGTTCGAGCCAGGCGATCAACTCGTCCATCAGCGGTTTGACCTTCAGCAGCACGAGCGTGTCGAAATCAACCAGCAGCCGGTCCACTGCGCTCACGCCGTACGCGGCGGGCACGATGGCGACGGTGTCGTCTTGCTCGGCCAGCGGCACATCGAGCGTGGCGCAGGCGGCGGTGAATGAGTTGACACCGGGGACGATTTCGACCGCGATGCGTTCGTCGAGCGCGCGCACAGTGCGCGCGAGGTGACCGAAGGTGGCGTAGGTGGACGCGTCGCCTTCGACGAGAAACAGCACGTCCTGCCCGGCCTGAAGCCTCGGCAGCACGGCCTCGGCAGCGCGGTGCCAGTGGCGCAGCAGCTTGGCCTCGTCGTGCGTCATCGGGAACAGCAGCGGCTGGTGCTGCGCGGGCAGTTCGATACCGGAACGCGCGACGATGTCGAAGGCGTAGCTCGGCGTTTTGGTGCTGCGCGTCGGGTAGGTCCACACTGAATCGCGGCGCTCCAGCAGCGCCCACGCGCGGCGCGTGATGAGGCCAGGGTCGCCCGGCCCGAGGCTGACGCCGATCAGGCGACCCGTGCGCTGTGCCTCACTCATCGGAAGCCTCGTTCGATGCGCTCGCCGCACCGGCTTGCGCGCAGACGATCCACACCGGGTTCTCGGCCGCCATGCGGTGCATGTGCAGGATGGGCTTGCTGCGCGCGGCCTGCAGTTGCAGCACGTCCCATGTCGCGTTCAGCGCGCTCAAGGCCTGCGTCGCGGCGGCGAGGTTTTCGAGCGTCACGAAGTTCATCACCAGCCAGCCGCCGGGTTTCAGGCGGCGCAGACACAACACGATCAACTCGGCGAGCTCGCCGCCCGAGCCACCGATGAACACAGCGTCGGGATCGGCCCAGGCCTGCAAGCCTTCCGGCGCCTTGCCGTGCACCAGCGTGTGGTTGCTGATACCGAAGGCCTGCACGTTCTGGCCCGCGATCGCAACATCGCCTTCGTTCTTCTCGATCGCCCACACATGGCCCTGCGGGCAAAGCCGCGCGGCCTCCAGCCCCACCGAGCCGCTGCCCGCACCGATGTCCCACACCAGACTGTCGGCGCGCAACTGCAGCCGCGCCAGCGACACGGCGCGCACCTCTTGTTTGGTGATCAAGCCCTTGTCGGGCTGGCGCTGGTGGTAGGCCGCGTCAGTCAGGCCGAAGCGCACTGGGTTGGACCGCGCGCGCACACGCCAAAGCAGCACGACGTTGGGGTCGGCGAAGGTCTGCTGCGCGGCATCGGCGGGCGACAAGTCGGCCAGCACGCGTTCGTCGGCCGTGCACAAACGCTCGGCCACCGCGAGATGAAAGTCCTCGCCCTGCCCTTCGGCCAGCAGCAGGCGGGCGATGCGGTCGGGCGTGTTGTCGGGGCTGGTCAGCACGGCCAGCCGGTCGTGCTGGCGCAGCGCTTGCGCGAGCGCATACAGGCCGTGCGAGGGCGCCGCGCCCGGCACCCACTCGCCGGCATCCTTGGCGTGGATGGAGACGATCTTCGCGTCTTGCCAGGCCAGGCCGACGCGGGCGCAAGCGAGCTGCAGCGTGGACAAATTCGGCAGCACCTCGATCGCCTCGATGCACAGGCGCGAAGCCAGGTAGCTTGCGATGCCGTGGCACAGCGGATCGCCGGTCGCGAGCACGACCACCGACAGATGATCGCTGCGCGCGCCGCGCACCCACTCGGGCACGGCGCTGAGTTGGCCGGTGAGATCGCGGCGCACGGCGGTGGGGGCGATGTCGTCTTCGAACAGCGCCAGCGTGCGCGCGCCACCGATCACCAGATCGGCACGGCGCAGGTGCGCGAGTGCGATGGCACTGAGGCTGGCGACACCGTCGTCAAGCACGCCGATCACGCGGCAAGGGGAAGGGTCGGGGCGGCGGTCAGTCATGGATTTCATTCGTGTGATTCGCCGATTTCGCCTCGGCGATCTTGTGGCCGTCGAAGTCGCACACCAGCACATGAAGCTGGAACTTGTCGCCGTAGCGGTCGGCTGCGGTGAGCGTGCTAACCACCTTCTTCGCCAGCGCGGTGTGGAATTCACTCAACAGGCCCAGCGCCTCCATGCGCTCGGCCGCAAAACGGGCCGTCACGTTGGCGGCAATCGCCGCGCACTCATCGGCGGGCGCGCCGATGCTGGCGGCCAGCTCGGCCAGCAATCCGGTGTCGACGTCGGCGCGATTGGCGTGGGTGATGGTCTCGCCCTGCGCGATCTTGGTGAGCTTGCCCACCATGCCGCCGATCACCACTTCGCGCAGGCCTTCGGCCACCGCGGTGTCGAGCGCGTAGCGCAGGAAGTCGCCCATCTGCACGAAGCATGCGTGCGGCAGTTCGGGCCGCTCCTTCATCGCGAACTGTTCGGTGCGCCCGCCGGTGGTGAGCACGACCACGCTGTGCCCGTTGCCCTCGCCCTTGTCCCGGCCGATCGTGGCCGCCACCTGCACGCCCTGCACCACGCTGGCCCGGTAGGCCGAGGTCGAGTACGGCTTGACGATGCCGGTGGTGCCGAGGATGGAGATGCCGCCAAGGATGCCGAGCCGCGCGTTGAGCGTCTTCTTCGCCATCTCCAGGCCTTGCGGCACGGAAATCGTCACTTCGATGCCCGCATCGAGGAGCAGATCGGCGGCCACCGCACGAACGTTCTCTTCGATGTTGCGACGAGGAACGGGGTTGATCGCAGGGCCGCCCACCTCGAGACCGAGGCCAGGCATGGTCACGGTGCCGACGCCGAAGCCGCCTTGCAGCAGCACAGCGCCCGGCCGCTCGCGCAGCAGGCGCACGTCGGCAGTGAGGTGGGCCTTGTCGGTGCAATCGGGGTCGTCGCCCGCGTCCTTGATGACCATCGCGTGCGCGCTCGTTGCATCGCAGCGGCCGTCCTGCACCACAAAGCGCACTACGTCGCCATTTGGCAGCAGGGACTCAACCGCTTCGGGCACGACACCCTGCACCAGGCCCAGCACCGCCGCACGCGCGGCCGCAGCCGAACACGCGCCGGTGGTGAAGCCGGTGCGCGTGCCGCGCTTGACGGTCTTGTCCATCATCGGCGTGGCACCTCGGTCTTTCGGTAGTGAACCCAGCCCAATAACGCGCTCACGGCAATGCGCCTCTGGTGCTCACCAGCAACCACACCAAGGTCAGACCGAGGGCCAGGCACAGCGGGCTGTAGTACAGGGTGTCGTACCGGGCGAACCGGCTACCGCGAATCTTCTTGAAGAAGCCGATGTATCGAAACTCGCCCACGGCGCGCAGTGCGAACACGAACGCGAGCTGCGCCACCCCGATGCGCAGAACGGCCATGGGCAATGGCAGCACCAGCAGCCGGCCCACGGCCAGGATGGCGAGCGCCGCGATCACCAACCCCATCGCCACCAGCAACGTGAGCGCAGCGGGTGGCGTGAACGCGAGTTCCCCGCTCGGCAACTCCGGCAGCGCCGCTTTGAACCCGATGCGACCGCCCAGGCCCCAATAGACGTGAATCGCCGCGACGATAAACAGGACGGCGGCGCAGCCCGCAGCGATCATGGCGAGGCCTCGGTGTGCGCCTTCTGCCGCGCCTCGGCCAGTGCGAGCAGCGCATGCAGCGCCGCCACCACCAGCGTCGAACCGCCTTTGCGCCCGCGAATCACAATCCACGGAATGTGCTGCACCCCGGCCATCAAGTCCTTGGACTCGGCGGCCGAGACGAAGCCGACCGGCATGCCGACCACCAGCGCCGGACGCACGCCCTCGTCGACGATGAGGCGCACGAGTTCAATCAGCGCGGTGGGCGCATTGCCGATGCCGACGATCGCGCCATCGAGCAGCCCTCGGGAGTGCGCCTTGCGCATCGCCTGCACGGCACGCGTTGTGTCTTGCGCTTTCGCGGCCTCAATCACATCGGCGTCGCTGATGAACTGGTGCGGCCGCATGCCAAAGTGCGCCAGGCGCGGCGCCGACAGGCCCACGCAGATCATCTCCACATCGGCCACGACGCTGGCACCGCCGCGGAGAATCGCCCGCACGCCAGCCTCCACCGCCTGCGGGTGAAAGTCGGTCAAGCCGTTGAACTCGAAGTCGGCGTTGGCGTGGATCATGCGGCGAACGATGGGCCATTGCTCGGGCGTGTAGGCGTGTGCACCGACCTCGCGGTCGATGACGGCAAACGAGTCATGCTCGATCGCGCGGCCGGCAGCGGTGAGCTGCTCGGTGACGGTGTTGACGCTGCTCATGGGTGTGCGTGATCGTGCGGATGAGCAGGCTCGTGTCCGTGCACAAGCGAGTGATCGTGTTCGCCGTCGTGGCGATGCGCTTCCCAATGCGCTGCCTCGTCGCTGACCGGCACCGCATCCAGACTGCCCGACAACAAGCCCTGTACCCGATCGGCCAGCAACCTTGCAATCTCAGGTTCGAAACCGAAGTACGAGCCGAGCGCGAAGCGCAGCTGCGGGTACTGCGCGCGCAAGTGCTCGACCTGCCGGCCGATACGCTGGATCAGCGTGCCGGTGAACAGGTAGTAGGGCTGCACCACGACCTGGCGCAGACCGAGCGCGGCCTGGCGCTGCACCACACGCTCCAGGCGCGGGAAGGTGATGCCGGTGAATGCCAGGTCGACGATCTCGTGCTGGCTCTCCTCTTGCAGCCAACGCGCCATCTTGGCCATCTCGCCGTTGGCGTGCCGGTCCGACGAGCCACGCCCGAGCAGCACCACGCCGGTGGTGGTGGGGTCTGGCATGTCGAGCGCGTGCATGCACTGGCGCAGTTGGCGCTGCAGGACGGCAAGGATGGGCTCGCACACGCCCAGGTGCGGCGCGTAGTCGAAGCGCACCCCGGTGAACTGCCGGCGCGCACGCGCGATGTGCGCCGGGATCTCCATCTTGACGTGGCCAGCCGCATTGAGGATCAGCGGCACGACGATGACGCGCTGCGCGTTCTGCGCGGCGCGGGCCAGACCCTCCTCCACCTCGACATCGGCGAACTCGATGAAGCACAGCTCGATGCGCCAGTGGGGGTTCGCCTCTCGCCACAGCGCGGTGAAGCGCTCGATCTCGTCGTTGCCAGACTTCTCGCGCGAGCCGTGGCCCACCAGCAGGATAGTCGTGGCGTTCATGGGGTTTCCTTGTGGGTGGAGGCGCGCCGGAAACGGTGCGTGAAGCTCGCGTCGTAAAGCCTGGACTTGTTGAGTTCGGGCCAGTGTCGCGCGCCCAGCGTGGGACTGGCGATGACCATGGCCTGACTCACGATCTTGGCATCGCGGCAGCGCTGCTTGATGTCGGCCAGCGTGCCGCGCACGATGATCTCTTCGCCCGGCCAGCTCGCCTTGTGCACGACGAGGATCGGTGCGTCTTCGGCCCAGCCGGCCTCGCGCAGACCGGCCTCGACCTTGTGCAGCAGGGTGATCGAAAGAAAGATGCACAGCGTGCAGTGGTGCCGTGCCAGCTCGGGCAAAGACTCACCCTCGGGCATCGGCGTACGACCTTCGATGCGCGTGAAGATCGTGGTCTGTGTGACCTCGGGCAACGTGAAGCTCTCGACCGCCGCTGCCGCCGAGGCCATCGCCGACGACACGCCCGGCACGACGCACAGCGGCACCCCCGCAGCGTCCAGCGGCTGCACCACTTCGATCAAGGTGCCGTAAAGCGCGGGGTCGCCGGTCTGCAGGCGGATCACCGTCTCGTGCCTCAAAGCTTGCGCGATCAGCCAACCGGAGATGTCGCCGAGCGTCATGTCCTTCGAGTCCGCGATTTCGCAGCCCGAAGGTGCCCAACGCGTGGCCGCCTCGTTGACCAGCGAGCCGGCGAACAGGATCGCGCCGGCGCGTGCGATCAGATCACGCCCCTTGACCGTGATCAGATCGGGGTCGCCGGGACCGGCGCCGACGAACCAGACCGTGCCGTAGGCAGGCAACGCGCTCATGTCGCCCCCCCGTCAGGATGAAACAAGCGCGCCACGGCCTGCGGGTTGGACGGGAAGTACAGGTGCAGGAAAGACGCATGCAGGCGTCCACCCGGCCCGGCGCGGTAGATGCCTTCGGGCTTGCCGTGCTGGCGTTGCGCCTGCGTCAGCGCGACAGGTACCAGCGGCGTCTCGATGCGCGCGTGGTGGAAGGTGTGGCCACGCACGGGGCCTTCGGGCAACTCGGCGCTGTGCAGGCCCAGGTTGACGAGGCGCTTTTCCATGAAGGCGCGGCCGGGCAGCATGCCCAGCATCGGCACCGTGTTGCCATGCGCGTCGGTCAGTGACTCCAACAACGCAAGCATGCCGCCACATTCGGCGACGATGGGTTTGCCGCCCGCGTGGTGGGCGTGGATCGATTCGCGCGCCACGGCGCTGCGCCCCAGGCGCTCCAGGTGCAGTTCGGGGTAACCGCCCGGGAGGTACAGCGCATGCGCGTCGGGCACCGGCTCGTCGGCCAGTGGCGAGAAGTACACCAGCCCGGCGCCCAGAGCACTCAGCGTGTCGAGGTTGGCGCGGTAGAGGAAGGAGAAAGCTGCGTCGTGGGCGATGGCGATCCGCACACCGGACAGCAAGGGCTCGAGCGGCTGCGCTTCGACGGCCTCGAAGCGTACCGGCTCGGGCAAAGGCGGATCGATCATGCCCAGGGCCCGTGCCGCGCGTTCGATGCGCTGCTCCAGGTCGGCCACCTCATCGGCCTGCACCAGGCCCAGGTGGCGCGAGGGCAAGGCATACGCTTCGTCGCGCGGCAAGGCGCCGAACCACGCCATGCCCTCGGGCAGGCTCTCGCGCAGCATCTGGGCGTGCGTGGCGCTGCCCACACGGTTGGCCAACACCCCCGCGACACGCAGACCCCCGCGGTAGCTCGCCAGGCCAAGGGCGATGGCACCGAAGGTCTGCGCCATGGCCGAGCCATCGATCACCGCCAGCACCGGCAGGCCGAAGCGTTGCGCGAGATCGGCGCTCGAGGGCGTGCCGTCGTGCAGGCCCATCACGCCCTCGACCAGGATCAGGTCAGCCTCGCCAGCCGCGCGGTACAGCAGTTCGCGGCAATGCGCTTCGCCGCCCATCCACAAGTCGAGCTGGTGCACCGGCTGACCGCTGGCGCGTTCCAGAACCATCGGGTCCAGGAAGTCCGGCCCGGTCTTGAACACCCGCACGCGCCGTCCCTGGTTGCGGTGCCAACATGCGAGCGCAGCGGTGGCGGTGGTCTTGCCCTGGCCCGACGCCGGGGCGCCGACCAGCAGCGCGGGACAGTGGATTGCCTTAAGTGACATCGGTGACATCGGCGGCATCAGCCGAGCCCGCTGATGCGAGTGAATCACAGCAGCCCGGCAGCGTACGTGCGCCGGGGCGTGGCAAGGGAATCGTCATACGGGGAACCAAGCAACGAGCCCAGGCCCCCGCTTCCCCGCGGGTTCCTGCATTCAAGCCGCGCCCATGATCAAAACATGTGCACGGCTCCTCGTCGGCCGGTATCCGGGCTGGCGGAGGCGACCCGTGTGTCCTTCCCAGAAGCCAGGGCCTCCAGTGGAGTATCGACACGAGCTGACGGCTGAAAGCCTTCGTCCGCTTGACCGTTGCGGGGGCAGCTCAGGTTGGAGTGTTCCGACGGAACTTCCCCTCCTGATTCCCGTTTAACTGCGCCGGTTGAGAGACCGGCGCGAGCACCAACGTGCGGAATCATAGCGCGGCACGGTGGCGCGTTCGCAGCGCCGCCAACCCGCCCACTCGAAAACCAAGCAAGCCGACTCTGTTGCCGGTGGAAATGATTTTTCTTGCGAATAGGAACGATTCGCATTACATTCTTGTCCGTTACCACCGAAACCGAAGCGAGTCGCCATGCCCTTCAACACCGCCGAAATCGAGCCGCTCCTTGCCGGCACGCTGGCGTTGATGTCTGCGTTTCAGAACGGTGGCCCGTGCCCGCACATGTCCGGCAAGATCGTCTCGAACCTCGATCGCCTGGCCGCCCACCCTCTCCTCTCGCCCGAGTTCCGCACCGTGCTCGGACGCCTTGCTGCGCAATGGCAGCAAGGCCGCACCGACACGGCCCCAGCGGCCTTGCCTGAACCCCCGCAAGACGCCGTTGCCCAGCGTGGCACGGTGTTGCATTGAGCGCCACTTTGCTCAAGCGAGGCCAGCCATGATCGTCTGCATCTGCCACCGCGTCTCGGACCGCGACATCGAACGCGAAGTTCGTCTCGGCTGCAGCAGCTTCGACCAGTTGCAGGATGAACTCCACGTCGCCACCGCCTGCGGCGCCTGCTACGACTGCGCGCGCAAGACCTTCGATCACGCCTGCGCGCGTCGCCCCACCGAGGCGCGAATCGCACTCCCATCGATGCCGCTCGCGGGCGCCCAGGTTTGAGCGCATGAGATACCCCGCGCGCGCGCCACGCCCAGCTGCGACACCGGCATCGAACCGCACGGCCGATCAAGGCCGGGTCGTTTCGCCTGCGGCTTGCGGCAACCCGGGCCGGCGACTGTCCAGCGATCAACTCTTCGACGGCATGACGGAGATCGAGATCCAGCACGGCCCGTTCGTCTACCGGCTTCGCCTGACTTCGCTCGGAAAGCTGATTCTCACCAAGTAGTTCGCTTCATCACCCACCGCACCCGCCAGCCTTCGCAAGCACGTGCCTCTCCAACAAGGAAAACACCGTGCTTTGCAAGACACCCGTCGCGTTGGCGATCGCTGTGGCCTGGGGGTTCGCGCCCCTGGCCGCCTCGGCCCAGCAAGCCCCCGCCAGCCAGACCACCGCCCTGGCTGATGCCCCGGCGTTGAAAGAAATCACCGTCACCGCCACACGCACCGAGCGGCGCGTGGACGATGTGCCGAACACCGTCACGGTGACACCCACCAGCGCCATCGAGAAGTCCGGCGCGCGCGACATCAAGGACGTGTTCCGCGACGAACTGGACGTCACGGTGCGCCAGCAGCCCACGCGCTTCGGCCAGTCCGGAGGCACGGCGCGCGCGGGCAACGAGGGCATCAACATCCGCGGCCTCGAAGGCAACCAGGTGCTGATGTTGATCGACGGCATCCGCGTACCCAACAGCTTCACCTTCGGTCCCATCGGTACCGGCCGCGGCGACTTCCTCAACATCGACAGCGCGCAAAGCATCGAGGTGCTACGCGGCCCGGCCTCCACCCAGTACGGCAGCGACGGCCTGGCCGGCGTGGTGAGCCTGCGCACCCTGGAGCCGCTGGACTTGCTCAAGGGCGGGAAGACCGTCGGCGGCTTCGCCCGCGCCGGCTATGCGTCGGTCGACAAGTCCTTCAACGCCAGCGTCGGCCTGGCCGGGCGCACTGGCCCGTGGCGCGCCATGCTGCTGGCCACACAGCGCCAGGGCCACGAGACCGACAACCAGGGCACGGTCGACGCGCAGAACAGCACCCGCACCACACCAAATCCGGTGGACTACTCCGCACCCTCGGTGCTGGGCAAGGTGTTCTACACGTTCAACCCCGCACACGAGTTCGGCCTAACGCTCGAATCACAGCAACGCAAGCAAGACACCGAGGTCTACAGCGCGCGCGGTACCACCACCTCGCGCGGCGTCACCACCACCATCAACGACCTCGACGCGCGCGACAAGCTCACGCGCGACCGCGCCTCGCTGGAACATCGCTACGACGACGAATCCGCGCCGTTCGTGCAGCGGGCCCGCACCCAGGTCTATGCCCAGGACGCGACGACGCACCAGCTCACGCTGACCGACCGTACCGTGGCCGGAGCGGCATCGCCGCTGAGCCGCGACTACGACTACCGGCAGAAGCTGCTCGGCCTGTCCACGCAACTCGAGAGCAACTTCAAGGCGCCGCTGCTGGGCGAGGGCACGCGCGAGAAGCTGAGCTACGGCGTGGACATCAGCCGCGCCGACGTCACTGGCCAGTTCACCGGCGTCACGCCGCCCAAGCTCTTCCCCGACACCAAGTACACGCTGGCCGGCGCCTTCGTGCAGGGTGAGATCGATAGCGGTGCCTTCAGCATCATCCCCGGCCTGCGCTTCGACAGCTACAAGCTCGATGCCGATCCGACCGGCTACACCGGCACCGTGGTCTCGCTGTCCGACAAGGCTGTCACGCCACGCCTGGGCGCCGTGTGGCATCTTGCAGAGATCTTTGCGCCCTATTTGAACCTGGCCAAGGGCTTTCGCGCACCTACGCCCGATCAGGTCAACAACGGCTTCGCCAACGTCGCCCAGGGCTACACCAGCATCGGCAACCCCAACCTGAAGGCCGAGCGCGCCGACAGCATCGAGGCCGGCTTCCGCGGCAGGCTGGGTGGCTTGCGCTACCAACTGCTGGGCTACGACAACCGCTACAAGGACTTCATCAGCCAACAGGTTGTCGGCGGCACCGGTGTGCCCGGCGTGGACCCGCTGATCTACCAGTACATCAACCTGAACAACGCGCGCATCCGTGGCATCGAGGCGCGTGCCGAATGGCAGATCGACAAGACCTGGCGCGTCAATGCCGGCACCGCCCTCTCGCGCGGCTACAGCGAAGCGGCGGGCGTCAAAACCGCGCTGGACACGGTGGAACCGCTGCGCACATCGCTCGGCGTGCGTTACGACGCCGGCCCCTGGGAGCTGCGCGCCAACGCGCTGCATGCGCAGCAAAAGCAGGCCAGCCGGATCTCCAACGCGACGTACTACGCCACGCCCTCCTACACCGTGCTGGACCTGGGCGCGAGCTGGAAGCCGCTGCCCAACCTGACGCTGGTCGCGAACCTGAACAACGTCTTCAACCAGACCTACTGGCGCTGGTCTGACGTGCGCGGCATCGCCGCCAGCAGCACGGTGCTCGACGCCTACACCGCCCCCGGCCGAAACCTGCAGGTCTCGGCGCGCTACGACTTCTGAGCCGGCCCGCCCCTGCTTCTGCACCTACTTCTGCCCCACACCGGGAGACTCGCCATGGAACTGCAACACCAAAACGTCCGCACCAGCTTTCGTCAAGCGCGCCAAACAGCACGCTCACGCCACCGCGACATCGCACAGGCGCTCTCCATCTCCGAAGGTGAGCTGGTCGCGGCGCACTGCGGCCCTTTCGATTCCGGCGAGTCGCCACTGACGGCACGGCGCCTCCGCTCGGAATGGCCACAGATCGTGACCGCACTCGAAGCCTTGGGCGAGGTCATGGCGCTCACGCGCAACGAGTCCTGCGTCCACGAAAAGGTCGGCATGTACTCGAACATCAGCGTCAACGGTCCCAGCCACCATCAAGTGGGTCTGGTGCTCGGCGGCGCGATCGACCTGCGGATTTTCTACGGCCGCTGGGCACACGGCTTCGCGGTGGAAGAGCGCCTGGCCGACGGCGCGACACAGCGCAGCCTGCAGTTCTTCGATGCGCAGGGCCATGCCATCCACAAGGTGTTCATGAAGCCGATGAGCAAAGTCGCGGCCTTCTTCGATCTGATCGAGCAGTTCTCCGCCTCACAGGTGTCGGCCGGTATCGCCACCGCCGCGCCGGAGCCGATCAAACCCGAGACGCCCGATGCCGAGATCGACGTGGCGGGCTTCAGGCAGTCCTGGTCCTCGATGCGAGACACGCACGAGTTCTTCGGCCTGCTGAAGAAGTTCGGCGTCAGCCGCACCCAAGGCTTGCGCTTGGCAGACCCGTCGTTCGTGCACCCGGTGCCGGCAGCCAGCGCGCAGGAAGTACTCAACCGTGCCGCGCAGGAAGGCGTGTCCATCATGGTCTTCGTCGGCAACCCCGGGATGATCCAGATCCACGGCGGCCCGGTGCAACGCGTCGAAGTGATGGGGCCGTGGCTCAACGTGCTCGACCCCGGCTTCAACCTGCACTTGCGCGAAGACCACATAGCCAAGGCTTGGCTGGTCAAGAAGCCCACCAGCGACGGCCTCGTGCATTCGCTCGAACTCTTCGACGCCGCGGGCGAGACCATTGCGATGTTCTTCGGCGAACGCAAGCCCGGCCAGGCCGAACGCTGCGACTGGCGCAACCTGCTGGCGTCGCTCAGCCCGGAGGTCGAGGCATGCGTGAGCTGAACGACCCGCACCGCAGGCAACTGCTGGCCGGTGTTGCAGCGCTGGCCGCGATCTCGGCCCTGAGCAATCGCCCGGTCCTCGCGGCCGGCGCGCCGCGCATCGTCAGCGTTGGTGGCGCCATCACCGAGACGCTGTTCGCACTTGGCGCCCAAGCCGATCTGGTCGGTGTGGACACGACTTCCTTCTACCCCGAGGCCGCGAAGAAGCTGCCCAGCGTGGGCTACCAGCGCACGCTGTCGGCCGAAGGCGTGCTGTCGCTGGCCCCCACCCTGCTGGTGGCCACCGAAGACGCTGGCCCACCGGCGGTGCTGCGCCAGATCGAAGCGGCCCGCGTGCCGATTCACATTCTCGACTCCGGCCACAGCATCGAAGGGGTGATCGCGCGCATGCAGCGCCTGGCCGAGTTGACCGGCCGCGCGGCGGCGGGCGCGGCCCTGGTCGATCAGTTGCGCGACAACTGGAACATTGCCCGCAACCGCGTGGCATCGCTGCAGCCCAAGGATCTCTCGAAGCGGCCTCGTGTGATGTTCGTGATGGCGCAGTCGATCAACCAATTGCGCGTGGCTGGCCAGCGTACCGGCGCAGACACCTTGATCGCTTATGCCGGTGCGCGCAACGCCTTCGCCGCTTTCGAAGGCTACAAGCCGCTGACACCCGAAGCTGCCGTCGCTGCCGCGCCGGATGTGATCGTCGCCACCGATCAGGGGCTGGCCGCAGTGGGCGGTGTGGCCGGCCTGCTGCAGGCGCCAGGGCTCGCACAAACGCCGGCAGGCCGTGCCCGGCGCGTGGTCAGCGTCGAGATCCTTCTGGCGCTCGGCTTCGGCCCTCGTCTGCCACTGGCGGTGAGCACGCTGGCCGAGGCGTTGTACGCGCCGCGAACCACCACATCTTGAACCGGATCAATGGACAAGGTCGTGCTGACCCCGCTGCGCCGCCCTGGTATCTTGGGCACGGCTGTGCCTGGTACACGGCACCCAGGCACCTGGTTGCTGCTGGCATTGCTGGCCGGGCTGGTGCTGGCGGTTCAGTTCGGCGCCGTGCCCGTGGCTTGGCGCGACTGGCTTGCGCCATTCACGTCGCAACGCAGCGACACGCCGCTGTCGGGCGGTGCCTACGTGCTGTGGGAATTGCGCCTGCCGCGCACGCTGCTGGCCGCCGCCGTGGGTGCCGCGCTCGGCTTGGCGGGTGCGCTGGCACAGGGCCTGTTCCGCAATCCCATGGCCGACCCCACGTTGCTCGGCGTGACCAGCGGCGCAGCCTGCGCGGCAGCGCTGGTGCTCACGGTGTTCTCCAGCATGCACCTGGCGCTACCGCCGGTTTGGCGGCTGTGGGTGCTGCCGGCCAGCACGTTTGCCGGCGCGCTGGCCGTGTGCTGGGCGCTGGACCGCATGGCGCGCTGGCTCACGCCGGGTTCGGTAGCGGGGTTACTGCTCACCGGCCTGGCGCTGCAGGCGATCACGATGGCGGTGGTAGGCCTGTGCACCTACGTCGCCACCGACGAGCAATTGCGCAGCCTCACGTTCTGGACACTCGGCTCGCTGGCCGGCGCGAACTGGCCGGTGGTGGCCGTGATGGGCACGGCGCTCGGCATCGTGGCCTTGCGCACCGGCGCGCTGGCACGCGCCCTCAACGCGCTCGCGCTTGGCGAGGCGGCGGCCGGCCATGTGGGAATCGACGTACAGCGCCTGCGCGGCCAGACCATCGTCGTCGTGGCCTTGCTGTCGGCGCTGGCGGTGGCGTGGTGCGGCGTGATCGGCTTCATCGGGCTGATGGCCCCTCACCTGGTGCGCGTGGCGGTCGGCCCTGATCAGCGGCATGTGCTGCCTCTGTCCTTGGGCACCGGAGCCCTGCTGCTGCTGGCGGCCGACACCGTGGCGCGCACGGTGGCCATCCCTGCCGAGATTCCGGTGGGCATCTTCACCGCACTGATCGGCGCGCCATTGTTCCTCGTGATGCTGCGCAGCGCCACTCGCGCCCAAGGCAGCGTATGAGCGCGCCGGGCCGCCCCAAGTGCTCATGCTCCCGCCTGGCGGGTCCGGCCGCAGGCCGAAGGGTGCACACATGAGCGAATCGTTTGCCGACCGCCTGCCGCCCGAAATGTCTTTTTCAGAACTTGAACCTATGGTCGGTGACCCTGTTGTGCGTTCCGCCTTCGATGCGGGCGCGGATGTCGAGCCCTGCATCAGAAGCAAGGTGCTCAAGCTGCGCGCCGCCCTCACTCGCCTGCGCGGTCACCGCATCGGCCCGTTCGACCTGCAGGTCGCACCCGGCGAACGCATCGCGATCCTCGGCCCCAGCGGCGCCGGCAAGTCCACGCTGTTGCGCTTGATGGCAGGCGAGCGTGCACCACACGAAGGCACCGTGTCGCTCGACGGGCGCGCCCTGTCGCGCAGCCCGCAGGGCTGGCCACTGCCCGCGCTGGCGCGCCGCCGCGCGGTGCTGCCGCAGTCGCACACGGTGGCCTTCGGACTGCCGGTGGAACTGGTGGTGGCGCTGGGCCGCGTCGCACGCGAACCCGACCCCGAACAGCCGCGAATGGTCAGCGCTGCATTGCAGTTGGCGCACGCAGCTCACCTCGCAGGCCGCCGCTTCGACACGCTGTCTGGCGGCGAGCAGGCGCGTGTGCAGCTTGCCCGAGTCTTCGCGCAGCTTTGGGACGAACACGAATCCTTGGTGCTGGTGGACGAACCACTGGCCGCACTCGACCCGGGGCTGCAGTTCGAATTGATGGACGCGTTACAGCAATTCACTCGCGAGCGCGGCCACACGCTGGTCGCGGTGTTGCACGACATCAACCAGGCGCTGGCCGGCTTCGACCGCCTGTGGCTGTTGCAGCACGGCCAGCTCATCGCCAACCTGCCCAGCGGCCGCGCGGCCGTGAGGCATCTCGAAGCGCTGTACGGCATTGCACTGCACTGCGTCGAAGACACCGACGGCGCCTTGGCCGTCGTGCCGATGCGCCGCGCCGCCATCGCTGCGGCGGCATGACCGTGCCCGCATGAACATCACCGCCGCCACCCTGATGACCCTGCAGTCCTACAGCCTCAGTCGGCGTGTGCAAAAGCAGAAGATGATCCGCCACCGCCGCGAGCGCAGCCTGGCCCTCGGCCCCTGCATGCGCCTGCAGTTCGAAGATGAACTGACCATCCGCTACCAGATCCAGGAGGTGCTGCATGCCGAGCGCGGCGCCAGCCAGGAGGCCATGCAGCACGAGATCGATACCTATGCCCACTTGGTGCCCGACGGCACGAACTGGAAGGCCACGCTGCTGATCGAGCTGCCCGACGCTGCCGAACGCCAACGTGAGTTACCGCAGCTCAATGAAGCCGCGCGCCGCGTCTACGTGGACGTGCCGCGTCACGGCCGCATCTTCGCGCTGGCCAACGAAGACCAGCCAGATCGTCATCTGACCCGGCTCTCGGCGGTGCACTTCCTGCGCTTCCAGTTGCCTGAGTCGCTGCGCGTCGCGCTGGTCGGCGGCGCTACCGCCACGATCGGTTGCGCGCACGACCAGTATGAGTTCCGCCGCGTGATCCCGCCCGCCACCATCGAACGGCTGCGCCGCGACCTGGTGGTCTCAACACACAAGCTGGACACCGTCGATGCGACGGCCCTGCTCGATCGCTGACCCACATCGACCAATCTGACAAGGCGCCTCCCATGCATCAACCCGACACCGAGGACCACGGCCCCTGCCTGACGATCGCCCACACCGATTTCGGGGCCGTGACGATGTGCTCCTGCGGCGTGCTCACCGTCACCTTGCAATACCTCAGCCTGCGCTTCGAGCCGGCTGCGTTCCGCGAACTGCAAGGCCTGCTCGCCCTCGCCCAGCATCGCCTCGACGGTGACCCCGCCTTGGCCTGTCTGCAAGCCCCCTCATCCATCGACGCACCACCGGTGCACTGAACGGGAGTGATCGCCATGTGCCTACCCGACCCCAACCAGCTCGAAACCCTGGTGCGCCAAGCCACCGCAGGTACCGGCGCCACGGTGCTGCGCATCGAACCCCCCGCTCAGGGTTCGCGCCGACGCCGGCTGTGGGAGCTGGACAGCCACGCACATTGCCCGGTGCTGGGCGTGTGCATGCCCATTGCCGCGTTGCGCAAGGTGGTCAACAAGGTGCTGGGCGGCCAGGCCGTGGCCGACGACTACGACCTGCACTGCGGCGCCGTTGCCGATTGCAAGTACCGCAGCCCCATCGCCGAAGCCATGCAGCGCGAGCTGGACCGGCGCTACATGCAGCCCCTGCGGGAGGCGGCCAAAGCCAAGACCACCGAAGCGCTGGCCGCATGGTGGGAAGAAGCCTTGCGCGGCCAGGACCTCGCCGGCCCGCTGTGGGCCACCCTCACCCACGCGCGCTGCACCCCCGCTCTGGCGCAGCGCGTGGAGGGCGCTGTGCACATGCTGCAGCACCAGGTCGGCATGGCCGTGCGCATGGACGTCAACCGCTTCGACGCGTTGCTCGACGAAAACGCCGTGCTGGCACGCGAACTCGCCGCCGTGCAACAGCGCAGCACACGCCAGACCGAAGAGCACACGCGGCGCACCGAGGTGCTGCAAAGCGTCGTCGTGCAAATACGCGCCCAGCTCATCGGCCGCGACACCACCGTTGCCGCGCTGCAAGATTACCTGCAGACACTGGAAGCCGCCTCGCCCGGCTTGAAGAGCCGTTTCGAGCTGGCCCGCGAAAGCGAGCGCCTGGTCGAGCGCAACCACGACCTGCAGCGCGGCCTGTTGCACTCGCAGCAGGAAACCGAGCGCCTGCGTCGTCGCGTGGACGAACTTGGCGCCGAGCTGCAAAGCCGCGCCGGTGTACTCGCCGAGCCCGACGAAACATCCGCAGCCGGGGTTGAAGGTGCCACCCGCCTGGACGATCAGTCCGTGCTCTGCGTGGGCGGCCGGCCGTCCAGCGTGCCCATCTATCGCCAACTGATCGAAGGCACCGGCGGGCGCTTCCTGCACCACGACGGCGGTGAAGAAGATAGCGACGCCAAGCTCGATGCCATGGTGGCCGCCGCCGACCTGGTGATCTGCCAGACCGGCTGCATCAGCCACAACGCCTACTGGCGCGTGAAGGACCACTGCAAGCGCACCGGCAAACGCTGCGTCTTCGTCGAAAGCCCCAGCAGCGCCGGCCTCAAGCGCGCACTGCTGATGCTGGTGCCAGCCCCCGTGAACGAAACCACCCTGTGACCCAACCCACTTCCATACGAAAGAACGCACCCATGAAAACCATCGGCGACAAGCTCGAAGCCTTCAGCGTCACTGGCGTCAAACCCGGTTTCAACCAGCATGAAGAGAACGGCGTCTCGGCCTTCGAGCCCATCGATGAGAAGAGCTTCGCCGGCAAGTGGAAGGTTATCTACTTCTGGCCCAAGGACTTCACCTTCGTTTGCCCCACCGAGATCAGCGGCTTCGACAAGCTGGCCAAGCAGTTCGAGGAACGCGACGCGGTGCTGCTGGGTGGCTCCACCGACAACGAGTTCTGCAAGCTCGGCTGGCGGCGCGACCACAAGGATCTGAGCAAGCTCGGGCACTGGAGCTTTGCCGATGTGACCGGCTCGCTGGTCGATCAACTCGGTGTACGCGATCAGTCCGCCGGAGTGGCGCTGCGCGCCACCTTCATCGTCGATCCCGACAACACCATCCAGCACGTCAGCGTCAACAACCTCAACGTCGGCCGCAACCCGGAAGAAGTGCTGCGCATCCTCGACGGGTTGCAGACCGACGAACTGTGCCCATGCAACCGTGCCATGGGCGGCGCCACGCTGTGACGCCGCAGCAGACCCAAGCCGCCGCCCTGCTGCGTCGCTGGGACCGCATCGGCGTCGGCATCCGTTGCGCCTACAACCCGGCGCTGCCCGCCGTGATCCGGCACTACCTGGATGCAGGCCGCCAGGTGATTGCTGCCGGCGTGCTGCCTGAGCTACCGGTACAGCAACGCTTGCTCACCGTGCTGCTGCAGACCGCGCACGACGAGGCCCTGCCCTGGTTCTGGCGCAGCGTGTGCCTGGAGCACACGGCGTTGCCACTGGCACGCCTCACTTCGCTGCTCAAACTCCACGACCCGATCGCCTGCCACGCACTGGAATGCGCAGTACAGGCAACTCAAGATGTCATTGCCGCCACGCAACCGAGGACGACTTCGACAGCGATGGCCTGCGCACGCTTGGCAGTCACGCTAGCTCCGTCAACGGGTGCCGCGACTCAGCGGCGCGACGCATGAAGACATTGCAGGACCTGCGCGATTCCCTGCCCGATTGGGCGAAGGACATCCGCCTGAACCTCGACACCGTCATCGAGCGCTCGAGCCTGCCGGTGGTCGAAGCCTTGGGCTGCGCGCTGGCCGCAGCTTTCGCGGCACGCAGCCCGGCCCTGGTCGAAGCCTTGCGCGCCCGGTTGGAACCGCGTGACGCCGAAGCGGCACTCAGTGCCGCCGCACTCATGGGCATGAACAACGCCTGGTATCCATTCGTCGATATGGCGGGCGACGAAGCATTGAAGACCCTGCGCCCCGAACTGCGCATGAATGCCTACGCCACCCACGGCGGCGTTCCCAAACGCCAGTTCGAGGCCTGCGCCCTCGCCGCCTCCATCGTCGGCAAATGCCAGCACTGCGTGCGCTCTCACTTTGGCTCGCTGCAGCAGGAGGGCATGACAACACAGCAACTGCGCGACGTGGGGCGCATCGCGGCGGTCGTGCACGCGGTCGCCGTCGCATTGGCCGCAATCGGCTCGGAGAGTGCTCGCGGCTGAACCCGCGCCTGCACTCTCGTTTCACCGCAACAGAACTCCGCCACGAACTCGCCACAGCAACACGAACCGATGCGCTCCACGAACTTCCATCCCCATGCGCTCACGGTGGCTATCGCGCTCGCCCTATCGCCGACCCTGCCGCTCGCGCAAACAGCCTCTTCCGCCACCCCCGCGATTGCGACCGACGACAACACCCTGCCGGCGGTGACCGTCACCGGCACCGCTGATCGAGGCGCCAAGACCGACGGCTACAACGCGCGCCGAAGCGACTCGGCGCTGGGCCTGAACTTGTCGCGGCGCGAGACGCCGCAGTCGATCTCGGTAATCACGCGCCAGCAAATCGACGACTTCGCACTGACCGGCGTCAACGAGATGCTCAGCCTGGCCACAGGCATCAATGTCGAGCGCGTCGAGACCGACCGCAGCTACTACACGGCGCGCGGCTTCGACGTGCAGACCTTCCAGTTCGACGGCATCGGCATGCCCTTCGCCAACGGCAGCCAGTGGGGCGACCTGGACACCGCGCTGTTCGAGCGCGTGGACGTGCTGCGCGGCGCCAACGGCCTGTTGACCGCCACCGGGAACCCATCCGCCACCATCAATTTCGTGCGCAAGCGCCCGACCGCGGACTTCCGTGCGTCTGCGGGCCTGACTCTCGGTTCGTGGAAAGATCGCCGCATCGAAGGCGATGTATCGGGCGCACTGAGCGCCGAAGGCGGCGTGCGCGGCCGGCTCGTCGTGGTCCGCGAAAAGAAGAACTCCTACCTCGACCGCTACGGGAACGACAAGACCGTGGTGTCTGGCGACGTGGAGGCCGACCTGGGCCGCGACACCCGGCTCAACCTCGGCTACACCGAGCAGCACAGCGATGCCCGCAGCCCGATGTGGGGCGCGCTGCCGCTGCACTACACCGACGGCACGCCGACGAACTACCGGGTCTCCACCAGCACCGCCACCGACTGGGCATACTGGAACAACACGGACCGGCGCGCGCACGCCGAACTGACCCACGAACTCGGCGGCGACTGGCAGTTGAAGACCTCGCTGCTGTACCGCACGCTGGGCGGGGACTCCCAACTCTTCTACGTCTACGGCACACCCGATCGCAGCACCGGCCTCGGTCTGTACGCCTACCCGTCGGCCTTCGGCGGCGACTACACGCAATCGACCGCCGACGTGCGACTCTCCGGCCCCATTCGCCTGGCGGGCCGCACCCACGATCTGTTGTTCGGCGTGAACTGGGCCAAGGAGAAGGCGCGGGAACATTCGGAGTACGGCCAGGGCATCGGTACCGACGTGCCCGAGCTGAGTACCTGGGATGGCCGCTATCCCAAACCCAGCTTCGATGCGGGCACCGACGGCTCTCTTTGGCACACGACCCGACACAGCGCCTTCGCTGCGGCTCGCCTGAACCTCGCCGACGCGGTCAAGTTGATCGCCGGCGCGAACGTCACCCACGTCGAGAGCAGCGGCACGAACTACGGGGTGGACCATGCCTACGCGCACGGCGCGGTCACGCCCTACCTGGGGCTGGTGACTGAACTGAGCAGCGCGGTGTCGGCCTACGCGAGCTTCACGCGCATCTTCAACCCGCAGTCCGAGGTGGACGTGAACCACCAGGTGCTGGCGCCCATCCAGGGGCGCAGCGTCGAAGCCGGCCTCAAGTCCGAGTGGCTGGACAAGCGGCTGGCCGGCTCGCTGGCCGCGTTCCGCACGCAGCAGGACAACACCGCCGAGGCGGCCGGAAGCTTCGCCAACTTCCAGACCTACTACAAGGGCGTGGACGCAACGTCCACCGGCTTCGAGGCCGAACTCACAGGGCGGCTCGCCGCCGGATGGGACATCAACGCCGGCTACACGCAGTTCCGGCTCAAGGGAGAGGACGGTCAGGATACGCGCAGCTTCGTGCCCCGCCGCACATTGCGCCTGGCGACCAACTGGCAGCTGAGTTCTCTGCCGGGACTGCGGGTCGGCGCCGCCGCCGAGTTCCAGAGCGCGATCTACACCTTCGATGGCGCAACGCGGATCGACCAGGCGGCCTACGCATTGCTCGACCTGATGGCACGCTACGAGTTCAGCCGGCAGATGAGCTTGGCGGTGAACGTGAACAACGTGACCGACAGGAAGTACCTGAGCAGCCTGTACTGGACCCAGGCCTACTACGGCGCGCCGCGAAACGTCTCGGCCACGCTGCGCTGGACCTATTGAACGCGCGCCGACCCCATCATGCGATCCGCGCTCGTCCTGTTGCACCGCTGGTTCGGCCTGGCCGCGGCGCTGTTCCTCTTCATCTCCGGCGCCACCGGCGCGGTGATCTCCTGGGACCACGAACTCGACGAGTGGCTGAATCCGCACCTGTACCAGGCGAAGTCCGGCAACCCTGCCGGTATCACGCTGCCGCCGCTCGACCTGGCGGCCCGAGTCGAGCAAGGCGACCCGCGGGTGCGCGTCACTTTCATGCCGCTGGCCGTCGAGCCGGGTCATACCTTCACGGTGTCGGTCTCGCCGCGTGTCGATGCGGCCACGGGCAAGCTGTTCGAGCCCGGCTACAACCAGGTGGCGCTGGACCCGGCCACCGGTGAGATCCAGGGCCGGCGCGAGTGGGGCAAGGTGTCGCTGACGCGCGAGAACCTGCTGCCCTTCCTCTACAAGCTGCACTACAGCATGCACATCCCCGAGGGCTGGGGCATCGAGTTCGGCATGTGGTTCATGGGCCTGATCGCCGTCGCCTGGGTGTTCGACACGCTCATCGCCTTGTGGATCTCGCTCCCCAACTGGCGCCAATGGAAACGCTCTTTCGCGTTCCGCTGGAAGGCCGGTGGCCACAAGCTGACCTTCGACCTGCACCGTTCAGGCGGCATGTGGGTCTACCTGCTGGTGCTGATGCTGGCCGTCACCTCGGTGGCGATGAACCTGCGCGAGCAGGTCATGCGGCCCGTGGTGTCGTGGTTCTCGCAGCTCTCTCCGTCGCCGTTCGCGAGCCGCAATCCGGCGCCGCCGGACAAACCGATTGAGCCCGTGGTGACAGCGCAGCGCGCGATCGAACTCGCGCAAGCCGAGGCGCAGCGGCACGGCATCGCAGCACCGGCCGGTGGCCTGTTCCTGTCCACCGAGGTGGGCGTCTGGGGCGTGGGGTTCTTCGAGGTGGCGAACAGCCACGGCGATGGCGGCCTCGGCAATCCCTGGCTCTACGTCGACTCGCGCAGCGGCGCGACTGCGGGAGCCGACATGCCTGGAACCGGCACTGCCGGCGACATCTTTCTGCAGAGCATGTTCCCGCTGCACTCGGGCCGAATCATCGGCCTGCCCGGGCGCGTTCTGATGTCGCTGATGGGAGTGGTGATCGCAACGCTCTGCGTCACCGGCGTGCTGATCTGGGCGCGCAAGCGCCGGGCACGCGCGCGCTCGACGGCGACCCAGCCAGCAACCCTGCCGAGTCTCGACCTGCACTCGGCACACATGGAACAAGCTTCGTGAACCCAGACCTCCCGATCCACGTCCCGAACCCGTTGCCCTTGTCCGGCAACTACGACCGCGCCAGCCCGATGGCACGCCGCGCCCTGGTGGCCGGCGTGCTGGGCGCCCATGTCCTTGCTGGCTGGGGCCTGCTGCAGGTGGAGTCGGTGCGCCAGGCCGTGGGTGAGATCGCGCCGCTGATGGTGGACCTCATTGCACCGCCTGCCCCACCCGCGCCACCAACGCCTCCCCCTGTGCCACCGAGGGTCATCAAGACGCCACCACCACCCGCACCGATCATTGTGGCGGCGCCTTCTCCGGCTCCCGCACCGACCGCCTTCGTGACACCACAACCACCCGCCGAGCCGTCAACGCCAATGGCCGAAGCGCCTGCCGCGCCGGCAGCGCCACCCGCTCCCCCGGCCCCACCGCCCAAGACCATCCCGGCCACGGCGGTGCAGTACCTCGACCCGCCGGCGCCGGTGTACCCGGCCGCGTCGCGCCGCCTCGGCGAAAGCGGCCGCGTGCTGGTGCGCGTCGAGATCGACACCCATGGCCGCGCACGCCAGGTGCAGTTGTTGCGCTCGTCAGGCTCGCTGCGCCTGGATGACGCCGCGCTCACTGCGGTGCGCGGCGCACGCTTCAAGCCCTATACAGAAAACGGCGAACCGCTGGTCGTGTGGACCACGGTGCCCATCGTCTTTGAACTGGAGAACAGCTGACATGACCGAAACCTCTTCGCTGGGCATCGCCCACTTTCTGTCGCAAAGCGACGCCGTCGGCAAGACACTGCTCGTGCTTCTGCTGCTGATGTCCGTGGCCTCCTGGGCACTGATCGCCGTCAAGAGCCTGACGCAGCTCATGCGCAAGCGACGCTCCGAAGGCTTCCTGTCCTACTTCTGGAATGCCCGCTCGCTCGACGAGGTGCAAGGCGAGATCGCCACCCACGGCGTGCACGACCCGTTCGCGCACCTCACGGCGCACGCCATGCATGCCCAGGCCCACCACGCCAAGTACGGCGCGGCCAAGCTGGCCGAAGCCGGCGGCGAGCAGGAGTTCCTGACCCGCACCATCAAGAAGGTGCTCGACGAAGAGACCACGCGGCTCGAGAACGGGCTGACGCTGCTGGCCACGGTGGGTTCCACTGCGCCCTTCGTCGGCCTGTTCGGCACCGTCTGGGGCGTGTACCACGCACTGGTGGCCATCGGCATGAGCGGTGCCGGCACGCTCGACAAGGTTGCCGGCCCGGTGGGCGAGGCGCTGATCATGACCGGCCTGGGCCTGGCCGTGGCCATCCCCGCCGTGATGGCCTACAACTGGCTCACGCGGAGCAACCGCGTGCTCACGACCAAGCTGGATGCGTTTGCGTTCGAGCTGATGTCCTTCCTGACGCTGGGCCAGACGCTGCGCCAAGGTGCGGGCGAAGTCGCCGCCAACGTGCGGCCACTGCCGGCCAAGAAGGCCGCGGGCTGAGGATCTCGACATGGCCTTCGCAAGCTTCGACAACAAGGCCTCGGGTGCACCGATGGCCGAAATCAACATGGTGCCGCTGATCGACGTGATGCTGGTGCTGCTGGTGATCTTCATCGTCACCGCGCCGCTGCTCACGCAAGCCGTCAAGCTCGACCTGCCCAAGGTCAGCTCGCGGGCGAACGAACTCAAGCCCGACAAGATCGAGTTCGCCATCGACGCCACCGGCCAACGCTTCTGGAACGGCGAGCCGGTGAGCCGCGACGCAGCTGCGGCGCGCTTCGCCACCGAAGGCAAGAAGAGCCCACCGCCTGAAGTACACCTGCGCGCCGACCAGAGCGTGGCCTACCGCTCGGTCGCGCAGACCCTGGCCGACGCCTCCAAAGCCGGGCTGAGCAAGGTGGGCTTCATCAGCGAACCCGAGGCGCCCTGACCGTCTCGGGCCTCCTGCCGTGCGCGACCTGCGGGTGCGCGCCACGGCTTGGTGCGCCCAAGCATTCACCGTCCCTTCACCTACCAGCCAGCACGAACGCCAGCCAACCTTTCTACAAACCACTGGAGAATTTTCTTGGAAAATAACAACAACGGGCCCTGGCAACTGACCGTGCTCGCAGCCACGCTGGCACTCGCCTTCAGCCCCGTACACGCGCAGCAAAGCCCGGCGCCGGCAGCACCCACCGAACAAAGGAAAGCCGACAAGCCCGAGGAGGCCACGCTGCCCGAGATCAAGGCCGTCGGCGCACGCGAGATCTACAAGCCCGGCACACCCTCGGCGGCCAAGGTCGATGCGCCGCTGCGCGACATCCCGCAGACCATCAACGTGGTGCCCGCGCAGCTCATCAAGGACCAGGCCGCGCGCTCGATGACCGACGTGCTCAAGACCGTGCCCGGCGTCGGCCTGAGCAACGGCGACGGCCAGCGCGACCAGGTGACCATCCGCGGCTTCAGTGCGATCGCCGACCAGTTCCTCGACGGCGTGCGCGACGACGCGCTGTACTTCCGTGACCTGTCCAACATCGAGCAGATCGAGGTCATCAAAGGCCCGGCTTCGGTGTTGTACGGACGCGGCTCTTCGGGCGGGCTGATCAACCGCGTGACCAAGAAGCCGCGCTTCACGCCCGGCTACGAGATCGGCACCACGGTCGGCAGCTACAGCCTGAAGCGCGTCGAGGTCGACGCCAACCAGCCCTTCGCCGACAACACGCTGGCGTTCCGGCTGACCGGTGCGGTCGAGCGCTCGGGGAGCTTTCGGGACCAGGGCTTCCTGGAGCGCGAGTCGATTGCGCCGAGCCTGCTGTGGCGTGCCACGCCGGCCACCACCGTGCTGGTGCAGTTCGAGCACAACCGCGACTTGCGGCCCACCGACTTCGGCATGCCTTCCTACCAGGGCCGGCCGGTGGACATGCCCATCAACACCTACTACGGCAGCAGCGACGCAAGGGCCGACGACTACACGCGCGCCACAACGAACTACGCCACGCTCACCGTGGACCATGAGTTCTCGCCCGCGCTGGCTTTTCACAACGTGCTGCGCTACTACGACTACCTGCTCGACCGCAACAACACCGTGACGCAGGCGGTCACCGTGAGCGGCGCCGTGCCGATGGTGACGATGCGGCGCGGTAATGTCAGCCGTGACGAGAAGGGCTGGTTCAACCAGTCCGAACTCAAGCAAAAGCTGACCGCTGCTGACATGGAGCACCAGTTGTTGTATGGCGTGGAACTGGGCGAGCAGACCAAGGATCAGACCTTCAGAACCCAGAACAATGCGTTCACGACACCGCTGCTTGCCCCGGTCCTGCAACGCCCGCAGTTCCTCGCCGCTACTGTGAGCGGCGACGGCGTGGGCACCTTCAAGACTGCAAGCGCCTATGTGCAAGACCTTGTAGCGCTGGCACCGCAATGGAAGCTGCTGGCCGGCCTGCGCTACGACCGCTTCACACAGGAATACTCGAACCGCCTGCCCGGCGGCACGCCGCTGGCCCGCACCGACAACTTCCTGAGCCCGCGGCTGGGCGTGGTGTGGCAGCCCGATGCGGTGCAGTCTTACTACGTCTCGGCCACACGCTCGTTCCAGCCCTCGGGCGAGAGCTTCGCGCTGGCCGCCAACAACGCCGAACTGGCGCCGGAGAAGACCGTCAACTTCGAAGTGGGCGCGAAGTACGACTGGCTGGGCGGCAAGCTGGTCGGCGGCGTGTCGGTGTTCCGCCTCACACGCACCGACATCAAGGTCACCGACCCGGCCAACCCCGCCAAGCTGGTGCTGGCCGGCGAGCAGCGCACCGACGGCGTCGAACTCACGCTGGCGGGTGATGTGGGCGACGGCTGGAACGTCTATGGCGGCTATGCATTCCTTGACGCGCTGATCACGAAGTCCACCTCGACCGTCTCGTATCCCTACACCACTTCACCAGCAACCGCCGCCATACCGCTGCAAGGCAAGGTTCCCAGCCTGACGCCCCGCAACTCGGCCAACCTGTGGGTCAGCAAGCTGCTGGGCGGCGGCTTCAGCGCGGCAGGCGGCGTGAACGTGCGCAGATCGATGTATGCATCGGCCTCGAACGTGGTGGCGCTGGGCCGCGCGGTGACGATGGACCTGGCGCTGTTCTACCGCGCCAAACCCTGGGACATCGCGCTGAACCTGAAGAACGTGGCCGACGCACGCTACTTTGCTAGCGCGCATGGCAGCAACGACAACCTCAACACACCGGGCGCACCGCGCACGATCGAGGCCAGCGTGCGCTACAAGTTCTGAAGGCCGCGCGATGAGTGCCGTTATCGAAGGGGTTTCGGCCCCGCCCGAGCCAACGCGGCGCACGCCCACCCAGCGTGCGCACCGACGCAGCGCGCTGTTCATGCGCTGGCTGCGCAAGATCCACCTCTACGTGGGCTTGTGGGGCGCGGCGCTGGGCTTCCTGTTCGGCGCCACGGGCATCCTGATGAACCACCGTGCGATCCTGAAGATCCCGGTCGAAAAAGTGGTTCAGAAGAGTGCGCAGCTGTCGCTGCCCGATGCCACGCAGCGCAGCTTCGGCACGCCGGACGAGATGGCGCTGTGGCTGCAACAGGAACTGAAGTTCGAAGGCGTGCAGGTGCGCAGCAAGGCCGAGCCGCAGCGCTTGGTGACCTGGGCCGACCGCGAACTGCAACAGCCTGCGCGCTGGACCATCAACCTCAACAGTCCGCGCCGGGGCGTGAGCGCCGAGTACCTGGTAGGCAACCGCTACGTGAAGGTCGAAACGCTGGACGCCACGCCCATCGGCACGCTGATGCGGCTGCACACAGCGACGGGTGTGAGCGCGTTCTGGGTGCTGTTGTCCGACACCATCGCCGGCGGCTTGGTCGTGCTCAGCATCACCGGCCTGCTGCTGTGGTCGCGCTTGCACGCGATCAAGCTGACGACGGTGGCCACCAGCCTAGCGGCACTGAGCGCGGGGCTCTGGTTCATGTGGACCACAACTTGATCAACTAGAGGAAACCTCCATGAAGACGTCAATCGTCCTGCAATCCCTGCTGCTCGCAGCGGCCGCCCTCACCAGCACTGCGCAGGCCCATGGCCTGTGGATCGAGCAGACCGGAGATACGAAGACTTTGTTCTTCGGCGAACCTGAGAATGCACTGAAGGAGAAATCTCCCGACCGGCTGGAGAGCATCAAGGCACCCCAGGCGACACTGCTCGGCCCCGACGGTGCCAGGACCGCTGCCAAGATCGCGCGCATGGCCACCGGCTTCGACCTGGGCGCCTCGCCGGCCACGCAGACCCTGCTCGTCACCGAACTGTCGATGGAGGTGAAGGACTGGAGCAAGAACGGCCTGGGCATCGTCAAGCCGATGTTCTACGCGCGCTTCGCTGCGGCGCCGATGAGCCCTGCCAAACCCGAAATGGCGCTGGACATCGTTCCCATTGCACCCATTGCCGGCCACGCCAACGCCTTCATGGTGGCGTACAAGGGCCAGCCCGTGGCCAAGGCCAAGGTGTCGGTGATCGCCCCCAACACCTGGACCCAGGAGCACAGCAGCGACGAGCAAGGGCGCATCGTCATCAACACGCCCTGGCGCGGCCAGTACGTGCTGGAGATCACCCACACCGACAACACGCCGGGCGACTTCGAAGGCAAGCGCTACGAGTCTTCTCGCCATCGCGCGATGCTGACTTTCATCCAGGCCACGGGCGAGGAGGTGAAGCAGGTCACGCCGCCAGTCCACGTCATGCAGTAGGGGTCTGGCACCATGCACCGCAACCCGAGCGACGCGTCTGCAGGCCACCCCGAACTCATGCTCTCGGCCGTGCTGTACCTGTTGCCCACCTGCTCGCTCCACGGTCTCGATGCTGCCAAGGCGCAGGCGCTGGTGCGGCACCGCGAGATCATCGCTGGCAATGCGCACATCGACGAACTGATGTGCGCCACGGCCAGCCAGTTGATGACCCAGTGGCAACTGGCCGTTGCGCCGAACACCACAACGCACGCGGTGCATTGATGGCAGGGAGATTCGCTTCTCTGCTCACTGCACTCGTGCTCTCGGCCGCAGGCACATTGCATGCGTGCGCACAACTCACCACGTCGAACGAGGTCACTGCCGGCGCAAGCGCGCTGCCAATTCTTGCGCGCCCCATCGTGCTGCTCGGTGAGGTGCACGACAACGCGGCCCAGCACGCGCTGCGCCTGCAAGCCTTCAAGACGCTGCTGGCGGCCGGGGCACGGCCGGCACTGCTCATGGAGCAGTTCGATCGTGAGCGGCAAGCCGACATCGACCAGGTGCGTGCCCAGCCCGGCCCCGCCGATGCCGATCGGCTCATCGCTGCGGCGGGCGCCCATGCCACTCGCTGGAACTGGTCGTTCTATCGCCCCTTCATCGAACTCGCGCTATCACACAACCTGCCAATCGTCGCCGTCAACGTCTCGCGCGCCGACGCGCAAGACATCATTGCGCATGGCCTTGCAGTCAGCGGCTTCGCCGCCCGCGTGCCGCCCGACATCGAAGCCGCGCATACCGAAGCCATCGAGCGCGGCCACTGCGGCATGGTCGGAACCGCGCAGGCGCGCCGCATGGCCCTGGCGCAAATCGCGCGCGACCAGTTCATGGCGCGCGCGGTCGAAATGCATGCGACGCGAGGCGTGCTGCTGCTGGCCGGAAACGGCCATGTGCGCACCGATATCGGCGTGCCGCGCTGGTTGGCACCGGCCACGCGCGAACGCACCCTGGCGATCGGCCTGCTGGAAGAAGGCGACGACGCGACCGGCGCCTACGACCATGCGATCGTCACCGTGCGCCAGCCTCGCCAAGACCCCTGCAACAGCTTGCGCGCCGATCCATCAATGCGCACCTGAATCCATTCAGACCTTCTGAAGATCGCTGCGCGCGAAGCTTGTGCCCACCTGACGCAAAGCACCGACATCGGCGACATCAGGCTGCTGGGCGTTTCGCGTTGGCTCTCGCTCCGGCCGCTGCCTTGCACACGTCCGTGCAAGCCCCGTAAAATGAGAATAACTCTCATTCACTGCCCATCCTCAGTGCGTGGGCGGCTCCATTTTCCGACCGAGACTCCGATGCCCAGACCGCTCGACCTTGCCGCCTTTCTGATCCCCACCGCGGCGCTTATATCGCCTGCGCATGCGATCGACTACCTGACGACGGCGCAAGCACAGACACTGCTGTTTCCGGCGGCCAAGACATTCGTCGACCGTTCGTTGACGTTCAGCACCCAACAGCGCGACCACATCAAGGACTTGGCCGGGGTGAGCCCGCGAACCGCTGAGCAAAGCGTGTGGCGCGCAGAGCGCGATGGGCAGGCGCTCGGCTGGTTCATCGTCGACGAGGTGATCGGCAAGCACGAGTTCATCACCTATGCCACCGCGCTGTCCCCTGACGGCAAGGTGCTTGGCGTCGAGGTTCTGAGCTACCGCGAATCGCATGGAGGACAAATCCGCAACGCCGCATGGCGACAACGATTCACCG
The DNA here is from genome assembly GCA_965229345.1 of Burkholderiaceae bacterium. Classification (GTDB taxonomy): domain Bacteria; phylum Pseudomonadota; class Gammaproteobacteria; order Burkholderiales; family Burkholderiaceae_C; genus PBB1. The sequence goes on from OZ245872.1 coordinate 2,895,747, forward strand.
GCAAGACGGTCGCCGACCTGCCGGTGCTCGACGATGACATACCCAACATCAGCGGCGCCACGCTGTCGTGTCACCACCTGATCGACGGCGTGAAGCGGTTGCTCGTGGTGCACAAGTTGTTCCTCGCCCATGGCTGAAGCCAGGCGCATGCGGCCCTTGCTCGGCACCTTCGTCGAAGTGGGGGCACGTGCCGCGTCAAAGCACGACGCCGAAGCGGCGCTCTGTGCCGCCTTCGCGGCCGTAGAGGTCGTCCAGCAGCGCCTGAGTTTCCATGCCGGCGACAGCGACTTGACCCGACTCAATCGAGGCGCCGGCAAGGCTGTCCCAATGCACCCGCTGAGCCTGCGTGTGCTCCGGCTGGCCCGCGTCATGATGGTCGCCAGCGACGCATTGTTCGACGTCACCGTGGGCGGCACCCTGGTCCGGCGCGGCCTGCTGCCTGACCATGGCGGCCCGTCCATGCTTGAACGCGGGGAAGCGAGCGACATCGAACTCGGCGATGCCTGGGCGCGGCTGCGCCGGCCTGTGCGCGTCACGCTCGACGGCATCGCCAAAGGCTACGCGGTGGACTTGGCGGTACGTGCGCTGCGCCGTGAGGGCATTTCGGCCGGATGGGTCAATGCGGGCGGCGACCTTCGCGCCTTTGGCGATCTCGTAGTGCCGGTCCGGCGGCGCGAAGCCGATCGTCGGCTGGTGGCGCTTGGTGGTTTGCGCGACGCAGCGATCGCTTCCTCGCACGCGCAAGAACCCAGCCGCGATCCTGATCCGGACTTTGCTGCGCTGATCGTCGGCAAGGCCAATGTGACACCCTCGCCTGGCGTGTTCAGCGTGCTCGCTCGCCGAGCATGGCGCGCTGACGCGCTCACCAAGGTGGCCTGCCTGGCGGCGCCCGCCAAGCGCGAACCGCTCGTGCGCAGGCTTGGCGGACTGCTCGTCAAGCCTTGCGTGATCGTTCCATGAAAGGCTATCCACGCGGTTTCCGTGCCCTCGTGTGGACGGTCTGCGCTGCACTGCTCGCAACCGGCCTGCTGCTGGCTCCCACCACGCTGGAGATGCGCTTCGGCTGGCACATGCCATGGCGACTCAGCGGCGGCGCGCGCGTCGGCGTTGCCGCAACACATGCCGCACTGGCGTTTCTGCTTCTATTCGTCGTCGGCGCGTTGTGGAGCATCCACATGCGTGTGGGCTGGCGACAACGTCGCCAGCGCAAGTCCGGCGCTCTGCTCGTGAGCGGACTGGCCGGCCTCTTGCTAAGCGCTCTCGGGGTGTACTACCTCGGAGATTCGAGCGTCGCCGACGCCACGGCGCTGGTACATCTTCTGATCGGCATCCTGCTCGCGCTGCCCCTGGGCGTGCACGCGGTGACCGGACGAAAGTACCGCCAGCCCATGCACGGTCCTCGCAGTCGCCAGCACACGCGCACCCGAAGCGGGCATGCGGTCGCAGGGTCACGCATCACTCAAGACTGATTCAACATTTCCGTGGAACTGATCGGCGCTTCCGGCCGGCAACCGTGTTCGAGCCCCGGGGACGCCCCGCTTGAAGTCGCCGCGAGGTGGGGACATTCGCTACGACCGAACCTTGTTGGGGCAGTCAGCACGCGAACAAGCTCCATAGACCGACAGGGCATGTTCGCGAATCTCGAATCCCAACTCTTTCGCGACCTGCTCCTGGCGCCGCTCGATCTCTTCGTCGAAGAACTCGGTCACCTTCCCGCAGTCGATGCACACGAGGTGGTCGTGATGCGAGCCTTCGTTCAACTCCTAGATCGACTTGCCCACTTCGAAGTGGTTGCGCTTGAGAAGGCCCGCACTCTCGAATTGCGACAGCACGCGGTACACGGTGGCAAGGCCGATGTCTTCGCTGTCACTCAGCAAGATCCTGTAGACGTCTTCCGCGCTCATGTGGCGGACGCCCGATCTATGAAAAACCTCCAGCACCTTCAGTCGCGGCAGCGTGACCTTGAGGCCCATGTCTTTCAGCTCTTTGGGGTCGGACATTCAGCCTCTCCTGCACAGGCTGTGACTTTAGCGTGACCCCCTCGCCGGCGACGCGCTGCCGAGGTTGCCGACATCGAGACTCGTTGCGCGCTCGGACCATCGCCGATCTTGCTTCGCAGCCACCCGGCAACCGACCTGCCAAGCCGGTTATGGCAGACGCAAAAGTACGTGGTTCGATCTGTTCAAGACACGCGTTGACGAATTGACCTCGTGCGTGAATGCGAAGGGTTATCATTCGCGTTCCAAATTTACAAACCTTCATTCAATTCAAAGAACCATGCGCAAAGCAGCACACCCCCTTCTGGCAGCCATCGTCACCGGCGCCCTGTTGACAGCTTGCGGAGGGGGCGGCGATTCGGGTCAGGTCGAAGCCCTCAAGAACAGCTACAGCCAACGCACCTTCGTGGCCAACAACCGGACGACCTATCAGCCCGAACTCGCCACGGAGTCGAACTTCGTCGACGCCTGGGGCATCGCCATTCGCCCGGCGGGCATCCCGGGGCACTTCTGGGTGCTCGCTGGCAACAAGTCTTACGAGTACGTCGGCGACGTGACCGGCAAGACGGTGGCGCCCTGCACGACCGCTGCCACACTCTGCGCCGACCTGGCTCCCTTGTCGACCAACCAGGTCACCATCCCCGGCTTCCCGACTGTCGTCGACTCCACCGGCGCCACCGTCCCGGACATCCTCAACAACCACGCGACCGGGGTCGTCTTCAACAGCGTGTCGACCAGCTTCGTCATCACGCAGACCCCGACCACCGGCGCCTCCATCACGGCCGGTGCGAAGTTCCTTTTCGCGACCAGCTTCGGCACTGTCGCAGCCTGGACCGAGCGCAAGAAGGCCGACGGCACCTTCGACCGCTCCGACACTGCGTTGACTGTCATCGACCAGTCCGCGAGCGGCGCAGGCTTCTACGGCATTGCCGTCAGCCCTGACTCCAGCCGCCTCTACGTGGCCGATTTCGGCACCGACCTGCGTCTCAAGGTCTTCAACAGCACGTTCCAGGAAATCACCTCGACGCTGGGCTTCAAGAACCCCTTCGTGACCAGCCAGGCCGACATCAAGGCCGGCGACTACGTGCCATGGAACGTGCAGGTGCTGAACAGCCACGTGTTCGTCACCTATGCGCAGGTACAGGAGAACCCGGACCCGGCCGTTGCCAAGGGCAACGCCTGGCCCACCAACGAAGTGCATGCGGCCGGCGCCGGCCGCTTGGTGGAGTTCGACCTCGACGGCAAGCTGATTGCAGTCTGGGATGACGCTGGCCTGCTCAACGCGCCGTGGGGCTTGGCCATCGCCTCAGCCGATTTCGGCGGCTTGTCCAACACCCTGCTGGTCGGCAACTTCGGCGACTACGACGGCGTGAACACGGGCGCCATCGTCGCCTTCGACATGACCACCCGCAAGGCCGTGAACTATGTGCGCGGCGCCGACGGCAGCCCGCTGCTGGTCCCGGGAATCTGGGGGATGGTCTTCGGCAATGGCGACACGCTCGGCGATGCCAACGCGCTGTATTTCGCGTCGGGGCCCGGCGGCGAAGTCGACGGCGTCTTCGGGTCGCTGCGCTACAGCCCGACCAAGTAAGCCACCTTCGCTGGCGATCTGTTGGATCGCCAGCCCACTCCCCTTTTCTTTCATGAGATGCCCATGCAACCCAAACCCACCCGCTTGACGCTATCGCTGGCCGCCGCAGGACTCCTATGCGGCCTGTTCGCTGCCGGCCCGGCACATGCCCTCACGCTCGAGGAACTCGCAAAGAAGCTAGAGGCCGTCGAAGCGCAGAACGCAGCGCTCAAGGCGAAGCTCGAAAAGCTCGAAGCGGCGCAAGGCCAACAGGCCCAGCAAGTACAGCAGCAGGCGCAAGCCGTCGAGAAGGTCCAGCAAACTGCAGCTGCGGCGGTCAGCAACAGCAACGCCGCCAGTTGGGCGGCGAACACCACCGTATCGAGCTATGGCGAGATCGGCTACACCCGCCCGTCCAAGGCGTCAGACAAGTCCAATGTGGATGTGGGCCGTGCGGTCATCGGCATTTCGCATCGCTTCGACGACAAGACGAAGATGGTGAGTGAGTTCGAGTTCGAACATGCAGTGACCTCGTCCGGCGACTCCGGCGAAGCCGAGGTCGAACAGTTGTACGTCGAGCGCGAGTTCAACAACGGCATGCGCGGCAAGGCAGGGTTGTTCCTGATGCCGATCGGCCTCATCAACCAGAACCATGAGCCGACGGCTTACTACGGCGTGTTCCGCCCTGACGTGGACACGAAGATCGTTCCCAGCACTTGGCGCGAAGTGGGGTTCGGACTCTCGGGCGACACGAACTTCGGACTGACCTGGGACCTCGGCGTCACGACCGGCCCGAACCTGAGCAAGTGGGACGCCGCAACCGACGAAGGCCGGGTACGCGGTCCGCTCGCCTCGATTCATGGCGAAGGCCAATTCGCCACGGCGCGTGATCCGCTCGTCCACGGCGCCGCAAACTGGCGCGGTATTCCTGGCTTGCTGGTCGGCGGCTCCGTCGTCGCCGGCAAGATCGGTCAAAACCAGCCTGGCTTCCTCGGCAACAAGTCGACGCTGCTGATGCTTGACGTGCACGCACGCTATGAGTTCAACGGCTGGGACTTCGCAGGCGAGTACATCCGCGGCACGATCAGCAACACCGAGGCGCTCAACACCAGCTTCTCGACGAGCTCGACGGCTAATCCCACGCTGGTGCCGGCCGTGTTCTTCGGCGGCTACGTGCAGGCAGCCTACAAGTTCCGCCTCGGCGGCGACTACACGCTGATCCCGTTCACGCGCTACGAAGTGTTGAACACCGCTGCAGGCTACGGATCGTTGTCGGCTGCGGCTGGCGGCGTTGCTCAGCCCAACGAAAAGATCTGGACGCTGGGCGCGAATCTGCGCATCGGCGAAGGGGTGGTGCTGAAGGCCGACCTGCGGCGCTACAAGAACGACAAGCTGCCCACCGACGTTCCGGACAACTGGACCAAGGGCAACTCGCTCAACCTCGGCGTCGGCTACAGCTTCTGATCGCCTGACGCATCTTCCTTCCTGATCCGGCGGCCCGCAGGTCGCCGGTTGCTCTACCCGATTCGCGCGCATGAGCGCGCCGCTATTCGAGCGAGGGGATGCTCCTTCGCCTGCTTGTGTCGCTGCCGCGGCGTCAGCGCTCCCCCAGACTCTCGTTCAGGCCTCGCTGCACAGGGCTCAACAGATATTCGATCACCCGCCGCTTGCCCGTCTTGATCTCCGCAGTGACATTCATACCCGGACTCAACGCGATTCGCTTGCCGTCCACATCAATGCCGGTTTGGGCAAGCGTCAACGTCGCCGGAAATATCGCGCCCTTCTTTTCGTCATTCACCGCATCGGCCGCCACGCTCTTCACGATCGCCGGTACCGTCCCGTAGCGGGTAAACGGGAACGTCTCCAGCTTGATCTGTGCCATCTGCCCGGCGTAGACGAACCCGATGTCCTTGTTGTCGACGATCACTTCGGCGCTCACCTGCGCATCCCTCGGCACGATCACCATTAGTACCTGCGCGGGTGTCACCACGCCGCCGTCGGTGTGGATCGCCACTTGCTGCACCGTGCCGTCGACTGGCGCGGTGAGTCGTGCCAGGCGCGTGCGCTGCTCGGTCTTGCTGCGTTCCTGGGTGAATTGCTCGCGCTTCGAGGCGGCCACCGCGTGGCGCTCGCTGAGCGAGCGCTCGGCCTCGGCGAGATAGGCGGCGCGCGTCTGGTTCGACTCGGTGAGCGCCGCCTGCGCTTCGGTCAACCGTGCGCGCTGCGTCGCCAGGTCGCTTTCCATCTCGATGCGCTCGCGGGTTCGGTCCTGGCCGGCGTGGCTGGACATGAAGCCTTGCTCGGTCAGGCTCTTGAAATCAGCCTCGCGCTGCCGGGCGATCGGCAGAGTGGCCTCGAGCTTCTTGATCAGCGCGTGCACCGTAACGATCTCGGCCTGGCGGTGCGAGAGTTCGGCAGCCAGCTTGGCCAGCTTTGCTCCGACATCCGCCCACTCGGCCTGCAGCTGCGCGCGGTCGCGGGCATCGCTGGCCTGCGCCAGACCCGCCAACACCGGCGCGCGGTTCGTCCGGATCGCCAGCGTCAGTGCCGCGGTGCGCCGCTCTTCCGAGATCGCGGCGCTCAACTGCTCCTGAATGCTGGCGCCATCGGCCGCGGCATTGGTGGCATCGAGTTCGACCAGCAGTTGCCCGGCCTTGACCACATCGCCATCCTTCACCAGCACACGCCGCACGATGCCGGCTTCGAGCGACTGCAGCGTCTTGGTGCTGTCGCTGACGACAATGCGGCCGGGCGCGACCGCGACGATATCGATCTCGCCGTAGGTCGCCCAAACGACCGCGATGACAAAGAGCGCGCATACCGCAATCGCGACACGCCGCGGCGCCGGATGCGCCGGCATCTCCTGCAGGCTCAGTGCCGCGGGCAGGAAGGCCGCCTCGTCGGCCATGCGCCTGGGCCCGGCAAGTTCGCGCCGCGCCGCCCAGGCAGCGGCGAAGACGGCGCGGTAGTGGCCGAGCAGCTCGATGACGGGATGGCGCGGAACGCTGGCAGTGTTCATGCTGTGGCCCCACCCTGCATCGCCCACAGATAGGCGTACAAGCCCTTCGGCATCTTCAGCAGCCCGTCGTGCGGGCCGGCCTCGACGATGCGGCCCTTGTCCATCACGATGATCCGGTGTGCGTTGCGCACCGAGCTGAGCCGGTGCGCGATGATGATCACAGTGCGGCCCTTGCAGATAGCGCCCATGTTGCGCTGCAGGATGGCTTCGCTCTCGTAGTCGAGAGCGCTGGTTGCTTCATCCAGGATCAGGATGCGCGGATCGGTGAAGAGAGCCCGCGCGATCGCGATGCGTTGGCGCTGCCCTCCGGAGAGGCCGGCACCCTGTTCGCCGACGAGGGTGTCGTAGCCCTCTGGCAGCTCGCTGATGAAGTCGTGCGCGCCGGCGAGCTGCGCCACGCGCATCACGGCCTGCAGCGGCGCAGCCGGGTCGATGATCGCGATGTTCTCGCGCACGCTTCGATTGAAGAGCAGGTTCTCCTGCAGCACCACCCCAATCTGGCGGCGCAGCTGGGCGGCGTCGATCAGGGCGATGTCGATGCCGTCGATCAGCACGCGGCCCTGCTCGGGCGTGTAGAGCCGTTGCACCAGCTTGGTCAAGGTGCTCTTGCCGGAGCCGCTGCGCCCGACGATGCCGATCACCTCGCCGGCCTGTACGTCGATGCTCAACTGGTGCAGCACCGGTGGCGCCTCGGCTCGGTAGCGAAAGCTCACGCCATCGAACTGGATGCGGCCGCGCAGCGGTGGCAGCTGCGCGGCGTTGGTTGGCGGCACCTCGGTACGGGTGTTCAGGATGTCGCCGAGACGCGCCATCGAGATGCCGGTCTGCTGGAAATCCGTCCAGAGCTGGGCCATGCGCATGATGGGTTGCGAGACGCGCTGCGCGAACATGTTGAAGGCAACAAACTGGCCGACGCTCAGTTGCTGATCCATCACCAAGCGCGCGCCGTACCAGAGCATCGCGGCGCTGACGATCTTTCCGATCAGGTTGATGCCTTCGTGGCCATAGTTCGCGAGGGTGCTGGTCTTGAAACTGGCTGCCACGTACGCGGCGAGCTGCTCGTCCCACCGCTTCGCGAGCACCGGCTCGAGCGCGCTGGCCTTGACGGTCTGGATGCCGGTGATGGTCTCGACCAGCAGCGCCTGATTCTCGGCGCCGCGGGCGAACTTCTCGTTGAGCCGGCCGCGCAGGATCGGCATCAGCACCAGGCTGATCGCGACGTAGAGCGGCAGGCTCACCAGCACGATCAGCGTCAGCGGCACGCTGTAGGCGAACATCACCGCGATGAAGATGACCGAGAACGCCAGATCAAGCACCAGCGTGATCGCGTTGCCGGTCAAGAAACTTCGGATGTTCTCGAGTTCGCGAACGCGCGCGACTGAGTCACCAACGCGGCGGGCCTGGAAGTAGGCGAGCGGCAGGTTGATGAGATGCCGGAAGAGGCGTGCGCCGAGCTCCACGTCGATGCGGCTGGTGGTGTGGCTGAAGACGTAGCTGCGCAGCATGGTCAACACGCTCTCGAAGACGGTGACGACCACCAGGCCGATCACGAGAACGTCGAGCGTCGTCAGTCCGTGGTGCACCAGCACCTTGTCCATCACGACCTGGAAGAAGAGCGGGCTGACGAGCGCAAAGAGCTGCAGGAACAGCGAGACAAGCAGGACCTCGCCGAAGAGGCTGCGGTACTTGACGAGCGCCGGGACGAACCAGCTGAAGTCGAAGCGGGCAAGCGCACCGGTCAGGCTGGCGCGGCTGGTGATCAGGATCAGTTCGCCCGTCCAGCGGGTCGCGAAGACGTCGAGTGGCTGGATCGTGGGTTGTGCCGGCTGGCTATCGCTGCCGCCGGCCGGATCGAGGAACAGCACGCGCTGGCCGTCGCATTGGGCGAGCACGACCAGCTTGGTTGTGCCCTCGTCGTTGCGCATCAGCGCGAGCGCGGGCAAGGGCGTCAGACTCAGGCGATCGGCGCTGCTTCGGCCGCGCTTGGCCTTGAGGCCCAGTTGCTGGGCGGCCAACAGGAGGTCGTCGATGCTCGGTCGATGACTTGGCGACCAGCCCATCTGATGCGCAAGATGAGCGGACTCGACCGCGACGTGATGCAGGCGTGCGACGAGACACAGCGCGGCGAGCGCAGTCGAGACCAAGATCGGGGGTGGTAGCACCGACGCTGGGGGCGACGTCGTCAATGAATCTGCCGAGTCGCGCAGAGGGTTGGTGATGTTCTGCATACGCTTCCCGGAGGGCTGCCATTCCGCTTGGAACCGAACGACTCAGCGCAAGATGACGTGCTTGAATTTCGCCGGTTGAATCTCACGCGACTTGCCGTTGACGACATCCCGGACGGGGCGACTGGGTTCGTGGCGACGAAGCGTGCAATAGCCGAATAGAAATGTGGCGTGCGCCCATCAAGCAGCCAATAGAACAAGTGATCCATTGGCTTGAGTGTCGACATGTGCCATTCCGTCGCATGGCGTCGGCGTGCGCCGGCGCCCACGCTTGGGCAAGGCCACTGGCTTATGCCGTGGACTTCTCTGGCGGGTCGATCAAGCTCGGCGCACCCAGGACGATGCGGAGTGCTTCGGTTCGGCTTCCTACTCCGAGTTTGAGATAGGCGCTGTGAAGCTGATTGCGCACCGTGTAAACACTGCGATTCCGAAGCTTGGCGATGTCCCCATTCGTACGCCCCGCAGCCACCCATCGCAAGAGTTCTCGCTCCGCACGACTGAGTTCTGGCCCGATACCAACGCTCGCGTGGGACATGCGATCAATGCTCATCAGCGCCTGACTCAGCGGCGGTGCGAGCAAACGCAGCATCTTCCGATGCTCGTCTGCGCTCACCGATGTCGACAGGCCGGCGAAACTCAGGTACGTACCCGTCTTCGCCTCGGCATCCACGACGCCGAAAATGCCCAAGCGCCCGAGGTCAAAGGCTTCAATCTCCTGCGCTTCGTACTCAGACATCAGGTCGCGATCCTCGGGCAACTGCAACACCAGTGGAGACAAGGATTTAAGCCAAAGGGCCACGACTGGTCGGTCTCGCATGTTCGTGGTCTTGGCGATCAAGGGCAAGTGCTCTGCGGGATGATCAACGCCCAGGACGCGTCTGATCTCCAGATGATCAAGGTCGATTCGCCCAATGACGGCCAGCAACGAACTGTGCGGCAACAGCGTCCGTACCGAGGATCTGACGATGGCGCCAAAGTCAGCCTCTGTCTCGCAACTCGTGCACGCAAGTGCAAGCGCAAGGAACTGCGCCGCGTCGTCTGTCGCCATTCTGTCCACAGGCAAATCTCCGTTCGTCGTGCCTGGAAGGCTCTCCGTCGCCCTGAGCGCGCAAGTGGTGATCAGGGCACGTCGTAGGTCGCGAGCAGGCCGGGTCGCGTACCGAGATCGTAACGCAAATGACAATCATTCCAGCTGAAAATCCAACGTCGGACTACCGCTGCCGATGACAGTCAATCGCCGGGACGACACCTCTGACGCGCGCTGCCCGCGCTTGACCGACCCGGGGCTCTCGGCCGCGGATAGTTCATCTGTTCTATTGCCTCCACCGCGCAAGCCTGCGAGATTTGGTCGAGAAGACCCAGATCACAGAACCGCCCGAAAAATATTGAGAGTATGCACGCTGCGTCGAAATATATTTGACGGATTCAACACCACTCAACGCAAGGCCTTCCCGTAGGCTGCTTAGACACATACCGGGGCGACGAATGAATGCGAGCAGGTCAGTTCGGAACTTTCTTTTCATCATTGTGATACTTCTCTCGGGATGCTCATTAGCGGGTACGGCTCGAACGGTCAGCTATCACTCCGACGATCCGGAGCCTTCGATCTATCTATCGATTCTGGACTCGGTCGAGCAAGCGCTCTCCACCAGCATAAATGGCGACGATCTGCACTCCCATCAAATTGAGGTGGCCAAGAAGGACGGCATCAGCAACCCTGTCGCTCAAAGCAGTTTGTACGCCTACGCGAATAGAAATCTCTGCGGCCCAACACAAACTCGTGAGGACTGGGCGAACATGAAATGCCGCGCCCTGAATACGATCGACAGCGTCGGGGCGCCTTGCCGGTCGAACGCGAGATGCGTCAATTTCCGCTTGGCGCCGTTTGTCGTCCGCGACGAACAGTTGATGGCCGTGGTCGCCTCTGCGGCGAACAACCCGTGCCGTTTCATTCCGGATCCAGAAGCGCTGAAGCGGCGACACCATTCGCGCGATCCGCGAGGGCCCGCAACAATGCATTCGCCTGACGCTTCTCGCTACTGGCTGTCGTGCGGAGCGACCGACAAGGTCACGGGAACGCTCGAGCCGGGGGAGTCCGACGGCGAGTTCGCCATCCGATGGAACAGGACCACATCATGAGCGGGCTAAGGCGAAGCCCTGAGAATCAACTTGAGGGAATGACATGAGCGACGACACCTACACAATCCGCGTCAACCAATTTACGAATGGGCCGACCGGGCACGTCAACATCACGTACACGAGCAGCAATGGGACGTATGTGACGTATGGGAACAATATCAATCCCACATCCGGGGTCCAGAACGAAACAACGCAGACGTTGGCGCGAATCAGCCAAAATCCGGGATCATATTCCTACAGCGATATTCCGGTTAGCGCTCAACAGTTTGCAAGTTCACTGGCAGCCAGCCAGGCCGCGGCGATTCTGAACCACTCATTCGTCGGCCTTTGCAATAACTGTGCTGATTTTGCAAATGAGGCATTGAAGTCAGCGGGCCTGGGAGACTGGTCTCTGGGGAACTACCTCACTGACGGAACATTGACGGACACCTACATCAAGGCCGCAGAATATATTTGCAGCAACGGATACGTCAATTTGGCGACATCGACCATTCTAAATATTCTCGCATCCCCACAAAACGTGGCGGCGGCGACTCAATTTGTCGACGCCATGCAATGGCTCTCGCACCCGACGAACTCCGATTTCTACAATCAGTACTACGATCCTGACGCCGTGGCCGACTTCGAATTGGCCCAATTGAAGGCGGCTGCCGCGAAACTCCACATCTCGGTCAACTACGACCCAATCGAAGAGAAAGTGATGTTGGGCGTCGCATCCCCGATCGTTCTCGACATGAATGGCGATGGCATTCGCACGACCTCGTATGCCACGGCATCCGTCATGTTCGATATCGACGGCGATGGCGACTTGGACAGGACCGCATGGATCTCCCCCGAAGATGCCTTCTTGGCCATCGATCGCAACGGCAACGGAACGATCGACGGAGCGAGCGAATTGTTCGGCGGAATGGAACGAGGCGTAGGTTACGCAAAGCTCTCAGAGTTCGACACCAACGGCGACGGCGTGATCACCGCCGATGACGCTGGTTACAGCCTTCTCAGCGTCTGGCGGGACGCCAACAGCAATGGAATCACGGACGAAGGCGAACTGACGGCCATTTCCACCGCGGGCGTCGAGAAACTTGACTTGGCCTATGTCAGCCAGGATCTCTACGACGCCAACAACAACCTGATTGGCGAGGCCTCTGGTGCAGTCATCAACGGGCAGTCGGTCGACATGGCCGACGTCTACTTCCGGTACAAGGAGTCGAGCCCGGAACGGATCATGGTTGATGACCAAGGCTCGCTCGCTGCCGACTCTTCGCAGGTTCAGGCCCTGGTCTCGGCAATGGCCGCGTTCGCCCCTGCACCTGCCGCTCACGGCATCGGAGTTGTGAGGCATCAAATGATCATGGATTCGACCCTCGCAGTCGGCGTGTAGTTCGGATCGTTGTTCGCCCTCGCGCACAACCACAGGTGATTCCGGCAAGCGTCGTCCGACTTGTCCGGCGCCTGTGGTGGACACGACCAGAGTTTCCAAATGGGCGACGCCAGCGAGTCCCGTGAGGGCCGCCATACGGAAGACCTCGGCACGAAGGTTCCAGAGACCCCTGCCCTTGCCGCGCAGCCGTCATTCGCTTGTCATGAAAGTTCGCCCATGAAGTTCTTCGTCCTCGCCGTTTGTCTTCTCGTTACGAGCTATCAGCCCGGCGTTGCCCGGGCCGACGGCGTCGAGGGCACCGCATCGGTTCAGCAGAGCGGGCAAGAGCGCAACGACTTCGCTGCACAGCTCTCGCTAACTGCAGACGAACAGGCGTTGCGCAAGTCCTGGGACACGTCCTCTGAGAATCCACAACTTCGGGTGACGGATTCAGTGCGCCTTGGATCCGACGTGACCACCGTGCTGATCTTTCGGGGTTGCATGCCGGACGCTACCGGCAAATGCGATGTCGCCGTCGAGTTCTCGCTGATGAAGCCGAACGGAAAGAGCGTGAACGGCGGAACTGGCAGCCTGTGGTCCTCTGCGCCGCTGCCGCACAAGTACATGCTTGGTGCAGCCAGCATGACGCTCGCATTCAACTCGAAAGATGATCTGGGGAGCTATCAGGTTCGGGCGAAGGTTGTCGATCGTGTGGCCGCACGCATCGTCGAGCTTGTGACCCCGCTACGGGTTGAGGGAAACGCCGCAGCCTCGAACTAGCAGCGTCGACTGCACGACGAACCTAAGCCGGTTGGGGCGGGTGACAATCGCAGCCGTCGCGGCCTCGCCCATGCCCGTAGAGTTCGCCGCTCACGCATCCATCCGCCCCGTCACATGATCACAAGCCAACCCATCACGTTGCACAGGCCCACGGTCACCTCCAGCGTCGGCATGCAGCGCTGGACCCGCGCCGAGATTGAAGCCCTGTTTGCGCTGCCCTTCAACGACCTGCTCTGGCGAGCGCAGCAAGTACACCGCGAACATTGGGACGCCAACGAGGTCGAGCAGGCGACGCTGCTGTCGATCAAGACCGGCGGGTGCCCGGAAGACTGCGCTTACTGCCCACAATCCGTCCACTACGACACCGGCGTGCAAGCCGACAAGCTGATGGAGCCTGCCGCAGTGCGTGCGGCCGTGGTGGCAGCGCGAGAGGCCGGCGCAACGCGCTTCTGCATGGGCGCAGCCTGGCGCGAGCCCAAGGACCGCGACATCGAGAAAGTGGCCGAGCTGGTGCAGGTAGTGAAAGACGAAGGTCTGGAGGCGTGCTGCACGCTGGGCATGTTGAGCGCGGCGCAGGCGCGAGCCCTGCAACGGGCGGGGTTGGATTACTACAACCACAACCTCGACACCGCGCCCGAAGCCTACGGCCGCATCATCAGCACCCGCGACTACCAGCACCGCCTCGACACGCTGACGCACGTGCGGGAGGCCGGCGTGAAGGTGTGCAGCGGCGGCATTGTCGGCATGGGTGAGTCGTGCAGCGAACGCGCCGGTCTGATTGCCGAACTCGCCAATCTCGACCCCTACCCCGAATCGGTGCCGATCAACGATTTGGTGCAAGTGCAAGGTACACCACTGCACGGCATCGACAAACTCGATCCTCTGGAATTCGTACGCACCGTCGCGGTGGCGCGCATCACCATGCCACGCGCCCGGGTGCGTCTGTCCGCAGGACGGCAGCAGATGAGCGACGCGGTGCAGGCGCTTTGCTTCCTGGCGGGTGCCAACTCGGTCTTTCATGGCGACAAGCTGCTGACGACCGGCAACCCGGAGGTCGCCCGCGACCGTGCGCTTTTCGCGAAGTTGGGTTTGCAGGGCCGCCGCCAGTAGAACCCGTCGGACGCTGGAAGAACGTCTCCAACGCGCTATCCATTTGGCGGCGCGCGTCGGCCACAGCAGAACGTGAGTCAGCGCACAACAACAGGTGGCAACTCTGGCATCCGAGTAGCGGTTGACCAGGACCACATGTGCAGGCCCCCATCCGCGATCACGCCCTCCTTCGCGAGGCGCTGCTTCGGCTCCATGAAAGAACTCAGCACGTGCAGGGGCACTGGTGCACCCCCCGCGTCCAGCAGCAGTGCATTCGGAAACCCAGCCGTGTTCTTCGCGTCGTAGCGCAGCGGCTTGACGAATCGCCGCTGCTGATCAACCAGCGCGTGAACGAGCGGCAGTTCATGAACGCCATCGACGGGAATCCAATGCTCGCTGGCCAGCATCACGCTGGCTGCGTCGATCTCGTAGGTGTGCTCGCGGCGCGCGCGGATCAGCGCGATCATCATCAGCCGCACCGGGTGCTCTATGTCGGCATCCCGCGCCTCGAACGATTGCCCGAAGTGTTTCTCGATGCGCGCCCACGTGTTGGCGGCAATCAGCAACGGCGCATCGGGCATGTGCTTGATCCAGACCCGGCGCCCTGACCCGCACTCCTCAACTGACTTGAACTCGCCCATCACGATGGCGAGCGAGCTTTGACCTTGCGCGGACTGAAGAACGGCCAGCTTTTCGCGCCGGCGTTGGGCGGCGGCGGCCTTTGTAGGCTCGCTGAAAGGCTCGGGAACATAGAGTCGTTCAGCCAAGGAAACGCCCTTGATAGACACCTCCTGCGCGGCCTCGATCAGATACTTGTGCAGCACGCCCTGGCTGCGCCGGCCCATCATGGCCGGGCTCCAGCGGTTGAAGCCAGCACGCTCGAACAGATAGTGCATCAGCGCGCGCAAGCTCATGTGACGGCGCGGCGTGCCCACATCTGCGGCGTCATGCGGCTCGCTGCGCGCAACGCTGCGCCCTGTCGTTCTCGCCCATGGGAAATCCACGCGCAACTCCACCTTGCCAGGCTCGCGCTCGATCACCGCGTCGCCCAGCAATTCACCCAACCCGGACTGTTGCGCCTCGGGCTCGAACGATGGACACGCCGGGGCATGCTGGCTGCCCGTCTCAGGCATGCGTTTGAGCACGAACTGCCGGTGCCGGGCCACATACATGTCGATGCCGCCGGGCACGCACAGGCAGCGAGGGCGCTCAGGTGTGTCGTGCACTTCAGCAAGGGCGTCTTGCAAGCGCGGGTCATCGGCCATCAGCACTCGACCCTTGATCGACAGACGCTGCGCGTCCATGGCACCGATTGCGTTTCAGCTCAAACCAGTTCGTGAACCAGCTCGGCCATCGTCGGCCGGCTGCGCGGCAACAGGCTGCGCACCGCGCTGCGCTGGCCGATGCCCAGCAGTGCACCCACCTGCTTGTCCTCCGCGCCCCGGTCGTACAACCTTTGCGCCACCGTGTGCCGCACCGACAGGGACGTGACGTTCTTGAGCCCCGAGTATCGAAACAGCCTGCGGTAAGTTTCGAGGATCTCGCGGCAGAGGTAGCGACGCTGCTTTGCGTTTCCGTACCGGGTGATCTTGAAGCCCACTCCCGTTGTTGACAGGAACAGCGGGCTGCGTGGATCCAGACCCCGGAACGTGTCACGCTCGCCGAGGCCCATACCGCCATCCGTGCGCTCGCGCAGGTAGGCCGCAAGCAGCTCATCAAGCCGTGAGCTGTCGAAGAACAGCGGCCGAGCCTTGCCGTTGATCGCGGCCTCGGCACGCACCTCTGAGGCGCGGCGCACCTGTCCATCGGTTTGCAGGTAGTCCCGAACTTCCAGGCGGGCGATCTCCAACGGTCGTGCCCCTGTCGCAAACAGCATGACGAACAAGGCCTGATCGTGCAACGGGTTGGCGCTGCGCCCCTTGATGCGCAGACCGGCGTGGGTGAGCTCCTCGCGTGTAACGATGCGCGTGCGACGAGGCCCATAAGGCCTGGGTGGCTCGTACTCAGCCAGGGCAATCAGAATGGCGTCCCGGTGCTGGCGAAGGCGATTGGCGAACGCAATGCCCTCTTCCTTCAGGCCATCGATGCCGACGGCGTTGGTCAAGCCGCTGGCAATGGCTTTGATGCGTCGCTCGACTGCGGTGCGCGTCACGCCGAACCTCGCCGCCACCGCGTCATAGGTGTCGCCGCCAATCACGGCCTTGAGCATTTCTACAGCCTGCGCGGCACTCTCGTTGCCAGGCTCGAGTGCTTCATCGTCCGACATAGTTTCATCCCCTTCTGCAGGCAACGGGCCAGAAGGTGTCTGGCTCGCCACCATGGTCGGTGAGTTGGGCCCGACTCGCCAGCCGTAATCGCCGTTAATCGTTGGGGCTTTCGGCATCGGCATCGTCAGCGCCAAACAACTGAATACCACTCATTTGCACTATGTGGAGTGCAGCAAATATTTCGGCGTGACATCTCGTGCGTGGGCGCAACGTGCGCTCGTGCGCGAGAACAGTTCGCCATCACTGCCACCCAAAAATGCCGCAAGTTGCAGTCGATGTTGGGTGGCGTTGCAATGGCAACCGCAGCAAGGCTGCCGTAGAAGGCCACACTGCAATGGCATCTTGGCTCATGGCCAACGCGCGCTCCCCGGGGCGCTCCTGAGATCGCTCAGGCGTTGCGGACGTTAACCGCCTCTTGTGCCCGTGCAGCCCTCGCGCTGCACCGTTCGTCAAAGCTGCGCCACTGCAGCCCTTCGCGTTCGCCAGGTCAACCACCTGTCGCGGCCCATTCCAGCAATCCCACCCACGGGGAGCACGTCTCCCCGAATGGGTGGGTGTGTTCCCCATTTTCATTTTGGAGAACACACCCATGGCCCGTACATCCGTGCCTCTCGTGCTGTCAGCCGGACTCACCCCGCATGGCAACGAACCACCCGCCCTGCCCTTTCAAGCAGAGCAAATTTCCCTCTTCTCCACCTGCGAGCCTGACGAGACCGTCGAGGTGCAGGGCGAGAAGAATGATCACGATCAACTTTCTGATCCGCAGCCGGGTCGCGCGCCTTGGCGTGTGAATGCTCCGGCTGTTCTTGCCGCACCTTGCGTGCTATGGCCAAAGCTGGCTAGCGCCGACCTGGCCGGGCTGAACGGCGCAGTTGCCAAATTCGACGCCAACCTGGCGGCGATCACCGCACTCAGGCAGATCGAAATCGAAGGCAGGCCAGCCACCGATGCTGAACGCCTGACCCTTCTTCGCTACACCGGCTGGGGCGGCCTGCCCGCGAGCTTCAACCTCGAAGCCGAGGACCCGAGCTGGATCGAACGCGCCCGCCACCTGCAAACGCTGCTGGCCGTCGAGGACTACGACTCGGCACGGGCATCCGTCAACAACAGCCACTACACCGAGGTCCACGTGATCGAAGCGATGTGGCAAGCGGTGGAGCGCTTCGGCTTCACCGGAGGACGAATCCTGGAGCCGGCCGCCGGCGTCGGCCATTTCATCGGCGCAATGCCGCGTGCACTCGCCGAGCGCAGCACTGCGACGGCCATCGAGATCGACCGGGTGTCGGGGCGCTTGCTCAAGGCGCTGTACGAAGTCGGTGGCGTCGACGTGCGGATCGCGCCGTTCGAGAAGACGGCATTGCCCGACCAATGGTTCGACCTGGCGATCGGCAACGTCCCCTTCGGCAAGTACAAGGTCGCCGACGTGAGCAACCGGGCCTATGCCCGCTTCAGCATCCACAACTACTTCTTCGGCCGCGCACTCGATTTGGTGAGGCCCGGTGGGCTGGTGTGCTTCATCACCAGCAGCCACACGATGGAAGCGCAGGCCGAAACAGTGCGCGGGTACATCGCATCGCAGGCACAGCTCTTGGGTGCCATCCGGTTGCCCAAGGGCGCTTTCGCCGGCATCGCTTCGACGGATGTGCAAACCGACATCCTGTTCCTGCGCAAGCGCCTGCGAGCGGAAAGAGTGACGGCAGAGTGGTTGGCCTTGGGCATGGTGCCCGGCAGCCTCAAGCACCCTCAGTGCCACGAGAACTACTTGCCGATCAACGCGTGGTACGCGCAGAATCCACAGTTCTGCATTGGCCGCATTCGCCGCGAGAGCAACGGATACGAGGAAGTGCCGGTGGCGGTGTTCGAGGGCGATCTGGCAATCGCGCTGACCGAGCGCATCGCGCTGCTTCCTGCCGGCGTCTATCAGCCGGTGGCGGCCAAGACGGTGCCCACCAGAGATGTCGTTCCAGCGGAAGCTGGAGCCCGACCCGGCAGCTATCGTCTTCACAAGGGGCGGGTGCATCGGGTCGATGGCAGCGAGATGGTCGATGTGCATGACCAGCTCAACGCCACGCAACGCGCCCGCATCACTGGGCTGTGTGCGATCCGGGACTACGCACGAGCACTACTCGACGCGCAACTGGCGGACGACAGCGACGGGCGACTGGGCCACCTGCGAGCCATGCTCAACGGCACCTACGACCGCTACGTCGCCAAGTACAGCTGCATGTCCACGCGGGCCAACGCGCTCGCCTTTCGACGCGACCCGGACTACCCGCTGCTGCTGTCGCTGGAGCACTACGACGAAGAAAGCGACACCGCTCGCAAGGCCGCGCTGTTCACGCGGCGCACGCTGACCCGGATCATGGAGCCGAGCACCGCGGGCGAACCGACCGAAGCGCTGGCCGCGTCCATTCAGTGGCGTGGCCGAGTTGATCCGGCCTACATGGCTCGGCTGCTGGCCGCCCCTGAACAGGCGGTACTGGAAGCATTGGCCGAGACGGGTCAAGTGTTTCTCGACCCAGCCGATGGGGAGTGGAAGACCTCAGACGACTACTTGTCGGGCAACGTCAAAGCGAAGCTCAAGCAGGCGGCGATGTCCGGCTCTTCTTGTCAGCGCAACATCGACGCGCTTGAAAGAGTGCAGCCGGAGGACCTGTTGCCTGCGGCTGTCGAGCCGCGGTTGGGCGCGGTGTGGATTCCGGCGATCGACGTCGAAGGATTCATCCAGCAGGTGCTGGAGCTCAAGGACTGCGTGGTGGGCTATTCGGCCGAGGCCGGAGCCTGGTCGGTGCGCTATGGAGACTGGGAAGCGCGCCAGAACGTGAAGGTGACCCAGGAATTCGGTACCTCGCGGATGAATGGGATCGAGCTCGTGCAGTGCGCGTTGAACGTGCAGGTACCCACGGTGCGAGACCGTGACCCTGAGACCGACAAGTATTTCGTCAATCCCGACGAGACTTTGGCGGCACGAGAAAAGTTGGGCCTGATCAAGGAACGGTTCGCCGTCTGGGCCTTCGACGACACCGAACGCCGCGAGAAGCTGTGCAGGATCTACAACGACCTGTTCAACGCCACGCGGCCAAGGCGCTTCGACGGTTCACACCTGAAGCTGCCGGGATTCTCCCGCTGCTTCGTGCTGCATCCGCATCAGTTGGATTCGGTGTGGCGCGTCGTGCAGTCCGGCAACACCGGGCTGTTCCATGTGGTCGGCGCGGGCAAGACGGCGGTGTGCGTGATCGCCAGCATGGAGTTGCGCCGGCTGGGCTTCGTCAACAAGCCCTGTCATGTGGTCCCCAACCACATGCTGGCCCAGTACACGGCGGAGTTCGTTCGGCTCTACCCGAACGCGTCGGTGTTGATGGCCAGCAAGGAGGATTTGGAAGGCGATCGCCGGCGCGAGCTGGTGTCGCGCATCGCCACGGGCGATTGGGACGCGGTGGTCATCACGCACTCGAGCTTCGAGCGCATCAAGATGTCGCCGCAGTTCACCGAGAGCTTCATCAAGGAGATCATCCATGAGATAGAGATGGCGGTTCGCGCCGAGAAGAACGGTGACCGGTCCAACCGGATCATCAAGCAACTCGAAACGATGAAGAAGAACTGGGCAGCTCGGCTGGAGAAGCTGCTGTCCGACAAGAAGAAGGACGACCTGCTCACGTGGGAACTCCTCGGCATCGATTGCCTGTTCGTCGACGAAGCGCACTTGTTCAAGAACCTCTACCGGTTTACGAAGATGACGCGAGTGGCAGGCTTGCCGATGACCAGCTCGGAGCGCGCATTCGACTTGTTCCTGAAGACGCGCTACACGATGCAGATTCACGGGCACGCGCAGCGTGGCGTGGTGTTCGCGACGGCGACGCCGGTGGCCAACACCATGGCCGAGATCCACACGATGATGCGTTACCTGCAGCCCCGACGGCTGGAGGAACTCGGGCTGCAGCAGTTCGATGCCTGGGCGGCCACGTTCGGCGAAAGCGTCACAGCGCTGGAGATTGCGCCGGACGGGAGTGGCTACCGGATGCACACGCGCTTCGCGCGCTTTATCAACGTGCCCGAGCTGATGGCGGTGTTCGGCGAAGTGGCCGACATCCGCACCGCGGAGATGCTGAACCTGCCGGTGCCAAAGCTGCGTGGCGGCAAGCCACGCATCGTGGCTTGCCCGGCGAGCAAGGCCTTGAAGGCGTTTGTGCAGACCCTCGTGCAACGGGCCGAAGCGGTCCGCAATGGACGGGTGAAGCCGCAGGACGACAACATGCTGGCGATCACCACCGACGGCCGCAAGGCCGCGCTGGATTTTCGGCTAGTGGCGTCAAGCGCGCGCTTCGACGGTAACGGCAAGATCGCTGCCTGTGCGCGCGAGGCTCTGGCCATTTGGCAGCGCACGGCGAACTTCCGGGGAACGCAGCTGCTGTTCTGCGACTTGTCGTCGCCCAAGGGCGGCAAGGGATTCAGTGTTTATGACGACCTGCGGGAGCGGCTGATCGAGGCTGGCATCTCAGAGAAGGACATCGCCTTCGTGCATGACGCGGAGACCGACGTCCAGAAGGCAACGCTGTTCAAGGCGGTGCGCGAAGGCCGGGTTCGGGTGTTGTTGGGGTCAACCGCCAAGATGGGGATCGGCACCAACGTGCAAACGCGTCTCGTGGCGCTGCATCACCTCGATGCGCCATGGCGTCCCTGCGATGTCGAACAGCGCGAGGGGCGCATCCTGCGCCAAGGTAACGATTGCGAAGAGGTGGAGATATTCAGGTACGTCACCGAGGGGTCGTTCGATTCGTACATGTGGCAGACCCTGGAGACAAAGGCGCGATTCATTGCGCAAGTGATGAAGGGCGACCAAGGCATCCGGTCGTTGGAAGATGTGGAGTCGGCGGCACTGTCGTACGCCGAGGTGAAAGCCCTGGCCTCTGGCAACCCACTCGTGATCGAAAAGGCCGGCGTGGACGCGGAGGTGGTCAAGCTCTCGATCTTGTTCTCGGTGTGGCGCAACCAGCGCTATGCCAACGAGAGCGAAGTGGGCCGGCTGCCGATGATGATCGAGGCGCTGGAAAAGAAGATCGCGCTCTATGCCCAGGATGTGGTTCGGATCGAACCGCAGGCCATGCAGGGAATCTGGCTTGAACTAGCGGGCCGGAAGATCGTGGGCCTGGACGCTGTCGGCGACGCACTTCGTGGATTGGTGAAGACCGTCAAGGAAGAGGTCCAAACCGGAACGCGGATGATCGAAAGAATCGTCGGCCGCTTCGGCGGCTTCGATCTGGGCATCCTTGCCGCACGCGGCGAAGAGACGCCCAGCCTGTACCTCGCCGGGCATTGCCTGTACAACGCCGAGCCCTATCAAACGGGTCCGGCACTGGCGGCGGCGGTGTTGGGGGCGTTGGATTCGGTAGGCAAGCTGAATGCCGACGCGCAAGCACAGCTGGCGACCCGTTGCAAACGACTCGAAGACATCCGGCTGGAAATGGCCCGGCCCTTCGAGCACGAGGGACGATTGACGGATCTGCTCGTCAGACAGAGAGGGCTGCTCAAGCAGCTCGATCTGGACAAGGACGAAGCGGGCAGCACGAAGGTCGACGCCGAAGAAGCGCGACAGGCCGCTTGAATGAATTGCCCCCCAACAACCTCACGGCTGTCGGGGGGCTTTTTTTTTGAGGCGGGTTGAAATCGTTGGCGTGAGTTTCAGGGCCTCGCCCCTTGCTCGGCGATCCAGCCCCGAATGTCTTCGACTCGCCACACGGTGACACGTTGAGAGAGTTTCACCGGCGCAGGAAAGGTCTTGGCCTGGACGCGCCGCCACAGCGTGGACTTGGAGATCGGCACGAACCCCAGCACCTGCGGTTGGCGAAGAAATCCCGTGGCTGGAAGCAACGGGATGGCGGATTGGATGAACGGAGTCACCGCCAGGGCGGCGGACGTGGAAGTTGCTTTGGGCATGATCTGGCCTCGTCGCGGCAATTGCCGATGGGGTCATGACCTGCTCTGTCACGGCTGCGCGAGGTCAGGGTTGCGCCGGCCGCCAGGAACGCAGAACTCGACAACACAACGCTGGCGTTCCGGTCGCGCGGTGTGGAAAGGGGAGATGAACCATCCAAGGGCCTGGATGGTTTGGGGCGAGCCCGGTCGCGCAACAGATGGCAGCGAAAAGCGGACGTTCAGTCAGCAGGAGGCAGGTATCGACTGCGACGCCGTTGCGGGCGCAACGGGATGCACGCTGGGCGCATCTGTCGCCACGGGATGCGACCTGTTGGCACGATAGCCGACGGCATGGTCGGACTCAAGCGGCGCGGAGAATCTCTTGACGAAATCGCACCGCAGGAACGCCGATTGCGCATGGCGACTGCGGTGACGCGATGGCCCCGCGCGCTTACTCCACCACGCCAACTTCGACCGGCTGAGCGACAGCAAGTACCTCTTCGCGATCCTCTGCTTCAAGATTCGCCTCTGTCGCGCCACCTGCAGCTTGCTGATCTGCGGCCACAGGCTCAACCTCGGCGTCGCGACTGCCAAGGGCGTTCATGCGCCGTCGCAAACCCGTCGCAAAGTTGCGCGCCGCATTGGCCACGTTCCTCACCTCGCGCTTGAGCCCCGCGCGCTGAAAGTCCACCTGCTGCGAGGAGATGACTTCGTGGATCTCCAAGGTCTGCAGCAGCGGCATCAACTGATCCAGCTTTCCCAGCACATCCAGGAAGCGGCGCCCGCTCGACGACATCACGCTGACCTGAAGGTCCAGCGGCACCGTGTCGTAGGTGGCTTGGCTGGTGATGCCATTGGCCTTGAACAGCGCCTCGGCACCGTCGATGGCCTTGTTGAGGCTCTCGTTCACGGCTTCCATTTGCGTGCGGATGGCGAGCTCGACCTGCGCGATGTCGTCGTGGTCGAGGCGTGTGCGTGCAATCACCGAAATGAAATGGGCGTTGAGCTGCAGGGTATTGAAGTGGCGAACGAACATGCGCTTGCCCTCGGCGCTGGTGAAGCGCGCGGGCAACTTCAGGCTGGCAGCCTCGACGCGACGGAAATCGGTCTTTGTTTCTTTGGCGAGGATGCGGGCGTTGACACCGCCCTGGTCCATCTTGACGATCTGGATGTCTGACATGTTCGATCTCCGCGCGGTGCCGAAAAACCAATTTCCGACGAACCCAATCCTGACGGAGCGATCTTCAACAGCGCCCGCGGTAACCGCCACGCGGAATGGACACGAACTGTTGGCCCTTTCGACATCAGCGCGTGTTGGGGGCTTGTTCCTTGTTGACCAGGCTTCAACGCCCCGCTACCTTTGCGTCATGCGGTAGCTGGCCCCGCATTCAAACAAGGCAAGCCCGGGAGATTCTTCGTTGTCGTGCATGCCGTCGGCCGACCTTGGCGCGACCCACCATGCCTGTAGCGGCGCTCACGTTGGTGCCGAATTCTTGATGCCGTCGAAGCTTGCTTTCGAGGCGGGGGCTATGCGTTGCCTGCCCACCCTTCCGTCGAAAGCTTTCTCCGATCGGTAGTTGGCTCCGATCCCGGCGGCTCTGGCCGCCCACTCAAGCCAGCCTTGGAATCACTCATCACAGTGCCGGTTTCGACCGGCCAATCATCACCCCTGGGGGCACACGCTCCCGACGGGTACGCGTTGCCTCCTTCATTGCATGGAGGTAACGATGCCGAGCCCCAGCGCATCTCTCAGAGCCGCAAGCCCTTCTCACGCGGGGCATCTGTTTTCGTCATTCGCTGCACCGCTGCACCAGCCGCTGGCTGGGGCCCTTGATCTAACACCAATCGAAACCCTGCTCGACGACGACGCCTCGTCCATCGAATGGAGTGAGGAAGACGTCGTCTTCCTGCATTGGCGGCTGTTGCAGGAAGTCCGCCACCTGGCCGATCCAGACACACCGCTGGAAGAGAAGTTCGACACCTTGCGCTGGGTCTTCACCGAGCGCGAAAAAGACGGACGGCCCTTTTCGTTCGTGAGCTGCCTGCGCGTGGTGGGTTGCAGCCCACTGTCACCCATCGCCTATTGCGGCCAAGTCGACGCGGAAGACCTGCGAGACCACATCCGCAACGGCGTGAAGGCCTGGCTCGGCGAGACGCTTCGGCGCTACCCCGACTGGGTGCGCGAGGCTGTTGCCATCAACCCCGCGTGGGTCGAGTCGCGCCTGTCCAAGAACCCGCAATGGATCAACGAGCAGCTCAAGCGCATGTCGCAGCAAGGCGACCTGTTTGCCTGACCCGCACCCCCACCTCCCGCAGGCGCTGCATGCCAGCCCTGCTCTGTCTGAAGGAGATTCCCATGTCCACAGTCAAGGACGTTTTGTGTCTGCTGTTTGTGCTGATCGCGTACGGCATCGCGGGCGGCATGGATTACGACGACGCCGTCATGCTGGAAGAAGCTCAGCATTTGGAGGCGCCCCTTGCCACCGAATGCGAGTGTTCCGACGATGCCGCGACCGAGCCGGCGATACGCGTCGAGTCTGCCTTGACTACGCCGTGCCCACGGGCCATGGATTGAGCGAGCCACCATGCAAGCTCAATCCAGGCTCGCGACCACTACCGCGCCATTGCTGGCCGTTCGCACGGCGGAAGACATCGAGTACCTCGTGAAGGAATGCGAGGTGCTCACCGGCCGCCCTGGCCGTGTCTTCGTGATCGCCGGCGCCGACCGCCTGAGCTATCGCATCCAGTGGCACGCCCTGGGCATCAAGGTCGAACGCCTTGACTCCCGAGGAGAGTCGCTCCATGCCGAGTACCTGCTGCTGTGGGAGTTGCTTGACCACCCCTTGGTCGAGGCCCAGCACACAGGCCAGTTGTTCACCGTGCCCGTCAGCCCTCTGCGCTGATCGGCACCCACCAACGGAGTACCCCATGTACATTCAAGTGCGTATCAATGAAGAAGGCGCGCTGCGCAATCAGCGCTACGCCTTCAGTGACCGCTTCACGCTGGTCACCGAACTGCTGCAGAACGCCCGGCGCGCCGGTGCCCTGCACATCACGATCGATCACGATCCTGCCGCCCAGGTGCTGCGCGTGGCCGACGACGGCTGCGGCATCGAAGACTTCCAGCATCTGCTGACCTTCAACGAGTCGGGCTGGAACGATGCGATGAAGGGGGACGAATATCCCTTCGGCGTCGGGTTTTCCAAATGCCTGTACGCGGCCCGGCGTTGCATCGTCACCTCGCGAGGTCAGCAGATCGACTTCGAGACCGAAACGGCGCTGGCGAGGATGCCGGTGCAGGTGCTTGACCTGGATGCTTCTGGGTCAACCCAGACCGGCACCATCGTCGAGTTGCATGGCGTGGTACTGCCGGACCTGGCAGACCGAATCGAAGTCTTGTGCCAGGGCTTCCCGGTCAGCGTCACATACAACGGCCTTGCTCTGACTCGTCGCTATGCATTGGATCGCCTGGCGACGGTGCCCACCTCCATCGGAGCGTTGCACCTGGCTGGCACAAGCACAGGGAAGCACAGCGCGCATACGCTGGTGTTCCTGCAGGGCTTCTGCGTGATGAAGCCGACCTACCACCAGGATGGTCAGGTCAACGTCGTCCACCTGGACCCGCGCCAGTTCATGGCACGGCTGCCGGACCGAGACAAGCTGATCGACGAAGACGTGCAGCACCGCCGCATCGAAGGCGAGCTCAGGGCCAACTGGCGCAAAGCACTGGAGAGCGCGAAGGCGCAACTGGCACCAGAGCGCTTCGTCGGAACCTACTACAAGGCGATGCGGGCCTGGGCTTGCCTGGACCTGCTGAACGACCTCGACGTTCTGCCGGCCGAGTTGTGCGAAGCCATCGTCGGCTACCCGACACAAGATGCCGGCGGGCAGAACGACTTCGTGCGGCAAACCGAAGTGACGCCCACGCGCGCCGAAGTGGAACGAGGCGCCGTCACCTTAGTGGCGCTCGACAGCGTGAGCGACGAGAACGCGCCGCTGTGGATGCTCGCGCGCGCCAAGGGCTACCTGGTGTTCGATTGGACAGGCCTGCACGCCGAGCATTGGGCTCAGCGTCATGTGCAGGTTCTGGACGAAGAGAAGGTGGCGGTAGACGTGCTCGGGGAGCAGCACCGCACGGAGTTGGAAGGCCGGTGGATATGGCCCGCGGTGATCCTGTGCGACAAGGTCAGCATCCAAGTGGGCAGCCATTCGGCAGAGGTACGGGATGCCGGCGTCTACTTCGACGGTTGCCTGTACATCCCCGAGGGAGAGGTCACCGGTGAACCGGTGCGGCAGGCCTCGAGTTTCACGGACGAGCACGACCAGTTCCTGGAGTCTGATCTGGACGCTGACCGCGACGCGCTGGCGGACCTGATCCGGCGCCTGCGCTCGGTGGACCCCGTTCAAACGCTGGACTCGCTGCTGCAGGAACTCAAGCTCGACAGGTATCCGCTGCTACAAGGGCGACGTTTTCACCTGACGGTGGGAGTCGGCAGTGTTCCGGGGTATTCAGTCGAACTGCTAGAAGACGCCGGCACGGAGCAGCACCATGCAGAACCTTGAGTATGCGGCCCGCGTCGAGGACGTGAAGCGCCGTGCCCATGGCCGCTGGACCGAGATCCTCGCCAGCTTGGGGGTCGATGAATGCATCTTGAAGCGGCGCAACCTGCCCTGCCCCTCGTGTGGCGGCACCGACCGCTTTCAGTACACCGACAAGTTCGGCGAAGGCAACTATCACTGCCGCCATTGCGGCCCCGGCGGCGGCTTCAAGCTGCTGCAAGCGGTGAAGGGGATCGACTTCAACACAGCGCTGCAGGATGTTGAACGTTGCGTGGGGACGGCTCCACCGATGCCGCTGACGGCGACAACCGAACCGTCCGCCGAGCGAATGAAGAAACTGGCCAAACGGATTTGGGATGAAGCCAAGCCGGTGATGCCAGGTGACGACGTCGACCGCTACCTTCAGGGTCGCGGATTGGGGCTGACGATCTACCCCAGGGTCTTGCGCTTGCATCCAGCCCTCGGCTTCTACGAGAAGGATGCCACCGGCAAGTCTCGCAAGGTGGCCGAGTACCCGGCGATGCTGGCTTGCATCCAGGGACCGGATGGCCATGCCGTCACGCTGCACCGAACCTACCTCCAGGACGGGCAGAAGGCGACGCTGCGCGATGCGAAGAAGATCTTGTCATCGGGCATCAATGGAGCCGCGGTGCGCCTCTTCGAGCCCACCGAAGAACTGGCCATCGCCGAAGGCATCGAGACGGCGTTGGCGGTCCACCTGTCCACCTCCAAACCGGTATGGGCCGGCCTCAGTGCGGGCAACCTGGAGAAACTGTGGCTGCCGGATTCTGTGCTGACGGTCTGCATCTACGCCGACAACGACGCCGACGGTGACTTCGACGGCCAGGCCTTTGCTTATGCGCTGGCGCGTCGGCTGAAGAAGGAAGCGCGACGGTCAGGCCACCGGCAGGTACATGTGTTCACGCCCAAGCAGCCCGGCTTGGACTGGGCCGATGTGTGGCACGCGCGGGTGCAGAGCAATCCGAAAGCGGCATAGACATTTGTGGCGGTGCAGTCGATGGACTGCACCCGCCTTTTCAGCGGCACTTCGCGCCCCCCGCAGGCGCTGCGGTGCCGGTGACAAGGTTCTCTCACTGGTCGCTGTCAGACCAGGTTGCGCTTCTCGCGCAGCAAAGACAGCCCTGAAGTTTTTTGCGCGATGCCATCGCGCCGCCGTGGATCGGCACTTCCGATCCGTCATCAGCCCTTGCGGGGATGCGTCATCCCCGCGAGCGGGTGAGGCCGTCCCCGCCTTTCTTCCTGATTGGATTTCGATATGAAAAGCGGACGTACCCTCGTGAGCCTGGCGCAGGAACTGGAGCGCCAGTTGGATTCGAAGAAGGACCTTGTGGTGTCGTCGGCACTGCTGCGGCACGACACCGACGATACCGGCGACACCCGGTTGGTGATCGAAGAAGCTGGCGGGCCAACGCCCTATGGCGTCACGCCGCTGGCGCGTCGCCAGCTCGCCGACAAGCTGAAGATTCCGTATGCGTATTTCGAGCGCATGCGCAGCGAACAACCTGTCCTGCTGGACCGCAACGTCAACACATGGCTGCAAAGCGACGACGACCGTCGCATGATCCGCACGCTGGACGGCAATGTCCGGGCGGTGCTGTCGGAGCGCTATCGCAGGCTCGACAATTTCGACCTGGCCGAGAGCGTGCTGCCCATCCTTCGGCAGTTGCCTGGTGTGCGATTCGAATCGGTAGAACTCACCGAGTCGAGGATGTACCTCAAATGCGTCACGGCGCGGCTGACCTACGAGATGGCGCCCGGCGACATCGTGCAAGCCGGCGTGGTGATCTCGAACTCTGAGGTCGGGCAAGGAACGCTGTCGGTGCAGCCACTGCTGTACCGATTGGTGTGCCGCAATGGCCTCATCGCGTCGGACAGTTCACTTCGCAAGACCCACGTCGGGCGCGTGCTCGGGCAGGCCGACGATGTCATCACGGTATTCAAGGACGACACCTTGCGCGCCGACGACAAGGCCTTCTTCTTGAAGGTGCGCGACGTGGTGCAGGCGGCAGTGTCGGAAACGACCTTCCGTCAGACCGCGCAGAAAATGCAGAAGACGCTTCACATCCCGTTGATCGGCGATCCGGTGAAGACGGTCGAGGTGCTTGCTCAACGCTATGCACTGAACGACAGCGAGCGCTCGGGTGTGCTGCGGCACCTGATCACCGAGGGTGATCTGTCGGGTTACGGGCTGGTCAATGCTGTGACGCATTTCAGCCAGGAGATCGAGGACTACGACCGTGCGACCGAGTTCGAAGCGCTGGGTGGCAAGTTGATCGAACTGCCGACGAACGAGTGGAAGGGATTGGCACAAGCCCTGTGATCCGCGCCAGGTTGCGATCAGCGACCTGCGTCCTTCTCGTGCTCTGAAGATTGAGGAACCCACCGAGGCACGGCCTCGGTGGACTTTCTCTATTTCGCTCTCGGCGCCGCGCCTTTGCGGGTTGGGTTCGTCGTCTCTCCTCAACGTGGCGCCCGAAGGAAGTCAGGTCACTGCACCTCGTGACGGCGCTTTCCGCAATCGTGAGAGAACGGTGGGCATTGCGCGACGCAGGCAGCAACTGCATAGGACAGCATTGCTATTGATCGGCACTCGCATCTGAACATATGCTGAATCGTCGTTTGTTCAAGCGTTTCGCTTGCCTACCAGGACTGCCTCTATCGAACCGCACACCGTCGCGCCCTGACAAGGGCCACTACCCGTGGGAGACAACACCATGAACCCTCAGCAACTGACCGATGTCGAATCGACCAACCTGCGCATGCTCTGCACCATCCGTCTGGGCATTGAGCTGGACCGGATCGGCACCAGCAGCCGTTTCGCACTCGATGCCAATCTGGTCGACCGCCTGCGCCGGTTGAGCCTGGAGCAACTCTGGAACGTGGTCGCCCACGTAGGGCAGACCACCCTCTTCCCCCCGCGCCAGGATCTGGCGGCGCTGCTCGAAGCGCCGATACCGCTGACGGGCCCGTTGGCCGCCGTGCACGCGCCCAGATCAGCGTCACCGCGCGCCACCTCATCAACGGCGGGGTGATCCATGCCCACCCGCGCCGATCACCAGCTGAGAACAATCCGGATGGCCAAGGACTGCCGTGACCTTGGCGCCCGCTCCCGCACGATCCATCTCGTAACAGGTCTGCCGACACGAGAACTGCATCGCCTGTTATTCCCGGACTCTCGGGCCACACCGCGCGGCCGGGCACCCGACTCGCCGGAGTGGTACCACGGTGCCAACCTGCTGTACCGGGCCGAATCGTCCATCTTCGCTTCCATCTATCGCCGGCTGCGCGACAGCGGCTTTGGTGCCGGCGAAACCTTGGTCGGTGCTTACCGCCACTACCAGTCGATTTGCAAGTGCCCGTCTCGCATCAGCTTTGACCGCGCATTCGGCCTGGCCTCGCACACTGATGGGATATGGCTGGCAAAGTGCACGGCGTTTTCCGTGGTGACCTGCCCCATCTGTAGCAGCGAACACCTGGCGGCCACGGGGACTGTAGCGAGTGCCAAAAGCCGCTGCCCGTTCTGTCCGTTGGTGCTGGGATTCACCAGGCACCGCCGCTTGCAGAACGCCTTCCCATTGCATTCGCTGGGGGATCCTTTGTTGGTTCAGCTTCACATGATGGCGCTGGCGTTCCCTGATCACCACGGCGATGCCGAAGCTGATGCCGATAGGGATGCGGAATAAGCAGCGTTTTGGGGCGACAGGTCACTCGACGGTTCGCACACTTGAAACCAGTCCATCCGAGTCTCAGCCATGGTCACCCCTCAACCGACAGGCAGCCCCTACCCTGCGTCCGACCCCGGTTTTGCGGCCGTAGCTGTCGATGACCTGCTCGCACAGCACGCCGACCTGATCGGCCGCATCAAGCTCTGCTATGGCACTGACCGCGAGACCTATGAGCGCGACGTGCTGTCGCTGATGCACCGCTACGCGGCCTGCGTGCACTTGTTGCCGGCAACCGCCGATAACTATTTCAGCAGCCCGGGTGGGTTGTTGCGGCTCGGGTTGGAGACGGCCTTCTTTAGCCTGCAGGGCACGGACGCGCACATCTTCTCGGGCCGCTCGACGATCACGGAACGGCGCCAACTCGAGCCCCGCTGGCGGCACGCCACCTTCATCGCAGGACTGTGCTGCGAGTTGCACCGCTTGCCCAGCCACTTGATCGTCACGGATGCTCAAGGAGAGCAGTGGCCTGCCTTTCTGCACCCGCTGGCCGACTGGCTCCACGCACGCGACGCGAAGCGCTACTTCGTGCGCTGGCGACCACACGCGCTGGAATCGCGAGGACTCGGTTTGTTCGCCATCCCACATGTGGTGGCGCCGCAGGTGCTTCAGTACCTGTCGGAAGACAACACAGTCATCGTGCCGCAACTGCTGGCCAGCATCAGCGGCGTTGCGTTGTACCGCGACAGAAACGTGCTCGACGAACTGGTGCGACGCTCGTTGGCTCTGGTCATCGACCGCAACCTCGTCGCCAATGCCGACCGTTACGGCTCGCCACAGTTCGGCTCCCACCTCGAGCGCTATCTGGTCGATGCCATGCGGCGGTTGGCCAGCGGCCATTCGGCCTGGGTCCCCAACCGCGAGAAATCGCGCGTGTGGCACGGCCAAGACGGGCTCTTCCTTCTGTGGCCCAGTGCAGCTGAAGACATCTACAAGCTGCTGGAAGGCGATCAGCTCGCCGGTATTCCAAAAGCACCGCAGACGCTGATGGAGTTGCTGCTCGCAGCCGGCGTGCTGATTGCGCGGGATGCTGCTTCGGCGACCTGGCTGATCCAGCCCCCGGGGGTGAAGGCGGCCGTGGAGGCTGTGAAGCTGGCCACGCCCGCGATACTGCTCTCAGGCATTGACGCCGCGCCGCCTGCCCTCGCTCAAACCCTCGTGTGCACGCCTGGCTCTGTCGAGGCAGTGACCGGCTCAACACCCAGTCCCCTGGCGGTCGAGCCGGGCGCCCAACTGTCGCTGATCCCGCCCGCGTCGGCGCCGCTACTGCCCATCAACCGCGCGGCACCCGACGGCGCGTCATCCATTCACGCGCAACCTGAGCCAGCTCCAGTTCGGGTGGTCGCACTGCAAGCCCCCATGCGGCTCAATCCCGTCGTGCGCGATGCACTAACCGCCGTGATGCGTACGCTCAATCGTGACACCGGCCCGGCCCAATGCATCACCGTGGCAACCGGTGTCTTCGTTCCCCTGACTGCGTTGGAGCGCCACGGTGTGCAGCCGTCGCAAGCACTGCGCGCGCTGGCGGAGGTGCGCATGATGACGAGCGTTGGCACCCAAGGGTCACCCACACTGACACGCGACTTCAACGGCGTGCCGACAGCAGGGATCGTGATCGACCCGCGCTTCGTCGAAGGCATCGACCTGGACGGGTTCGCATTGCCCGCACCGCAGAGCGCCTGACATGCTGCTGCGCCGCTATGAAATGCCCTGGCGCCGTGCATACGAGCTCTATGCGGCCGGCACCTGGTCGTTGGCACTGGTGTTTTTCGTAGTGGTGGGCACATCGGGCCTGCTGCCCCGAGCCTTGGTACTGCCCTTGTCGCTGGCATCTTTCACCATGGGCCTGCTGCGAGTGACGCAAGCCTTGGACATCCTGATGCTTCGAGCCTCGCTGACCGGGCGCAGCATCCAGGTGATCAGCACCAACGAATTGGCGCAATGGTGCCGCAACCCGGCCGATGTTTTCCTGGGGTTCGGCTTTGAATGGCAACCCGTTCATTCGCAACGGCTCTACGAACTCGCCAAGATCGACTACCGGGAATTCGCAGTCTCGCCGCGGCTGCTCGCCTGGCTCGGCCACGAGGTGTCGCCGCAACCCGACGCCGAAATCGGCCTGCCGTACATCCATGGCGTCGAACCCCGTGAAGTCTCGCTGCACCGCCCGCTGCAGAACTTCGAAGGCGGCACCTTGCTGGTCGGCACTACGCAGTCCGGCAAGGGCGTTGCGCTGGCCAACCTAGTCACACAGGCGATCCGCCGTGGTGATGTCGTGATCGTCATCGACCCGAAGAACAGCCGGCGGCTCAAGCGTGTAGCCGAGCGCGCGTGCCAGGACTGGCGCGAGCCGGACACCTTCATGGAATTCCACCCCGCCTTCCCCGAACGCGGGGTGCGGCTGGACTTCACCTTCAACTGGCAGAAGCCCACCGAGATCGCCTCGCGCATCCAATCCGTCATGCCGCCGGACACGGCCGGCGCGTTTTCGGCATTCGGCTGGGACGCGGTCAACGTCGTCGTGCAGGGCCTGGTCGAACTGGAGGAGCGGCCGAATCTGGTCAAGCTCACCAAGTACATCGAGGGCGGTATCGAGCCTGTGCTCGAAGGGTCGCTGCGCCGCTTCTACGATGAAACCCTCGGTGCCGGATGGCGTGAACTGCCCGAGATGAAAAAGCTGCTTCACGACGCGCAGCGCGGCAGCATCAAGCGGCCCTCGGAAGCGGCAAGCACTGACCTGCTCGCCTTCGTCGCCTACTACGAACATCACATCGCGCAGAGCCGGCGCAGCAAGGTGGTGGACGCGCAGGTGCGCACCTTCAGGCACAACCGCGAGCACTACCAGAAGATCACCGCCAACCTGCTGCCCATCCTGTCGATGCTGACCTCGGGCGATCTGGGTCGCAGCTTGTCACCCGACCCGTTCGATACCGACGACGTGCGGCCCATCATGAACTTCGAGAAGATCGAGCGCGCCGGGCATGTGCTGTACATGTGCCTGGATTCGCTGCCCGATCCCTCCGTAGCCTCGGCCATCGGTGCGCTCGCACTGGCCGACCTCGCCGCGCGCGCGGGCATGCGCTACAACCTGGGCGGCTACCGGCGCATCTCGCTCTTCGTTGATGAAGTCTCGAACGTCATCAACCAGCCGCTGATCGAAATCCTGAACAAAGGTGCCGAGGGCGGCATCTTCACGACCTGCGCGATGCAAACGCTTGCGGATCTGGCCAAGCGCCTTGGTAGCGAGGCCGCCGCGCGCATGGCGCTGGGCAATCTG
Organism: Burkholderiaceae bacterium; assembly: GCA_965229345.1. Taxonomy (GTDB): domain Bacteria; phylum Pseudomonadota; class Gammaproteobacteria; order Burkholderiales; family Burkholderiaceae_C; genus PBB1. The sequence goes on from OZ245872.1 coordinate 2,929,683, forward strand.
AACAACCTGATCGCGCTGCGCTCGAAGGACCGTCCGACGCAGGACTTCATCGTCGAGACATTTGGCAAGACGGCCATCCACTCGGTCAGGGTCGGACTCAGCCACGGTGCTGATACGCACCTGGGCGACTTCTCGGCCAGCTACTCGACCCAGCTCACCGAGACCTTCGAGGAAATGGTGCCGGCGGACGTACTCGGCAAGCTGCCAAATCTGCAGTACTTCGCGTCGGTATCGGGTGGGCGGATCATCAAGGGGCGGTTCCCGATCCTGGACGCGGATTTCGACCGACCGACGGCAACAGCAGCGGTAACAGGGCGTCGGCCATGATCCGCGTCGTCGCCATCGCGTCGCTGTTGGCGTTGCTGATTCTGGTGCTCTACCTGCCCTCGGCAAATCCGCCAGAGCACTTCGTCGCGCAGCTGCGAATCGAACATGAACAAACCGCCGCGTTCTGGAGCGCCAAACGCGCCGAGCGAATTTTGGCGCGCACGCTCGACGCCCGGGAATCGACCACGCAGTTCAATCCGATCCCGAACATGCACCAGGCGCCAGACCCAAATCGCGTCGATTCCGCCGTGGCCCACGAGATGTCGGCAGTCAACGCACGGCTGTTCAACAACCCCTACTTCCGCTCCATCGACGCGCTGCTGCTGCTCGCCACGTTCCGCCTCCTCACGCTGCTGGAGTGGCTGCCCTGGTTGCTAGCCTTCGGCATGGCCGCGCTGTTCGATGGGGCGGTGGTGCGGGTGGTCAAGGCCAAGCAGTTTGCGCATCACGATCCGGAGATGTTTGCGCTGTACGTCTGTGCGGCCATCGTGCTGGCGTGCGGGGCAGTGATTGCGTTGGTGTTGCCGGTGACGCTACCGGCGTTGTTACTGCCAGCGGTGCCTGTCGTGATGGCCGCGTTTGTGGCGGGGGCGCTGGGGAATTTTCATCGGCGCGGGTGACTGCGCGCCACAAGACCGCATGGTGCGCTACGCGCGATCGGGTTCAGCCAACACACTCTTTTTGAAAGATGCGTTGGCCACCGCTTGCGGAAACACGTCAGTTAGGCCGATTGGCCGGCCCAACGCCGAACAGAGCTTCCTTCTCCGACGGATGAGTGATTCCCGGCAACTTATGACTTGCAGTCAGCCAGGAGACGCCGAAGGAAACCAGGCCGAAGGTCTCGCCCCAGAAAATCAGCCGCTCCTCCTTCGTGAAAGCATGGACCACGAACAGCGCGATCGCGATGACCATTCCCACCCCACACGCTCTGTAGATGACGATTCGCCGACCGGCCGCAGCCTTGCGATCGTCGTTCAACTTCGTCTTCGCCCGTTCGATGAAGTCCCAACAGAACCAGGCGAGCACCGCGAACATGATGCCCGCCGACGCAGCGTGCACGCCCTTCACGATTTCGTGCGTGTCGTCCCGGCAATTGCACGGGAAGATCGAAATGAGCACGGCTGCAACTGCGGCCACCTTGCCGAGCCAGAGCTGCTTTGCACTCGTGCCGTTGTAGCCAGCGAGCAGAGCCGCAATCGCGAACAGTGAGCCCACGAAAATGTTGCGCGACCAGTGACTGTCGGGATACCAGTACGACTCGCTTATCGATGTGATTGCGCCGCGGGATAGCACCAGCTCGACCACTGGCAACGACAAGGCGACAAAGCCAATCAGGAACTTGATCGTGTACTGATTAATTTCCGGAGGCCAAGTTGTGCGGGTTGTCGCCATATCGTCGCCTCCGTACGTTGCTCGGGTGTTGAATTCGCAAAGATCGCCAGTATTCCACGGCCAGCAATTGATGCCTACCGGGGGGCGTGCGGAGCGGTCTTGCACATCCACAACATCGTGGATCCGGCCGAGTAGTTCTCCCTCCCGGACTGGATACTGGCAGTCAGCGATGCGGTTCAAAGTAAATCGCTCGCTCGATGCCCTCACAACAAGTTTCCTCACGAGTTCTTCGCAGCGAAAGCGTCCCAGCGCTGCAGGCCGGATCAAGATTGCATCGTCGGCGGCGGCCTATGCCATGATCCATTGGATGAGTGGTACACCCGATTCCGTATTCAACGATCCCGACGCTGTCGCCAAATACGCCGAAGGCCCGCCACGCAATGTTCCTGGCTACAGCAGCCTCGTGCCGATGACGCGCATCTTGCTAGCCGAGCGCATGCCTCAGGACGGCCGCGTGCTGGTCGTCGGCGCCGGTGGCGGTCTGGAGTTGGAGGACTTCGCGCAGGCCCACCCGGGTTGGCGCTTCGACGGCGTCGATCCGAGCGCGGCCATGCTGGACCTCGCGGCGCGCCGCTTGGGCCCTCTGTCGTCGCGGGTGACGCTGCACGAGGGATACGTTCAGGATGCACCCGCAGGGCCCTTCGACGCAGCGACATGCCTGCTGACCTTCCACTTCGTGCCACTGGACCAGCGTCTGCCCATGGCCACCGAGATCCGTCACCGCCTGAAGCCTGGTGCACCCTTTGTGGCTGCCCATTTCAGTGTGGAGGATGGTCGGACTGAAGATGGAAGAAGTGAGCGCGACGTCTGAATGTCGCGACATGCCGCCTTCCTCATCGCCTCGGGTGTCGAGCCGCGCCAGGCGGCTGACACACGGGAAAAGCTGCAGAGCCAGTTGCCGATCCTGACACCAGCGCAGGACGAGGCCATCCTTCGCGAGGCAGGATTCAGCGACGTGCAGCTCTTCTATGTGGGGTTCACGTTTCGGGGCTGGGTTGCCTACGCGTGACGCTTCGGTAGATGAGCCGTGCGTTTCGCTATCAGCGATGACCTCTTTCTGCCTTTGAACCCAGGTCGCGCGAATGGCAAACGTCAAAGCCGTTGCCGATACGCCGAGGGTGTCGCACCGAACGTTCGGCGGAACAAACTGATGAACGAACTCGCAGTCGAGTAGCCGAGATCGAGCGCGATCGTCGTCACCGGGATACCGGCATCCGCGTTGAACCATGTCACGCGAAGCCGCGCTTCGGGTGAGCCGGTCCCGTTGATCGATGTGACCCAAGCGTGGGAAGCCGGCAGCAGCGATTCGCGCATCGTGTTCACCGTTTGAAGCGTACTGATCAGAAGCTGGGAAAAGTGCTGCGGCGCGCCGAGAGGCGCGAGAACCCGCCCGTTCCGCCCAGCCAACAAGCACCAAGCCGGCAGCCACTCACGATCAGCAGCCGTCGGACTTGCCGACCAAATCTGCCCCGATCCCGAAACCCCCCTCACAAACACACCATTCCCCGCAGACACGGCCGGCCAGGCACCCTACCCTTCGGTCATGCGCTCTCAAGAGCCCTCACGAACATCCGAATCGAGGTAGACGCCATGTTCTCCGCGACCCCGACAACGCTGCAAGACCTGCCGATCCCCACGCCCTGGTCAATGAGTCTGCCCGACACCATCGAGACTCGACTGTGGATCGAGGAACACGACTGGCTCTACAGCCTGCTGCACAGCGATGCCAACGTCTCGCCGACCTTCCGGTTTCCCGATCTGATCAGCGCATGCGTTTCGCTGGTCTTCGCGCACGACGACGCGGCGCCACGCATCTTCCGCTTCCTGGGTACGGAGCTGGTACTCAGACCCGCAGACACCGCACGCCGCCGCGAAACCATGTGGCGCACGCAGTACGACTTGCTGCTGGCGCTGCAGCGCTCGCCAGCCAACCGTCACCCAAATCCGAAGTTCCAGCTTGACCAGTTGACCACCGCCTGCGTGGCATTGGGCCTCAAGGCCGATGACTCAGGCACGGCCGTGCTGCGACAAGCCCGCGTCAACACCGCATTGCGAGCCTCGCAGAAACGCACAGCGACAAGCTGACCACACGCACAGAGCGCCCCTCTCCAGGGGACGTTCTGCGCGACCTGCATCCCACCCCGCCCAGGCCTCGCGGCCCAGGCTCACCCGAACCCGACCTTGGCCGACTCAGCCGGCCTTCGCCGCCGCGCGTCGTGACACGACGTGCCGCGCCCATCGGTTTTCATGGGGACGAGTCATGGGATTGGTTAGTCGGCTGGGATGGTTGCTGCTGCTGGGCGTGCCAGCGCACGCCCTCGCGTGCTGGGACCAAGCCGGCCAGCGCTACGGCGTGTCGCCCCAACTGCTCTACGCCATCGCCCGCGTCGAGTCGGGCCTCAAACCCCAGGCCATCAACCTCACGCACCAGCAACGGACCGGCAGCTACGACATCGGGCTGATGCAGATCAACAGCTCGAACCTACCGGCTCTGGCGCGCCACGGCATCGCCGAGCGCGACCTGTACGACCCCTGCACCAACATTCATGTCGGCGCGTGGCTGCTCGCGCAGACCTTTGCCCGGCAGGGCGTGACCTGGGATGGGGTCGGCGCCTACAACGCCGCATGCACGCAGCTAAAGGGCACTGCCTGCACCAACGCTCGCAGCCGCTATGCCTGGAGGGTGTATCGACAGTTGCCGGCGCAGGGAGCAGCACAGGCCCAGGTCGCGCATCCGCTGATCCTCAGCGCGAGGGTGTCGCCATGACGGCCATTCACCGTGTGCTTGTCGCACCGATGGCCGCGCTCAGCGCAGCACTGTGCTGCGCGCTGGCGCTCGCCGCGTGCGGCCTGCCATCGATGACGCGTGAACAGCCGCAGCTACCGGTTCGCGCTGCGGGCTTGTCGGCAGACAGGCGTATCGCCCAGCTCGACTTCGGGCGGCAGGCTCACTTCGGCGCATGCGTGCAGCCGGCCTGCCCCTCGGTGACACCGAAGACCCTGGCGACTGTCGCGCCGCCCGAAGCGCCACCTGCGGCGCCACCATCAGCACACCCGATGGCAGCGACGGCGCGCTCGGCACTGCGGGACTCGTCAGTTTCGGCCTCCGACCACCGTGCCTCTTCCGCGCCCCGTCCGGCCGTAACGCCACACAGAGTCGTTCTTCATTTCGCGACAGACAGCGCGGCACTTACGGCGACACACAAATCGCTGCTACGCGGCGCCATCGCGCAGCTGCGCCAAGCGGATCGTCTTGTGATCGTCGGCCGCACCGACAACGTTGGCAGCGAGACGCGCAATCAATCGATCGCATTGGCGCGCGCCCTGGCGATACGCGATCACGTGCTCGACCTGGCCCCCGACCTGCCGGCACGCATCTCCATCGATGCAAAGGGCCGCTGTTGCTACACGGTGCCCAACGAGACCTCTGACGGCCGTGCGCAGAACCGCCGCGTCGAGCTGATCTTCACGCTGCCCAACGAGGTGAGGCCATGAACCACCGTTCTCGCCTCACTCACCACGAATCGATGTCCGTCGGCAGGCCTTGCACCCGCGTCGGCTCGTGCCCCGCCCACGTCAGGCCTTGACGTTTATTCCTTCCTGGAGAGTTTCATGAGCACTGCAGTCATCCGCCCGTTCACCTTCAACCGCAAGCCCGCGGGCGCTTTCGCGCTGCTGGCGCTGCTCGTCACCGGCCTGGCCGTTGCGCTGCCAGGCTACGCGCTCGACCTGGTGGCTTTCACCGGCATCACCGGACCGATGACCTCGGCCCTCACGCAGATCTCGGCGCTCGGACCGGGCATCAAGGCCTTGGTCGGATTCGTCGGATTCGTGGTCGCGCTGATCTCGCTGTCGGCGCTGCGCAACTTCGGGCCGGTGTTGTTCTACGTGGGCCTGGCGATCTTCGCGGCGGTGGGACTGGTGATCGCCGGCGCCATCATGGGCGCAGTGGTCTGAACCGGCCCGGCACCTCAGCGACGCCACGTCGACACCTTGGAGGTCCGCATGCAGGCCGACACCTACATCCCGCGCCGTCTTGACGACGCCTGGAAGATCGGCTTCTGGGACCTCGACGTCGCAGCGCCGGTGCTCTTCTGCTTCTTCGTCGGCTACCTGTCCGGCACCAAGCTGTCGTTCGCGGTCTGCGCCGGCGTCGGCATCTTCCTGTCGCGCTGGATCGCCCGCATCAAGGCCGACAAGCACGCGGCCTTCGCAGTGCATTGGCTGTACTGGCACCTGCCACCGAGCCCGCTGACTGCGATGCGGGCCACACCGCCTTCGCACATCCGCCGCATGGTCGGCTGAGCCAGGAGCACCTGTATGGACTTCGATCGGCTCAACAGCGACATCAAGGAGATGCGGCGGCGCAACCGTGGCCTCGGCATCGCGGTCGGCGTGCTGGCCGCAGGCCACGTGCTGGGCCTCACGGTGATCCTCAACCTGGTCGGCAGCGTGCGCACGGTGGTCGTCCCGCCCTCGATCAACAAGAGCTTCTGGGTCACGCGCGACAAGGCCAGCAGCGAGTACCTCGAACAGATGGGCAGCTTCATCGCCTGGCTGGTGCTGGACGTGACCCCCGCCTCCATCGACTGGAAGAAAGAAATCCTGCTCGGCTACGTCGAGCCGGATCAATACGGCGCACTCAAGACCCGGCAGGAAGTCGAAGCCGAACGGTTGAAGCGCATCAACGCCAGCACTGTCTTCGCCCCGCAGCAATTGGTGCCGAGCGAAGACGCGCAGACCGTGATCGTGCGCGGGCGGCTGCGCACCTTGGTCAACGGCTTCGAGACCGCCAACGACCTCAAGGCCTACCTGGTCGAGTTCAGCTACAGCGGCGCGCGCGTGCACCTCAAGACCTTCAAGGAGCTCCCCAGTGCAAAGTAGATCAAGTAGGCCACCGATGCGACGAGCGGCGCTGCCCGGCCTCGCGACGACTGCGGCGTTGCTGCTCGCCAGCGCGTCGACCCATGCACTGCAGCTGATCGAAGCACGCGACGGCGTCTCGGTCGAAGCCATTGTGTCCATCAAGGAAGCCACGCGCATCCGCATCGACGGCGCGCCGATCACGGACGTCTTCGGCAACATCTACTCGAGCAACTGCGGCGCTATGCCGGCAGTGGCTGCAGGCACCGGTCCGATGGTTCCGACTGCTCCCGCGATCAATCCCAGCGGCGAGATCGTCCTGGAGTGTGATCGCGACAAGGGCGAGATCTACGTCCGCCCGGTCGGTGACTCCACCAAGCCGATCAACCTGTTCGTCTCGTCAGCGAACGCGACCTACACGCTGCTGCTGCGCCGCTCGGACACGCCGGCCGACACGATCGTGATCCGCGACAAGGCGCCGCGCCAGATCAACCCGTCCGCGTCAGCGCAGGGCCCACTCGGCCCTTCGGCCAATCACATCCGCGCGCTGAAGACGATGCTGACGGCCATGGCCTCGGACCGCGTGCCGGTCGACGTGAGAGTGGAGGAAGTCAACCGCCCGGTTCAGCTTTGGTCCGAGGTCAAGTTCTCGCTGATGCGCCGCTACGAGGGGCGGGGCCTGCTCGGCGAGAAGTACCTCCTGCAGAACGTCAGCAACACCGTGATGGTGCTGGCCGAACAAGAGTTCGACCGCGACGACAGTCCGGGCGGCGGCGTCGCAGGCGTCGCCATCGAGAACCACAACCTGAAGCCGGGCGAGACCACAAACGTGTTCGTGATCCGGCGCGGGAGTGCGCGATGAAGAATCCTCTTGCGCCCAACGGCGCCGCGAACAACGCGCTCAAGGGCCTGCTCGCCCGCCTGTCGCCGAAGCAACGCCAGTACGCGACGTTGGCAGCCATTCTGGTCGTCGGCGTCGGCGCGCTGTGGCTGATCCTCTCGCTCACCGACAACCGCCCCAAGCCTACCGATCCCAAGCCTGGAAGCGGCCAGCCCAGCGCCGTCACCAACATCGGCGTGATGCCACCCGGCCAGCAGGTCAACCCGGTCGACCAGTGGGTCGGCACCGCCGGCCGCAAGCTGGCCCAGTACGAGAACGAGCGCGACGAACAGACCCGCCTCAACAAGGACCGGCAGGCCTTCGAGGCCAAGACCATGCAGCGCTTCGCCGAGTTGGAGCAGAAGCTCACCTCGGCCAGCCAGGCGGCCACCATGCAGTCGCCAGCACCCATCCCGGCGCCGGCCGCCATGCCGTCGGCTGCGAGCTTGCCGGCCGTCCCACCGCCGCCCAAAGCCACTCCCAACTCGTCCGTCGGAACGTCCCCGAGCGGCGTGATGCCGGCGGGCGATCCGAGCATGATGAGATTGGCACCAGTGGTGACAGCGACGCCCGCGGCGCCAACGCTGACCCGGATCACCGTATCCCCTCGCGACAAGCCTTCGAGCTCGCCCGCGCCCGGCGCGTCAACAGCATCCAGCGCGACCCAGGACAGCCGCACCGTCTCGACCTTCCTGCCGGTGAGCTTCACGCGGGGTACCTTGCTCGGCGGCCTGGACGCGCCCACCGGTGGCCAGTCGCAGTCCAACCCGCACCCGGTGCTGATCCGCCTGTCCGACAACTCGGTGCTGCCGAATCGCTTCCGCGGCGAGTACCGCGACTGCTTCGTGATCGCCGCAGGCTACGGCGACATCAGTTCCGAGCGCGCCTACCTGCGCACCGAGAACCTGTCCTGCGTGCGAGCGGACGGTGCAGCACTGGAGGTCAAGATCCAGGGCAGCGTCTACGGCGAAGACGGCAAGGTCGGCATGCGCGGCCGGCTCGTCACCAAGCAGGGACAGATGCTCGCCAACGCCTTGCTGGCCGGCGTGGTCAGCGGCATCGGCCAAGGCCTCGCCACCTCGTCGACCACCTACAGCACGTCGGCGCTGGGAACCATCGCCAGCAGCAGCGGTGGCAGCGAGGCCTACCGCGCCGGTGTAGGCAGCGGCGTCGGCAAGGCACTCGACCGACTCGCCCAGTACTACATCAAGCTCGCAGAGAACACCTTCCCGGTGATCGAGGTCGATGCCGGCCGCGAGATCGACGTGGTCATCACCAAGGGTGTGCGCATCGACGTGCCGATGGTGTCGGACACCCGCCTGTCCGCCACGAACGCCCCCCCCCCGAACAAACCGAACTGAAGGGTTCTGATGATGAAGCCTATTGAACTTCGCTACTCGGCGCGCGTGTCATTGCGCCACCGCGTGCTGGTTGCCGCACTCGTGACCTCGACGATTGGCGCCACGTCGCCGGCCAACGCCGCCGCTGGCGACAAGACGCGTGACGAGACCCGCCTGCTGGAGACCTTGAAGCGAGCGAACCCCGGCACACTGTTCACCCAGGTGTCGCGCTCGCCTGTCGACGGCCTCTACGAGGTCTGGATGAACGGCAACGTGGCCTATGTCTCCGCCAGGCAGCCACGCTACTTTCTGTTTGGCCGCGTGTTCGACACGCAGACGATGAAGGATCTGACGGGTCCGAAGCTCGCGTCGGCGACGCAGGCATCCGGCAATGGCCCGGCTCAGAACGTAGCAGCACCCGTGGCCTTCGACCAGTTGCCGCTGGCCGATTCGATCAAGACCGTGCGCGGCAACGGACAGCGCAAGCTGGCCGTCTTCAGCGACCCGGCCTGCCCGTACTGCAAACAGCTCGAGCCCGAGCTGGCGCAGTTGGACAACGTCACGGTCTACACCTTCCTCGTGCCCTTCCAGGGCGAGGCCAAGCCGATCGCGATCTGGTGCTCGGCAGACCGCGTGCAAGCCTGGCAGCGCGTCATGCTGCAAGGGGACAGCACGCTGTTGGGCACGGCGTCCAGCACTACGAGCGCCTGCGATCACCCCGTGAGCCGCAACCTCGCGCTCGCCCATCGACTGGGCGTGAATGGCACGCCGACCCTGATCTGGGCCGACGGCAGCCGTACCGAGGGCTATGTCGATCGCAGCGTGATCGAGGCCCGGGTGCAGCGCAGCAACGGGGAACAGCCATGACGACGCGAATCACCGCTGGGTCGATGCGCGTCGCGCTGGTTACCTCCACGATGTTGGTCTCTCTATGCGGTTGCACGAGCATGTCCGGCCTCGGCGGCAGTTCCGACTATTCCTGCAAGGCCCCCGAAGGCGTGACCTGCGACTCGGTCTCGGGCACCTACGCCAACGCGCTCCACCACAACCTGCCAAGCCAACGCGCACGGCGCCCGATGGACGCAAGCGATGCGAGCGCCCCGCAGTCGATGCCTCCGACGCAAGCGGCACCAAGGCTCGCCACGTCGTCGCAGCCACCCGTGACCGCACAAGCTCTGCGCTCGCAGGCACGTGTGCTGCGCCTGTGGTTCAAGCCCTGGGAAGACGCCGATCACGACCTGTACGACCAGGGCTACGTCTACGTGCAGATCGACAGCGGCCAATGGCTGATCGACCACGTGCAGCGCCAGATCCGCGACACGTATGCACCGCTGCGCCCACCACCGAAGAGCGCGGCCTCCGTTTCGCAGACCGATGCCAAGGAGCGCCCACCAAGCCCAAGCAGCTTGGCACGCCCCGAGTTTCCGCAACGCCCTGCGCCTGTTCCCGCAGCGGATCCCGACACCCTGTTGCCCCCGCTCGGCGCGCCTGCCGACGACAAGCCTTGAGGTTGACGTCCATGCACACCGACACCCCACCGACCTCGACCCCTTCGCACCTTGCCCGTCCGTCCGTGCGAGCCGGCCTGTTCGAGATGCTGGGCCTGGGCACGTCCCCGGACACACCCGCCGAGCAGTTCGCGACCTGGCTGCCCTATTCCGCCTACCTGGCTGAGGAGAGAATCTTCATCAATCGCGACAGCATGGGCTTCATGCTGGAGGTGATGCCTCAGTCGGGCGCCGACGAACGCATGGCCGAGGTGCTGGTCTCGCTGTATTCGACCTGCCCGCCCGGTACCGGCCTGCAGTTCCACCTCTTCGCCTCGCCGCATGTGCGCGAACAGCTGCGGCGTTACGCCAACCTGCGCGTCGAGGACGACGACCAGGCCGAGAAGGCCAAGCACTGGGGCCGGCCCGCGCGCAACGACAACCTGTTCCGCAAGCTCGCTCGGCAGCGCGTCGGTCACCTGCTGCAGGGGGCGCAGAGCTCCTTGACCAGCGGTTTCCACTACACCTTGCGTGACTTCCGGCTGATGCTGAGCGTGGCCTTCCCTGCGGGTCCGGATGCGGCCGAAGACCTGAACAAGCGCGACGAACTGCTCGCGTTGCGCGAGTCCATGAGTTCCACCTTGCGCTCGGCCTCGCTGCCCAGCCAGGTCTGCGACGCCGCCGACTTGATCAACTGGTGCGCGCTCTTCACCAACCCGGACCGGTTCTCGCAGACCGATGCGCCGGACTTGCACTACGACGACGGCCGCGAGATCCGCGATCAGATCGTCGACTTCGACACCATCCAGGATCCGACGCCCCAGGGTCTGCGGCTGTGGAAGGAAGGCAGTCCCGAGGTGCTCGAGGCGCGCTTCTATTCGATCAAGTCCTTTCCCGAGCGCTTCGCGCTGTGGCAGATGGGTTCGCTGATCGGCGACCTGATGCAGCCGGCGTTGCAGTACAGCGCGCCCTTCCTGTTGACGATGGGCGTGCACGTACTGGACCCGAACCTGACCAAGTCGGTCGTCACCGCCAACCACGTACGGGCGACGCAGAACGCCAAGAGCAAGATGGCCGACGTGATGCCCGACGTGGGCAAGAAGCTGCAGGACTGGAGCGCCGCCGCGCAGGCCATTGACACCGGCGGCAATCTGGTGAGCCTGTACCACCAGCTGGCGATTTTCTCGCCACCGAACAAGGCGGTGGCTGCACACGAAGCCGCCAACGCGATCTGGCGCGGGCGCGGCTTTCAGCTCAATGCCGACGTCTACATGCACCGGCAGGCGCTGCTGGCGAGCCTGCCGATGACGCTCTCCGAGAAGTTCCACCGCGACTTGGCCAAGATGCGCCGCGTCTCGCGCAAGACCCTGGCCAACGCGATCCACCTCGCACCGCTGATCGCCGAGTGGCGCGGCACGCGCACACCGGCGCTGGTCTTCGGCGGCCGGCGCGGCCAGCTGATGACGCTGGATCTGTTCGACAACGATCTGGGCAACTACAACTTCGCGATCATCGGCGCGCCAGGCTCGGGCAAGTCGGTGCTGATGAACGAGATCGCCTGGTCCTACCGCGCGATCGACGCCAAGGTCTGGATGCTGGACCTCGGACGCTCCTTCGAAAAGCTGTGCCGCAAGGCGCGCGGCACCTACATCGAGTTCCGCCCCGAGGTCGACATCTGCCTGAACCCCTTCACCGGCATTCTCGACATCAACGAGGACATCGACATGCTGGTGCCCGCCATCTCCAAGATGTGCTCGATGCAGCACACGCTGGAGGAGGTCCAGTACAAGGCGATCTCGGCGATGGTGCTGAAGCTGTTCCGCCAGTACGGGAACGACTTGACCGCCACGGGGCTGCGCGACGCCTTCAAGACCGGCACGATCGAAGAGCTGGGCATCGTCAACGATTCGCGCATCAAGGACCTGGCGATCATGCTCAACCCCTATGCGAAGGGCGGGCAGTACGAGCGCTTCTTCGAGGGCCGCAACAACGTCGACTTCGCGAACGACTTCATCGTCATCGAGAACGAGGAGCTGAAGCGCCGCCCGGACCTGCACGCGGTCGTCAACATCCTGCTGCTGCACCGGATCACCGGCGAGATGTACCTGACGCGCAACCGGCGCAAGGTGTTGCTGATCGACGAGCTCAAGCAGCAGCTCGGCGACATCGGTGCCGACGATCCGGTCAAGGCCGCCGTGGTCGAAGAAGCCGCGCGACGCGCCCGCAAGTACGGCGGCGCGCTCGGCACCGCGACGCAGAGCGCCGACGATTTCTACGGCTCGGCACAGATGGAAGCGGCCTTCAATTGCTCGGATTGGGTGTTCCTGCTGCGCCAAAAGCCGGAGTCGATCGAGATGCTGGATCGCAAGGGACGCCTCTCGATGGACGAGCCGAAGAAGCGTCTCTTGAACTCGCTGCGCACCGAGCCCGGCGTGTTCTCGGAGCTCTACATCTCCTCGCCGGTCGGCGAAGGGGTGGCGCGCAACATCCTCGACCCGGCGACGCACCTGCTGTTCTCCAACAAGCTGGAGGACAACGCGCCGCTCGATGAGTTGCGGGCCCAAGGGCTCAGCGTCGATGAGGCAATCACCGAACTGCTGCGGCGCCGGGGGCATGCGGTATGAAGGCCCTGCTGCTGCACGCGTTGGTGACGGCGTTCATCGTCGCCGTCGGCCTGGCGCTCTACGACCGAACGGTTGTTCGCCCAGCCCTGATCGTCGGCGTGGTGGATGTCGCCGAGGTGTACCGAACCAAGGAAGCCGAGTTCACGCAGATCCTCACCAAGACCAGCTCCGACGAGGATCGGCAGAAGGCTCTGCTGATGGCGCGTGCCTTCGCGCAGCGCCTGCCAGCCGCTCTCGAAGAGTTACCGCGTGACTGCGCTTGTCTAGTGGTTCTGAAGAGCGCTGTCGCCGGGCCGACGCCGCACATGGTCGAGCTGACTGCGTTGTTGCGCAGGAAGGTGGAGGCGCCATGACGCTCGAACTCGTTGCCGACGCACCCGCGTCACCACCCTCGGGCAGAAGGCTCACGGCCTGGCGCGGCTTTGCGGACTTCCTTCGCCATGCCCGTCGGCGCTGGTACTTGTACCTGCCGGTCTTTGCGATCTGGGCATTGGCCTACGTCCGCCTGTTCGTCGACCCGACGCCGCGCCTGCCGGTGGTTTTCAACTGGACGCCGAGCTTGCCGTACCGCGTGGCGCTGCTGATGCCGGCATCCGGTGCGCTGCGCCGGGGCGACTACGTGGTGTTTGCTTTCAACGGCGAGGCGCAGGCCGCCTATCCCGGTTTGCGGGGACAGCCCTTCTTCAAGATCGTGCGTGGCCTGCCGGGTGACGCGGTGACGGTGACTGGCCGCAGCGTGAGCATCAACGGCGAACCCGTCGGCATCGCCAAGACGCACGCCTATGACCATCGGCCGCTCGATCCCATCGCAGCGACCGTCATTCCACCCGGGAACTACTACGTCCAAGGTACCAGCCCCGACTCGTTCGACTCGCGCTACGCCGCCAGCGGCTTGGTCCGGGCCGACCAGGTGATCGGCACTGTGCGTCCCTTGTTCTGAGGGCGATGTCATGAGCACCATCATTCCGCGCATCGCTTCCCTGCTGGCTCTGGCACTTGCCATCGCTGGTGCTTCGACCATCGAATCGGCGCAGGCACAAGCCAACGTAGCGCCGGAGTCGCAGACGGATTCCGACGACATCCCGATCGCCGACTACTTGGCGTTGCTTGGTCAGATTGCGCCGGCCGCCGAAGAAGGCGCCAAGACCTACCTGGCCACCTTTGCGCAGCGCTGCGGTCGGTCCATGACCACGGGAGAGTTACGTCGTGCCATGTCCCAAGGTGACGGCGACCCGGTACTGATGGGCCTGATCCGAGCCAGCCACTTGCGTGACACGACTGCACGCGACCAGTTCGTCCAGCGACTGCGTTGCCCGGGCAAGGGAGTTCGATGATGCCGTCCCGCTGCTATCCGCTCCTGACGAGTCTGGGAATGCTGGTCGGTGCCGCTCCGGCGTATGCCGTGGACCTTGGTGTCATCGGCCCGACCTACGAAATCAGCGAGCCGCACCTGCTTTCGATGATCGAGCAGCGACTGCGCGAGAAGGAGCGCAGCGGAGAGCTCGCACGTCTGCAGGAAGACGCGAGAGCACGCGGAATCGCTGGCGTAACGAACCCTGCGCCCGTCGCGGGTCTGCGCGGAACCGAAACCGCGCGGACCTTCTACTTCGATCCGAGCTTCACGCTCGACCGCAACATTCTCGGCCCGAAGGGCGAACTGCTGTTCCCGGCCGGCACGCGCAAGAACCCGCTGGAGGTCGTCTCGCTGTCGCGGCGCCTGCTCTTCTTCGACGCACGCGACCGGCGACAGGTCAGCCGTGCACAGGCGGTCATCACGGCCTACGAAGGGCGGGTCAAGCCCATCCTGACCGGCGGCTCCTACCTGGACCTGATGAAGGCTTGGCACACCCCGGTTTACTACGACCAACAAGGACTGCTGACGCAGCGCTTCGGCATCCGACACGTTCCCGCGCTGGTGTCCCAGGAAGGCTTGCGGCTGCGCATCGACGAGTTGGAGGTGACGCAATGAACACGCGGCGCATCAGCTTCGCAGCACTTCTTGCTTGCCTCCTGGCCTTGTCTGTCGTGCCGACCCTGGCTGCAGGCACTGCGACCTGCACTGGCAAGTTCCCCAACCCGATCACCGACATCTGCTGGTCCTGCATCCTGCCGCTCAGCATCGGCAGCGCGAGCATCGCCAACTTCGGCGATCAAGAGGACATCCCCAACCCGTCGAGCCCCGTCTGCAGTTGCGGCGTCAACCCGACGATCGGCTTGTCGGTCGGCTTCTGGGAGCCGGCGCGCCACGTCGAGGCCGTGCGCAAGCCCTTCTGCCTGGTCTCGCTGGGCGGCGTCGATCTCGACCCGGGCGTCGCTGCCCCCGAGGGTGCGCGCTTCACCAAGTCTGAGGGCGATGGCGACGGCGGCAGCTTCTATCAAGCTCACTTCTACATCAACCCGGTCATGTACTGGCTCGACGTAGTGACCGACTTCCCGTGCCTGGAACATGGATCGTTCGACCTCGCGTACCTGACCGAGGTCGACCCGCTGTGGAACGACGATGAGCTGACGCTGATCCTGAACCCGGAGGCGGTGCTGTTCGCCAACCCGGTGGCGGTGGCCGCGTGTGCGGCTGACTGCGTCGCCGCGTCGATCGGCTTCGGCATCAAGGAGATGTTCTGGTGCGCGGGCTGCCAGGGCGGCATCTACCCGCTCGACGGGCACCTGCCCTACCACCTAGGTGGCGTGCGCACCGCAGCGCTGCTGGCCCAGCGCCTGACGGCCAAGATGCACCGCGAGCTGATCGCCTGGGGCTGGCATGGCACGCCGGGCCTGTGCGGGCCGTACTTCGAGCCGGTGATGGACAAGACAGCCTACAAGACCCAGCTGACCTACCCGACCCCCAACACCGAGAAAGACGCCGGCAGGTGCTGCCAGCCCTTCGGCCGCACCACGGTGCTCTGGGGTGCTGGCAAGGAATACCCCGTGAAGGGCGAAGACTTCGCCTTCATATTGTTTCGGAAGAGGAACTGCTGTGTCGGCTATTGAAGTTCTTTGTCGGCGTCGGTGCACGTTCGCGGCCGCATGCTTGCTCGCCAGCGTGGGCGTCGTCCATGCGCAGTCGACGCCGACCGTCAGCGAAGCCGATATCGAACGTGCGAGGCGTGCGCAGCCCACGATCACCGAGCAGGACATCGAACGCGCCCGGAAGTCGAACCCGATGCCGAGCGAGCTTCAACTCGGGCAGGTGCCGAGGTCGGCAGGCCCGAGGATCGATGCGCTGCCGCAGCCCAGGACCAACGTGCCGATCGATCTCGAAGCGCTGGCCAAAGGCTATGCGTCACAGGTCGGCAACATGGATGCGGCACAAGGACTGGTCTCCGGCCCCGCACTGATGATCTTCGTCAGCCTGTCCATGCCCCAGGCGACGCTGCAGCGCCTGGTGGACCAGGCAGCGCGCGCCAAGGCGTCGATCCTCCTTCGCGGCCTGGTCAACGGCTCGATGCGCGACACCGTGGCGCGCGTGCAGGGGCTGATCGATCATCGGCAGGTTGCGGTGCAGATCGACCCGCAGGCCTTCGACCGTTTCGCGATCACGCGCGTGCCGAGCTTCGTGCTGATACGCGACGGCGCGCGGCCCAGGTCTTGTGCCAGCGGCACCTGCGCGCCGCCGGAAGGCTTCGTGCGCACCGCCGGCGACGTGAGCCTGGACTACGCGCTCGAACACATCCAGCGCGCGGCGCCGAAATTCGCCAAGGACGCCGGCGGCTTCCTCAAGCGGATCAAGGGATAGGGGCCAGCCATGCGCCGTCTCGTCATCTGGTTCACGCTCTTCTGCTTCGTCACGACGCAGACCGCGGCCGTGGCGGGTCCGCACGAGGAGGGCACCGCCTCCGGCCAAGCGGCCAATCCGGTCATTCGCGGCACCGTCAACGCGCCCTCCGCCTCAACCACTGTCCCGGGTTACACCACGACGCCGCCCGAGACCACGTACTACGGCCAGCCGAATCTGTCCGGTGCGGCCAATGCACGACTCACAGCGTGCGCGTCCACACCCAACGATCCGGTCTGCCAGGCGCAGCGCGGCGCACTGTCGTCGGCCAACACGCCGCGCCCTGCTGTCTCGCCCTACGACCCTTCTGTCGTTGGCGCTCGCGACATCGCGCGCAACCCGTCGAACGTGCTGGGCAGCATCGCGTCCTACTACGTCGGCTGCACGACCGCCGACGTGACGACGCCGGCCGGCACCATCAACAAGGTCTGCAACCGCTACAGCGGCATCGGCAACTACAGCTGCGCACGGTCCTTGACCGTCGAGCCTACGCGGACCACCAACTGCACACCAGGCGACTGGATCGCTCACGCCGCAGCGGGTCGCGCCGGGCTCGACGTGCAATGCGTGCCGGATCGGCCGGACAGCGCCCAGCACTTCCGCGTCACGCAGGACGGCGCGCCGCTGAGTTTCTTCAACGTGGACATGACCACGCCGGTGGTCTTCCCGGAGCTGGTTGCGGTGCTGAGCACCACCTATTCCGGAAGCACGGGGCAGCTGATCCGCACCGGCGTCTGGGCGACCGACAAGTCCTGCGCCGGCAGCACCTGCACCCTGACCGCGATGATCGCCGCCGAAGCGCAGGAGACTTGCACCGGCAGCGGCGACTCTGGCACCACCTGCACCAGCGTCGAGCCCTTCCTGAAGGTCTACGCGGCCTGCCGCGCCGGCACGCAGAGCGGCGACAACATCCAGAGCACGGTGTGCATGGGCGACAGCGGCTGCAGCACCACGGCGCTGGACGGCACCAAGTGCTATGCGCCGGCGGCCGACTCGGGCACGTACACCGGCACCGACATCACCGGCATGGTCCTTGGCTTCTCGTGGAACTTCGACGCGGATCGCGCCGTGGTCGGCTGGTCCGTGAACCCGGCTTACGGACCGATTCCGACCATGCGCCTGAGCTACACGAAGCCGGTAACGACGGTGACCACGACCGACCGCTGGGACGACCAGTGTCCTGCTCTGGCCACTGGCGGACGCTGCACGGTGAGCACGGCCAACGTCTGCACCGACGGCCCGGCGACCAAGGTGATCGACGGCGTGTCCGTCACGCGCGACTGCTGGGAGTACACGAGCACGCTGTCTTGCACCAGCGGGTCCCCTAGCGACGAATGCGCGGCACTGGCCAGCAGCGGCTGCACGCCGACTGCCAGCGCCTGCAAACAGATGAACGCCGGCACGGGGGTGTGCGAGGTCTACCAGGACACCTACCGCTGCCCGGCGCCGGCGCAGACGAGCACCACCGCATCGAACTGCCCCGCCAATGTCTTCTGCCTCGGGTCGAGCTGCTTCAACACCTCGTACACGAACGACGCCGACTTCGCGCGCTCGATGTCGCTGATGGAGGCGGCCCGCGAAGCCGGTGTGTACCTCGACACGGACCGGATGCAGGTCTTCAAGGGCGAGGCCAACAGCTGCCGCGACCGCCTCTTGAAGAACTGCTGCTACTCGGACTCCGCCGGCGCCGGCATGAGCAACCAGAGCCTGTACGGCACCGGGTCTCGACTGGTCTACGACACACTCATGAACGCCGAGAACCGCGAGTTCATCTACCAGGGCGTGTCGGCACTGCTGACCAGTGGTGGCTTCAGCGGCTCGTTCACGAGCTACGGCGTGACCGTCGCGGTCAACGGCACCGCCCTGCCCGCCGGATCGTCGGTGCTCTATGCCGGCGACAGCCTGGTGATCGCCTTCGACCCCTGGTCGCTCGTGATCGCCATCATCATCTACATCGTGATGTCGATGATGTCCTGCAACGAGGACGAAGGCCGGCTCGCGATGCAGGAGGGCGCGGGCCTGTGTCACAGCATCGGCACCTATTGCTCGTCGTGCATCAACCTCTTTGGCTCGTGCGTGTCCTGCCTCGAACACAGGACCGGCAAGTGCTGCTTCAACAGCAAGCTCGCGCGCATCGTCAACGAGCAGGGTCGGCTACAGGTCGCCAAGGGCTGGGGCAGCGCGGAGAACCCTGACTGCTCGGGCTTCACGGTGGCGCAGTTGCAAAGCCTGAACTTCGCGGCGATGGACCTGAGCGAGTTCTACGCGTCCATCGTGCCGACGTTGCCGAACGTCGGTTCGCTTCAGAGCGGCAGCGCCGGGCGTGTGCCGAATTGCTACTACGGACAAGGGCGTTGCCAATGAAGACCACCGCATTCACGCTGTTGCTGGTCGCCACCCTGGACTGCAACGCCCAGGCGCCCGAACGCACGCCGGTGACGGATCCCCGTCCCTTGATGCTGGCGGCGATCCAGTCCACCGATGGCCAGGCCCGTGGCGTGTTGGCCGGCGATGTGGCCCATGCCATCT
This sequence comes from Burkholderiaceae bacterium, assembly GCA_965229345.1. Taxonomy (GTDB): domain Bacteria; phylum Pseudomonadota; class Gammaproteobacteria; order Burkholderiales; family Burkholderiaceae_C; genus PBB1. The sequence goes on from OZ245872.1 coordinate 2,948,897, forward strand.
CCAAACGCTTTGCGGCGAGCACACCGATCTTCATCGACGTGACAACCGAGCGTCGCTACGTGCAGACGGGCTGCAGCCGACTGAAGGTGACGTTCTGGCAGGACGGTGTGCTGCTGCCCGGTGCGAAGGCGCCGCGCAAGCAGACCATCGAGTTCGGCATCAACTACTGCCTCGACGGCCTGCCGCCGAAGTCACTCAGCTGAAGAGGTCGACATGCTGCGTCCGCTCTTCTCATCCGCGTGCGTTGCTGTCTGGACCGCGTTGGCGCTGTCATGGCTTCCTGCCGGATCGTCGGCCCAAGACGGTGCTCGCAAGGAAGCTACGGCGGCCTCGCCCTACTGGTCGGATGCCTGGCGCGGCTGGCACTTCTACGAAGAGCCCGAGGCGGATGTCGAGGACGCCGCGCCGCCGCGCAAACCCGTCCCGCAGCCCGCCACGCCATCAGCCAAAACGCCACCCGGCAAGCCGCCGGAACTGGTCCAGTTCGAGCGCCTGCAGAAGACGCTGGAGGAGTACCGCAACGTTGCGATCATGCGGCCGACCGAGGCGAATGTGCGTCGCTACATGGAGCTCGAGGCCAAGGTCGTGACCCGCGCCTCGTACTTCGCCGACGTCGCGCAGCGCGTCGCCTGGGCCACACCCGAGCTCGATCCGACGCTGCAGGGCCGGCCGGTCAATGCCAAGGCGCTGGAGGTGTTCGAGCGCCAGCAGATCAGCGACCGCTCCAGCTCGATCGGCGCGCTGGGCCAGGACCACGTGCTGTTCTTTTTCTTCAGAGGCGACTGCCCGTACTGCCATGCCTTCGCGCCGACGCTGGCGGCCTTCCAGGACCGCCACGGCATCAAGGTGGTGGGCATCAGCGTGGATGGCGGCAGCATGCCGGGCTTCCCCGATGCACGCACGGACAACGGCATCGCCCGCACCTTGCAGGTGACCCAGGTCCCCGCGGTCTTCCTGGCCCAGCCTTTCACCGGAAAGATCACGCCGATCGGCTTCGGCGTGTTGTCGGAAGCCGAGCTGCTCGAACGCATCGCCACCGTCTCGGCACCCGCCGCCGAAGTGATGCTGCCGAGCACCAGCCGGCATGTCGTCCTTCAATAGGAGTCACCCATGGCCCCCGAATCGATGAAGAAGTCCTGCGCTGTCCTGATGGCCGCGTTGCTCGCGGTCTCGCCGCTGCCGCTGCGCGCCGGCGACCTGAACGCGGAGGTGAACAACATGTTCAACAACCTCGGCGCGATCGGCAACTACACCGCGCCGGGTGCCTTCCGCGGCCAGACCTTCAACACCTACACCGGCGGCAGCCTCTTCATGCGCTCGCCGAACAAGGTCTACCAGCTCGCTGCCATCCAGTTCCCGAGCGCCAAGGCCGGCTGCGGAGGGATCGACGTGTTCGGCGGTTCGTTCTCGCACATCTCGTCGACCGAGTTCAAGAACATGCTGAGGAACATCACGGCGGCGCTGCCCGGCATCGCGTTCCAGCTCGCGCTGGAAGCGGTCTCGCCTCTGCTGGGCGGGCTGACCAAGTGGGCCAAGGGGCTGGAGACCTGGATCAACAACGCGCGCATCAATTCCTGCGAAACCGCCAAGGCCATCGTCAGCACCGCGGCCGAGGCGACCGGCTACAGCTCGCAGGAAACCTGCGCCGACCTCGCCGTCGAGATGGGTCTGGAAAGCGATCGCGATGCGGCACGCCGGCGCTGCGCGACGGACCGCCCGAGCATCCTGGCGTCGGCGCGATCCTCGACCGACCCGAACGTGAAAAACAAGGCCCCCTTCGTCGGCAACCTGACCTGGAAGGCCTTGCAGTACACCGGCTCCTACCTCGACGACCAGGAACGCGAGCTGATCATGAGCATGGTCGGCACCATCGTCTACTACCCCGACGAGGCGGCACGCGACCCAGAGCCCATTGCACCGACCATCACGTCGATCAGCCAGTTGCTGTATGGGCAGAGCGCCGCGGCGGGGACGGATGTCGTGCAGCACATGTTGAAGTGCAACGACTACACCAACTGCGACGTGGTGACGCTGAACACCGCCTACACCCACACGCCGTTCACCGCCAAGGTCGAGACGATGATGCGCTCGATCGCCGACAAGATCGCCTTGCGCACCGCGATCCCGAACAACTCGGCCGAGGTGGGGTTCGTGAACCAGACCACCGAGCCGGTCTACAAGATGCTGTCGATCGGCTCGACGATTCCCGGCTCGGGCCTGGCCGACAGCCTGATCGGCCAGTACCGCGACGTGATCGCCGCCGACTACGCCTACGTCTTCCTGGAGCGCAACCTGCGCCTGGGCATGGCAGCGCTGGACAAGAACTACCAGCTGCAGCAGACCCAGCGCGATCAGGCGAATCGCGTTCGCGATCGCGCGCAGGCCATGCTGCTGCAGATCTCGCAGGAGAAGAACCTGCTGTATCAGAAGGTGGGCTCCTTCCGCGCGGTGTCCAGCCACCTGGAGGAACTGGAGCGGCAGTTGCGCTCGAGCATGCCGCAGCACGTGATGGACATGCTGGGCCAGCAGGCGGCCTTCACGGGCCGGTGATCAGCCGGTGATGGACCGCAGACGCCAGCAACGACCGGAAGCCGACCATGTGGGAGATCTACGCCTACCAGAACTCGGAGAGCCTGTTCGGCATCTTCAACGCCGCAGCGGCCATTCATGCGTCGAGCGACTACCTGGCTGCCGTCGCCGCCGTGGCATTCTGCGGCTTTGTCGCGGCGCTGATCGCCTACGCCTTCGCGCCAGAGAAGCTGCAGGGCTGGAAATGGCTTGCCACTGTGGTGCTCGTGTTCTCCATCCTGATCGTGCCCAAGGTGACGGTGGGCATCGTCGACAAGACCGGCGGCGCGCCCGTGAAGGTGGTCGACAACGTGCCCTTCGGCATTGCGATGCTGGGCAGCGTGACCAGCACGATCGGGCACACGCTGACCGGTCTGTTCGAGACCGCCTTCCAGGTCATTCCCGGCCAAGGCGCTCTGCCCAGCGAGCTTGCCTATGAGAAGAACGGATTGATGTTCGGCAACCGGCTGATCCGCGAGACCGGCAACGTGGTGTTCCAGGACCCGAACTTCCGCACCGACCTGATCAACTTCATTCACAACTGCACGATGTACGACCTGATCGACGGCACGGTCAGTCCGTCGACGTTCTCGAGTTCGGGCGACGTGTGGCCGCTGATGGCAACACCGAATCCGGCGCGCTTCAGCACGATCACCGCGTTGGGTAGTGGTGTCGACGTCGACACCTGTCCCAACGTCTACGCGAACCTCAACGGGCGGATTCCGGCGCAGATCAGCTTGATTCAGGGAAGGCTCGCTTTCCAGCTCAACCCAACCTTGCCCGGCGCCGCGGCTGCAGCAGCGATCGCCGGCCAGATCCAGCAAGCCTACCTGAAGAACAGCATCGCGGACGCCTCGGCGACCGCCGCCGATCTGATCCGACAGAACGCGGTGCTCAATGCGATCAACGACACCAGCAACATCATCGGGCAGAAGGTCAACGATCCGGCGGCGATGGTGCTGGCGGTCGGGCGAGCCCAGGCGGTCGCGCAGCAGAACGCATCGTGGCTCAACTACGGCAAGGTGGCCGAGCAGGCGCTGCCGGTGTTCCGCAACGTCATCGAGGCGGTGACCTACGCCCTCTTTCCGCTGCTCGTGCTGCTGCTCCTGCTGACCAGTGGCCGCGAGACGATGCTGGCCTTCAAGGGCTATGCGGCGATCCTGATCTGGATCCAGTTGTGGCCACCGCTATACGCGGTGCTGAACTACATGGCCTCGATCTATGCGTCCTATGACCTGGCGGCTGCGGCCGATCTCGGCGCGGGCGGGAAGGCGTTGTCTCTGCAGACGGCATCGACGATCTACTCGCGGGCGATTTCTGGCGAAGCGGTGGTGGGGTATCTGGCGATCAGCATTCCGTTCATTGCCTGGGCGGCGCTGAAGCGCATGGAGAACTTCGGTACGGCCTTGGTGGGTGGGTTGTCGGGATTGCAGGGGGTGCTGTCGGGCAGCACGGGCGCGGCGGCGACCGGCAACGTGAACATGGGCAACGTGGCGATGGACCAGACGCAGTTGGCGCCGAATCGGACGTCGGCCTTCATGAGCAGCTTGCAGAATGACCTGACCGGGAACACCTTCTCGTCGAATGCGCTGACGGGGCGGACGGCCGTGAGCCTGCTGCGCAACCAAGGCTTCGCTTCGCGTGTCGTGTCCATGCGGGTGTCGGAGCAGGATGTGACCGAGGCGAGCCGGCAGGCTGATGCGGCGCGCAGCGAAGCGATTTCCGTGGGCCAACAGCGTTCGGCAATGCTGACCGAGGCGTTCACGCGCGGTACTGCGAAGTCGCGCTCGATGCGCAGCACGTCTGGCACTGCGTCCAGCAGCTTCGAGCAACTCGGTGAGAGCTTGACTCGACTGGACCAGATCTCGAAGAGCGTCTCCGATCGCACGGGCCTCTCGCAGTCCCAGGTCGCGCACATCGCTTTCGGCGCCAGCGGGTCGCTGGGCCTGAGCACACCCGTCGCCAGCGCACGCATCCAGGGAAACGCCGGGAAGAACTACCAGTCAGGGATCATGACCGACGAACAGAAGGTCCGGAATGCCATGACCACTGACCAGCTTGCCGAGTTCAAGCAGTTCGGGGACCGGGTCTCGCGGGACAGTAGCGTGATGAGCGCTATCGCCTCCGACAGTCGCGAGGGACGCGAGATGGCCTCGCGCCTAGCCGCCACGACGTCCCAGTCGGAACGCGCAGAGGCAACGTTCGCGCAGCGCCAGGCGTTGGCTGAACGCATGAGTGCGGCACACGAGCGTGGAGAAACCTTGTCCATCGATATCGCCCAGGACCCCCACAATCTGGACATGTTCATGCGCTACGCGGAGCAGTACGGCGGCACCAGTGCTGCGGCCCACGCGTTGATGGATGCCGAGCTGGCGCGCCAGGGGCTGCGTCCCACGCGCGTGTTCTCGGATGGGACCTCCCTGCCTACTTCGTTCGGCAACATCCGGGACACCCACGATCAAGCGCGGCACGAGGACGCGTTTGCGCCGGCCCTGGGTACGGCAAGACAAACCAATGATGGGCGTGTGGCAGGCTATCGGACCGGCAATCCCACGGGCCAGGCCCAAGAGCAAGGACCTTCGCCGATCCGGACGGAAGTCCAGAGCGCGCACAAACGTCTGCAGGACCAGACTGCCAGCGCCGCTGGCAGTTTCGACTCCAAGGCCCAGATCGTCGAAACGCCCGATGGCACGCTCAAGTCGAAGAAGTCACTCTTCACACAGACGGGCAAGCAAGTGGTCAGCGATGCAGACGTGTCACTGGACGCGACCAAGGACGCAGTGAAGAACGTGCTGAAGCGCAACAAGTAGTCACGGCTCCCGGCTGTGAGGGTCGCTGTCCTCGGCATGTGGAAGGCCGGGGGATGCCGTTGGTCGGCCTCGGTCCAGCCAGTAGTTCCGGGCTTGCTCATCTTGAACGGCAACGAGACCATCTTTCCCGTCGTCGTGAATCGTCGATCGACCGCGCTGGCGACCAATTTGGGAGAGTGCGCCGCCGACTGCGGCACCGACGATGCTCCCAACACAAGCGAAGACAACCTTCAGGCCATTGCCTTCTTCAAGGGCGGCAAACATGCCAATTGCCGCGCCGAGCACGATGAACCCGATGAAGATGAGTTTTCTCATACGCGCAAGTCTCCCGAACGAGAGAGTAGCCGCACCGTCTAGATGTGCAAGCGTCTTCACCACCGGCTACAACAACTCCCCACACCAGACGCCGTTTGCAAACAGAAAGACGCCATCAGGGCGTGGGCCACTGGTTCCCGTTCACCCGTGCAGCGGCGCCTCTGTATAGGTCTCCAGCAGGCGCTCAGCCGTCAGCTTGTGGTGTTCGAGAAGCTTCTGCACCTGGGCCGCATCGAGCGTTTCCAGCGAACCGGCCGCCGCTGTACAAAATGCCCGAATCGAATCCTTCAGGGCAGCGAGTCGGCCCGTTGTCAGAATGCGCGTTTCGGCATGCCCTGAAGCGGCGGCTTCGAGAACACGGTACGGATGAACCATCACCGGCGTGGCCTTACACGTGTGGTCGTAGCGTTGTCCGAACCAATCCATCGAACCACTGAGCTGATTGGCGTAGTGCTTGGTGATCTTTTGCGCCACGGCGCCGCTCTTGCACTCGATGACGAAGTAGCGCAGATTGCCAACGGCCCAGAGCACGTCCGGTCCTCGCTTGAACTCCAGTTCCGGCCGCTGCGCCTTGAAGCCCAGGAACGCAGCAACTTCTTGCATGGCCGCCTCGAACTCATTGGCGTTGTCGGGCAAGAAGGCCAAGTCGTCGAGCACACCGTTCAACCGCACCAGCAGGCCAGTCTTCTTGCCGACGTACGGCTTGAAGGCCCACACGACATTGTTGGCCTGCTGCATGTCCTTGGCATCGAGCTTTTCGTAGTCCAGCCCATCGATCGGCTTCGTGAGTCGTCGATTCAGCAGCAACGCCCCCTTGAGCACCTGCTGCGCCCGCACGGCGTCGGTGAACTGCACGTACTCGGCCAGTTGCCACTTGAGCCAGCCCACCACGCCAGGCGATTCGCTCGCAGCGACTTGGTTGATGACCGTCTGCAATGCGTCTTCGGCCTGCGCATAGTTGCGGATACTGGCGCTGTCGAACGCCACGCGCTGTGCGACGGCCGTGGGCCGGACCGTGCCAGTGGGCGGGTAGCCGATGTTGGCCACCGCTTCTCGCGCGACCTTCTTCCATTCCGTCCCTTGCTGCAGGCACACCTCGATCGCACTGTCGAGTTCGTCCACGCCGCCGCCAAGTTGCTCGGCAACCTCCAGCGACTTCTTGAGCTGGGCACGGGTGGCGGGCGAAAACATCTCCTTGGCGCCCATGGTGAACATGGTGCGAGTGAGCGACGATCCCATCAGAAGAACCACGCAATAGTCGTCATTCGCTCGGATGCCTCGGCCCATCCCCTGCTCGATGCGCTGGATCTGCCGACCGATGACATGCGCGCTGCCCGCCAGCATGTTGGTTTCAATGCGCTCGTAAGAACGGCGCGCTTGTGGCAGTCCGTCCAGCACGAGGATGCGGCAGGCGCTGTTGGGCAGGTCGATGCCGTCGTACTTGTTGACCATCACGACCAAACCAACGTGCTTGGCCTTCAGCTGATCGACCGCGGCCTCCAGGTTCTCGGCCTTCACGACCAGGTCGGCGACGTCGGCCCAGAACTTCATCCTGAAGTCCGATGGCACGATGACGACAGTGTTGTAGTGCGCGGACTTCTTCTTGACGAATGCCTTGAGCTCCGCTTCCGAAACGTTGGGGTCGATCTCCTGTGGCACCAGGATCATTCGGTCGCCGATGTCGTTGGCGACGTTCGGGGTGATGTGCTTCTCGATCAGCTCCGGCCTGGCGCCGAAGTCGGACACCAGAATGGAATCGTCGGCGAGCGTCGCCGTCATGAAGATGCGCCGCTTCGCCTCGGTGAACGCCGGGATCGCCTCGATGGGCAAGCAGCGCGGCGATACCTCGATCTTGCTGCCAGTCACCACGCAACGGCACTGGCCAAGGTGGTTCTTGATCAACGGCCAGCTGAACTTGATCTCGTCGTCGGTCCGGTGCTCCGTCAACACCTGCGAGACCTGCAGGCCCTTCTGATGCCAGGCCCAGAACGGCACGAGCATTTCCTGGTCGGAGGCGCCGTCCTCGATCTCCAGCAGTTTGGTGTCGTTCTGCTCCAGCAGTTCGTCCCGAAAGAGCTGCATCAAGCCCTTGTAGGCCGCTGTCCCATCGGAGACGGTCAGCGTGAACTGCGACTCAGTGGAGGACAGGCAAGCGTGCGCGTCATCGACCAGTACGACCCCGAGCGGGATCTTCACACCAGTGTCAGTCGTGCCGAATACCGACAGACCGTTCACCAGCTTGTGGATGTTGATGACCAGGATCGCCTTGCCTTGCAGAAAAGCACCGGCTCCCGTATCGGTCGTGACGGAGATGCCCAGGTCCCCCGCTTCCTTCACCACCTGGCTCACCAGGTAGTTGTCGGGCGTCACATAGACGGCCGGGCCCACGCCTTCGTTGAGGCAGCTCTTGAGCATCAGCAATCCCACCACCGTCTTGCCGCCCCCGGTGTTCATCTTCACGACGAGGTCTCGTTCGGCGCGCCTCGGCAGCCAGCGATCCCAGACCTGCGTTTGCACGTCGCGCGGGTACTTGTACCGGGCGTGCTTGTTCGGCAGGAGGTTGAAGATCTCGCGCGGACTGGCCTCCGTGTCGAGCAGGGATGTGGAGCTGAGCTTGCTCAGGTTCAGTGGCATCGTGGTGGTCCTTCGCTGCTGGTACTCGTTTGGCAGCAGGTCATCGTAGCAACAGGTGTGGGCTCCCTGCGAACCCTTGAGACACCGCGTCAATCACTAGGGCGTCTGCGTCGGTAGATCAAGTTCGTACGCTTGCGCGATTCGCGCCACCAACTCGGCGATGGTGACATTGCCGAGCCGCAGCGCTTTGGGATCGATCGAGTTGTCCGCAGCCATTGCGGCGAGGAATCGCGTCATGTCATCGCTGATCTTCTTGTCGAGCGGAATGCGTGTGGCCGGTGCCAGCAGTTGTGAGAGGCGCAGCACATCGTTGAGGTGTTTGCGCACATCTTTGGCGTCCACCTTGGCGCCCTCCTCTTTCCGCGCGCTCAGGTCCAGCCATGCGATTGCTTTCAACGGGATCAACCGGTCTTCGCCGACCCAAGGCAGGCCATCGACTTCGCGGCGTCCTGCCATGATGAATGCGTAGTAGGCCTCGTCCAGCAGGATGGCGGACAGGCTGGACACGGCCCCGTCCAGCGGTATCGGTGTGAGTTGACTGCCTTCGGCCGGCCGCAATCCATCGGGTGCTCGCGAGAACAGTTCGACCATCGCCGGGTAGCGATCATCGGCAGGCTTCTGGAATCGGTAGAAGATAGGTTTGCCCGTGTCGCTGGCCTGGCGAATCTCGTATCCGCCGGCCTCGACAAACTTCCAGAAGGCCGCGCCAAAGGCAGGTGTTAGCGCCTCGACGTGCAAGACGATATCGAGGTCTTTGGTGGCGCGGAACGCCAGGCCGGCCTCTTCCATGGTCAAGGTGGCGGCCGTACCGCCGATCAGGACGTACTGGTCGGCGTATGCCGCAAACCAACCCTGGAAAACGTCCAGCCCTTTCACCATGGAAACGTCCCTTTCAGTTCGTCCAGAGCGAGCTGGACTCGGTCATCCGCGTTGTCTTGCAGGCTGAGCGTCAGCGAGAGCGGGTCCACCGTGGCGATGTCCGGCAAGAGCGCCGGGCTGTAGCTCCACAACTGCCACTCCTGCGCGCCGTCGATGGGTTCGGGCAGTTCGTGGATGCCTCTGTCTGTCGCCGCCTTCCATTCCGTGGGGGTCAGGGCATACACCGGCCACTTGGGCTCTGTCAGCATCGAATAGCGCGCCAGCGCGCTCAAGCCAGCCAAGCGGCCCGGCTGGTCGGCCGCACCATCTTTGGCGCTCACCCAGACAGTCCGTTTGACGGGAGTTCGCAGCGTAGGCTTCACCCGTTCCCAAACCTGCTCTGGTGGCTGCGCCATGCGCAGCCAGCGTGACCGGCCCACGGTGTACGCAGTGGCAAGCCCGGCCGCAGTCAGTTCTTTGACGGCACGCGATAGCGTCATGGGCGTGTAGCCCAACGCTTCAGCCACCTTGGATGGCTGCCATTCGACCTGCCAAGGCTGGCGCAGCAAGGCGGTGATCAGCATGGCCTGCGCGGAAGGGCTCAACGCCGCTTCTGCAGCCGGGGAGCGCTTCCGGAAGTATTCGCGCAGGTCGAGGCCCAGATCCGGAAGGTAGAGTTGATTGCCCGGGACGATGAACGGGACCTTTTGCTCGATCAAGCGCCGACGTTCGTAAGAGGCCAAGGCGTCGGTGACGTAGACCGCTGGCTGGCCGGCGAGCGCCGTCACCTTGTCCAGCCAGGTCCGGACCTCGCTTAGCGAGTTCTGGTGTTCAGCACGCCCCATCGCCAGCACAATGGGTTGTCCCAGCAATTCCAGTTCGCCGAACTGAAACGCGTCTCTCAGGAAGTACGGCAGTTCGTTTGCGCGCGTCCACGGCTTCACATCTTGCGTGGAAATACCCAGGACTTCGTGAAGGTAGCGTCGAACGGCGGTAGCGAGAGCCAGCAAGGATGCCTCGTTTATATAACCTTGATTTCGCACGATAACACATACGTTGTTATCGTGCGAAAATAAGTTATCAAAAGGAAACCAGGCCACTGACGGTGGCCCTCTCGTGCACGAACCGACCGTGGGTCATACCTTGCCGGCAAGCCAGTGCGCTTGGTGAAATGGCTGCTCACGAGGGGGCGGTTGTGGCACCCGAAGGACCATGATTGAACTTTGCTCCGAATTTCCAATGTCATGAGAATTCGGAGTCCATCCTCAAACACTCGTCAAACTCCGGCTGGGGAACATCGACGCTCAGCCCTCGACCTCCGACCAAGTTGCCTTCGCAACTGATCGCCCGACCAAGCCGTTTGCGCGGGCCGATCAACCTTGGGCTGCGGCCATCGAAGGCACAGTCGAAACATGTGCGGCTACAGCATCCCGAGGAGCCGCCGTCGCACCCATGCCGGCAAGCCGCTCGATCTGGTCAGCCAAGTACTGCAAGGCACGTCGCCGCTCATCGGGAAGTTCGTGATGGTGGTACGCGGCGGCCGTCTGGCTCCGCTCGGCATGCGCAAGCAGCAACTCCACCACGTCTTTCGAGAACCCATGTTCTCGGAGCAAGGTGGCCGCGGTACTCCTCGTGCCGTGCGGTGAAAAACCCTCCACCCCGAAGTCCAGGCGCTTGAAAAAGTGATTGAGCGTTGCGTCGGCCAGGGGTACGGCCCCGCGCAACACCGAAGGAAAGACATAGCCTGACTGGCCACCTAAAGCCTTCAAAAGCCCCAAGATCTCGAGCGCCTGCGTGGAGAGGTAGACGCGGTGCGCCACCTTCATCTTCATGCGCTCTGCCGGCACATCCCACCACGCCCGCTCAAAGTCGAACTCCGCCCATTGGGCGCGAAGAACCTCGCACTTGCGGCACATGCTGAACAGCAGCATCTTGGTCGCCGCGATGGTGACGAAATGCGCGCCCTGCTTCTCGACCGATCGCCAGAAGCGGCCCAACTCGGCTTCCTTCAAATGCTTGTGGTGTTTCGCCGCGGGAACCTCGATGACTCCACGCAGCGGCAGCGCGGGGTTGACCTCCACCAGCAACTTCTGGATGGCGTAGTTGTAGACCTGCTGGATGATGGTTCGGACACCCTCGGCCGTCTTCGGTGTGTCGCGCCGCGCCTCGATGATCTTGAGCACGTGGGCCGGCTTGACGTCGCCCAGAGCCAAGTGGCCGATCTCGGGCCAGACGAAACGCTCCAGCCGCGACTCGATCTGCGCGCGGTACGTCGCGGACTTTGTCTTCAGGCGCTCTGCGATCCACCGCTTTGAGAACGCCTCGAAGTCGTTCTCGGGCTTCTTGTTCTCCTGGACCCGCTGTCTGCGCTCGTCGACCTCCTTGCGCTTGGCCTGCGCCGGATCGATGCCGCGTTCCAGCATGGATCGGCACTCGAAGTGCCGATCCCTGGCGTCGGCGACGCCGACCTCGGGGTACTTGCCAATCGTCACCTCGACGCGGGAACCACCGAAGCGGTACTGGTAGCGCCAGGTCTTCAGGCCGGCAGGGCTCACCTGCACATACAGGCCACCGCCATCGCTCAGCTTGTACGGCTTCGGTTTCGGCTTGGCGTTGTTGATTCGGGTCGGGGAAAGGGTGTACTGGGATGTCCTCATGAAGGTTCTCGCTGGCTCGGTTTGCGAACCCTACAAATGGAGGAATTTGGAGGATTTCTCCTCCGCCGTCCCTCCATATTTCCCTCCAAATTGGCGGGATTTCGCGATTACCAGTGAGACGCAGAAAAACGTAAGCCCTTGAAATTCACTAGGAATATCAAGGGCTTACGAGACGTCATGAGACGCCAGGGAGCAGCTTCACATGTGGTCGATCATCACTTCCCAATCGGGCGCTGAGCGAGTGTTCATGCGGATCTGGCCCCGCTAAGTTTCAAGCGTGGCCCCACTCGTGGCCCCGTTCTGCAGCTTGCCCGATCAGCGCACATCGACCGAGGCCTGAGGGTGCCGCCCTAGCCTCCCCTATGTCGCATCGGCGCCGCACGCGAGACTGATCCGCGGCGCGGCACCTACTGAAGCGGCGAGACGAGCATCGACCAAAGATGCTCGGCAGTTCCCTCCTGGCTCAATCCCTTTGCCGGGTCGCGTCCGCTGAACGCCCCCATCTGGGCCCGCCAGAGCAGGGTGTGCTTGTCGGTCTGGATGTCGAGGATCTCGTTGTAGCTGTTGTCCGAGCTGTTCTCGTTGCCCGAGTAGGCGATGCCGTTGGAAGACATCATTCCACCCAACCTGATGTAGCAACCGGCGACCCGTTGACCGTTCTTGAAGACCACGGCCGTAAACGCCACTGCCGTTTTGTCGCGCAACTTTCCCGAGTAGCCGGGGTTCCGGCGCTGCAGCTCTTCGAGGGAGCCTCGAAAGTAGTCCTTCACGTAGGCGAAGGTCTGTTCAGCAAACTCGTGCTTCGCTTCGTCGCTGAACTCAGTCGGGAGCGCGAGATTGCTGGAGCGCGACGCACCAGGGCGGGCTGACCTGACTTCGGACAGTTCCCCCGTTTCCCGAGCCGCCGCAGTCCGACCTGCGGCGGCGGCCAACTGGTTGGCACGCGCTGGCCGAGCCGCCAAGAGCTTCCGCAGGCCCTGAACCACGTTCAAGAACGCATCGTCCGGGGATGCCCACTTTGCGATCTCCCGGCCGCCCGAAGGCAAGGCGTTGAGATATTTGAACGGAGAGTGCTGCCAGTCGCAAGCACGCAGGATGACAGGTACAACGACAGCGTCGCCCGAGTTGTGCCGCTCCAAAGCCCGGCGCATCTCTATGCCGAAGCAGTAGTCCGAGGCCAGAAAGTCCGCGCTGACGAGGAGCAGGATGATCTCCGCAGCTTCAAGCGCCTGCGAGATCTCCTTGTCGAACTCGGAGCCGGGCAGAATTCGGTGGTCGCTCCACAGTTCAATAGCACCCTCGCGGCGCAACAGAGCAAGGTGCTTGTCGAGTTCTGCCCGCAAGGCATCGTCCTTGTGGCTGTAGGAGATAAATATTCGTGCCAAGGCATGTCCTCGTCTTGGGCGTCGGGTTCACGCCGCACCGGTATCAAGGGAAGAAGTACGGTCATGGTAGCCAATCGCAAGTTCTCTTCGGCGCTGGAACAGTCCCATTCCGACTTGCATTGGCGGCTGATGGAGTTCATCGAGGACTACTCGCTGGGCGACAAGCCTGCGCTGGTATGGCAGTGGCGCCCCGTCGATCCGGTCGAGATCGACGTGGCGGCGCCTGCCGTTCATGACCTGATGAGCCGCGGCGCGGTCTCCAGCCGAGCGCAGGCGTGGTGGAACGGGTTCAGGTCGAGCTACGGCATCGCCAACGTCTTCCCGGGCCTGAGTTCGACCGACCCGAGGAACGCCGCGGGCTGGGCAGCAGAAGTCCACACGGACGGCCATCTGATCGCTGGACTCTGGAGCTTCCCCGAGATGCCCGTCGACGGGAAGCCGGCACCTTGCCTCTCGGACTTTCACACGGAGGCGTTCCAGGACTTTGCGGAGCTGTCTAGAGCGGCAGCGACGGTCTTTGACGTAACGGGTGCGTCTTGCATGACCGCCACACTCCTCGCAGCCACCACTCTTCGGATTGTTCGCAGCGGCAATCACTGGGGGCATCAGCCCCGACCGGCAACGCGGGACACGATGCAGTGGCGCGTACGAACAGGATCGACTGACCAGTTGCGTGCCATCGGTGATGCCATGGCCGCAGACTACAAGCGGGCGTTCGCGTTTTGACTGCCGACCGCCCCGGCAAGCGGGTTGATTTCAGGATCGACTGGACGTGTGGATGCCTCAAGGACATGCAGCACGATTTCGACGCCATGCTGCCCCATTTCGACTGGGTCGCCATCTGCGCCGACCTCGAATGAGGTTCGGCCCTGCGCATCAAACGTGAACGACATGATTGTCGGCTCGACCACACCGAGCTTTGGCTGCGACCGAGTGCAAATCACCTGCCCCGCAGCGACGCCATCCTCGGGAAGCACCAGAAGCAACCGGAGGGCAACCTTGGTTGTGCCGAACGACGCGATCACGCAGCGCGAGTCGTTGCCCTGCTCCACCGTGACCTGGCGCAGCGGACATTGCGGATCCTTGAACCAGTCCAGGGCGGCATAGAACTCCCCGAAGCGCTGCTCGATTCGCTCGAACCGGCGGGCGGCGTGGATCAGTCGATCAAGTGTCCTGGGATCAAGTCGCATGGGTAGTCCTCTCACTTAGATTTGCCCGGCGCCGCAGGCAGTTGAAGGTCGCGATCCTCCTCGCCTTCCCCGGTCAGATAGCAAGCCGAGTCGGCAAACAATCGCTGTTCGTGTTCGTCGAACCTGCCAGCTCGGATCAGCCATAGCGCCATCGGTCTCCGCCTTCAGTACCCTGCGGCCTTGATCTCGGTCAGCGCGGCGATCAGGTGTTTGCGGCCGGTCTTCAGCCACTTGAACGGGATGCGCCCAGTCCTCGCCTTCGTCGCATGAACCACCGCGTGGGAAAGCTCACCCTCACCGCGCTTCTTGTGCAGTTCTTCGACAAGCGTATGCGTGTTCGGGAAGTTGGTCTTGAAGGCTTTGCGGCCGATAACGTCCCCGAACTTCCCCAGAGTTCGCACGCCCATGCTTCCGTCGCGCTTGAAGAGGTCGTCGACCAGGAGATCGTTGAAGACATCGAGCATGCTGACCCAGGCGGTGGGGTTCGTCTTGAAGTAGCCCTTGCACGCAACAATCTTTGACTCGGCGTGGCGATAGTTCTTGCCGAAGAACTTCCGCCAGTTGACCGCGAAGTCCATGCCGGTCATCTCGTGCAGCGCCTGCCGGATTCCGCACACCTTGGTGTCGGCACGGCGCAGCTGGCCGTTTTCCCGCAGCACGATCTTGGCCAGCGGATGGATGTCACGGATCGGCTTTCGAATCTCGCAGTCCAACAGCGCAGCGAGCCACCCCGCAGCCAGGGCAACGTCGGCGTCATTGCTTCGCATCGAAACGTTCAGCAGCCGGTCCCGTCGAACTTTGGCGATCTCAAACCAAGGCATGCCGAAGTGCAATCGCGTCCGCAGCCAAGGCGTTCGGGAATACAGCAGCGCATAGTCTGCCTGGCGCTCGGTCAAGTGCGACAGACGGTGCAGCGCGTTCCACAAGGCCGAGGTCAGCTCTGGCGGACTAGTTCGCGGCGCCCACAGCCTCTTCAGCGAGGAGCGAAGGCGCTTGGTGCGTGCCGTGGATAGTCGATCATCCGCCGCCGTCACCAGGCTGGCCCGGATCGCCGGGTAGAGGTCCTGCGTTTGGATGTGGCCGAGTAGACGATCACCATGCTTGTCGGGCAGCGACCGAAACTTCTGCAGATAGGCGGAAACCTGTGGGTAGTAGTGCGGCGCGTGCTCGAAGACACGCCACAGGCGGTCAAGCACACGAAGCGACGGATCAGCCTTGGCAAGCAGGAATTTGAACCGCGTCGAGTCATTGACCCGATAGCCGTCCTCCCGGGGCGCCAGTTCCGCAAGCCGGCGCCGGATGCCGGGCTGATCCGGGACTGGGCCGGTCAGTACGGTTTCCACAGGTGAACTAACAGATTTCAACTCGTCCTGTATGTCCGTCACCCGGTGGATGTCGATCTTCCCTGACTGCGGGAACAAGCCCACGTCCTTGCTCAGCCGATCCAACGACACCAGTGCGTGCCGCAAGTGATCCTCGCTCTTCGCGAAGAGGCGGATGTCATCGACGTACCGGAAGTACTTGACATCGAAGCGGGTACGGAAGTTGTCGTCGAAGTGCTTGAGCACCGCTTCGGAGATCAGGCCCGAGCTCAACGGTCCCTGCGGGATGCCGTGGTCGTGATAGATCTGCGTTGACGTGGCCGTCCACTTGTTCAGGAGCCTGGTCAGCTCCATGCAGAAGTCATGGTCAAGGCCAATCTCCTTGAGCGTGTGGCGCAGCACATTGTGATCAATGCTGTCGTAGAACGCCGTGAGATCGAAGCTCGCGGTCCACACGTAGCCGCTGGCAAAGACCGTCTCCGCAGCCTTGTTGAAGGCCTTGTAGCCATCGGTCCATCGCCGGTAGAACCAAAGGCTCGACGAGCCCGCGTACTGGTGGCCAAACACCTGGCGGTTGTACTTGCTTCTGACGCGCGGATGCAGACGTTCGGCGACGACGTTGGCCATCGCCTGATACACGATCTGGTCCTCGATGCCCAGCAATGTGTACGGCCGCAGGATGCCCGAAGGCTTCGGCAGGAACAGTTTGCACGCATCGGACGGCTCGAAGATGCTCCGATCAAGTCGATTCTTCAGGTGCTTCAGCAGCGCCCCATCAGCGGTCGCGTAGGCCGAGTACAACTCCCTGAAGTGCGACTTGTACGCGCGGTCCGGGTTTGAACGAATCCACTGCCATGCCCGCTGCAGGTTCTCCAGACGTGCGGCGGACTTTGGGAACGGCATGGCGTCAGTGCGTTCTCAAGAAATGGACTGAACCAGGATGGCGTCGAAGACGGCCGTAGCCTTGTTCAATGCCTCGACCTGCTGGTTCAAGATCGACTCGACACTTTGTACGCGACGCTCAAACGCCCGCTGCAACTCGAGCGGCGGCAGCGGCACCGGGAACGCATCACGGCCAGCGACCGGCCATGGCGGTGGCACAGCACATTGTCAGCGCGCGTGCCATCGGGCAGTTGGACCTCGAAACGGACAGCATTGGTGTCGAGGGTGTCCCAGCCCTGCGCTGCGAGCAGCGCGTCGATCTTGACCCGGGCAAAGGCTTCGTTCGTCATGGCATCGGACAGGCTAACCCAACAACTGCGCTACCAAGCGCATCGGCACGAACAACCGGTTCGGCTGGGCCTGCAGCGTGACAAAGCCGTAGTGCCGATAGAAGGCGGCGGCGGCTTCGTCCTTGGCATCGACGACCACCGCCATCGCGGCGATCTGGTCGGCATGGGTCAGGCTGCGGCGCAGGGCATCGAGAAGCAGATGCTCCCCGAGCCCCTGACCCTTGGTGGTTTGATCGACGGCCAGCCGGCCCAGCAGGGTGACGGGAAGCTGCGGATAGCGCGGCAGCTTGCGGGCCGAGTCATCCGGCAGATCGGTCAGCGTCAGCACCGAGGCCGACAGCGTGTAGTAGCCCAGGACGACGGTGTCGGGCAGCCGGACGGCGACGAAAGGCGCCGCCACGCGCTTGTCTGCGTCTTGCCGAGCCTGCTGCTTGAGGTAGCGGTCGAGCGCTTCCGCGCCGCAGTGGAAGGCCGTTCGGTCGTGCTGTCGACCCAGGGGCTCGACAGCGATACTGGTCAAGGTCACCGGCTATGCGCCGGTGCGTTGGCGGTACGCCTTGGCTGCGCGCTTGAGGCGCGCATTCGGCGCCGGCGGGTTCAGCAGGGCTTGCACGAAGGCCAGTTGCTCTTCGCGCGACAGCCGGATCGACTCGTGTTCAGCAATCACCCGGCGCGCGGCGTCCTGCGCGCTGGCGACGACAAACTCGCTGAGCGTGCGGCCGGAAAGCGCCGCCGCTTGTTGGAGCAGGCCTTTCTGCGCCGCGGACACACGGGCTTCAAGCCGGGCGTCGCGCGTGGTGTCGGGGGTGTCTTGGTTGGTCATGATGGGCTCCCTGCGCGCAATGTACGGCAAGTGTCCGTACGTGGCAAGCGATGATGCGCCCATGGCGTATGCGAAATCAAGCGCTCGACGCTGCTTTTTGCGTACGCAGCGGCCATTACGCCTTCAGCCTTCGCGCGGCGGGCCGGGTCAAGGGCGGGCGAAGCCCGGCGCCAGCGCACCCTTGACGCGGTGCGCCGGGCGCCGACGCTCGGCCGTCGGGCTGGCGGCTCTTGAGCGGCCAGCCCCCGAGCCCGTCCGGCGGCGAGGACACCCTCCCTTCGGACTGGCCTACCGTTCCATTTCTGGCCCCTTCCGCATCGGAGTCGGCGTCGGCGTCACCCTCGGGCCTGGCGAACGCGTCATGCCTGGCAGCTCCTTCTGCGCAGCCGACCGCGCCATTCCGGCGCGGACCACCGGCATGTCACGCACGTAGCGCAGGATCGCGCCGCTGAGGTCGCGGTCCGTCGGCTCCGGCGAAGCCGCCAGCGCCTGCGCGATCCGAACCCAGGCCTCGCCAGCGCGTCGGTGGCTTGGCGACATACGGGGCGGCTTCTGCTTGTCGACGGCCGCCGGGCCCCTGTCCTGCATCGTTTTTTTCGACCACACCCTTTCATCGTGGTGCCGCGAACCTCGAACCGCCTGCGAAGACGCCTCGGCCTCGATTCCCAAACCCCGCAGCCGCTCAGCGAAGGTTTCGCGCCACCGGCGCAAGTCTTCCTTGCGCGGGTTCAGACGCGAGCCGTCGCGCCCCTCCGCGCGCACGCTGATGTGCACGTGAGGGTTGGCCTGGTGCGTGTGCTGGACCAGCACGTATCGATGGTTCGCCAGTTCGGCCTTCGCGAACTCGCGCGCCGCGTGCCGCAGCGCAAGGGCATCGGTGCCGGCCGGCATGGACAGCATGATGTTGAAGGCCTCTCGACGTTCGCTGACCTCCGGGATGCGCGTGCCGCCCAATCGCCATTGATCGGCAATCGCGCGTAACGCCTCTTTGCCCTCGCGCACGGCACCGCGGTCGTCCTCAATGGGCAGTCGCCCGGCCTTCGCGATGTAGCGCAGGTGCGCTGCGATGGCGCCCATGCCACGCCCGCCGCCGGTGACTTTGACCATCACTTGCGGCGCGCGGCGCGCGACCGTCGCGCGTATGCGCTGACGTAAGGCCTGTGCGCGCTGCCGAATCGGCGCCTCCGTCAGCACGGGCGTGCGAGACGCGGTCATCCGGTTCGGTGTGTAGAACAGCCGGTCGCCCCATTGCACGAGCAGGCCGTCGACGGTGCTGGGCATGGAAGTTGTCCTTCACAGGCGGTCGATCAACGCCGAGGACCGATCGAGGTGGCGGCGAATCTCGGCGTCAGCCGTTTCAAGGCGATCCCGGTAAGGCCTGGCCTGCTCCACCTTCGCCTGGCGCAGCAGGGTGACGAGTGCGACGAGATCGGTCGACAGCGCGGCCATCCGATCGTTGGATGCCAGCAGGGCCGCGCGATCTGCCTGGCGCTCGGCAACGGGATGCGGCAGACGACTGCCGGCAACAAGCCGCGCCACGTAGTCGCCGTAGGAAAGGCCGAGCGCGCCCGCGTTCAGCATCAGTGCGTCGGCGTGCGCTTGGGGGAGTCGCAGCGTGAGCTTGGCGGTCTCTCGGGTCGGGACCTGGTCCGGGGTCTGACCGTCAGACCCCTGCTTCATCGGCGCCACCGTCGCCGGCGCATGCAGGTCGAGACTCATGACGACGGCCCGGCGCACGAGCTGGGCAACGCCCATGCCGCGGCAAGCCGCGGCGGCGCGGACGGCATCGCCGATGCCGCGCAGGTCGATCGTCACGCGATCACGCGACGCGCCCGGCATGTCGAACCTCGCGCCGGATGCCGTGTGGCATCCATTCACTGGCGAGCAGCCTATCCTGCCATCTGTCCTTTTTCATCTTCTTCGCTCCACTCTCCATGGACTCATCGTTCGGTCTGCGAAGGGGTCTGACGGTCAGACCCCTGCAGCCAACGTGTGGTGATTCCTTCGACCCGGCTGCGCAAGGCGATCAGCTCGGGCGCTGAGATCGTGCTGGCGTCGGGCGGCTCGATGCGGCTGAGGGCGCGCTCCAGCCGATCACAGGCCGCGTTGGCTTGGGCGATAAGCCTGTCGGGCGCCGATGCAGCGGGCACGGTCGGCGTGGCCTCGTCGGCTGCCGAACGGATGGCGGACACCTTCGCGCGCGTGATCTCCGCCCCACTGTCCAGCAGCGCCTGAACTCTGTCGGGGCTGCCGGCGTGCAACGACCTCAATTCGTGCAGCGTGCGGGGCGATGTGCACCGGCCAGCCTTCAGTGCATCGTCGAGCACAGGAGGAAGATCCAGCAGCGACAGGTGGTGTGCCACAGCGGTCAGGTTCATGCCGAGTTGCCTGGCAATGGTCGCGTTCGAGTCACCGGCATCCGCCTGTGCACGGATGAACCTCGCCAGTTCGAGCGGGGTCAGCCCGTGGCGCTTCTGATTCTCGGCAACCTGGGCATAGCGATCGGCAGGCAAGTCGCGCACGACGATCGGAACCTCATGTAGACCGGCACGGATCGCTGCCCGCAACCGCTTGGCGCCGAAGTGGACCTGGTGCCGACCGTCGTCATCGGCAGGATGCACGACGAGCGGTTGCAGCACACCGCGCTGCTGGATGTCCGCGGCAAGCTCATCGAGCGTGTCCCCGGGGAAATCAGTTCGCGGGTTGTTTGCATCCTCGTACAGCATCGACACGGGCACCATCATCGGTCTGCCGTCGTGGACGCCGAGCTTGGCTGACGGGAGTGAGATCGCTCCCGAGTGGGGCTTCGGACTTCCTGATTGCGGCGCTGCCTCTACGGACTGCGGTGGTGCGGTCGTCCCTGGCTCAGCGTCGAGCAGATCGAGCTGAACCTCTTTCGACTTGTTCCACGGCAGGCGCATGGACGAATCGTGCCGCCGCATTCCGAGGTGAGGAAGTACCCGTCAAGACGTGCGCTGTAGCGTGCCGTCGTCCCGCCTGGATTCAGTTGCACCCGGGATGTCCCAGCACGTCCCGCTGCCGTCACGCGTCGTTTCAATTTTCTCTGACTCGCCCCTTCGTTAGCGGCGGGTGGCGGCTAACACGTCCGGGCGACTGACTGTGAACCGACTGACAGCGGTCAGCGTGAATGCGATGGCCTGGACCCGCATTCGACCCAAACCGGACGTCGCTCGAGCCGAATGAGCCGCCTGAAAGCAGTCGCTCAACGTTTGAGATGAGGTGCGACTGCCGGTGTGGTGCTTGGCCCGCTGAACGGATGATGAACCACTCCGGGAAGCGGGCCAAGTGCCATGCCAGTGGGAGTCGCCTCGAGCGAAGGGTTAGGCCTCACTTGGCCCGCTTCTCCAGCATGCGCATTGCGGCGTGGATCGTGGCCAAGTAGAAGTAAAACATCCAGCTCAACCAGATTGAGCCGTCGTAGTCGGACTTCTGCTGTGTGTTGTGGTGGCGGACGCCAAAGTTGTTGGCGATGTTGAACAGATCAGACTCATCCTGCTTCGCGAGGACAGTTTTCAATTGAGGTCGCAGGTACTCCAGGACATCGGCCAAGTCACGGACCGCGTCTCTCCGTTCGGCAGTGGTAGATCGGTAGCGGCGAAACTTCCCGATGGCCGATTGAACCCTCGCAGTGACATTGGCGTCAGTTGTTGGAAGATTCGCCGCTAGGAGCGGAGCCGTCCCGGGCTGTGGAAGTTCGCGTATCTCACCTTGCTCGATGAGTTCGAAGCCACCTTTGTAGGTCTCAAGGAGTTGATTGACACGCTCGCGATACTCGGCCTGTCCGGCTTTGGCGTCGAAGGTGTGATAGTGCCATCCGCACTGCGAGAAGGTGTGGTGATGCCCGTCCGTAGGCTTGGAAACGTGGTCGTGCAAGAACTCGACCAAGTCGAACAGTTCATCCTCCGAGAGGCCGGTGAACTTTTCCGGAAACGGCCAGAGCTTGTCGCGGCGAAGGTGAAACAACAAGGCCGCACCAATGTCACCGCCCAGCTTTCCTGCGACATCGCCCGCGTCCACGCACCAGTATCCGAAGTGCTCTTGGAAGTACCCCGCTTCCGCAAGCTGTTCGTACTCGGTGCAAAGGAGGGACGCCAGGATGGGCAGCGGAATGTTGCTCCCGTGAGGGTGCTTCCCGGTGCGAATGGAGTAGTAGCGCCGCGCCATGTTTTGTGTGAGGCCTAACGTTTGAGATGAGGTGACCGCCACGGCTTGGCGTGGCGGTCGTGCGGTGGAGCAAGAACAATAGCGCCGCGCGACCGACGCGCCGAGCCGTGGTGGGTCACCTCGAGCGAAGGGTTAGGCATCACTCGATGTGTCGCCCAAACCAAGTAAGGGGCTTGGTGAGACTCTTAAACCGAGTGCCATAGATGTCGGTGTAGTGAAGCTCCACGACCAGATCCTTGAGAGCTAGTCGTATCAAGTCGCGAAGAGCGCCAAACCCGATTTCTAGGTCTGCTTGAGTGAGCTCTAGAAGTACGAGATCGCTTCCTGGTTGCAGAGGTCGATCAACGAGCGCGTGCGTGAAGTTTGTCCAAGGTCTGCCTCCTGGTAAGTCGGGCATCCAATCAATGATGGCTTCCTTGGACTGGTCCCACTTCGTGACAACGAGTCGATTGACTATTAGCGGTCCTGCGCCGTTGTTCCGTAGCTTGACTCTCAGGGAGTTCTCGTAGTCGGCAACCGTAATCTCAGGTAGCGGAAGAAATGAAAGCCTGTTGTGCTGCCTCTGCACGTACAGAGTGGCAAAAGCGACGATCAGAGCGACTACTGAGACAAAAAGGGATAGGACCGCCGCCGCGGCACTTGCCAAAGCGCCAAACGCGTTGGCGGCGTTTGCATCTGACTTGAGTAGAGCAATCAGCTCTGAGAGAAGTGCTGCCAGAGACTCCATTTAGCGACTGTGATGTCTAACGTTTGAGCTAAGTTGGCCTGGCACCCTGCCGACGGTGCAACGCTTGAGCGAGGGGTTAGGCGCCACCTTTTTGGGCGCGGACTGGTCTGGTCACCGCCCGTGCCTCCAGGCGGAACAGATGATTCAGCAATAGGAACTCGCTGAGCAGAGGGAGCAGTTCTTCCGTTAACTCCTTGTGGGCGCGCGGATTGCGGTGGGCCATATAGGCACCAGTGAACAGATTCACACGTCCGGCGATTTCGCTTGGTTGAACATCTTCCCATAGCAGTGGTGACGCGTCCCCTTGAAACGCCTGTGCAAACAGCTTGGCGCCATGCTCCTCCGACCTGAGTCTTGTGCGAATGGTGTCTTCGAGGCGCCTGAAGCCCTGCAGCAAGGCGTCTCCTGGAGCCTCCCGGAAGCGTAGAGCCAAGTCGGCCAGGCGCTGGTCAACCAACGCGAGAGGAATGATTGGGCGGAACCTGTCCCAGTGAGTACCGGGATTACTGCTGACCGAGCCCGATGCGTTATAGATGTAGTCATAGACCCGCGTCGGTCGTACTGGCGACGCGGCAAGGATGGCCTGCAGATCTCGTTCGGTCAGTGCGGAGTGATCCACGCGCTCTAGGACATCCTTTCCCACCAATATCTCTTCCACTTCGATGCCGTGCCCGACAAGGAGTTGCAGTGCACGAGCAAGCGCCCTGGGTCCTTCGCCACCATAGCCGGACGAGAACCCACATTTCACCGCGACCTGATCGTATTCATCAATGGTCAGGAGAAAGCAATGATCGTGGCCGTTGCTCAGTAGTCTCGCATTCGATATATGGTCGTTGCACTGCAGGAATCGTTGAATGGCTTGAGCACATGGCTCTGATACGCCCGCTCGACCGGCATACTGAATACCCGCGGGGCGGCGTTTCTCGATCATGTGTAGTGCGTGCGGAGAGTGTGAGCCGTGGCCCGGGTGTCTTGGTGACGCCTAACGTTTGAAATGAGGGGTGCACGAAAGGCGCAGCCTTTTGGGCATCCCCTCGATGGAAGGGTTAGACATCACGGCTCGCGGAGTTGCCCGATAGCCCGCTAATGACTGTCAGACCCTCGGCGAGGAGGCGTTCGCCGTTCTCTAACTCAGCAATCAATGCGGCTAGTGCGGCCACTTGTTTTCGCTTAGCAAAGTTCAGTTCCTTAGTCATTCGCGGCAAGGACGCTGTTGAATCTTTGAACCCAGCGGTTGACTCCCGGGCGGACACAAGATTCTGCAAAAGGCTGAACGTTGCCACTTTAATCTCGTTAACTCGCTCCGGATACAACTCAGCAGAGAGGGTGGCTAGGCGAGTGAGTGTGCCCATGCTGGCGTCGACTGATGTACGGAAAAGGGGAACCTCCGCTTCGACACGCGCTGTGAACTTCAGCATTTCGTCTGCGACTGCTGCGATCGTGCTTCGAAATGCTTTCGCAGACGCGGTAGATGGATCGTCCTTCAGCCGATCCAGTTCATTTCTTCCCTTATTGGTTTGCTCGGTTAGCTCTTGCTGCGCGACGGTAAGCCTGCCGGCAATCTGCTCCATTTCGCCCGCTTGCTCACTGAACATCTCCAGCAAGTCCAGATAGCCAGCATCGTCGTCGGTTTCAGCTTTAGAAGCAGGCAGCGTCTCGGTCTTACTAGCGTCTGGCGGCAAGTCTGCGAGAGGTTGAGTGTGCGTTGAATTTTCTTGGGTTGTCTTGGCCTTCCTCCACTGTTGGACATGTTTGGTGATGTGCAGCTCGACAAGCTTTTCAAACTGATCAATGTCGGGAAAGTCCCATGTGAGCAAGCCGGCCGATTGAACGGATTTCTTGAAATCTTGTACAAGTTTGAGTTGAGCCGTATCAATCTTGCTTGGAGGAATTGAGGCATCTTTGAAGTAGAAGAGCAGGCTGACCTCTGAGGCTGTGTTATGTCGTGCTAGTGCTCTTTCGTACTCTTCTTGAGTACCTGAGCCGGAGCGGCTCGTAGGGGTACCAAATCTGGCCCACATGACGCCTATGAATAGGTCCCAGTCATCCGGGATCTGGCGATTTATTACGGCCTGGGCATCGTCTCCAATGTCTGGGTAGCTGTCGTCCTCCCAGCGCAACAGCTCGAGGCGCAAGCCGAGGTGGCGGCTCCAAGCGCGGTTCCAATTAAATATCACCTCTGCTACTCGCGCGCGCTCGTCGGCTACATCGCCCGGAGATGCAAGAAAGATGGATAAAACTTCTTCGCTTCTGGGCATTGCGCTTTCTTTACGTGATGATGTCTAACGTTGGAGCTGAGGGGCCGGAACCAGCTGGCCGCGCGAAGCGAGGATCAGCTGGTGAGCGTAGCGCGGCCAGCTGGTGGAGGTCCACTCGAGCAACCGGTTAGGCCGTGCGCTTTCACAACGAGAGTGCATTGAGGTCACTATCGGATTTCTTCCGTCTAACAGGCTGATCCTGCCACCAAGACCAGGAGCAGGCTATGGCGACCAGAAGGAACGCGGCCGCGACCTCATAGTGCTTTGGCGTCAGCCACGAAGCGGACATCATGAGAGAGAGCAGGGCGGCGAGCGCAGCTGGGATTGCTCGCGCGACAACCCAGGGCAGAGTCCGCTTTGGTAGCGACACTGACAGGCCCATGGCCAAGAGGATGACGAGAGAAACTGTAAGCGCTTCGAATAGCGGAATGCTTATTGAATCGGCCGCAGGTGGATAGACCCCTGCAGTCAGGTTCTCGCTCAGCGTTCGCCAGAGTGTTCCGTTCGCGAAAGCTAGCGTGATCAACATAGCTATGACAGCGCGCAGTCCTTGCATTCGAGCGGCCTAACGTTGGCGTTCAGCCAACGCCGAAGGCGGTCGGCTGGAACAACGGGTTAGAACTCGTTCGATCACTCCCTTCGAGCCTCCTCGCAAGGACGAATGGACTCCGGCTGGGGCAGGCGTGCTAGCTCGTCGCTGTAGTTGTAGACCTCAAGGTCCGCAAGTTCGTCATCTACGGCCCATACGAGCACACCAATCTCCTCACCTGACTGTAGAAAGCCCACGCCGTCTGCAACTCGGTAGCCACTTTGCGTGGTGGAGCGCCTTTCAAATGTGACGCTATCGCATCCGCAGTCACAGCGTCCGACGACCCGCAGGAGTGGAACTGAAGCAACCATTTTCGACGCAACTTCGCCCAGAGGAGCGCGCACCAGAGCAGCCAAGACGACGGCCGCTTCGTGTGTGCTTATCAGACGAGGGTCGACTGGCTGCATACGAGGTTCTAACGTGTTGTAGGGAGACAGGAACTGCTCCCTAACATCGAAGCAGTCTCCCTAGCATCGTAGGCCGACCCAGCTGCAAGTGGTTGTGGCATCGCTGCTTTTCCCGGTCGACTGTGTGTACGTACAGTACTAAATTTCCTGGCAAGTCCGGACTTTGTTACATCTGACTTTGCGCCGCGCCGAACGCCAGGAGGCTACATGCTGCCATCGCTGCCGGGCCCGATGTCAGTCCGCAAAACCCTGCTGCAGACCCCAGCCCCATTGCGGAACTTGATGAGCGTCCCGTCTTGGCCGGGAGTGTGAGTAGTTCAGCCAGAGGCGAGTGACTGGTAACGCTGCAAACCGACGGCGGCCCCGTCGGAAGATCGCACCCAGCAGAAACACGCCCGCCCTGTGAGGACTGGCAATCAACGCAAGGAGAGATTCAGGCGGCGCGCAATGGGATCACGTTCATGCCCGCGGCCAGCGCCTCGACGCGATCAGCCAGGTACTGCAGCGCCTTCTTCCGATCCGCCGCCAGTTCCATGTGGCTGTAGGCCGCCACGGTGGCGTTCTTCTCGCTATGGGCCAGCAGCAGCTCGACCACATCCCGCCCGAAGCCATGCTCGCGCAGCAACGTTGCCGCCGTGCCGCGCGTCCCATGCGGGCTGAAGTCGGGCACACCGAAGTCGATGCGCTTGAAGAAGTGGTTCAGGGTCACGTCGCCCATCGGCACGCTGCCGCGGAAGATCGACGGGAAGACGTACTCGCCATGCCCCGTCAGCTCGTGCACCTGGCGCAGGATCTCGACTGCCTGGCGCGACAGGAACACGCGATGCGGCTTGCCCATCTTCATGCGCTCGGCCGGGATGTCCCACTGCGCGGCGTCGAGGTCGAACTCGGGCCACTTCGAGCGCAGCAATTCGCTCTTGCGGGTCATGGTCAGCAACAGCAGCTTGGTCGCGGCGATCGTGGTGGTGTGCGCGCCCTGCTCTTCCAGCTTGCGCCAGAAGGCGCCCAGTTCCTTCTCGCTCAGGTGGCGATGATGTTCGACCGGCGCCCGTGCGATGACGCCGCGCAGCGGCTGCGCCGGATTCGTCGTCACCAGCAGATTCCGGATCGCGTGGTTGTAGATCTGCTGCACGATCACGCGGATGCGCTCGGCCGTCACGGTGGTGTCGGCGCGCGCCTTGATGATGGCTAGCACGTCCCCGGGCTGCACCTCGTCGAGCGGCATGTCGCCGATGGCCGGGTAGACGTAGACATCGAGCCAGCGCACGGTCTGAGCCACGTAGCCGCCCGACCGATAGAACAGCGTCTCGTCGACCCAGCGCTGGGCAAAGGTGCGGAAGCTCAGACGGCGCGCGTCAGCGACCTTCTGCCCCGCTGATAGAACCCGCTTGGCCTTGGCCGGGCTCTGGCCGCGCTCGACCAGTGCACGCAGTTCCTCGTGGCGGTCGCGCGCTTGCTTGATGGTGAAGGCCGGGTAGGCGCCAATCGTCACCTTCTCTCGCTTGCCGTCGAGGTGGTACTTGAATCGCCAGGTCTTCGAGCCCGACGGCATGACCTCAAGTACCAGGCCACCGCCATCGGTCAGGTCGTAGCGCTTGCCCTTCGGCTTCGCGTTGTCGATCGTCGCGGGCTTCAGGACGTAGTTGATGTGTCGCATGTGGGGCCACCAAACGGGGCCACCGCCGCCCCGGTGGCCCCAAATGTGGCCCCGTCCCGATGCGATGTCAAGAAACCGTCTTGGACCAGAAAAGACAGAAACCCCAGTCGAATCAACGATCTGGGGCTTCTGGTGGAACCATCTGGGACGTCAGAAGACGCCCTGGGACCCCGTCACATATGGTCGATCATGACCTGCCCGAAACCGGAGCACGACACCTGGGTCGCGCCGTCCATCAGACGGGCGAAGTCGTAGGTCACCTTCTTCGACAGGATCGAGCGCTTCATCGACGCGATGATCAGGTCGGCGGCTTCGATCCAGCCCATGTGGCGCAGCATCATTTCGGCAGACAGGATTTCTGAACCGGGGTTCACATAGTCCTTGCCGGCGTACTTCGGTGCGGTGCCGTGGGTCGCTTCGAACATCGCGATCGAATCACTGAGGTTGGCGCCCGGGGCGATGCCGATGCCACCGACCTGTGCGGCCAGCGCGTCGGAGACGTAGTCACCGTTCAGGTTCAGCGTCGCGATCACCGAATACTCGGCCGGCCGCAGCAGGATCTGCTGCAGGAAGGCGTCGGCGATCGAGTCCTTGACGACGATGTCCTTACCAGTATTCGGGTTCTTGAACTTGCACCACGGGCCGCCGTCGATCAGCTGCGCGCCGAATTCCTTTTGCGCCAACGCGTAAGCCCAGTCACGGAAGCCACCTTCGGTGTACTTCATGATGTTGCCCTTGTGCACGATCGTCACCGAGGGCTTGTCGTTGTCGATCGCGTACTGGATGGCCTTGCGCACCAGGCGCTCGGTACCCTGCTTCGACACCGGCTTGATGCCGATGCCCGAGGTGTCGGGGAAGCGGATCTTCTTGACGCCGAATTCGTCCTGCAGGATCTTGATCAGGCGCTTGGCCTTTTCGCTTTCGGCCTCGAACTCGATGCCGGCGTAGATGTCTTCCGAGTTCTCGCGGAAGATGACCATGTTGGTCTTTTCAGGCTCCTTCACGGGCGACGGCACACCGGTGAAGTACTGGATCGGGCGCAGGCAGACGTAAAGGTCGAGCTCTTGACGCAAGGCCACGTTCAGCGAACGGATGCCACCGCCCACGGGCGTGGTCAGTGGGCCCTTGATCGACACCACGTAGTCCTTCAACACCTTCAGCGTTTCTTCCGGCAGCCACACGTCGGGGCCATAGACCTGGGTCGATTTCTCGCCGGCATAGATTTCCATCCAGTGGATCTTCTTCTTGCCGCCGTAGCTCTTGGCCACGGCCGCATCGACCACCTTGATCATCACGGGCGTGATGTCGAAACCGGTGCCGTCCCCTTCGATGTAGGGAATGATCGGCTGGTCGGGAACGTTCAGCGAAAAATCAGCATTGACGGTGATCTTTTCGCCGTTCTCCGGCACTTTGATATGTTGGAACATGGACGGGGGCTCCGCTTCGTGAGAGGCTGAAAATTCAACGTGAATCCGATACTGCGCGTATCGATTCTAGTTCAGCGCTGTACGCGACCCGGGTGTTGCGCAGCCCTCTTCAATAATGATTCACTGCCACGCCGACTGCATGCCATGACCATCAAAAATCTGCACTTCGTGCGCGCTGGAATTCAGGGGCTGTGGTGGCTCGCTCTTGCGGTTTCGCCGGTCTGGGCGCAGAACACGGCACAGAGCCTCCCCACCATGACGCTCAATGCGGGCATCCACGTCATCACCGCTGAACTCGCGCGCACCGGGGAACAGCGAGAGATCGGGCTGATGTTCCGCGAGTCGATGCCGGCCAATCACGGCATGCTGTTCGTGTTCGAGCGGCCGGGGCAGCAGTGCTTCTGGATGAAGAACACGCTGCTCCCGCTCGACGTGGCGTTCATCGCCGACAACGGCACCATCGTCAACACCGATCGGATGAAGCCGCGCACGCTCGATCCTCATTGCTCGGCCCAGCCGGTGCGCTTCGTGCTCGAAATGAACGACGGCTGGTTTGCGAAGCGCGGCATCACGGCCGGCTCGAAGCTGACGGGCAAGCCGTTCACGCCCTGAGGCTGCCGGGATGTCGGCGTCCTCCACCAACAAAAAAGCCGGTCACTGACCGGCTTTTTTGTTCCCAGCTCTCGCTCAGGCGAAATTGGCTTCAGCGAAATCCCAGTTGACCAGCGACGTCAGGAACGTGTCAATCCACTTCGGACGCAGGTTGCGGTAATCGATGTAGTACGCGTGTTCCCAGACATCGACCGTGAGCAGCGCCTTGTCGCCGGTGGTCAACGGTGTGCCGGCCGCGCCGGTGTTGACGATGTCGACCGTGCCGTCGGCCTTCTTGACGAGCCAGGTCCAGCCGGAACCGAAGTTGCCGACAGCGCTCTTGGTGAACGCTTCCTTGAAGGTCGCGTAGCTGCCGAACTTCGCATTGATCGCCGCGGCGAGTGCGCCTTTGGGCTCACCGCCACCGGCCGGCTTCATGCTGTGCCAGAAGAAGGTGTGGTTCCAGATCTGAGCTGCATTGTTGTAGACGCCACCCGAGGACTTCTTGATGATGTCTTCGAGGCTCAGGCTCTCGAACTCGGTGCCCTTTTGCAGGTTGTTCAGGTTCACCACGTAAGCGTTGTGGTGCTTGCCGTAGTGGTACTCCAGCGTTTCCTTGCTGAGGTGAGGCGCCAGGGCGTCGAGTGCATACGGCAGAGCCGGCAGGGTGTGTTCCATCGTGGTCCTTTCAGTGGGAAGCTCATCCCATTAGAAAACAAGAATCTGATCTCTGATTGTAGGCAGCGACGCCGACATCGATGGCATCTGCAGGAGACGCCCCCGTGGCATGACATGGATCGCCGCCGCCGAGGTGCTGATGCCTCAATCCGGTGCCTGCGTCACGGCGGTGACCTGTGCCACTGCCACGCCATCGCTGAGCACCGCGCGGACCGATTGCCCCACACTGAGCTGCAACGTTGACACCAGCGGCCGACCCGATTCGTCACTCACCCAGGCATACCCGCGCTGGAGCACCTGGGACGGATCGAGGCCGCGCAAACGCATGTCCAGGCGATCGAGCGATCGCGCGGTAGCCTGAATCGATGCGGCACCGGCCTGCTGCAAACGCCCGGCCCACAACTGCAGTGACTGCGCGCGAGTGGCCACCAGCCTTTGGGTCGCCGAGTCCAGCCGCAGGGACCACAACGCCAGGTCTTGGGCTTGGCGCCGTACCGTGTCGACGGGGCGCATCGAGCGCATGGCCAGAGCGTCGAGTCGCTGCGCCTGCGTATCGATGGCGCGATGCACACGCCGTTGCATGGCTGCGGCCAGGGCCTCCAGCTCGGACAGATCGGCCTCGCGCGACAAAGTGCTCAATTCGGCCGCAGCGGTCGGCGTGGGCGCGCGCAGGTCGGCCACGAAGTCGGCCAGCGTGGTGTCGGTCTCGTGGCCGACACCGCTGACGACCGGGATCGGGCATGCCGCGATGGCGCGCACCACGCGCTCGTCGTTGAAGGCCCACAGGTCCTCGATCGAGCCACCACCGCGGCACAGCAGCAACGTATCCACTTCGCGCCGCTGACCGGC
The DNA here is from genome assembly GCA_965229345.1 of Burkholderiaceae bacterium. Lineage (GTDB taxonomy): Bacteria > Pseudomonadota > Gammaproteobacteria > Burkholderiales > Burkholderiaceae_C > PBB1. The sequence goes on from OZ245872.1 coordinate 2,980,059, forward strand.
CATGGCGATGGCGGCAACCAGCGCTGCCGGCGCCTCGCTGCCCTGCACGAGACTCGGGTAGACGAGCAGCTCGACCTGAGGCGCACGGCGCGCCAGCGAGGTGGCCACGTCGTGCAGCACCGCACCGCCCAGCGAGGTGACGATGCCGATGCGACGCGGGTGCGGCACCAGAGGCCGCTTGCGCGCGGGGTCGAACAGCCCCTCTGCTTCGAGCTTTTGCTTGAGCCGCAGGAACTGCTCGTACAGCGATCCGTCGCCGCTGCGCTGCATGGACTCGACGATGAACTGCAATTCGCCGCGCGGCTCGTACACCGCAACACGACCGCGGAGCTGCACCTGCTGCCCATCGGCTGGCGCGAACTGCAGCAGGCTGGCCGCGCGCTTGAACATCGCACAACGGATCGCCGCGGCGTCGCCGTTGGCGTCCTTCAGGGTGAAGTAGCAATGGCCACTGGCCGCGCGGCTGTAGCCGGACAACTCGCCACGCACGGTGCAGGCAGCGAAGCGTGCGGCCAAGGTGTCGCCGATCGCGTGCACCAGTGCCGCCACGCCCCAGACGAGGCGCGAAAAACCAGCCTCCTGCGGCTCAACCACGCGCAAACCCAGTGCCGATGCGGGTCGAGAAGTCCACAACCGCAGCCCTCCGCGCTCGGCGAGCCATCGGGCCTGTCACCCGATCGTCACAAAGCTGCAAGCTGTTGATTTGCATGAAGTTATGCCTGCTCAAAGATGAGGCAATGTGTGCGAAGCGCAGTGAGATCAAGGTTTTTTGGCGTTGCAGAGCCAGATACCCACAAAGTTGTCCACAGCGGCAGTGGAAATCCTGCCAACGGCTCGGGTCGTCTGGACGGCCCGGAATGGCCACGCCTCAGTGGGTGAAACATCCGATCGCAAAGGTGCGGTGCGACCGGCCCGGAAAGCCAGCCGGCAAGGCCATAATCGGCCGCGTCTGAGCCCTGTTTTTCACGCCACAGCGCGGAAAGTACCGACGTGATTTCGATCATACAAGCCGCTGGATGGCCGATCTGGCCCTTGATTTTGTGTTCGGTGCTGGCGTTGGCCTTGATCTTCGAAAGGCTGATCAACCTGCGATCCTCGAAGGTCACGCCGCCACGGTTGCTCGAGGAGGTGGTGTCGGTGACCCGCGCGAGCCTGCCCTCATCTGACGTGGTCAACAAGCTGGCTGACAACTCGGTGCTGGGTCAGGTGCTGGCAAGTGGCGTGCGTGCGGTGATCGCCGAGCCGCGCATCACCGAAGACGCCCTGCGCGACGTGTTCGAGTCGTCGGGACGCGCCGCCGTGCACCGCCTCGAAAAGTACCTGAGCCCGCTGGGCACGATCGCATCGGCCGCGCCGCTGCTGGGGCTGCTGGGCACGGTGATCGGCATGATCGAGATCTTCGGCTCACAGGCACCAACCGGTGGCGGCAACCCCGCGGCACTGGCACATGGCATCTCGGTGGCGCTCTACAACACCGCGTTCGGGTTGATGGTGGCGATCCCATCGCTGATCGCCTACCGGCACTTTCGCGGTCTGGTCGATGCCTACACGCTGGACCTCGAACAGGCCTGCGACCGGCTGACCCCGCACCTGATGCGCTTCGCTGTGCCACGCACGGCGAGCTGACCCCCATGGCGATGAACTTCCGCAAGGCGCGGCCGGAAGAGCCGGAGATCAACCTGATCCCGTTCATCGACGTGCTGCTGGTGGTTCTGATCTTCCTGATGCTCTCGACGACCTACTCCAAGTTCACCGAGTTGCAGGTCAACCTGCCCGCGGCCGATGCCGACAAGTCGCGCGATCGCGACCGCGAGGTGATCGTCGCCGTCGCGGCCGATGGCCGGTATGCCGTCAATGGTCGCGCGGTGGACGGCCGCAGCGTCGAGCTGCTGACACTCGAACTCGGCAAGGCCGCGGGTGGGCCGGGCGACACGCCGGTGATCGTGTCGGCAGACGCGACCGCGGCCTACCAGTCGGTGGTGAATGTGATGGACGCGGCGCGGCGTGCCGGCTTGCCGCGCCTGACCTTCGCTGCGCAACGCAACACGCCCGAGGCGGGCCGTTGAGCGTTTCCGGTCGGGTGTGATGGAGGCAGCGCTCCAGCGCGCCTGGCTGCGCCGGGGGCCCGTGGCCCTCGTGCTGTGGCCACTGTCCGTGCTGTTCGGCACCGTGGTGGCGCTGCATCGGGCGCTCTACCGCTGGCAGCTGTTGGCGCCACAGCCGGTGCCGGTGCCGGTGATCGTGGTCGGCAACCTGATCGCTGGCGGCGCAGGCAAAACGCCGACAGTGATGGTGGTCGTGAAGCGCCTGCAGGCCCTCGGCCACCGTCCCGGCATCATTTCGCGTGGCCATGGCCGCCGCCGCGATGCCGCTGCGGTGATGGAGGTGCTGCCAGACACGCCGGCTTCGGACGGCGGCGACGAACCGCTGCTGCTGCGCCTGCGGCTGGGCGTGCCGGTGTTTGTGGGCGCCGACCGGGTGGCCGCGGCGCGAGCGGCACTGGCCGCCCATCCCGGGCTCGACATCCTGGTCAGCGACGATGGTCTGCAGCATCGACGGCTGCCACGCGTGGCCCAGGTGGTGGTGTTCGACGAACGCGGTGCGGGCAATGGCTGGCTGCTGCCTGCCGGCCCGCTGCGCGAACCACTGACGCCCCAACCGCCGCCACGCACTGTGGTGCTGTACAACGCGCCACAACCCTCGACCGCGTGGCCCGGGTCGCTGGCCCACAGGCAGCTCGCCGGGCTGGTCGCCCTGGCCGATTGGTGGGCGGGTGAGGCCGCCACCATGTCCTGCCTGGCCCGTCTTGCTGCGAGCCCGGCCCCGGTGCTGGCCGCAGCTGGCGTGGCGCAGCCCGAGCGCTTCTTCGGCATGCTGCGTGCGGCGGGTCTGGCGATCACGCCATTGCCGCTGCCCGATCACCACGCCTACGCCACCCTGCCCTGGCCGGCCGATGCGACCGATGTCGTCGTCACCGAGAAAGACGCCGTCAAGCTGCGGCCCGAGCGGCTGGCGGCCCATGGCGCGGCAATCCGTGTGTGGGTGGCGCCGCTAGACTTCCAGGTCGATGCAGCGTTCGATGCAGTGTTGCAGACCCTGCTGCCGCCCCCGTGACATGACCAGGACCCCCGATGGAAACCCGACTGCTTGACCTGCTGGTGTGCCCGCTGTGCAAGGGCCCGCTGGAGCACTGGCGCCCACCGCATCACGAACGCCAGGAACTGGTCTGCCACGCAGACCGACTGGCGTTTCCGGTACGCGACGGCATCCCGGTGATGCTCGAAGGCGAAGCCCGGCAGATCGGCAGCGGGCCGGTGGCTGCGGCCGGATTTCCGAACCCATCGGCATCGGATCCTTCCTGAGGCCCGCTGCAGCGATGGGTTACACGGTGCTCATCCCCGCGCGCATGGCCTCGACGCGCCTGCCGCGCAAGCCGCTGGCCGACATCGCCGGCCTGCCGATGGTGGTGCGGGTGGCACAGCAGGCGGCGCGGTCGTCCGCCGCACAGATTGTGGTGGCCGCGGACGATGCCGAGATCGTGGCGGCCTGTGAAGCGCATCGGGTCCAGGCCATCCTGACGCGCCGCGACCACGCCAACGGCAGCGACCGGCTGGCCGAGGCGTGCGCATGGCTCGGGCTCGATGGCGACGCGGTGGTCGTCAACGTGCAAGGCGACGAGCCGCTGATCGAACCGGCGTTGATCGACGCCGTCGCCGGCACGCTGCAGGCGCAGCCCGGATGCGTTGTCGGCACCGCCGCACACCCGATCGACGACCCACGCGATCTGGGCAACCCGAACGTCGTGAAGGTCGTGTGCGACCAAGCGGGGCGGGCGCTGTATTTCTCGCGCGCCCCGATCCCGTGGTGGCGCGATGGCAGCGCTGCCGGTGTGCCGGCCATCGGCTCGTTCGCGCCGCTGCGCCACATCGGCATCTATGCGTACCGGGCTGGCTTCCTCCGCCGGTTTCCGTCACTGGCGGTCAGCCCCCTGGAACAGATCGAGTCGCTGGAGCAGCTTCGGGTGCTGTGGCACGGCGAGCGCATCGCGGTGCATGTCAGCGCGGCCGCCGCCGCGGTCGGCGTCGACACCCCGGACGACCTGGAACGGGTGCGGCAGATCCTGTCTTCCCGCGGCTAGACGGCCCCCGCACAGCGACCGGCGCGTTCGGTTTTAAACTACGCAGTCTGCCTTCGATCGTGTGTCGGAGCGCCGCGACCCCATCGACCAGACCACAAGGACACGCATGAGACTGATTTTGTTGGGCGCGCCCGGCGCGGGCAAAGGCACGCAGGCCACCTTCATCTGCAAGAAATTCGGCATCCCCCAGATTTCCACCGGCGACATGCTGCGTGCGGCCGTCAAGGCGGGCACCCCCCTGGGCATCGCTGCGAAGAAGGTGATGGACTCGGGCGGCCTGGTCGGCGACGACATCATCATCGGGCTGGTCAAGGAACGCCTGGCACAACCGGACTGCGTGAACGGTTTTCTGTTCGACGGCTTCCCCCGCACCATCGTGCAGGCCGATGCGATGAAGGCCGCAAGCGTGAACCTGGACTTCGTGCTCGAGATCGACGTCCCCGACGAGGCCATCATCGAACGCATGAGCGGCCGCCGCGCTCACCTGGCATCGGGCCGCACCTACCACGTCAAGTTCAATCCGCCCAAGGTCGAGGGCCTCGACGACGTGACCGGCGAGCCGCTGATCCAGCGCGACGACGACAAGGAAGAAACCGTCAAGAAGCGCCTGGACGTGTACCAGAAGCAAACGCGGCCGCTGGTGTCGTACTACGCCGACTGGGCCGCCTCGGGCGATGCGGTGGCGCCGAAGTACCGCAAGATCAGCGGCACAGGCAGCGTCGACGAGATCACCGCACGGGCGCTGCAAGCACTGGCTTGATCACACCCTGACCGCTCACGCGGTCAGGCACCGAAGCCTCTGGCCCGCCCCGCGCGAACCAAGGGCTTCGGTGCTTTCAAGGCGCGAACTGCTCGTTGCCCACCAGGCCCAGCTTGGTCACGCCCAGCCGCTGCGCGCTGGCCATCACCATCGCGACGACACCGTAGTCGGCCGCCTTGTTCGCCCTCAGGTGCAGTTCGGGCTGCTCGGGCTGGGCAGCCGCCGCCTTCAGCCGCGCCTCGAGTGCCCTCCGGTCGGCCAGCGCCTCGCCGTTCCAGAGCAAGGCGCCATCGGCCTCGATGGCCAGCGTCACCACCGCCGGCTGCACCAGCGGGGGCGCGCTGGCCTGCGGCATGTTCAGGTTCACCGCATGCAGCTGAACCGGGATCGTGATGATCAGCATGATGATCAACACCAACATCACGTCGATCAGCGGCGTGGTGTTGATGTCCATCATCACTTCGGGCTCGTCGCTGCGGCCGGAGCCGATGTTCATGGCCATGGGTGCTTGCTTTCGTTGCAGGGGGCCGTCAGGACTTCGGTGGCGGCTCGGTGACGAAGCTCACCTTGGCGATCCCCGCGCGCTGGCAGGCGTAGACCACACGGCCCACCGCCTCGTAGCGCGTCTTTTCGTCACCGCGCACCTGCACCTCGGGCTGCGGCTGCTTCGCGCCCTCGACCTTCAGCCGCTCGGCCAGCGCTGCAGCGTCGGCCAGCGGCTGTGCGTTCCAGTAGACGCGACCGTCACGGTCGACGGAGATCTCGATGTTCTCGGGCTTGGTCTGGCGCGGCTGGTTGACCTCCTTGGGCAGCGACATCGGCACCGTCTGCCGGACCACGGGGATGGTGATCAGGAAGATGATCAGCAGCACCAGCATCACGTCCACCAGCGGCGTGGTGTTGATGCTGGCATTGACCTCGTCATCGTCGCTGCCGGAGCGCAATTGAAGAGCCATGGGGCTTTTGCAGAAGTGGAATGACCCGTCAGCGCAGGTTCTTCGCACCGAGCAGGATGCCGTGCAGGTCGGCCGCAAAGCCGCGCACCGCGTCCATCGTGACCTTGTTGCGGCGAACCAAGGCGTTGTAGCCCAGCACCGCAGGCACCGCCACCGCCAGGCCGATGGCCGTCATGATCAGCGCTTCGCCCACCGGCCCCGCCACCTTGTCGATGCTGGCCTGGCCAGCCACGCCAATCGCGGTCAGCGCGTGGTAGATGCCCCAGACGGTGCCGAACAGGCCCACGAACGGCGCCGTCGAGCCCACCGTGGCCAGCACCGCCAAGCCGCCCTGCAGACGCGACTGCACCTCGTCGACGCTGCGCTGCACGCTCATCGTGATCCAGGTGTTGCGGTCGATGTGCTCTGTCAGCGTGCCCTCGTGGTGCTCGCGCGCGTTGATGCCGGCCTCGGCGATGTAGCGGAACGCGCTGCCCGCCCCCAGCGTGGCCACACCCGCGGTCAGCGTGGCCGCCTTGAAGAAGCTTTGCCGCACCGACCGCGCCTCGGCGGCGAGCTTCAGGCTGGCGACCAATCGGGTGACCAGGATGTACCAGCTGCCCACACTCATCAGCACCAGGATGAGCAACGTGCCCCGGGCCACGAAGTCACCTTGCGCCCACAGCGCGCCCAGGCCGTAAGGGTTGTCGACCACGGCCTGGGTGATGCCCGAGGCAACTGCCACAACGGCCGGCTGTGCGGGCGCCTGTGCCTGCACCGCCAGCGAGGCCAGTCCCAGCAGCAGGCCACAAGTCCCGTGGCGCAGGGTTCGCTCGAAAGTGAATCGGAAATCGTCAGACAAGAACATGTTCATCAGAAAGACGCGGCCACGAGGCCGTCATTGGATGTCGAAAAAGAACTCCTGGCGGATCTGCACACCATCGCCGGTGCACACATAGCCTTCCTTCATCGCCACCTCGACGGCGTTGATGAAGGCACGCATCGTGCGCCGGTCGGGCACGCCTTTCAGCGTGTTGCGGTCGATGTCGACCTGCACCACCCTGCCCGCCTTCAAGGTGCCGATCACGAACAGGCTGCCCTTGATCTCGGTGGACACGCTCGGTGCGACCGGCGGCGGCGTGCGGCTGCAGGCGATGCCGGCGGCCAGCACCTGCGGCCGGCCCACCCCCGAAGCGGGGGCGGCCGACTCGATCGCCGCGGTCGGCAACGCAGGCGGCAGTTCAACCGGCACGGAAACAGGGGCCAGCGGTGCCGCGGTGATGGTGGGAGCGGCCGGGGTTGGAGGCGCCACGGCGACTTCTGGCGGCGGCACGACCGCCGGTGGCGGTGGCAGGCGCTTCACCGGCGCCACCACCGCGGCAGGCGGCGGTGACGGAGGCGGTGGCGGCGGGGCGACCTCTTCGATCAGCCGGGCCACCACCGGCACACGGACGACATCGACAACCTGCCGCGCCAGCCCGTTGACCAGCGCGTAGATCACCAGCACGTGCAGCAGGACGACCAGCCCCAGCCCCCATGCATGGCGACGCGGATCGTCGGCAGGTCGAGAAAAATCCATCGGCAACGGCAGGGCTCAGAAACCTCAGAAACGGTAGTTCAGGTTCGCATACACGGTGCGACCGCGTGGATCGTAGTAGCGATCGTCATAGCCGACCTGAAAGCCCTGCTTCAGCCCACCCACGGCCAGCGACAGCGGCGGATCCTGGTCGAACACATTGATCAGACCGACGTTCAGATCCAGCTGCGGCATCACGCGCCACCGGGTCTGCCAGTCCACCGTCAGGTTGTCGGACACCCGGCGCGTCAGGGAGTCCACCGTGTCCCCGATCGACCCATCGGCGTTGACCCGGTTCACGTAGGCGCTGGCAGCGATGTCCGGATCGCGATAGCCCGACTTGTAGTTCAGCACCAGCGTGTGCGTGGTGCTGCCCAGCTCGATGGTATTGACCCAGCGGGCCTGCCAGCGGAAGCTCACCGTGCCGTCATCGCCGAAACGCCCGAGGCTGCTCGAATACGGGCCGCCAGCCACGACCTGGTACTGATCGCGCAGCAGATAGGTGGCGCTCAGCTGGGAGGTCAGCTGGCCCAGGCGCGACAGGTTCGCGCGAGCGACGACATCGAAGTCGATGCCGGACTTGAACGCCTTGCCCTGATTCAGGTTGGGGGTGAAGAAAGCCAGCTGGGTGACACCGGTGCCGGCATTGACAGCGGTGGTGAAGCTGCCCCGGTTGGCATTCAGGTCATCGACGATGGCCGACGGATCGATCTGCCCGATCGCGTTGTAGAGCCCGACCATCCAGTAGTCGGCACCGAACGACAGCGCCGGCACGGGTTCGATGCGCAAGCCGAGCGACGCCTGCGTCGAGCGCTCGGGCTTGAGCTTGCGGTTGCCCTGTGCGATCACATCGGCCTGCTTGCCGTTGGGGCAGACCACACCGGGGCCGAACGAGGCCGCGACGTCGTCGAGCGTGACACCGTTGCGGTCGGGCGCACTGCAGTCGACAAAGATCGAGCTGAGCCCGAACAGCTGACGCGAGGCCTTCACCTGCAGGATCGACGGCGCTTTGTAGCCACTGCCGACCGAGCCACGGATCAGCAGCCCCGGCGCCGGCTGCCAACGCGCCGACAGCTTCGCGTTGGTGGTGTCGCCGAAATCGGAATAGTGATCGTGGCGCAGGCCCAGTGTCAGCTCCACGTCCTTGGCCACCGGCGCCAGCAGTTCAGCGTACACACCGATGACATTGCGTGCACCCGACGACGGCACCTCGGCCGCGTTGTCGCCGAAGCGCACCTCGCCGCCCAGTCCCTGCGCCAGTGCGCTGGGCCGCGAGCTGTAGCGTTCTCGGAAGAAGCTGGCGCCGGTGCCCAGTTGCATCGGCCCGCCCGCCAATGCCCTGAGCTCGGTGGTGCCGCGCAGCTCGACGCCATCGAGTGTCGATTTGCCACCGTTCCAGTAGCCGGTGTAGCGGGCATCCGCCAGCGCCTGTTGACCAGCCAGCGACTGCTGACCCGGCAACGCGAAGGGATCGACCACGGTGTTGAGCGCCGTGAGCATGCGGCTGTTGAGGGCATAGCCGCTGTCCAGGCTGCCCCGCACCACGCTTTGCGAATGGGTGTAGGCCAGGTTCAGGTCCCAGCGGCCGATCTGCCCCTCGACGCCCAGCACCGCGTGGACGGCCTCGGCACGGTCGTCGGTCACGCGCCGGCCGAGATCCGTGACCCGGTAATCGGCCAGCACGCCCAGGTCGCCCTGGTTGGGGTCGGTGTTGTTGTAGCCACCGGCAGCCACCGCCTGTCCGAAGTAAGGCGAGCTGGGGGCGATCGCGAATTCGGTGGAGTTGTACGACACCGTTCCGCGCGAACGACTGCGTGAGTACACCAGATCGCCGAACAGCTTCGCACCACCGTCGAGCCGGCGATCGAACGAGGTGACCAGGCTCTGCCGCTGCCGGTCGGGGTAGATCTCCTGGTCACTGACGAAGTCGTAGGCACACCCGGCACCGAGCACGAAATGCTTGTCGGGACAACGGCCGTTGGCGGCCAGATACGGGTTGATCGGGTTGAAGTCGGCATCGAGCACATTCGCCGGAATGCTGAAGACGGAGGCGGCCAGGAAGCGATAGCGCTGCCCGCCTTCGGTGAAGAAGATCTCGCCGGTGCGGGCGAACTTGCGGGCCGTGGCTGCCAGCTGGGTGCGGCGGTCGGCACTGGCCGACAGCATCACGTTGTAGCCATCGTTGTCGTAGTCGCCGATGCCCTGGGTCACGCTGAGATTGGTCTCGCGCGCACCGGCACGCGGCAGCGAAACACCGACACTCGCCGTGCCTTTCGTGCTGCCGCGCCGGGTGATGAAGTTGACGACGCCACCGATCGCATCCGAGCCGTACAACGCGGAGGCGCCATCGGTCAGGATCTCGATGCGCTCGATCGCCGAGATCGGGATGCTGTTCAGGTCGATGGCGTTCTGGTCGCCGGTCAGGAACTGCCCCCCGAACCGCGCCAGCCGCCGCCCGTTGAGCAGCACCAGCGTGCGCCCCTCACCGATGCCGTGGATCGACACCCCGGCAAAGCCGTAGGTTTCCGAGCCGACCGTGCCCGATTCGACCGACGAACCCATCACCGCGGGCAGGTTCTTGACCAGGTCCACGGTGGAGGTGTAGCCGCTGCGCTCGATCTCGTCGCGCTTGATGACCTGCACCGGCAGCGCCGATTCGGCATCGATGCGGCGGATCGACGAGCCGGTGATCTCCACGCGTTCCAGCGTCTGCTGTGCCCACACCGAGTCGCCGACCAGACCACAGGCCATGGCAATGAGCCATGGGTACGCGCTGATGCGCCGGTGCTTGCTGTTGCCGCTGTCTTTCACCTCGCCTCCCCCGTCCATTCTTCTGGGTCCATGTCCCTGTCGTGCGTGGCGACGTTGCCGTCACCGATGAGTCAGGCCTGCGATTAGACCCTGAGCAATCGAGGCACCGCGGCCAGCAGACGGCGGGTGTAGGCCTCGCGCGGTTCGGCCAGCAGCGCGGCCGTCGGCCCTGTTTCCTCGATGCGCCCGCGGTGCATCACCGCCACGTGATCGGCCATGTATTCGACCACGCCCAGGTGATGCGTGATGAACAGGTAGGACAGGCCCAGCTCATGCTGCAGCTGCCTGAGCAGGTTCAGGATCTGCGCCTGCACCGACACATCCAGCGCCGAGGTCGGTTCGTCACAGACGATCAGCCGGGGCTCGACGGCCAGCGCGCGCGCGATCGCGATGCGCTGCCGCTGCCCACCCGAGAACTCGTGCGGGTAACGCTGCAGCGCCTCGCGACGCAGGCCGACACGCTCCACCAGCGATTCGAGCAACCTGCGCCGTGCTGCTGCGTCGAGTTCAGGGCGCAGCGTCAGCACACCCTCTTCCAGCAGTTCGAACACCCGCATCCGCGGATTCAGCGACGCATACGGGTCCTGGAAGATCATCTGCACCGAGCGCCGCGCGAGCCTCAGCGCCTCACCTTGCAGACCGAACAGGTCCTGTCCGTCGAGCAGCGCCCGGCCCTCGATCTGGGCCTGGCCGCGCAGCAGCTGCACGATGGCCTTGCCCAAGGTGGTCTTGCCGCAGCCCGACTCGCCGACCAGCGCAAAGGTTTCACCGCGGCGGATCTGCAGCGACACATCGGCCACCGCGACGGCGTGCGAGGTGATGCGCTGGAACACGCCGGTGCGGATCGGAAAGCGCACGGTGAGGTGTTGCACGTCGAGCAACACACCGTCTGCGGTCGGGCGCGAGACGATCGGCTCCGCCCTGGGCGGCTGGCCGATCTCGTCGGCGGTGTTGCGCGTGGCGACAGCCGTACCGATGGCGATGGCTGCATCGGGCAGCCCGGCATGCAACCAGCAACGTACCTCGCGCCGCGACACCTCGGGCAACGGTGCCGGCGACCCCCCATCCACCGGGGGCTGCAACCGAGGGGCCTCGCGGTGGCAGCGGTCAAAGGCGCGGTCGCAGCGAGGGGCGAAGCGGCAGCCGACGAAGGCTTGCGACAGCGGTGGCACCGTGCCTGCGATGGCCGCCAGCGGAGCGCCACGCTGGTGCGCCTGAGGCAGCGACTGCAGCAACAGCCGTGCATAGGGGTGCCTGGGCGCGTTGAAGAACTCGGCGGCGCTCGCCACCTCAACGATCTGCCCGGCGTACATCAGCGCCACCCGCTGGGCCATGCCCGACACCACCGCCAGATCGTGCGTGATCAAGAGCAGGCCCATGCCCTGCTCGCGCTGCAACTGCTTGAGCAGCTCGAGGATCTGCGCCTGGATCGCCACATCGAGCGCGGTGGTGGGCTCATCGGCCACCAGGAAAGCCGGCTCGGCGGCCAGGGCGATCGCGATCATCACCCGCTGTTTCTGCCCGCCGCTCATGCGGAAGGGGTAATCGTCGATGCGCCGCTCGGGCTCGGGGATGCCGACACGGCCCAGCCACTCGATCGCCTTCGCGCGCGCGGCCGCACCGCGCAATGCGGTGTGCGTCTCGATCGCCTCGACGATCTGATCGCCGACCCGCATCACCGGGTTCAGGCTGGTGGCCGGCTCCTGGAAGATCATGCCGATGCGGCCCCCGCGCAGCCGACGCATCGCCGACTCGGGCAGCGACAGCGTCTCCTGGCCTTCGATCTCGACGCGGCCGTCGGTGACGCGGCCGTTCTCCGGCAGCAACCGCATCAGCGCCAGCGCCGTCATGCTCTTGCCGCAGCCCGACTCGCCAACCAGCGAGAAGGTTTCGCCGCGCTCGATGCACAGCGACAGGCCGTCGATCGCGCGCACCAGGCCGGCATCGGCGTCGATCGCGACCTTGAGATCGGTGACGTTCAGCATCGCGGATCAGCCTGCCTTGGCCGGTGCCGGCGTGCGTCGGGCGCGGAACACGCGTGCACGCGGATCGAACGCATTGCGCACGCCATCGGCAAAGAAGTTCGCTGCCAGCACCACCGTGACCATGAAGCCGAAGGCCGCTGCGAACGACCACCACACCACCGGGTCGCGGCTCATCTCGCTGCGCGCCAGGTTGATCATGCCGCCGAAGCTGTTCATCGACGGATCGACGCCCACGCCCACGTACGACAGCACCGCTTCGTACAGGATCAGCCCGGAGAAATCGAGCACGGTGGTGATCAGCACCAGGTGCATCACATTGGGCATCAGGTGGCGAGCGATGATGCGCCACGGACCGACGCCGAAGGCGGTGGCGGCCTGCACGTATTCGAGCTCCCGCAGCTTCAGGGCCTCGGCGCGCAGCAATCGGCACAACCCGGCCCAGCCGGTGAGGCCGAGGATCGCGCACAACAGAAACAGCTTCAGGTCGGCGCGCTCGGCGCCCGTCTCGAACAACTCCGGGTGCTGGTCCAGATAGACCTGCACCATCAGCACGCAGGCCGCGATCAGCAGCACATTGGGCACCGACGACAGCACGGTGTAGAGGTACTGGATCGCTTCGTCGACCCACCCCTTGAAGTAGCCGGCCATCAGGCCCAGGCCCACCGCCAGCGGCAGCGTGGCGATCGTGGCCAGCGTGCCGATGACGAAGGCGGTGCGGATGCTTTTCAGCGCCTGGTAGAACACATCGTTGCCGGTGCGGTCGGTGCCGAGCAGGTGGTAGTGGGTCATCAGCAGCAGCGCCGGACCGGCCAGCAGACACAGACCTGTGAGCGTCATCAGCGCGGCACGCCAGCGGATGTCGCAGTCGTCGTGCCACACGCGCGCGGCGGCTTCGCGCCACGACCCGCCGTGGCAGCGGGCGACGCCGCGCACGGTCCAGGCGCTCAGCAGCAACGCGACCGCCGCGCCCATGGCCAGGCCGCCCACCACGCGCACCGCGATGTCGCCCGACCATTGATTCGCCGGATCGCTGAGGTGCGCGCCACCGTGCAGCAGGCGCGGCGGCAGCCGGCGCACTTCGCCATCGACCGCCAGCGATTCGAGCGTGAAGCTCTGGTAGGCCAGTGGCCGCGAATAGGTCGCTTCACGCGAGTCGACCAAGCGCACCAACAGCGCATCGAGCAGCGATTGGGTGCGGGTGTCGTAGGCCACAGTTGGCACTGCGGCATCGGGGCCCGCAGCCGGCAACGCGCGACGGAAATGCACGCTGTCGAGCAGCGTCAACGCGAGGCACAGCCCGAGCACGATCGCCGACGCGAAGGCGGCCGCGTCGCGGAACACCAGCGTCCAGCTGGCGCGCAGCGTGGGGCTGCGCCAGACGACTCGCGCATAGAGGAGAAGCGCAACCACCAGCGCCCACATCACCGCGTCGGTCCACAGCAGCACGAACTTGGGCAGCATCGCGTTCATGTCAGACGCACCCGCGGATCGATCCAGGTGTAGGCGATGTCAATCACGATGTAGCTCAGCACATAGAGCAGCGAGCCCAGGAACACCATGGTGCGTACCACCGCGAAATCCTGGTTGCTGATCGCGTCGATCACGTAGGCGCCCAGGCCCGGCAGACCGAAGAAGCTCTCGAACACCAGGCTGCCGAGAAAGATGTAAGGCAGATAACCACCGGCGCTGGTGACGATCGGGATCAGCGCGTTGCGCAGCACGTGCGCGGTCAACACGCGCGGCTCGCTCAGGCCCTTGGCGCGGGCGGTGCGCACATAGTCCTTGCCGGTTTCCTCGAGGAACATCGCGCGGTACAAACGCGCCTCGCCACCGAGCCGGGCGAACAGTGAAAGGGCAATCGGCAGCAGCAGGAACTTGACCGCATCGAGCCCCGGTGCATAACCCGAGATCGGCGCCAGACGCAGCATGCGCGAGAAAACGAACTGCCCGACGATGATGTAGAACAGGCTGGAGATCGACAGCATCACCACGCACAGCACGACGCCCCAGGCATCGAAGCGGGTCTGCCGGAACATCACCAGCAGCAGTGCGAAGGCGGTGCTCGCGACCACCTGCAGGATGAACAAGGGCAGCGCCAGCTGCAGGCTGACCGCCATCCGCGAACTCACCTGGTGGCCGATGTCACCGGCGCTCTCGGCATCGGCACGGCCGAACTGGAGCGTGAACAGGGACAGCGATCGCTCCCAGAAGATCGTGTCGGTGTAGCGCTCGCTGCCCTGCCGCGCCGGGTTCACATACAGCGGCTTGTCATAGCCGCGCTCGACCTTCCACTTGTCGATCTGCTCGGCCGTGACGCGCTTGCCGCCGATGTTCAGGCGCGCCATGTCGTCCGGCGTATTGACGGTGAAGAACAGGAAGAAGGTCGCCAGGTTGACGCCGATCAGGATCAGCACGCCGTAGGCGATGCGGCGGACGATGGCGCTCAGCATCGCCGACTCCGCTGCGGCAGCATCCGAGACGTCATGACAGCACCACGCCCCGCGCATCGAGCCGTTCGCGCCGGCGGAAGCTGCGCAGCGCCAGCCAGACGACCGTGATCAGCCCCGCCGCGCCCAGCGCCATCGGCCACCACACCGGCCGGTTCCACTCGGCCTGCCGGCGCGCCCGTTCGGCCGCATCGATGCGGATGTAGCGCGCCATGTCGCGCACCAGCACGGCCGGCTTGGCGTTGTGCACCCAGGCCTGGAACGCGCCCGACGAGTACGGGAAGTAGCCGAAGGACCATGGCGCGTCCTGCTGCACGATGGCCGTCATCCGGTCGATCAGTGCCTGCTTCTCGGGCCCGTCGTCGACACCCTTGAGCTGCGCGAACAGCGCGTCGTACTCGGGGTTGGCGTAGTTCGCGGTGTTCTCGCCGTCGGAGGTCGACTTCGCGTTCGGGCCGTAGAGCAGGAACAGGAAGTTCTCGGCGTCGGGGTAATCGGCCAGCCAGCCCGACCAGAAGATCTGGTGCTTGCCCTTGCGCACCTTGTCCTGGAACTGGTTGTTGTCGGTGGCGCGGATTTCGAGCTGCACATCGATCTTCGCGAACTGCTTGACCATCCAGTCGAGCTGCGACTTCACCTCGGGCGTGGGCTGGCTGTAGTAGTCGTAGTTCAACACCAGCGGGCGGCCGGTCGCGGCATCGCGGCCATCGGGGTAGCCGGCTTCGGCGAGCAGCTTCTTTGCGTCCTCGATCGGGCGGCGCACCACCTTGCCATCGACGAGGTGGTGGGTCACGGTGTTGATGCCCTGCGGCTGGCCGTGGCGCGAGCCGAAGATGCCATCGGGCAGCGGGCCCATGGCGGTTTCGCCCGCGCTCTTCGGGAAGATGCGGCTGTATTCCTCCCAGTCGATCGCGATCGAGATCGCCTGACGCAGCTTGCGGTTCTTCGCCTGCTGCTCGGGCGTGTCACCGCGGCCGATCACCGGGTCGAGCATGTTGAAGCCCAGGTACCACGAGGTCACGTCGGCGAACTTGGGCAGCTGAAAGCCGCGCGCGGTGTAGTCGCGCCGCACGCCTTCCGAGTCGTCCATCTCGACCAGGAATTCCAGCCCGTCGTCGGTGCGCTCGATGCGCGGCACGTCGTAATAGCCCTGGCGGAATTTCGCACGCAACGGCACGCCCTCCTTCTCGATCACCGCGACGAGGGTGTCGACGAACGGGGTGGGCTTGCCGCAATCGGCCAGCATGCCGTTGGTTTGATCGGCTTCGACGCCCTCACACGGATAAGGCTCGCCGCGGTAGTTCGGGTTGCGCTTCATCACGTGCCGCGTGTCCTGCACCGACTCGACCATCATGTACGGCCCGGTGCCCACCGGCCAGGTGTCGAGCGACAGGCCGTTGGCTGCCATGCCGGGCTGGGCATAGAAGGCATCGGCCTCCCAGGGCACCGGCGCCATGAAGGTCAGCGACATCCAGTAGCTCCACTGCGGGTACTTGCCTTTGATGCGGATGCGCAGCAGGTGCTTCTCGGGGGCGGTGGCACCGATCAGCGGCCACTTCCGGAAGTCGAGAAACGGCTTGTCGCGTGCGGCGGGGTCGAGGCCTGCGCGCAGCTTCGCATCCTCGTCCTTGATCAGCGCGCCGTAGTCCTTCAGCCCCAGCACGTACTCGGAGAAGATGCCGTAGATCGGTGTCGTGATCCGCGTCGTGGCCTGACGCTTGAGCGCATAGACATAGTCCTCGGCCACCAGCTCGCGCGTGCCCTGGTGTTCGAACTGCCACGGCGAGCGGCGGTCGCCGAGTTCGCCCGGCTTCAGCGCGTGATAGAGGTAATGCCCTTGCGCATCGGTCGCGAACGCCGGGTGCGGCTGGTACCGGATGCCGGGCTTGATGTGCACGTCGTAGACGCTTTCGGCGATCTCGGCGGCGGGCGCGTCGGCGGGCAGCGGCTGGCCGTTCTTGCCCAGGTACCGGGGCTGCGCCACCTCGACCGCCGCCTTGCCCACCAGCACGAACGGCCGCTTCAGGTAGTGGTAGCCATAGGGCGGCTCGTAGATCTGGTAGGTGTACGGCGTCTCGTTGCTCCAGTACGAAGCCGTGGGGTCGAGGTGGCGCGGCGAACTGCCGGAAACGGCCGTGAACAAGGTGTTGGAAGCCGCCGCGCCGTCGGGCAGCGGGTTGTTGTTGCAGCCAGCCAAAAGACTCGCCAGCGCGACCAGGGCTGCGCCGACGAGCCCGCGCATCACCAGCCGACCAGCACGTCGCGCCCCTGCACCAGCAGTTCGACCCTGGCGCCGACCGGCATCGTCACCTTGGTGGGCACATGACCGAACGGCAGGCCGGTCAGGATGGGCACCTTCGTCAGGCTGCGCAGCTGCGCGATCGCCGTCTTCAACCGGTAACCACGGTCCAGCGGCGACGGGCGGTAGCCGCTGAAGTCGCCGAGCAGCACCGCCTTCTGCGCATCGAGCACACCGGCCTGGTGCAACTGCAGCAGGCTGCGCTCGACGCGGTACGGGTGCTCATTCACGTCTTCCAGAAACAGGATGCCGCCACGCGTGGTCGCGGCCTTCGGCCAGTGCGCGGTGCCGAGCAGCGAGGTGACCATGCACAGGTTGCCGCCCCACAAGGTGCCGCGCACCGCCAGACCGTCGAAGCCTGCTTCGGTGCGAAAGCCCACGGCTTCCAAAGCGCCGCTCATCGCTTCGACGAAGCACGGCTCGGTGATGTCGTCGACCTCTTCGCCACCGAAGTCGCCGCAGGCCATCGGCCCGGCCCAGGTCAGGCCCACGATGCCGCGCGCGGGATGATCCGGGTGGTCGCTGTGATGGTGGCTGTCGTCGTGATCGTGGCCGTGCGCTTGGCAGGTGGCCGCGCCCTGGCCTGCGCCCTTCGTGTGGGCCAGCAAGCCGAGCTGGAAGGCAGTGAAGTCGCTGTGCCCCACCCAGCGCGTGCCGCGCTCGATGCTGCGATGGATCAGCGGCCAGTCGATGCGGTCGAGCAGCCGGGTCAGGCCGTAGCCGCCGCGCGTGGCCATGGCGATGTCGGGCGCGCGCTCGGCCACGCGATGCAGCGCGGCGAGCCGGGTGTCGTCATCGCCGGCGAAGCGCTGGTGCTTGGCCAGCGCCGAGGCGTCGATCTCGACCTGGTAGCCCAGCGCCGCGAGGCGCCGCGCAGCGCGGCGCAAGGGAGCCGCCGCGACGACGCCGGACGGGCTGTACAGGATCAGGGACGTCATCGCGTTGCTCAGAGCACGTCGGCGGCAGGTGGCAGTTCGAGTGCCTCGCCGGCCGGGATGGTGGATGCGTCGGCATCCGGCAAGCCCGATGCACCCTCCGGCGCCGGGGCAGCCCGCCGCTGCCGGTACTGCTCGCGCCGCTCGGCAAAGAAGTCCCGCAGCACGGTGCTGCACGCCTCGGCCATCACACCGCCCTGGATCTGCGTGTGGTGGTTCAGCTGCGGCTGGGCAAACAGATCGATCACCGAGCCAGCCGCGCCCGTCTTCGGATCGGCCGCACCGAAAACCACCCGCTTGAAGCGCGCATGCAGCAGCGCCATCGCACACATGGCGCACGGTTCGAGCGTCACATACAGCTCGCATTCGGGCAGCCGGTAGTTGCCCAGCAGCGTGGCGGCGTGGCGCAGCGCCACGATCTCGGCGTGTGCAGTCGGGTCGTGCTCGGTGATCGGGCGGTTGTAGCCGGTGGCGATCACCTGGCCAGCGCGCAGGATCACCGCGCCGACCGGCACCTCGCCGACCAGCCACGCGTTGTGTGCCTGATCGAGCGCGATGCGCATCGCCGCTTCATCTTGCGGCGAAGAGGTTGCAGTCATGGGGCGCACCGGCTCAGCGGGAATCGTCGCCCCGGGTGGGCGGGGCCTGCATCGCGCGGACCAGATCGTCCTGAACCTGGCGCGGCAGGTCGCGCACAGGTGTCGCCGCGAGCGACGGGTCCACGCCGGCAGCCGATGCCGCATTCGACGAGACCGCTGCGGTGGCGTTGGTGGTGCCGGCGTGCTTGAGCTGCGTCTTCGCGAGCAGACCCACGACGGCCAGCACCAGCAACAGTGAAACGCACCCCAACAGCATCCGCATGGCTCATTCCCGTTCGACGTGATTCGCGGCTGGCGACAGCGGCGGATGCTAACCGCCCATCGGCACTCAACGGTGGGGGGCAGTCGTCTCTTCGGCAGGCGCCTTCATCATCAGGTGCACGGGGTACTCGCGGGCGCCACTGGCGGCCGGCGCCGGCACATCGTTGTCGACCATCGGGCCATGGGTCCGTGGCCCGCGCAAGGCCACCCAGGCCGCTTGGAGCGGATGCGCCACCGCGGCGTTCACCGCGGTCGGCTCGTACCCGCAATGCGCCATGCACTGGGCGCACTTGGGGTTGCTGCTGGAGCCGTATTTCTCCCAGGGCGTCTCTTTCATCAGCGCCGCAAAGGTGGGTGCGTAGCCTTCGTCGGCCATCAGGTAGCAGGGCTTCTGCCAGCCGAACACATTGCGGGCCGGACTGCCCCAAGGCGTGCACTGGTAGTTCTGGTTACCCGCCAGGAAATCGAGATACAGGCTGGAGTGGTTCAGGCGCCATCGGCGCGCACCGCGGCGCGTGGCGCCCAGCTTGAAGATGTCCCGGAACAGCTGGCGAGTGGCCTGGCGCTGCAGGAACACATGCTGCTGCGGCGCCCGCTCGTAGCTGAAGCCGGGCGAAATGGTGGCCGCCTCCACGCCCAGATCCACCAGATAGTCCAGGAAAGCGGCCACGCGCTCCGGCGTCTCGCCGCTGAAGAGGGTGCAATTGACGCTGACCCGGAAGCCCCGCGCCAGCGCCAGCTGGATCGCCTCGACGGCGCGGTCGAACACGCCCTCCTGGCACACCGCTTCGTCATGGCGCTCACGGTCGCCGTCGAGGTGCACCGAAAAGGTCAGGTAGGGCGACGGCGTGTAGTCGTCCATGCGCTTCTTCAGCAGCAGCGCGTTGGTACACAAATAGACGAACTTCTTGCGGGCGACGATGCCGCGCACGATCTCGGGCATCTCCTTGTGCAGCAGCGGCTCACCGCCGGGAATCGACACGACCGGCGCGCCGCACTCGTCAACGGCCTCCAGGCACTCGGCCACGCTCAGCCTCTTGTCGAGTATGTCTTCCGGGTAATCGATCTTGCCGCAGCCGGCGCAAGCCAGGTTGCAGCGAAACAGCGGCTCCAGCATCAGCACCAGCGGGTAGCGCCTGTTGCCCAGGAGCTTTTGCTTGACGACGTAGGCGCCGACGCTCAGTTTCTGCTTGAAGGGGATGCTCATACAGGTGGCTGTTCTTCGACTGTCCTGTTTCAGATGGCATCACACGACGCCCGGTGGATCGATCGGACCGGCACGTTGGGCCCGTCGCAGTCTAACTTCGGTCCGAGCCCCGCACCAGACCACCACGGTAAAGACCGGGACGAGACGGGCTTCAGCCGCGATTCAGTTTTGCCGTCTAGCGTCCCGGCAAGCGGGTTGGGCTCGGTGGGATCCCATGGTTCACGCATATAGTGCGTTCCGGGTCGGGATGGCCGAGGAGTTCTCCACGATCCGACCGGCAGCGGCATGGGCTGAGCGCATCGCCACTCACCCGAACCGACTCGACGCTGCAGCTTCCCGCCAGACGCACGACATGACGATCGAACGAGGACAGTGTGAACGTGGGTGAATTGCTTGAGTTGGGCATGACCGACATGCCACAAGGCAACAAGGAAGTGATCGCAGCGGCCCTGGGCCGCAGTGTCAGTGCCCTCATCGAACGGCAACATGCGCACGGGTATTGGTGCTTCGAGCTCGAGGCCGACTGCACCATCCCGGCCGAATACCTGCTGATGATGCATTACATGGACGAGGTCGATCGCGACCTGGCGTCCAAGCTGGCGGTGTATCTGCGTGACCGTCAGCAGGCCGATGGCGGTTGGACACTGTATCACGGCGGGGCCATGGACCTCAGCTGTTCGGTCAAGGTGTACTACGCGCTGAAGCTGGCAGGAGACGACCCCGACGCCCCCCACATGCAGCGTGCCCGGCGCGCCATCCTGGCCCACGGCGGCGCAGCCCGAGCGAACGTGTTCACCCGCATCACGCTGGCACTGTTTCAGCAAGTGCCTTGGCGTGCGGTGCCGTTCATCCCGGTCGAGGCGCTGCTGCTGCCGCGCTGGTTCCCGTTTCACCTGTCCAAGGTGTCGTACTGGTCGCGCACGGTGATGGTGCCGCTGCTCATCCTGTGCAGCCTCAAGCCGCGTGCGCGCAACCCCGACGGGGTCGGCATCGCCGAGCTGTTCACCACCCGGCCCGACCAGGAGCGCGATTACTTCCCGGTGCGCTCAACGCTCAACCGGGCCTTCCTGCTCTTCGATTCGATCGGCAAACGGGTCGAGCCATTCATCCCTCGCTGGTTGCGCGCTCGGGCGGTCCGCCGCGCCGAGAACTGGCTCGTCGAACGCCTGAACGGGGACGGCGGGCTGGGCGCCATCTTCCCGGCGATGGTGAACGCCTACGAGGCGCTGCAGCTGCTGGGCTACCCGGCGGATCACCCCCATTGCGTGGCCGCTCGGCAGTCTCTCAAGGACTTGCTGGTCGTCAACGACCAATCCGCCTACTGTCAGCCTTGCCTCCCGCCGGTGTGGGACACCGCGCTGGCAGCGTTGGCCCTGGTGGAGGCCGGACCGGTGGGCCAGCAGGCGGCCCAACGCGGCCTGGCCTGGCTGGACGCGGTGCAGTTGAGCGACGAGCCCGGCGACTGGCGCGACTCGCGGCCCGAGCTGGCCGGCGGCGGTTGGCCGTTTCAATTTGCCAACGCCTACTACCCCGACCTCGACGACACCAGTGCCGTCGCCTGGGCCATGAACGCCGCGGGACGTGCCTCGGACGAGGAGCACCTGCGCCGCGCCGTGCAGTGGGTGGCCGGCATGCAGTCGAGCAACGGTGGCTTCGGCGCCTTCGACGTCGACAACACCCACTACTACCTCAATGAAATCCCATTCGCCGACCACGGGGCCTTGCTGGATCCACCGACGGCCGACGTCAGCGCGCGCTGCCTGATCGCACTGCACCTGCTGGGCGAATCGGCCCGGGCGCAGCTCGACGCCTGCA
The DNA here is from genome assembly GCA_965229345.1 of Burkholderiaceae bacterium. Taxonomy (GTDB): domain Bacteria; phylum Pseudomonadota; class Gammaproteobacteria; order Burkholderiales; family Burkholderiaceae_C; genus PBB1. The sequence continues at coordinate 3,001,827 of OZ245872.1, forward strand.
TGGCTTACCTGCGCCAGCAGCAGGAAACCTCGGGCGCCTGGTTCGGGCGCTGGGGCACCAACTACATCTACGGCACCTGGTCGGTGCTGACCGCGTTCGAGCAGGTCGGCCTGCCGGCCAGTGACCCGGCGGTGCGGCGTGCAGCGGCCTGGCTGAAAAGCGTGCAGCGCGCCGATGGCGGCTGGGGCGAGCACAACGACAGCTACGAAGACCCGGCCACGGCCGGCCAGGCCAGCGCAAGCACCTCCTTCCAGACCGCCTGGGCGATGCTCGCGCTGATGGCCGCAGGCGAAGGCCTGTGCGATGCGGTGGCTCGCGGTGCGGCCTACCTCGCCGCCACGCAGGCCCCCGACGGCCTCTGGACCGAGCCTTGGTACACCGCGCCGGGTTTCCCGCGTGTCTTCTACCTGAAGTACCACGGCTACAGCGCGTACTTCCCGGTCTGGGCGCTGGCGCGCTACGCCCGGCTGGCAGGGTTGCAGCCACACCGAGTGGTCTCGGTGGAAGCGCCTTCCGGCGTACCGGCCGCGCCACCGGCCTCGCAATGGATTGCGGCCTGAGGTGAAGGTTGGTCGCGTCGGCATCGTCGTCGCGCTGCCCTCTGAATCGCGTACCTGGTGCCGGCACGCCGTGCCTGTGGGCAGGCAGCAGGCCATCGGCGACCAGGCACTGCTGGCGGTCTCGGGGGTGGGAGAGCAGCGTGCAACGCAGGCCGCACAGCGGCTGGTCGATGCTGGCGTCGCGGGCCTGGTGAGCTGGGGCTGCGCGGCGGGGTTGGCGAACGGATTGCACGCCGGCGCGCTGTGCCTGCCCGAGGTCGTCGTGTCCACCGACGGCCAGCGCTGGCCCACTGACGCCGCCTGGCGCCAGGTTCTTGCCGACGCGCTGGGCGAGCGTGCGGCGTCTGGTGGCGCCCTTGCTCACGCGCTGCAGGTGGTGGCCAGCCACTCGGCCAAACGCGCACTCGCCGCGCGGACTGGTGCGGTGCTGGCCGACATGGAAAGCGCCGCCATTGCACAGGTGGCCCATCGGCACGGCCTGCCGCTGCTGGTGGTGCGCAGCGTGGTCGACCCGCTGGAGCTGACGTTGCCCGCCATCGTCACCGACCACATCGATGACAGCGGCCGCGTCCCGCTGGCGCCACTGCTGCGCGGCCTGGTCCGCCGGCCTGGCGATCTGCTGACCTTGCTGGCCCTCGCCCGAGGCTTCCGCGCGTCGCTGGCCAGCTTGCGCGCGGTGCGTGCGGGCGCGGGCGACAACCTGCTGCTCACGCAAGCCCTGACCCGACCGCGATCCGACACAACAGTGCGCCTGGCCGAACCGCTTTCCCCCTGACGCCGCTTTGGATTGACGTTCGGTCGCGAGGCGCCTGTCTGCAAGAATCCGACGACCTCACCGTCGTACCCCGCCATGGCTTTCCTCGCCGATCTGATCGCTGCACGCCGACAGGAGAACTTCTCCCTCCACGAGGCCCATCTCAACACCCAGATGGTGCGGCTGCTGCGCGCCATCGGTTACGACCGCCGCTACGTGCGCGCCGAAGGGCCCTACCTGTTCGACGAGGCTGGCGATCGCTACCTCGATCTGCTTTCCGGCTGGGGCGTGTTCGCCCTTGGCCGCAACCATCCGACCGTGGTTGGTGCCTTGCGAGACGTGCTTGAACTGCAACTGCCCGACCTGGTGCAGCTCGACGTCTCGGTGCTCAGCGGCCTGCTGGCCGAACGCCTGCTGCGCCACACGCCGGGCGACATCAGCAAGCTGTTCTTCTGCAATTCAGGCGCCGAGGCGGTGGAGGCGGCCATCAAGTTCAGCCGCAGCACCACCCAGCGCGGCAAGATCGTCCACTGCGACCACTCCTTCCACGGCCTGACGATGGGCGCGCTGTCGCTGACTGGCGAGCGCATCTTCCAGGACGGCTTCGGACCCCTCATTCCCGACTGCGTCGCGGTGCCGTTCAACGACCTGGCATCCCTCGAGGCGGCCCTGCGCAAGCGCGACGTGGCCGCCTTCATCGTCGAGCCCATCCAGGGCAAGGGCGTGAACATGCCCGACGACGACTACCTGCCCGAAGCGGCGAAGCTGTGCCGCAAGTACGGCACGCTGTTCGTGGCCGACGAGATCCAGACCGGCCTGGGCCGCACCGGCAAATTCTTCGCCGTCGAGCACTGGGGCGTCGAGCCCGACATGGTGCTGATGGCCAAGGCACTGTCGGGTGGTTTCGTGCCCGTGGGTGCGGTGGCCATGCGCAAGCAGGTAATGGATGCGGTGTTCAACCGCATCGACCGCGCGGTGGTGCACGGCTCGACGTTTTCAAAGAACAACATGGCGATGGCCGCCGGCCTGGCGGCGCTCGAAGTCATCGAGTCGGAGCACCTCGTCGAACACGCGGCATCTCTCGGCGGTGAACTGATTGCCGAGCTCGGTGCGATGGTCGATCGCTACGAGTTCCTGAAGACCGTGCGCGGCAAGGGCCTGATGATCGCGCTCGAGTTCGGCCCGCCACGCAGCTTCGGCCTGAAGGCCGCCTGGGGCGCGCTGGAGCTGGCCAACAAGGGACTGTTCAGCCAGATGATCTCGATCCCGCTGTTCAAGGACCACCGCATCCTGACGCAGGTGGCCGGCCACGGATTGAACGTCATCAAGCTGCTGCCGCCGCTGGTCATCAGCCAGTCTGACAAGGCGCAGATCGTCAGCGCCTTCGATGCCGTCATCGCCGATTGCCACCGCGTCCCGGGCGCCGTGTGGGACCTCGGCAAGACGCTCGCCGGTCACGCCCTGAAGGCGCGCGCGGCCTGAAGCATTCCCCATTCCGTATTCCCCGCTGCATCGAGGACCGAGGTCATGCCCCTCTTTTTCGCCGGCCTGTCGCGGGCCCTTCGTGGTGGCCTGATCGGTGTGGCGCTGGGGCTGCTGCTCCCCGTCGCCTGGCTGCCGGCCCACGCCCATGCGGTGATCACCGAAGACTCGCTGGCACGCGAGCCGGTCAAGCCTGGCGAGCCGACGCATGTGCGGCTGCAGTTCAACACCGGGGTCGAGATCAAGCTGTCGCGCGTGAGCCTGGTCAGCAAGGGCGACATTGAGCAGGCCGTGGTGATCAAGGCGGGCGCCAAGCCCGGCCAGGTGCTGGTGTCGTTGCCGGCACTGGTCGAGGGTGACTATGCGCTGCGCTGCCAGGTGTTCGCCGCCGATGGTCACCTGACGCAGGAGATCCGCCGCTTTCGCGTCGGCGCCGCCACCGGAGTCAAGTAGTCCATGTTCCTGCAGGGCATCGCCAACTTCATCGACGACCTGATGGGCGGATTCCAGCTCGTCGGGCTGGCCATGCTGGTGGGCAGCATCGTGTGGGCGCTGAGCGTGCTGCGGGTGGCTGCCACGCCTGGCAGCGCGCCCAGGAGCGCACCGACAGGCACGCTGACGCTGGCCGCCCGCGTGCTGCGCTGGGGCGCGTTGCTGCTGGCCAGCGCGCAGGCGCTGAAGATCGTCACCAAGGGGCTGGTGCTCGCGGCCACGCTGGGCAGGCTGCCGCTGGCGGACTACGCCTCGACGGTGCAGTTCGAGGCGGGCAGCCTGCGGCTGCTGCTGGCGCTGGCCGCTGCGGCTGCGGCAGGCTGGATCACGGCGGCGCCGCACTCGCTGCTGCGCTGGCGCATCGGCAGCGCGATCGCCGCCGCGGTGGTCGTCAGCGGAGGCTGGCTGGTGCATGCGGTCGGTCGCTTCGAAGAACGCGCACTGCTGATGCAGCTGACGGTGGTGCACCAACTGGCAGCCGCGGTCTGGGTCGGGGGGGTGGTGCAGTTGCTGGCGCTGTGGCGTGCAGGGCGACGCGATGCCGCCTTGCGCGCGTTCTGGCCCGAAGCCGTGGCCCGCTTCTCGCCGGTGGGCATGGTCTGCGTGGTGGTGCTGGTGGTCACCGGCGTGGTGCTGGCGACCGACTACGTGGGGTCGTGGCAGGGCCTGTTCGGCACCGGCTACGGCAGCCTGGTGGCTGCCAAGGTCGTGCTGCTGGCGGTGACGCTGGGCTTCGCGGCGCTGAACTTCTCTGCTGGCCGCGCCTGGCTGCGGTACCGCAGCCACACCTCGCCGGGCGAAGCGCCGGCTGCGATGGCGCGCGTGCCGTTCTACATCGAGGCGGAGACCTTCCTGCTGGTCGCGGTGCTGTTCGTGGCGGCCTCGCTGTCGTCGCTGCCACCGGCCATCGACATCCCGCAGGCCAGCGCGCAGTTGCACGAGGTGCTGGGCATGTTCGCCGCAAAGCTGCCCAGCCTCGTGACACCGTCGCATGCCAGCTTGCTGGCCGGCGAGGCCGAGCGGCTGGCCATCGTCGGACGCGTCGCATCGTCAGCTGCCACCGATTGGTCCGACTACAACCACAACGTGGCCGGCCTCTTCCTGGTCGGCATGGGCAGCTTTGCGCTGCTGTCGTACCTGCCCCGCATGGCCTGGGCGCGCTACTGGCCGCTGGGCTTCGTGATGCTCGGGGTGTTCCTGTTCTTTCGCAGCGATGCCGAAACCTGGCCGCTGGGCCCGATCGGTTTCTGGGAAAGCACCTTCGGCAACGGCGAGGTGCTGCAGCATCGGCTGGCCACGCTGCTGTGCTTCGGACTCGGCGTGATCGAGCTGCGCATCCGCAAGGCAGGCCGGCGCGAAGCCAGTGACCCGCGCTATGCCTTTGCGGTGCTGTGTGCGCTGGGCGGTTTGCTGCTGATCACGCATGCGCACTCGCCGTTCGAGCTGAAGACCGACTACCTGATCCAGTCCACTCACCTGGTCATGGGGCTGCTGGCCACCATGATGGCGGTGGGCCGCTGGTTGGAGCTGAGGCTGGCCGAAGGTCAAAGCCCGGGATGGTCGCGTGCGGCTGGCCTGCTCAGCGTCAGTGCGATGCTGATGATCGGCCTCGTGCTGGTGTTCTACAAAGAGCCGCTGGTCTGAACTGCCGTCACACCGCGCAGTCACCGACAACAGCGGCCGTGGCAACGCCGCCATCTTGGACAATGCGGTCCTCGTCCCTGCGCCTCGCCCCGGGCACACCCACCGCCACTGCCCCATGCCTGCGCCCCACCTGACGCCCTCCCTGCGCGAACGCTTCAACATCTCGCGGCTCGCGATCAACCACCCGCGGCTCACGGTGGCGTTCTGGCTGGCGCTGGTGGTGGCTGGTGCGGTGGCCGCCGGCTCGCTCAAATTTGCCCTGTTCCCCGACATCACCTACCCGGTGGTGGTGATCCAGGCGACGGCACCCATCGACGGCGCAGAACAGACCGAAGACCAGCTCAGCCGCCCCATCGAAGCGGCGGTGCGCGCCCTGCGCGGCACCTCGGATGTGGCCTCGACGACCTACCCCGGGCAGGTGGTGGTCAACGTGCCTTTCGACGTGGGCAGCGACCTCGACGCATCACGCCAGATCGTCGAGAACACCCTGAAGACGCTGCAGCTGCCTGCCGACACGCGCACCCAGGTGCTGCCGATCAACCTCAACGAGGCCGTCGTCGCAACCTACGTCCTCGAAAGCGACACGCTGCCGCTGGACCGCCTGAGCGCACAGGCCTCGCGAGAGATCGTGCCTGCCCTCCAGACCCTGCCCGGCGTGCTCAAGGTGCACACGCTGGGTGAGCCCAAGGGCGCAAATGCACCCGACACGGCCGCCCAGGCGGGCACGCTGGTGCGCCTGAATGGCCGCGCGGCACTCGCGATCCAGATCGTCAAGCGCGGCGATGCGAACACGCTGGATGTGGCCGATCGCATCGCCGCTGCGGTTCAGCAGCTCAACAACCGAGGCAGTTCTGCGGCGCAGGACGTGAGGCTGACGCTCGCGCAGACGCAGGCCGACTACATCCGCGCCGCCACGCGCCAGACGCTGCAGGCCCTGGCCGAAGCGGTGGTGATCTCGGCGCTGGTGATCTTTCCGTTCCTGTGGAACTGGCGTGCCACGGCGATCTCGGCGCTGGCGATCCCGACCTCGCTGCTCGGGACCGCCGTCGTCATGGTGCTCTATGGCTTCAACCTCGAAACCATCACGCTGCTGGCACTGGCGATGATCGTCGGCAACGTGGTCGACGATGCCATCGTCGATCTGGAGAACATCTCGCGCCACCTCGACATGGGCCAGTCCCCGCGCGAGGCGGCCATCAAGGCCACCGACGAGATCGGCCTCACCGTCACCGCGGCCACGCTGACGGTGGTGGCGGTGTTCCTGCCGATCGGCCTGATGAGTGGCGTGCTGGGGCAGTTCTTCCGGCCGTTCGGCATCACCATCTCGGCGGCCATGCTGATCTCGCTGCTGGTCTCGCGCACGCTGTCGCCGGTGCTCGCGGTGTACTGGCTGGAGGCCAGAGTCCCACGCGACCTGGATACAGCTGATGGGGCTACGCCTGCCGCGATGCACACGGTGACGCCATCGGCGCTCACGCGCCACTACAGCCGCTGGCTCGCCTGGTCGCTGACGCATCGACGCGTGGTGCTGGGGGCGGCGGCGCTGTGCTTTGCGGCGAGCCTGGCGTTGATCCCGCTGATCCCCAAAGGCTTCATCCCCACGCTGGATCGCGGGGAGTTCTATCTGAACTACAGCACCCCGCCAGCCACCCCACCGGACGGGCCTGCCGCTGCCGAATTCGACCCGCTGCAGGACTCGCTGGCCGTGGCGGCCACGCTCGATGCATTCGTGCGCCAGTCGCCTGCGGTCGAGTCCGCGTTCACCATCGTCGGCAACCGCCAGGGCGAGGCCCACAAGGGATCGATCCACATCCAGTTGAAGGCCGACCGATCAATCAGCACCGCCGAGCTGCAGCAGCAGTTCCGGCGCAGCATGCCTGCGATCGCCGGCGTCACCACCAGCGTCGAAGACATCCCCTTCGTCGACAGCGGCGGCGAGCGGCCGGTGCAGCTGCGCCTGGTCGGCGATGACCTGGCCGCGCTGCAGCAGACCGGACAGGCGCTGACGCAGCGCCTCAAAAGCATCCCCGGCCTGACCGACGTCAGCAGCAGCACCGCGCGCATGGAGGGCAACGTGCCGCTGGAGATCCAGCACCACAACGGCCGCCGGGTGGCGCTGATCACGGCCAACCTCGGGCCGAACGCGGCCATCGGCGACGTGACCGATCGCGCCGTGGAAGCCGCCCGAGCCACGCTGCCACCCGGCATCAGTCTCGACCTCGGGGGCGATTCGGCGCAGGCCGAGGAGATCATCGGCAGCTTCCTGAAGACGCTCGGCCTGTCGCTGCTGTGCATCTTCCTGGTGCTCTACGCGCTGTTCCGTAGCCTGCTCGACACCGTGGTGGTGATCGCCTCGCTGCCGCTGTGCATCGTGGGCGCCATGCTCGGCCTGCTGGTCACACAGGCCGACTTCGGCATGGTCTCGATGCTGGGCGTCATCTTCCTGCTGGGTCTCACCAACAAGAACGCGATCCTGATCGTGGACTACATCCGGCAGCTGCGCGCAAGCGGGCTGCCGCGCCGCAAGGCCATCCTGCTGGCCGCGCCGATCCGGCTGCGCCCGATCCTGATGACCACCGCAGCCACCGTGCTCGGCATGCTGCCGCTGGCCCTGGGCTTCGGCGCCGGCGCCGAACTGCGTGTCCCGATGGCGATCGCCATCATGGGCGGCCTGCTCACCTCGACGGTGCTGAGCCTGCTGGTGGTGCCGGTGGTGTACGACAGCCTGTCGAAGTGACCTGCCTGGCGCTCAGCCCAGCCAGACGGAACCCACGCTCAAGACCACGCCTGCGGTCACCCAGAGCAGCCAATCCGAGGACGGTCGGCTGTCCAGAACCGAACGCTCCGGTTGCGCGGGATCGTAGTAGACCTCGACGGCCTGCCCTGGCGGGTACGAGGCGATGTAGGCCTGCATCTTCTGGCGGCTGATGCCGTAGCCCGAGTACGAAACGCGCCAGCCCACGAATTCCTGGTGGCCCACCGTGTAGCGGTAACGGACCTTCGGCGCTGCGGTCTCGAGGTTCGACTCGTCGACCCTGGATTCCATGACCTGCCCACGGGTGTGCGGCCAGTGGCCACAACGCAAACCCAGCTGCCTCGCCCGCCACCCGATGGCCACGAAGGCCAGGCCGAAGAGTAGCCCGATGACGATCATCACGGCGCCCTGACGCGGCGGAAAAGTTCAGGCCGAGTCGGCAGACGCGCTCAGGGCGCGCGTCAGTCGATCGAGATTCTGCTCATTCGCAGGCCCGACGATCGCCTTGACCGCCTGAGCGGTCTTGGCGTCGTCGAACGCCTGCTCCCACCTCAGATGGGTTCCCCCCGCAACCGCAGACAACTCAACGGTGAGCGTGAAGTACGGCGGACAGTCGTGCCGGATGACGACGCGCTGGGCGGGCTCGAGTGCGGTGAAAAGGCTCTGGTTCGGGTAACGCGACCCATCCGGCCCCTGCATGGTGAAGACCCAGCGGCCTCCGACCTTGAAGTCGAAGGTCTCGAACGAATTGGTGAACCCGTCGGGGCCCCACCAGCTGGCAAGCACCGGCGCGGAGGCGAACGCGCCATAAATGGCTTGAGGCGAGAACGGAAGCACGCGCTCGGTGCGCAAGATGTGGCTTTGTTCCATGGTGCGGTGGCTGGCTCCGAGGAGGTGCCGGTTCAGCGGCTGTTTGAGATGAAAGGGCTGCTACATCCCAGCCAGCGCCCGAAATGCGGTGACACCTGCCGCAGACCCCAGCCAAGCACCGATGCGCTTGAGCAAGGCCGTGTCGAGCGTGCGTGTCGAAGCGTCGTGTGTACGGACGAACCCCACGACGAACGCGTGGGCCGGCAGCACGACGACGAGCAGCATGGCGACGATGAATTCGAAACCGCCCTCCACCGCGGCGCCACCCCACCGGGTCCAAAGAAACGGCCAGGCCAGTGCAGCGACGACACCTGCCAGCACGGCAGTCAGCAGCGTAGGACGAATGTTCACGGGGATGCCTTTGAGAACGGAAGCCACGGGATGATGCGGTACGTTGCGCTGCGTTGAAAGCCAATCGTCAGCCGCGCTCAGGATCGAAAACCTCGCACGGCCATCGCTGCAGGCTTGCACCGAACGCCTGTTCGTGCCCGCGAGTATGCTCGCGGCTGGCGCGGGTTTGGACCGGACTCAACGAGGCAAAAGCGAGCACAGCATGGGCATTCCGACAGTCGTGGTGGTAGGCGTGGGCGCCGAGCGGGGCATCGGTGCCGCGGTGTGCCGGCGATTTGCTGCAGGCGGGTACCACGTGCTGGTGGCGGGCCGCACCGCCTCCAAGATCGATCAGGTGGCCAGCCGCATCCGTGCCGACGGTGGCAGCGCCCAAAGCGTCGTGACTGACGCCACCGCCGAGGTCGATGTCGAGCGGCTCTTCGATCTGGCGATGGCGCCTGGCGACGGGCGCGAGCCGGCTGATGCGGTCGTCTTTAATGCCGGCAACAACCAGATCATCGACTTCCGCTCGTTGACGACCGAGCAGTTCGAGAGTTTCTGGCGAGTGGGCTGCTTCGGTGGCTTTCTGGTCGGGCGCGAGGCGGCACGGCGTATGGCACCACTCGGGCGAGGCTCCGTGATCTTCACCGGCGCCTCCGGGAGCCTTCGGGGCAAGCCCGGATTCGCTCATTTCGCGGCGGCCAAGGCCGGCCTGCGCATGATCTCGCAGAGCATGGCCCGCGAGTTCGGGCCGCAGGGCTTGCACGTGGCGCATGTGCTGATCGATGGTGGCGTCAACGGCGAACGCCTGCGCCAGGCGATCCCCGGCATGGTCGAGCAACGCGGCGAAGACGGCCTGCTCGATGTCGATGCGATAGCAGAGACCTACTGGCACCTGCACAAGCAACCGAACACGGCCTGGGCGCAGGAAATCGACCTGCGCCCCTACAAGGAGTTGTTCTGACGCGCTGCGCAGACAGCGCGCGCAACCGTGGACATGACGAGGCGGGCTTGGTTCTGGCTCACCCGCTCGGACATGTTTCTCATCACCCATCCCACAGGAGACCTCCATGAAACTGATCAATTCCTTCGGACCCAATCCGCGCATGGTGCGCATGTTCATGCTCGAGAAGAACATCACCCTGCCATTCGTCAACATGGACATCCTTGCCGGTGAGAACCGCCAAAGCGCGTACCTGCAAAAGAACCCCGCTGGACAGACGCCCAGCCTCGAGCTCGACGACGGTCGCATCATTGCCGAGACCGTGGCCATCTGCGAGTACCTGGAAGAGCTGCACCCCACGCCCGCGCTGATCGGCGCCACGCCGGTCGAACGCGCCGAGGCACGCATGGCCCTGCGGCGCATCGAACTCAATGCCTGCGAGTACCTGTACAACGGTTTCCGCTTCGGCGCAGGGCTGGAGTTGTTCAAGGACCGTGTGCGTTGCCTGCCAGACGCCGTCGAAGGCCTGCACGCCAAGGGCGCCGATGGCTTGAAGCTCGCCGATTCGCTGCTCAAGGGCAAGACCTTCCTGTGCGGCAATCGCCTCACGATCGGTGATCTGGTGCTGTACTGCTGCATCGATTTCTGCGCGTCGGCCGGCTTCAAGGTCTCGCCTGATCTGACGAACCTGCACGCATGGCTCGAGCGGATCAACAGCCGGTCCAGCGCGAGCGCGTCGCTGTCGTCCAACTGGAGCGAGATCGGCCTGCGCGGCTGAGCGCGAGGCGCTCGAAAACCCACCTTGAGGCCCACGCCTGAAGGCAGAACGCCACCCACTGGGTGGCGTTTTTCATGGTGCTGATCGAAAAGCGCCGGATCTCGCAGCGATGAGGTTGCAAGTTGAATGCGCCGCGAGCGCGCGCGTCTCAGCGGGCGGGGGCGGGTCGTGTGGCCTCACCACGGCCGGCTCAGCCCCCTCCTCCGTCAAGCGATCCGCAGAGCTTGCCGCGCAGCGGCTGGGCAGCAGGTTTGCGATATCGTGTTTCATTGACCTTGTCGGTAGGACACCATGAACAGTCACGTCGGCATCATCGGTACCGGTTCAGTGGGCACCAGTGTCGCGCTCTCGACCCTGCTGTCGGGTGCGGCCAGTGCCCTGTGGTTACACGATCTGAACATGGCGCGCGCCGAGGGCGAGGCGATGGACCTGGCGCACGGCGCGGCCTACTACCCCGACTGCGAACTGCGCACGGCCGCGCTGGACGAGATGCACCAGTGCGATGTGGTGGTGATCGCTGCTGGCCGCAACAGCCGCCCTGGAGAGACACGCCTGGACCTGCTGCGAGACAACGCCCGCGTGGTGACAGACATCGGCCGCGCGCTGACCGGCTACACCGGCACGGTGGTGATGGTGACCAACCCGGTGGACGTACTGACGCTGGTGCTGCAGCAGAGCAGCGGCCTGCCGCCGGAACGGGTGCTGGGCACCGGCACCATGCTCGACACGGCGCGCTTGCGACAGAGGCTGGGGCGTGAACTGGGCCTGGCAACCCACTCGATTCATGCTCAGGTGGTGGGCGAACACGGCGACAGCGAGGTGGTGCTGTGGTCAAGCGCCCAGGTGGGCGGCTTGCCGGTGCGGCAATGGCCTGGCTGGTCGCCGGCGACCGAAGAGCGGCTGGCGCGCGAGGTGCGCGAGGCCGCCTATGAAGTGATCCGGCGCAAAGGGGCCACCAACCACGCGATCGGACTGGTGACGGCCAGCCTGCTGCGCTGCCTGCTGCGCGGCGAGCACCGTGTGCTGACCGTGTCGCGTGTCCAGGTCGATGCTGCGGCGCAGGCACTGGGCCTGCAGGGCGTGGCGCTGTCGCTGCCGACCGTGGTGTCGGCGCAAGGCGGCACGCAGGTTCTGCTGCCACAGATGGCCGAAGACGAGGCCGCCGCGCTGAGGCATTCGGCGCAGGTGCTGCAACAGGCGGCGGGTTCGCTCACGGCGCGGTAGGCGCGGCGAATCGGCCGCGGTGGCAGGTGCATCGCCCGCGCCCGCAGTTCGGCATTCGAGGCCAGCACCCCGTCAATGCCTATCAGGCGTCGGTCACACCATTCATGGGTCGGCTTGATCTGAATCAACACCGCACGCCTCAAAGCAGACGAAGCTGCTCCTGAACCACAAGGAGCCCCTCATGAAGATCGTTCTTGCTGCGATCGCCTCGTCGCTCGCGGTCGCCGGCTATGCGTCAGCCGCGAACTCGACAACGCTGGGTGCCGAGGAACATGCCGCCCACCATCCGGCAGTGGCAGCGCCTTCATCTGCCGAGGTGGATGAACAGATGAAGATGATGCACTCGATGCATCAGAAGATGGCTGAGGCCAAGACGCCGGAAGAGCGTGCGGCGCTGATGAAGGACCACATGAAGGCCATGCGTGAAGGCATGGCGATGATGGGCAAGATGCATGGCGGGATGTCCATGGGCGGCAAGGCTGCGGGCAACGGCCACATGTCAATGAACCACGACGCGATGAAGCGTCGCATGGACATGATGGAAATGATGATGCAGATGATGATGGACCGGGACGACATGAACAACCCGGCGCCCAAGTAAGGACCGAGAACCTCAGCAGGTGACCGGCCACTGTCACGGCAAGAAGGTGAGAGAGTCCCTTTCAATGGCCTGGGTGGCCGGTGGGTTTGCGCACCTGCAGGGTGTGGGCATCGGCTTGGGGTGACTGCGACCGAACTGCTTCCGGCATCTCCGCCGTGTATTCGCTGGCGAGCGTGCCCGCGGGGTGCTTGTACGGTCCGGGGTCAGTGAAGTCACCGCGCTTGACGTCGTCGCGGACCTTCACGACGCTGAACATCCCGCCCATGCCCACGGGTCCGAACGGGCCGGTGCCGGTCATCATGGGCAGCGTGTTGTCGGGCAAGGGCATCTCCATCACGGCCATGTCGTGCATGCCCTTGTCGCCCATCACCATGTAGTCCGGCACGAGCGCTGAAATCTTCTTTGCGACATCACGGTGATCCACGCCGATCATGGTGGGGACCGCGTGGCCCATGGCATTCATCGTGTGATGGGATTTGTGGCAGTGGATCGCCCAGTCACCGGCCAGCGCGTCGAACTCGAAGGCCCGCATCTGGCCCACGGCGATGTCGGTCGTCACCTCCGGCCAGCGTGCACTCTTGGGCACCCAGCCGCCATCGGTTCCGGTCACCTCGAAGTGAGGGCCGTGCATGTGGATCGGATGGTTGGTCATCGTCAGGTTCCCGACGCGGATCCGAACCCGCTCGCCGGTGCGAGCAACGAACGGATCGATGCCGGGAAAGGCCCGGCTGTTCCACGTCCACAGGTTGAACTCGAGCATCGTGTTCACCTTCGGGGTCGCGCTGCCGGGCTCAATGTCGTAGGCGTTGAGGATGAAGCCGAAGTCACGGTCGACCTTGAACTGCCTCAGGTCCTTCGGGTGCACGATGAACAGCCCCATCATTCCCATCGCCATCTGCGTCATCTCGTCGGCGTGAGGGTGGTACATGAAGGTGCCCGAGCGCTGCAGCACGAACTCGTACATGAAGGTTTTTCCGACTTCAATGGGCGGCTGGGTCAGGCCGCTGACCCCGTCCATGCCCGACGGCAGCAGGACACCGTGCCAGTGAACACTCGTGACCTCCGGCAGCTTGTTGGTGACGAAGATGCGGATGCGGTCCCCTTCGACGGCTTCGATGGTCGGACCCGGGCTTTGCCCGTTGTAGCCCCAGAGGTTGGCTTTCATGCCAGGCGCGATTTCTCGCACCACCGGTTCAGCCACCAGGTGGAACTCCTTGACGTTGTCCTTCATTCGCCAGGGCAGCGACCAGCCGTTGAGCGTGACGATGGGTTGATACGGCCGGCCGGTCGGTGGCGGTGGCGGCAATTGCACGGCCGCGGACGACTGCACCACGGCCTCGGGCAGCAGTGCCGCGCCGGCACGGCTGACGGCCGCGGCGCCCAGCAGCGTCGCGCCTGCCGCCTTGAAGAAAGTTCTGCGTTGGGTCATGTCTGTCCTCCTTCAACGGCGGGTTTGGGTGGGCAGGCTGCCTGCTGTGCGATCCCGTCCCGATGCCAGGTCCGGCGATCGGCCCGCCAGCGCGGCTTGCAGGTCGGTTTCTGCCACCCAGTAATCGCGCAGTGCCTCGACCGCGCCAGTGACACTGGCCACCTGGTCCTTGGCGTCGGCCAACAGCTCGAAGACGCTCGCCAGCATGCCGTTGTAGCGAAGCAGGTTCTCGTCCGAGATGCGCCGGCGCAGCGGGACCACCTCATCGCGGTAGTGCCGGGCCAGGTCGTAAGCGGTCCGGTAGGCAGAGTAGGCCTCGCGCACTTCAGAGCTGGCGTTCACAGCGACCTGGGCGGTGCGGTTCACCGACTGCATGTAGGTCGCCTCGGCACGCGCGACACGCGCCGAGCCGAAATCGAACAGGGGCAGCTCGAGCTCGATTTCGTAGCCGTTCATGCGGGACTCACCGGTGTTGCTCTTGTTCTGGTATCCGACGTTGAGCACGTTGATGAATCGAGTGGCTGTGGTCAGGCCGAGGGACCGAGCCGTCGCTTCGGTCGAGCGCTTGGCCATCAGCACGTCCAGGCGCTTGTTCATCGCTGTTTGCTCGGCATCCTTCGGCTCGGTGGGGGTGGCCGGTAGATCGGGCAGTCGCTCGGGCAGCGTGAAGTCGAGCTGCTCACTGCTGAGCGCCAGGACCCGGGCCAGACGCTCCCGCGTGGCAACAGCGTGGTGCTGAGCTCTGGCGAACTGCGTGGTCGCATCCGAGTAGAAGGACTGCTCGCGCATCTGCGCCAGCTTGTTGAAGTTGCCTGCTGTGGCCATGCGCCTGGCCAGCTCGTTGGAGGCGTCGGCAGCGTCTTTGACCTGCCCCGCGTAGCCGACGAGCTGCTGAGCCGTCACGGCATCGAAGAAGGCCTTGCGCGCCTCGCTGGCAACGCCCAGGGTGTCGATCGCCGCCTGCAGCTGGACTTGTTCGAATCGGCTTCGCTCTGCTCGCTGGGCCAGTGGCATGGTGACCAGCGCGAGGACGTCGAAGATGACGGCACGGTCGATTTCCGTCGCACTGCCGTTGCTCAAGCGCCCGAATCGGAACGATGGGTTGGCGGGCCGTCCGGTGCGCACCAGGTCGGCTTCAGCAATGCCGAGTTCAGCGTAGCTGGCCTGAAGGTCCCGGTTGTTCAGCAGCGCAATCTCGACCGCACTGTTCGCGCTCAGCGCTTGCTTCAGCAACTCGGCAACCCGCGCCTTGGCCGCATCGGTTTGCTCGCCGGTTCGCTGGTAGGTGGGCGCATGCCCGACGCGTTCCTGGGTCAGCCGCTCGACCTCCCCGAAGCCGCCGTCGGGGGAGAAGGAGGCGCAGCCTGCCAGCGTGAGCAAGGCCAGCGTCGCTGCAGTCGATCGCATCATGGCGTGCCTCCCTGCTGGGCATGTCCTTGATGCCTGGGCGAGGTCTTCATGGGCATCGCAGCGTTCGCGGGCACGGCAGGCTTCGAGACCATTTCCGTGCCCTCCATGCCGCCCATGCGGCGTCCGGCATGGCCACTCGCCCCACCGGAGCCGCCCGCCACCTGGTCGTTCAGCTCGCGCCAGTCGATGGGTTGCGCGTCTCGGTAGAGCTTGTAGTCGGCAAAGGCTGACCTGTAGGTCAGCTTTGGATGGGTCTGTGGCCTCTCACGCTTGTCGGCTTGCGCCGCAGCAAGAAAAGGAGCGCACGTCGCGAGGGCGCAGCCCCACGCTGTTGCTTTGTTTTGCATGGTTTGAACTCATCTGTAGCCAATGGCCTGTGTCCCGTGCATCTGACGCACGAGCCCCTTCCGGCCTCTCAGCGGAGGCCTGCGTGGGTCAGATGGTTCGTGGAGGACGGTCCTGGCCGTCAGGGTAATAAACCGTGACGCGAGCGGTCAGCATTGGAAATGCTGCAGAACACATCGCCATCGGGCTGGCGACAGACGGCGGGGCGAACGCAAGGGGCGTCACGCAACAGCCACCACCCGCGCAGAACTGGCACACGGGTGAATGTGTGCCCGAGGACGACTCGCCCGATGGGTCCCCATGCGGATGGTCGTGTGTCGCCATCTGATGCGCGCCCACATCGTGGTCGGTGTGCATGCCGTGATGCCCGTGCTCGGCAACCGCGACCGTGCCGGTCACCGCTGCTTCCCCAGGGCACAGCATCACCGCCGCCACCGCACCCCGAATGGGAAGCAGGACAGCGAGCAAGACGAGGATGAAGATGCGGAGGCGCTTCACGGTACCGAATTATCGAGCAGCCAGTTTCAAAACTCGGGGTTCTGCCACCCGGTTGATGCCCCCAACTGTGCCCCCGTTCTGTCGCGACTGTCAAAGCGCCGTAAAGAGCCTCCGCCAGAAAAAAGCCCCGTAAACACTGGGTTTGCGGGGCTTCTTGCGGCTCTTGTTGAACCTCTTAGAACGTGTCTCTGGCGGTGGGCTGAGTCGCGAGCGAACTGCTCTCACCACCGAATTCCCAGTATCAGGGAAATCTACAGGGAATTTGAAAGGCCTTAGGACACCCGTCCGCAGTGACGCCGCGCTGAGCCTGAGTCGCAGCGCGGCTTGCAGATCGAGACAGTGACCTTCCGCTGCAAACGGAACAGGGAATCAAATCGGGCCGAACAGGGAAATTGTTGAGCTTTACAGGGATGGCGCTGGGGATCTGGATCAGGCACGGGCAGGCGCCACGTCAAGTTTCAGGCGTGGAAATCGCCGAGGCGAACGGCCGCCTGCGACCCAATCCAGTCTGTCGAGGAGTTGAGAAGCAGTCGCTGCCGACGGCGGCGACCGATGAAGATGCCCTGCGTTTCGGTGCCAGTCAGCGTCTTGCGGCCCGCGCGGACGAGCCTTTATCGGTGGGGATGCACCACAGATTCCACCCACCTGAAGTCTCACTTGGCACCCCCGCTGGCCTTCGACACATACAGCGACAGAGCCTCAATCTCTGCATCGGTGAGCTTGTCCTTGTACGAAGGCATCTGGCCCAGCCCGTTGCGCAGCGCCTTCGCCACGCGCGCAGCGTCGGGCTTCAACTCGTCCAGCACCGGGCCGACGGCGCCCTCGGCGCCCGCGGCCTGCAAGGTGTGGCAAACGGCGCACGACGGGACGACGCCTTGCAGGAACAGCTTCTTCCCTAGCGCGAGTTGCGCCCTGTCGTCGGCCGCCAGCGCGGGTAGAACGGGCAGCGCCAAGCCGGCGACGAGCACCGACGCGACCCTCATTGCATGCAACATGAAGCGCTGCTGGATGGTGCTGCGCATGATCAGGCCACCGTCACTTTCACGGCGTGGTCGGCCCAGCTCGTGTTGTTGTAGCCGCCGGCGTTTTCCATCCGCTGTTCGGGCTGCACGTTGCCTGCCGTGTCGGTGGCGCGGCTGGCCAGCGTGTGGCTGCCGGCCGGCAGCCTGGCCGGCAGCACGAACTGGCGCCAGGCATAGCGGCCAAGGTCGGGCCCGGTGAGCCGCGCGTCGTTCCAGGTCTTGCCGCCGTCCAGCGACACCTCGACGCGCTTGATGCCGTTCAGCCCGCCGAAGGCCACGCCTTGCACCTGCACCAGGCCGGCCCTCACGCCAGCTGCGTCGGGTGCGGGCGAGTTGATCCACGACTTGACCGTCATCTCCTGCACCGACGGCTGGCTGGGTTCGCCCTTGCCGCCCGGCGGCGAGATGCGGTAGCCGTGCGACATGATCTTCGCCTCGGTTTCCTTGGCCGTGAAGGCCAGGCGCTTGATGTACTTGATGTTGTTCACGCCGGTGTAGCCGGGCACGATCAGGCGCAGCGGCCCGCCGTGGGCCAGCGAGATCGGCACGCCGTTCATCTCCCAGGCCAGCAGCGCGTCGGCCATCGCGGCGGCCGGCACCGAGCGCTCGACGATGATGCTCAGCGGGTCCAGGCCTTCGGGCAGCTTCTCGCCGCCGGTGCCGGTCAGGTAACCGGCGCCCGGCACGACGCCGCCCAGCGCTTCGGCCACCACGCGCACCGGAACGCCGGTCCACATCACGCAACCCGCCGCGCCCACCTGCCAGGGTGTGCCACTGGGCTTGCTGGGGAAGTAGCCGCGACCATTGCCCGAGCACTGCAGCACCATCGCGGTCGTCTCCACGCCCATCGTCTTCAGCTCGCGCAGCGTCAGCATGCGCGGCGCCTTCACGCCTTCGATGGCCACCTGCCAGGCGTCGCGGTCGGCGACGATGGACGCGTCGGGCGCCGGCAGGTTGTTGCGGATGTAGAGCTGCTCGGCCGGCGTGATGACCCCGCTGCCGAAGGCTGCGCGCTTGGTCTCGATGGTGGTGCTGCTGTGCACGATGACGCTGGCCGGGTCTTTCCACGCCACGTAGGCGGGCAGCGGCTTGGGCGTGGCGCTGGCCACTGGGGTTTCGCCAGCCGCGGCGGCACCGCGCGTGAAAGTGGCCAGGCCGGCCGCGGCCAGGGCGCTGGCGCTGCCGGCCAGCATCTGGCGCCGCGGCAGCGAGTTCAAGGTCTTGTTCATCGGGTCTCCTTGGGGGTCGGTGTGGAATTCGGTGGGGACATGTCGGTGGCTGGACCGAACTGGCTTTGCGCCACGGCCAGGGCCTGCTTCTTCTGCGCCACCAGCACCAGCGGCTTGCCGTCGCGCGAGGTGATGACTTTCCAGTGCACGTTGCCCCACCAGCCGCTGCCCTCCGTCAGCGCCACCGCCTTGTCGAAGGCGAACACGGTGACCATGCCGCCCTTCTCGAAGAAGGTGGTGAGGTGGTAGACGAGGTGGCCGTCGATGTCGCAAGGCCGCATCAGCTGCGGAAAGCCCGGCACGACTTGCTTGCCACCTAGCCCCAGGTGCTGAAGCAAGGGCGCGCTGTCCATAAAGGTGCCGCGCAATGTGCGCTCGAAGTATTCGTGCTCGATGGCGCCGCGCACGAGTTCGGGCGGGCGCATGGCCAACACGGCGCCAGTGCCGCTGCCGGCCAGCAGCAGGCCCAGGACAGCGCGCTGGAAGCTGCGCCGCGCCAGAAGTGGCTGCGCCTTGCGGAACAGGTGCGCCGGGGCGGCGTCGGCGGGATAAGCCAGCGCGAGCTCGGCGCGTGCGCGCAGGTCGAAGTCACTGTCGGGGAACTCGGGGGGTCGGAAT
The DNA here is from genome assembly GCA_965229345.1 of Burkholderiaceae bacterium. Taxonomy (GTDB): domain Bacteria; phylum Pseudomonadota; class Gammaproteobacteria; order Burkholderiales; family Burkholderiaceae_C; genus PBB1. Next base: position 3,020,811 of record OZ245872.1, read on the forward strand.
TCGGGCGTCATGTCTGGATCTTCCTCAACGGCGTGACCTGGCCGCCGCTGGTCGCCCGCACGGGCACGCCCATCACCTGCTTCAGCGCGTCGCGCGCACGGGCCAGGCGCGACAGCACGGTGCCCGGCGCGATCTCCAGCGCCTCGGCCATCTGCGCAGTCGGCATGTCGTCGAAATAGAACAGCACCAGCACTTCGCGGTGAATGGGCGCCAGCCGTGCGAGTGCCTTGACGACATCGAGCTTGTCGTCCAAGCCGGCGTCAGGCGCGGTCTGCTCGGGCTGCTCTTCATCGTCCAGCGACTGCATGCTGGGCACCGCCTGGCGGAAGGCGGCGCGGCGCATGATCTGGAACAGCCAGGCCCGTGCCAACGCCCCATCCCGCAACTGCTCGCGGTGTTTCCATGCGTTGGCAAAACAGTCCTGCACCACGTCTTCGGCGATCGCGCGCGAGCCGGTCAGCGCCCAGGCGCTGCGAAGCAAAAAGCGGTAGTGGTCCCGCACCCAGGCGTTGTAGCGGGACTCGGCAGACTGCAAGAGCATGGTGATCAAGAGCGACCGGCGCTGCTGTTCATTCCACGGCCATCGTCAGTGCTTACCCTGAGCCCAGCAATCAAGGCCCCCGCGTGCCGCCCAGCGAGGGGAATTCGGCCGCCGAACCCGTGCCGGACGGCTTGCGCAAAGCCGCCAGCCGCCGCGTCATGCTTTCGATCTCGATGGTCTGCCCGGCGATGATCTCCTCCGCCAGTTGACGCGTGGCCGGGTCGCGGCCGTGCTGCAGCACCAGCCGCGCCATGTCGACGGCGCCGGCGTGGTGCGGAATCATCATCGCCAGGAAGTCGATGTCGGCCTGGCCCACGTAGCCCGGGCCGTGCATGTCTTGCATCATGCGCGCCATGGATTCGTCCATCTCGCGCTGGAAGGCATTGACTCCAAGCTGTGCGCGGCTGCCCTTCATGCCTTTCATGCGGTCTGGCCCTTCGCACCCACGCGCACGTAGACAAGGTTGATGCTCTTCTTGTTGCGCAATGCGCCCGAAGGCAGGGCCAGGTTACCCAGCGGAATCTGCGCGATGAAGGCCGGCTTGAACGGGTCGCTCACGTCGAAAGCGCTGCACACCGTTTGGCCGGCGTTGGGCGTGCCGGGCAGTTCGTCCTGTTCGTGCGCCACGTAGAGAAGCGTGTTCTCGGGGTTGGTCCACAGCCCGTGCGATTCGCGGCCGTGGCTGAAGAAGGTGCCCACCACCTTGCGCTGGCCGCCCGCGGCGCTGCGGTCGATGATGGCGATGGGGCTGGATGCCACGCCGCCAGGGCCGCCGTCGTCGATGCGCGCCAGGCTGGCGTAGACCACGCTGCCGCGCGCGTTGCTGACGAACTCGACGTGGTTGGGCCGCGCGCCCATGCCCAGTGGCACGCTGTCGACAAGATCGAAGCCGCCCTGCGTCGAGCGGCACGACAGCGCATCGGCCAGCTTGTGCGAGAACCACACCTCGGCGCCATCGGACGTGGTCTTCATGAAGGGTGTGAAGCCGGGCTTGTCCTGGGCGCTGATGTCCAGCGTGGTCACGCGCTGCGGCTGGCTGCGGCCATCGGCGCCCGCGTTGACGCGGAACACGTCGACCTGCGACACCTTCTGGCTGGCCACGAAAGCCAGCGTGCCTTCGCGGTTGAACCACACCTGGGCCGGGCCGTTGAGCGTCGGCAGGAGCTGGCGGACGGCCGTCGAGCCCGCGCCGTCGGCGCCCTTCAACTGGCGCACGGCGCGGTCGACGTCGAGGATGGCAATGCGGTCTTCACCGCGCAGCGTGACCCAGAGCTCCTTTCCGTTGCGCGTGAAGGTGGGCTCGTGCGGCTCGCGGCCCAGCAGCAGGCCGCTGCTCAGGCGCTCGGGGTTGGTCGTCGGGCCGGCGGCCGGGTTGGGCGTGTTGCCGATCACGCGGCGCTGCTCGGCGTCGATGAGGTAGATGTTGCTGGAGCCGCGCCCGCTGGTGGCCAGCAGCCGGCCGTCGGGCGACGGCACGGCGCCGTGGGCGTCGATGCAGCCGTGGTACAGCGGCTTGTGGATCATCGCCGCGTGCGTGGGCGCCACGCCGGCGGTGACGTAGCGGAACGGCGGCCGCGGGTCTTCGTCGAAGCTGGTCAGGTTGATCGTGCTCTCGACGGTGTTGGTCTTGGGATCGATGACGACGAGCGTGTTGGAGTCTTCGTTGGTGATGAAGACGCGGTCGCGCGGGTCGATGCCGGGGCCGGCTGCGGTACCGGATCCGGTGCCGGGTGCGGCTGGTACCTGGGCTTGCACTGCGGGCAGCGCGCTGGCTGCAGCAGCGGCGAGCGAGTACTTGAGGATGTCGCGGCGTTGGGTGGTCATGGGTGCTTTCGATGTGGAGTGGGGAGCGGTCAATGCCGCGCCAGGAAAGGCATCAGCAGCGCGGCGAAGGCCTGCGGTGAACGCACGACGGCGTCGTGGTTGCTGTTCGGAATGGTGGCCAGCTCGGCCTGGGCGGCGCAGCGCTGCCAGGCGGCAGCGGACAGCGCCCACAAGGGCCGCGTGTCGGCGCCCACGGTCACCAGCGCCGGTGCGCGGATGGCACCCACCATCTCGCAACTGATGGGCTGTGGCGGCGCGTTCAGGGTCAGCGGCACGGTGCGCTGGTTGTCCAGCACCATGCGCTGCAGCGCCACGGGCTCGGCGTCGAAGCCGCCCGGCGGCAGCTTCAGCACGAATTCCCAGAACTGGCGCATCGCCGCTGGCGTGTCACCGCCGTTGGCGACGGTGCGGATGCGGCCGACCTCGCCGCCGAAGGCCGCGATGGCGGCCTTGCCCTCGGGCGTGCCGGTGATCAGGCTGCCGATGGTGGGCTCATGCAGGGTCAGGCTGCGGAACAGCTCGGGGTGCTGGCTGGCCGCCAGCGTGGCCACCGAGCCACCGTAGGACCAGGCCACGACGTGCACCGGGCCGGCGCCCAAACTCTGGATGAAGGCTGCCAGGTCAGCGGCGTGCATGGGCTGCGAGAAGCGCGCACCGCTGTCGTCCCATGGCTGCACGCCGAAGTAGCGCTGGTTGACGGCGATGTAACGGTAGCGCGCCGCCACTTGCGGGCGGTAGGCGTCCCACACGCGCTGGTCGCTCATCGAGCCGTGCACGAAGACCACCGGCACGCCCTGGCCTTGTTCGATGTAGCGGATGTCGGTGTCGTTGACGCGCACCTGCTTCTCGACGGGCGGTGCAGATGCGGGTACTGCAGGTGTCGGCGTCTGGCAGCCGGCCAGGGCCAGCGTCAGACTGAGCATCAAGCTCAAGGGCAGGGCAAGGGTGGGCATGGCGTCTCCGGTGGCGGGCTGGGTTCGGGCGCCTGCCAGCCTGCGCCGGTAGGACGTGTGGACGTGTGGACGTGTGGACCAAGAGCGCGCCGCGCGCCGTTTGATTCCACTGCCGACTAAAAGAAGTGCCACACCGGCCCGTCCGCGGCCATCAGCGCCGGGCGCCCAGCTGCTGGTAAACCGCGGCCGACACCTGCGCCAACACGCTGCGGTCGGCGTCTGACGACAAGGCGTAGCCGAAAGGCCCGTCAACCCAGTAGAAGACATTGACCGCGCCTTCGCGCGCAAAGCGGAAGGCCGTGTCGGCGTTCTTCGCGCCCGGCTGGGGCGCCCCGCCCGGCCCGGCCGCGCTGCCCACGTCAGCGACGTCGTTGGACACATACAGCGTCAGCTTGCTGCCGAGTTCATTGCGGTACATGAACTGCGCCACCGGCCCCTGGCCACCCGGCAGCAGGCGTCCGCCCTCCAGCGTGTAGCCCTGCGACTGCAGGTGCGGCGGCTTCATCGGCGCGCCCATGCGCTTGGACAGCCAGGCCACGAGCTGGTCTTCGTGCGCGGCGTCCACTTCCACGGGCCGGCGCGCATCGGGGCTGTAGACCGCGTGCGCGACGGCGGCGCGCTGCGCGAAGCCGCTGGCAGACACCAGGGTCAGGCCACCCGGAGCCGGTTGCACAGCCGCCATGCGCGCCGCATCGTCACCGCCGGCGCCGGGCCCGACGCCGCGCAGCCCCCAACCGGTGGCGCCGCTCATGACGGCAATGGCCAACCCGGCGGCCAGGCGCTGCAGGTACCAGGGCGTTGGAGCTACGGCGCGCGGGCGCGCCGACTTCAGCAGGCGTTGCGGCGGCTGCTCGTCCAGCACGGGGTCGAACAGGGCGTGCAGCTCGCGCTTCTGCGCACGGTAGGCCTCGACGCGCTGCGCATCGTCGGGGCGCGCGGCCAGGTAGGCGGCGATCTCGGCCTCACGCTCTGCGGGCAGACGGCCATCGACAAACGCATGCAGCTCGGCCTCGGTGACCGGGGGGGTGGGCGGGAGGGTGGGCGGCGATGGGCGATCGGTACTCATAGGGTGCTTCGCAATGCATTCATTTGACGACCTTCAGCCGCACGGGTTCGGCACGACCTTCCATCAGGCCGCGCAGGCGCTCACGGCCGCGCGACAAGCGCGACATCACCGTGCCGATGGGAATGCCCAGGGCCTGCGCCACGTCGGCATAGGCCATGTCTTCCAGCGCCACCAGCAGCAGCACTTCCTTCTGCTCGACGGGCAGCAGGTCCAGCGCGGCCTGCAGGTCCAGCACCGCCAACCTGTCGCCTTGCGTCGGCATCACCGGCACCTCGGGGGTGTCATCGTCCATGGTCACGGTGTGCAGCCTGGGCCGGCGCACGCCATCGACGTGCAGGTTGTGCATGATGCTGAAGAGCCAGGCGCGCATGTCCGCCACGCCGCCCCACAGGCCCGACTTGGCCCAGGCCCGCTCCAGCGTGTCCTGCACCAGGTCGTCGGCGTCGTCACGGTTGTTCACCAGCGCCCGGGAATAGCGGCGCAGGCGCGGCACCCAGCTCAGCAGTTGATGGTCGTCGTTCATCAGGATGTTGACGATGGGTCGAGCCCGCGCGAAGCTGGGTGTGCAGGCGGGTGTACAGGCGTCATTCCTTGATGATGTGCCAGACCTGTTTGAAGTTGTCGCCGCTGCGGTCGCCGGCCTTCTGGTCGGCCTTGTAGGTGTACACCGGCTTGCCCTTGTAGGCCCACTGGCGTGACCCATCGTCGCGAGTGACGATGCTGTAGGCACCCGTGGTCCGGTCGGTGGCGGTGGCCATCATCGGCGGCCAGAGCGCGGCGCAGCCGCCGTTGCAGGCGCTCTTGCCGCTGTTCGCCACGTCCTGGTCGAAGGTGTAGAGGGTCATGCCAGCGGGTGTGACGAGCGCGCCACCAGACAACATGGCGGGCGCCTTGGCAGGCGGCTCGACCATGTTGGCACAGCCGGCAGTGACCAGAAACGTTACCGCAGATGCGGCGATGGCGAGGGTTTTGAACATGGGAAGCTCCGTGGAAGTGGTGGCGGATCGGGCAGCGTGGGTGAGATGTTGCTCACATCGGGGCAGACGGCACGCTCGGGCCTTTTATTCCGCAGGCGTGAAAAAAGATGGGGTGTTGGTTGTGCAGGGTGGCAGGCTGCCGCTGCCCTGTGCGTCCAGCGCGGCTCCATGGTCGGAGCCGCGCGGCCTCGTTCTCAGGGTGCGGGCGTCAGGGTTTGGCCGTTCTCGACCGGGCTGATGCCCACGACGTGGCTGACGCTGCGGGTGCGGTTGGCGTTGTCGGTGACCCGGGCGGTGATCGTGACCGAACGCTTGCCCGCAGGCATCAGGAGCGATCCCCCCACCACCCAATCGGCCGTCGTCACGACATAGCCGTCAGCGTCCAGCTCGCTGCCGGCAACGTTGAAGATCGGCGCCAGGTTCGAGCCCGCCGGCACCACGTTGCCGTTGGGCTGACGCAAGGGCACGTCGAAGGTCACGTTCAGACCCGGGAAATTGCGGTTCGTGCCGTTGCTGGGGTGCGTGATCGGGTTCTGGATCTGGCTGCCATCCAGGATGGTTCCCAACACCGAGCGGGCCGCCGTGCCTTGGCCGTTTTCGCTGACGCCGATGCCGTGACGCGAGCGGTCCAGCGCCGCCACTTGAATGAAGAACAGCGAGGCATTCGCAGGCGGCGTCGGATTGCCGGTTTGCGGCCCAGGTGACACACGCGACGGCACGCGGGGCGCGATCATCGTCACCTCCGGTCCGTCCGCGTCGTCGATGCCGTCATCGAACACATCGATCGGAAGGGGCGTCAGTGCCTGCCCCGATGTGATACCGCCGCGCAGCACCGCCATCGAGACCCGGTCGAATCCGATCCGACCGGCGGTGTCGACCACGGCGGTGGTGATGTTGAAGCGGCTCGTGTCGAGCGGCAGCGATTCAAGCACGTGCCAGCCCAGCCACAGCGTCACGCCCGCGCCCGGCGTGTCGTCAGTGCCCAGGATGTTGAAGAGGTTCGCCAGGTTGGTGTTCTTCGGGATCACGCCACCGTCGGGCTTGACGAGGTCGGTGTCGAGGAAGACATAGAGGCCCGGAATGTTCGGGTTGATCTGGCCGAGCAGCGCGGTGTTTCTGATGTTGAGCGACTCTTTCGCGGCGATCGGTGTCGCGTCGCGCGTGACGACCTCGATGTTCAACACGAAGCCGGTGCCATTCACGCTGCCTGCGCCAATGCGGCCTTCGCCCGGCACGATCTGCGAATCCGCCAGCGGCGAGACGATGCGTGCGATCGGTGCGAGGTCGCCGCGTGCGCCCATGCCGTCGCGTATCTTGGTGATGTTGGTGTAGGTCAGGGATTCAGCGCCGTCTGCGGCGTGGCCGGGCAGTGAAGCAAGGCCTGCCGCGGCCGCGAGAGCAGCGTGCATCAGCACAGCCGAAAATTTGGAAAGCGGGTGTCGCATGGGGAACTCCTGGGGGGATGGGTGAGCAGTGGCTCGACCACTGCAAACGGGTAGACGCACGGGCGCTTGCGGGTATTCCGTTGTCAACTGCGGGGAATGAACCCGAACGACGCAGGTGCGCACCGCCCCCGGTCTGGCCCGGTGCGGCGCGGCGCTGGTGGATCAGTAGGTCGCGGTCTTGCCGGCGGTTTCGGCCGTGGCTGCCAGGGCGACGTTCAGCTTGGGGTCGATCTGCCACGTTTCGCTGACGATCTTGCCTTCGCGGTAGGTCAGCACGTAACGCACCTTGATCGGCTGCTTGCCTTCGAAGACGACGTTGGCGGAGACCGTCGAGCCCTTGGGGTTGGCCGATTCTTCGATGGAGCCGATGGTGAGCTTCAGCGGGCCGACGGCCTTGCCGAACTTTTCCCAGGTGCCGCGGATGGCGTCGGTGGTGGCGTAGGTGCCGTCCAGCGGGCCGCCGACCCAGTTCAGCTGGGCCTGGTCGGCGTAGGCGCGCATCACGATCTGGGTGTCGCCCGAAGCGATGGCCTGGAAGTGCGTGCGGGCGTCGTCGGAAGGGGCGGCGAAGGCGCTGCCAGCGGCAAGCGTCAGGGCGGTGGCGGCAAAGGCGAATGTCTTGAACATGGAGGGCTCCGTTGAAGGCTTGATGTGAAGTGAGGGGTGGTCGGTGGTGGATGAAGGGTCCATGAGGTCCCGACACAAGGGCAGACGGCGCCGGCAGGCGGTCTATTCCGGTCCACGCAAAAACTTTTTCTGTCACGCCATCGGCAGTTGACCCGCCCGACACGCTCCACCAATTGCTCCGATGAAGCGAACCCTGACCTTCCTGCTGCTGGCCAGCTTGTTCACCGCCGCGACCGGTGCGCTGGCGCAAGGCATCACCGACCCCATTGGCGACCTACTGCCCACGTACATCGGTCCGCAGAACGGCGACGTGGATGTGGCGAGCGCGTTCGCCGGCTACGACCCGGCCAGCGACACCTTCAGCTTCTCGGGCACCTTTGCCGACGCCCTCGGCACCACGGCGGGCGCCTTCTACTTGCGGGGCCTGGACCGCGGTGTCGGCACCGAAGGTTTCGTGAGCGGCAGCCCATCGGGCGGCCAGCGCATGAAGTTCGACGCCGCCGTGTTCCTGCGGCCCGACGGCATGGCTCGCGTGATCACCTTCGTGGGGTCGGTGGGCACGGGCGTCGAACTGGGGGCTGGTACCGGCACTATCGCCGGCGGCTGCGCGCCTCAGGGCGCCAGCCGCTGACCGTCTTGCGCAAACACCACCCCGCCGGCGTAGTGCGCGGCAATCGACGCCTTGACGGCATCACGCTGCGCGTCGAGCGCAGGTGACAGGTGGCTCAGCAGCAGCTGGCCGGCGCGCACCGCATCGGCCACTTCGCCGATGGCCTTGGGTGGCGTGTGCAAGGTGTACAGCACGTCGGGCGAGCCGGGTGGGTCGAGCACCACGCTGTTGAAGACCAGCAGGCTGGTGCCTTGGGCGATTCGCCGCAGACCCGCCAGCCCGCTGGCGTCGATGTCGCCGCTGAAGGTGATGCTCTTGCCGGCGTGGTCGATGCGGTAGACCACTGCCGGTGCGTCGCGGTGGTGGCCGGCCACGGCGCTGATGCGCAGGCCGCCCTCATCGAACACCGTGTGCACTTCGGGCAGGGCTGACGCCGTGGCGGGTGCGTCGATGTCGTTCACTTGAAAGCGCAGCGGCGCCGAGAAGTCCTTCAGGTAGCCGAAGGCGCCCTGCTTGCCGAACAAGAGGTCGATGAAGCGGCTGGTGGCCGGGAAGTCGGCATCGTCGGCATCGAGCGCACGCCGCCCTGCCGGCCCGAAGATCTTGAAATCGACCGGCCCGCGGTTGGACACCGCACGGGCCTTGAAGAGGCCTGGCAGTCCACCGGCATGGTCCACATGAAGGTGCGTCAGCAGCACGATGTCGGCCCGACCCAGCGCCAGCTTGGCTTCACCCAGGCGCACGAAAGATCCCGGGCCGGCGTCGACGAAGACACGCGCCACGCCATCCACCAACACGGCATAGGCCGAACCCGCACGGCCGGTGGCACCCGGGCCGCCCGAGCCCAGCACCACCAGTTCCAGCGCCGGCGGGGCGGCCGTCTGGGCCTGGGCGGCGAATGCGGCGGGCAGCGTGCAAAAGGCCAGACAGATCGAAGCCAGTTGGCGCCGGCCAGGGTTGGCAAGAGTTTTCATTCGATCCTTTGTGCGGGCGGGAGGACAACAGGGCGAACCGGAAGCGGCAAGCCCCCGGCTCGGTCGTGCGGTGCGCCGGTTCTCTGACAGTTCCCGGTTTTCAGTACGCCGCCACCGCCTGCGCAGCGGCCACCGTGGCGACGATTCGCTGCCCGGCACGCTCGACCTTGGAGATGCTCAGGTCCTCGTTCAGCACGTAGGCCGTCTTGCCGTCGCGCGTGAACACGATGGCCTGGCGCGGCTGCTTGAAGCCGGCGATGGTGGCGACCACCTTCAACGTGGCCACGTCGATCACCGACACCGTGTTGTCGGCCAAGTTGCCCGAGTAGACGAAGCGGCCGTCGGGCGTGAGCGCGGCGCCGTAGGGGTCGCGGCCCACCGGCACGGTGCCGGTGACGCGGCGCGCGGCGATGTCCACCACCGCGATGTCGTTGCTGCCGCTGTTGGCCGCAAACAGGGTCTTGCCGTCGGCGGTGACGGAGATGGCGCGGATCTTGTTGAAGCCGGTGATCTCGCCCTCGATCTTGTCGGTCTGCGTGTCGACGATGGTCACCTTGTCGCCCAGGAAGTTGGTGACGTAGAGCTTCGCGCCGTCCGGGCTCAGGCGCACGCCCTGGCGCGGCTGCGCAAAGCCGGTGATCACCGCCTTGGCCTGCCCGCTGGCGGTGTCCAGTCGCGTCACGGTGCTGCTGGCCTGGTTGTTGACGTACAGCGCGCTGCCGTCCTTGCTGAGCGCGGTGCCGAAGGCGCCGGGGCCGGCCGCCAGCGTCGACGCGGTGGCCAGCGGCTTGAGCGTGGTGGTGTCCAGGCGCGTCACCGTGCCCAGGCTGCTGTCGGAGACATAGAAGCTCTTGCCGTCGGGCGCGAACACGATGTTGCGCGGCGTGACGTAGCCGCGCAGCACACCGCGCACGGCACCGGTGGCCAGGTCGTAGACGATGACGTCCGGGCGCTCGCTGTAAGACACCACGGCGGTGGCCTCGTCGGGGCTCAGCGCCAGCGAGTTGTTGCGGATCTGGCCGTCGAAGGTGACGCGGGCCGGGGTGGCTTCGGCGGCGTTGGCGGCGTTGGCGGGCACGCTGGCGGCGACGAGGACGAAGGTGCTGCACAAGGCCAGCGCGGTGGTGCGGAAGAAGGTATTCATGGGATGTCTTTCGGAGAGTGTTGAGAAAAGAGGGAAAGGCTTGCTGTGGTGGACGAGGAGAGCCCGTGGTTTATTCCGTCGGGCCGTGAATTCGAGGCTTCAGCCGAGCAGGGCCGGTACCCAGCGGTTGATCAAGGCACCGCCGACGATGAGCCAGCCGAACAGGATCAGCGCCAGCAACAGCGGCTTGGCACCGGCCTTGCGGATGGCGCCGATGTGCGTGGACAGGCCGAGTGCGGCCATGGCCATGGCCAGCAGCGCGGTGTCGATCTCGGTGGTCACCGCCACCACCGAGGCCGGCAGCCACTGCAGCGAGTTGAACAACACCACCGCGACGAAGCCGAAGGCGAACCAGGGCACGGCGAGCTTGCCTGGGGCCTGGCCCGTGGCGGCGGAAGTGTGGGCGTGGCGTTTGTCGTCACGTGCCAGCCAGGCCGACAACATCACCAGGAACGGCGCCAGCATCATCACCCGCACCATCTTCGCGATGACGGCCGAGTTGGCCGCGTCCGGGCCCACCGAACGCGCCGCGGCCACCACCTGGGCCACCTCGTGGATGGTCGAGCCGGCATAGATGCCGAAGCCGTTGGCGCCACCCGGAATCAGCGCCCAGTGCTGGTTCAGCTCGAACAGCGCCGGGTACAGAAAGATCGCCAGCGTGCCGAACACCACCACCGTGGCCACCGCCACCGTTACCTGCTCGGCGCGCGCCTTGACCACCGGTTCGGCAGCCATCACCGCGGCGGCGCCGCAGATGGAGCTGCCGGCGCCGATCAGCATCGCCGTCTTGCGGTCCAGGCCCAACCAGCGCGTGCCGATGAAGCAGGCCAGCGCGAAGGTCGAGCCCAGCACCAGCGCGTCGATGGCGACGCCGGCGATGCCGACGTGGCCGATGTCCTGCACCGTCAGCCGCAGGCCGTACAGCACGACCCCCAGGCGCAGCAGGTTCTGCTTGGACACGTTGACGCCGGCACCGCTGGCCGCGGCCAAGCGCGGCACCAGCGGATAGACCGTGTTGCCCACCAGCATGCCCAACACGATGGCCAGCGTCAGCGCACTGAAGCCGTGGTCCTGCAGCCAGCCGATGTGGCCCAGCGCGATGCCGGTCGCGGCCAGGGCGCCGCTCAAGGCCAGGCCGGGCAGCAGGGCTGCCAACTGCAAGCGCAACCGCGCTGCCCGGTGGCCGGCTGACGGGCCAGGGCTGGCTTGTGAGGTCGACAGCGCGTGCATCACGCCAGCACCCAGATCAAGGCGATGCCGGCGCACAGCAGCACGGCCGCCAGCGGCACTGCGACCGGCATCCAGCGCAGCACCTGCGGGTCGATGCTGCTGTCGGCGGCCAAGGTGGTCGAGACGGCATGGGCCACGTCGCGGGTCGGCCCCATGAAGCCCGCCACTGGCCGCCGGGCAGCAACCCATTGAAGGGCATGCAGCGCCTGTGGGGCCAGCGGGCCGGGTGCTGCGGGGCGTGGGGTTGTTCGTTCAAGGGTCAGCATGTCGGGCTCCAGATGCCGGTGGTGGCGCGGCAGGCCGCCGCCCCGTGATCGAGCGGCCAGGCAAATTTAGAGCTTGGCAATCAACCCGTCCAACGGGTTGTATGACTAAGATGTACCTGCGAAATCGATAACAAAGGCAATCACCGTGGACGTGCTTCGACTCACCCTGCGTCAGCTGCAGATTTTTGTCGCCGTGGCGCGCAGCGGCAGCACCACGGCGGCCAGCGCTGAGATAGCGCTGTCGCAATCGGCCACCAGTTCGGCCGTCAACGAGCTGGAACGCCTGCTGTCGCTGCGCCTGTTCGACCGCGCCGGCAAACGCCTGCTGTTGAACGACAACGGCCGCGCGCTGTTGCCGCGGGCTTTGGCTTTGCTCGACGGCGCCGCAGGCATCGAGCAGATGTCGCGCGACGGCAGCGCGCAGGCGCAGTCGCTGCGCATCGGCGCCAGCACGACGATTGGCAACTACGTGTTGCCCAAGCTGCTCGCTGGCTTCATGGGGGCACAGCAGCCCGGCAGCGCCGCCGCCTGGCGGTCGAAGGTCGTTATCGGGAACACCGCCGCCATCTGCGATGCCGTGACCGCTTTCGAACTCGACGTGGGGCTGATCGAGGGGCCCAGCCACCAGCCGGAGCTGGTGGTCACCCCCTGGCTGCAAGACGAGATGGTGGTCGTGGCTGCGCCCGACAGTGCGCTGGCCCAGTCAAGCCGGGCGGGCGATCGCATTCCCCTGCGCACGCTGCGTGAGGCGGTCTGGCTGGTTCGCGAAACGGGCTCTGGCACGCGCGAGGCCACCGACCAGAGCTTGCTGCCCCACCTGCGTTCTTACCGGCGCAGCATCGAGCTAGGCAGTTCGGAGGCCATCCAGCGTGCCGCTCAGGAAGGGTTGGGGGTGGCTTGCCTGTCCGCCTGGGTAGTGAACGATGCGCTGGAAGCTGGACGTCTGTGCCGCGTCTCCACGACATTGCCGCGGCAGCTTCGGCAATGTCATCTGGTTGTGCATCGTGAGAAGCAGTCGACGCCCGCGTTGCTGGCGTTCATCGCCCAGGCAGATGCGACCACTGGGGCTGCCCGCTAACGTCCCGGCCCCGCTTCGCATGTCGAAGGTTCAGCCCTCGGCGACACGCGATTACCCTTCAGCTAGGCGCCGACGCCCGCTCCGCCCACCTGCCCATTGATCGGAGCTTTGATGCAATGAGCTGGTCTGGGTAATCGACGTCCGCTTCCGGACGCACCACCCAACGGCTGCTGGCCGGGAGTTCCAGTTCGCGCCTGTGCCAGAAAGCTGCCCTCCAGAGCGAGCATGCGGCGTGAAACGCCGCCCAACCGGCTTCGACGGCCAGGCGGCCCCGGGTAGGCCCCGATCAAAACTCGGTCTGTTCAGAGATCTCCAAAGCGTCGTCCACCTCGATGCCCAGGTAGCGCACGGTCGATTCCAGCTTGGAATGTCCCAGCAGCAACTGCACGGCGCGCAGGTTCTTCGTGCGCCGGTAGATCAACGTCGCCTTGGTCCGGCGCATTGAGTGAGTGCCGTAGTCGGCGGGATCGAGGCCGAGCTCTTCGACCCAGTCTTCGAGAATCCGCGCGTACTGTCGCGTGCCCAGATGTGGCGAGTCGTGGATGCGGCTCGGGAACAGAAAGTCTTCCGACTTCAACGCCGCCAGCTTGATCCACTTCTGCACCGCGTCGCGGGTGGCTGGTGTGATTTCGAACTGCACGGGGCGCTGCGTTTTGCGCTGCAGAACCATGGCGCGGGACGCGACCTGATCCCCGTGGCAGATGTCCCTGACCTTCAGGCTGACGAGATCACAACCGCGGAGTTTGCTGTCGATGCCCAGGTAGAAGAGGGCCAGCTCGCGTACTCGGTTTTCCATCTGCAGTCGCACCCGGAGTGCCCAGATGTCCTTGACCTTGAATGGGGCCTTCTGGCCGACGATCTTGCCCTTGTTCCACGGCTCGCGATGTACTGCGTTGGCAACGGATCCCATGATGGTCTCCCATCGAGTTGAGGGCCAAACAAGATGCGCCGGCGCGCACTCGAGGGCCTTGTCCTAGGTCAACCCACAGTCACGACGACCTCGAGGGCCCAGCGTCAGCTATGCGGCAACGCTGCGTACTCACACTCCCGGCCAGGATCGGAACTTCGCTTCGGCGTAATCAGTGGCCAGCCAGCTCTGAAAGCTGTCTCTCAACTTTCTAGCTAATCGGGCGTCGACGGCCCGGGGTAGGTCTCAAGCTGGCGAAAATGCACCGGCGCTCACCAGTCCGGGATCCGGCGCAAAACGCGACATCTAACCCAATCTCCAGGGTGTCGTGTGCACCTTGTCTGCAACCAGACCTCAGAAGGAAACCTCATGCGCCCAGAACGCCCAACCGTCGACACGGTCTTCAGAGCCAGCGACGGCAATCTCTACACGGTGCGAGAGGTCGAAGACATTTCCATCTTCGGCCTCGGCGATGGGTATGTGGTGACGATCGCCAGCGAGCAGCAGTTGCACCTTGAACAGCGGGGCGAGCGATTGCACGATGTGCAGTTCGAATCGTTCTACCGTGAGAAGGGCTTGGTGCTGCTAACCACGCCATCCGACACACCGTGAGCGGTGGCCGCCACCTACCGATAACCCCGCCGCCACTCCCAAGGTGGCACCGGATCATTTCGGGACCACAGGCCCCGGCGCTCGGCCTGTGCTTCCTCCTGGTACTGATAAAGCGTCTCATCGGAGACGTACTCGTCGTAGACCCAGGCCATGCCCAGCGCCACCATTGATGCGTTGGCGTCCACGCCGTCGCACTCGACCCGAGCGAGCAGCCGGCCATAGCGGTCTGCGCCTTGTGACTGCAACAGCGCCGGCTTCTTGAAGCACAACCCCGACAGGGTCTGCTTGCTCCGGTTGCCGAAGGGCTGGGTCTTCTCGGGCGCGTCGATCTCGTTCAGACGGACCTTGAACGTCTGCAGGCCACCCGTCACTTCGCATCGGGCAGTGAGCGTGTCCCCGTCGGAGATACCGACGATGAGGCAGGTCAGCAGTGCAGACAGCGGCATTGGTTTCTTCGATCAGATCGGCGGCGGCTTACTCTGCCTCGCCGCCCACTCGACCTCTGGCAGGCCCTTGGCCCTTAGATAAGCATCGACACGCGCCTGCAATTCAACAGGCTGCATCCGGCGAGTTTCGCGAATTCAGCCCATCTCAGCAAGGTGCAGCATCCAGCCATCGCACGTGCGCAGACTTGGTGTTGCGGGCTCTTCCATCACTCACGCATTCGCCGACCAGGCGCTCCACTAGGTTGACCCGTCAGCGGGAGATGGCTTGCACCCAATCCCCACTCGCCTTGACCTCGGCATCGCTATAAGAGACAGCTCGCCTGCCTGGGTCGTGTCATAAGGTTGATCTGCCCGACCCCCCCCTTTGCTTGGTTCACAGCGATGATGTTGCCAATCACTTCTTTCGCAACTTCGAATCCAGCTCTCTCGCCCCTACGGGGACTGTCTTGGGTGGGTTCTCGCGGCAGTGCTTGTCCATCCACAAATAGGTTGGATCAACGTTGATCTCGTATAGCGGATCGTTGAATTTGATTGCGCTCGCCAAAGTGAGGGGTCTGAACTGGCCGAGCAGCCGAGCTCTAGTTGGTCTGTCGGGGTTCTTCACCCACAGTTCGCAGTCAATGCCTGTGATGATCTCGGTTCCTTGCGCCAGTGACGCGATGCTCGCTAACGAACAGTAAAGAACGAACATCCTCATCTTCACAGCAGCTCTACAAAGCCCCCAGTGGAGGTCGCCCCGAAGGCGCAGGCGCAGCAGGTCGGGGCGATGCTTGCAATGGGCAGCCATCGTGCGGTCGCTACAAGCTCCTCGATAGGCCGTCCATGCTTCAGGCGCGGCGTTGGGCGCCGGTTGCTCCAGTTCGTAGTTTTCTGGCATGGGTGCTCTCCTATTGCAGAGACTTGCCAATTGGCCCGGCCTCAATCACCTCCAACGACGGCACCCGAAGCAGGGACGCCGCTTGTTCCACCGGCGCATTCAACCACTCGTCTACGGCGTCCATCTCGATCGGGATGACCGAGCGTTTGTCCTGCTGATCGGGGCCCACCTTTGGGTCGGGCTTGTGCATGCGACGCATCAACCGGTGCGCGTCGGCGTTGATCGTCAGCATGGTGTAGCTCTCGACGATCTCGCCGGTGGTCTTGTCGACCCAGGTGTTCCACAAACCGGCTAGTCCCCATGGGGCAGCATCAGCACGGCGGAAGCGCCACCAGACGTTCTTGCCGCTTTCCCAGTTCGGTTCGTCGAACGATTCCGCCGGGATGATGCAACGCTGCCCGCGGGCCCATGGGTGCTTGAAAGTGGCCTTGGCCGACAGCTCCTCGGACCGGGCGTTGCTGGTCGCATAGGGCAGCTTTGCCGACTTGGCGAACCAGGGGATTAGGCCCCACTGACCGACCACGGCTTCGCGCTTGGTGTCAGCGACATCGCGGTTGGCCCGGACGAACAGGCCCGTTCGACCAGGAAAGACTTCGGTCTTCGGCCAGCGAAAGGGATTGCCGCGGCCGACATGCCAATGGCGCTCGATGGCGGCCTGCTCAGGGGTGATGTAGCGGGTGCACATGCGGGCGAATTTAGCGCCGCTGCGTTGCCGGCCGACGGCGCTGGTCAGGGCGGAAACGTTTCCACCTCAAATCTCGCCGGACGATGACTGGCCGCTTTCGGCCAATTGCTGACGTTCGCCGAGACGGTACTCTCTGCGAGTGAAACCATTCGGTCGAGTCAGTAGAGGCATCCGAATGATGCGGCCTTACCCTCGCTAAATGGCCAAGGAGAACGCATCGCATGAAGGGTTTTCTTTCCAACCGTTGGAACAAGATTGGTGTTGCCTTCGTCGTGATTGGCTGGGGGCCTTTGTTGCTCATCATCATCTTGGCCGCCATCGGTCTTTGGCCCGACCCGAACCCCAACCCAATCGGTCCCGGTTTGCTGTTTGCGGTCACCGCATGGCCGGCACTCATCTGCCTGGGTATCGGGGCCTACCAGACGTGGCGAAAGCGACCGTGATCGTCATGGCTCCCAACCGTACGCCGCAGCGGACTGACAGGATCTAGTAAGGGTGTTCACTAAACTAGTGACAGGTGGTCACCAAGAATTCATACTTGGTCGGCTGCTTGTAAATCTCTGGAGCGCATCCATGCGGAATCGCATCACGTCCACTTCCACCGTGACTGCCACCGTCGAGGGTGTGTTGCCCGAGGTCGGTCTGGCATATCTTGCCGGCGACGATCACCGCGACTGGACCGTGACGCGAAGCACGCGCGGAGTCGGCTTGGAGGCGTTGAAAACCGGCCAGCTCGTTAACTTGACGATCGAGCAGCACCAGCGCTTTGCGGTGGTCCGCGAGTACGCTGCGGCGACCTGAACCCTCGCCCTGGGGGAATGCCGGCCAAGGTTCGACCACTTCCGGCCGGGGGCGTCGGCGTTCCGGTGGTTCAAGTTGGGGGTCAGCTCTCCGGCGGTGAGATCGTGCGCCCGACGGGCGCTAGTCGACCCCGAGGGGAGGGGGCTGTCCCGATCTCGTCGCCCTAATGCCGCCGCTCAGTCAGCACCGCAGGCGCCACACTGGTAGGTGCGT
This sequence comes from Burkholderiaceae bacterium, assembly GCA_965229345.1. Taxonomy (GTDB): domain Bacteria; phylum Pseudomonadota; class Gammaproteobacteria; order Burkholderiales; family Burkholderiaceae_C; genus PBB1. Next base: position 3,038,087 of record OZ245872.1, read on the forward strand.
TGCCACCGCCGACGATCCGTCCGCGAACTCGACGTCTGCCGTCCTGCAGGTCAACCCTTGAGTCTTTCGTTCTGCGGAAACATGGCCCGACGTGCCTCCTCGTCCATGTCGGTCTTGAAGGCATGGCGGTCCTTCAACGTAGCAACCCGTTGCGCAGCCGGCCGCTCGCTCACCGTATCCAGAAGCCGCTTCACATGCGGCAGTTGCTCCCATGCTTCGGCGCCGAGCGCAAAAGGTACGACCCGGGCCCAGCCCCAGACAGCCATGTCCAGCAGCGTGTATTGCCCGCTCAACATCCAGGGTTGGTCTGCAAGATGCGCGTTCAAAATCCCCCAGTGCCGCCAGGCTTCGAAGTCATAGCGGTTGAGCGCGTACGGATTGGGCTCGGGCGCGTAGTGCTTGAAGTGCACGCATTGCCCCGTGAAAGGCCCGATGCCGGAGGCGACGAACATCAGCCACGACAGCATGGCGCCGCGGTCAGATGCCGCGGGCAGGAACTGCCGGGTCTTCTCTGCCAGATACAGCAGGATCGCATTGCTGTCGAAGACCGTCGTTTCACCATCCACGATCACGGGGACCTTGGCATTGGGGTTGATGGCCATGAAGGCCGCGGCGTGTTGCTCACCTTTGCGCGTATCGACCGGAATGGCCTCGTAGGGCACGCCCGACTCCTCGAGGAAGAGGGCCACTTTCATGGGATTGGGGGCGAGCGAGTAGTAGAACTTCAGCATGGTTGGACCTTGGTGGATGGCTGCGGGTGCGTTGATTCTGGTGCCATCGTTGAGACCTGCTCCTTCAGCGGGAACGCGGGACCGGGAAGCGGGCCATGCCCTCTCGGCCCTATGCTCCCCACCTGCTTGGAGTCACCGGATGAATCTGCCCCAATTGAAGAAGCGCGTGCTCTGGATTGGCGTGGTCGTGATCATCACAATCGGCAGCTACTTCGCTCACACCGCCTGGCAGACCCGACGCGGTGAGGCCGCGCTCAAGGCTACGGCGTTGCAGTTCCTGCCCCTGGAACAGGCGTTGGTGCTGGCGAAGTCAGAGGGCAAGCCGGTGCTGGTGGATTTTTCGGCGATCTGGTGCCCGACTTGCCGCGTACTGCACGCAGAGGTGTTCACCGACGCCACCGTCAAGCGAGCGATCACAACGGGCTTCGTGCTGTCGCGCGTCGACTATGAAGCGCCTGAAGCCAGGGCATTCATGCAACGTTACGACGTGCAGGGCTTCCCGACCCTGCTCGTATTGTCGGCAGATGGTCAACTGTTGCGTCGCGTGCCCATCAGCTTCGATCCCGCCACGCTCGCAGCGGCGCTGCGTGGTTGACTGGGGGGCCGATCAAAGGGGCTCGTAACCTGACAGCGCCGGGCTCACCACCGACACAAACACCAGCGCCTGCGCTCCGGTGTTGAGCACGCCATGCACGGCCCCCGAGGGCGCCACCACGACGTCACCAGCCGCGATTCGAACCGTCTGCCCGGCGAGGTCGAGCTGATAGTCGCCCTCGCCTTCCAGGATGGTCCAGGTGTCCTGGCCACTGGGGTGCACATGCGGGCTGATGCGCTGGCCGGGCTTGACGGTCCAAGCCACGATGGCCGCGTCGTCGGTGGCGTGCACAACCGATCGGATGGGCTCGCCATCGTTCGCTTGCAGGTGGTCGGCGACCTTGAAAACGCGTTGAGTTGACACGAGCGGCTCCTGGATGCTGTGGTCGGTCGCTCAGGCTACCGCGCGCCTAGGCAAGACCCATTTCGGCCTGGCGAAATGGCAGGTGTAGCCGCCAGGATGCCGCTCCAGGTAATCCTGGTGCTCCGGCTCGGCCTGCCAGAACGCGCCTACCGGTGCGACTTCCGTGACCACCCTTTCCGGCCACAGGCCCGAGGCTTCCACGTCCTTGATCGTGTCGATCGCTTCAAGACGCTGGTCTTCCGACACGAAATAGATCGCTGAACGGTAGGATAGGCCGCGGTCGTTGCCCTGCCGGTTCAGCGTGGTCGGATCGTGTATCTGGAAGAAGAACTCGAGCAGTCGCCGGTAGCTGATCACTGCCGGATCGAAGACGATCTCGATCCCCTCGGCATGAGTGCCGTGGTTGCGGTAAGTAGCATTCGGCACATCGCCGCCGGTGTAGCCCACACGGGTCGACACCACGCCGGGCATCTTGCGGATCAGATCCTGCATGCCCCAGAAGCAACCGCCTGCGAGCACCGCGCGCTCCGTTGTCATGTCAAATCTCCTCGACCTGGTTCAAGTATTCGCCATAGCCCTTGGCTTGCATGTCGTCGCGATGGACGAAACGCAGCGAGGCTGAATTGATGCAGTAGCGCAGCCCACCGAGGTCGACAGGACCATCCGGAAAAACGTGTCCGAGGTGGCTGTCGCCATGGCGCGAGCGAACCTCGGTACGCACCATGCCGTGACTGATATCGCGTAGTTCGCTGACATGCGCAGGCACGATCGGCTTGGTGAAGCTCGGCCAGCCACAGCCCGACTCGAATTTGTCTGACGACGCAAAAAGCGGCTCGCCAGAGACGATGTCGACGTAGATGCCTGGCGCGCGGTTGTCGAGGTATTCGCCGGTGCCGGCGGGTTCGGTACCGCTGTGCTGCGTGATGCGAAACTGTTCGGCGGTGAGCCTGGCAATTGCTTCTGGGGACTTGATGTATGTCTTCATGACGTTCGATGGGTTGGAACCAGTTCAAATGAGTCTGGCAGTCAGACAGTTCAGCGTGAACCATTTCGTCGATCGGCTCTGCTGAAGATTACGGCAGCGGTTGAGAATTCAACGGCGCGTTCCGATGCAAGTGCACTTCACCGCGAGACTGGCGGCCGAGAGGATCGGCGCGCAGCCCCACGCCGGCGCCGCCGTTTAGCGAAGCCCTCGCAGGCTTCCGCAGCGAGGAGGACATCAAAGATTGATGGGATTCCGATGGTGCTGCTGACTGAGCCGATTCGGGTTCGGTGCAATTCAGGTCTAATTGAATTGCATGTGAGTTTGAACTCTCTTTAGGTATTGGGCACCATCGTCATGTCGATCGAATCCGAGCTTGCCGCTTTGCATCAACCTTTGCTGAAGTTCGCAAAACTTCAGTTGCGCAACGACTCGTTGGCTGAAGACGTGGTGTCGGAAACTTTCCTCGCCATCCTGGAGAAACCCGACAACTTTGAAGGTCGCAGTTCCCTGCGCACCTATGCCACCGGCATCCTCAAGTTCAAGATCATCGACGTCATTCGCATACGCGGACGCGAAGTTCATATCGAGCCGATGGACGATCAGAGCATGGACGACGCCATCGACGCGTTGTTCATCAGCGACGGTCATTGGCAGGAACCTCCTGCCGCATGGCAACACCCCGAGCGAGCCCTAGAGCAAAGCCAGTTCTTCGACACCTTGCAAGTCTGCGTGAACCGCCTCCCCCCAAAACTCGGTCGCATTTTCATGATGCGTGAGTGGTTGGAAAGAGAAGTGGACGACATCTGTGTTGAGCTCGGCATTACTTCCAACAACTGCGGCGTCATGCTCTATCGGGCCAGGATGCAACTTCGTGAGTGCCTAGAAATCAGCTGGTTCAAGGTCAAGGCATGAGCAACGAACTGAACTGCAAAGAGGTATCGCGACTCAGCAGTGACGGACATGATCGGACTCTGCCTCCGAAGGAACGGGCACGGTTGCGGTTGCACTTCGTGATCTGTGAGACCTGTCGCGACGTCAACGACCAGTTCAACTTCATACATGAAGCAATGAAGAAGCTGGGCAAACAAGAGCCTCCAGAACGCTGAACTGACTGCACAGCAACGGCCCGATCGACACGCCGTTCTCTAGGCCGTTGATCGCTTCCGGCGCTATCGACGCTGTGCCCGAAGCAGATTGTCTGTAATTGGAATGTCGGCTCACCGACTGATGTGAGCATGCCTTGAGACGTTAGTCGCAAGATGTGCATCCACCTCAATCTCAGTTGCTACACAGCAGCCCATCGGAGCCAATCAAATGAAGCATTCACGAATCGTTGCCCTCGCCCTTTCCACGCTGCTGGTTTCGGTCTCAGGCCTTACCCAAGCGCAAAACCTCAAGCCTCCTGTCGAGTCGTCCCGTATGGCGGCGTTCATGGATCGCGATGTTTTCTTGTCCATGCATCGCTGGGACGAAATGACCGGCATGTGGGTAGTCAGGTCAAACATCGAACTGCCCAAGGGCATCATGCCTCGATCCGAGGTCATGGCCATGGTGGATAAGTTTCTTGTGATGAACACATGGGACGCCCAGAACGAACAGTGGGTATCCGGCGGCGCCCCGCGCGACATGAGCAAATTGACACGCGAAGAGGTTCGCGTCGAGACAATCCGTTTCTTGATGACGCACCAGTGGGACGACTCGACCAGCACTTGGGTCAGCAAGATGCGATTGCCAGTCAAGAAGTGAAGCGGGGCGTGCGAGTTCAAGTACTGACCTGAACGCTTTTGAGCTGGTTGCGCCACGTGATGGCTGCCGCGCTACCAGCGTCAACGACATGCCTCCAACTTCGTCTCCGCCGCGCCCCATCAAATAGGAGCGATGACTGAGAGCGTCCGACGCGTGTTGCTAGTAGAAGAGGGTGTCTTTACCTCGCAGAAATCCTCAGCATCCACCTCCGCGATGCGGGTTTGGCATACCGCTTATTGGTCTTGCAGCGTTGATTTTTGTGGCGAGCCTGCTACCTATCGCAGATGCAGACGTTCGGTCGCAAGCTCCGCATTTTTGTGGAGTGGACGTGGGGCATGTGTTTCCCGATCGACATCACACGTTTGCGGTTTTCCGGTAGCCGCGCACTACTGCAAGCTGAGCTAGATAAAGTTGATCGTGTGAAGTACTCAGCGTGCGCGTCAAAATCACACTCACGGATCGGCCCCTATGCGAATCGCCGTTTCTTCATCCGTCAGGTTACGGTGGCGGCCGCAGTGTGTAGCCCGTGGTTCTCCACCATTGCACCAAGCGCAGCCCCGCAGTGATCACCACACACATGGTCACGAATGCGACCCAGGCGTAAGGCAAGAACAGCGGCATACCCAGCAGAACAAGACCATCGTTACTGCCAGGTATCAACAGACTGCCCCTGGCCATCAGCATGCCACCAGCAATGGCTCTCCCGATGGCAATTGGCGCTGGCGCGACCCGGCGCAAGCGACCACTGAACCAGCCGCCAAGCACGGCCCCGATGATGAGTGCGAGGACGAGCAACAAGCGGATATTTCCTCCATCCGCCATGCCAAGGGCAAGTTCAGCAAGGACGTCGGTATACGCCCAGGCACCGGCCAGAAGCAGCATGGCCAGATAGGTAATGCCGATCACAATGGTGGCAGCATGAGGCGACCAAACTCGACCGACGAGGGCGTCGCCCAATTTGTCTTCACGTCGCGATCGCATCGAAGTGACGATGCGAGCGACAGCGAACAAAGCGAAGAGCCATGCGAACCACCACGGCGCATCAAGCAGATAACCTGACCACTCGGCCTTAGAAGCCACGGGCGTGCGCGCAAAGACGTCGTTGACGCTGACACAGCCCACAAAGAAGCCCACTGGAGTCGCAGCGTAGGCCCACTCGCCCGAGCCCAGTCGAGCCACGGCGCCGAACACGCAGGCGCCGTTCACCAGAGCACCGAGGCCGAGAAGCGCGGCGCCGACCACTGTCCCGCCGGTCAATGTCTGTGCCGTTGGAGGAGCGAACGGCGTTCCGAATTCGCGCGCTAGCAGCAGGCCGCCGCTGACCCAAAGCGACGCCTCCATGATCGCCAGCAAGCGCGAGAACCGCCGGGTAGTAACCCACTCTTCCACCGCAGCGACCGTGCAAGTGCCGCCTCTCTGCATCGCAAAGCCCATCGCCATAGCGCAGCCCAGGGCCAGTGCCGTGGCGAATCCTCCCAGCATCGCCTCCATTCAGCGGTGCTCAACCAGACCTTCAATCGGATTCACAGGATCATTCCAAGGTGCGCGCTCGATCATCCGAATGGTGTCGGCATAACCGGCTTCGCGTCGTGCCTGAATCCCAGCCAGGGTGAAGTCGATGTCCTTGGTGCTGTCTTCCCCATCGAGTCGTGGCGCCACCAGACGGGCAATGTGCATCGTCGTGCAGCAACCCCAGGAAGCGAGTTCCTGCACCACAGCAGTCGATCTTCGCGACGCTGGCAACTGCTGCTCCAGTTCGCGAATCACGTGACGAAGCCGATGCAGTTGCTTCTGCTTTCCAATGTGGCTGTCGGTGCGGCTCGCGTACTGGATGTCCTTCTGCCGACCCAGGACCTCCTGGATTGATTGAGGTTCGGGTCCGCTCTCGTGCCAGACATTCACTGCAAAGACAAGCGAATCGCGCCTCGGATTGTCATCAAGCACCGCCTCGATTGGGGTGTTCGAGTACAGGCCACCGTCCCAATAGGCTTGACCGCCAATGCGCACGGCGGGAAACGCGGGCGGAAGGGCACCCGATGCCATGACGTGGTCAAGACCCAGAGGCTCATCGCGACTGTCGAAATAGCGCATGGCTCCCGAGCAGACATTCACAGCACCGACCGTCACCCGAGTGCTGCTTGTGTTGAGTGTGTCGAAGCTCATCAGCTGATCAAGCGTGCGCCTCAACGGATCAGTGGAGTAATACGAGGCTTGCTCGACGCCAACGACAGCCCTCGGACCACGCAGCGCAGTCGAGTGAGGCTCGAAGAAAGAAGGGATGCCACGTGTCACGGTCGCGAGATTGGCAAATGCCTGTCCCAGTCCCAGCCAGCCGAATGAGCCACCGGAGGCGCGCTGCGCGACCTTGTCCCAGAAAACACCCAATCGCTCGTTACGCAGTTCTGGCGGGTTGCCGGCAATCAATGCAGCATTGATGGCACCGATGGACGTGCCGATGACCCAATCGATAGCAATCCCAGATTGACTCAAAGCCTCGAAAACGCCCCATTGATAAGCACCGAGAGCACCACCTCCTTGGAGCACAAGCACCACACGCTTGGGAACGAAAGACTTCGCGGCCTTGGTCATGATCGTGCTCCGGGTCATTGACGTGCCGTTGCGACCGCGCTCATCAAGGTAACGCCAAAGATGGATGCGTCACTTGATGGCCAGCCAACGCAGCCAGATTTCACGCCGCATCCACAGCAGTGCCGCACAGGACAGCCAGACACCACAGGCCAGCATGAACAGTTCGCCGCCGTCGCTGCTGCCGTCGGTGTTCACGACGGCCACGCCGAGTGGCGTGAACAGGTGAAAAAAGATGGCCCCGCTGATCACGCCAAGGCCCAGAGCCGCTCCCAGCACCTGTACCGTGCGCTTGCTGGATATCGCGGCGCCAGCCAGGACAAGGATCGATGCGATCAGCTCCATCGTGCCGATCACCTTGGCCGAAAAGATGCCGCCTGGTGCAAATACGCCGGGAAAGCCCAAAGAGGCAGCCCAGGGGTCCAGCTTGCCCTGGAAGATGTAAACAGTTTCCGGCGAACCGGTGAACTTGAAGAACAGCGACTGAATGAATACGAACGCGATAAAGATCGTGAGCAGCCAGTGTCCGTTGCGCTTGAGCCAGACCATGATGTACCCCTCAAAAGATAAAGTGCGTTTGAGGCCTGTCACTGCTTCAACAGCGTCTGGAATTTCGAGTCGGCCGTCTTGATGAAGCCGATCGGGTTCTTCAGCCACTTCTGCTGAACGTCAGCGTCGTAGTTCAGGTACAGCTTGCCATCGATGATCTTGAACTTGTCGGGCTCGATGCTCACCAAGTTGTCGACCGACACCCCGTAGGCGCAGTAGCCACCGTACTGGGGGGCGTACTTCTCGGGCGTGGCCTTGAAGAGGTCGAGGTGGGCTTGCGAAGCGAACTTCCATTTCGCACCCATCCAGGTGGTCACGAAGCCGTCGGATCCCTTGACCGGCTTGCCATCGGTGAAATAGGCGACGGTGTCGTATCCGAGGATCGCGGTGTCACCAGCACTACCGAAAAAGCCTCCCGTCAGTGTATTGATGGGTGGCTGGGCGGCATGCGCAACAGTACTGACAAAAAGCGCAGCCATGCCCACGCCGAGCAAGGCTCGACGATTCAGACGGCAGGTTGAGATGCGGGTCATACAGATTCCTTTGTGCTTGTGATGAGCGGGCTTCAGTCGTTGGGGCCAAGGTCGTTCGCCACAGTCGACGGTGCTCGGCCCAGATTGGGAGCCGTGGAGATTCCGTGCTGCTCGCAATAGACCTGCAGCAAGGCGTAATGATGGGTTGCGTGGCTGGCCACGAATACCAGTTCGCGGCCGATGGTGGAGGGAGTCACGACATCGAATTCACCAGCCGGCCCCACCTGCGCGCGGACATGGAGTGACTGTTTCAGTGCGTCGTCGGACCAGTCAATCAAGCACTGCTTCAGTGCGATCAACCGAGCGCGTGCCAGCTGTGAGTTGCATTCAAGTTCGCGGTCACGTGGGCGACGGTCGTAGTTGACCGCGCTGTCAGCGTCGCGCAGCACCAGCGCTTCATAGTGCTCGATCACATGACGCAAGTGTGGCCCGGTGTATTGCTCGTAGGCAGGAGCGTCGGGGACCTCAAACGCAGCCACCAGCGCCAATGCCTGGTCGATCACTTGACGGTTGAAGTGCAGCAGCCTTTCGGCGCCTCCGGGAAAGGCGTCATCGGGAGCGCGCATTGACGACATGGCAGGGACTTTCGGTCTGAGGGTCACGATCGACGCTGCAGACTGCAAGCGGCGGTGCGACGAGAAGGTGGCAAACATGAACAAGAGTCGAACCAGACCGCCAGAGATTACGCACGTCTCAAGACAATCTTCACCATGAGCCCGTCCGGAAGCTCAGTCGGTTGCCGGATAAAGCGGCGTGAGGAATTTCTCGCGCCTGTAGCCACGCATGAATTCGGCCAGGCTCATCGGCCTGAAGCCCCGCGCACGGTTGGCAGCACCGATCTCGAACAGCCAGTGGTACTGACGCATCAAATCGCGCCAGGCTTCGATCAGACTGGTGCGGCGGTCCCAGATGTGCGTGCTCTCTGCGCCGGCGCCGTTGACTTCGACGATGGTGAAGCCTCGCCCGGCCTGCACCGCGGAGAAATCCTCGAAGCGCACATCGAATCGACCGAAATGGAATTCGGGCAGGCGCTGCGCGATGTCGTCGAAGCGCGCTTCCATCTCGGGCGTCACCAAATGAGTGCCGTTGCGGAAGATCGCGCCACGGCTGTGACTGCCGGCAAACGCCAGTCGGATGGCCTCGCCGTCGGCCGGAACGGTCTCGAGCCGCGAGGTATGGCGCTTGAAGTACAGGTGGGTCAACCTACCGGCACGCGGGTCGGCCAGGATCAGTTCGCGCAGCGTGCGCTGGCCGTCGCCGATGACATAAGGGAAGTATTTCAGCGTAATCGACACGATGCGCCCCCGTGTCTGGCCCGGGCGGCGGCAATAGAAGACACCCGCTTCGCCCTCGAACGGCACCAGCCGCTGCAGCAGTAGCGTCGCGCCGGCTGGAAAAGCAGCCAGGTAAGTCTGCAGATCGTCGGGCTTCCGCACAAGCTTGACACCAGCGCCACGGCAGCCGAGGTCAGGCTTGGCGACGACCGGAAGCGTGATCCCAGCCGTAGCCAGAGCCTCCAGCGCCGTGGCGCGTTCCCGGGCAACATCCGACGGTGCGGCGGGCCGCTCTACACGGACAAAAGGCGCCACCCACTCGGGTACATGAAGCATCGCCAGCGTCAGGATGTCGGCCTTCGACTCACCAAAGAAGCCCCCCCCCGGGAACGATGGGTTGGCCACTGTAGGCAGGAGGATGCCTCGGTAACGCACCATCTGCCAGGCAGCGTATAGCGCGATCGGTGGGTAGAAGGCCCACATCGGCCAAAACTCGAAGTAGCTGGTCGGCGGGCCGCTGTGATCGAAGGGCGGCATGCCCTGGTGCGGGCGAATGGCAGGAGTGGACTCAGGCAGGACGGAGGTCATGGCGTAGAAGAGGTGGTCGGTCGGCCTCGTTGACGAATGAATCGCCACAGCGGTACTGCAGCAGCAAGTAACAGGATGGGCAACGCCACCGCCACTGGCAGAGGTAGACCGAGCTGCTGGGCCAAGGCCGCGCCAATGGCCAAGCTCAGGCCGTACAGTGCGCCAGTCCACAACGAGACGGCAAGCAGTACCCACAGACAGAACGGCGCAAATGGCACCCTCAGAAAACCGCAGGCGGTGTAGGTAACCAACCGCAGCCCAGGGATCACCCGCGCCAACAGCACGGCACTGGGCAGCTTACGCGTCACCTGCTCGCGCGCCCAGGCGCTGCGCTCTGCGATGTAGCGCTGCCGCAGCCACGGCACGCGGGTCGCGCCGATGCCCAGCGCATACAGGCCGAGATCACCACCGGCGATGCCGCCACCCACCGCGGCCAGCGACACTCCCCAGGAGATCGTGCCCTGCGTGGCGAGTGCGACACCCGCAGCGATGGCCACGTCTTCGAGCAGCAGCGTGGTCAGCACCAGAGCAAGCGCGATCACCCACGGGTCAGCCATCCCAGCCAGTGTCGCGTGGAACCACGCGATGACATCATGCCAATCCGTCACCGCAACGGTGGTGACGTCGCTCAACACGGCGCCCCAAGCGCCCAGGCAATTGCCTGTCGCACGATGCCGGTCGAATTCCACGGCAGGAAGTGGTTCTGTCCTTCGAGCAACTGCGTCTTCACGCAGCGCGCGCTCGTGAGCCCAGCCTGCATGAACGGGACATTGGCGACCGGCACCAAGTTGTCCTTGGTGCCATGCACGATCAGCACCGGCGCGGTAATCTTGGGCAGCAAACTCGCCAAGGATTGCAGCTCAGGCTTCAGAGCGATCAGTTCAGCATTGGCGTTTCGAATCGCACGCGGCAAGGCCCAGCGCACCGCCGTCCAGGTGCCGACCCACTGCATCGGATTGATCTCTTCCAGTGCAGGGTCGAGCGACGCCGCCAGCAGCACCACTGCAGCCACGCGATCTGGATGCTCTGCCGCAACCCACGCGACGATCGGTCCGCCTAATGAATGACCAAGCAGCACGACGCGCCGGCCATCGGCTGGAAACAAGGCATGAACCGCTGCCGCTTGAGCTTCCAGGCTGGTCACGGCGCCCTCTGGACCGCTGTCACCGAATCCTGGCCGGTCCAACGCCACGACATCGGCTCCTGGCGGCGGGTTGATCAGGTACTCTGACCAGCCGGAAGCAGCGCCCGGTGTGCCATGCACCAGGATCAGGCGTGGCGCCTTCGAATTGCCGGCTTGCAAGTAGCTGAGCGTGATGTTCAACGGTGCACCGACAGCAATCTGCTGACGCAACGCGTCGATGTTGGTATCGGCGGCTCGCAGACCGGCCGGCGCCAAGCCGATGGTGGCAGATATCACGCTGATCGCGCTCCACAGTCGGCTGCGGGTCGGCGACCAGGTCCGCGACGAGACCAACGGTCTGGGGGCCGGCACCCCCCCGTGCCCGGCTAGGTCGTGGTGTTTCAGTGCGATTGGCGCTTTACCGCGAGTCATTCCCGGGCCTCCGTGAGGGCGAATGCCCGGCGCAGATGCAACAGGCAACTCTATTCAGTCGCAGCAACGCCCGGATCCTTACCGATGCCACTGTAAGCAAGTGGCGCACTTGCACGACGAAAGCAGTGCGCGTTGCGCGTCGGCTAGCTCTTTCGCCGTTCAGCGGCACACATCGCTCGCCGGAGCATTCAGGCGCTCATTTCGTCCCCGCCCCATCACGATACACACGACCATGAATCTGCTGTCCGCCATTGCCGGTGCGCGAAGCGCCCAGACACAGGGCGTATCGGCCTACGCGCTCCGGCTGGCCAGCGATGCTGCCGACGTGCAGGCGGCGCAGGCACTTCGCTTCGAGGTCTTCAACCTTGAGCTCGACGAGGGCCTGACGCAGTCCTACGACACGGGTCTGGATGTCGACCCCTTCGACACGGTATGCGACCACTTGCTAGTCCATGATCTGGCGAATGGCTCCGTCGTCGGCACCTACCGGTTGCAAACCGGACTGAGAGCGCGCGACGCCTTAGGCTATTACAGCGCGCAGGAATTCGACTTCTCGCCATTCGAGGCCATGCGCGCGCAAATGATCGAGCTGGGCCGCGCTTGCATCCACGTCGATCACCGCAACTTCACCGTGCTGAACCTGCTGTGGAAAGGGATTGCCAGCTACGCACAACAGCATGGTGCGCGCTTTCTGCTGGGCTGCAGTTCTCTGACCTCGCAAGACGAAGCAATCGGCGCGGCAGCCTATACGCGCCTGAAAGGAGATCTGGCGCCGCCAGCGTGGCGCACACGGCCCTTGCCAGCCTTCGATTGCAAGCTGGATGTCATGTCGCCGCATGCACCGCACATCCCACGGCTTCTCTCGGCGTATCTGGCGCTGGGAGCGGCGATTTGCGGTCCGCCGGCCATCGACCGCGAATTCCGCACCATCGATTTCCTGACTTGGCTGGATCTCGAATCGCCGACACTGCAAGCCTTGCGAAAGCGAGGGCGATTCCTGGCTTGAGTCCATGAGAACCCGCACTTCCTCGGGCAATGCAGAGACCGCAGTCGATCGGTACGTGCTGGTCCACGCGCTGATCAAAGACATAGGTCGGACAACCCCGGATGATCATCCGGTCGACGCCCTTGCGGCCAATGAAACTTCCGATCGAACTCCGCAATCGGGCGATCGTTGATGCTCGCGTGACGCACCGCCATCAGGCCTTGCTCATCAAATTCCCAGTTTTCGTTGCCATACGAGCGGAACCAGTTACCCGCACCATCGCGCCATTCGTAGGCAAAGCGAACGGCGATGCGGTATCCCGAGAACGCCCACAACTCCTTGATCAGGCGGTGCTCCAGTTCACGCGCCCATTTCCGCTCGAGCAATTCGACGATCTGTTCGCGTCCGACGGGGAACTCGGCTCGGTTGCGCCAGCGGCTGTCCGGCGTGTAGGCCAGGGCCACCTGCATCGGATCGCGACTATTCCAACCATCTTCGGCCAGCCGCACCTTTTGGGCAGCGGATTCTGCGGTGAATGGTGGCAACGGTGGCCGGGAGTTTTCGGAGTTGCGCGTCATGTTTATTCCTCGTGGGCCGAGCACGGCCAACGCCGATGCACTCAGCAAGAAGGCGGAAGTGACGGCGTCTGGCAGCATGAATCCTGCGTCCGTTCGCCATGACCTCCCCTCCTCAAGCTTGTAGCGAGCTCCTTGCTCTTCAGGGCACTGACTTCGCAGTGACCTTCGGGAAGTCGATGTCGGTCTGCGCGACGTTATTGACGTAGTTGGTCAGCACGTTCAGCGCCACCGTGACGACGATCTCGATCGTGCTGGCCTCGTCGAATCCGGCGTCTCGCAGGGCGCTCAGATCGGCATCGGAAACGCGACCGCGCAGTTCGGTGACACGATGCGCGAAGCGCAACGCGGCATTCGCACGCGCGTCTTCGGAGTGGAAGTCACGCGCGGCGGCGATCTCGTTGCCACTGAGCTTGGCCACGTTGCGGCCCAGGTAGTCGTGAGCTGCCAGGCAGTAGTCGCAGCCGTTGTACTCGGCTACGGCCAACGCAATGCGCTCGCGCAGCTTGGCGTCGAGTTGGCCCTTGGCCAGTGCGCCGTTGAGCGACAGATAGCCTTCCAGCGCGGCTGGGCTGTGACCCACCAGCTTCATCAAGTTGGGTACCACGCCCAGCGACTGCTTGACGGCAGCCAGCAGCGGCTTGGAGGCTTCGGGCGAGGTTTCGACGGTGGGGATGCTGAGACGGGACATGATGAATTTCCTTGGTGGCGTTGGGTTGTGCGGCCAGCGGTTTTCGCCGGCATTCGCAGCGTTCGCAGCGAATGAAAGGACTGTGGCTGAACGGGCTTGAATAGAGAATCCGCGCAGAATCAAAGACAGTGTTGCGACTCAAGGAACAATGTGGATCGACTCAACCGGATCAGCATGTTCGTGACGGTCGTGGACACCGGCGGCTTCGCCGGCGCCGCGCGCATGCTCAGCATCTCACCGCCCGCCGTGATCCGCGTAATCAATGAACTGGAGACCCACCTCGGCGTGAGATTGCTGACGCGAACCACACGTGTCGTACGTGTCACCGAGGACGGCGAGCGCTATGCACAGGACTGCAAGCGCATCCTTTCCAAGCTGGCAGAGGCCGATGATTCGGTGAGCGGTCGACACGGTTCCCCACGAGGTCGACTGACGCTGACGGCGCCAGCGCTTTTAGGGGCCAAGTTCGGGACGCCCATCGTTACCGAGTACCTGACCCGCTATCCGGACGTCACTGCGTCATGCTGGTTTCTCGACCGGGTGGTGAACCTGATGGACGAGGGTGTGGACATCGCCGTGCGCATCGGCGAGCTCCCCGATTCGTCGATGCAGGCCGCTCGCGTCGGCCAGGTGCGTCGCTTGATCTGCGCAGCGCCCAGCTACCTCGAGCAATACGACATTCCACAGACACCCGACGACCTGAGCTCGCATTGCATCGTTTCATCGAGTCCGGTGACGCCAACAGCCGAGTGGTGGCTCGTGGAAAGCGGCGAGCCACGGATCGTCAAGCTGCATCCGCGCATGATCACCACCACCAACGACTCGGAAGTGGCTGCGGCTGTCAGCGAAGTCGGGCTCACGCGCTTGCTGTCGCACCAGGTCGCAGCTCAGCTGCGCGACGGCCAGCTCAAGACCGTGCTGACCGAGTTCGAGTCCCCTGGCATCCCGGTGCACCTGGTGCATCGTGAGGGCCGCCATGCGTCGCAGAAGGCACGCGCCTTCCTGGATCTGGCCTTGGAGCGGCTGAGATCCAATCCGGCGCTGAACTGAACGCGGGCGGAGCGAAAACGAACCTACTTCGCGCGCGGCGGCAGCGCTGCCTGGGCCTCTCTCAGCGCCGCACTCAGTCGTGCGATTTCTGCGTGCAGTGGCGCGACGGCCGCTTCGATCTCGGCCTCGGTGAATCGGGGAGTGATGTGCTGGGGGCAGTTCCAGTCATAGCCCTCCATGGTGAAGACAAAGGCGCGCTCCAGCCGTGCTCGGTAGCGTGGCAAGTCGAGCGGTGACATCGGGCCCGAATCATCTGCTGCATCGACCAATCGCACCCGACCCGGGATCTTCAGACAGCGCTGGTTGCAAATAGTCCATCAGGATGACCGCCGCCCGGTCATTTCCCTGCAGGTTGCCGACACTGATGTGCTGCACGTTCCGGCGAAAGTCGGCAGACCCGCCCCGGTACTGCACATACGGCCCGCCCGGCTCGTCGACAGTGGCTTGATAGAAGCCATCGCGAGCTTCGATGAATTCAATCTCGTTCGAGGACAGTGCGTCACGCCGGTCACGAGTCTGGTCCTTTGTTGCGTACAGTGAACGGCTGTTCACTCTCCAATCTCATCTGTCTGCAAAGCCGCTGAAGCACGCGTTCGTGCCGTGTTCCGGCACCGGCTGCCTTCCGCGCCTGGCTCGCTACACTGTCAGTGGGTGCTGAGCCGATTCGCGGAGCGGCAGGTTGTTTGCGCTGGTCGGGCCGCCACGCGGAGCCTTCACGCCCATGCACCCGACTCCCGATTCGACCATCCAGCACATCGCCCTCGCCATCTTCGTGTTGGCCTTGGTGCACACGTTCGCCGCTAAGCAGCTCGAGCGCCTCTCTCATCGTTTCCCAAGGCACGCCGGGCTGTTTCACCTTCTAGGTGAGATCGAGGTCGTTTTCGGCTTCTGGGCCATCGTCCTGATCCTCGCCATGGGTCTGATGCAGGGGGGCGACATGGCCCTGACCTACGCCGAGTCCCGCAACTACACCGAACCGCTGTTTGTCTTCGTCGTGATGGTGGTCGCGGCGTCTCGCCCTGTGCTACGAACGGTGATCCGAGCCGTGGACAACATCGCCCGCGTGATGCCGTTGCCAACGCCAGTGGCCAGCGCTTGGTTGGGCCTGGCAGCGGTGCCGTTGCTGGGGTCGCTGATCACGGAGCCCGCTGCCATGACCATTGCGGCGCTGATGCTGGCCCCACAGATCTTTCGGTCGCAGGTTCCCGAGCCACTCAAATACCTGGCGCTCGGCGTCCTGTTCGTGAACATCTCCATCGGCGGAACGCTCACCTCCTACGCAGCGCCGCCAGTGCTGATGGTCGCGGCGACCTGGCAGTGGGACAGTGCCTTCATGTTCACCCACTTCGGCTGGAAGGCTGCCATTGCCGTGGTGGTCAACGCTACCGTCGCGACCTTTGTTCTTCGCAAGCACCTGCGCGCTCCGGTGGCCGAGGGGACAGCGCCGGAAGCGCCAGTGCCGTTGCCCGTGGTGCTGGTGCACTTGGTCTTATTGGCCGGTGTAGTGCTGTTCGCCCATCATCCGGTCGCGTTCCTCGGTCTGTTCCTGATGTTCCTCGGTTTCACTCAAGCCTACGAAAGGCATCAGAGTCCGCTCATCATCAAGGAGGCATTGCTCGTGGCCTTCTTTCTGGCGGGTCTGGTGGTGCTTGGGGGGCTGCAGGGATGGTGGCTGCAACCCATCGTGTCGAGCCTGGAACCGCTGGCCTTGTTCTTTGGCGCGCTTGGGCTAACGGCGATTACCGACAACGCGGCGCTGACCTATCTCGGGTCCTTGATCACCGGTATCTCGACCGAAGCCAAATACATGCTGGTGGCCGGCGCAGTCGCCGGAGGCGGTCTGACGGTGATCGCCAATGCACCAAATCCGGCGGGTGTTGCCTTGCTGAAGCGTGGCTTCGAGGATGAGTCGATCGGGGCGGGCGGCTTGCTGCTGGGCGCATTTGGCCCGACCGTCATGGCAGCAGCAGCTTTCTTGCTGCTCTGATCCTCACGGTGTTCGGCCTGCTGCGTTGTGGCAGCGACGAGCGAGACTTCTGCCCTTTTGCCAACTCAGAGCACAGGAAATCTAGATCTCAATGCGGCATCGGCTCGTTCCGAGGATTAACGGCTATTAGGATTTTTGGGTCTCCGGTATGGGTTTGTTTGCGACGGTCGAACTCCCGTATTCATAGCCACAAGGCTGGCGTTAAAGTTTCGCCACCCGAAAGCTGCCCGTGGCACTGATGCTGCGACCGGATGTCCACTGGGGTACGAACTCGCTTCAAAGTAACCGCCCATTGCGGCACCGCAACTTGTGACATGTTGAGACTACAGGCCGATCGTGCGACTCCAGGAGTTGCAGCGCCGGTCCGCAATTCGCGATCACATTTGTCTCAATACAATTTCGAAGGTGGTTCACCACCTACTCTGGCACGCATGCAACAGAGGTCTCCAGTTGCACGTCCACCACGCCCGAACTGATCAAACATTCGAGCCATAGACCGCCAGTCCATGCGTGAAATCAAGATCTTCATTGTCGAGAGCAGGCCCGTGTTCCGACAGAGTCTGTTCTCGGCACTCGAAGAGATGGCTCCGGTGCGGCTGATCGGCTGGGCCGAGGACGAGATATCGGCGTCGAGCTGGCTACGGTTGCACGCCTTCGACTGCGACCTAATGATCGCCGACGTGGCGCTCCAGCGCGGGTCGGGCCTGACGCTATTGAAGCTGGTTTCGGAATTGCCTTGCCAGATGAGGTCGGTGATTTTGACCAGCTACAGCTCCCCCGAGATCCGACGGCGCTGCGCCGAAAACGGAGCCCAGCGTGTGTTCGACAATTCTTACGAGATCGATGACTTATTCGCGTATTGCACCGAGCTGGCCATTGGCAAAGGAGGCGCGGACGGCCGGAATCGAACCGGATGAGGCCTGGACGTCTGCCAAGTGCGTACCTTCGCAGCGCCTGCTTCTGCGAACGACCACGCTGAGCGGCACGCGCGACGACAGGTCGAGAGGCTAACGGTGGGCGACTGCACA
Source organism: Burkholderiaceae bacterium (assembly GCA_965229345.1). Lineage (GTDB taxonomy): Bacteria > Pseudomonadota > Gammaproteobacteria > Burkholderiales > Burkholderiaceae_C > PBB1. The sequence continues at coordinate 3,055,908 of OZ245872.1, forward strand.
GCCATGCTCAAGGACGGCGTGATCAAGCAGGTCGATACGCCGCTTGACCTCCACGATTTCGTATGCGAGGCCTTCGTCGCCATCGATGAACTTCATCGGCGGACGGTTCGAACCCTGGAGGGCGCATCAGCGTGGCCTCAGACGACGGCGTCGTGCTGCGCTTTAACTGCTACAGCCGGGACCCCGAAGCCACCAGCGGCCCACAGGTGCGCTACGGCCTGCACCTCGAATACCCCATGAGGGCCTTTCACCCCGCGGCGGACTGACCGCGCCCATATGCATTCCGAGAACACGCCATGGTCCCATGAATCGGCTGCGTTTGTTGTCTTACGCGATCGACTGTGTCGTGTTCGGAAGATGGACCACCATCTGAGGAAACGGTACTTCAATGCCCGCCCGGTCGAACGCTTTCTTGAGGCGCCGCAGCATCTCGCGGCGCACGTTCCACTGTTCGAGTGGCGCGACCTTGAAGCGCGCGCGGATGACGACCGCTGAATCGGCCCAGCGCTCAACGCCAGCGACCTCCAGATCGCCGAGGATGCGGGTGCCCTGCACCGGATCGAGCCGCATCGAGGTGCCTACCTCACGCATCACCGACATGGCTGTATCGACATCCGAGGTGTACGAAATTCCGACGTCTATCACGGCCTGCGCGTGGTTCCGGCCCATGTTGACGACGCTAGTGATGGTGCTATTGGGCACGAAGTGGACGTGGCCGTCATAGTCGCGCAGCTGCACGTACCGCAGTGTCACCTGCTCGACCAGTCCGGAGTGCACGCCCAACTGCACCACGTCACCCTGCCGAATCTGATCCTCGACGAGCAGGAAGAATCCGGTGAAATAGTCCTTCACCAGACTTTGCGCGCCGAAGCCCACAGCCAGACCGGCCACGCCAGCTGCGCCGAGGATCGGCGCCACGCTGATGCCCATTTCGCTCAACACCAGCATGCCCGCCACCAGGGAGACGATGACCGCGGTCAGGTAGCGAATAACCCGGCCCAGCGTCTCGGCTCGTTGGACAGCCTCGCGGTCGTCGAGACGGCTCGCGATGCGCATGCGCATGGCTCGGATGGCTTTTTGTGCCACCGCGATCATCACCCATGCACCGATCACGATGCCGCAGATGCGCATCGTAGATACCGCCAGACCGCTCAGGCCTTCCACATTGGCCAGCATTGGCTGGAGCCATTCCTGTGTCGCGCTCATACGGCCGTCTCCCAGGCGGCTGACAGGCGCACGGCCCCGTTGATGATGCCGACCATCGAGTAGGTCTGCGGGAAGTTGCCCCACAGCTCGCCGGTGGCTGGCGCGAGGTCTTCGCTGAGCAGTCCCATGGGGTTGCGGCGTGCCAGCAGCGCCTCGAACGCTTCGCGTGCCTGCTCGCGCTGTCCGATGCGTGCCAAGGCATCGACTCGCCAAAACGAGCAGACATTAAATGCTGTCTCTGGGCGGCCGAAGTCATCCGGTGCCTCGTAGCGGCGCATGAACGGGCCATCGCACAGCGTTCGCTCCAGCGCCTGCACCGTGCTGACGAAACGCGAGTCGTTCGGGGGCAGAAACCCCACCTCCGCCATCAACAGTACGCTGGCATCGAGATCGCGCCCACCCAGGCTCTCGACGAACGCCTGGCGATCAGGATTCCAGGCGCCTTGCAAGATCGCTTCCTTGATGGCGCCGGCGCGTGTCCGCCACAGCTGGGCCCGGTCTGATTCACCGAGCACCGCGGCAATGCGGGCCAGCCGGTCGCAGGCGGCCCAGCACATCAGCGTCGACGAGGTGTGCACGCGGGCGCGGGTGCGCAGCTCCCAGATGCCGGCGTCGGGCTGGTCATGCAGCCGCCAGGCCTGCTCACCCATCACCTCCAGCGCTTTGAAATCGGCTGCATCGCCGCGCTTGAACAGACGGTGATCGTGGAACGCTTGCGCGGCGCCAAGCACAACGCTGCCATAGACATCGTGCTGAAAATGCTCCTGCGCCTGGTTGCCCACGCGCACCGGCCCCATGCCGCGGTAGCCGCTGGCATGCGCAATCACGCGCTCGGGCAATGATCGTTCCAGCCCGATGCCGTACAGCGGTTGCACATGACCGCCTTCGGCGCCTCGTACCACGTCGTACAGCCACTGCAAGTAGTTCTCCACGGTGCCCATTTCGGACAAGCTGTTCAGCGCCCGCACGACGAAGAACGCATCGCGCAGCCAGCAGTAGCGGTAGTCCCAGTTGCGTCCACTGTCAGGTGCCTCGGGGACGCTGGTCGTCATCGCCGCGACGATGGCGCCAGTCTCCTCGAACTGGCACAGCTTCAAAGTGATCGCAGCACGAATCACCGCGTCCTGCCATTCGAGCGGGACGGCAAGCCGGCGTGTCCAGTGGCGCCAGTGCGAGGCGGTCATCTCCTCGAACTCGCGTGCGGTCTCGTCGACGCCACCAGCTAGTGTTTCATCGAGGCCAAGCAGCAGGCTGACCGCGCTGTGCAAGGTGAACCAGGTGCCGTCGATCAGGTAGGTCAGCGGCACACTGGTGTTCAGCCGCAGCGTGCACTCGGGCATCACGAAGCGCAGGTGGTGGCTGCCGCGAGTCAATGTGGGCGGTGACGCCCCCCAGTCGCCCCGCGGGTGCACCGTGAAGCGCACACGTGGATGCCCGGCCAGCGGCCGCACCCGACGCACCAGCTGCACGGGCCTGAACATGCGATCACGGTTGACAAAGCGCGGCGCGAAGTCCACCAGTTCGATGCCTTGGCCGCGGGAGTCCCACAGGCGGGTGCGCACGATGGCCGTACCCGGGTCGTAGGACTGCTCGACCCGGACCTGGTCTTCGAGTTCGATCGACATCGCTCCGTCGAGTGGCAGCCCATCGGCGCTGTTGAGCAGCGCGTCGAACACCGGAGTGCTGTCGAAGCGCGGCATGCAGCACCAGACGATGCTGCCTCTGCTGTCGATCAAAGCACTGATGGTGCAGTTACCGATCAGTGCCAGTTCGAGATTCGCCATTGGGCGTGCTGCAGAACCCGGTGCCGTTGCAGGAGAAGTGGCGTTGCTCATGGAGTTTCGGTCCGACGTTTTGGTTGCATGTATATTTGCACAAATAGAAATGTATGGCTAAAGCACTCCCAAATTTCAGCGGGCCTCGATGGAATCTCCCACCATGGATGGCCCTGAGGACGATCCGGCTTCAACTGCGGTTTCTGCTGCCGCTGATCGCCACATTGATCGTGGCCTCCTATCTCGCTGTTCCGTTGTTGGACCAGGTGACATTGCGCTGGTTCAGCCGGGACTTGAACAGCCGAGGGGTGCTGGTCGCCAACGCGCTGTCCGATTCCGTGGCAGAAGCCATTGAGACCAATCGCCTTTCGCGCCTGGATGCTTTATTCGATCGCGCCGCGCAGGATGAGCGTCTGTTCGCGGTCGGCTTATGCAGCCCGGGTGGTGCGCTGCTGAAGAGTACGGCCCGCTTTCCCCGTAGCCTGACCTGTGCTGCAGCGGTGGAACTGGCGAAGAAGGAGGAACCTCGTCTTGCGCTCGAGGGTGGACCGGTCCATATCGGATTGCAGGACATCACCGGACACGCGCCGGTTGCTCCGGCGCCGACGCCTCTCGAAGCGCCGATGGACGAGCCGTTGACCTCACCCTGGTGGGCAGCTGAAGTTGCCGCCGTCGCTGCATCCAGTGATGAGGGTGCAGACGCCTTGCGCGCGCCGGCGGTGGTCCTGGCTCGGCTGGTGCTGCTGCATGACCTCAGCTTTATTGATCGGCGCAGTCAGGACACGAGGCGCTATCTGATCGGGCTCATCACCGCGCTTGGCTTCGTCATTGCACTAATAACCGTCGTGGTGGCTCAACTGAGCTGGCGCGGCTGGGTCAATGGAGCGCGCGCAATCATGCGTGGTGAAGGCCTGCTCAGTCCATTGTTGCCTGCACCCGAATTGGCCCCCTTTGCCGCCGATCTGCGCACGCGGTTGCGCGACCTCGAGGATGAATACCGTCGGGCCCAGGGTCCCGATGCGGAGTGGACGGCGGACCGGCTGCGCACCCTGCTGCGCACGCAGTTGGTCGGTGACCAGGTGATCGTGGTGTCGAACCGCGAACCCTACATCCACGAACGCACAGCCGTTGGCGTCGTCGTCAAGCGACCGGCGAGCGGCCTGGTGACGGCGGTCGAGCCGGTCATGCGCGCCTGCTCCGGCACATGGATCGCACATGGCAGCGGCAGCGCCGATCGGGATGCCGTCGATGCCAGGGACCGGGTTCGAGTGCCACCCGGCCAGGACGATTATTGGCTGCGACGCATCTGGATGACGCCAGAGGAGGAGCAAGGCTACTACTATGGCTTTGCCAACGAGGGAATGTGGCCGCTGTGCCATGTGGCCCATGTGCGTCCTGTGTTCCGCGAGTCCGACTGGGAGGCCTACCGCGCGATCAACCAGCGCTTTGCCGACGCGGTGATCGCCGAGGCACGCAGTGATGACCCGGTTGTGCTGGTGCAGGACTACCACTTCGCATTGCTGCCGGCGATGATTCGAGAGAAGCTGCCGCAGGCGACGATCCTGACGTTCTGGCACATCCCCTGGCCCAACCCTGAATCGTTCGGCATCTGCCCGTGGCGGCGCGAGATCCTGCAGGGCATGCTGGGCAGCACAATCCTTGGCTTTCACACCCGCTTCCATTGCAAGAACTTCATCGAGACGGTGGATCGCTACCTCGAGGCGCGCATCGAGCACGAACACTCGACCATCGCCTACCAGGAAAAGGAAACGCTGGTCGAGAGCTACCCGATCTCGATTGAGTGGCCGAGCGACGTTGAGGTCGCCGGCTGGGCCCCAGTCGCTGCATGCCGGCAACGGGTGATCGAGCGGCTCGGCCTGCCGGCAGATGTGTGCCTGGCGGTCGGGGTCGATCGCTTTGACTACACCAAGGGCATCCTCGAACGGCTCAACGCGGTCGAGCGCCTGCTGGAGAAATGGCCTTCGTGGATCGGGCGCTTCGTGTTCGTACAGGTAGCTGCACCGACACGCACCGCGCTCGACGAATACCGCAGCTTCCAGGACCGCATCCAGAGAGTGACCCAGCGCATCAACGAACGCTTCGGGCAAGAGGGCTATCAACCGGTGCACCTGCTGGCACAGCACCACGAACACGACGCCGTGGTGGAGCTGTTCCGTGCCGCGGACATCTGCGTCGTGACCAGCCTGCATGACGGCATGAACCTGGTCTGCAAGGAGTTCGTCGCCGCCCGTGATGACCTGCGCGGTGTGCTGGTGCTGAGCCGGTTCGCCGGTGCATCGCGTGAACTCGCTGAGGCCTTGGTGGTCAACCCGTACCACGTCGAGGAGACCGCTGATGCACTGAACCGTGCAGCGCTGATGCCGTTGGCCGAGCAGCGCGAGCGGATGTCCAGCCTGCGCAGCACGGTGCGCGAATTCAACGTGTTCCGCTGGGCTGGTCGCATGCTGGCCGATGCCGGGCGTTGGCGCCTGCGAGCTCGTATCGAGGCCCGGGTGCGGCGTCATCAGAATGAAACCGGCTGATCGACAGGGGGAAGGATCAATTGGCAATCATGCAGCACTTGTTCAGTCCCGAGGGCGAGGCAGCGCTGGCCGCCGTACTCACGCGCCAACCCTTGCTGGCCTTTGATTTCGACGGGACCTTGGCGCCCATCGTGGCGCGCCCACAATTTGCGCGCATCTCGCGCGGCGTCTCCGTGCGTCTGATGGCCTTGAGCGAGCAGTTGCCAGTGGCCATCGTTACGGGCCGGTCGGTGGCGGACGTTCGAGCGCGACTCGATTTCAGTCCAACTTACGTTGTCGGAAATCACGGCGCCGAAGACGAGGTGGACACCCGCGGGATCATCCGGCCCGCACCAGAATTGGCGGCGCTTCGTGACGCCCTTCAGCGACGCAGCCGCGAACTCGAATCGCTGGGTGTCACGGTGGAGGACAAGCAGCTGTCTATCGCGTTGCATTACCGCTTGTCCAGACAACGCGAGCAGGCACTCCACACGATCCGGGAATTGCTGACACCTCTCGCCGCCGCGCTTCATGTTTTCGACGGCAAGATGGTCGTCAATGTGTCGCCAGCGACCGCGCCGAACAAGGCCGACGCTGTCCACGCGCTGGTGGCCAAGTGCGGCGCAAGCTGCGCGGTGTTCGCCGGGGATGACGTTAATGACGAGCCGGTCTTTGAATCGGCGTCTGCCGATTGGCTCACCGTTCGGGTGGGCCGCGACGATCCGCGCTCACGGGCACACTATTTTCTTGATGGCCCCAATGAAGTCGCTTTGATGCTTGAAAAGATGCTTTCGATCCTGCCAGCCGACAGGCGCCACGGCGGCTAATGCAACGCCAGGGTGCTTGCACAAGTTAATGACGCGTTAATATTTGTGCAAATACAATATATTTCGTGCCTGCACTGACTAACAGTCAGGGTGATGCGAAGGGAAGCGGTGGTGGCGCGCCGCTTGGACGGAGAGTTGAAGATAACCATGAAAACGACCTGGGTGCTTCTGAGCGTTCTTGGCTCGCTGCTGGCGGCTTGCAGCAGCACCCCCGTGGCCACCCAAAACGCGCCGGCTCCGGCTGCGGCACCCATTGCTGTAGTTCCCGACCCATCTGCCAGCTCAAAGGCAGAGCCCGCTTCCACCGTAACGACGGTGACCTTGCCCGACTACCTCGATCCAAAGAACAGCCTTGCCACCCAGCGCAGCGTTTATTACGCATTCGATGATTACGCCGTCGGGTCGGAGTTCAGCAGCTTGATCGAAACCCACGGCAAGTACCTCGCAGCGCACCCAGCGGTGCCTATCAAGATCGAAGGCAATACCGACGAGCGTGGAAGTGCCGAATACAACCTTTCCTTGGGACAGAAGCGAGCCGAGGCCGTTCTTCGTGCACTGAAGCTCTACGGCGCCAAGGACTCGCAAATGGAAGCGATCAGCTGGGGCAAGGAGCGCCCCAAGGCGACCGGACACGATGAGACTGCCTGGGCTCAGAACCGCCGTGCGGATCTTGCATACCCGCTGAAGTGATTTGTCTACCTACACGTCGGGTGTCGCCGGCAACGCTGATCACTGCCCCAAGGGGATGTTCGCTCCTCGCTGATCGGCGTTGAGCGCGGTGATCAGTTTTGCCAGATCTGAATCGAGCCTCGCCAGGGTCTTGGCGTCCAAACTTGCGAGCGCTTGGGGCAGTACGCCCGTCAAGGGTCCGGGTGCTTTCCGCAGGACCTTCTCTCCTGCAGGCAGGATTGCGAGCTGCACCGTGCGGCGATCGCTGCCCTCTTTGCTCGCGATGACCAGTTCACGCTCCACCAGCGCTCTGACCAGATTGCTGGCGGTCGATTGATGCACGTCCATGGCTTTGGCCAAGTCATTCATGCCGAGGCCCGAATTGGCGCGGATGATGCTCAATGCCCAAAGCTGTGCGCCCCCTACCCCCGCCTTCTTCTCAACCTGCTGAAAATGGGTCTTCACTGCGTTGAAGACCAAGCGGAAGCGGCGCAGAACCTGACTCGCTGGCTCGCCGATGTCGCTACCGCGTGTCGCCTCCGTCGTGGCTTTTGGGTGCGCAGCCTTTGCAATGCGTTTGACCATCAGCAAATGATATGGGTGGCCGGATGAATTCCGCAGTCGGCCTCTGTGCAAAAGCCACCGGTCAGGTGGACTTGCAGCACGTATGAGGCGCGATCCTCAGGTCGCCACCTCCTGGAGACACGGCCTCTCGGATTGGCGGGTTTGGCTGGCGCGTGGATTGGTCATCACCTTCGCTGCTGCGGCCGGTCTCACTGTCGTTGGTTATACCTGGCTCACGGAACGAGCCTTGGCGGGCTTCTTTGCGGCTCTGGCGACGTGGTGGTGGAGCCCGTTGATATGGACTCCCGTATGCACTGGCCTGATTGTCTGGGCAACACGCCGCTATGCGCCCGGCGCGGCAGGTTCCGGAATTCCGCAAGTCATGGCGGCGCTGGATTCGTCCGTGGAGCCTGGGTACCGCGGTCTCTTCGTATCGATCAAGCTGACCTTTGCCAAGATCGCATTCACAGCCTGGGGCCTGCTCGCCGGATTATCTTTGGGTCGTGAAGGGCCCTCCGTACAGATCGCAGCCGGTGTACTACTCGCAGCGAAGCGCTGGTTGCCGCGCCATTCGGCCATCAACGAGCACGGCTTGTTGGTGGCGGGTGGCGCAGCAGGAATCGCGGCTGCCTTCAACACGCCCTTGGCTGGGGTCATGTTCGCCATTGAAGAGCTGTCACGCTCGCCGGAACAACGCAGCAATGGCCTCATCATCACGGCGATCGTGCTGGCAGGTCTGGTGTCGATTTCGGTATATGGAAATGGCACTTACTTTGGCGTGATGCACGTGCCGGAAGTCGGATTCGCGCTGATCGGACCAGGGTTGCTGGTGGCTCTGTGCAGCGGTGTGGCGGGCGGCACGTTTGCGCGCTTGTTGATCGTGTCCCTGAGCGGCAAGTCCACCGACCGATTCAGCCGCTGGAAGGGCCAGCGACCCGTCTTGTTTGCCGTCGGATGCGGCTTTGCGATCGCCGTGATTGGTGTGATCACCCACGGCGCGACGTTCGGCAGTGGGTACGCGTATACAAAGGCCTTGCTGGAGGGCGGCGAAAACACACCAGCGGTCTTTGTCGTGTTCAAGTTCCTTGCCACCTGGCTCACCGCTTGGTGCGGAGCGCCGGGCGGGATTTTTGCCCCTTCTCTGGCCATCGGCGCCTCCCTGGGCAATGACATTGCCCAGTTGACCCACTACCCACATGCGGCCACCCTGATTGCCCTCGGCATGGCCGGTTTTCTGGCGGCGGCGACGCAAGCGCCACTGACGGCCTTCATCATCGTGATGGAGATGGTCGACGGTCACGCGATGGTGCTCAGCCTCATGGCGTGCTCCCTCATCGCGAGTGGGGTGTCAAGGCTGTTGAGTCGCCCGCTTTATGGCGCACTGGCTGACATACAGTTGACCAGGCTCCCTGCGGCAACAAGTGTCGTCGACACGCCCGCCAAGCAACCGACCTCCGTGATTCCCCGCCTCACTGAGCAGCGCGGTTAATGGTGCGCATTACTTTGGAGCGGACTGGGCGTGTCTCACGCGAGCGCAGAAGACAGCTGAAAACCGTTACCTATTCCTTGATCGGCGCCGGCTTGCTGGCACTGCTGGTCGTCGACATCCTGTACTGGGTGCTCGCACCTATTCCGTCTTCGGAAGGCCGCGAGATATCGGTTCTGGGCCTGGAACAGGCCGACAAATCGCTCGAGAACCTTGTGCGGCACGCCAAGCGTCCGAAGAAGACAGCTCCCAGGCTCTAAGGCTACCCCTGCGGCGCCACTGACCGCATCGCAAGCAAATTGAGCACAGCCGCAGCGTGGCCGGTGCCGCTTGGATTCAATCGCACTAGCCCCATTTTTCACAGACTGTTGACGTAGAAGTGAGCCGCGGACCGGCATTGCAGTGCGCAAATTGCTCGACCTCAAAACTCATATGCGAAACGATGCGCTATTTGTTTGATGAGATTCAGCCATTGAGCGGCATCTGGCTCACAGTGACGCTGCCAGCAGCAGTCATTTGCACATGGCAGCTTACAGATCTACAGATCGAACCCACCCTCAGACCGTCGTCGCGAACAGCTCGAGTGAGAGCGTGTCGTGGTCGGCCCAGGCGGCCGCACGGTAGATCTCGCGCAAGGGCCGTCGGTGCGCCGCATTCAGCGGGAAGGCCATGCCAGGAAGGTCACCCCGCAGGCTGCAACCGATGCGCGGCTTTTGGTTCGCCCCTACATTTACGTCCACTGCGGTGAGGTTGCTGCAGACCATCCCATCGGAGAACTCCCCATGAAGAAACTGATTTCCGTCGCCGCTGCCCTTGCGCTCGCCTCGGGCGCAGCACTCGCGCACAACTGCCCGAACGAGATGAAGGCTATCGACGCCAAGCTCGCCACCAACCCGAGCGTCTCCGCGGCCGACTTGGCCAAGATCAAGACGCTGCGCGCCGAAGGAGAAGCTGCGCACAAGGCCGGCAAGCATGACGACTCGATGAAGGCGCTCGGCGAAGCCAAGAAGATGCTCGGCATCTGAAGTTCACAGCGAACGCCACGAGCAGGGCCGTTCAAGGGCCTGCAGACCGTTAGCGATACTGCCCCGACTTGGTTTTTGGCGATGCCGCGCTCAGCATGTGAATCTAAGGCTGCCCGGGTTGACGACTGACACCATTTCCTGTGACATCACCCCAAGGCTCTGGCCGAGGCGAACCAGTCATCCAAGGCAGGCCAGCAGCGGAGCTTCTGAGCGAATCGTCAGGGACTGCTTGTGGCCGGGAGCAGAATTCCGCTATCGCGATCCACAGCAGACCTTCGGCGAGCCACGACGACGTTATCTCCGCTGTGGCGCAGGAGACTGTGGCGGAGCAGCTTACCTGCTGCTGTTATGCGCTAGCTGCGGCAGCCTCGAAGCTGCACTGGTGGCAGCAGTCAACTTGCGTCACCAGTTTCTGGATCATTGAGCTCGGCGAATTTCGCGGCCATTGTCGGGTTGCCGCGCGTGAGTCGCTTGATCGTGAGGTCCTCCGCCTTATCGTTGGCGAGTCGAAGATTGTTCGCGGATTTGTGAAGTGCCTCCTTGGTCTTCTCCAGGTCCTTGATTGCCTCGTCGATCCGCTTGATGGCCTCGACAAAGCCTTCGGATGCTAGGCGCCAGTTCCGACCAAATGCCGTCTTGAAATCGTCGATCTGCGCCTCGAAGTTCGTTATGTCGACGTTCTGCGCCTTCACCAACGCGAGTTCGGTCTTGTATTTCAGCGAGTTCTGTGCCGCGTTTCGCAGCAGAGTGATCATCGGTATGAAGAATTGTGGGCGGACCACATACATCTTCGGATAGCGATGCGAGACATCGACTATCCCCGTGTTGTACAGCTCGCTGTCAGGCTCCAAAAGTGAAACCAGGACTGCGTATTCGCAGCCCTTCTCCACTCGATCCTTGTCTAGTTCCTTCAGGAAGTCTTCATTCTTCTTCTTCGTCGCGGTCTCGTCGCTCTCGTTCTTCATCTCAAACATGATCGACACGATCTCGGTATTCGCCTCGTCCGATTCGCGAAACAAATAGTCTCCCTTGCTGCCCGTCTTCGCGTCGTTGTCTTTCTCGAAGTAGGCCCTCGGAAATGCGGTAGCCCTGATTCTGTTGAACTCCGTCTCGCAATGCTGCTCCAGGGTTTCGCCGACCATCTTGGTTGACAGCCGAGCCTTGAAGTCCCGGAGCCTCTCAATCTGTTCATCGCGATCCTTGATCTGCGTCTCGTAGCGATCCCTTAGGGACTTCTCGGCAAGTCGCTTTTCGAGCATTGCCAGCTCCAGGCCGCTCTTCAACTCGTCGCGCTCCTTCTCCACTAGGCTGACGGACTGGGTGATGGCGAGCTTTTGAGCAATCTCGTTGGCGTCAATTCTCGACTTCAATTCTTGGATCTCGGTGTCCTTCCTTATGGCGGCACTCTGTAGGTCGTTCATGAGCTTTGCCTCAGCCAACTGTGCGGCCGTTTGCTGGTCATGCTTGGCTTGCTTCAGCTCGTTTGCAAGAGCGTCACGCTGCTTCTCTACGGCACTAAGGGCCTCGGCAACCGCGAGCTTCTGAGTAATTCCGCCAGCATCGAGCTTCGCCCTCAGTTGAAGAATCTCGGCATCCTTGACCGCAGCGATCTGATGCAACTCGCTGGCGACCTTCGATCGAGCGAGTTCGACAGCAGCTTGCTTGTCCCGTTCGGCCAGTTCAAGTCGTTCGTGCAACTGTTGCTCGAAATCAGTGTCGCGAACCTGCTTGAGGATGTCCGCATAACCAGCCTCGTCGATCTTGAACGCCTTCCGGCAGTGCGGGCAGATGATCTCGTGCATTCAAATTGCCTTCGTTAGGGCGTAGGTTGATCGCGGGATTCCGCATGCAGGCCATTGGCAATGCAACTTCAACCTAGCGCCTGAGCGCGCGCTCGGCAGGTCACCGAGCTCCTCCCCAAGTGTTATACGTTCACAATCGATTACAAAATAGGTGGGGGTTAAGGAAGATGGCTACCGCTTTCGTGGACCCGCGCTGGTTGCAAGACCTTCGGCGCTTCTTACCGCTGAAAAGCCAGTTTGTCCTGACTGGCAATGTCAGGGACCTGCAAGCCAGCGAGCTGGAGCCAGGCACGGTCACGTCCTTGCGGTTCGACCAAACTTTAGCGAATGCGTTGTTCGGCCACGGCTACCGCCAGGTGCTGCACTTCGACCAGCTCCGCGGCTTCCAAGAGATGTCGCCAAGCCTTCCAAGCCTCGGAACGGGAGCGAATGATGAACTGCTTGAGGTTCCCGTAGCGACGAACACCCCGGTGGGCACGGATGCACTTACCAGCCTGATGCCTCGCCTCGTCCGGTACGAGGCCGCACCTGCGGCCTTGGTGGTCGACTTCTCATCACGCTTGACCATCAGCGTCGAAGGACTCACGCCTGCAGAGCACCAACTCTTCACCCAAGCGCTCATCCTTTCACACGAAGCGCGGGCTCGGCCAGTGCCGGGCCAATCCAAGAGCTTCTTCAACACGATCATTTGGATCGCCGAGCGCGAAGGAGACCTTCCTGACTGGCTAGCCGTGGATAACCCGCGCATCCGTGTCATATCCGTCGCCAAGCCTGACCACGTCGTGCGACGAGCGCTCGCGCCGGCGCTGCTGCAGATTGTTCCGGGCTTCAGGCAATCCACAGAAGATCAGCGAACAGCCGCCGCCAACGAGTTCGTCGAGAGCACTGAGGGCTTGCTGCTCCATGACCTAAACGCCATCTCGACACTCAGCAAGGTGGAAGGCGTCCAAGTAGAAAACATGGCCGACGCAGTGCGACGCTACAAGGTTGGCGTCACTGAGGATCCGTGGCAACGCCTGGACCGCGACAAGATTCGAAGAGCAGACGAATTGGTGCGCAGCCGAGTCAAGGGCCAGGCAGTGGCTGTCACCCACATGCTCGACCTTGTCAAGAGAGCTGTCACCGGCGTAGGTGGCAAACGAGGTAGCCGCCCACGTGGCGTGGCGTTCCTAGCCGGACCTACGGGTGTCGGGAAGACCGAGCTGGCCAAGACCATCACGAGCCTGCTTTTTGGCGACGAGAGCGCCTACATCCGCTTTGACATGTCGGAGTTCAGCGCCGAGCACTCTGACCAGCGCCTCATTGGAGCTCCACCCGGCTACATAGGCTACGACATGGGTGGCGAGCTCACAAATGCAGTACGCGAGAAGCCATTTAGCGTTGTCCTCTTCGACGAAATCGAGAAGGCACACCCGCGCATCTTGGACAAATTCCTGCAAATCCTGGACGACGGCGTCTTGACCTCCGGCCGTGGTGACCGCGTCTATTTTTCGGAGACGCTCATCATCTTCACTTCGAACCTGGGCATTTACCGAACTGATGAGACTGGTCACCGCGTTGCTAACGTACGCCTCGAAGACGCGTACGAAAGCATGCGCGACAAGGTTCTCACGGAGATTCGTGACCACTTCAAGCTTGTGCTCAACAGGCCTGAAATCCTCAACCGAATTGGCGAGAACGTCATCGTTTTCGACTTCGTCCGGCAGGACGTCGCTGAGCAAATCTTTGCGCAAATGCTCGACGCGATCCGTGGCGATCTGAAATCCAAGGGGTATGAGGTCGCGCTCGATGAGGCCGCCATCGCCCACCTGAAGACCGAATGCTTGCGCGATCTATCGAATGGCGGCCGTGGCATCCGCAACCAGTTGGAGGCACTGCTGGTGAATCCGTTGGCACGCCAGCTGTTCGACGATGACGTCCGGCCTGGCGAGCCCTTCTTGCTCTCGTACCACTCGAATTCCAAACGTCTCGAGCGCATCCGCGATTGAGCCTCCTGTGAACATTGCCCTGTCGCGCCTGCACTACCCGGTGACAACTCTTGGGCCGGGGCGGCGCGTCGGTATCTGGTTCCAAGGCTGCAGCATCCGTTGCCCCGGATGCGTCTCAGCCGATACCTGGGCCACCGACCGGGGCACCACGACAGTCGAAGCTGTAATCGCCGCAATCGCGCCTTGGCTACGCCAGGCAGATGGACTGACGATCTCCGGAGGTGAGCCCTTCGACCAACTGGATGCACTGGGCAGTCTGCTTGCTTCCATCCCGTTTGAACCGCACCACGATGTCCTGGTCTACACCGGCCACGCCTACGAGCAGATCCAGGATTGCGCGGCTCTTCAACTGGGCCGAATCGACGCATTGATGTCTGACCCCTTCCTGGCGGAAGAAGCTCAAACACTTCCGCTGCGCGGAAGCGATAACCAGCGACTGCACCTACTGACGGAGCGTGGCCGAGACCGCTTTGCGAGATTCCAAACCCCACAAACTTCGCGAGAGCGCACCCTAGACGTCATGTTTGACGGTGACGGAACTATCTGGCTTTCCGGGATACCTCGACCCGGCGATATGAACCGCCTACGCACCCTGTTGAGCACACAAGGCCACGAAATACGCACGACGGCCGCTTCGACTACTGCCTGCTGAAATGATTCGCTACTGCCCAAACTGCAAGACCGAGCGTGCGCTGTCCGAGCTCTTCTGCGAAGGAGAGGTGCACGGGTCACGGTGCGATTGGTCATTGTCTGACGAGCCACTGCGTCAGCCAGGTTGGAGACCGTTGGTCTTGGTAACCGGGGAGCCTGTACGGCCTATCGAGGTCGCGTCCGTATGCACCGCTGGCCACTCTATGGCGGCGGACGACTTCATCTGCATGACATGTGGGGCGGACCGCGTTGCAGATTCTGGCTTCAGTCCGCAAGCGCACCCGGCGCCCGAGGAGGCTCCCTCAGGTGCCGAATCAACACAAAACGCAATCGATGGCTGGCGCTTGATTCGCGAACTCAGCTCGACTCCAAGAGTTAGCGACCGCTACATCGCCATCCGTGAAGGCACTGGCCAGTCCGGAGTGCTGACCCTCTACCACCGCGGTGCCGAGCCCGACCCCGGCATCTATGAGGTGCTGCGCCGCCTAAACCATGATCACGTTCCTCGGCTTCTGGCCACCGGACGCTGGGACGAGCGCGCGTACGAGGTCTCTGAAGAACTGACAGGCGGGACATTGAAGGATCTCGGCATCGTCGCAACGGACTTGGCGAGCATTCGCGGAATCGTGGAGGAATTGGGGAAGGCGCTGCATGCGTTCTCCGAGGTCGGCCTGCGGCACCGGGATATTCGCCCGGCCACGCTGCTGGTGCGCACGAGGGATCCGCTGGACTTGGTCATCACCGGCTTTGGCTCCGCTCGCCTTTCCGAGTTCGACTTGGACATCGTGTCCCCACTTGAGATCACCCGGTACATGGCGCCAGAAGCGGTTGCCGGCGGCGTCGCAGCAGCCTCCGACTGGTGGAGTTTGGGCATGGTGCTGCTCGAGCAGGTCACACAGGGTGCATGCTTCGAGGGAATCAACGAGCATGCTTACCTGATCCATGTGCTCGCCAACGGCGTGCCACTGCCTGACGGCCTGACACCAGAGTTGGACCTCTTGTTCCGCGGACTGCTGGCGAAAGACCGGCTTCAACGGTGGCAATGGGCACAGGTCAAAGCTTGGTTGGAAGGCCAAGACGTCGATGCACCTGCTCGGGTCACCTTGGAGAACATTGGACCTGGCAAAGCAGCTTCGCTGGAACTATCTGGACGCAAATACCGGCTGCCTCGCCAGTTCGCTTTGGCCGCTGCGGAGGCAGGGAACTGGGATCAGGCTCGAGACTTTCTGATTCGCGGCGCGATTGCTACCAGCGCTCAGGAGGCAGGCGCTGCGCCCCGGCAGTTGGCAGCGATTCGTCAGATTGCGCAAAGCAGTGCCCTTGACGATGACTTCAAGTTGATGCTCGCCTTGAAGGTGCTTAACGCGGAGATGCCTCTCATATTCAAAGGGGAAATCGTCACACCCAGGTGGCTTCTGGACCATCCCCTGGAAGGGTACGAGCTCATCAGCGGTGGCGTTCCCGACCTCTTGGCTCGACTAGATACTGAAAGCTGGATTCAGCAGCTCAAGAATCGAGACGAAGCTGTCCGCCGGCGGGCGAAGAACCTATCCATTGAGATCAACGAAGACCTCCTTCGGATCTACTTGCTCACGACCTCCAAGGCACGGCTAACGGCTGCCTGGGAAGAGCGCAGGCGCCTTTTCCCGGACACGCCTCACCACGGCTTGCAGAGCATTGCCGAGAAATCTGTCATTGGAGAAGAAGACCTGATCGTCCTGCTCTCGGCGACCTTGGATTCAATGACGTCGCTGGATGCGATCTTGGAGGAGGCACGGAAGCTGGCAACGCAAGCTGAGGTGCGGGTCCTTAACATCGATTCCGCCCGGGAGCTGACTTTCCGTCCTAGGCTAGAGCTCGTTCACTTGTTAAACGAGCGCACTGCCGGATTCGCAACCTGTCCCTATCCTGCCCTTAACGAGTGGGCGGAAGAGTTCAGGCTAGATAGGCGAATCGCGCTGGCTAGAGCGATAGTGCTCTTGTCGGTTCCGGCTTCTGAGTGGGTCGAGCCTCAGAAACAGCAATACATCTCCCAGATCCTCGACTTCTTTGAGAAGCGTGTGGCTGGCGCCGCACTGCGAGGACCTCTCGTCAGGATGGTCATCGGCAAGAGCACGGCTCGCGTCGACTTGCACGAGCTCGGAACACAGCGTGTCTCTGCGGCAGCGATCTTGGACCACATCCTCCAGCGCAATCAGCAGTCCGTTGCCTTGGACCCAGCAGCTTTCTTAGAAGAGGGTACCGCCGAGTACAGACTTCAGAGCCTGGCGCGTCACACGACCCTCTACCGCCGTGACACGGGTATTAATGGGCTGTGCCTGGGCTTCCCGTTCATACTGGCCCGTGATGCCAAGGCCTCAACCAAAACACGCATTGCGCCAGTACTGCTGTGGCCGGTGCAACTCACGCAAGAAGTCGGCAACCGAGGGGCCGCAGCACTCGCATTTGACAGCGACCGCGAAGAGGTCCGCCTAAACCCGGCCATTGAGTCGCTGCTTGGCGCAGAAGCCGCAAAGCTCTGGCGCCAGACCGCTGAGGAGTTGTTGAGCCGCTCGTCGCTGAGGGCCTCCGATGTCATGGACGGCTTTGGCTTACTCACCGACGCTCGCTCAAGGGTGATCCGCGCGCTGCCTGGGCCGTCGACGACGATTCCTCCGAGGTCGGACGCACTGGAGTGTTCGGCAGTCCTGTTCCATGTCACATTCACTGGCCAAGCAATTGGCGAGGAACTGCGAAAGCTCAAACAGCACTCGCCGGCGGGTACTGGCCTAGAGACTGCACTTCGTCTTGGCTCAGTTGGCAAGCTACAGGTTCAACAGCCTGTTTTGCATCGCAGCCATCACAAGGAGTTGGACCGGTTCTTTACGGTCTCAAGCGATCCATCGCAAGAGTCGGCCGTGCTTCAGGCTCGTCAGGGGCCTGGTTTGCTCATCGAAGGGCCGCCTGGCACAGGCAAGAGCCAGACTATCGTCAACATCGTTGGCGACGCCATTGGACGTCGAAAAAGCCTGCTCGTGGTTTGCCAGAAGCATGCCGCACTTGAAGTCGTTAAGAAGCGCCTCGTGGCCGAGGGCCTCGGGGACCGGATCATCATGATCAACGACGTCAACAAAGACAGGGCGCCCACCATTAAGGCGGTGCGTGAGCAGTTGGAGGCGCTGAACAGGCGCGGCACCGACCCTCTCGTGTCGGTGCGTAGAAAGCGCGAGAGCACCGCAGCGCGCATCGAATCGCTTGAAGGAGAGCTTGACCGTCACCACGCTGCGTTGCACCGAGTGGATGAGCTCATCGGACTCAGCTATCGGACGCTTCTGGGCGAGTTGATTGCCTTGGAGTCGCCCGCCCCTCCGATTGACCTCCCTGCACTGCGGAATCCGCTACAGAAGATGGGCGCGGGTGCACTTGCCGCGCTCGAGGAAGAAGTTGCGCCGCTCGCTAAGCATTGGCTCCCTGCCCGCTATGAAGGAAGCGCGCTAGCGAACCTTCTTGCGTTCTCGGCTGATCGCGCCACGCAAGCTGATTTCAAGGCCGCCTTCGACAACTTTGTTCAAGCTGAAAACCTGCGCACTGAGGTTCTCCTGGCCCGCCCTTGCGCCTTCGAAGTCGACGATCCGGCGCCACACAGGATGTGGATCGCAGCCTATGGCCAGCAGTTCCTGGATCTGGGTGAAGTGCAGCGGTCTTTACTGGCCAGATGGCTGCCGATGTTCCGGCCTACGGGAGGCTCGCGCGGCCAAGCCCTGATCTCAGAGCTTCAAGCGATCCAGACGAAGCTGACCGACTGCCCTCACATTCAGCACGATCTGCGGCTTTCACCACTCCTGGTCAACGTACCGCAGGACACGTTGGCCGCGTACATCGCCTATGGCGTTGAAGCAACAACTCCAGCTCCGTGGTGGCATGCGCTGAACATCGGCAAGCGGCTGCGTAAGAGCGCCCTGCTGCGTTACTTGAAACGACACGGGGAAGCGGAAACCGACGCCCGGATTCGGGCACTTGTTCAGGCCGCCCGACTTGAGCAGCAGCTCCGTCCTTTACGCCTTGCGCTTAGCGATGCGCACAGAGAGCTCCACCTGCCGGCTGTGGCGCCTGATGCTGGGCCTACGCTGCCCTCAGATGCAAAAGACTCGTTGGGGGTCGTCACCGCCATATCCGAGCTCGCCTCTCGCCTTGCCTCGGCACCTTGGTCCGTCAAGCTGGACTCGGCCGCTCTTGAAGGATCGCGCGATGCGATGGTGAGGACGTTTGCCACCTTCGACGACGCATTCGCTCGCTACGAGGTGCGGACCTCGAGCGCGCATGCTCTGGGCGCCCTGTCGACCTGGATGACGAACGACTGGGTCAGCGCGTGCGGGCAAGCCATTGCGCGCAACGGGCCCAATCAGAGTCGACTAGAGCCCATCATCCAAGCAATGCCGACACTGGCACCGTACCAACACTTCCGAGGACGGGCAGAGCGACTTTCCAAGGAGGCAGTGGACACGTTTGTGCTCCTTCGAACCAAGGAAGCTCAGCTGCAGCAGCTTGACACTGGAGTGCTGGAACAGGAAGTCCGTCGCCTCATTAAGAGGGAGGCGCATCTCGGGTGGAAGCGCCGTATGGAACAGGCTGAGCCGGATCTGCATTTGGAACATGCAGAAATTTCCACCAAGGTAGCGAGCCTTGCAGACCTTGACCTAGAGATGCGGATGTTGAATCGACAACTGCTCAAGGACAACTTTGACCTATCCGCGATCCGGCGCACCTCTGACTGGGAGGACATCACAAGACTAACTGGCCAGCGAGCACGCCGACTGCGCGAGTTCATTGAACTGGGCGTACCGCTCGGGCTGATGGAGCTTCGGCCTATATGGCTGATGAACCCTGACGTTGCAAGTCGAGTCCTCCCCCTGAAGAGCGCCTTGTTCGACTCCGTCATCTATGACGAGGCGTCCCAGATGCCGGTCGAACATGCTTTACCAACGCTGTTCCGCGGCGCGATCAGCATCGTGAGCGGCGATGAGAAGCAGATGCCGCCAACGTCCTTCTTCTCAAGCAAGGTCGAGAGTGACGAAGCAGAGGCCTTCGATGGCGAGATGCCCGACGAGGATGCGTCGGAGGAAGAACGTGATGCGTTTGAGGAAACGTGGAACCGCCGCGAAATCAAGGACTGCCCTGATTTGCTTCAGCTGTCCCGCACCAACCTACCGAACGCGACGCTGCAGATTCACTACCGGTCAGCCTACCGGGAGCTCATCGGCTATTCCAACGCATCCTTCTACGGCAACAACCTGAGCGTGCCTGTTAGACATCCTGAAGCAACAGTACGTCAGGTCCGCCCCATCGAGTTGATTCAGTTGAACTGCACCTACGTAGAACAGACCAATCCTGGTGAGGCGGACCGCGTCGTCGAAGTCCTCGCTGAGATGTGGAAGTTGCCGCCGACGCAGCGGCCGTCGGTTGGGGTAGTGACCTTCAACCGAAAGCAAGCTGATCTGGTGGAAGACCGGATTGAGCAGCGCGCTGAGCGAGACGCTGAATTTAGAGAGGCTTACCGCCAGGAGAGCGAACGAGTCGAAGGTGGCGAGGACATGGGCGTCTTCGTCAAGAACGTCGAGAACGTTCAAGGGGACGAGCGTGACATCATCATTTTCTCCACGACCTTCGGCAGGAATAGCCAAGGCACCTTCCGTAGAGGCTTTGGCGTGCTGGGCCAAAAGGGTGGCGAGCGCCGACTCAACGTCGCCGTGACCCGAGCGCGTCAGAAAATTGTCCTCATAACTTCAATGCCCATCGCTGAGGTTTCGGACGTGCTTAGTACCCACCGACCACCGTCTACTCCACGAGATTTTCTCCAGGGCTACCTTGAGTACGCTCGCACGGTTTCCAGCGCCGAGTTTGCAAACTCACGCGCGCTGCTGCGCCGAATGACCGTTCGTCGCGATGGACGGGGTGCTCAGCAGTCCCAGCTGGCAGAGGACGGCTTTAGTCAGTCGGTGGCTGACTTTGTAAGTTCATTGGGCTGGGACGTGATGAAGTCTCCGGAGAACGACGCCTTCGGCCTGGACTTCGCTATCGAGGATGAAAAGACTGGACTCTTTGCCATCGGCATAGAGTGCGACGCGCCTCGCCATGAACTCCTGGCGAGTGCGCGGGCCCGGGAGGTTTGGCGACCAAGTGTCCTCAAGCGCGCCGTGCCGAAGATTCACCGTGTGTCCTCGCATGCTTGGTATCACACGCCCGACGAGGAGCGCCAACGCTTGAGCGAAGCCATTGCGTCAACACTTCAACGCCAGGCGGCTGCATGAGCGGCCCGAAAGTCGTCAGGGTCATCACTCGAGAGGAAAGGATTGCGTCCTGCGACCGGCTGCTTGCCCAGCTTGACGTCGCCGTGCGAGGGCTCAAGGCCGATTCCACCCGCTTGGGCGACGCAGAGGGAGTCGAGCTTGCTGCGTTCTCTGCAAGACGCGATGCCATGCTGGAACTGATGCGTCAGGACGCATTCGACCAGGTAGAACGGCAGGCTCTGCAGGAAATCGCCTTCATTAGAGCTAAGCGTAGCGAAGTCTTGGAGCGCGCGGTTTCTGCCGCGGCGGTAGCGCGGCGGAAACTTAGCCAGCAGCGTCTCGCCGCGACAACTCTTTTAAAGGAGTTGGAACGGCGGGCGCCAGCCGCACATGCTGAGCTGTCAACCCGACTCGGTGAGGTTGCGGTTCAGTCTGCAGCGTCAGACGCGGCTGGAGAAGTCTTGGCTAAAGCCTTGATGGCACTTACGCCTGCAACTTCCAACGCGCAGCTATCTGAGGCGCAGAAAGCCTTGGCCAAGTCGCTTCAAGGCGCCCACAGTGAGAACGACCCGGCTATTGGCTGGCGGGCACCGACCGAGCAAGACAAGCGAATCTCAGAGCTGCAGCTTCGGCTGTCCCAGATTGAAGTGCTCCAGACGGCAGATGCAACCAAGGCCTTCATCGTTCGCCTAGAACAACTGGAACACGAATCCGAGGGCGCAGTCCGCAACATGAAGCTGGACGCGCTTGTCATCGACGTGTCAGCTGCCGTCGACACGCTCAAGCGCGTAGCTGAACTCACGGATGCAGCTCAGTCAATGCTGCAGGAAGTTAGCTCTCTCGGCACTTCTGCAGACTTATCAGACACGAGCGATGTACTTCGAACCGCTATTGGGACCCAAGCGGAGGAAGCGCTCAAGCGCGGCCTCGCGGAGGCTTCAGAAGCGCTCGACAGGGCTCGGGCGAGACAAGCTGCTGCTGCCCGGCGTGAAGTGATCCTCGCTGGATTGAAGGCGCTCGGCTACCAGGTTAATGAGGGCATGGCTACTTCGTGGGTTGAGGCCGGCCGAGTTGTTCTCAAGAAGTCGGATGCCGACATGCACGGGGTCGAGATTGCCAGCGCACCTAACGCACAGCGCCTGCAAGTCCGAGCGGTAGCGTTCTTGGCCGACCTGCCTTCGGAATCGAACTTGGCTGCGGAGCACACCTGGTGCGGAGACTTCACCAAGCTACAGGAGCATCTTAGACAGAGCTCAGGTGAACTGGCGATTGAGAAGGCGCTTCCGGTGGGCGCGGTCCCGCTGAAGATCGTAGATGCTCCTGCCGCTATACCGACTTGGACCACAGGTACTCGCAAGCCACGAGTTCAAGAGGGCCGCTGACGGCGAGTGGCCTTAGGCAGCTAACCCGCGGCTACGTAGCGGCGATTTCAACCGCCAGCGCGAGCGAAGCTAAGACGCTCACGGGCGTGCTCGAATCGACAGGCGAAGCGTCACGGCGGGTCGGGCCTTGAGTAGCTGTGTGGTCACCGTCGATATAGACGAAGCGACCCCGCTACCGGCAGCGGTAGACACGCTGGCTGGTGCGGTCAAGGCGATCACACCGACCGCTGGCGATGTGGTGCAGAACGAAGCGGTCGTTAGCGTACGGTGCGCGCTTCTCGCGGCGCTGAAGGCCGGCAAGGAATCAAAGCCCGGCGCGTTTGCTAGGCAGTGTGGGGTGTTATCGCCTTGAGCATCCCCGACTTCAACATGTCACGCCGCAAGTCATATCGCGCAAGACTGGACACCACGTCGATTGCAGTGAGATGGGCAAAGTCGTTGACCTCCCATTCGGACCGTTGCACGCGCACAGACAGCAGGTAGTCATCCCGCATTTGCGCTGTGGCCGGGTCGCGTCGCTGTGAGTAGCCCGATGCCACCACCGTTTGCACAGTGGGCAGCGCCGCAAAGACTTCGCCAACGAGGCGAAACAAGATGCCGTGCACGTGCTCGGCATAGAGTTGTTGCACCTTGGTAGCAGTCATCTCCTTGACGGACAGCTTCAAACCTCGCCCAGGCATGGCAGCGAGCTTCGTTGGCATGTCTTCAACCTCGGGCAGGTCCACGTCTAGCATCACGCTAGCGCCGCCGTCCCGAATCTCAAAGGCAACATCCGTCTCCCGCGGCCAAGTGATGTCCTGGAGGTTGTCCTCTAAGAAGCCTTCCATCGCTCCGAGGTCTTCATAGATGAGTTTTTCGACCACCTCCTGGCGCCTCGCCCGTTGCTTCTCGAACTCGGCTTTGTCCTTGCGCCAATCGGACATGGCCTCGCGATACAGCGCATCGGCGGCACGGTTCGCCGCCTCCACCCGCTCTCGGCGACTCTTGGAAATTTTGTCCAAGAAGCCCAGCGCCTGCGGCTTGGGCATCGAGGGTTCTGGCTCGGCATATGCCGGCGACACGAAACGTGGTTTGACCCGCGCGTCTGACGTGTCGTGGTGCATGCGCCCGAGCGCTTCGACTTGCTCGTTTATCTCGTCGCACTTTCGCTGGATGAGTCCAAGGATCGCCTCCTTGTTTTGCTTCTTTGCGACTTCCACGAGGTGGTCCGACATCGGCGACCCGGAGGCATCTTCAAAGTACAAGGTGCCGTCGTCGCGGATTCCGCAAGTCATCGAGTAAGTGGTAGTGCCGGGGGCCGACCGGGGAGACTTACTCGATGGCGCCGAAACCCTGCTGCGGGACGACAAGCCCGTTCCAGGAATGCCAGTGTTCAGGAAAGTGCCGCGCTTGCCGACTCCGATGGACGCGCCTCTGGGCCCAAGAGACCAACTCGATCCGGACCCACTGATGTTCCATCGGATGCCGGGCGCCAGCTTTATGGATTTTCGGAAGCGAAGTGCCACGCTCTAGTCTCCCGTCTGCCTTGCGACGAAGTATCGCAACGAAACGGCCAAGCACAGGGGCCACGGGGGCAGCGTAGCCATCAAAGCCGCGTCCGCCGCGGCCCTCGAATCGCTGGGATCGTCACCGGATAGGACACGGGCGGCGGTGGCACCCACTCGGGTTCATCGTCCGCGCCTGGCTCCCTTTCCCAGAGGCAACAGCCGTTCTCTGGCTGAGTGGTCGAATGCGGTCGCCTCGCGTTTGCGCACAGTTTTGCCGGCGCGGCTAATCCATCGAACCAGCGACAGTGCCAACAGGGGCGGCGGGCATTCTGCATTGCGTCGTGTACTGTATATGCGTACAGTATCAACATGGAAACGACCCACACGTTAGCGCGCGACTGGCTGCGCGCAATGTCCGAGCGATTGCAGCAGCAATGGCCCACTATCGACCCGCAACGACTCGACGACCTGGCGCTCGATCTGTGGCGTGACGAACGGCTGCGCGCGATGCCCGCACACGAGGCCGCGGAGGTGTGGCTGCAGCCGGTGACGGTGCTTCGTTGACGCGGTCACGCGGCCACCCCGATCAGATTGGTCTTAGCAATGCTCGGAAGACGGCGTACATCACTTGGAACGCCTCCTGCGCGTCCTCTTCAAGCAACTTCTTCGGATGCATCTTCCGCGCGATATATCTGTTCCCGTAGGTATGCGGGTTGTCGGGCGCCTTGCGATGAACGAACGGATTTCGCACAAGTCGCAGCTTGTCGACCCGATCCAGCAATGCCCCGTCTAGGATGTGATGCTGCCTGGCGAGGTCTGTGGCCTCTTTCGCCTTCACGCCATATGTCGCCAGCGATCTGTCGACCAAAGCATCAACCAATTCGTGCTCGATGACCGCAAGGGCCAGCAAGATCACGCTGATGAAGTGCCCTTCACGGTACGCGTCCGCGGCCTCCTGAAGAGCGCCCAACGTCTCGGGGCTTCCTAAGATCGTGGAGGGCCTATGGTTGTGCGCCCCCATCCAGATAATGCGATCGGCACGCGCTCCCCGCTGCTCTGAATCGCTCACTTCCAAAGCGGCGATCAGCTTTGCACGGACTGCTGGATCGATGCTCGACATGCGGGAGCGCTCGGATTAGCAATGGGGGTAGCGATGGGGGTAGAAATAAAAACGGGCCGCGAAGGCCCGTGTTTATTGGTGGTCTGGCGGTGGGCTGAGTCTCCAGCGAACCGCTCTCACCGTCGAATTCCCAGTATCAGGGAAATCTACAGGGAATTTGAAACGTTTTCTGCCAACTGCGGGCATCGACACCTCGCCTGGAGTGAGTCTCGGCGGGGCTTGCAGGCCGAACCAGTAATCTTCAACTGCAATCGGAACAGGGAATCAAATCGGGCCGAACAGGGAATTTGTACGGGCGTTACAGGGAAATGCCAAGTCCGACCAGTTGCTCGCGACACCGGGGCCGGCCGTCTAAATGCCCCTGAACCGCAGAGGCGCCGGTACAAACTCAGGCGCGCCGCAGCTCCTCGCGGATCGTCTTGCGCACGACACCCTCCAGGCTCTCCGCCTGAATGGCCTGCTTCAGAGCCTCATTGATCAGTGTCTGATACCCGCGGTCGCCGGCCTTAGCCTTGAAGTGCTCGACCACCGCGCCATCGAGAAAGATGTTCACGCGCTGCTTGTTGGGCAGTACGGCGCCGACCGGGCCACGCTTGCGCAGCACCAACTTGCCGGCGGCAATGTCGGCCTTACGCAGGGGCGCATCCTCGCGCGCTTCAGGTGAGGTTTTCACGGTAGATGGCTTGCTCATGCCGGTCTGCCTTGCGCATCGAGATGATGCGGATGTGGGCCTACGTTTCCGCGATGACGACGACGACCAGGGTGTCGCCCAGCGGGCCCAGCGTCACGAATCGCGCCTCACCGTAGGCAAAGCGGCGCTCCTCGAAGGTCACCGTCTGGCCCGAGTCGATCACCTTGGGGGCGTCTGCCAGGTTGAGGCAGTGCTTCTTCAGGTTGCTCGCTTGCTTGGCGGGATCGAAGCTGTAGCGCACGGACTCAGTATATGCATTTTTATATGTATGTCGGTCGTTCAAGCTGCAGCCAGGTCAGGTTACCGGCGCATCGATGCTCTCCCCGGGGCTGTGGACTTACACCATGGCTGGCACACGACCAGCCGGGA
The DNA here is from genome assembly GCA_965229345.1 of Burkholderiaceae bacterium. GTDB lineage: Bacteria > Pseudomonadota > Gammaproteobacteria > Burkholderiales > Burkholderiaceae_C > PBB1. The sequence goes on from OZ245872.1 coordinate 3,081,738, forward strand.
TACTGCCAAAGCGGACGGACCGCGAGCCATCGCTTTTCTCGCTTCACTTCTACGAAGCGGCCGCTCGCGATCTCACACTCCCAGCCAATAAGACCAAACCACTTGCGCCTCCTGACCATCCGAGGAATCGGTCACGGGCCGCGCGGGTGGATCGAGTTGCGACTCAATTGCCAACAGGCGCAATTGGCCGGTCTGAGGGTGTTCGAGCAGTGGCCTCTGTTCAAACATCAAGCAATGACAAACTCAACAATCTGCCTCAAACAAGAAATCGAACACTTCCCGTCAGCGCCGCGGACCCGACGCAACTTCGGACTGCAAACCAACACTCAGAGACAATCTCCGCACGATCAATCCCGATCGATAAACGAAGATGAATACTGAATGACTGCCAAGAATCTTGCCGCCGCCGCGCTTATCGGTGCATGGATGATATTGACCACCGGTTGTGGTGGCTCCTCCAGCTCGTCTACGGTGACGGTGACGGTGGGCGGAACGGTGTCGGGCCTCTCAGGCACCGTGGTGCTGCAGAACAACGGTGCGGACAACCTCACTCTTACCAGCAACGGCAGCTTCACGTTTTCGACTCCGGTAGCCCAGGGCGCCACCTACAACGCAACCGTACTGACCCAGCCTGCCACGCAGACCTGCGTGGTCACCAACGGCAGCGGCACGATGGGCGGCGCGAACATCACGAACGTCGGCCTGACCTGCAGCAACAACTCGACGACGCTGGCCATCAGTGCCAGCAACATCGCCCTGAGCGTGACGGGGCTGACGGAATTCGGCATCAGCGGGATACCCTCATCCGGAGCAGCCCGCCAGATCACCGTGACCAATACAGGTAGCGATACCGCGATCAACGTGGCAGTGTCTTCGCCGACCTGGCCCTCCGGCACGACCAGCTCCAGCACCTGCGGTAGCACGCTGACTGCTAGCAGCAGCTGCACCATCACCATCACACCCGGGGCGACGGCATCGTCCGACGGCACCAACCCCTGCTCGGCCGGAACCGCGCCCCTGCCCGGAACCATCCAGGTTGCCGGCGACAACACCAACACCGTTTCCAGCAACGCCGTGGTGTTGAGTTATGGCTGTATCTACCAGGGCGGCTATGTGTATGCGTTCGATGACACCACGCCGACCAACGCGAGTGTTGGCGGAAAAGTAGCCGCCACGGCGGACCAGGCAGCCGCCTACCCCAACGGGATCGTCTGGTCGTCGAATGGATCAGGCGGTACAGGCTTAAGTGACAGCAGCTACGACGCCATTCCTGGAGTCGATGAAGCATCCACCCGTTCCAGCGGCTCTCCTGCCTACGCGTCGTTCAGCGCCGGGTTTGCGTCGACATACACCAATCCGAATCCGTTCAGCGCTGCGTCTTTCGCTTCGTGTGATGGAGCCTTTGACGGCTCATGCAATACGAACAACATCGTGGCGCTCTACAACCAATTCAGCACGAATAACACCGCGGCGTCGGGAAATGCCGGCCCCTTTACCGCATCCACAGGGCCGACGAATGCCAGCTACTATGCCGCCGGGTTGTGCAGGCAAACCATCAATGGTTATTCAGATTGGTATTTGCCTGCGCAGTGTGAAATGGGGTATGGCTCGGCGACTTCTTGTGGCAATGCTGGTAGTCCCGCGCTACAAAACATGCAATCCAACCTCGTCGACTTTAGTGGCCTGAACCTGCAAGGTATCTACTGGAGTTCAACCCAGGCTGCGGTCTCCGGCGCCTCCAGCGCCTGGGCCCATCTATTTGCCGGCGCTGGTGGCAGTCTTCTGCTCAACGTTTCCAAGGCTCAGCAAGCGGGTGTGCGTTGTTCGCGGGCTTTGGTGCCCTAAAAGTAGCGCTGCTTGACGCCGCGGAAGCCGCCCACTCTCGCTCACGCACACGGGCATGCGCCGGCAAACGCAGACCACCTCATCTAAGCCAACAATCGCCTAAGCCGCAGGCTGGCGGCCTCTAGGCATGGACTGGACCGATCAGCCAAACCCCGGGTAGCGCGAAACGATGGGGTCACCGAATGGCGCCCTCCATTCCGACGACTCGTAGCCATTCAGCAGTCGTTGAATACGTTGGGCCCCTGGGTCCAACTGCTCGACCGACATCTCGGCTTGAGCCAACCACGCCGCGCTCACAGCCGGCAGGGCTTCAGGAGATTCCGGCACGTGGCGCTTGAGATGGTCCAGGTAGGCACGGGCCTCCAGGTACTGCTGCCAGGCGGCTGCCTCGGTGACGAAGTTGTCCTTGAATTCCTTCAGCCTGCGCGCCTTCTCTGCCGCAATCCGCGACAGGCGGGCCTGTTCCTCCCACTGGCGTCGCTGTTCCTCTCGGGCGTCTCGCTGGGCGCGGGTACGCCGCGCTGCTTCGACGATGCCGACGACGAAGGCGCCGATCTTGTCTTCCAGTCGGGCACGGACACCGTCGGACCATGTTCGTCTTCCATAGAACTCGGCAGCCAAGCTGAGCTTCAACGAACCGTTGAAGGCATAGCTGTAGTCCTTGTTCTCCCAGCGGTACTTCGGGTCCACGGTGACGTGCTCGGTGCGCGTGTAGCCCTCGACGAGTGAGAACGTCATCCGCTCACCTTCGGCCTCCACGGCGATGCATTTGGCGTCGCGGTCGCGGATCAGTTTGATCCCGGCTTCGGGCAGGCTCCGCTCGATCGCATCGAGCACCAAGCCCGCTCTGTTGATGGTGGAGGTGCTCAGTACGCAAGCGAACGCCTGCGATGAGCCGGATCGAACAAACCCGTACTTGTCCGGCTTGGCGTTGCTGAGCACGGAGTGGGTGGCCGTGGCTGTCCCCGCCAGTTCGGCGATGTCACGGCGCAGGGTCACGGCGGGTGTCGGGATCGCTGGTCCTGCGTCCTTGTCCTGCAGCGGATCAACGCGGTGATCGGTGGGGTTGAGGACCACCTCGGACGGGTCCGACTTGGGCAGGGCCGGCTTCGTGACAGGCTTGCCATGGGCGACCTTCGCCCAGTGACCGACCGGGGGCGTCGGGATGTTGTGTTTTCGGCAGGCCTTGGCCAGGCCGACGTCCGAGATGTCGAACTCCTTGGCCAGCTTGGTCAGGGGCGTCTCCCAGACGCGGCGATAGAGGTCTTCACGAGAAATCTTCATGTCAGCGAAGACGGTCCGTGGCGGTGGCGACCATCACCAGTGGTTGCGATCACCACGGAATATCTCACTCGGTCTACCCGACTTGATTCGGAGTGAAGCCCCCTCGCCGGCTCGCTCCAGTTAGACGCTGCTCGATCGTCCACACCCTCACTTCCTATAGGGTGGCGGACGCACCGCCTTGCTGCAGATCGAATGTCGGGTACCTCACCTCGCTGTCCGTGGCAATCGCCACGACGCCCGACGTGACCAGTTTGCCGAACGCCGCCTCGATCGAAGCGTCCCCGGTCTCCGCCACCAAGAGTGATTTGAGCAGGCGCCGCAATGCCGCCGGCTTCGCCGGTCGATTGCCTCCCATCTTGCGAAGGCTCTCGGTAATCTTCTTGATCTCATCTGCTGACACCGTCGATGGGCGAGCAAGTTGCAGCGGCAAGAGCGTCGGAGCGGATTTGGTTGCAACACGGGGGGCTGATCCGCCTGCGACCTTGGCAGCGGTCGGGCTGGCTGGCTTCGCAACCACCGTCTTTGCTGGCGCTGCCTGCTTCGCCGGAGCCGCCTTGGCCGTCGGTGCCTTCTTCACCGCGGGAGCGGGCGAGACTTTCTTGGCTGCTACCTTCGTGGCCGGCACCTGCTTGGCCGCTGGCTTCTTGGCGGCCGCAGCCTTCGGGGCTGGCGCCTTCTGGGCGACTACCTTCTTCGCGGCAGCTTTTTTCGCAGCCGGCTTGTTCGGGCCGTGTGACTGGCGCCGCACCGCGAACCCCATCCCTCGCGCATGCTCCAGCATCGGCTCATAGCCCTTGTCGTTGGCCACCACCACCATCTTCGATGCCGGGTTCCGCGAGGCGATGTAGCCCACGTAGAAAGACAAGTGGAAGTCGAGCGCGTTCTTCCCGGTCTTGCTGATTGGCACCGCCGTCACGCCGGCACCAAAGGACGCGAAGCGCTGCTCGACCTGGCGCTGCTGTGGCCCGTGAAAAACCCACACCTGGCCAGCATCCGGCACCGTCTGCCGCAGCTCATCCTCGCTAGGCTGCACGTTCTCATAGTCGATCAGGACATGGGTGCTGGGGACCGGAGCACGGGGCGGCGAGACCCGGGCCATCTGGCGCTTGGCCGGGTACTTCAAGGCATTGCGCGCCAGCTTGTCCCTGACCGCCTGGTCGACGTTGATCTCGCTGTGGTCTGCCACCTGCAGCACATAGAGCAGCACATCCGCGACCTCGTCGGCGATGGCCTGCTTCGTCGCTGGGTCCTGGTGGGCAAGGCGTGACTCCTCAGGAGTCATCCACTGGAATATCTCTGACAGTTCTGCAGCTTCGACCATCAAGGCCGTCGTCAGATTCTTCGGCGTGTGAAACGGCTGCCAGTCACGCTCGGCAGCGAAGTGGCGCAATTCAGCCTGCAACTCGGACAGATTCATCCCGGCGTCCCCTTGATTCTTGGTTGCCGCCCATCTTGCCAGCGCGGCGCCTGGAACCCACGCCAGTCGACTGACAGCCGAGATCCGGCGGACCATTCTGTATTTGCGGCCAAGGTGTCGCTTGATCGGAACGGCGGCTTTGCGTCGGTGCGCTACAGCCGAGAACAAAGAAGCATGCACGGCGCCGAAGTCTGCTCTTAGACTCAAAACCAGAAGACCTATGGAGGCTCAGTGTGAAGGCATCGTCCGGCCTCTTGTTCCTGGCGCTTGCTGTCCTTTGCGTCGCGGCCCGCGGAGCGGACATCAACGAATTGCCAGTAGCCCAGTGTGCGTATTGGCGCGTCCTGAAAATTCGCTCGCTAACTGCATCAAACCAGTGGCGCGAGACGCAACGGCGCATCGGGGCCAACAGGCACCAGATTCAGTCGATAGAGGAGCGTCATCCTGAATCCAGGTCAGGCGTTTTTCTCGGTTTCGATTACTTGACCAAGGACGAGCGGGCAGAGTCCGACCGCCTTTGGCGTCAGAACCAGGTTCAAAGGCTTTACGCCCTTGCCGAATCGCGGAGGGCGCGAGACGCCGATGTCATGGTGAACCTGATTGTTGCGGCAGCAGCCATTCGCGACGGCGCCAAGGTGCCTCCTGAAGGGACGCCTGAGTCCTGGCCATACGCTTACTTGAGCGCACTGGGAAATGCGCTGACACGCTCACACGCGCCAGACCACCCAGACAATCTAAGCCCCACCCAGTGCTCAGTTGACCTCGCGCTCCAGATTGAAGCTGGCACGAGGCGTGTGAAAGAAGCCTACAAGCTGATGAGCACGCCGGAACATCTTCAGCATTTGGGATGGCGTGCAACGTACGGTTTCCCGGAGGGTGCTCCGTTTAACAGTGCCAGGCTCTCTGCTACCGATGCGGCACGTCTGCTGAAAACGGAGGCCATCTTTCGTGCGCAGGTCGAGCGCATGCGCGCCTTCGGTGCCGCTGTCGGCGCCATTCGCTTCTTTGCCGACATGTCCGACATTCAATACAACGAACTCAAGTCGGAGGCGCTGCAACTTATCAGGTCCAATGACCATCGAGAGTCCGCCCGTCTTCGAGACGAGCGCCACGCCAAGCTTTCGGAACACATGCAGGCAGTTTGGGATTTCTGGAGCTTCGTCAACAGCCAGGTTATCAGCGAGGAAGATAAATCACAGATCAGAGCCAGTCTGCAAGACATCAATTGGAAATACCCGCTGACAAGCGCTGTAGCACTACCCATCAAATCCGGCCGCTGTCCCGGATTTGTCGTTTCTGAGGGGCGCCTTGCATGTACCGGCCGCTACATGGCGGCTACATGACGTGCCTCACATCGTCAGGGGCTGAGATTTTTGGCGGGAGATCCTGAGTTGGTCGAAGCCGAATGGCTGCCGCCCGATCCATGGCGCGGCGGGATTGACACAGTTACCCTGAAGCTGGCGACGCACGGTCGGGCAATCTTCTTTTATGTGACTGTTGACTGTCGTTTATAAGTGTCTCATACTTCGAGGCATGCCGACGCCAACCACCCCAGCAGACGAAGCCGCCCAACCGGAGCGCTTCTCCATCGATGCGTTGGCCACGCTCGCCGGTGTCACGCCGCGCACGGTGCGCTACTACATCGCTGAAGGCCTGGTCGACCGACCCGCGGGCGAGAAGCGCGGTGCCCATTACCTGCGGCGACACCTTGAGCAGCTGCTGCTGATCCGCCGCTGGACCGATGCCGGCCTGAGCCTGGACCGCATCCGCGAGCTGATCGCTGGTGCGCCTGATGACCCCGCACCCCGCCGCGCCCCACCCGGCTCGGTCGAGGTGTGGAGCCGCGTCACGGTCGCAGACGGGCTGGAGGTTCAGCTTGAGCCCGGCCGTGCGGGCCTGACCCCTGAGCAGGTGCGCCAGCTCGTGCGCGGCATCACGGCGCTTTACCGACAGGTGCGCAGTTCCGGTGTGGATGCGGACACGCCTGGTCACAGCTCCCCCGTATCCCAGTCCCTCGAACACCAGCCGGGAGAACGACGATGAGTGACGAACGCCTTCACTGTGCCCTGTCCAGCAAGGACAGCGATGCCCCCACCCCCGTTCTGACCGGCGTGCAGGCCTACGGCCAGCTCGATGCGGTGCTGTTCGAGCTCACGCTGCGCCAGACCTACCGCAACACCAGCGACCGGGTCCTCGAGGTGGTCTACAGCTTCCCGCTGCCGTCGATGTCCGTGCTGCTGGGCTTCGCATCGGAGCTCAATGGCACGCGCCAGGAGGGCGTGATCGTTGCCAAGCGTGCTGCCGAGCAGCAGTACGAGAAATCGCTGGAAGCAGGCGATGCCCCGGTGATGCTGGAAGCGCATGCCAGTGGACTGCACACCGCCAACATCGGCAACCTGAAGCCCGGTGATGAAGTCATCCTGGAGGTCCGCATCGCCCAGTTGATCAGCTTCGATCAGGGCCGCCTGCGCGTGTCGATTCCGACCACGATCGCTCCGCGCTACGGCGATCCCGAACAAGCGGGACTGCAACTGCAGCAAGTGCCGCTGGCGAGTCTCGCACCCGAGTACCCGCTGGCACTGACGCTCACGATCGGTGAGGCCCTGGCCGGTGCCATCCCGGAGTGCCCGACGCATCGGTTCGAGACCCACCGATCTCAGGACGGCTCGACCAGCCTGGCATTCACCACAGACGCCCGGCTGGATCGCGATGTGGTGGTGATCGTGACGCCCCGTGAACCGCGTCCGTCCTTGCTGATCCGGGCAGATGACGCCTTCAATCCGTTTGCCCCGCGGGTGATGATGGCCGCATTCCAGCCGGCGACCCTCACACTGCGCAAGCAGATTTCGCTCAAGCTGCTGGTCGATTGCTCGGGTTCGATGGCCGGCGACAGCATCGCTTCTGCACGCGCTGCCCTGCGTGGTGTGGTGGCCGGGCTGAGCGACGAAGACTGGCTGAGCCTGAGTCGCTTCGGTTCCGAGGTGGAGCACCTCTTCGCGCCGTCGCTGGTCACGCCGCAGGCGCTGCGTTCTCTGCAGCCGCTGATCGACGACCTGCAGGCGGATATGGCTGGCACGGAGGTGGCAGCGGCGTTGCAAGCCGTCTTCGAAGTGCCCCGCGGCGCGGATCACCGAAGCGCAGATGTGCTGCTTATCACCGACGGTCAGATCTGGCAGGCCGAGGAGCTGGTCGCCTCGGCACGGGTCAGCGGGCACCGCGTCTTTGCCATTGGCGTGGGTTCGTCACCGGCCGAAGGGGTGCTTCGTGCGCTGGCCGAAGCCACGGGCGGTGCCTGTGAGTTCGCCACGCCCGGCGAATCCCTGGAGGCGGCCGCACAGCGCATGCTGTTCCGCATGCGCCCGCTTGCCTTCACGAACGCTCGCGTCGACTGGGGCAGCACGCCGGCCTGGACTTCGGGGCCTTCATCGTTTGTTTTTGATGGGCAAACGGTGATTGCACTGGCGGGGTTCAGTGGTCCCACGAAGCCCCACGCGATCAGATTGTTGGCCGAGGACGCGCAGGGCCAGACCGTGGAACTGGCGCGCGTTGAGGCCGAAGCGCCCTGCCCTGGTGATCGGCTGCCTAGGATCGCTGCGGCACGGCGCATGGTTCAGTGCAGCGGCGCCGATGCGCTCGCACTGGCCGTGCAATACCAACTGATGTCCCGGCAAACCAACTGCGTCCTGGTGCACGAGCGTACCGAGCCCGAGAAGACCGCAGAACAGGCCGAACTGCACCGGGTGAGCTCGATGGCTGCGGCGGGGTGGAGTGGGCTTGGTTCCGCAGTGCCACTCGCGCTGTCGTGTGAATCCAGGGCGTTCGACTTCCCGGATTTCACCGGCGAAATCAAAGACAGCTTTGATACGGAAAACTTCCCGGCTTTGGACTCGGCCGATCGAAGCAACGAGTACGTCTCCCCTTGGCGGCGTTCCGCGGAGCACAAGAAGTCAACGCCGACCACACTCCACTTCATCGCGCTGTTAGTGGCAGGGCACCTCGCAGGGGATGAACCGATAGAGAGTCTGGGGGCGACCTGCTCAGGCGAAATGCTGCATCCAGACCTGCAACAGGCCTTGGAGGAAGCAACGCTACTGGGGCTGCGCCCCGAACAGTTCTGGCTGCTGTTGGCGTTCTGGGTGAGCTCGCGCACGCAGGGTGTGGCGGAAGCCCGTTTGGAAGTTCAGCAGCGGCCGCTGATCGCGGCGATGGATGCAGACATGAAGACGGCGGTCCTCGAGTTGCTGGAACGGCATCTGGGGGGCTATCCCAACGACAGCTGGGAGGTTTCTCGATGGAGGAGGCTGCGGCAGGCCTTGAGTCAGTCTTGACCGAGCAATTGCTGAGATCGGCAGCACCAGCGGCGCGCTTCGATCGGCCACATCGCACCTGCTGAGGTCGAGGCCAAGCGCAACCGGCAGCCCGCGAGTCAGAGCACCGCAGCAGTGACCTGAATTAAACCCATCAGCTTCCGAGAGCCCCAGGGCGGTTCACCGCGTGACGATGGGGGAGGTCAGTCGCCGAAAATCCAACAGGACAAAAAGCGGCTCAGAAACACTATGGTGAATATTTGAAATCAAGGAGAAAGATCAATTCTTCTTTATCCACTGAGCGTTAAATCCGCGAGAGCTCTCAACCTTGTTTCCCAAAACAGAAACTGCGCCAGTTATTCTATTGCACCTATACTTGGGCGCCCCTTCAAATACTTTCTCTTCGAAACAATTGTCGCCCCAAGAGTTCTTGATTATGTAATAGCATCGGCCATAGGCAATTTCTGCCCCGACAATTAAAGCAAAATGCGTCTCCTTTGTAACCTTAGGTCTTGATTCGATTAGCTCTTTTGGCATTATTAGTTCTGGGGCAAAATTCAAAAGTACAGGATTCTTGTTTTTTATTTGATCTCGGATATTAGACGGAGAAATTGCCTCCTTAACTTCCACTTTTTGCAGCTTGAATTTTTTCCTATCACTTGCACACGCCAAATTGTCAAGCTCGACAATAGCCTCAAACGAATTTTTGATGCGCCGCTTTTCGGCAATATCAACAGAATATTTCTTTGTTGTTTCTGGAAAGTTGGAAAAAACTGGGTCCGATAAATCGATATTCCGCACACCCTGCGCGGCATCATATATTATTTTGCCAAGACGAGAATATACCTCTCTGTTTCCCATTCCAAACTTCATGCCAAATTCCGATGGCATTGAGTTTTCCATGCATAACCCAATTTTTGCGAAGTGATCTAATAGCTCCTGCATTGGAACATCAGATTTAAATCCAGAACCAGTTTCAAGCATTTCGTCCACGCTCGACGGGGATTCATGTTTAATTCTTATAGCTTGCAACAGAACATCCATCGACGAGCAGGCAGAGTTTTCCTTATTCATTGACGAAAATCCTTTTTGCCTGTTGGCATGAAAACAAATTAAATCCGCTAATGCGGGCGCCTGACACATAGGTATATTTCCTTGATTCCTACTGAAACTCATCAGATCTTCTTTCTTAAATCCCGGGAACTCGCCCTCATCCATGCCCATCTGCACGGGGCAATCTTGATCTGGAAGATTGGTTCGATAGAGATCGCCAAAGCCATAAGTCAATGGGTGAGCAAGAAAAAACAAAACAAATACAAATACTCTCAAAGTTCACTCCGTTGCGCAAAATATTTGAATTGAAAATATCTACAGGTAGCGGTATTCAAAGCTGATCCGGATAAATTTCGAACGGCACCTGGTTTGAACCCTAAGGCATGCCCCGTCGAGCGATCTAGGCCCGCACACGGGATCCGGGGTACTCAATGATCGAGGAGCGGTAGGAAGCGGTCAATCGAATGCGGCAGCTATCGAAGCGTTATCCAATCCCTAGACCTTCGTGCCGCGGAGGCTGAGAGAGCACTCCCCATGTTTCTATCGCGGCATGGCGCAGACACCCCTGTCGAGGGGCGCGTCAATGGAAAGCTGCCACTTCTCCACAGCCACCGCTGCGGTGGAGGCGGTCGGTGGTCGTTGACGATCCTGGCGACTTCACTTTCAATCTGCTCGCGCCCAGGTTTTCGTAAAGCATTCGAAGGAGCACTCATCGTGAACCGTCTTCACGGCATCAGCCCATTGCAAACGCTTGTCATCTCACGACTTGAGCAGTCTTCTCAACGTGTGCAAAGACAAGTGTTTGACCGCCCAGGAAACTCGGAGCGAGCACTGAAGCATCTACAGGGGAGAAGGAGCTGCCAAGCAAGCTGGGTACGTGGACTCTCAGCTTGCTTTGTGTCGCTGATGCTTTGCCTGAACTGGGGCTTCGCGTCGGCAGCAGACATGGGAGTCGCAGAAACCAAGGCCGTCATTGCGAAAGCCATGGGCATCAGCCAGCGTTTGAGTGAGCCCGATCGACAGCGTGCTCAAGACATGTTCAACGCAGCCATCGAGTTGATGAAAGCCAAGGAGTACAAGGCAGCCGCGGCTCAGTTTCAGAAAGGTTTGGCCATCGATCCCGGCAATCGCAACGCGAATCACAACTTGGCCCGCCTGCTCGAAGTCACCGGCGATGCCGACGGCGCAACACTGCACTATCGGCTAGCGACGGGCCTCGCGGCAGGCCAGAAAAGTGAGCCTTTGCCTGACTTCGATTGCCCAGTGCAAATGGGAATGGACGAGACCCAATTTCCGGGCTTTGAACCAAAAAATCCCATGTCTTTTATTAGAGACCAAGGCAGCGTAGGCAATTGCGACCAGAAAGCCCTATCCGACCTTTTTTGTTTTCACGCAAACAAACAGAAGTCATTTTCTTCACGAGGCCTACCCAACTCAGCCTGCTCTGCGGCGGACCTTATGTTGCAATCTTTTGAGGTGAGAAAAAAGAGTTTCGAATCCATTGAACAGATGCTAAAAGGAGACCCAGAGGATAAAGAATCTGTATTGGAATACAACCGCGCATACCAGCCAATTTCTGATTATATGTCAAGTATTGGCCTATGCTTAGAGCAGGACTTTCCGTCCGACCCTCGTGATAGCGACAGACAATATGATTTTTTTAAAACTCTTTTGCAATTCTCAAGCGCCGTTAACAAAGCCGCTTCCGAGGGGAGAACATTAAACCCCTTATGCGATGAGTGCCAACTCATTGCCCCAAACATTAAGCGAAGTTCGCCATACACCAAGCTTGCGATCAAAAATCTTTCGAGCAATTCGTACTTGGCATTGCGTCAACTGAATAAAATCGCCTGTTCGAGCGAAAATAGAGTTTCTCTTGACAAGATCAAAATAAAACAGGCATCGCTTCCCTGGGACATTCGCGATCAAGTTAGATATAAAAATCCTGTCTTAGTACAGATTGATCCCGGAATTCTATTGTCGAGAAATTTATATGAAATGGAAAAGGCCATTGACCCCAAGATAGATAAGTCCCTGCATTCCGTCTTGGTAATTGGTGCACGTGCGGCATTCGGTAGGTGCTACTATGTGGTCAAGAACTCTTGGAGCCAAAAAGCTTGTGAGGAAGATCCATTCGTTCGCGGAGAGTCTCCAAGATTGCTTTGCAATAAAAAAACCGGAGCAGTTTTAGTGCTTGGCTCAAACTTAGAGGGCTCAAGAAATTTTTCTGCATTCTGGGTCGATCAAACATCTCCATAATTGTTGTTGCCATCAAATCATCAGCACGTGTACGAGTTGCTGGAGAATTAACTTGGTTGATTCTCAAAACTTGTTACTTTGCAAATAAAAACGCAAGCTAGCCTGCCGCTCAATTAGGTCACACCGGGCCATAGCTATTAGCGCCGACGCCTGTTTGAGTCGTGCGCGGGCTGTGGCATTAAGCCAGCCACTGAATGACATGGTTCAAGCGCCTAACGGTGCCCCACTCAGTTGGCATCACCCCGTAGGTGATCGACAGCTAGATCAAATCAGAGTCGACGCTTACAGCGCAAGCCGAAGCCCGAAACCGCGGCAGCATTCGCAGAGCAATTCAGAGTCAACGAGCTCTTCGAGGCGGCCTGTGCCGCAGCGAGGTGTGGGTTTCGGGAATGAGTTTCGCTTGCCCACCCTGCCTGCCACTCGGACGTGACCGTCATCGGCGGCCTGAGCAGTGCGCAGGATCGATGCCCCGCACGGCGCACGGGTACATCGCCGACAAGCGTCGCTGCGGCGGGTGATGGCGCGCGGCTGAGGTCCTTCAGATCGCTCGGACGTGGGCACCCGTGTGAGTGATGTACGCGCGTGCGGGACGCCCATGCGTCGCAAGCCATCCCTGACCAGCAAGGATCGATCTGCATGACCTCACTCTGGGCCCCTCCAATTGGGGTTCCGTGCGACGGTAGCGCGCCCTATGGTCGATTGATCCGAGCAAGGCGGGATTCGACCAGTCACGCACCGTCCACGCGCAGGAGGTCCGGCAGTTCTCCTGGGCCTTGCTGCGCACGCCCTTCGGCGCCGTGCTGGCCGATGGGAGCGAATCTTCAAGTCGAAGGTTGCCTTGCTTCGCGTATGGAGCTTCGCATCTGCTGCCGGTCACTGCTGAGACGTCGAACTTGGACGGCTCGCGTCAGCAAGGCTTGGCCTGTATCTGACCGGAGGCGCCGTGTCCTGTGTGACAGAAGCAATTGCAGTGCTGAATGACGAAAGGAACGCATGAGTACCGAAACCAAACCGCTCAGCGACTTCATCGCGGCGGTGGCATTTACTGCGGACAAGCACCGGACGCAGCGGCGCAAGGATGCTGAGGCATCGCCGTACATCAACCATCCGATCGCATTAGCGAATGTTCTGGCCAATGAAGGTGGTGTGCAAGACCTCAACGTGCTGTGCGCTGCGGTGCTGCACGACACCATCGAGGACACGCAGACGACGGCTGAGGAACTGGCGTCGATCTTCGGTGCGAAGGTGACGTCCATCGTCGTTGAACTGACCGACGACAAGTCGCTAGCCAAAGAGGTTCGCAAGCAGCGTCAGGTCGAATACGCTGAACTGATTTCGCGCGAGGCCAAGCTGGTGAAACTGGCCGACAAGATCTGCAACCTGCGGGACATCCTGGCATCGCCGCCGGACGACTGGTCAGAGGAACGCAAGCAACGCTATTTCGATTGGGCGACGCAGGTGGTGGCGGGGTTGCGCGGGGTGCATCCAGGACTCGACGCCGTGCTGGATGGACTGCTAAGGCAACAGAGAGATTTGGCCGAATCTACCCGGAGGCTCTATCAATCGCTTGCCAACATCGCCAGACCGTCACACCCGTAGTTACTTTGGGGGATGCGCAGGCTTAGACCGCATCTGTACATTCCTGCCAACCTGTACGGCTGCGGGTATGAAGCAGGCGTCAATAGACTGACTGGCAATAGCGCGATCTGGCATTGTTTTGGCAGCCTGAGCCTCGAGCTCAGACTTCATCCAATAGCCCCAGCCTGCCAAGAGATATCGATACCGCTAGCACCTGACTCGATTGGATGGCACCCTAGACTTAGGCGAAGGTGCAAAGCTAGAGAAACCACAAAGTCCCCTTTCTTGTAAAAACACCATGACGCGGTGCCTGTCGAGTGCGTGCTCTGGATAATCAGCCCAGATTTAATCCGTAACGGAGGTTTAATATGCCGTCGGTAGAATATGACTCGAGTCGCGAGTCTCTTTATTCACCAAGCACGCGCCCGACGCTCTTCGACGCTGAATTTAAGTATTCTGACACACAACTTAGTATTGAGTCGTCTCGGTTAGCGTATTTGCAGGCCGAGGATTCCGCCATCGAACTTGCGTTGCTTTCCGATGCATTGTCTAGAGTCCAGTTCGCCGATTTGAAACCCTTTAACAGCGCCAAGACCGGGTCCCAAGGGTTTGGGGCTTATCGCGCTGCCGATAAAACTGCGCTGATCGCTTTTCGCGGAACAGAACCTGAGGAGCTGGCTGATCTGGCCACCGTCCTTGAAGCCCATACCGCTCCCTGGACAGAATCCGCAGGACGCGTGCATGCAGGATTCGCATCTGCCGCTCGAGCAGTGTTACCTCAGTTGAATTGGTGGTTGGAAGAGAAATGTCCAGAGCACTCGCGACTGATTTTGTGCGGCCACAGTCTAGGTGCAGCACTCGCCACGCTGGTAGCGTCGATTCGAAAGCCGACGCTGCTATTGACGATAGGGTCACCGCGTGTCGGCAACAGCCAATTTGCATCAACCCTGGACGGTGTCGCAGTAACGCGCTTGGTGAACTGTTGCGACGTGGTGACTCAGGTTCCGCCAGAGACGCCCTGGTATGTTCATGTCGGCTCGACCACTTACATCGATCGCCACGGCGAGGTAAGCACCAAATCAAGCACTGCAGATGAGCTTGAGGATCGAAACCATGCAAGGGCAGAGTACTTTGCGCACTATGCAGGGAGGACTGGTTCAGTGCTGCTGCGCGATTTGGCAGATCACTCGCCCATCAACTACGCCCGAGCATTCTTTCCATGATCCTCAGCGTCTACGCTCAGGCTGTTGAATCCGAGACGATTCAACTTTGGGTCGGCATGTTCGGGACCGAGGCCCCGCCGACACCGCAATTCGTCATTGACAGGACGCCTGCTCAGCCGCTCGTTGCGACTGCGATGACTCCTATTCGCGATCAGCAGGTCGGCGCAAGCGGCAAAGCTCTAAACCATCGCGGAATCTTCAGGTTTTCCGTTGCCGAAGCAGGGCTGCCGCACTTAGTCGAAGTACAGGCTGGGGATGTGCATCGAGAGATCGCCACCAGCACATTGCCAAAGGAGCTACCTCAAGCCCTGAGCGGGAGCTTCAATGTATTGCTGTGTTCTTGCTACTTCCAGCCAGAGGATACGAGTGGATTACTCGGGACGATCGTCTCTCAAATCCAGTTGAAGCCCCATCTCACGGTGATGGCTGGAGACCAAGTGTATCTGGATCTGCCACTGTTAGAAGATTTACCAGAGAAAGAACCGGCATTATCAAAAGTACTGGGTGACAAGTACTTAAGAAACTGGGCGTCTTCGTCACTCCGAATCCCAGGTTTGGAGCCAGTTCTCACACGCGCGCCAGTGGTCAACGTACCGGACGATCACGAATTCTGGAACAACTTCCCATTCCCGCAAAAGCAACTGCCTAACACCTGGGATCAGACCATCCGCGATAGGTGGCAAAGAGCAGCGCAGTCTCTTTATGAAGATTACCAATTAGCTACCAACCCAACGCAGGCAGGTGCGATTCGCCTAGATGTCGATCCGCTAAAGATGCTCTTTCTCGACATGCGTTGCACTCGAGACAATGAGTTCAAGACGCTGATGAATCCAATGGCAGCGGCAGCTTTGACTACTTGGGTAAACGACCTCCGCCAAGACAAGGCAGACGGACTCCCGGCGGTAGGGTTACTTTCGTCCGGACAGGCGCTGTTTATCGATCCTCCAGTCGATAACGGTAAAAAGCGTGACGTGGACGCGGAAATGGGAAACTACGACCAGTTCTCAATAATTGAAAAGGCTTTAACCGATTTGGCAGATGACGGTATACCCGTTGTCTATCTGACGGGAGATGTCCATTGGGGACGCATTGCGAGTGCTGATGATCAACTCCGCAGAAATCGCAAGTGCCTCTATGAGGTGATCTGTTCGCCTTCACGCCTGATTCGGGTTCCATTCCTGGACTCCGCCAAAGAATCGGTCAACGTTGTGAAGGGAATTTTTGGCAAGAAGGACTCGTGGCCTCGTCACAGCGATCCAGAGCAGCCTCCGAAATACTTCGGATCGACTCGTCGCTTCAAACTAGCTGGCGAGTGCGAACAGCGTGGTGATCATGTAGCCGTGATTTCATTCACTCGCGCCGGGACGGGCGTCGACTTTCAAGTCAGTTTCTTCGGCATTCACCAAGATAAATCGACAGCAAAGTCTCGAACAGCCGGGCCGTACCAACTGCGACCCATTTAAGGACTTCACTTCATGCTTAGACAAGCTCGCTCCTCTTCATCTGATAGGAACCCTCAATTCACGTCGCTCGCCCGCAAATCTAAGGAATCCAACACAGCCTGGGGTGCAAGGGCTGTGACCCAAATGCAAGCGGGCGACCCGGGGAAGTGGACTTACGTAGTGTTGCTAGGCGGCAGCGATTCAATGGCTTTCCGTCTGCGAGTGGCGCAATCACATCTTCGTGGCGACATGCTGCCCTCTTACTGGTCGCACTCGATACTGGTGGAACTCAAGGAAGGCTCAGTCGAGACTGCCCAGGCCATACATGTTCCCCTGATTCAGCCAGAAGGCCCTCAGTTCTCGACCCGAACTAATGGCGTGGTGGCACAACCGTTGACAGACTTTGATGACCCGAAGCGTTTTCCAAACATCGCAGTGATCGCTCTACCCGTTCCACAAGCAGAGATTCTGAAACGCGTCGAGGACTTTCGGAGATCGAGATCGACACTTGACGCGTTGGAGCACGTCCTTCGCTGGCTGGCATTCGCGTGGGGCGCAGCACGCACCCCTAATCCGCTCCACGAAAATTTTGGCCTCCCTTCGGCATGCATGCTGGAAACCGTCTGCGCGGCAGCAAATTTCGATCTGACTCCAGGGCTTGAGGCACGCGCTTCTTGTCCGGAAGCTATTTGGGTCGCTGCGCTTTACTGGCAAGACTATTTCGAGCAATTCAATGGAAATGCACCGACCGGACGGTACTGCATCGCCCATAAGTACCCAATCGTCGAGCCCGCCCTATCGAGCTAGCAAACCGTTGAATTTCACCCGCGAGTCAGGAAATGGCCTGTGTGGACAGGAGATGGAAACTTGATTAAGTTTTAGACTCGGCTATCGAACCTCAGATAGCTGTGGTCGCAAGGTAGCCGGCTCCCCATTGAACTCGAGAACCCACCAAGCAACGGCCGCACCAGCATCCGTCCCGAAGCGCCGGCCAGCGGTTGGCTCCAGAGTAGCAAGCAATCTTCCTGCATCTCTAAGGAAAGGATGTCCGAAGAGCATTAGGACTTCTTTTACTCGCGATGCAACTGCATTTTTATCTCCTTGGCGCACATCAGCCTCCAGAGCACGCAATGCCACGACGGAGTTGGCCTCTGCAAACTAGGTGGCGCTGAGGAAGTTGGTCGCGCGCTTTGCACCAGCTCCGGGCTTCACCTGATGGAACGCCACCTGCACACGCTGAGCCCGGACTCGATCGACGAGTTGCGCGGGATGCTGCGCATAGGAGTCCAGTGGGATGTCGACGCGACCGATGGGACCGTTGAGCCGAGGCCGAGGGCGTCACACGTTTTCTGCTCTGCACTCCCTGTGGCTTACAGCCCGATCCCGCCACGCCGCTGGAAGACCTTTGCGACGCTCGTTTTGGAGGCCGCTTACGAGGCCACGATGTGGTCGGCAGTGCTGAACACGCGTTCGAATGGCACGAACGTCGCTCTGCTCACCAGGCTGGGCGGTGGCGCATTCGCCAACGACAATGACTGGATCGATGCTGCGATGAACCGGACCCTTCAAACGGTGTCAGGCTTCGAACTCGGCGTCAGGCTCGTTAGCCACGGGGTGGCCTCACTCGTCAACTTCGCAGAAACTCGACCCCAACAGGCCGCCACGACGTGGCCGGAGTGCCTGCCGCGCGAGCGGTTTAGTCCCCCGACCCAAACCTGCCAGCCGCGTTGCTCCAAAGCGGCCGGACGGTGAGCCATCGTTTTCTTGTTTAGCTTTTCGACGCGGCTGTTGGTAACGTCAAACACCCTAAAGCTTTCATACAGCCCGCAGAATTTCCGGGCTAAATGGGCGGCTTCCCGGCGACCAACGCTACTAGCGTAGTGCCAATTGCGTCATAGCCGGAGACTGCACTAAGAACAACCGCGCTCGTCCATAGCAGTTTCTTATTCTGAATGAGCCTGTGGCGATGGGCAGCATAGACGAATCGGCTCACGAATAGGACGCTTGCCCGGCCAATTACCAGTGCCACTGGGACAACGAATGCAAAGCAAGAGAATAGGATCGCTGGGGTGCTGGCGACGAGTAATGATGCGCTGTTTTCTGTCCAGCGGTACTGAACGTCGGGTGGAAAACTTATCTGAGCGTGATAAAACTTAACTTGATCAATGATCCACAACATCGCGCCAATCAATACGGCCATCTTGATCGGAGCAAGGATCGCAGTCGATATTGGATATCGTTTCCCGAGTTTTCTCATATCATTTCGCATTTGGGATAGCGCCAAGTAATCCGTCAGAAGGTTTATCCAAATGGTCGACCCGCTAGCTGCCGAAATAAGATAGCTTGGCAGATCGTGGATATATGGCCTCGATACCCTCGCGAAAACAACAACAGTGGGTACCAATAGTGCCAGTACAGCCGCAGTCGTTGGAGACCGCCCCCTCAATATCGTCGGAATTCCTGTTCCCGCAATTAGCGCAAAGCAGAACATGTCATAACGAATCGAATCGCCGGCTATGGTCAACAGGATAGAACTTGGATTATGGTAAGCATCCACCCAAAACGGGCTAGTAGCTATAACTAATGCTGCGGTTACACAATATGAGACCACGACTGAAGTACTTATCGCCCGCCAAGAAATGATATTATCGCCAAGCATGCGATTGGCCACTCGATCAGCGATCTCGTAAGATTTTCGCAGAACCTCGCGTGCTTTCTCGACTAAACCGCCGTCCAGGTCGGACAGTCGCACCCACCAAGCCTGCAGTCGGTCCTCTACTTGCTTCTCCTCGTCCTCATACAGAAACGCTGCTGCGTACGCAACCACCAGCGCGGCGGTGGCAGCTAGAACCTGAAGGGCGACCAGCAGCGGGTCCATATCACTGACAAGAGTTTCGGATTTTTAACGCTACCCTAAGAGGTACGGTTAGGAAAGATCTCAAGTGCTTGACTAAGGGTGAGCCTGACCTCTGCGCTCTGCGCGGCCAAACGCACCGTTGCGAGCCAGGCGCTCGCAACGGCGGCTCCAGGACGAAGCGCGCGGCAATGCGCGGCACCGCCAACATGCTGGTCTCGGACAACGCGGGCGCCGCGTCGGCCAGTCGTGGCGGCCGATGCACCAAGGCCAATCAGCGCGGTTCGCTTACTGTTGCGCACAAAGCCCGATGCGGCTCAACATGTGGCTCAGCGTCTTAACGAATGGTGGCGGTTTCGTCGCGCTGACGGCACTCCCTGGGGCCTCGCCGGTCTGTGGAACACCTGGACCGATCCGGCGACCGGTGAATGGATTGAGAGCTACACGATGCTCACGATCAATTTGGACGCGCATCCGCTGATGCGCCGCATGCACAAGCCCAACCCGAAGTTGGGCGCCAACGAGCAGGACAAGCGCAGCGTCGTGGTGATCGAAGCCGCAGATTTCGATGCCTGGCTGACCGGCTCCGTAGACGATGCCAAAACCTTGATCCACCTGGCACCGGTGGAGGTGTTGTTGGCCGGGCCCGACGGCTGACGCCGATACCTCGACACCACAGCATTTCAGATCATCCGCCGCTGTCCTTCGAGCGGAATCCCCTGCCTCAGCCATTCGACCGCCGCGTTCTCAGGATCGAGTTGCTGCCGGCGCGGTTCGTGGTGCACCTCCACCGCACGTTCATCGCGCTACGCGCGCGGTAACCGCGGCCATTGCGCATGCAGTCGTGCCGTGAACCATGCCATCCTCGAGATCTTGGCTACAGTCGGCAGCAGCTTTGATGAGCATGGGTTCTCCACGAAATCGACGAATTCAACCAGATGCAAAGCGAAACGCTATGGTCAGCCTGGCGCTCTTTTGATTAATTAAACGTAGCTTCACTGTTATGATCTTTACATGTACAGCCCTTCCCAGCTCACTCAATGAGGATCCCCCGCCTGCACCTGTCGCTAGGCCAGATCGCCTGGGCGATCAACCTGGGCGAGCCTGCGCCGCGTCATTTGCTGGATCGCTTGAATTACCTGCGCCAACTCGGCATCCCCCTCAATCGCGACCAGCGCGGTGCTGGCAGCGGCAACCGGGTGCCCTACGACTATGACGACCTGATCGAGTGCGGTGTCGCCCTGTTCGCCCTGGAGAGCGGCATGAAGCCCGCCGACGTCAGCAAGGTGCTCGTCGGTGAACGTCCGACCAGGCGAAAGACCTACCGCAAGGCGCTGCAGGTGCTGCCTGATCTGGCTTTGACTGCTCCATGGGTCAAGAGCCGCGGCAAGACCGTGCCAATGATCGCCGATGAGGTCTGGCTGCGTCTGCACAACCGCTATTCGGAGACGCCCGGGACCTTTGAGGTGCTCGGCCCTCTGAAGGGCGATCCGCCTGCCGGTGGGTCGATCTTCGATCCGGTCGAGCGCTTTGCCGATGGGCTGACCTTTCGTCTGGTGCCGCTGACGCGGCTGGCGCTGCAGTGGACCGCCTGGGCGCTGGAGGCACCGCAGACTCGCACCGGGCCGCGCACCTGATGTGGATGTTGTTTTGCTTTGATTATTTAAACGTAGTTGTACTCTTTTCTGGTTCGGTTTGTTGTTGGTTGGTTCGTTCCATCGATTCACTTCACAAAGGATTCATCCATGTCTGCCCTTGCAACGGTTCCTGGCTCTGCCGCTTCTCCGGCGTCGCTACCGCGCTTCCGCCCCACCATCGTCACGCTGCCTGTCGATTCGATTCAGCTGGATCCGGGCAACCCTCGTCAGCACTCGACCAAGCAGATCGGTCAGATCGCTCGCAGCATTTCTACCTTTGGCTTCAACGTGCCGCTGCTGATCGACCCGTCGTCGAAGTTGATTGCCGGTCATGGTCGCTTGCTGGCGTGCCGCAAGCTGGGCTGGACCGAGGTGCCGACGATCTGCCTGGACCACCTGAGCGAGGCCCAGGCTCGGGCCTTCATGATCACCGACAACAAGCTGACCGAGAACTCGACCTGGGACGACAAGCTGTTGGCCGAGAGCCTGAAGGCCTTGTCGGTGCTGGATCTGGATTTCTCGCTCGAGGTGCTGGGCTTCGAGATGGGGGAGCTTGATTGCCGGATTCAGGGATTGGACGGTGGCGTCGAGTCGGATGTGGCCGATGTGCTGCCACCGCCCTCCTCTGCTTCGGTGCCTGCAGTCTCAGTGGTTGGTGATCTGTGGGTGCTGGGATCACACCGCATCCTGTGTGCAGACAGCTTGCTCGCCGCTTCGTATGAAAGGTTGATGGCAGGTTCGCTGGCCACGATGGTGTTCGAGGACCCGCCGTACAACGTGGCGATCGACGGTCACGTCGGCGGCAAGGGTGCGATCAAGCACCGCGAGTTCGCGATGGGCTGCGGCGAGATGAGCTCGGCCGAGTTCACACAGTTCCTGACGGTGGTGTTCGGCCACGCAGCACGCCACAGCACGAATGGATCGATCCACTACCAGTGCATGGACTGGCGCCATGTCGCCGAGATCACAGCCGCTGGCGCGTCGTCATACAGCGCGCTGAAGAACATCTGTGTGTGGAGCAAGAACGTAGGTGGCATGGGCTCGCTGTACCGCTCGCGCCACGAGTTGATCTTCGTGTTCAAGAACGGCACGGCGGCGCACATCAACAACGTGGAGCTGGGTCGCCATGGCCGCTACCGCACCAATGTCTGGGAATACAGCAGCATCGCGTCGACGCGCAAGGCGACCGATGAGGGTGATCTGTTGGCGATGCACCCGACGGTCAAGCCAGTGCGTCTGGTGGCGGATGCGATCCTGGATGTGTCGAAGCGCGGTGACATCGTGTTGGATGCGTTCCTCGGCAGCGGCAGCACGCTGATCGCGGCGCAGCGTACCGGGCGGGTTTGCCACGGGATGGAGATCGATCCGCTGTATGTCGACACCGCCATTCGTCGTTGGCAGGCGGACACCGGGGGTGATGCGATCCTGGCGGCGACGGGTGAAACGTTCGCCGAGGTCGAGAACCGCCGCAAGGCGGAAGCCGAAGCCTCCAGCACCGAAGGAGTCGGCCATGGCGTCTGAGATTCCTTTGCCGAAGGACTCGGCGGCGGTGGGTTCGAGCGCTGGTGTCGGCGCCACCAGCAACAGCAACTACGACGTCGGCTACGCCAAGCCTCCGGTGGCCACGCGTTTTGCAGCGGGTCACTCAGGCAACCCGCGCGGTCGCCCGAAGGGCTCGCGCAATGTGGCCACCACGTTGTTGCGTGAACTCGGTGCGGTGGTGACCATCCAGGAAAACGGTCGCCGCCGCAAGATCACGAAGCTGGAGGCGATCATGAAGCAGCAGGTGAACCTGGCGGCTTCGGGTGACCAGCGCTCTGCTCAGTTCATCGTGGGGCTCGTGCAGACCTCCGAGTCGGCACCGGCGCCCTTGGCCGGGCCGCTGTCGAGCGAGGCCGATGAGCAGGTGAAGAAGGCGCTCGTGCAGCGCATGCGTGCCTTGGTCAAGCAAAGCGACGGAGGCGGCGATGAGCAGTTTTGATGCGCAGACCTTCGCGGCCTTGCTGCGCGGTGATTTCTACGCCTTTGTGCAGCGCAGCTTTGCGGTGCTGAATCCGGCGATTCCGTTTGCGGAGAACTGGCACCTGGAGTTGCTGGCCGGTTCGCTGGAGCGCTGCCGTACCGGGGCGTGTCGTCGGCTGATCATCAATGTGCCACCGCGCAGCCTGAAGTCAATCTGTGCGTCGGTGGCGTTTCCGGCATGGGTCCTGGGGCACGACCCGTCGGCGCGGCTCATCTGTGCGTCGTATGGGCAGGAGCTGGCGGCCAAGCACGCGCTGGACACGCGCATCGTGATGGAGGATGCGTTTTACAAGGTCACGTTTCCAGGGACGCGGGTGTCGGCGAGGAAGCAGGCGTTGGCAGACTTTGAGACGACGGCCAAGGGCGGACGGATGGCAACGTCAGTGGGTGGGGTGCTGACAGGCCGGGGTGCGGATTTTCTGATCATTGACGATCCGCAAAAGCCCAATGAGGTGCTCTCGGAGGTACAGCGCGCCTCCGTCAATGACTGGTATGACCACTCGCTGCTGAGCCGGCTGAACAACCAATCGACCGGGGTGATCATTGTGATCATGCAGCGGCTGCACCTGGATGACCTTGTGGGCCACGTGCTCGAGCAAGGGGGCTGGGAAGTGTTGCGCCTGCCGGCGATCGCCGTGGACGACGAGGTGCACCGGATCTGGACGCCATACGGCGAATACACGCATGTGCGGCGTACGGGTGAGGCGCTGCATCCGGCACGTGATTCGCTGGAGACGCTGGCTGCCATGCGTGCTTCGATGGGTGAGTACCCGTTCGCCGGCCAGTATCAGCAGGATCCGGTGCCGCAGGGTGGCGGGCTGGTGAAGGGACACTGGTTCATGACGTACGAGCCGGAGCAGTTGCCGAGCTCGGGGGGCCAGATCATTCAGTCATGGGACACGGCTTCGAAGGAAAGCGAGTTGTCGAGCTTCAGTGTGTGCACAACCTGGCTGGTGCATGACAAGCGGCATTACCTGCTGCATGTGCTGCGCCGTCGTATGGACTACCCGACGTTGAAGCGCGAGGTGGTTCGGCTGGCGAAGGAATTCAAGGCGGCCACGGTGCTGATCGAAGACAAATCTTCTGGGATTCAGTTGATTCAGGAATTGCGCGGTGAGGGCTTGTACAGCGTGAAGGGGGTCCGGCCGGAAGGTGACAAGACGATGCGCCTGAACGCGCAGACGGCGACGATCGAGAACGGGTTGGTGTTCCTGCCGCGTCAGGCTCCGTGGTTGCTGGACTATGTGGCGGAGATGACGAGTTTCCCGAGGGCCAAGCACAGTGATCAGGTGGATTCGACGTCGCAGGCGTTGGCGTGGGTCAAGAGCGCGATGTATGGGCCGGGGATGGGGTTGCTCAACTACTACAAGCAGCAGGCTGAGTTAGCGCAGCGGGGGCGGTAGGTGAGCGAGTGGCAACGTGCGGCGAAACGGCGTGGAGCTTGAGGCTGGGTATAAAGGAATCTGCCGATCGTGGGTAACCGGTCAACTCGCCGAAGCGTAGGTCTGCGGTCAGCAAAACACCAGCCACAATTTCCATCGCGGTTGATTTCCTTCGCGCCACTCTTCATCGACGCCGAACCGGCACATGAATCACGACCAAATCAGCCTGTCTGTCCTCGAATCCCACCTTTGGGAGTCCGCCAACATTCTGCGCGGCCCGGTCGACGCCGCCGACTTCAAGACCTACATCTTTCCGCTGCTTTTTTTCAAGCGCATCTGCGATGTCTGGGACGACGAGTACCAGGAGATCGTTGACGAAACCGGGGATGAACAACTGGCTTGGTTCCCGGAATCGCACCGCTTCCAGATTCCCGAAGACTGCCATTGGAACGACGTCCGCAGCAAGGCCAGCAACGTCGGCGCCGCCTTGCAGCGCGCCATGCGCGAGATCGAGAAGGCCAACCCAGAGACGCTGTACGGCGTGTTCGGCGATGCACAGTGGTCAAACAAGGACCGGCTCTCGGATGCCCTGCTCAAGGATCTGGTTGAGCATTTTTCTCGGCTGCCGCTCGGCAACCACAACGTCACTTCCGACCTGCTCGGTAATGCCTACGAGTACCTGATCAAGAAGTTCGCTGACGCCACCAACAAGAAGGCCGGCGAGTTCTACACGCCGCGCAGTGTGGTGCGGTTGATGATCGACATGCTCGCCCCCAAGGAAGCCGAGACGATCTACGACCCCGCGTGCGGCACCGGAGGCATGCTGCTGGCCGCCGTGCAGCACGTGAAGGAACAGCACGGAGACGTGAAGCGTCTGTGGGGCAAGCTGTACGGCCAGGAAAAGAACCTGACCACCTCGTCGATCGCCCGCATGAACCTGTTCCTGCACGGCATCGAGGATTTCCAGGTGGTGCGTGGCGACACGCTGCGCAACCCGGCCTTCTTCGACGGCGACCGGCTCGCCACCTTTGATTGCGTGATCGCCAATCCACCCTTCTCGCTCGAGAAGTGGGGTGAAGAGCTGTGGCTGAGCGACCCCTTCGGCCGCAACTTCGCGGGCCTGCCGCCTTCGTCGAGCGGCGACTTCGCCTGGGTTCAACACATGGTGAAGTCCATGGCCGACGTGTCAGGCCGTATGGCCGTCGTGCTTCCCCAGGGGGCCCTTTTCCGAAAAGGCGCTGAAGGAGAAATCCGGCGGAAGCTGCTGGAGATGGACCTGATCGAAGCGGTGATCGGGCTCGCACCTAATCTGTTCTACGGCACAGGGCTCGCGGCGTGCATCTTGGTCCTGCGCAAGCGCAAGTCTGCTCAGCACAAGAAGAAGGTGCTGATCGCCGATGCATCGCGACTGTTCCGCCGCGGCCGCGCGCAGAACTATCTGGAGCTTGAACACGCCGCCGACATAGTGGGTTGGTATCGCGGCTTTTGCGATGTGCAGGATGCCGTGCGAGTGGTCAGCCTCGACGAGATCAAGGCAGAGGACTGGACGCTGAACATTTCTCGCTACGTGCTGCCACCGCTGCAGGAAGACATTCCACCGCTGCCTGAGGCCATCGCCACATTCAAGGAGGCGCTGACCCGCTGTCGCGAAGCCGAAGAGCGCCTCGCCCAGATCATGACCGAAGGGGGGTGGCTGCAATGATGTATGAGGAGGTCATCGCTGACTTTGCACAGCGAACTGCAGCGAATCTAAAAGCCATTCGGGCAATGCGAGCCGGGGACTCCAAAGCAGATGTCTACGAGGTAACTCAACTCGTGAACTCGATGCTGGGCCTGCTGGTGTTCCCTCAGCAGCGGTACATCGATCGGATTCCCAAGACGTCGATAGCTGAGCTTGAACGCGACGGATGGCCCATTCCTTCCGTGATTGGTGACTATCCACAAGTGGAAGATTTGCGCGACTTGGTACGCATGCTTCGGAACGCTGTGACGCACTGCAACCTTGAGTTCCAGCCGGGTCCGGGCGGCGAGATTGAGCGTTTGACCGTGTGGAATACAGATCCAAGGAGCCGGAAAGTGACTTGGAAGGCGGAGATGATGGTCGCCGACCTTGATGGGATCACCCAAAAGTTCATCGAGGTGCTCTTGAACAAAAAGGCGCCGTGATGAGCCGCATTTCCCAACAACAACTAGAGAGCTATCTGTGGGGCGCCGCCGTGCTGCTGCGCGGCTTGATCGACGCGGGCGACTACAAGCAGTTCATCTTTCCGCTGCTGTTCTACAAGCGCGTCTCGGATGTCTGGGACGAGGAATATCAGGCGGCGCTGGCCAACTCAGGCGGCGACCTCTCCTACGCGCAGTTCGCCGAGAACCATCGGTTCCAGATCCCTGAGGGTGCGCACTGGAACGAGGTGCGTCAGACACCGAAGAACGTCGGCGCGGCCATCCAGAAGGCCATGCGCGCCATCGAGACCGCCAACCCGGATCTGCTCGACGGCATCTTTGGCGACGCGCCCTGGACCAACCGCGAGCGCCTGCCCGATGAAACGCTGAAGAACCTGATCGAGCACTTCTCGACCCAGACGCTCTCGGTGGCCAACGTACCCGAGGACGAGCTGGGCAACGCCTACGAGTACCTGATCAAGAAGTTTGCGGACGACTCCGGCCACACGGCGGCCGAGTTCTACACCAACCGCACCGTCGTCCACCTGATGACGCAGCTCCTGGCCCCGCAAGCGGGCGAGTCGATCTACGACCCCACGTGCGGCACCGGCGGCATGCTGATCTCGGCGTTGGACGAAGTGAAGCGCTCGGGCGGTGAGTACCGCACGCTGAAGCTCTACGGGCAGGAGCGCAATCTCATCACCTCGTCCATCGCCCGCATGAACTTGTTCCTGCATGGCGTGGAGGACTTCGAGATCATCCGCGGCGACACGCTGGCCGACCCCAAGCACATCGAGGGCGACCGCCTGCGCGAGTTTGACGTGATCCTGGCCAACCCGCCGTACTCCATCAAGCAGTGGAACCGCGAGGCCTGGAGCAGCGACAAGTGGGGCCGCAACTCCCTGGGCACGCCGCCACAGGGCCGCGCCGACTATGCGTTCCAGCAGCACATCCTGACCAGCCTCACCGCCAAGGGGCGTTGCGCCGTGCTCTGGCCGCATGGCGTGCTGTTCCGCAATGAGGAACAGGCCATGCGCGCCAAGATGGTCGAGCAAGACTGGGTGGAGGCCGTCATCGGCCTGGGGCCGAACCTTTTCTACAACTCCCCGATGGAGTCGTGCATCGTCATCTGCAATCGCAAGAAGGCCGCTGCACGCAAGAGCAAGGTGATCTTCATCGACGCGCTGAACGAGGTCACCCGCGAGCGGGCACAGAGCTTCCTCACGCCCGCGCACCAGCAGCGCGTCCTGGCCGCCTACAAGACGTTTGCCGATGCGCCCGGTTTCGCAAAGGTCGCCACGTTGGCCGAGATCGGCGGCAATGCGGCCAATCTGTCGATCCCGATGTACGTGAAGCGCATCGCGGCTTCTGTTGCCACCGACAGCAATGGCCATGCAGTATCGCTGCGTTCGGCCTGGGCACAGTGGCAGAACGACGGCCGTGCCTTCTGGCAGCAGATGGACGCGCTGGTTGAAACGCTGGATGGCGTGATCGCGGAGGACGTCGAGCGTGCCTGACAAGAAGAACAAGAGCCTGAGGCCCAGCTGGCGCCAGGTGAAGTTTGGCGATGTGGTGCGGCAGTGCAAAGAGAGAGCCGATCCGGAGACCTCGGGTCTCGAGCGCTACGTCGCTGGTGACCATATGGACACCGACGATCTACGGCTGCGCCGGTGGGGTGTCATTGGCTCCGGCTACTTAGGGCCAGCGTTTCACATCCGGTTCAAGCCAGGACAAGTTCTCTACGGCTCGCGACGAACCTATCTGCGCAAGGTGGCCGTTGCAGCCTTCGAGGGCATCTGTGCCAATACGACTTTCGTGTTGGAGTCGAAATGCACAGGTGAGCTTCTGCCGGAGTTCCTTCCCTTCTTGATGCAGACCCAGGCATTCAATGCGTTCTCGGTCAAGAATTCGAAGGGCTCGGTCAACCCGTATATCAACTTCTCTGATTTGGAGCAGTTCCAGTTTGCTCTGCCTTCTGTCGAAGATCAGCGGAAGATTGTCCAAGTTCTAACAGCGGCGGATGCGTGCGCAATAGCGTATGAGGAGGCGAAAGAAGCACACGAGCGGCTGATCGCATCCTTCATTCAGGAGTCCTTCTTGGACTTTGATGGCCGCTATGAACACAGGCCCTGCAGCGAGCTGATGGAGAAGATCACGGTGGGAATAGTGGTCAAGCCGGCTGACCTGTATGTCGGTACCGGTCAAGGAGTGCGAACCTTAAGGTCTCTGAACGTATTCCCAGGGCGCTTCGTGCTGGATGAGCTGGTCGAGATAAGTGTCGAGGGACACGCAGCTCACCAGAAGTCGGCGTTGACCGCTGGAGACATTGTGGTTGTCAGAACTGGGAGGCCGGGCGATGCCGCCGTCGTTCCGGCTGACCTAGCGGAGACGAACTGCATAGACCTGATTGTTGCGAAGCCTGGCCCGTCCATAACTGCGGACTACGTAGTCACGTTTCTCAACTCTCAGTTCGGACTCCGGATCTTCAGTTCGGGAACAACTGGAACTGCACAGAAGCATTTCAATGTTGGAGAGTTTTCGAAGCTTAGGCTACCCGTTCCCCCGTTCGCTATGCAGCAAGAGTTTGGCACTAGACTTTCAGCACTTAAGGAGCCGATCCAATCACTTGAGGGTCGACTCCGAGTTGCACGCGCGACGAAAGCGATTGCCGTCAATTCAGCAATCTGTGGAGCGTGATCTCGATGGCCTTCAACGAATCGAACACCGTAGAAGCCTACGTCCGCGATCTGCTCGCAGGACCCATCAAGACGACACCACTCAACGCGGTACACGAACCCCTGCCCAGCTACGGTCCTAGCCCCAAAGGCATCGGCTGGCGCTATGCAGCCCCCGCCGAGGTGCCGCGCCAGATCCAGGAAGTGCTGGTCGAGCCCTGGATGCGCGATGCGCTAATCCGCCTGAACCCGGAGATCGCCGCCCAGCCCGACCGCGCCGACGAGGTGCTCTACAAGCTGCGCGCCATCGTGTTGTCGGTGCGCTCGGATGGCCTGATCCGCGCCAACGAGGAGATGACCGCCTGGATGCGTGGCGAGCGCTCCTTGCCCTTCGGCTCGAACAACGAGCATGTGCCGGTTCGGCTGATCGACCTGGACGACCCGAAGCAGAACCAGTACATCGTCACCCAGCAGTTCATTTACCGCGCAGGGCCCACGGAGCGCCGGGCCGATCTGGTGCTGCTGGTCAACGGTCTTCCGCTGGTCCTGATCGAGGCCAAGACACCGGTCAAGAAGTGCATCAGCTGGGTCGACGGTGCGGTGCAGGTACACGACGACTACGAGAAGTTCGTTCCGGAACTCTTCGTCTGCAACGTGTTCTCGGTGGCCACCGAAGGCAAGGCCTACCACTACGGGTCGATCGGCCTGCCGGTCAGGGACTGGGGCCCTTGGCACCTGGACGGAGGCGATGCGCAGCACCACCCGCTGAAGTCTCTCAAGCTCTCGGCCGAGAGCATGCTGCGCCCGCATGTGGTGCTGGACATCCTCGGCAGCTTCACCCTGTTCGCCACGGACAAGAAGAAGCGCCGCATCAAGATCATCTGCCGCTATCAGCAATACGAGGCGGCGAACAAGATCGTCGAGCGCGTGTTGGCGGGCCACCCGAGGAAGGGGCTGATCTGGCACTTCCAGGGCTCGGGCAAGTCGCTGCTGATGGTGTTCGCCGCGCAGAAGCTGCGCATGCATGCCGGCCTGAAGAACCCCACCGTGCTGATCGTGGTGGACCGGATCGATCTGGACAGCCAGATCACCGGCACCTTCACCGGGGCGGACATTCCGAACCTGGAGAAGGCCGACAGCCGAGAGAAGCTGCAGCTGTTGCTGGCGCACGACGTGCGCAAGATCATCATCACGACGATCTTCAAGTTCGGCGAGGCCAGCGGGGCGCTGAACACGCGCAGCAACATCATTGCGCTGGTGGACGAGGCCCATCGCACGCAGGAAGGCGACCTGGGCCGCAAGATGCGCGAGGCCTTGCCGAACGCGTTTCTGTTCGGTCTGACGGGCACGCCGATCAACCGCGCCGACCGCAACACCTTCTACGCATTCGGTGCCGACGAGGACATCGCCAGCGGCAAGGGCTATATGAGCCGCTATGGCTTCGAGGAGTCGATCCGCGACGGTGCCACGCTGAAGCTGCACTTCGAACCACGGCTGATCGACCTGCACATCGACAAGGGCGCGCTGGACGCCGCCTACAAGGACCTGACAGGTGGCCTGTCGGATCTCGATAAGGACACCCTGGCCAAGACCGCCGCCAAGATGGCGGTCTTGGTCAAGACGCCCGAACGCGTTCGAAAGGTGTGCGAGGACATCGTCGAACATTTCCAGACCAAGGTGGAACCGAACGGCTTCAAGGGCCAGATCGTCACGTTCGACCGGGAGTCCTGCCTGCTGTTCAAGGCCGAGCTGGACAAGCTGCTGCCGCCCGAGGCCAGCGATATCGTGATCTCGGTGCAGGTCGCGGACAAGAAGGAACACCCGGAGTACGCGAAGTACGACCGCAGCCGTGACGACGAAGAGAGGCTACTGGACCGCTTTCGGGATCCGGCCGATCCGCTGAAGCTGATCATCGTCACGGCCAAGCTGCTGACAGGCTTCGACGCGCCCATCCTGCAGGCGATGTACCTGGACAAGCCGCTGCGGGACCACACGCTGCTGCAGGCCATCTGTCGCGTGAACCGCACCTACTCCGAGCAGAAGACTCACGGTTTGATCGTGGACTACCTCGGCATCTTCGACGATGTAGCGGCAGCACTGGAGTTCGATGATCAGAGCGTCAAGCAGGTGGTCAGCAACATCCAAGAATTGAAGGACAAGCTGCCTGAAGCCATGCAGAAGTGCCTGGCCTTCTTTGCCGGCTGTGACCGCACGCTGCAGGGCTACGAGGGGTTGATCGCCGCGCAGCAGTGCCTCCCGAACAACGAAGTGCGAGACAACTTTGCGGCCGAGTACAGCGTGCTCAACAAGATCTGGGAGGCGCTGTCACCAGACACAGTGCTGGGCCCCTTCGAGAAGGACTACAAGTGGCTGTCGCAGGTGTACCAGTCGGTGCAGCCGTCCAGCGGCCACGGAAAGCTGGTCTGGCACTCGCTCGGCGCCAAGACGATCGAGCTTATCCACAAGAACGTGCATGTCGATGCTGTTCGGGACGATCTGGACACGCTGGTGATGGATGCGGATCTGCTGGAGGCAGTGCTCTCGAACCCCGACCCGAAGAAAGCCAAGGAGATCGAGATCAAGCTCAAGCGCCGGCTGCGCGGACACGAGGGCAATCCCAAGTTCAAGCAATTGTCAGAACGACTGGATGCGCTGAAGGACCGCTTCGACTCAGGCCAAATCAATAGCGTCGAATTCCTGAAGCAGCTGCTTCAGATCGCTAAGGAAACACTGCAGGCCGAGAAGGACGAGCCACCGCAAGAGGACGAGGATCGAGGCAAGGCCGCGCTGACCGAGCTGTTGAACGAAGTCAAGACCGAGGCGACGCCAATCATGGTCGCGCGCGTGGTCACCGACATCGACGAGATCGTGCGGCTGGTGCGCTTTCCGGGTTGGCAGGGAACCCAGGCTGGAGAGCGTGAGGTCAAGAAGGCGTTGCGGAAGGCGCTGTTCAAGTACCAGCTGCATGCGGATGAAGAGCTGTTTGAGAAGGCCTTTAACTACATACGGCAGTACTACTAAAACAACGAGGACAACTCATGCAGTTCACTTTTCGAGTTCTCCAAGTTAGAGAGCGGCTTCGCCCGAAGCTGCCTGGGCAGGTCTTCCTTTGTTCAGGTGATTGGGATGACTATTCTTTCAAGACCTCATTTGACGTCGTGCTGATCAATGCAGAGGGGAAAGAAGTAGATCTTGGTACTGTCAAGATTGGGTATGAAGGACAGCCTAATGGATGGACGCGCGAGAAATTGCCAGAGTTGTTCGAATCGCTCCCAGCTGAGTTTTTTTCACTCGGCCAAGACGTCGAGTATTACAAGAGCGCGTATGACGCCCTTGACACCGAAACTCGCGACTCAGTCCTGGGGGCATTACGCGATGTCGTATATGACGCGGCCATTCTCGCTGCCGTGGCCGACGAAAAGGTGTTCAAGCTATCTCTGACTCGAGGTGTAAGCCTTTCGACAGTGCGAGATCAGTTCAAACGGGTTCTGGGTGGTCAACCAGAGCTAACGGATTTCGACTTTCTTTATAGCCAAGAGCCAGGGAAAAAGAGCGCCCCAGTGGAGCTCAGTTTTCGTGTCACCGCCGGATCGTCGCCATCGACCAACGTGCACGTTCTCATCGGAAGAAATGGCGTCGGGAAGACAACTCTCCTCAACAACATGATCCGTACGTTGATGGGTCACGCAAATGAATCTGGAGAACCTCATCGAGCCTTTCTCGGCGAGGAGGTTCTCCTGGACAGGCCCCTGCTATCTCATACTTACTTTAGCAGCGTTATATCCGTTTCATTCAGCGCGTTTGACCCGTTCATTCCCCCCGAGGATCGCATGGATCGAACCAGTGGCCCGGCGTTTTACTACATCGGAATGAAGAAGAATCGCGCCAACATTGTTGACGGATTAATCGCGCCACCTAAGACGAGTGACGACCTGGTAAGCGACTTCGTTGCCAGCTTCAAATCATGTTTAAGCCAACCTGCGAAACGAGACCGGTGGATTCGAGCGATCCGACGACTTGAGTCCGACCTTAACTTTGCGGACATGAATTTGGCGGGGCTACTTGAACTTGAGGACCATGAGTCAGTTCACCAGGCGGCGAAACTAGCCTCGCGAATGAGCTCAGGTCATTCTATTGTTCTTCTCACAATAACAAAGCTCGTCGATACCGTTGAGGAGAAGGCTTTAGTGCTTATGGACGAGCCTGAGAGTCATCTCCACCCACCGCTATTATCCGCATTTACCCGCGCGCTTTCGGAGCTTCTACATGACCGAAACGGAGTCGCCGTCGTCGCAACCCATTCTCCGGTGGTACTTCAGGAAGTACCAAAATCTTGTGTTTGGAAGCTGACTCGAATTGGATCTCAAGGTAGATCCGACCGGCCGGAAAGAGAAACTTTTGGAGAAAACGTTGGCGTTCTTACACGCGAGGTATTTGGGTTGGAGGTATCCAAGTCAGGCTTCCACGAATTGCTTGAGCGATCAGTCGATCAGGGGGCGACGTTTGACCAAGTCATGCAAAGCTATGGCGGTCAACTCGGCACGGAAGCTCAGGCAATCTTGATTACTCTCATCGCCGCACGAGATTTATCAATCAAGTCGCAGCAATGAAGAGGCTTAAAGTTCCGGCCTTCGACGACTCGGAGATTTACTTTGCCTGTGCTGCCGCTATACCGGGGGTTCAAGCAGCTGCGGCCTACACGGCAGCCTCAAGTGCAATGATGTTGCAATCCATCGAGTATCGCGTCCGAGCAGCCAGCAATGCTCTCCATACTTTTCAAGCAAGCGACAGTGGTAATGACCAGCAAGTTGTCGCAGGGGGTCTTACGAAAGGCGACCTCAAGAAGCTGTACGACCGGGGGATGCTGAAGGGTGCAGACGGGCGCACCTATTACGATAAATTGCTCGCGTCTGCGCCGTTGGGGAAGTGTCCGTATTGCCAGTTTGGACATGCAGAGACGCTGGATCACTTCCTATCTAAGGCTCGATATCCGTCATTTGCAGTGCTACCAAGCAATCTGATTCCTTCGTGTATGCGATGCAACAAGGGCAAGGGGGGTGGGGTCGTTACCCCTGAGATGGAGATGTCGCATCCGTACTTCGAGCTTACGCACATCGAGCAGGACGTCTGGCTTTCTGCAGAAGTCGCAGAGACGAGCCCCGTTACGGCAACGTATGCGATCACGACGCCTTCGCATTGGCCGATAGATCTTGCTCGTAGAGTCAAAAATTACTTTGACGAGTTCGACCTATCAGTCCGGTATGCCGTCGAGGCTGCGAGTGAATTGGTTTCGGTCTCCGCTTATCTGGGTGCGTTACCCTCCGCCGACGTGCGCCTTGATCATCTCCAACGGGTCGCCACAGAGGAGCGTGGTCTGTACAAGAACGGCTGGAAGACAGCGCTGTATGCGGCGCTGTCGACATCGAACTGGTACTGCGAGATTGGTTACGCTGGCGTTGGGGTGACTTAGACAGCGCCTAGCCTCCGAAGTCCCCGCCACACTGGTCAAATTGCGCGCGCTCCCCCTCGATCGAGGTAGGGGCTCCGCCGCGTTTTCGTTCTCCCGAAAGGGGAACGAGTTCGAACGGCTAATCGTCGCTTCGATCTACTTCCCCAACTAGCCTCCCTGCGCGTAGGCGAGTGCCGGTGGGAACAGCTCCAGCTCCTTTCTATGGTCCCAAAAGATCCTTGAGCAGAGCTATGTCTTCCTTGGGCACGCCCATCCGCGAGTGCTTGAGAGCTGAGATAACGAGGTCTCGAATACTCTGAACGGCCCAGGCCTGTCGATATCCACTGGTCAGCATGAGCTGCAGAGTACTGGCGACGGATACGGTCGCCCCGCCTTCGCTGGCTCTACGACGAGCCTTGCGCTCGTCGAGGATGATGCTGGAGCCACGACCGGAGATTGCGAGTGCTGCGCTCTCGCCGTCATCCAGCCGTGTTCCGAGCGGCCCTGATACGAAGTTCAGGTAAGCGTCGTACTCGATCTCTGTCATGCGAACTTCTTCCAGTGTGCCGCTCGCGAACAGCCTGCACAGCGCATCGTTGTGGTCGAAGCCGGGAATAGGGTGCCGTCGAACTTCCTTTAGGGTTCGCTGCTCAATTAAGCACCGCTCTCCAAGGCCTTCAAGGACCAGCACTGGCTTGCCGCTTCCAAGTAGGTTGATAAGTACGCTGGCGTCAAGAACGACTAGGCCCCTCGGCAGGTAATCATTCGGCAAGGTCAAGCACCACCTCCCCTGAGTGGCCGTCGCGCTCCTGAAACGCGCGCCGAACATCCAGCAGGTTCAGCTCGAGCATCGACGCAATCTGCTGCTCAGAGAGAAGTTCTCGGTCGTACGCAACGCCAGCGAAGAGAAGTGAGCGCGACGTGAACGGCCGATTCTCTTCAGGCACGCTCATCTCCTCGGCTACATGGCGGCGATGCTTTAGGCCGACGCCTTGTTTTCGTAAGGAGTCGTAGGTGCCCAGAGGCAGCATATCCAAAGACTCGAGGCGACGAGTCATCGCCTCGATGGAGATATTGAAGAACAACGCCATCATCAGCAATTGCCTAACTGAAAACTGGTCAAACAGCTCCTTGAGTTCCTTGGCCTTTCGGCGCACCGCAGTCGCCGGGGCAAGGAATGCGAGGCCAAACAGGTCACAGAACCGCTCAGTTCGGCTCTGAGGAGTCTCACCGTCAAAATGAACAACCAGACTGGCCTGCCGAGTCAGTGCATGACCGACCTCGTGAGCTCCCGTGACGCGTCGCCTGTACGGTGGGTGCAGCGAATTCAACAGCACAAAGCCACCGACCTTTTCATCGAAGGCGACAGCACCTGATATCTTGGATGGCAGCGGGCGCTCGAAGACTCGCAAGCCCATCTCAAACTCCATTAATGAAGCGAGGTCCTGGATAGGCCCCAGGCCGAGGCCCAGGCGCGAGCGCAACTGAAGTGCAGCATCTTCAGCCTGCCGGTCTAACGAGCCTGATTTCGACACCACGACCGCTGGGAGGTCGACATGTGGCGGCGCATGCCCAAGTAGCGCTTCCAGTTGAAGCGCTGAGCTGCCGAGCCGGTTGAGCATGTTCGCCACCAATACTTCGTCGGCGGCTTGCAAGGCCGACGCAGAACTCCGGAACTGCACCTCGAGTTCCAGAGATACAAGGTCGTCATTGACCAATTCGCTTTCGGGAACGTCGTAGAGCTCCGCGAACTGGCGCAGTTCCTGGCTAGAGACAGCACGCTTGCCAGCCTCAATGGCGACAAGCGTCGTCCGGGCAATGCCCAGCTTTGAAGCGGCAACCTCTTGGGTAATACGGTGAATCGTACGGGCATGCCGGAGCTTTGCCCCGAGCGCCTCTGCTCGGGTGTTGGCGTCGGTTGCCATCTCAGTTCCCTGCGAAGTCGGCCACCCAGGACTTCCGTCCGCAGGACTCCACAAACACATCCCATTCTTTCCGATGCTGGATTAGAAATGCTTCCATCTTGTCTCTCACGTTTTTGATTGGTTCGTTGAGGCCGCGCGTGAGGGCAGCGACTTCTGCCTGCACACGCACGGCATGAGGTTGAGTTGCAAGGTCGGCTAGCCGCTGCATTGACCGAATGCTGTTGAGCGCGAGATCCCGGTTCGCGTTAACTGCGTGCGGTACGCCCGCAGGGAACGACTTTTCAAAGGTCGTTTCGCGGAGGTTTTGCGCTCGATATTCGGTTGAGTCGGCCACGCCGGCCCATTGCAGCGACACGCGTCTGAGGATGCAGTTCCCGCAGAGGCCGCAGTGCATCGACTTCCTGCCGCTGCTCGAGTGTCTCGCGTCGTACGAGCAGGATCGGTGGGTGGCGAGCCAGTGCGCGACGTTGGTCTCCCGCTTCGCCAAGCTAGCCAGCACCTGCCCCTTCGTAAGGAAGAGAGCGGGGTGGTCAAACTTGACTTCGGACTTCGTCAGCAGACGAATCAGATTCGCCAGACGTGACGTGAAGCCAGGATGGCAGCTGCGGTGTGGCGCCTCGGCGCCGAGCCGAACCAGCGAGCCACCGAGGCTGCCTTGGCCGTTCTCGGGAATCACGACACGCGCCGGTTGCGCGATGGCGGCAGCGTATCCCGCGAGCAGGTCATACAGGAAAGGCCGAGAGCGGAAGGTCAACTCAGCTCGATGGGGCTCGGTCGCATATGCCGCTACCTCAACCGTGTAGAACTCGAGCTGCTTGTTTCGGGCAAGGTTGCTCCACTCCTTTGGTTTGTCCTTGGCCCGCACGTTGACCAGTACCAATTCGGGTGGCGCTGATTCCGCTCGAAGTTCTTTGGCAATGGCGAAGGAATCGAGGCCGTTGCTGAATGGCATGAACACCCTGAGCTGCTGAGGCGGCTCGACTAGATGGTCCTGGCGAGGCTCGCCTTTCCGGGGCTTTCGGTAGGTGAAAGCGAAGGACCAGCGGTCTGCCGTCAGGAAGCCCAGCGTTTCCGCGAGCGCGCGAGTCACCTCAGGGGAGCGCCAAAGCTTGAGGTCGCTCACTGGCGCGCTGATGGCGAGGTCGCGTGACCATCCCTTCGTGTAGTGCCGGACCGCGGAGCGGTCGGCCGTCCGCACGGCGCTGATGACTGACGTAAGATCCTGAAATACTTCCTCCTGGCTGTTGAAGCAGTAGCGCTGAAGATGGCTCGCGTCGATGCGAGTCGCGTCTCTCAGTGGTGCCGAAGCCTGGCCCTTCTGATTGCCTCGCCTCCGATGCGGGAGAGGACGAGCGGACTCTTCGGCATCGCTAGGAGTGGTTTGCAGCATCGTCATACCCCCTGCAAGTTCAGTTCGGTATTTAGGCTCTGCTCGACGGTCGGTTTGCGCATTCGGACCTTAGGCACAGGTGGATGTCGGAACTCGCACTTGGGCAAGGCCGCAAGTAAAGCGGCCCGGAGTCGCCGAACCTGGGTGTCGTGGTGACGGCGGGCGACCCACGCAACCGCACCTTCGATGCCGTCTTCGGCGCTAGCCTCAATTGCTGCTTTGACGACTCGGCCCCGCGTGTCACCGGCTGGCCGACCACTCCAAATCTCGGCGAAGGCGATGTCAAGGGCCCGACGCGCATCTTGGGACGGGCACCAAGCCTCGAGCGCCGACAACCTTTGTTCCATCTGCCCGGTTCCGAAGAGTTCGACTTGCTGAGTTGCTAGAACCTGCAGAAACTCCCTGCCCCAGGCTCCCTTCATCCAATCTGCCCTTTCCCAAGCGGCCCGGCTAAGAGTGTCAACAAGGTCACCGCCCAAGCTAGGCGCGCACGCAACCTGGACCACTTTCCGCCAGGGATTCGTCTGAGGAACCGAATGATGAAGGTCGTCGCGCACGGAACCGCTCCTCCTGACAATGTCAAGAGTAAGTGTATTTAAAAATTTGACAATGTCAAACTGAACATACACGGTGTGCCCTTCATGTAAGGCATCTGGGCCTGGGAATGCCGCCGGTTCTATCTGTCAGACACCCAGATGGAATACGGCCGCTGTTAAAAGGTGATCAGCATTTCGCGCCCTCCGTATGGATGTCAGCTACGGCATCACCACCAGTCACGCATTCGCGCCAACGATTCATCTGTTAGCCAATATCTCGCGCCTAAGTGCTAACTCAAGTGGTTCGCTGGACAAATGACTTGATGTGTGCCGCCCACAGAGCGTTACTGGTGCACCGCCGCGAAGGTCGCGGCGGACACCAGGAGAAGCTCAATGAAGGCGAATGCAACAGGCTCGAAGGCACCGGCGATCAAGGTCGCAGCGAAAAAGCTCAGGTCCACGAAGAAGATTGATGTGCCGGCGGTGGTACCTGCGAAGGTGGTGCGTAGCAGCCGCGCCAAGACGGCTGGGGCGCTACCTCTCGTCCCTCCCACCCCATCCGAGCCGGTCGGCACCAGCAAGCAAGCTCGCTTGGTCTCGATGCTGAACGCCACCTCGGGCGCGACGCTCGAGCAGATGATGAATCTGACCGGCTGGCAAGCGCACACGGTGCGTGGCGCGATCAGCGGGGTGCTGCGCAAGCGGCTCGGCCTGAACGTGGTGTGCGATGCGGCTGGGTCGGAGGTGCGCCGCTATCGCATCGTCGGCTCGGTCGGCGCATGAAGGTGGCTGACTCGCTCGCCGAGTTGGCGGCGTTGGATCGGGCGAGTCTGGTCGAGCGCTGGGCAGCGGTGTTCGACCACCCTGCCCCGCGTCATGCCCAGGTTGGCCTGCTGCGCGGTGCGCTGGCATGGCGTATCCAGATGGAAGCTATTGCCGGCGCCGGTCGAGCCGATCGGCTGGTGCGGGGTCTGCGTCGATCTACTGTTGGTGCTGCACCTGCGGTGACACTGGCGCCAGGAACGCGGCTGCTGCGCGAGTGGAAGGGTCAGACGCACCATGTGACTGTTCTTTCATCGGGGTTTGAATACTCTGGTCGGACGTGGCGCAGCCTCACCGCGATCTCGCGTGAGATTACCGGGACGGCGTGGTCAGGCCCGCTGTTCTTCGGGTTGCGCTCATGACGAAGGTGCCTGTCCTGCACTGCGCGATCTACACCCGCAAGTCTTCCGAGGACGGGCTCGAGCAAGGCTTCAATTCATTGGATGCGCAGCGCGAGGCCTGCGAGGCATTTGTGTTGAGCCAGAAGACTCAGGGCTGGACTGTTCTGGGTGCCTACGAGGACGGTGGATTCTCGGGTGGCAATGTGGAGCGGCCCGGCTTGCGTCGGCTGCTGGCCGATGTGGCGCTGAGCCGGGTGCGGATCATCCTGGTCTACAAGATAGATCGGCTGACGCGTTCACTGGCGGACTTCGCCAAGATGGTCGAGCTGTTCGATGCGCACGGGGTGAGTTTCGTGTCGGTGACGCAGCAGTTCAACACGACCTCGTCGATGGGTCGACTGACGCTGAATGTGCTGCTGTCGTTCGCGCAGTTCGAGCGCGAGGTCACCGGGGAACGCATCCGCGACAAGATCGCCGCCAGCAAGCGCAAGGGGTTGTGGATGGGTGGGCTGGCTCCGATCGGATACCTACCAGGGGTGGATGCCAATCAGCGCAGTCTGACGATCGATGAGCCCCGTGCTGAGATGGTGCGGGATCTGTATCGGCTGTATCTGGAACTGGGTTGCGTCAGTGCGCTGGTGGCGGAGGTGAACAGGCGGGGGTGGATCACGCCTGCGCGAATCACTCGACGAGAAGGTGCTGCGGGTGGTCGACCGTTCAGCCGAGGCCACCTGTACCGGATCCTGTCGAACCCGGTCTACATCGGGCAGATCGTGCACAAGGGTGAGGTGTTCGCGGGGCAGCATCCCGCGATCGTGGAACCTGAACTCTGGGAGGCAGTGCAGGCGCAGTTGAAGGCGAATCTCCAGGGGCACCGGACAAAGGCGAATTCATCACAGCCGAGCTTGTTGCCGGGGCTGGTGTTCGATGAGCAGGGGCATCGGCTAACGCCCTCGCATGCGCAGAAGGGGGCGCGGCGGTATCGGTATTACATCGATCAGGCGAGCGCGGAAGCTGACGACGCACCGAATGCGATGCGGCTGCCGGCGAAGGAACTGGAGACGGCGGTGATCGAGGCAGTCTCAGGGTTCCTGAAGGATCGGTCGCGGGTGATGGCTGTGATGGGGTCGGTGGATGCGGGTCTAGCGAAATGCCGATTACATACCGCTGCAGCCGCCGGTGCCCTGCTGGAAACGGCAATGGCCTCGCAGCAGATCGAGGTGCTGACTCGGCTGGTCAAGCGCATCGTCGTGCGCAAGGAATCGATCGGGATTGAGGTACGGATCCCAGCGATCTGGTCGGCGGCGGTAACACCGGATGACGATGAAGAACTCCACATCATCGAGGTGCCGGTGCAATTGAAGCGCTGCGGGATGGCGATGCGCTTGATCGTGAGGCCAGACGGTAAATCAGCAACGCGCAGGGTGGATGCGAAGCTGGTGGCCTTGATCTCGAAGGCGCATGACTGGTTGGAACGATTGACGTCGGGGCGCTGCGACAGCGTGCAGGCGATCGCGCAGCAGGAGCAGATCAATACGGTTGCCTATGTGATGCGGGTGATCCACCTCGCCTTCCTCGCGCCTGACATCGTGCAGGCGATCGTGCGGGGTGAGCAGCCGATGGAAGTGACTGTGGATCGCTTGATGCGGACGGGGCCGTTGCCGATGGCGTGGGAGGATCAGCGGGAGCTGCTGGGCATGGCCAACGCATGACCGGCTAATCGATCTATTCGACATCTGGGCCCGCGACAGCGGGCCTTGTCGTTGGCGAGATGCACCGCGCGGAAAAGTTATACCGGGCAAATGGGCGACAGAGAATGGGCGGTGGTTTGGCGACCATCACGCCCGAAATTGCGCAGTGATCGCTATACAGAGAATTCGCCGTCGCCCGCAGGCCCGCGCAGTGCGGGGCTCGGGCAAGAAAAAGCCCTCCACGAGGGAGGGCTCAGACTTGCTGGCGGAGCCGGAGGGATTCGAACCCTCGATGCAGGTTTTGCCCACATACTCCCTTAGCAGGGGAGCACCTTCGGCCACTCGGTCACAGCTCCGCAGACAATAGCTTTCGATTCTAACTGCTCGCAATCGGCTTCTTGCTCAAGCCGGCGCTTGTTCCAGATCGAATGCCTTGTGCAGCGCGCGCACGGCGAGCTCCATGTACTTCTCGTCGATGACGACGCTGGTCTTGATCTCGCTGGTGGTGATCATCTGGATGTTGATGCCCTCGTCGCTGAGGGTGCTGAACATCTTGCTGGCCACGCCCACGTGCGAGCGCATGCCGATGCCGACGATGCTCACCTTGCAGATCTTGGTGTCACCCGACAACGTGGCCGCACCGGTCTTCGGGATCACGGCGGACTTCAAAAGATCCATCGTGCGCGCATAGTCGTTGCGGTGCACGGTGAACGAGAAATCGGTCTTGCCGTCGTGCGACACGTTCTGGATGATCACGTCGACATCGATGTTCGCGTCGGCCACCGGGCCCAGGATCTGGAAGGCGATGCCCGGCTTGTCAGGCACACCGATCAGGCTGATCTTGGCCTCGTCGCGGTTGAAGGCGATGCCCGATACGACGGCTTGTTCCATTTTTTCGTCCTCTTCGAAAGTGATCAGCGTGCCCGACTTCGCCTCTTCGACGATGTCGATGTCCCACGGCGTGAAGCTCGACAGCACGCGCAGCGGCACGCGGTACTTGCCGGCGAATTCGACCGAGCGGATCTGCAGCACCTTGGAGCCCAGGCTCGCCATTTCCAGCATCTCTTCGAAGCTGATGGTCTGCAGCCGGCGTGCCTCGGGCACGATGCGCGGGTCGGTGGTGTAGACGCCATCCACGTCGGTGTAGATCAGGCACTCGTCGGCCTTCAAGGCAGCCGCCACGGCCACCGCCGAGGTGTCCGAGCCACCACGGCCCAGCGTGGTGATGTGGCCCTGCTCATCGACGCCCTGGAAGCCGGTGATCACGACCACCTTGCCGGCTGCCAGATCGGCGCGCACGCGCTGGTCATCGATGCTCTGGATGCGCGCCTTGGTGTAAGACGAGTCGGTCTTGATCGGCACCTGCCAACCGGCATAACTGACCGATGGGATGCCCTCGGCTTGCAAGGCGATGGCCAGCAGGCCCACCGAGACCTGCTCTCCGGTCGCGGCAATCAGATCGAGCTCGCGCATCAGCTCAGTGGAACTGCGCTCGGGCGACAGCTCTTTCGCCAGACCGAGCAGGCGGTTGGTCTCACCGCTCATCGCCGACGGCACGACCACCATCTGATGACCGGCGCGCGCCCATTTGGCCACGCGCTTGGCGACGTTGCGGATGCGCTCGGTGGACCCC
This sequence comes from Burkholderiaceae bacterium, assembly GCA_965229345.1. GTDB lineage: Bacteria > Pseudomonadota > Gammaproteobacteria > Burkholderiales > Burkholderiaceae_C > PBB1. Next base: position 3,124,666 of record OZ245872.1, read on the forward strand.
ATCGAGGTGCCGCCGTATTTGTGTACTGTCAGGGCCATGGGATTCAGTGCATCGCAGCCATTCGATGACTGCGGCATGGTTCGGGAAAGCCCTCTAGTTTACTAGGGCCTGCGTCAGGTTCAACGGCGAACCGTCACGCCGGCCCGTGGGGGTCCCAGGTCAGCGTCACCTGCGGCTGCCCGGGCAAGCCGATCACCCGCGCATCGATGCCCAGGCCGGGCACGAAGACCAGTTGGCCGCCGCTGTAGACCAGCGGGCCGGCTCGCAACCAGCCGGGCACTTCGGCGGCCTGGAACTGCTTCTTCAGGCTGCGAGCAGGCCGCCCGATGCCGGTCTGAAAGCGCTCTCCGCCTGATCGCTCACGCAGTTCGACCTGTGCCAACCAGGCCAAAGGCACGCCGCCCTCCTTCACGCGCACGGCTCTCAAGCAACCGCCCCATCCAGGCAGCCGATGGGCTCCGGCGCGGCGGATGCTCAGCGTCGATTCCGGGGGCGGCGCGGCCTGCGCGACCCTGGATGCGCCCTGCCAGGTCAGCTGCCCCCGGTACCGTCGCAGCACCCCGTCGGCCAGCGGCCAGGAGGCCGACCCTGCCCTCAACAGCTCTTCGCTCAGGCGTGTGATGAGCGACGCAGGCGGGGCGCGACCGGTCTGGCGGCGCAGCCAGGCGCGCAAGGCGTTGACCCGGCGGGCGACCGACAGCGCTTGCAGCCCGGACAGCATCAAACCCCGATCGCCAACGATCGCGGACAGGTCGTCGGCAGCCACTTCATCGAGGCATGCTGTTGCCTGCTGCGCCCAGGTTGCGGCGGCGGCCAGTGCGGGCTCGGCATCGGGGAACGCCTGTTCCAGTGCGGGCCACACGCGCTGCCGCAAGCGGTTGCGTGCATAGCGCTCGTCACGGTTGCTGTCGTCGTCGATGTAGGCAAGCCTCTGCGATTGCACATAGGCCTCGATGGCGCTGCGAGGCTTGTCCAGCCAGGGGCGCGCCCAGCGCAGCCCGTCGCGCTCGATGGTGCGCGGCATGCCCGACAAGCCCGCGACGCCAGCCGATCGCAGCGCCTGCAGGATCAGCGTCTCGGCCTGATCGCGGCGGTGGTGCGCGAGCAGCACCAGCTTGGCCCCGTGACGCTTTGCCAAGCGCTTCAGCGCAGCGTAGCGCTCGCGGCGTGCCCAGGCTTCGATGCTGTCGCCAGGTTGAGGTTGGCTGCGCAGCCGGGCCGCTGCAAAGGAGAGCGGCCAGCCATCGGCCACCCAGCGTTCACATTGATCGCGACAGCGGCGCTCCCAGGCATCGGCGTGTGCACTGAGGCGATGGTTGACATGCAGGGCGACAACCACCACGCCCAGCTCACGCGCGGTGACCAGCGTGGCACACAGCAAGGCGGTGGAATCGCGACCGCCGCTGTAGGCGACAGCCACACATGGGGGCAGCGGCGAGGACGTCACGCGCCGCCGCCTCGGGCGCTCAACGGTCGGTGGTGTCGGTGAAGCGACCGTAGGTCTGCAAACGCTCGTAGCGGCGTTGCAGCAGTTCCTTCGGCTTCAGGTCGCTGACCTGGCGCAGCGCATCGTTCAAGGCACGCTTGAGCTGCGCAGCCATCGCCTTGATGTCGCGGTGGCCGCCACCGACGGGCTCGTTGACGATCTTGTCGACCAGCCCCAGCGCCTTCAGGCGGTGTGCCGTGATGCCGAGCTGTTCGGCCGCATCCGCCGCGCGCTCGGACGTCTTCCACAGAATGGACGCGCAACCTTCCGGCGAGATCACCGAATAGATCGAGTACTGCAACATCAGCAACTGGTCGCCCACGCTGATGGCCAGCGCGCCACCCGAACCGCCCTCGCCGATGATGGTGACGATGATCGGCACCTCCAGCTGCGCCATCTCGAAGATGTTGCGGCCGATGGCTTCAGATTGACCGCGCTCCTCGGCGCCGATGCCAGGGTAGGCGCCGGGTGTGTCGACGAAGGTGAAGATTGGCAGGCCGAATTTCTCGGCCAGCTTCATCAGGCGCAGGGCCTTGCGGTAGCCCTCGGGGCGCGACATGCCGAAATTGCGCAGACCGCGCTCACGGGTGTCGCGGCCTTTCTGGTGACCGATCACCATGCAGGCCTGGCCATTGAAGCGCGCCAGGCCGCCAACGATGGATTGGTCGTCAGCGAAGTGCCGGTCGCCGTGCAGTTCCTGGAAATCAGTGAAGATTTCGTTGACGTAGTCCAGCGTGTAAGGCCGCTGCGGGTGCCGCGCGATCTGTGTCACCTGCCACGGCGTCAGGCTTGCGTAGATGTCCTTGGTGAGCTGCAGGCTCTTCTTGCTGAGGCGGTCGATTTCCTCGGAGATGTCGACCGCCGATTCGTTCTGCACATAGCGCAGTTCGTCGATCTTGGTTTCGAGATCGGCCACTGGCTGCTCGAATTCGAGAAAGTGTCTTTTGCTCATCCGTGGTTCTACTCGCGGTATCGGTTGGTAACGGAGACCAAACAGCTCAATAGTTTACCGGCGTCGGCTCAAGGCTGCGCCAGATGTACCAGGTGGCAACCGAGCGGAAAGGTGCCCAGGCATCGCCGACCTCGCGGGCCTCGGCGCGCGACACGGGCTCACCACTGAAGTAGTTGATGCTGATGCCCTTGATCAGTCCGGCATCGTCCAGTGGCAGCACGTTCGGGCGCGCCAGGTGAAACATCAGGAACATCTCGGCCGTCCAGCGGCCGATCCCGCGGATCGCGACCAGTTCGTCGACGATGGCTTCGTCGTCCATCTCGGCCCACTGCCGCTCGTGCACTGAACCCGTCGAGAAATGCTGCGCCAGATCGTTCAGGTACTCGACCTTGCGCGCAGACAGGCCGGCCGCGCGCAGCTCGGTGGCTTGCAGCTTCAGCACGCCAGCCGGCTGCAAATGAACGGTGCCCCCAGGCACCGCTGCGAGAAAGCGGTCCCACACCGTCTGCGCCGCCTTGACGGAGATCTGTTGGCTGACGATGGATCTCGCCAGCGTCGTGAAGGCGTCACCGCGGCCCTTCAGGTGGCCGTTGCCGCACTTCGGGATCAGCTTGCGCATCACCCGGTCGCGCTTGGCGAGGTGCTTGCATGCGTCCTCCCAGTAGGCAGGAGGCGTGGTGGCAGTCGACACGCTCAAGCCTTGATCCAGGTGGTGCCTTGGGGGGAGTCCTGCAGCACGATGGACTGTGCGGCGAGCTCCTGCCGGATTTGATCGGCACGCGCAAAATTTCGCGCTGCTTTCGCCGCCTGACGTTCGGCAATCAAGGCATCAATGCGCGATTCGTCCAGCCCGCTGCCGGCCTGCAGGAAGGTCTGCGCGGGTTGCTGCAGCAGGCCGAGAACGCGACCCAGCGACTTCAGCAGCCGAGCGGCTTGCGGAGAACGTGTGCGATTGACCTCGCCCGCCAGATCGAACAGCACCGCCACCGCGCCAGGCGTGTTGAAGTCTTCGTTCATCTCGGCGCGGAAGGTCGCGGCCTGTGGTTGCGACCAGTCTATGGCCGCTCCTGCATCGTCAGCCACATCGACACTGGACAGCGCGGTGTAAATCCGCCGCAGCGCATGCCGCGCATCGTCGAGGTTGGCATCGCTGAAGTTGAACGGGCTGCGGTAATGGGTGCGCAACATGAAGAAGCGCACCGTCTCGCCGTCATAGCGCTTGAGTACATCGCGGATGGTGAAGAAGTTGCCAAGCGACTTCGACATCTTCTCGTTGTCGACATTGAGGAAGCCGTTGTGCATCCAGACGTTGACGTATTTGTGGCCGGTCGCGCCTTCGCTCTGCGCGATTTCGTTCTCGTGGTGCGGGAACTGCAGATCGAGGCCGCCGCCATGAATGTCGAAATGCTCGCCGAGCAGCGCACAGCTCATCGCCGAGCACTCGATGTGCCACCCCGGGCGGCCCGTGCCGAAGGGGCTCTCCCATTTCGCGTCCGCAGGCTCGCTGTCCTTGGCAGACTTCCAGAGCACGAAGTCCAGCGGGTCTTCCTTGCCGTCGAGCACCGCCACGCGCTCGCCGGCGCGCAGCTGATCGATGGACTTGCCGGACAGGCGTCCATAGGCCGGAAACTTGCGCACCGCGTAGTTGACATCGCCGTTGGGCGATCGGTAGGCCAGACCTTTTTGTTCGAGCGTGCTGATCATCTTCAGCATGGCCGGCACGTGCTCGGTGGCACGTGGTTCATGGGTGGGCGGCAGGATGCCGAGCGCAGCCACATCCTGGTGCATCGCGACGGTCATCTCGTCGGTGAGTTGCCGGATGGGGATGTTGCGCTCGACGGCGCGCTTGATGATCTTGTCATCGATGTCGGTGATGTTGCGCACGTAGGTGACGTCATATCCCAGCTCGCGCAGCCAGCGACAGGCCACATCGAAGGCCATCATGAAGCGCGCATGTCCGACGTGGCACAGGTCGTAGATCGTCATGCCGCAGACGTACATCCGCACTCGGTTGGCATCGATCGGGGTGAACACCTCTGTCTCGCGGGACAAGGAATTGAAGATGCGCAAGGTCATGTGCGAAGTCGAAGTGATCGCGGCGCGAAAGCGCACCGCATCGAATTGCCACAGGGGGAACGGGGCGGCGATTGTGCGGCCTGGCCGCATCGGCATGGATCAGGGCCTGCACCTGAACCGACGGATTCCTGCAAGAAGCAGCGCACCTACAATCGAGCGAAAGTCAGTATACCGGCGTGCCTACGGACGATGCACCATGCTCGATGTCCGGTACGCCCCACCCCTCGAAGCTTTCCCATCCATGTCCTTCGTTCGACACCTGCAACTCGCTCTCGCGACGCTGATCCTGTGGCTGTCTGCTGGCATGGTCCACGCCGCCGACGACGTGGCGAACATCACCCAGCTGTTCCGCTCCGGCCAGCAAAGCGAGGCGTTCACGCAGATCGATGCGTTGCTGGCCAACAAGTCGGATCGTCCCGATCTGCGCATGCTCAAGGGCGTGTTGCTGGTCGATGCGCGCCGCACCGATGAAGCGCTGGTGGTGTTCCAGCAACTGACTGAAGATTTCCCGGAAGTCCCTGAGCCGTACAACAACCTCGCGGTGCTCTATGCGGCGCGCGGCGATTTCGACAAGGCCCGCCAGGCCTTGGAAGGCGCCTTGCGTGCCAATCCCGGCTTCGCGACCGCCCACCAGAATCTGGGCGATGTCTATGCGCAACTGGCTCAGCTGTCCTACCAGCGGGCGCTGAAGGCCGAGCCGACCAATGCGGAGATTCCTCCGCGACTGGCCCTGCTGCGCAAGCTCAACGAGCCGGCGGCGAGCAAATCGGCTCCCTGATCCCGGATCACCATTTTTCGAGAGGCATTTCATGCGTTCGAGATTTCTCGCCGGCATCGCTGCAGCCGTGCTGACGGTCACGGCAACCACCACAGCGCTCGCTCAGAAAGTGAACCTCAGCACCAGCCTCGGGGATATCGTCATTGAGCTCAACCCCGCCAAGGCGCCGAAGACGGTCGACAACTTCCTGCAGTACGTGAAGTCCGGCCACTACGACGGCACGGTGTTTCACCGGGTGATCGAGAACTTCATGATCCAGGGTGGCGGCTTCTCGCCGGAGCTCAAGGAAAAAGCCACACGCGCGCCGATCCCGCTGGAGTCACGCAACGGCCTCGGCAACAGCCGCGGCACGCTCGCCATGGCGCGCACCTCGGACCCCAATTCCGCCACCGCACAGTTCTTCATCAACGTGCAAGACAACGGCTTCCTCGACGCTGCACGCTCCCCTGACGGCAACGGCTATGCCGTGTTCGGCAAGGTCATCTCCGGCATGGAGGTGGTAGACCGCATTCGTGCGGTGCCCACGGGCAATCGTGGCCCTTACCAGAACGTGCCACTGCAGCCAGTGACCATCCTCAAGGCCACGGTCGCGCCCTGAGCAATTCCGCTGGCGCCTGTTTCCAACCCCACTCAACCCCACCTACACCATGGCAACCCAAGTTGAACTGCACACCTCGCACGGACTGATCCGCATCGAACTGGACGACGCGAAGGCTCCTCTGAGCACCGCCAATTTCCTCGCCTATGTGCGCAAGGGCTTCTATGACGGCACCATCTTTCACCGCGTGATCAAGGGCTTCATGATCCAGGGCGGTGGCTTCGAGCCCGGCATGGGACAGAAATCGACGGATGCCCCGATCAAGAACGAGGCCAACAACGGCCTGAAGAACCAGCGCTACACGCTGGCGATGGCGCGGACTTCCGATCCGCACTCGGCCACGGGCCAGTTCTTCATCAACGCCAACGACAACGAGTTCCTGAACTTCAAAGCCGAATCCGGCAGTGGCTGGGGCTATGCCGTCTTCGGGAAGGTGATCACCGGCACCGAGGTGGTGGACGCGATCGAAGGCGTGAAGACCGGCCGCAAGGGCTTCCATGACGACGTGCCGAACGACGATGTCGTGATCGTCAAGGCCGTGGTGGTTTGAGCGCGTGACGACAGACGGCCCGCTGGCATTGCCCACCTTCTGGGAAATGCAGGCATCGGCCGACTGGCGCGCGATCGACTTCATCAGCGATCTGCACCTGGCCGAGGACACACCGCATACATTCGACGCATTCGCGTCGTTCCTGCGGCACACGCGCGCTGACGCGGTCTTCATCCTCGGCGACCTGTTCGAGGTTTGGGTCGGCGACGATGCGCGCCACGAGGGTTTCGAAGCCCGATGCACCGAGGTGCTGTGCGAGGCCAGCACGCGCTGCGCCCTGGGCTTCATGGTCGGCAACCGCGACTTTCTCGTCGGGGCCGACATGCTGAAGTCCTGCGGCGTACTCGCGCTCGCCGACCCGACCGTGATGGTCGCCTTCGGCGAACACGTGATGCTCACGCACGGCGATGCCCTGTGTCTCTCTGATGCGCCCTACCAGCGCTTTCGCGCGATGGTGCGCAACCCGGCTTGGCGACGTGATTTCCTGGCGCGTCCACTCGCGGAGCGGCGGCGCGTTGCCCGCGAAGTGCGCAACGAAAGCGAGCGACGACAGCGTGAACAGATGGCTGGCCTCGACGCCGACATCGACGTCGCCACAGCCGTACGCTGGATGCACGAAGCCGGCACGACGACGCTGATCCACGGGCACACACATCGGCCCGGAACCGACGCCTTGGCACCCGGCTTCATCCGTCACGTGCTCAGCGACTGGGACCTCGATCAGGACGCAGCCGCCCCGCGCGCCGAGGTGCTGCGCTGGACCGCAGCCGGACTGAAGCGCTTGTCACTGGCGCAAGCCATCGAGCGCTGAGCGTGCTTGCCAGGGCGCGTGCCGCCTGGCGGCGCTGGCATGAAGAGAGGGCCTGTCGCCGGCACGCGATCCCTGAAGCGCTGTGGCAACTGACGTTGGCACGCTACCCCTTCCTGGGCTGGCGATCGGCTGAGCAACTGGACCGGTTGCGGCGGCTTGCCACCTTGTTCCTTGCGCGCAAGGAATTCAGCGGCGCGCACGGCCTGGTGGTCACTGACGAGATGGCAGTGGCGATCGCAGCGCAGGCGGTGTTGCCAGTGTTGAACCTCGAAGCCGGGTTGAAGCTTTACGCGGGGTTCATCGGCATCGTGCTGCACAGTGATGTGGTGGTGGTGCCTCGCCAGATCACGGACGACGACGGTGTGGTGCACGAATTCGATGAAGAGCTCGCGGGCGAAGCCATGCAGGATGGCCCGGTGATGCTGTCGTGGCGCGACGTGGAGGCTGCGTCAGACGAATCGGGGCCAACCGACTGGGCCTACAACGTGACGATCCACGAATTCGCGCATGTCATCGACATGGCCAATGGCGCGGCGGACGGGCTGCCACCGCTGGCCGACCGCAGCGCGCGAGAACACTGGCGCGAGGTGATGCAGACAGCGTATGCCGACTTCCGCGCGCAGGCCGAAGCGCAACACTCGACGTCGATGGATCCGTACGCCGCCGAGTCGATGGCTGAGTTTTTTGCGGTGAGCGTCGAGACCTTTTACGTGCAGCCCCTGGAACTGCAGCTGGAATCGCCGCAGGTCTATCGCCTGTTCGCCGACTACTTCCGGGAGGATCCGGCGGCCCGCTCAGCTCGGTGAGCCGCCGCGGGCATGAAAAAGCCGGGGCGTCTTGCGACCACCCCGGCTGAGTGCCATCTCAAGAAACGAGGTCAGGCGGTCGCCGACTCCGCTTTGGGCTTGTCGCTCTTCTTCGCCGGTTGGATGTCCAGCACGATCTTGCTGTCGGCATCGATGTCCACCGTCAGACGACCCCCATCGACCAGGCGGCCGAACAGCAGCTCGTCGGCCAGTGCACGACGGATCGTGTCCTGGATCAGGCGCTGCATCGGGCGTGCGCCCATCAACGGATCGAAACCGTTCTTGGCCAGGTGCTTGCGCAGCGCGTCGGTGAAGGTGACATCGACCTTCTTCTCGGCCAACTGGCTTTCGAGCTGCAGCAAGAACTTGTCGACCACACGCAGGATGATGTCTTCGTCCAGCGCGCGGAAGCTGACCACTGCGTCGAGCCGGTTGCGGAATTCCGGGGTGAACATCCGCTTCACATCGGCCATCTCGTCGCCACGCTCGCGCGGGTTGGTGAAGCCGATCGTCGCCTTGTTCATGATTTCAGCGCCCGCGTTCGTGGTCATCACGATGATCACGTTGCGGAAGTCGGCCTTGCGACCGTTGTTGTCCGTCAGGGTGCCGTGGTCCATGACCTGCAGCAGCACATTGAAGACATCCGGGTGCGCTTTTTCGATCTCGTCGAGCAGCAGCACGCAATGCGGCTTCTTGGTCACGGCCTCGGTCAGCAAACCACCTTGGTCGAACCCGACATAGCCCGGAGGCGCGCCGATGAGCCGGCTGACCGCATGACGCTCCATGTACTCGCTCATGTCGAAGCGGATCAGGTCGATGCCGAGAATGAACGCCAGTTGCTTGGCGACTTCGGTCTTGCCCACACCGGTCGGGCCGGAGAACAAGAACGAGCCAATGGGCTTGTCGGGCTTGCCCAGACCTGAACGCGCCATCTTGATGGCGGCAGCCAGCGCTTCGATCGCGGGTTCCTGACCAAACACCACGCTGTTCAGGTCGCGATCCAGGCTCTTGAGCTTCGAGCGATCATCATTCGACACGCTGGCCGGCGGGATGCGCGCGATCTTCGCGACGATCTCCTCGACCTCGTTGCGGGTGATGGTCTTCTTCTGCTTGCTCTTGGGCAGGATGCGTTGTGCCGCACCGGCTTCGTCGATCACATCGATCGCCTTGTCGGGCAGGTGGCGGTCGTTGATGAACTTGGCCGACAACTCGGCTGCCGCTTGCAGAGCACCCAGTGCGTACTTGACGCTGTGGTGTTCCTCGAAGCGCGACTTCAGGCCCTTGAGGATCTCGACCGTTTCCTCGACCGACGGTTCGATCACGTCGACCTTCTGGAACCGACGCGACAGGGCCGCATCCTTTTCGAAGATACCGCGGTACTCGGTGAAGGTGGTCGCGCCGATGCACTTCATCGCACCCGAACTGAGCGCGGGCTTGAGCAGGTTGCTGGCATCGAGTGTGCCGCCGGAGGCCGCACCCGCACCGATCAGCGTGTGGATCTCGTCGATGAACAGCACTGAATTGGGCTGTTCCTTCAGCACCTTCAAGACACCCTTCAATCGCTGCTCGAAGTCGCCGCGGTACTTGGTGCCAGCCAGCAAGGCACCCATGTCGAGCGAGTACACCGTGGCGTTGGCCAGCACCTCGGGCACATTGCCTTCGGTGATGCGCCAGGCCAGGCCTTCAGCGATCGCCGTTTTGCCGACACCGGCTTCGCCCACCAGCAGCGGATTGTTCTTGCGCCGGCGGCACAGGATCTGAATCACACGCTCGACCTCGTGCTCGCGGCCGATCAGCGGATCGATTTTTCCGTCGCGTGCGAGTTGATTGAGGTTCTGCGTGTACTGATCCAGCGGCGAGCCCTTCACATCGCCTTCTTCCTTCTCGCCGTCCGACGAGTTGTTGTTGTCAGCAGGCTTGACCGGCTCGGGAGGGTCCGACTTCTTGATGCCGTGGGCGATGAAATTGACCACGTCCAGCCGGGTGACGCCCTGCTGATGCAGGTAGTACACCGCGTGCGAGTCCTTCTCGCCAAAGATGGCCACCAGCACATTGGCGCCGGTCACTTCCTTCTTGCCGCTGCCCGTGGACTGCACATGCATGATCGCGCGCTGAATCACCCGCTGGAAACCCAGCGTCGGCTGCGTGTCGACTTCGTCCGTGCCGCCGACGGTCGGGGTGTTTTCCTTGATGAACTGCGACAAGCTCTTGCGCAGGTCGTCCACGTTGGCCGAACAGGCGCGCAGCACTTCGGCGGCAGATGGGTTGTCGAGCAGTGCCATCAACAGGTGTTCGACTGTGATGAATTCGTGGCGCTGCTGACGCGCCTCCACGAACGCCATGTGCAGACTGACTTCAAGTTCCTGAGCGATCATGCGGCCTCCATAATGCATTGCAACGGGTGGCCGCCACGTCGTGCAGCGGCCAACACCAACTCGACTTTCGTCGCAGCGACATCCTTTGAATAGGTGCCGCATACGCCTCGACCGTCATGATGAATCTTCAACATGATCTGGGTCGCGGCCTCGAGATCGCGATTGAAATACTCCTGCAGCACCACGACGACGAATTCCATCGGCGTGTAATCGTCGTTGAGCAAGACGACCTGGTACATGCGTGGGGGCTCGGTCTTCTGAGCCTGTCTCTCGACAACGACTGAACCATGCCCGTCGTCGACTTGGGGCGTGACAACGGGGTTGGTGGGAGTGGGATTGTCACTGGACATCATTTCATTCTATCGACATCAAAGACCTGCGCAGACGCTATGGGATATGGGACCTGCGCCAGAAATCACAAGGTGCGAAACACATCATTTACCCTGACTCGCTGCGGCGCAGATCCGACGGGCGTCCAATGGGTCAACATTGCCAGAAATCGGATTCGGCCTGATTGATAGAGCGAATTGACACCGGCAATGCCAAGGTCGCAAAATCGCAGTGTTTCTGATTCACTGGAGTTGCAGCATGTTTACAGGCACGGTGAAGTGGTTCAACGACGCCAAGGGATTTGGCTTCATTGAACCCGAGGGCGGCGGAGACGATGTGTTCGCGCATTTTTCGGCCATTCAAATGGACGGCTTCAGGACACTGAAGCAAGGCAGCAAGGTCAACTATGAGTTGATCCAGGGGCCCAAAGGTCAATTGGCTCAAAAGATCTTCCCGGTGGACGCGATCAGCCAAGGTGTTGAAGATCGATCGGCTCAGGTGCAGTCTCTGACAACCTGACCGGCTGGGCCTTACAACCCTTCGGCCGACTCGGCAGTCGCCTCAAAACCCGCCATCCGGCGGGTTTTTTGTGCTCGGAAGTCTTCCGAAGGCAGCACCCTGCCGTGGATCAGCTCGGGCACCGGCTCACGCGCGGTGGTGGTGTGGACCGCCACCGCCGTGTGTGACCCCAAAAGGTCATGGATGGCGGGTTTGCGCGTCGTGCTTCTGACGGTAGATGCGCCGGCTGGCGACGTCCTGCCGCTTCTCGAGCGCGACGGCCTCTCGCGGCGTGATCTTCCCATCGGCTTCGGCGCGGCCTTCCGCACGGGCGATGCGCGACTGCTCCCGTTCGAGCCGACGCGCCTCGGGGGCGGTCAAGGCACCTGATGACACCCCCTTGTCGATGCGGCGCTCCTGTCGATCCTGGCGGTGGTCTACGCGCTGCTCGGCGGCTTGCGTCAGCGGCGTTTCGGCAAAGGCGCCTGTGCTGCTGACCACAAGCAACGCGAACAGCACCGGGTGGGAACGAAGAATGGACATGATGGCTCCTGTTGACAATGAGATGGTGAGTGAGATCGACAGCGTGACCGCAGGCAGCCACGTCACCCTTGAACCCTCAACCACCGGCCGGTCTTACTGCCCAGCGCCCACATCCGCCCAGACTGCAGGGACACTGAACAGGCAGCGTAAGAGCCAACCTCGGCGTGGGTTCAACAGTGTCTCGGCATGCCCCGCGCGTGCCGGGTGGGCAGATGACGAGACGGATGTACCGAGGATCCCCCATGAGACGAACCCGATTGCTGTTGTGGTGTGTGGCACTGTGGCCCCTGTCACTGCTGTCGGCGCATGCAGCCCCGCCCGACGTGCCCGATCCAGCGGCATGGGCGGCGCTGAGCCCGCAAGAGCAGGCAGCGCGGCGCGTCGAATTGAAGCAGCGGCTGCAGGCCGCCACGCCTGCAGAGCGCGCCGCATTTCGCAACCGGCTGCGCGAGCGTCTCGAGGCCATGACGCCGGAGCAGCGACAGGCACTGGCCGGTCGCACCCGCGAGCGCTGGCAGCAACTCAACCCTGACGAAAGGCAGCGCCTGATCAATGAGCGGCGTGAACGCGTCAAGGCCATGTCCCCCGAAGAGCGCCGACAACTGATCCAGGAACGGCGAGACATCCTGGGCAAGCTCAGCCCTGAAGAACGCGCAGCGCTGCGCGAGAAGCTTCCAGCGCGGTGATGCGCGCGATGACGCCATGCACACGACCCAGGCCTGTCCGATGTCGCGCCTGACAGGCTGGCTGGACAGCGCCGCTGCGCGCATCCGCAGCCACACGGCCGCGCCTGCCGACGACTGGACGCTGTGGCGCGAGGCCTGCGCAGGCCATGCACAAAGCGCGCAGCAACTGGTGCGCGCACTCACGCCACCGGCGTATGGCCTGGCGATGCAACTGCTGCGCCGCAGCGAGGACGCTGAAGATGCAGTGCAGGACGCCTTCTTGCGTCTGTGGCGCAGCCACCCGAGCGACACCCACGGCGCAACGCTCTCGACCTACTTCAACACGATCGTCATCAACCGCTGCAGAAGCCGCTGGACTTCGCAACGTGAAGACGCCACCGACCCCGAGACGCTCGCCGAACTGCGCGATGCACAACAGGCCATCGAGGTGGCTGAGCACCCGGCCGCTCACCTGGCCGACTTCGGGTCTTCGAACGGCGGCGGTGCCCTGGCGGGAGGACTGGCGCGCCTGCCGGTGCGCCAGCGGATGGCCGTGGTGATGTGGGCCTATGCCGATGCTGATGTGCCCGACATCGCCCGCGCCCTCGACATCGATCCGAACGCCGCCCATCAATTGCTGCATCGCGCCAAGAAGGCGCTGCGCCTGCACCTCGAAGGAGCCTCGCCATGAACGACCACCCTGCCCCGGATGATCCACGCACCGATGCCGATGATCTGGCCATGCGCCTGCAACTGCGTGCGCTGAAGCCGCCAGCGGCCAAATCCGCCGCGCTGGCCGATCAGGTGCTCTCGCAATGGCGTGAACTGCACGGCGAGGCCGTCAGCGCAACCACTCGAATCGGCAGCTCGGGTGCAGCCGCGCTGTCTGGCGGGCATCCGACACGGCGCTGGCGATGGGTCGGCGTCACGACCGGTCTGCTGATCGGCGCCGTGATCGCCACGGTGGTGTGGGTGCAGCGCCCCGACCCGACTCTCGACGAATTGCTACAGGCCGATGTGTTATCGCAAATGGCGATCGGCGAGTTGTGAGTTGATGCGGTCGCGGATCAAGGCCGCGGTGTCCGCGTGTTCACGCCTACTCGACGGCGAGTGACAGCAGCGGGTCCGGCACGAGCTGCCCGCCCGCTGCCACGGCCCTGAACAACGCGTCGACCTGGGCTGTCACCGCATCCCATGACAGCCGCTCGGCGCTCGCCCTCGCTGCCAGGCCCATGCGCCGCGCATGCTGTGGATCGCCCACCAGCCGCTCGGCCTGGCGGATGAATTCAAGAGCGCGGCCGCAAGGGGCCAGCATCCCGTTGTCGTCGGACACGATCAGTTGCGCCGCGGCGGCATAGTCGTAGGCCAGCACCGGCAGGCCGCTGGCCATGGCTTCAGGCGTGACGTTGCCGAAGGTTTCGGTCAAGCTGGGGAACACGAAGGCATCGGCCGAGGCGTAATGCAAGGGCAGCTCCTCGCCGGTGCGCGAGCCCGCGAGGATGGCCTCGGGGCACGCCGCCTGCAATGCCGATCGCTCCGGCCCATCGCCGACGATCACCAGCCGCGTGCGCGGCCGGATGCAGCGCATCGCCCGGTACGCCGACACCAGATCGCCGAGGTTCTTTTCCGGCGCCAGTCGGCCGACACACATCACCACCATGTCCTCGTCGCTCGCCCCCCATTGACGGCGCAAATCGGCGCTGCGTTTGGCCGGGTTGAAACGCACCGTGTCAACGCCGCGTGCGACCACGCTCAGGTCACGAAAGCCCTGCTGGGCCAGCTCGCGCCGCAATGATTCGGTGGGCACCATCGTGCACGCCGTTCGGCTGTGGAAATACCGCAGATAGGCCAGCACCGGGCGCTTCAGCAGGCTGATGCCGTAGTGCTGCGCATAGGCATGGAAGTTGGTGCGAAAGTCCGACGACACCGGCACGCCGAGGCGCCGCGCAGCCTGCAGCGCCGACCAGCCCAGCGGCCCCTCGGTCGCGATGTGCACCAGGTCGGGTGGATGGTAGGACCACAGATCGAACAGCGCCCGGGTCTGCGGCAGACCCATCTTCAAATCGGGGTAGCGCGGGATGGGACAGCCCCGCATCAACACCTCTTCGTACGCTGCGGTGTGCACCGCAGTGTCGGCCGCGTGCTGTCGCAAGCGGATCAGTTGCACCTGGTGCTGGCGCGCACGCATGCCTTCGACGACGCGCGCGATCGTCATCGAGACGCCGTTGACCTCGGGCGGGTAGGTTTCGGTAACGAACGCCATGCGCAGCGGGCGATCGTTCGGGCGGGTCTCGTGGGTGGTCATCGCCGTCGACATCGTGGGCAGCCCCTGGTGGTCATGCCGCGATGGTGCCGATCGAATGCAACAGTTCGATGACGCTGTGTGACGGATCGCCATCAAGGACGCACCCGTTTGTGACTCACCACGCCGTCACGAGCTTTTCACGAGAGCACGTCACATTGCCGACTCGCAGCCGTGCGCGAATCCCGCGCACGCTGCGATCCGGTCCACGACACAGGAGCCCGCGTGAACGACTTCTTTCGCACCCTCGAGATCCAGCGCTGGGACGACCACCGCTACTACCACCACAGCCGCATCAACCAGTCGCTGCACCTGCTGAGCGCCATCAGTTTCGTCTGTGCGTATGCGCTGCTGTTCGTCGATCCGGCTGCGGCAGCATTGCTCGCGTGGCTGGTGTCGATGACGAGCCGTCAAGCCGGCCACTTCTTCTTCGAACCCAAGACCTACGACCATGTGAACCAGGCCACCCACGCCTACAAGGAAGATATCAAGGTGGGCTACAACCTGCGCCGCAAGGTCGTGCTGATGGCGGTGTGGGCCGCGTCGCCGGTGCTGTTGTGGATCGACCCGACGTTGTTCGGTGCGTTCGAACCCGCGAGCTCATTCACCGAGTTCATGCGCCACATCGGCTGGATGTGGCTGTTCATTGGCGCAGGCGGCCTGATCTTCCGTACCGTGCACCTGTTCTTCCTGCAGGGCGTGGTGGCGGGTCTGTCGTGGATGACGAAGATCCTGACCGACCCCTTCCACGACATCAAGCTGTACTACAAGGCCCCGATGTACCTGCTGCGCGGAGAGCTGATCGACCCGATGACCAGCCATCGGCACGCTTGATTTCTTGCGAGACTGCGGCGGCAGGCGGGGCGCTGGCGGGGCTTAGCTGCGCTGCTCGGCGTCGCAGATGCGCCCCGCCAGCGCCCCACCGGCCGCCTTGCTGCACAGACCGAAGTTCTCGACACGAAGAGTTCCCACAGCGGTGCCCGCGAGGCCGATGGCGGACAGCCGCGGGCGCGCCTCTTCGGTGCCGAGGAGCACCGCGGCCCGAGGTCGCTGCGCGCAGCGCAGTCGGGTGCGCATGTCTGAGCCCGCAGGGCGAGTTTGCGCACCCGCCTCGGACCGCGAGCACCGCAGGGAAGTCGGCCTGCCGGGCCGACCACCGAAGCGAAGCGCCTACGGCTGTCTGCCGTAGGCCTCGCCCGATTCAACCGCCGACCGAAACGTCAGAACTTCGTCGCCAGCATCTCTTTCAGGATGCCACGCTTGATGGCCTTGTTGGTGAGGCCAGCTGGTGCCCACCACCAGCCGTCGGTCTGCATGGCCTGGCAGGCCGACACGAAGCGTTGCAACACCGCGTCGAAATCGGCCTCGCTGTAGTTCAGGCTGAAGATGAAGCGGCCGGTACCGACCCAGCTCAGCGCCAGGCCGGCTTCGCGCAGGTAGTACTGCAGCATCCAGTTGTAGCGCGACGGGGCGGTGTAGTACACGCTCCAGATCGTCGACAGGTTCGCCACCTGCACCGGCAGACCCAGCTCGGTCAGGCGGTGATTCATCCGCGCGGCGCGGCGGCTCCAGGTGGCATCGAGGTCGGTGTAGATCGCCTGTACTTCGGGCGTTTGAATGCGCTCCAGAAACACCTGCATCGCACCCATCACGTAGGGGTGCGAGTTGAAGGTGCCGCGGGCAAAGCAGACATCGGCGGGCTTGTCGTCGCGAAAGCGCTTCATCAGGTCGCGGCGGCCGCACACCACGCCGACTGGAAAGCCACCGCCGAGTGTCTTGCCATAGGTGACCATGTCGGCTTTGACGCCGAAGTACTCCTGCGCGCCACCGGCTGCGAGACGGAAGCCGACGAACACCTCGTCGAAGATCAGCACGATGCCGCGCTCGGTGCAGACCTCGCGCAACTGCTTCAACCATTGCGTGTAAGCCGCGCGATCGAAATGCGCGCTGCGGCCACTGTCGAGCAGCGACGAATCGCCCGGCGCAGCCTTGTTCGGATGCAGCGCCTGCAGCGGGTTGACCAGCACGCAAGCGATGTCGTGGCGGCTGCGCAAGACCTTCAGCGAGCGCTCGGCCATGTCGGTCAGTGTGTAGGTGCGATTCGGCGGCGACGGGTTGCCGATGCCGGGCTGCACGTCCTCCCACCAGCCGTGGTACGCCCCGCAGAAGCGCACCAGGTGCGAACGTCCTGTGTGATAGCGCGCCAGCCGCACCGCCTGCATCACCGCCTCGGTGCCCGACATGTGGAACGAGACTTCGTCGAGCCCCGAGATCTCGCGCAGGCGCTGCACGTTCGAGGCGACACACGGGTGGTAAGCGCCGAGCACCGGCCCCAGGTCCTGCACGCGGGCGCTGCCCTCGGCCATGCACTGCTTGTAGAAGTCGACGCCGAACACATTCACACCGTACGAGCCGGTCAGGTCGTAATACACATTGCCATCGAGGTCGGTCACGGTGACGCCCGATGCCGACTGCACGAAGCCGCCGGTCTTCACATGCTCGCGCAACAGGCCTGCGTATTGGTAGGGCACGCGGTAGGCGCTGGTGAACTGCAGGTCAGATACGCCGACCTGCGTCTCGGCGGTCAGCGCGATCGACTTCGGCGCACGTTCACGCAGCGTCTGCCCCAGGCGCTGCAAGGCCGCGCGGCGCCGATCGGCGATCTCGGCCGGTGCGTCGTCGGAGTTGAAGAATCGGTCGTCGCCGTAGGCATAGAAAGGCACCCACTTCGCCACCCGCTTGGCCATGCGCGAATGGCCAGCCAGCGAGCGGTGCTTGGCACGCGACAACTCGAGCCGGCGTTTGGCCGCAGGCAGCCACGGCGCCAGGGCGACCGCGGCCAATGCATACATCCACAAGGTCTCGTCCATGGTCATTCAGAAGTTGCAACCCCCAAGAAATAACCCACCCGCGTGACACCGACATGAAAACCACTGCACTCAAACCGATCCGCCTGCGTGACCGTCTGTTCCAGCAGGAAGACCTCAACTTCCTGTTGACCAACCGGGTGCCGCGCATCGCGCTGACGCACTTCATCGGCTGGTTCAGCAAGCTCGAGATTCCGTGGGTCACGCGCGCGTCGATCGCGGTGTGGAAGGCCTTCTCCGACCTCGATCTGAGCGAAGCGCGCAAGACCACCTTCACCAGCTTGCACGACTGCTTCATCCGCGAGCTGAAGCCCGGCCTGAGGCCGATCGACACCGACCCCGACCTGCTCAGCAGCCCCTGCGACGCCATCGTCGGTGCCTGTGGCGCGGTGCAGGGGGTGTCCGTGTTCCAGGCCAAAGGGTTTCCGTACACCCTGCGGGACCTGCTCGGAAATGACGACACCGCAGCAGCAGCAGCCGAGCGCTACCGTGACGGCTGCTACGTCACGTTGCGGCTGACCTCCGGCATGTACCACCGCTTTCATGCGCCGCATGACTGCCGGGTCGACCATGTCAGCTACATCTCTGGCGACACCTGGAACGTGAACCCGATCGCACTCAAACGGGTCGAGCAGCTGTACTGCAAGAACGAGCGTGCGGTGATCCGCACCAGGCTGGAGGCTGGCGGGCACGAGGTCACGCTGGTGCCAGTGGCGGCGATCCTGGTGGCCAGCATCCGGCTTCATTTCCTCGACGTGCTGCTGCACCTGAAGTACCGCGGCCCGAACCAGATGCCTTGCGACGCCCGCTTCGACAAGGGCGACGAGATGGGGTGGTTCCAGCACGGGTCAACCATCATCGTGCTGGCACCGAAGGGCTTCACGCTGTGCTCCGGGGTCGACGCCGGAACCCTGATTCGCGCGGGTCAGCCATTGATGAGGCTGCCCGGCGTCTGAAGGCAGACCAGGGTCGTTCTGCGGGGCTCGGCGTCTGGTGGGTCTACAACGCTGCGCAAAGCTGCCGAAGACACCGGGATGAGGCAGCACTCGAACCCTGCAGAACCCCGAAACAGCGACCGGTCAGCCGGCGTTGGCGGGTGTAAAACCACGTGCTGCGACCTCGCACCATATCGACACAGGAAAGACCGCTTGAAGCAATTACACCGAACCGCATGGTTGGTCGGCAGCCTGCTGTGCGTGGCCGCACCATTTCAATGCAAAGCCGGTCGGCCACTGGCAACGGACGATGCCGACGTGCTGGAGCGGGCCGATTGCGAGTGGGAAGGTGTGTACACGCGGCAAACAGCCCATCGCTCCGCGGCGGAGAACGGGTGGGAGACACAGCTGAGCTGCGGTGTCGGACTGGCGACCCAGCTGGCGCTGGCCTACGGCCAGGCCCGTGCCGCCGACCGCACCTCGCGCAACGTGACGCTGCTGGGCAAGACCGGGCTGATCGACCGCAAGGATGACGGTATCGGTCTCAGCCTGGCCTGGACGATCGGCGGCGTCAGGAACCACGACGAATCGTTCAAACACGACTTCAGCCAGCTTTATCTGGCGGCCTCACAAGAGGTGGTGAAAAACGTGACCTGGCACGCCAACCTGGGCTGGCTGCACGATCAGATCGAACACCGGAGCCACACCACCTGGAATATCGCCGGGGAGTACGCGCTGGGCAACGGCGTCGATGTGGTGGGGGAGTTCTACGGCGAGTCGCACATCAAGCCCTGGTGGGGTGTCGGCACACGCTGGCAGGCCACCGAGGCACTGAGCCTGAACGCGGGCTTTGGCCTGCAAACCGAGCAACCGCGAATCCGGCAGTGGTCGGTCGGGTTCAAGTACGCGTTCTGAACGGCGCTTTCGGTTCTGCGGGCTGACGGGCAACGGACAACCCGGCAGCGGCGCGATCACGCCACAAACACGCCCCCGCGATCCGGGGGGATGGCGCCGTCAGGCCGTGATGCGGCACACGGAAAGCGGATTGGCGACTTGAGCCACCCGGCACAGCGGCCATCGGCCCGCTAAGGTGCACTCATTACCTTTGAATGGCCGCCTCCGGGCTGCGTTCAAAGCCGATCACCGCAACGAATGATGGCCATGACACACCTCCTCTCCCGACATTGGCTGGGCGCCTGCCTGGTCCTCGGCGCCGCGCAGGCCCAGGCCACGCTGGTTGATTTCCAGGGATTTGCCAACGGCTCGCGCACGGTCAATTTCGCGTTGTCAGCACCCAACGTCACCACCTCGGGCTACACCGAAGCGGGCGGCTTCAACACGCTGGTGGACAACAGCCGGCTCGTGACCAGCTACTGCGTGGACCTGTACGAGTTTCTGAGCTTCTCCGACCCGGCCTACACCAACTACAACCTCGTCGATGGCTCACTGCACGCCTTCAAGAACACGCGTGCTGACAACGACATCGGCAAGCTGTTTTCCGCGGGTCACGTGGTGAACACCGCGACACGTCAGGCTGCTTTTCAGATTGCTGTTTGGGAACTCGCCTATGAGACCGCAGCGACGTACGACGTGAATTCAGGAGCCGCAAGGTTCTTTGGTGGATCTGCAGCGGACCCGGGCGGTGCCCTGTCGCTGGCCAGCGAGTGGCTCAGCCAACTCAGCTCGATCACCAACACCGCCGATGTGCAGGTGCTGGAAAGCTTCACCCGAGGCAACGTCCTGGGCCACCAGGATCAGGTCTTCGTCAACCGGGTACCCGAGCCTTCGTCGGTCGCGCTGGCTTTGGCCGCCATGCTGTGCCTGGGCTTCGTGAACCGTCGTCGCCAGCGCTGACGCCACGGCGACCCTTCGAGCCAAGGGCCTCAGAACTCCATGTCGAGTTCTTCGATGTCCTCGTGTTCGAGCTTGGCAGCGGCGATCCACTCCTTCATCTCGGGCATCGCCATGATCTGCTTGCAATAGGCACTGCAGACGCGGTCGACACTGACGTGGTACGTCAGAAATCGGGTGACCACCGGAGCGTACATCGCGTCGGCGATGCAAGGCTTGTCGCCAAACAGGAACGGGCCGCCGTACTTCGCGATGCAATCGCGCCAGATGGCCGTGATGCGCTCGATGTCGCCCTCGGCCTTGGCCCAGACCTTGTAGCCAGGGAAGTCCCCTTTGAGGTTCATGGGCAGTGCCGAGCGCAAGCTGCTGAAGCCGGAGTGCATCTCGCCGCAGATGGCGCGGCAGTGCGCGCGTGCGGCCATGTCGGCGGGCAGCAAGCCGGCGTCGGGCTTGACCTCGTTGAGGTACTCACCGATGGCCAGCGTGTCCCACACCTTGGTACTGCCGTGCGTGAGGCAAGGCACCAGGATCGATGGCGACAGCAGCAGGATTTCCTTGCGCGCATTCGCGTCGTCGGGCGACACCATCACCTCAGTGAACTCCAGCCCCGCAAGCTTGGCGATCAGCCATCCGCGCAGCGACCACGACGAATAGTTCTTGCTGCTCAGCGTGATCGAAGCGTCTGCACCAACGCGCGACTTCGGCACCGACCGCACCGGTGCAGCACTGCGCTTCGGCTTGGCGGCGACGGAGCGGCCCTGCGATCGGGTCTTAGGTGCAGTGGCCATGGTTGCAACTCCTGGGTGACGTTATGCTCAAGTCGAGTGCAAGCGCTGTGCCAATCGACGCGTTCATGATGACACGGCACGCCTGAAACCGGTTCACAGACCCTTCGCGATCCACTTGCTGGCGCAGGAGTTGCAAGAGTACAAGCCATGGCCAGTTCTTGGGGGGAATGGATGATGTACGAGGCTTACCAGGCACAGACGGACCTGATGTGGCCGCTGCGCACCTTCACCAAGGCCGCGCTCCCCATGCTGAAGGACGACACCTACGGCTGGAACCGCTGGATGCCCAACCGCAAGCTGGCGGCCGCGCTGGAAGTGTTCGATCTCAGCGAGGTGACGCACAAGCGTCGCCCATTCGCCATCGATCAGGTCACCGTGACAGGCGCAGATGCGCCGGTGGCCGTGACCGAAAAGGCCGCCCATGTCGCCTCGTTTGCGACCCTGCTGCACTTCAAGAAAGTCACCGACAAGCCGCACCCCAAGGTGCTGATCGTGGCGCCGATGTCCGGGCACTTCGCCACGCTGCTGCGCGAAACCGTGCGCACCATGCTGGCCGATCACGATGTCTACATCACCGACTGGCACAACGCGCGCGACGTCCCGCTGTCGCACGGCCGGTTCGGGCTCGACGAGTACACCGAGCACATCATCGAGTTTCTGAACATCATGGGCCCGGGCTCGCACCTGATGGCCATTTGTCAGCCCTGCGTCTCGGCCCTGGCGGCGACCGCGGTGATGTCGGAAGACCAGCACCCGGCCACGCCCATCAGCCTCACGCTGATGGCAGGTCCGATCGATTGCCGCATCAGCCCGACCGCGGTCAACCAGCTCGCGGTCACCAAGCCGATCGAATGGTTCGAGTCCCACCTGATCGGCCGTGTGCCGCTGCGCTATCCAGGGGGTGGCCGAAGGGTATATCCCGGCTTCGTGCAGTTGACTGCCTTCATGAGCATGAACAAGGAGCGACACGTCAACTCCTTCAAGGAGCTCTACGATCTGCTGCAGAAACAAGAGGCCGAAGGTCTGCAGAAGGCCGAAGCCACGCGCAGCTTCTACGAGGAATACTTCGCCGTGGCCGACCTGCCCGCCGAGTTCTATCTGGAAACGGTCAAGGCGGTGTTTCAGGACTACGCCCTGCCTCAGGGCGAGTTGATGTTCAAGGACCGGGTGGTCAAGCCATCGGCCATCCGACGCACCGCGTTGTTGACAGTCGAAGGCGAGCGAGACGACATCTGCGCAGTCGGCCAGACGCTGGCTGCCCACGATCTGTGCACCGGTCTGCGCGACTACCTGAAAACGCACTATGTGCAGCCTGGCGTCGGCCACTACGGCGTGTTCAGCGGCCGGCGCTGGAACAGCACCATCTACCCGATGGTGCGCGAATCGATCTACACCGCACAGTCGTCGCTTTGAGCGCCGGCCGGGCCCACTGCCCCACGCGCTAGGCGGGCAGCTTGAAGGTGGCGACCTCCTCGGCCAGTTCCACCGCCTGATCCCTGAGGCTGGCCGCAGCCGCTGCGGTCTCCTCGACCAGCGCCGCGTTCTGCTGAGTCATGCGATCGAGCTGCTGAACCGACGCACCCACGGAGGACACCCCCGCACTCTGCTCGGAGGCTGCCGTGGAGACTTCGGCCAGCAGCCCGTTGATGCGCTCGGCGTTTGTGACCAACTCGGACATGGTTGCGCCAGCCCCTTCAGCCACCCGCGTTCCGGATTCGATGCGCTCGACGCTGGTGCTGATGAGTGTGCTGATTTCCTTGGCGGCGTCGGCGCTGCGCTTGGCCAGATTGCGCACTTCGGCAGCCACCACCGCGAAGCCGCGGCCCTGCTCACCGGCACGTGCGGCCTCGACGGCGGCGTTCAAGGCGAGGATGTTGGTCTGGAAAGCAATGCCGTCGATCGTGCTGATGATCTCGCCGATCTCCTTCGACGATTGGTGTATCGCCTGCATGGTGGTGATCATCTGCCCAATGACTTCGCCACCACGAACCGCCGCCTGGGCATTGGCCGAGGCCGCCTCGGAGGCCTGAGCCACGTTGTCGGCGGTCTGCCGGACGGTGGACGAGATCTCTTCCATCGACGACGCGTTCTCTTCCAGGTTGGCCGCCGTTTCCTCGGTTCGCTTGGACAGGTCCATCGACGCCGAGGCAATCTCCGTGCTGGCGTGCACGATGGATTCGGAGGTCCCTCGCACCTGGGTCACGATCTTGCGCAGCGAGGTCTGCATGTCTGCCAACGAGAGCATCAGCTTGGCCGCTTCGTCCCGACCCCATGGCCTGGGAATCGTGGTCAGGTCGCCACGTGTCATCGCCTCGAGGTGGCGCTGCGTCTCCCGGATGCCGCCCTGGGTAACCAGGTAGAACGAATAGAACAGGTAGCCGCCTATCGCCACGCACACCACGATCAGGATGGCCTCGCCCAGCAGCGCTTCTTCAGAGCCCAGGATGCGGTCGTCCAACACCGTGGTGACGCGTTCGAACAGCTTGCCGTTCATGTCACGCTGCCGAGCCATCGCCTCATCGCCAAGCGACAGCAGAACATTCGGCGCGCCCTGGAGTCGGTCGCCCAGAACCTGGGATTTCAGGCCGGACAGGAAAGCGTCGAACGCATGGTCCGATTCCGTCATGCCGTACTGCTGCTTCTCGGCTTCCGGCCGACCGGCCACGCCATTCTGATAAGCGGCCTCGTCGAACGCATCGAGAAAACGCTGGATCGAGAACGACACCATCAAGGTTTGACGGCGCTCGGCACCCATGTCGTGGGTCTTCAGCGCGAGGGCACCCAGCGTGTTGAGCTGGGAGGTGAATTCGGTTTGCTTGGGGCCGAAGATCATCGCCTTGTTGATCAGGTGATACGACTCGGACTCCGGATCCAGGATCAGGCCGGACGCATTGACGACCTTGACGCCGAGTTCCAGCGCCGCAGCAATGACCTCGGTGTGCGCCTTGAAGGTGTCATCGGGCGTGTCGCCGACGGGCCGAGCCTCGTTGCCCTTGGCCAGCTGACTGAACAGCTCGAACGCCTCGCGGGTGCCCAGGTGATCGCCTTGCAGCGCTTGCTGAGCCTCGATCCGGCTCATCGCCTGGGTCGCTTTTTGCTGCCAGTCGGCCACCGAGGCCTCGCCCAGCATCGCCGCCTGGCGCCGCGCCTGGGCGATCGTGACCCATTCCAGGACCGGCTGGACGAAATCGATCCCCTGGCGCTCGGCATGCGTCGCTGCCAGCAGGGTGGTCTCGGTCTTCCATTGCAGATACGACATCACGCACAGCGGCAGCAGCAGCGCCATGGACACCCACAGCGCCTTGGTTCTGAACTGCAGCGTGCGAAACAGCTTGACGCCCGGCGACCAGATCCCTTGATGGCTGAAGAACTCGACGATTCCCGGCATCTCCGCGGTTCTGCGGGAGTGCTCCACGCTGGCCTTCGAAGGATTGCTCAAGCGGGTGACAGCGGTGTTCATCTACGACTCCATGCGTTCGACAGTCCGGAAAACGTGGGGTTGGGCCTGAAAGCCAACCACCACTGTCAGAGTTTTCGGACACCGACACCCCGGCTGTAGGGGTTCAGATGAAGTTTTTTGAACCAGATGTCAGCGCGGAGCTCGCTGGGCCGCAATCGGAGCGGCGGCGACCTCCACATCGCCACATTGCGCGCGGTGGCGCAGCGCGTGGTCCATCAGCACCAGCGCCAGCATGGCTTCAGCGATAGGCGTCGCACGGATGCCGACGCAGGGGTCGTGGCGACCGAAGGTCTCCACGGTGGCCGGCTGGCCGTCGAGGTCGATCGACTGGCGGGGGCTGCGGATCGAGCTGGTCGGCTTGATCGCGATGGACACCGTGATGTCCTGCCCAGTGGAAATGCCGCCGAGCACCCCCCCCGCGTTGTTGCTGGCGAAACCCGACGGGCTCAGCTCGTCGCCATGCGTCGTTCCGCGCTGGCTCACGCTGGCAAAGCCGGCGCCGATCTCGACGCCCTTGACGGCGTTGATGCCCATCATCGCGTGGGCGATGTCGGCGTCGAGCTTGTCGAACAGCGGTTCGCCCCAACCCACCGGAACGCCATGCGCCGCCACCTCGATGCGAGCGCCGCACGAGTCGCCCGCCTGGCGCAGCGCGTCCATGTAGGCCTCCAGCCGGGAAATGTCAGTGACATTGGCAGCGAAAAAGGGGTTGTTCGGAACGTGTTCAATCGATTCGAACGGGATGGCGATCTCGCCCAGCTGCGACATGTGCCCGGAAAAAGTCACGCCGTGATGCTCGCGCAGCCACTTTTTCGCCACCGCACCCGCACCGACCATCGGCGCCGTGAGCCGTGCCGAGCTGCGGCCACCACCGCGTGGATCGCGCAGGCCGTACTTGTGCCAGTAGGTGTAGTCGGCGTGCCCCGGTCGGAAGGTCTGCAGGATGTTGCCGTAATCCTTGCTGCGCTGGTCGGTGTTGCGGATCAGCAGACAGATCGGTGTGCCGGTGGTTCGTCCTTCGTACACGCCGGACAGGATCTCGACCGCGTCGGGCTCGTTGCGTTGCGTCACATGGCGGCTGGTGCCCGGGCGGCGGCGGTCGAGCTCGGGCTGGATGTCGGCTTCGCTCAGTGGCAGCCCGGGCGGACAGCCATCGATCACGCAACCGATGGCCGGACCATGGGACTCACCGAAGTTGGTGACGCAGAACAGGTGGCCGAGGGTGCTGCCGGACATGGCGACGGGCTTTCGAGGTGTGCAAGGTGGTGGGTGTGCCTCGACGCGGCGCTGCCGCGTCAGACCAGACAGCGAGCATAGCAATCAAGCCAGCAGCCTGGCGCACCACGCCCGGCCCGTCTGTCGCACCGCCGCACGTTCCCGGTGCATCACCGGCAAGGCGGCGCACCCAAAGGCAGTGTCAGCCCGTGGACTGGCCGGAGGCTTCCGCAGACTCTTTCGCCGCACCGTCAGCCGGCCAGTCGCGGATGTACGCCTTCAGCATGCGGTTTTCGAAGTCCTGCGAATCGACCACCGCCTTCGCGACGTCGTAGAACGAGATCACACCCATCAGCGTGCGCTGTGTCATCACCGGCATGTAGCGGGCATGGTGGCCGAGCATCATGCGGCGCACCTCGTCCATTTCGGTGTCGGGCGTACAGGTCAGCGGGCTGTCGTCCATCACCGAACGCACGATCACCGAGCCGACCATGCCACCGTTGCGCACGATGGCCTGGATGACCTCTCGAAAGGTCAGCATGCCGACCAGTTCGCCGTGGTCCATCACGACCAGGGACCCGATGTCCTTCTCGGCCATCGTCTGCAGGGCTTGCGACAGGGGCGTGTCGGGACCGACGGTGTACAGCGTATTGCCCTTGGCAGTCAGGATGTGGGTGACTTTCATCGGAGTCTCCTCAACACAAGCGAATGGATTCAATATAGACCCAAACCGGGGTGACAGACATCGTCGAATTCGCCCGGGTCGTGGGGATGTGAAAGCGGTGCTCGGCGTCAGCCATCAGGTCGCAATCAGGTCGCGAAGTGTCAGGCGGTCGAAATTCGCGCGCTGCCAGAACACCTTCAGCTGCGGCGAAGGGTCCAGCAACGTCGTCGCCAGCAGCGCGCGCGCGGCGGTGGTGTCCGGGTCGCACAGCAACACATGGCGAGCCCCGCCCGGCTCGTCGAGGCGGCCCACCCAATCGAGCGCGACCAGCGCATGCAGCACCGGCTCCACCTGCAGCGGATCCGCGTTCAACGCCTGTGCGATCTGCTGGGCCGCCAAACCGTGGCCCCCGACCTGCCGCGCTTGCGCCAGACTGCGCAACACCGCCACCGTCAGTTCGAACCGGTATCCGGGCACATGGCCGCGCTGCACGACGCGGGTCTGCAGCGTCGGCGCATAGGCAGCGATCACCGCACCGAGCAGCACGATGACCCAGCCCAGGTAGATCCAGATCAGGAAGATTGGCACCGTCGCAAAGGCACCGTAGATCGTTGAATAGGTCGGTACTTGCCGCAGGTACCAACCCAGGGCCTGCTTGGCCAGTTCGAACCCGATGGCCACGAACACACCACCAGCCAGCGCGTGGCGCCACTGCACCCGGGTGTTGGGCACGTAATAGAAAAGCGCGGCCATGCCGAGCGCCTGCAAGGCGAACTCCGCCGCCTGCAACAGCACCCCGACGCCGCCGGGCAGCGCGCCGACAAAGCCGCGCGACGCTGAAATGGCATAAGAAGTGACGCTCAGGCTCAAGCCCAGCAACAGCGGCCCGAGCGTCGCCGCCGCCCAGTACACCAGCACCCGCTGCGCCATCGGCCGTGAAGCACGCACGCGCCAGATCGCATTCAGCGTGCGGTCGATGGTCAGCATCAGTGCGATGGCGGTCACCACCAGCACGATCAGGCCGACCGTGCCCAGCCGCTTGGCCTTGCCCGCGAACTGCGTCAACGCACTCAGCACCGGCCGGGCGATGCCGTCGGGCACCAGGGCCTGCAGGAAGTATTTTTCCAGCGAGCCCTGGAAGTTGGAGAACATCGGGAAAGCCGAGAACACCGCCAGCATCACGGTGAACAGCGGCACCAGCGAAATCAGCGTGGTGAAGGTCAGGCTGCCGGCGGTCAGGCCGAGGCGGTCTTCGCGAAAGCGCTGGCGCAGCGTGTGGACGGTGTCCATCCACGGCCAGGTCTGCAGCGTCACCAGCCAGAGTGCCGCCTGCTGGCGCCAGGTCTCGGCGACCGTCGCCTTGTGCATCGGGGGGGACTCCATCGCTGGCTATGATGCCATCGATGAGCCCGAGCACCGCCCCCACCCTGCCCTCCGAGCCCGATGCGCCTGCGTCGCCGCTGCCGCCCGTCGTTGCCTGGAGCCGCGCTGTCGCCGTGGGCAGCCTGCTCGGGCTGATCGTGCTGGGTCTGGCGTGGGAGCTGGTGCTGGCGCCGACCGGCAATCGCACGCTGGCGCTGAAGGTGTTGCCACTCGCCGTGCCGCTGGTCGGCCTGTTGAAGAACCGCATGTACACCTACCGTTGGGTCAGCTTGATGATCTGGCTGTACTTCATCGAAGGCGTGATCCGTGCCTCGGGCGACCGTGGCCTCAGCGCCTGGCTGGCCGGCGGCGAAGTGCTGCTGTGCGTGCTGCTGTTCACCGCCTGCGCGGTGCATGTGCGCTGGCGCTTGTACCGAGCACATGCGCTGGCGGCCGCCGCCGCCAGCACGGCCTCCGGCTGACGCTTCGCGTCGAAGCGCCGCGCTTCGCCATGACGCTGATCGACGAGCTGCGTGCCGCCGTCGGTGCCGATCAGGTGCTGAGTGGCGGTGATCTGTCGGCCTGGGAAATCGACTGGCGCCGCCGCTACCGGGGCCGAGCGCTGGCCGTGGTGCGGCCGGCCGACACCGCACAGGTGGCTGCCGTGGTGCGGGCCTGCGCGCTGCACGGTGCGAGCCTGGTGCCACAAGGCGGCAACACCGGCCTGGTCGGTGGCTCGGTGCCCGATGACAGCGGCATGCAGGTGCTGTTGAGCCTGTCGCGGCTGGCAACCATCCGCGGTATCGACGCCGACAACCTGACCATCACGGTCGACGCCGGCTGCGTGCTGCAGCAGGTGCAGCAGGCCGCAGCAGACCGGGGCTTGCTCTACCCGCTGAGCCTGGCCTCAGAAGGCAGCGCCACCATCGGTGGCACGCTGGCCACCAACGCGGGTGGCACCCAGGTGCTGCGCTATGGCACGGCGCGCGAGCTGTGCCTGGGCCTCGAAGTGGTGACCGCCGCTGGCGAGGTCTGGAACGGCCTCTCCGGCCTGCGCAAGGACAACACCGGCTACGACCTGCGCGACCTGTACATCGGCAGCGAAGGCACGCTGGGCGTGATCACTGGCGCGACGCTGAAGCTCTACCCGCAGCCCGCAGCCACCGGCACCGCGATGGCGGCGGTGCCGACACTCGAGGCCGCGGTGCGGCTGCTGGATCTCGCGCGCAGGCGCCTCGGCGCCGGACTGACCGGCTTCGAGGTGATGAACGGACAGGCACTGGGCCTGGTCCGCACCCATTTCCCGCACTGGCCGCAGCCGCTGCCGCCGGGGCCCTGGACGGTGCTGCTCGAACAGTCGAACACCGACAGCGCAGACCACGCCCAGACGGTGTTCGAAGCGCTGCTCGAGACCGCGCTGGGCGACGGGGACATCAGCGATGCCGTGGTGGCAGCCAGCCTGGAGCAGAGTGCTGCGATGTGGCGACTGCGCGAGGGCATCTCGATGGCGCAGGCCGAAGAGGGGCTGAACATCAAGCACGACATTGCGCT
The DNA here is from genome assembly GCA_965229345.1 of Burkholderiaceae bacterium. Taxonomy (GTDB): domain Bacteria; phylum Pseudomonadota; class Gammaproteobacteria; order Burkholderiales; family Burkholderiaceae_C; genus PBB1. Next base: position 3,154,129 of record OZ245872.1, read on the forward strand.
GCCGGTGTCGCGCATCGCCGCGTTCGTACACGAGACCGACGCCGCCCTGAGCGCCGCGTGGCCCGGCATCCGCATCGTCAACTTCGGCCACCTGGGCGACGGCAACCTGCACTACAACGTGCAGGCGCCGCTGGGCGTGCCGGCCACCGACTTTCTGGCCGGCCACGAAGCGGCGGTGAACACACGGGTGTACGCAGGGGTGCGGGCCCATGGCGGATCGATTTCGGCGGAGCACGGCATCGGCGCACTCAAGCGCGACATGCTGGCGCAGACCCAGTCGCCGGTGGCACGGCAGCTGATGCGCGCGATCAAATCCGCGCTCGACCCGCTGGGCACGATGAACCCGGGCCGCGTGCTGTGAGCAGCCGATGGCCACCGCCCCCAGCCCGCTGAGCCACCACGACATCCTCGGCATCGTCGAGCCCTTCACCCGCCGCAGCCGGCAGGTCGATCTGGCGGCGAGCGACCGGCTCAACCGGCGGCTGTTGTTCAAGCCGATCGAGCATGCAGGCACCACCGGCCTGCCTGCCCTTCGAGAAACGCTGCAGCTCGACAGCTACCGTTCAGGCAACTACGAGCTGACGCGCACCCTGGCCCTGGCCGATGGCCGGACAGCCACGCTGCAGACCCACGGACGGCAGCCCGCCGCGTTGCTCGCACGCATCGAGGCGGTCGCGCCCGAGCAGCAGTTCGTGGCGGGCGCGGGTTATCTGATCGCGCGCAGCTACAGCGTGCCGTCCGATCCGGTCACCTCGGCCGAGGGCGTGACGTCGGTGCCGCTGGTGCTCATCCGCGCCGTCATCCATCTGGACGACCTCACATTGACGCTGCGCGTGCCCGAGGCACGCGGTGTCTCGGCCGACATCACCCTCGCACCCACGCTCGCCACTGATGGCGGCACGCTCGACCTGCCCGATGACCTGCTGGCGGTGATCGGCTGGGACTGGACCCGTCTGGTGCGCAAGAAGGACGAATGGGAAAGCCGGCTGCGGCTGCGCGGTGGGCCTGCGCGGCGCACACAGCGGGCCGAGCAGGCAGCAGACCGCGCGGCGCTGCATCTGGCGCAGGTGCTGGCCGAACCGCCGGCGCGCTTTCATGAACGGCATCTGCGCGCGCGCTGGTGGGCGGCGCTGCGCCGCGCCATCCCGATCCTGACGCCGATCAGTCTCGTCATCACCGTGCTGCTGTTCCCGCGCATCGATTTCGGCGAGAAGCCTGGGTTGTGGCTGATGCTGTACCACCTGCCCACTGCGCTGATCGCGCTGAGCTTCTGCCTGCAGGAGCTGCCCGAATTCGTGATCCCGCCGCTGCCGCGCCGCTCGGAGGCACCGACGTGGCGAAAACCGCCCAAAGACGCGATCAGTGGCGCGCCGGCCAGCGGCTGAGCCGGCTCAGGGCAACGCCTGCGATTGCTTGAAGCGGGCCTTCCAGCCGCCCCACAGCACCAGCAGGCCGGGAATCAGGATCGCCGACCAGATCACCTTGTCCAGGTGTTCCTTGACCCACGGCACATTGCCGAACAGGTAGCCTGCCGTCGTCACGCCACAGACCCACAGCAGCGCACCGGTCACGTCATAGAACGTGAACTTGGCGCGCGACATCTGCGCCACGCCCGCCACGAACGGCGCGAAGGTGCGCACGAACGGCATGAAGCGAGCGGCGACGATGGTGACGCCACCGTACTTCTCGTAGAACGCATGCGCCTGCTCGAACGCACGCTTGTTGAAGAAGCGCGAGTTCTCCCACTGGAACACCTTGGGCCCGAAGTAGCGTCCGATCGTGTAATTGCACTGGTTGCCAAGAATGGCCGCGGCGACCAGCAAGGCCATCGCCAGCGGCAGGCTCATCAGCCCCGCGCCGCACAGCGCACCGACCACGAACAACAGCGAATCGCCCGGCAAAAAAGGCATCACCACGACGCCGGTCTCGACGAAGATGATCGCGAACAGCAGCGCGTAGACCCAGGCGCCGTACTGCTGCACGAAGTTCGAAAGGTGCACGTCCACGTGCACGATGAAGTCGATCAGGGCCGCGACGATTTCCATGGTGAACGATTATGGACGGCGCACTGTGCCCGCTCGCGCAGCGCGGCCGGTGCCGACCTGCACAGATGCCGGTGCGGGTGCGGTTTCTACAATGCGGCGATGAACGCCCGTGGGCCCCACACACCTCGCCGCCCGATCCGGGAACTGCCCGATGAGCTGATCAGCCAGATCGCCGCCGGCGAGGTGGTCGAGCGGCCGGCGTCTGTCGTGCGCGAACTGGTCGACAACGCGCTCGACGCGGGTGCGCGCGAGGTCACCGTCAAGCTGATCGCAGGCGGCATCCGCGCGGTGCTGGTGGAAGACGACGGCCACGGCCTGCCCGCCGCCGAGTTGCCACTGGCGCTGCGCCGCCACGCGACCAGCAAGATCGAATCGCTGGGCGATCTGGAAAACGTGGCGACGATGGGCTTTCGCGGCGAGGCGCTGGCAGCGATCGCGTCGGTGGCCGAGGTGTCGATCGCCAGCCGCTGCGCTGACGACACCCAGGCGCGCCGCCTCGATGCGCGGTCGGGCGAGATCACGCCGGCCGCGCGCGGCGTCGGCACCAGCGTCGAGGTGCGCGAGCTGTTCTTCAGCACGCCGGCGCGCCGCAAGTTCCTGAAGACCGAGGCCACCGAGCTGGCGCACTGCGTGGAAGCGGTGCGCCGCCATGCGCTGACGCGGCCTGACGTGAGTTTCGCGGTGTGGCACGAAGGCAAGCTGGTGCAGCAGTGGCGGCGGGCGGCCAATCAAGCAGACGCCGACGCGCGACTGGCCGACGTGCTGGGCCCCGACTTCATCGCCGACAGCCGGCCGGTGTCGCTGGACCTGGGCGTGCTGCGCGTCACCGGTCGCGCCGGCACACCGGCCTCGGCACGCAGCCGGGCCGACCTGCAATACGTCTATGTCAACGGCCGCTACGTGCGCGACAAGCTGATCGCACATGGCGTGCGCAGTGCCTATGAGGACGTGCTGCACGGCGGGCGGCAGCCGGCCTATGTGCTGTTCATCGACATCGCGCCCGACCGCGTCGATGTGAACGTGCACCCGACGAAGATCGAGGTGCGCTTTCGCGAATCGCGCGAGGTGCACCAGGCGGTGCGGCGTGCGGTGGAGGCCTCGTTGGCCGACGCGATCACGCCATCCACCCCCCAAAGGCCCGTCGCAGAAGCCGACGCCGCGCCAGCTACCTCCGCTTGGACGGGGCCGAGCCGCGCTTTCGGCGGCGGCATCGCGTCTCCCACGCAGGTCGCGTTGAGCCTGCAGCAGGCCGCCGTGCTCCATGCGCGCGAGCCCGAGGCCCCTTGGGGCGCCGGGCTCTCCAGTCGCGACGACACACGCACCGCGCCTTCGATCGCCACCGAGGCCGACCCCAGCGCCTGGCCGCTCGGCAAGGCCATTGCGCAAATCGCCGGCATCTACGTGCTGGCCGAGAACGAGCACGGGCTGGTGATCGTCGACATGCATGCGGCGCATGAGCGCGTGGTGTACGAGCGACTGAAGGCGAGCCTCGCCGCCTCGCGCATCGATGCGCAGCCGCTGCTGATCCCCGCCACCTTCGCCGCCACCGCCGCTGAAATCGCCACCGCCGAAGCGCATGCCGACACGCTGCACACGCTGGGGCTGGAGGTGTCACCGCTGTCGCCCAGCGTGCTGGCGATCCGCTCGCAGCCCGCCGCACTGGCCGGCGGTGACGCGGTCGAACTGGCGCGCAGCGTGCTCGCCGAACTGGCCGAGCACGAAGCCAGCAGCGTGGTGCAGCGCGCGCAACATGAAATCCTCTCGACCATGGCCTGCCACGGCGCGGTGCGCGCCAACCGGGCCCTGACCCTCGACGAGATGAACGCGCTGCTGCGCGACATGGAGCGCACCGAGCGTGCCGACCAGTGCAACCACGGCCGCCCCACCTGGCGGCAGATCACCCGGCGCGAACTCGACGCGCTGTTCTGGCGCGGTCGCTGACCCGTCGGACACCCCAACGCCGAGAGGCGCCTTTCATCTGCACACCGACTGGACCCGCATGGCCACGCTGAAGATCAAACCGAAGAACACGGCCAGCCCGGCCGCCCGCAGCGACCGCGCGCCAGTGCGCGGCGTGGGCATGGGCGTGCGCCGGAGGCCGACGCTGGCCGAGGCGCAGGCCGAACGCGCGCGACGCGATGCGCAGCCGCCGAGGGAGCGGCCCGCCGAGCGTCCGAACGAACGGGCCTTCGATCGGCAAAGCGACAAGCGATCGACCCCACCGCGTCCGCCCACGTCGCGACCGCCATCACGCGCGCCGTTCGACACCACACCCCGCGACGCATCTCGTCCTGCCTCGCGGGCGCCATTCCAATCAGACACCGGCCCCGGCGCCGACCCTCGCCGCGCACCACCCGCCAGCCGCTCGACACGCCCGGCAGAACGTTCCACCGAACCGAGGCGCGACGCGCGACAGCCCCCCCGCCACGAGCCGCGCCAAGATCGGCGCGACGGTCCACCACCGCGTCCCGGCACGCGCCATCGCGAGGCACCGCCAGAAGCTCGGCAGCCACGTGACCCGCGCGATCATCAGCCCGATCGCCCACCCATCATCGCCACGCCGCGGTTCCCGGTCAGCCCGCCCGCGCGCCCTGTGGAAAGCTCAGCCGAGCGCCCACCGGAACGGCCGCCGCAGCGCCCGACCGAACCGAAACGCCGTCATGTGGCGCGCCAAGTTCGTGACGATGACGACGACGAGCGCGGCCCGTTCCACCGTCAAACCGAAGCCGCGCCGGGCAGCCTGCGCCTGTCCAAGCGCATGAGCGAGCTGGGCCTGGCCTCCCGCCGCGAAGCCGACGAGTGGATCGAGAAGGGCTGGGTCCGCGTCGATGGCGAGGTGGTCAAGGAGCTCGGCTCGCGCGTGATGCCCGATCAGCGCATCACCATCGATGCGCGCGCCAAGTTCCAGCAGGCGCAGAAGGTCACCGTGCTGATCCACAAGCCGATCGGCTACGTGAGCGGCCAGGCCGAAGATGGCTATGAACCGGCGGTGGTGCTGGTCAAACCCGAGAACCAGTGGAGCAGTGACCAGTCGGGCACGCGCTTCCTGCGCGAACACCTGCGCAGCCTGGTGCCCGCCGGCCGGCTCGACATCGATTCGACCGGGCTACTCGTGCTGACGCAGGACGGCCGCATCGCCAAGCAGCTGATCGGCGAGGACAGCGAGATCGAGAAGGAGTACCTGGTGCGCGTGGCCGGTCCGCTGGGTGTAGGTCCGGCGTCGAGCGAGTTGCCAGCCGACGACCTCGCGCGGCTGCGTCACGGCCTGGAACTCGACGGCGAGGCGTTGAAGCCGGCCATCGTCGAATGGCAGAACGACGACCAGCTTCGGTTCGTGCTGACCGAAGGCAAGAAGCGCCAGATCCGCCGCATGTGCGAAGCCGTCGGCCTGAAGGTGCTGGGCCTCAAGCGGGTGCGCATCGGCAGCGTGATGCTGGGCGATCTGCCTGCAGGGCAGTGGCGGTATCTGCGGGGCGATGAGGTCTTTGGTTGAGGCTTGAACCGCCGCCCGCTCCGAGCTAAGCTTTTTGGGATCAGACAACCCGGATCCACTGCGCCGATCCTTCGCACCATGAGCACAGTCCAACGCCCCCCGAAGACGTACTGGATGGGATCGCCCTGGTGGGCGTCCGATCGCCAGGCCTTCAAGGACGCGATCCTCAAGCGGTACGGCGGACAGGCCGAACTGGCCTTCGCCTATGTCAACCAGGTGATCGACCGCCAGATCTCAAAAGCCAGCGGCTTGCTGGCCTTCAATTCGATCGTGTTCGCAGGCCTGCAGGTCGCGAACGTCTCTACTTTCGCGGCGAAGCTGTCAGCCGTGCTCTCGCTGCTGGCCGCGCTGCTGCTCCTGTTGCTGATGCATGTTAAGTGGGGCTCGCCCGAATCGTTTCAGACCGCGGAAGACGATCTGAACTACTCGCTGAACATGTGCTTCAACCGGGCGATGGCGATCTCATGGTCGCTGGCGCTGTCCGTGGGCGCGACCGCAGCGGCGATCTGGGTGGTGTTGAACAAGTCGGCCTAGGGCCTTTCAATCCCGGTCAGGCGCGATCTCGGTCGCGTAGTCCACCAGGTCGCCCAGGATGCCCTGGGCACGCTCGTCATCGGGATCGGGCAGGGACTCGCCGAGCTGGTCCACGCGCTCGAAGAACGCAGCCAGCGTCAGGCCACCGCCCACGCCGTCGTGCAGCCGGCTCGCCCGGTGCTCGTGCCATTGCTGCTGCTCGGCATCGGTCAGCGTCTGCGGGAAGTTGCGGGCGCGGTAGCGGAACAGCAGCTCGCTCAGCCGCTCATCGGCAAACGCCGGGCGCTGCTCGGCCAGCGTGGGCGGCGGCAAACCGCGCAACCGCTGCAACAGGCGCCGGTCGTCGTTGCCGACGAAGCCGCCGTACAGGTCTTCATCGACATCCGGGCGGCCTTCAGGCACCGGGCGCTCGAACACCTCGGGCCACAGGCCAGCCAGCAGCGCGGTCTGGTGGGCGGCGACATCGGCGTGCTTGCGCGCCTGCGCGATGTCGATGCCCCAGCGCGCGGCCATCTCGGGGCTGAGCGTCTTCAGGTTGCCGATCACCACCGGCGACTTGTTCAGGTGAATCGTCTTGATGGGCAGCCGCGTCACGCCCTCGGGCAGCGCATCGGCGCGGCTGAACATGCGCAGCCGGATCGTCTCGGCGTTCAGCGTCTGCAGCACGCTTGGGTCTTCGGCCAGGTCCCAGACGATGACTTCGTTCTTGTTGGTCGGGTGGGGCGCCAGCGGCCACACCAGCGCGATGCAGCCGCGATCGGGCGGGTACATGCCCGACACATGCAAAAACGGTTGCCCCGCCTTCTGCGCATTGGCCATCTCCTCGATGACGGCGTCCTTCTTGCGCAGGCGCAGGCAGAAGTCCCACAGCTTGGGCTGCCGGTCCTTGATGAGCCGGGCCAGCGCCACGGTGGCGCGCACGTCCGACAGCGCATCGTGCGCGGCCTCGTGGGCGATGCCGTTGGCCACAGTCAGGTGTTCGAGCTTGAACGACGGTCGACCGTCGTCGTGGGTGGGCCAGATGATGCCGTCGGGCCGCAGCGCATAGGCGCAGCGCACCACGTCCAGCAGATCCCAGCGGCCGCACTGGTTCTGCCATTCGCGGGCGTAGGGGTCGATCAGGTTGCGCCAGAACAGGAAGCGCGTCACCTCGTCGTCGAAGCGGATCGAGTTGTAGCCGACGCCGATGGTGCCGGGCTTCGCCAGTTCCGCCTCGATCGCCGCGGCGAAGGCGTTTTCGGGTATGCCACGTGCCAGGCACACCTGTGGCGTGATGCCGGTCAGCAGGCAGCTTTCGGGGTCGGGCAGCGTGTCGGAGGCCGGCTGGCAGTACAAGGTGACCGGGTCTCCGATCTCGTTCAGGTCGGCGTCGGTGCGCAGGCCGGCGAACTGCGCCGGTCGGTCACGGCGCGGCACCACGCCAAAGGTTTCGTAGTCATGCCAGAAGAAGGTGATCGGGTCCATGGACTGCAACATACCACCCGTCCACAATGTTCGACATTCGCTTCACACCCTCTCGTCAGGAGCCCTCCATGAGCCGATCTGCCGCCAAGCCCACGACACCCAAGCACGCTTTCGCCAAGACGCTGAAGACCTTCACCACCGAAAGCGGTGTCGAAGGCGGCTACTACTCGCTGCCGGCGCTGGCCAAACTCATCCCGAACGTGGCGCGCCTGCCGGTGTCGCTGCGCATCGTGCTGGAGAGCGTGCTGCGCAACTGCGATGGCAAGAAGGTGACCCCCGCCCACGTCGAGCAGTTGGCCCACTGGAAGCCCAACGCCGAGCGCAGCGACGAAATTCCCTTCGTCGTCGCCCGCGTGGTGCTGCAGGACTTCACCGGCGTGCCGCTGCTGGCCGATCTGGCCGCGATGCGCAATGTCGCTGCCGCCATGGGCAAGAACGCCAAGACCATCGAGCCGCTGGTGCCGGTGGATCTGGTCGTCGACCACAGCGTGATGGTCGACCACTACGGCAACAAGAAGGCGCTCGACCTGAACATGAAGCTCGAATTCCAGCGCAACCAGGAGCGCTACGAGTTCATGAAGTGGGGCATGCAGGCCTTCGACACCTTCGGCGTCGTGCCGCCCGGCTTCGGCATCGTTCACCAGGTGAACCTGGAATACCTCGCACGCGGTGTGCACAAGACGGCCAAGCACCGGCCGAACGCGGGCGTCTATTACCCCGACTCACTGGTCGGCACCGACAGCCACACGACGATGATCAACGGCATCGGCGTGGTCGGCTGGGGTGTGGGTGGCATCGAGGCCGAGGCCGGCATGCTGGGCCAGCCGGTGTACTTCCTGACGCCTGATGTCGTCGGCTTCGAGCTGACCGGGCGGCTGCGCGAAGGCGTCACCGCCACCGACCTGGTGCTGACGGTCACCGAGATCCTGCGCAAGGCCAAGGTGGTCGGCAAGTTCGTCGAGTTCTTCGGCGAAGGCACGGCCAGCCTCGCGCTGCCCGACCGCGCGACCATTGCCAACATGGCACCCGAATACGGCGCGACGATGGGTTTCTTCCCGGTCGACGAGAAGACGATCGACTACTTCAAGGGCACCGGCCGCACGAAGAAGGAGATCGAAGCATTCGAGTCCTATTTCCGCGCGCAGAAGCTGTTCGGCGTGCCGAAGAAGGGCGAGATCGACTACACCTCGGTCGTCACGCTCGATCTGGGCACGGTCGCGCCCAGCCTGGCCGGTCCGAAGCGGCCGCAGGATCGGATCGAACTCGGCCACGTGAAAGACCAGTTCACCTCGCTGTTCAGCAAGCCGCCGACCGAAAACGGCTTCAACCAACCCGCGGCGCACCTGCACCTGCGGCACATGGTGCGAGCCGAAGATGTCGTGGACGCGGCAGTCGCCACGACCAAAGACACCGCGGTGGGCGCGGCACGCGACGTGGTCGAGATGGTCAGCAGCCGCTCCACCCTCGAGGCCGCGCAGTCCAGCGCGGCCTCGGAACAGCACAAAGTCGGCGACATCTCGATCGGCAACGGCGACGTGCTGATCGCGGCCATCACCTCCTGCACCAACACCTCGAACCCGAGCGTGCTGCTGGCGGCCGGGTTGCTGGCCAAGAAGGCCGTGCAAGCCGGCCTGAAGGTGCAGCCGCACATCAAGACCTCGCTGGCCCCCGGCTCGCGCATCGTCACCGAATATCTGGAGAAGGCGGGCCTGCTGCCCTATCTGGAAAAGCTGGGCTTCTACCTGGCAGGCTACGGCTGCACCACCTGCATCGGCAACGCCGGCGACCTGCGCCCCGAGTTCAACGAAGCGATCACGAAGAACGACCTGGTGTGCGCCGCCGTGCTGTCGGGCAACCGCAATTTCGAGGCCCGCATCCACCCGAACCTGAAGGCCAATTTCCTGGCCTCGCCACCGCTGGTGGTGGCCTATGCGATCGCCGGCACGGTGCTGAAAGACCTGATGAGCGAGCCGCTGGGCAAAGGCAAGAAGGGCCGCGACATCTACCTCGGCGACATCTGGCCCACCAGCGACGAGATCCATGCGCTGATGAAGTACGCGATGAACGGCAAGGCCTTCAAGAAGAATTACGAGAAGGTGGCCACCAACCCCGGCAAGCTGTGGGGCAAGGTCGATGGCGCCACCGGCCAGGTCTACGACTGGCCCACCTCCACCTACATCGCCCAGCCACCCTTCTTCGACGGCTTCACGATGCAGCCGGCGCAGGCCGCAGCGGGCGTGGTCGGGGCGCGCGCGATGGCACTGTTCGGCGACTCGATCACCACCGACCACATCTCGCCCGCGGGCTCGATCAAGGAAGCCTCACCGGCCGGGGCCTGGCTGAAGGAACACAAGGTCTTGAAGGCCGATTTCAACAGCTACGGCTCGCGGCGCGGCCACCACGACGTGATGGTGCGCGGCACCTTCGCCAATGTGCGCATCAAGAACCTGATGATCCCGGCCGGTGCCGACGGCTCGCGCGAGGAAGGCGGCGTGACGCTGTTTCAGCCGTCGGGCGAGAAGCTGTTCATCTACGACGCCGCGATGAAGTACATGGCCGCCGGCACGCCGACGGTGATCTTCGCCGGCGAGGAGTACGGCACCGGCTCGTCGCGCGACTGGGCGGCCAAGGGCACGGCGTTGCTGGGCATCAAGGCGGTGATCGCGCGCAGTTTCGAGCGCATCCACCGCAGCAACCTGGTTGGCATGGGCGTGCTGCCGCTGCAGTTCAAGGGCGCAGACAGCTGGCAGTCGCTGGGCATCACCGGCCGCGAAACTTTCGACATCGAGCTGGCCGCCCAGATCCAGCCGCAGCAGGACGCGACGCTGGTGATCACCTCGGCCGATGGCAAGAAGAAGCGCGTGCCGCTGACGTTGCGCATCGACACGCCGATCGAGGTCGACTACTACCAGCACGGCGGCATCCTGCCCTTCGTGCTGCGGCAGTTGCTGGCGGCCTGACCGCGTGCAGCGGGCGAACAGGTGCAGGGCGGCTCAGGCCAGCGCCCTGCCCCAGGCCTCGGGGTCGAAGCCCACCAGCACGCCGCCCGGGTGTTCGACCACCGGGCGCCTGATCACGCTGGGCTGCGCCAACATCAGCGCGCGTGCACTGGCCGCATCCTTCACAGCGGCCTGCTGCGCGGCATCGAGCTTGCGCCAGGTGGTGCCCTTGCGGTTGAGCAAGGCCTCCCAGCCGAGCGACTGCATCCACGCGTCGAGTTGTGACAGCGGCACGCCCTGTTTCTTGTAGTCATGGAAGGTGTAACTCACGCCCTGGTCTTGCAGCCAGGCGCGCGCCTTCTTGACGGTGTCGCAGTTCGGGATGCCGTAAACAGTGAGGGTCATGGGGAGCCTGGTTCGAGACGTCGTGGACGACGATAGCCCACGCCCTACACTGCCACGCCCTGAATCCCGATCACCCCCATGGCTTTCTGCTCTGACCACGCCACCCCGCTGGCCCACGGCATCTGGCTGATCGACACCGGCTACCAGCGGCCGATGTTCGACGCGGCCTACCTGATCGTCGAGCAGGGGCGCGCCGCCTTCGTCGACACCGGCACCAGCCTGTCGGTGCCGCGGCTGCTGGACGCACTGAAAGCAGCCGGCGTGGCGCGCGACGCGGTCGATTGGGTGATCCCCACGCATGTGCATCTCGACCACGCCGGCGGCGCCGGTGCACTTATGGCGGAATTGCCCGCCGCCCAGTTGCTGGTGCATCCACGGGGTGCCAGGCACCTGATCAACCCCAGCGTGCTGCTCGGCAGCGCCCGCGCGGTGTACGGCGACGAAGCAGTGCTGCGCGCCTATGGCACGGTGCTGCCAGTGGAGGCCCGCCGTGTCGTCAGCAGCGCCGACGGCATGGTGGTGGAACTGGCCGGCCGGCCACTCACGCTGCTCGACACGCCGGGCCACGCCCGTCACCACCATTGCGTGTGGGACGAACGCAGCCAGGGCTTCTTCACAGGCGACACCTTCGGCTTGTCGTACCGCGAATTCGACACGCCGCAAGGCGCCTGGTTACTGCCCACCACCACACCCACGCAGTTCGACCCGGTGGCGCTGCGCGCATCGATCGAGCGCATGCTGGCCCGGCAGCCGCAGCGCATGTACCTGACGCACTACGGCTGCATCGACCAGGTGGCGGCGCGCGGGCAAGAGCTGCTCGATCAGCTGGATGCCGTGGTGGCACTGGGCGAGCGCGTCCGTTCGCAAGCGCTGGCACCCGCAGCGCGACACGCCGCACTGACGGACGGCCTAACCACGCTGTACCTGCACCAACTACAGCGCCTGCATAGCCCGATGCCACGCGACCGCGCACTGGGTTTACTGGCCATGGACATCGAGCTGAACGCCCAGGGGATTGCGGGTTGGCTCGATGCAGTGCAGCCTGCAAAGGCTTAGTGCCACCAAGCCGCCAAGGTCGTCCGCAGGGTCGATGGGCGGCCCGAAGACCGTCATTGCACTGGCGTCAGGTGGCTGGCAGACTGCAACTCACCGGCGCCGGTATTGACACGAATTTAGTACTGCATAAAACAGCAGCCAACTGTCGATTTATCTTGGATAGTCAAGGCAGTTGCGTGCGAAGCGCAGGCCTGGTTGAGCGGCAGTACGTGCTGCGTAAACGAGTAGTTAGCCATCACAAATGGACGGTTTCACGTCGGCCATTCCCGAGCTCATCGAGCTGCTGAATGCACCAGATCGAGCGACGGCGGAAGCAATCTGCCGCTCACTGGTGATTTCGGATGACGATCTCGTCCAGTTCCTGCTTGCCGCGCGTGTCGGCTTGTTGGAGCCGTATAGATATGCGACGCACTTCACTGACTACATTGCGTCCGACGCGTCGATCGAGTCAATCGAGCTCACGCCGATCGCTTCCAGCGAAGTCGGGCCGATGTCTCGCCCGGCTGTGAAGGCATTTCGCCGTATTGAGCATGCGTTCAATGTGAGGCGATTATTCGCAGCTCACCTGCTCTACACACCGGGCCACACCCGTTGGCATTTGTTCTACTTCGATCAGCGAGATAGCCAGGTAGATTCAAATCATTGGAAAGCTGGTGGTGCTCACATTCACTATTCCCGTGAGAGCTATAGCCGCTCCTCGCTGCGAGAGGTTTGGGGTAAGGTTTGTGCGCCTTCACCTGAAGTCCCAGGGCACACCTACATCCGCTACGTCGAGAGCCGAAGTGCTGGCTAACCTGTCGCTCAACTTGCCCGCAACGGCATGCCGCCTTCGGGCCTCATTCCATTCTGGCCCTGCGGCGTCCTGCCATTGCGGGCGGGTTAGCTCAAACGCTAAGCCGCACAGGGCCGCACTGTCCCACTCTCTCGGGAGCTATCCATTTGTCCCAATCGCCCCTCACCAGCGGCGCAGGTGCTACCGCCGTCATCACCCATCGCATCCGCGGCGACAAGCATGCCGAGTACGAACATTGGCTGAACGAGATCGCTCCGCTTTGCAAGGCGATGCCGGGCCATCTGGACTGGCACATCGTCCGGCCCATCCCTGGTGTCACGGAAACCTACACCGTCATCATCCGGTTCGACACGACAGAGCACCTTAATCAGTGGATGAAATCCACCGAGCGAGCGCAGCTCATCAAGAAGGTGGAGCCGCTCTTCATAGGCGCCGACAACTTCTACGTCAGCAGTGGGTTGGACTTCTGGTTTACGCCGTCAGGCGCCAAGGCCAGGGTGCCGGTGCGTTGGAAGCAATATCTGCTCACGTGGTCGGCCATCTATCCGCTGGCCCTTGGGGTCCCGTTCTTGGTCTCTCCCGTCCTTCATGCAGTTGGACTCACGGCAAGTCTTCCAGTAACGACCCTTGCCGTCACGGCCGTGGTGGTCTTTCTGATGATCTATGTCGTGATGCCTCGCTACACCCGATTAGTGCAACGGTGGCTGTTCTCCTAGCGGTGCGGCCTCACCCCGCGCTCAACCCCCTGCCCGCTGCGGCCCGCGACCGTCAGACGCGGCTGAACTCCAATTCAGTGACATAGCGCGAGCAACGGGCATGGCACCAGTGGCCAAAGATACCGAGTTGGGCTGGGAAAGTCTCTGCAAGGCGCCCGCGCTCTGGGTGTCAGGTTCACTGCGGTCACCCCTCCGCATTCCACGCCGACAGCACGAAGCGCAACTGCCCGGTGATCCCGGGAGCGCCCTTGGTCGAGAACGGCACGGTCATTTCCTGTTTGCCTGACTTGAGGGTGGTGTAGGCCAGCGGCCGGGTGGCCTGACCGACGCGGTCGGATTGCCAGCTGAACTTCGCGCTCCACTCCCCGCCTTCTTCCTTGGGCGGGCTCATCTCCACCACCAGCGCATCGCGGAACAGGTAGCCGCCCTCGTAGTGCGAATCGGCCCAGAAGCGCTTGTCGACCTCGTAGTCGGGCACGCGCACCCCGAAGGACATGCCGTAGGCCAGGGTGGCGCGCAGCGGGTTCACGCGCGCGCGGTTGGCGAGAAACACCGTGGAGAAGTACAGCGATTTCGCCTGCGCATCGGCCCCGGTCAATTGGGCGTGGGTGCGGCACGCCACTGAATCTTCTTCGGCGACGCGGCGCGTGAGCAGCCAGCGCTTGCCGCGCGGCGCGGCGGTCAGCTCGAACTGGTAAAGGGCACCGACTTCCTTGCCGTCCAGCGCGGCGGGGACGCGCACCGATTCCACATCGACCCAGATGTCGACGCGGATGTCGCCGAACAGGAAGCGCGAGAGGTTCTGGTAGGCCTCTTCGCTGTTGACGATGCCGAAGTACCCCGAGTGCGAGCGGTAGGCGTAGGCCGTTGCCGCGGGCTTGGTGAACCGGCCCTTGGCGTCCAGCCCCCACACCGAGGCGTTCTCTATCTTCACCAACCCGTCGCTGCCGTGGCCGGCAAACGCGCGCGACATGCCGGCGGCCGCCCCGTAGTCGGCGCGGTTGGTGCCCACCATGCAGAAAAAGCGCTCGGACGGGAACGCAGATTCAGGCAGCCAGTCGACGCGGCCGGTCTTTTTGTAGGCCGCCTCCAGCTTCAGGTACTGCGCCATGCGGTCGCGGTTGAAGTTGTTCATGTCGTTGGCCGACAGCCACGACGGCACATTGAGCCCCAGCACCTCGATGCCGTTGTGCGGGGTGGCGTAGGTGTAGACCTTGTCGATCGCCGCACGCGCGGCGGCGTCACCGAGATCGGGGTTCTGCAGGAAGGCCCGGCACACCAGCCCGCCCATCGAGTGAGCGACCAGATAACAGCGAAAGCTCTGAGCATCGACCCCGCTGTCGGGGTGCGCGCACACCAGATCGCGCACCCGGAGCACCAGGTCGGAGAGGCCGCGCGCGAAGTCTTCGATCTGCGGCGTATTGCCGGTGCCCAGCAGCGCCGAAGCCTGCTCGTAGTAGCGATAGATCACGATGGACTTGGGCGCGATCGTGCCGTCCCAGTCCGGGTCCATGACATCCAGGCCGCTCTCGAACACGTCGGCGTAGCCGTGGTCGGAGATCAGGCGCAGCACCGGCGACTCGAAGATGAACTTCTTGGCGGGCTTGTTCTTCTCGGGCGTGGCGCGAAACACCGTGGAGCCCAGGTTGAAGCCGCAAAACGGATCGGCGGTGGTGTCGTCTTGCTCGCCCTGCGTCATGGCGTAGCCGCGGACATAGATGATCGGGTGGTACGGCGCGTTCGGCATGGTCCCCTCCACGGTGGTTGGCGCGGGGCACACCTTAACGGCTGTGGACCGGCGGCTGCAAGTGAACACCGCGCCAAGCGTGGATCTGGCGGGTGAATCCGCCGCAACACCGCAGATTGCCTGGCTGCGCGCCCGCCACACTGCAGTGATCTATTGCCGTGCGAGCCTATTCATGTCGATTTTTCGATGGCCTCTTGCGCTGAGCCCCTGGCGGCGCCCTCGCGCCGCTGAGCGCGCGACACCGCCGCGCCCGGCGCTCGTGGCCGTGCCTGCGGTTGCTGTGCCTGCGCCTGCGGCCACCACGCCCACTTCGGCACTGCCTGAAGTCACGGCGTCGTTCTTTGCGTGGCTCCTGTCGCAACCGAACACCGGCGACGCGCCCGCCATGAGCCCGGAGGCAACGGGCTGCGACACCGCCCTCGACGAACCCTCGCGCTCGGTGCTGGCCAAGCTCGACGAGGTGATCCAGTCCGATCCACAACGCAGCGCGCTGCTGCCGCGCGCACCGCAGGTGCTGCCGCAGCTGATGCGGAGCCTGCGCGACGATCACTATGTGTCGGTCGAGGTGGCCGCACGCATCGGCAAAGACGCGGTGCTGGCCGCCGAGGTGATCCGCGCGGCCAACGGCTCGCACCGTGGCAGCCGCGAGCCGATCGTCGATCTGTCGCAGGCGGTGCTGTCCATTGGCGCCGATCACCTGCGCCGGGTGATTGCGAAGTCGGTGCTGCGGCCCATCTTCGATGTGCGCGGCGCGAGGCTCTCGGCGATGGCGGCGCCACAGATCTGGGTCAATGCCGAATTCAAGGCACGCCTGTGCTCTGCGCTGGCCGCCGCCGAAGGGCTGGACCCGCTCGACGGCTACCTGGCCGGCATGCTGCACGACTCGGGCTGGACAGCGCTGCTGCGCGCCCTCGACGGGCTCGGCCCGCAGCAGGTGCCTGCGCTGCCCCAGCTGGTGGCCCCGGCCTTGTCGCATGCGCTGGCCGAGCGCCGCGACCGACTCTTCTGCAAGCTGATGCGGCCGTGGCAACTCAGCATGCCGCTGGTGGCCATGGCCGACGACATCGAAAGCCACGGCCTGGCCGCCGTGCGCCTGCCGCTGGCGGTGGCATTGCAGCGTGCGCATGCGCTGGCCTCGCTGCACGCCCTGGCCTGCGATGGCCGGCTGCCCAGCGGCATGGACGGCCCGTTGATGAGCCTGCCACCGGGTGTGCAGGCGGGCTATCTCTCGGTGACACGGGCCGATTGATGCGGCGACGCCACCCGCGGCGCCCGATTCATCGTTAGGCTATCGGGTGTTTCCACTTCCCCCGAAGGGCCCCTGAGATGAGATTGCTACACACCATGCTGCGCGTCGGCGACCTGCAGCGCTCGGTCGATTTCTACACCCGCGTGATGGGCATGAAGCTGCTGCGCACCACCGACCGGCCCGAGCACAAATACAGCCTCGCGTTCGTCGGCTACGGCACCAACCCCGATCACGCCGAGCTCGAGCTGACCTACAACCACGGCGTCGACCGCTACGAGCTGGGCACGGCCTACGGCCACATCGCGATCGAAGTGGCCGATGCCTACGCGACCTGTGCCGCGATCAAGGCCGCAGGCGGCAACGTCACCCGCGAAGCCGGGCCGGTGGCCGGTGGCACGACCGTCATCGCGTTCATCACCGATCCCGACGGCTACAAGGTCGAGCTGATCCAGCGCTGACCGAAGGCGGCGGGGGCCAGGGCTGCGGCCCGTCTCACGTTGGGCGCAAGGCAGCCGCCTCGCGCGCCAGCGCGGTGATCCGCTCCCAGTCGCCCGCGGCCACCGCCTCGGGCGGCGTCAACCACGAACCGCCACACACCTTCACATTGGGCAGCGCCAGGAACTGCGGCGCCGTGGCCAGCGAGATGCCGCCGGTGGGGCAGAAATGCACATCGCCGAACGGCCCGGCGAATGCCTTCAGCATCGCAACGCCCCCGGCCGCAGTGGCCGGAAAGAACTTCAGGAAGTAGTACCCACCGGCATTGGCAGCCATCACCTCGCTGGCCGTGGCCACGCCCGGCAGCAACGGCAGCCCGATGCGGCGGCACGCCTCGCCGATCGACGCGCTGTAGCCGGGGCTGACGGCAAAACGACACCCGACGTCTCGGGCCGCCTGCGCATCGGCCGCGCTGCGCACCGTGCCGGCGCCGACGATGGCCTCGGGCACCGCGCGGGCGATGGCTTCCATGCACTTCAGTGCGACAGGCGTGCGCAGCGTCACTTCCAGCACCCGGACACCACCGGCCACCAGCGCCTCGGCCATCGGCACCGCGTCGTCGAGGCGGTCGAGCACGATGACCGGGATCACCGGGCCTTGGACGGCGAGATCAATGGGGCTCATGGGTGAGGTGCTCATAGCCAGGTCACCGCGCCTTCTTCGGCGGTGAGGACGTTGCGGCGCATGCCGCCGAACAGTTCACGGCCCAGGCCGTGGGCGTTGATGTCGCGTTGCTCGTCGGACAGCACCGCAGGCTCTCGCGCGGCCCAGGTGGCGGCATCGACCAGCGCCTGCAAGGTGCCGGCGTTCGAATCGATGCGGATCACATCGCCGGTGCGCACCTTGGCGAGCGGGCCGCCCGCCAGCGCCTCGGGGCTGACATGGATGGCCGCGGGCACCTTGCCCGACGCGCCGCTCATGCGGCCGTCGGTCACCAGCGCGACCTGGTAGCCCTTGCCCTGCAGCACCGACAGCGGCGGCGTCAGCTTGTGCAGCTCGGGCATGCCGTTGGCGTGCGGGCCCTGGAAGCGCACCACGGCGACGAAATCGCGCTCGAGCTCACCGGCCTTGAAGGCCGCCTGCAACGCTTCTTGCGTGTCGAACACGATGGCCGGCGCCTCGACCACATGCCGGTCGGCCGGCACCGCCGAGGTCTTGATGACCGCGCGGCCGAGGTTGCCAGTCAGCAGCGCCAGGCCGCCGTGATCGCTGAAGGGCGCCGCCGCTGGACGCACGATGTCGTCATCGCGGTTGACCGGGGTTGACGGCGGCAGGTCACACCAAGCGAGCGCCCCGGCAGCATCGCGCTGCGGCAGCCGGGTGTAGTCGCGCAGGCCGCCATCGGAGACGGTGGCCACATCGGCATGCATCAGGCCGGCGTCGACCAGTTCGCGGATCACATAGCCCGGCCCGCCCGCGGCCTGGAACTGGTTCACGTCGGCGCTGCCGTTGGGGTAGACGCGCGCCAGCAGCGGCGTGGCATGCGACAACTCGGCGAAATCGGTCCAGTTGATCAGGATGCCGGCCGCACGCGCCACCGCGACCCAGTGGATCAGGTGGTTGGTCGAGCCGCCGGTGGCCAGCAGCGCGACCATCGCGTTGACGATCACCCGCTCGTCGACGAGCTGCCCAATGGGGGTGTAGCGCCGTGTTTTCGTGAGGCCCAGCACGGTGCGCACCGCGTCACGCGTGAGCGCCTCGCGCAGCTCGGCGTGCGGATGCACGAACGCGGCCCCAGGCACGTGCAGGCCCATCGCTTCGAGCAGCATCTGGTTGCTGTTGGCCGTGCCGTAGAAGGTGCAGGTACCCGGGCCGTGGTACGAGGCCGACTCGGAGCGCAGCAGCTCGTCGCGGCCGACCAGGCCCTGCGCGAACTGCTCGCGCACCTTGGCCTTGGCGTTGTTGCCGAGGCCGGTGCTCATCGGCCCGGCCGGCACGAACACGCACGGCAGGTGACCGAAGTGCAAGGCGCCGATCAACAGGCCGGGCACGATCTTGTCGCACACCCCGAGCAGCAGCGCGGCGTCGAACACATCGTGCGTCAGCGCCACCGCGGTGCCCATCGCGATGGTGTCGCGCGAGAACAGGCTGAGCTCCATGCCGGGCAGGCCCTGCGTCACGCCATCGCACATGGCCGGCACGCCGCCGGCCACCTGCACCGTGGCACCGCGCTGGCGGGCCTCGTCGCGGATCACCGCCGGAAAGCCCTCGTAGGGCTGGTGTGCCGAGAGCATGTCGTTGTAGGCGGTGACCACGCCGATGTGCGGCGCACGCTCGGCCACCACACGCAGCTTGTCGTGGGCGGGCAATGCGGCAAAGGCATGGGCCACGTTGGCGCAGCCCATGCGGTCGCTGCCGCGGGCGCGTTGTGCCGCAGCGGCCACACGGGCCAGGTAGGCCTCGCGCAGCGGTGCGCTGCGCTCGCGGATGCGCTGCGTCACCTGATCGACGGTGGAATGGATCGGCATGGTCGGCTTTCGACGGGGCGGCGGCGCCACCGCAGCTCACAGTGTCGCAGGCGGCGTTCGCTTCGGTGCGCCTGGGTCACCTGCGTGACGCGGCACCCACCTTGTTAGCAAGCGCAATGCCCAAAGTGCCGAGACACTGCGCAGCCTACTGCGGCACCGCCTCCAGGCGCGCCCACAGCGCACGCACCCGCTCGAGGTCGGACACGGTGTCCACATCGACCAGCACGCCCGGATCGTCGACCTCGACCGGGTGGGCCGGGTAGCGCGACACCACCCGGCGCGCGCCCTCATCGCCTTGCAGCGTGACCAGCTCGGAGTACAGCTCGGCGTTGAAGCCGACCGGGTGGCCGCGCTGACCATGTAACTGGGCGTAAGCGATGGTGTGATCGCGCAGCGCCGCGGCCACCTGCAGCAGCGTGGTCGATTGCACCAGGGGCATGTCGGCCGGCAGCACCAGCCAGCCTTCGGCCTTCGAGCGCGCCGAAACGCCGGCGGCGATCGATGCGCCCATGCCCAGCCGTGCATTGACCGCGCGCAGGTCGCCCCGGCCCGCCACCGCCCGTGACGCCGCTTCGAGCACCACGATGTCTTGCCGGGCGACGTGGCGCGCGGCCTCAGCCACCAGGGCCTCGGTCGTGATCACCACCAGCGGCAGGCCGCTGGCCATCGCGTGGGCCAGGGTCGCACCGAGCACGTTGGTGGTGCCCAGCGGCTGGCTGAGCTTGTGGCCGGCATCCTGGAAACGCGAGCCCAGGCCGGCGGCCAGCACGATGATGGCGGGCCCGGAGGTCATCGGGGGTGTCCTGTCTTTCTTCGATACATCCATCAAGGATGCAGGCAACGCGGCCATGCCACCAGAGGGGCATCACCGAGTTGGCGCCAGGCCGCTTTCTATACTTGGCTGATGAGCCAACTCGCCGATCTCCGCAAGAGCTATGAACGTGCCGAGCTCGACGAAAACGCCTCGCTGCCCGACCCTCTGGCGCAGTTCGAGCTGTGGCTGCAGCAGGCGATCAGCGGCGAGCTGCCCGAACCCAACGCCATGACCCTCGCCACCGTCGGCGCCGACGGCCGGCCCTCGACGCGGGTGGTGCTGATCAAGGGCTGCGACGCGCGTGGCATCGTCTGGTACACGAACTACCAAAGCCGCAAGGGCCGCGAATTGGCGGCGCACCCGCAGGCGGCCTTGCAGTTCCACTGGGTCGAGCTCGAGCGGGTCGTGCGCATCGAAGGCCGGGTCGAGAAGGTCGATGCGGCCGAGTCCGATGCCTATTTCGCCTCGCGGCCGCTCGATTCGCGCATCGGCGCCTGGGCCTCACCGCAAAGCGAGGTGATTCCCTCGCGCAGCGTGCTGGTCACCAATGCAGCGAAATACGGCGCGCAGTACCTGCTGAACCCACCCCGCCCGCCGCACTGGGGCGGCTACCGGCTCGTGCCCGACCGCTGGGAGTTCTGGCAGGGTCGCCGGTCGCGGCTGCACGACCGGCTGCAATATCGGTTGGAAGCGCAGCAGTGGATCAGGGAGCGGCTGGCCCCCTGATCCGGTGGTTCCAGTGACGCGTCGCCGCGTCAGAAGGTCACGCGCATGCCGACCTCCACCGCCCGCCCCGGCAGAGGCGACAGACCGCGGATGGTCTGGATCGTCGATGCGCTGTAGGCCCGCTCGTTGCCCAGGTTGGTGAGCTTGACGAACCAGATCGCATCGGCCCGGTTCACGCTGATGCGCTGCGACAGCGACAGGTTCACCAGCGTGTAGCTCGACGTTGGCCGATCGGTGTCGGGCACGCGGGTCTGGCGTGCCGCGTGGTCGGCCTCGATGCGCGCTGTCCATGGGCCACGGGCCGCGTCGAGCCCGAGCTGCAGCCGCCACGGGGCGATGCGTGGCAAGGGCTCGCCGGTGCTCAGGTTGGTGCCGCGCGTCATGTCGAACTGGGTCGTTCCATCGAGTTGCCATGGCAGATCAGCCAGGCGCTTGCGACCTTCGATCTCGACACCGACCAGGCGCGCGCGCACCGCGTTGAACCGGTACAGCGGCACGCTGTCGGGCGTGCCGGCAGACACCGCCGCACCGGATTCGTCGACCTGGCCGCCCGAGGCGTCGAGCGAGATGAACCGCGAGAACCGGGTGTAGAAGGTTCCCACCCGCAGCCGGTCGGTGTCGGTCTTCCATTGCACGGCCAGGTCCACGTTGGTGCCACGCTCGGTCGGCAAACGGGTGTTGCCTTGCTCGTAGGACCCCGTGGCCGCGTGCACCCCGTTGGCGTACAGCTCGAAATAGGTCGGCGCACGCTCGGTCGCGCTCACCGAACCGGACAGGGACCAGGTCGGTGTCAGTGGGAGGACGTTGGCCAGGGAATAACTCTGCAGCGAGAAATTCCGGCGGACCGGGCTGCCAAACTTCGGCAGCAGCGGATCGGCATCGCCCTCGGAATCCACCTCGGCACGCTCAAGGCGGGCGCCCGCAGACAGCGTGCCGCCCACCCAGGCCAGCTCTTCCAGCGCGAACAGGCCGGTCTTGCGGGTGGTTGTCTTCGGCACGAACGCTTCGTCGCCGAGCGCCGAAAAACTGAATCCCTCATGCTGCACACCCAGCACCCCGCGCAGCGGCCCGAGTGGCGCGTGCTCTGCTTCGAGACGCAGGTCGTAACCCTCGCTGCTGAACACCGTACCCACCGCACCGCTGCCCTCGACCTCCTGGTGCCGGTAGTCGGTGTAGTTGGCGTTCAGCCGCAGCGCCCGCCAGGGGCCGTCAGTGAGCTTGAGCTCGCTGGCGAAGCCGACATGGTCGCGCTTGAGCTGGATCATCACATCGGGCTCGGCCGTGATGCCGTAGTCGCTGTGGTACGTGTCCACCGACAGGCCCACGCGGCCTTGTGCCGGATCGGCGCCACTGCCGAAGAACAGCGATCCGCCGAGCGCGCCGCCTCGGGTTTCAGCGGCGGAATTGCGCACATGGCTGCTGCGTGCGAGCGGCTCGCCGTCTTCCACCGGCGTGTAACGCGGCACCAGCAGATTCGAGGTGTCACGGCCGAACACATCGGCGTGCACCGCATAGCGGTCGTTGCCGGACTCGATCAACGCCGCACCGCCACGCCCGCGTGCAGCGCCCCCGAGCCGCAGCTCGGCCGCACCGGAAAAGCCGTCCATCGGGGCGCGCGGAATGCGGTTGTCGAGCGTGTTGACGACACCGCCGACCGCGCTGCCGCCGTAGAACAGCGCGCCGGGACCGCGCAGCACCTCGATGCGGTCGGCGATCAGGGGCTCGATCGGCACCGCGTGGTCGTAGCTCAATGACGACGCGTCCATCGAGGCTCCCGCGTTGCTGAGGATGCGCACGCGGTCGCCATCGAGCCCGCGGATCACCGGGCGGTTGGCATTCGGGCCGAAGTAGGTGGACGACACGCCCGGCAGGCTGTTGAGGGTGTCGCCCAGCGAGCTGCCGCGCCGAAGCACCAGGCCATCGCCGGAGAGCACCGACACCGGTGCGGCGATCTGCGGGCTGCCCAGCGGATTGCCGGTGACCACGACGGTGTCGAGCGTGCGGGTGGGCAGCGAGGTACTGGCTGCAGCGGGCGTGGGAGCGTCAGGCGCGCTCTGGGCCTGACTGGACTGGGGCATTCCGGTCCCGAAGGCCAGGCTCAGGGACAGCGCCAGGGCGTGGCGCGGGGTGTGAAAACATGGTTGCATGGGTAGGTCGACTCTGGACAGGCGAACACCGGTGCGCGCCCAAAGGTCAGGCGCACCGATGCCGCTGAAATCAGGGAACGGCGCGGCCCATCGCGGGCTGCGTCGTCGATGTGAAAACGGAGGGGAAGAGAGGCAGCGAGCGGTGGCCGCAGGCCAGCCGTGCGCCGCTCAGCCGATCGCGGGCGGTGCGCGGGCGAGGAAGCCGGTGACCTGCGTGGCGTGGTGCCACGCGGCATGAACGGCGTCGGGGTGGGACGGGGCCTCAAAGGTCAACGCCAGCACCGGCAGTTCGTGCAGCAGATCGGCGTGCGTCAGCTGATCGAACAACGTGCAGCCGGCGCTGCCTTCGAAATGGTCGGCGAACAGCAATTGCAGCCAGCCATGCGCGCGGTGCGCAGAGGGAGACACCGCCGCCGGGGTGTCGGCGTCGAGGCGAGCGCCCTCACCCACCGACACGGGCGCGGCCAGGTGCGCGTGCCCGTGATGAACGTGCACGATGCCGTGCAGCAACCCGATCGACTGCATCGTCAGGGCGCAAAACCACAGCGCCAGGGCAAAGGCCGCGCGCGGCCAGGGGGTCTTCATCGGGCAGCGGGCCTCAGGTGCGCTGGATCACACCGCCTGCTTGACGCGGCTGGCGAAGGTCTTGCGGAATTTCTCGACCTTGGGCGCGGCCACCATCGCGCAGTAGCCCTGGTTGGGGTGGTTGGCAAAGTAGTGCTGGTGGTAATCCTCGGCGCGCGAGTAATCGGCCACCGGCAGCAGCTCGGTCACCAGCTTGCCGGCCACCTTGCGATCGACCTCGTCCATCACCTGGCGGGCCACGGCCTGCTGGTCAGGGTGGTGGAAGTAGATGCCCGAGCGGTACTGTGTGCCGGTGTCGGCGCCCTGGCGATTGAGCGTGGTCGGATCGTGGATCACGAAGAAGATCTCGAGCACCTCGCGCAGGCTGATGCGCTCGTTGTCGAAGCTGACGCGGATCACCTCGACGCAGCCGGTTCGGCCGGAGCAGACCTGCTCGTAGCTCGGTTGGGCGACCTGACCGTTGCTGTAACCGGATTCGACCGCGGTGACGCCATCGACCAGCTCGAACACCGCCTCGGTGCACCAGAAACAACCGCCGCCCAGTGTGATGACTTCTTGTGCCATGGTGAATTCTCCCGCAGTGAAGTGGGGACGCTCAGCAGCAATCCAAGACCCTGTGTCGGTGGGGGCCGCACATTCTTTCGGCCACTCACTGCCAGGCGTAGCGGGCGCTGAGGCCGATGGTCCAGGTGCGCGGCAGCGCGGTCTCGAAAAAGCGCCCGTTGCCTTCGTTGACGATGACCGATCCGGCGTAATAGCGGTTCGCCACGTTGTCGATGCGCAGCAGCTCGCTGAACTGCCAGCCACCCACGGTCTGCCGCCAGCCGGCACGCAAGTTGAAGACAGTGCTGGACGACGCGGCGTCGGTGTTGGTGTCGTTCACATACAGCCGGCCGGTGTGCACGACCTCGGCCGCGCCGGTGAAGCCGCCCCAGGCGTGGCTCGGTGACCAGGCCAGCTCGGCATACAGGTGGCGATCGGGCGTGCCCGGCAGGCGGTTGCCGGCGCGCACCCGGACCGCAGCGCCGCCGGCACCGCTGGTGAAGCTCTCGTCGAAACGCGCCCGCAGCGCGGTCAGGCTGATGACACTGCGCAGCGTCTCGCTCAGCTGGGCGAGGTGCGACAGCTCCACGCCGCGCCGCGAGGTCTGGCCAGCGTTTCTGAACGTCGAGCGTCCGCCGGCGTTGCTGTCGACCACGATCTCGTCATCGGTCTCGATGTCGAACACTGCGACATCGAGACGCTGCGTGTCGGCCAGCTTCCACTTGCCGCCGATCTCGGCATGGCGGCTGCGCGAGGCCGTCAATGCGGTGTTCAGCCCGGTCAGGCCGCCGGGCCGGTACGACAGCTCGTTGAAGGTCGGCGTCTCGAAGCCGCGGCCGACGTTGGCATACAGGTTGAGCGCAGGCGTCGCCTTCCAGGCCACGCCGAACACCGGGTTGACGGCGTTGTAGTGGCGCTGGCCGCTGTCGTCCGGGTTGCTCGCGGTGATGTACCGGTCGTCGGACTTGAAGCGGACCTCGCTGTGCCGGGCACCGGCCGTCAGCGTCCACTGCGCAGTGAGGTCGTAGGCCGCTTGCACGAACACATCGGTGCTGCGCACGGTGTTGACCTCGTCGCGCTTGAGATCACCGCGCTCGCCGCGCGTGTTGACATAGCCCTGGCGGTCTTCGCGGTAGGTCTCCACCTCGACGCCCGCGTTCAGCTTCAGGAATCGACCCTCGCCCAGCGGCACCCTGTGCGCCCCTTGCAGCGTGCCACCGCCATAGGTGCGGTCGAAGTCGACGATGCCGCCGCTCGAGGTGGGCGAGCCCTGCGCGCCGATCGGGATCGACAGCGCATTGGCCAGCTGGCGCGAGCCGATGTAGAGGCTCGCCGACAGCTCGGTCGCCTCGCTCAGCCGGTGTTCGAGGGTGGTGCCAAGCTGCTGCTGGCGCACGGTCTTGCGCGGATCCTGCGCCAACGCGGCCAGGTAGGCCGGCTGATTGCCACGGTCGCGGCTGCGGAACTGCGTGGCGGTCAGGCCCAGCGGGTCCTTCGACAGCGGCTGGTCCAGCGCATTGAGCACGACCGTGACATGGGTGTCGTCGGTCGCCTGCGCCTGCCAGCGGGCATTGAGCTGCCGTCGCGCGGACTCGCTGTGCGGTCGGAACCCGTCGGTGCGCAGGTCGGCGCCCTCGATGGTCAGGCCGTAGCCCGGCGTGCTGGTGCTGGCCTTGACGCCGATCTTGCTCAACCCGAAGCGGCCGCGCGCCGCGGTGACGGTGGCCGTGGGCACCAGCGCATCGTCTTGCGTGACGATGCGCACCACGCCACCGGCGGCGTTGCCGTAAAGCTGAGCCAGCGGCCCCCGCAGCACCTCGATGCGTCCGACCGATTCGAGCGACACGTTCGACACCTGGCCTTGCCCATCGGGCATCGTGGCCGGGATGCCATCGACCAGCACCCTGACGCCGCGGATGCCGAAGGTCGACCGGGCGCCAAAGCCACGGATCGACAGCTGCAGGTCCTGGGAGTCGTTGTTGCGATTGAGCACCGAGATGCCCGGCACCTGGTTCATCACCTCGGCCAGGCTGACCTGCGGGCCGGCGCTTTCGATCGCGTCGCGGTTCACGGCGGAAATCGCGGCGGGCACATCGAACGAGGGCTCGCGGGTGCGCCGCCCCGAGATCACCACGGTGTCGAGCGAGGTGGCTTGCGCCACCGACTGCACGACCGGCTGCGCGCGCGCATCGCCCAGCAGCACGGCTGCAACACACAGCAGCAGCGCCGGCCTGCGCTGTGGAATGACGGGTCGGGTGCGCAAGAGGTCAGTCGCTCGTCAGCGACAGCTTGGCGCTGGGCAGCCAGGCCTCGGCGGCGCCCGCCGGACTGCGCACCTTGGGCGCCGCCACGAACAGCCGTTCGCTCGGCAGGCCTCGGGCGACCAGCGCATCGCGCACCGCCAGACCGCGCTGCAGCGCCAGCTGGCGCATCGCGTCGGGCGTGACCTCGATGGTCGACTTCAACAGCGCTTCCATCTCGGCCGCCGGCAGGCTCTTGGCCAGCCCGACCAGGTTGCGCGGCTTGTCGGGGATGTCGGTGTCCTTGTAGACCGCCTTCAGTAGCTCCTCGCGCTCGCCCGCCGAGAACACAGGGGCGGCGACCGGGGCACTGGCCGCCACGGCGGCGGCGCCAGCGCGGGCCGCCTCTTTCTTGCGTTCCTGAGCCAGCCGCGCATCGAGCACCGCCTGAACGTAGCCGTCGCGCTCGATGGCCGGGTCGGACACGCCGGTCACCGTCATCTTCAGCGAAGGCCGATCGACCAGCGCCTTGGCCACCTTGTCGAGCGCCGCCACGCCGGACTCGGTGAAGTACGGCACCCCCACACCGAAGGCCACTTCGCTGAGGTCTTCGTCACCGCCGCCGAACATCAGGGAGAAAGGCGCGGTGATCGCCTTCTCGATCAGGTTGAAGATGACCTTGAAGATGATGCCGGCGACGCTGAACTGCGGGTCATTCAGCGAGCCGCTGATCGGAAGATTGATGTCGATCACGCCGTGACGGTCCTTCAGCAGGGCCACCGCCAGCAGCACCGGCAGCTTGGTGGCGCTCGGGCTGTCGATGCGCTCGCCGAAGGTCAGCTGGTTCAGGATCACCTGGTTCTTGGCCTCCAGCCGGCCGTCCGGCGTGATCGCATACGACACGTCCATGCTGAGCTTGCCGCGTTCGATCGCGTAGCCCGCGTACTTGCCTGCATAAGGCGAGAGCGGCGCCAGTTCGAGGTCGGTCGCCTTCGCGCGGATGTTCAACGCCAGGGGCTTGGCCATCGGGTTCAACTGGCCCGAGATGTCGAGCAGCGCGGTGCCGGCGGCGCGGCCATGCAGCTCCAGCGTGGCCATGTCGCGCGAGCCCGAGCGGAACGCACCCAGACTGCCGTTGAGTTCGGTGAGTTCGGCGCTGTAGTTGGGGCTGACGAAGTGGTCACTGAAATCGACGCGCCCGTTGGTGAGCTTGGTCGCGCCGATGCTCAGCTGCAGCGCAGACGCCGCGGCGTCGGCCGGGGCCGCGGATGCCGCCGTGGCTGAGGGGCTGGCAGCCACTGCCGGCGCTGGTGTAGGCGCCACCACGGGCGCGCTGGCCGCTTCGGCTGGCGCCGCCGCGCGGCTGGCCGACACATCCTGCAGGTTGAAGCGCCCGTCTTCGGTGATCACCAGGCGTGAGTAGAAATCAGCCAGTGCGGCTTCGGTGATGTCGACAACCGGCCCGCGACCAGGCGCCATGGCCAGGGTGACGCCGCTGAGCTTGAACGACTGCCAGCTCAGCAGTTCGTCGGTGTTGCCCAGGCCAGGCTTGGCCCCTGCCGCAGGCCGGCTGTGGACCAGCACATCAGCCAGCAGCACATCGCCGGTGACACCGATGTCCAAGCCCGCCGGCAGTTCCTTCACAGCGACATTCGCCTTGACCCCGGTCTCGGCACGCAGCAAGCGCACCGGCAGCTGATCCCGCACATAAGGCTCGAACGCCTGCAGGGGAAAGCGATCGAGCTTCAGCGCGCCCTTGACCATCAGCGGCTGCAGCCCGAGCTGGCCTCGCCAGTCCAGCACGCCGGAGGTCACTGCGCCCAGCGCCACGGCCGTCGATTTGTCGCTGGCCTTGCTGGCGGCCTGATCCAGTTCGCGCGGGCCCAGCAGCCGGGCACTGACATGAACCTTGGCGGGCGCGGTGGTGCGGGCCCCATTCAACGTGAGCGCCTGCACGCCCAGCTGGATGGCGCGCAGGTCGATGCGCACCGGTTCGGTGTCCGGCAGGCCGGCGACATAGGCGTCGTCGATCCGCAGCGAACCACCATCGAGGGCGAAGTCGCGCAGATCGATCTGCCAGCCTGCGTTTGCAGTCGCAGCCGCGGCAGGTGCCGAGGCCTGCCTGCCCGCGGGTGGGGCCGCATGCTGCGCTGGCGTGGCCGCTGCAGCGGGAGTCCGGGACCAGCGCTGCACATTCCACACGCCTTCGGGGTCGCGCGAGACGGCAAGCGCCGGCTGCACGAGCTTGACGCTGGCCAGCGTGACCCGCTGCGCCAGCACATCGACCTCGGCGCCCTGCACGGCGAACTGCTTCAGTGCCACAGCGGGCGGCTTGGGAACGGCCTTGCCCTTGGCAGGCGCCACGGTCGCGTCTGCGACCTGCAGGTCGTCGAGCGTGATCTCGCCGCGCGACACCGCCAAACGGGGGCTCTCGCCCGCCGCCCAGTTCACCTGCGCCGATGCGTCCAGCTGGCCGCTGACGCGCGCTTGCAGCGCAGTCGAGACATAAGGCGCCAAGGCCTCCAGCGCCAGCGCACTCAGCTTCACGTCGAGTTGTGCCTGGCGGTCGCTGACCCGCCCGTCTACCGCGAGACGGCCCTGCGCAGGCGCATCGGCCGCCGATCCGGCCAGGGTGGCCTGCAGACTGATCGGCATCGCGGCATCGGCGGCAAAGGGATAGGCCAGCGGGCCGGCTTTCATGTCGACGCCTTGCAGCGCCAGCGCTGCAGGCGGCGTGGTGGTGGCGTCGGCCCACGTCGCACCCAGGCCACGGAGTTGCAAGGCCTCGACCTGCACCTTCCAGGGCTTGGATGCAACAGCCGGTGCGGTGGGTGCCGAAGCCGCTGCCGTCGGTGCAGCGCCGGTGGCAGGCGGCGAACTGGCCAAGGCCGCCAGGTTCAACCGGCCGGCCGCATCGCGGCTGAGGTGCACGGTGGGAGCGTCGAGCTCGATGGCGCCGAAGGACAGCTCACGGTGCAGCGGCCGGACATCGCGCAGCGCCACCGACAGCCGTTTCCACTCCAGCAGCACCTGGCCCGCCGTGTCGTTGATCGCGAAGTCGTTCACCCCAACGTTGCCACGCAGGGCCGCGCTGGGTTCGGCGTTCACCGGCATCGAGAAATCAAGCACCAGGTCGGCCGTGACTTTGCCTCGGTTCAGGCGCACGGGCGATGCCGCGGGCAGGTAGCCGCGGTAGGGCGACAGATCGAGCTCGCCCATCTTCAACTGCAGCGTGGCCTGCCGGGTCTGGGCGAACGGCGTGGCCTGCGCACCGGTATCGAACGGCGTGCCGTTGAAGCGAAAGGCGAGCCGCGGCTCGACCTTCACGTCGATCTTCGAGGGCAGGTTGGCCAGAAACGGGAGCCCCAGATTCAGCGCTTCGAGCCGGTGCTGCTGTTGCACCGGCCGGTCGTCGAAGAGCACCGACGCATCGCTGACCTTCAGGTTGTAGAGCGCAAAGCTCAGCGGCTCGGAGGGCGCCGGCTCGGGCGTCGTGGGCTGGAAGCGGGCGATCAGGTCGTCGATGTCGTAGTGGCCGGGGGCCGTGCGGGCCAGGCGCAACTCGGGTGCATCGATCTCGAACGCCTCGACCACCGGCGCCGCACGCAACAGCGAGCTGATGTCGGCGTTGACATACAGCCGCGCCACCTTCAGCAGCGGCTGCGCCTTCGGATCGCCGGGCGCACCACCGATGACGATGTCGCGCAGGGTCAGCTCGAGCGACCACGGGCTGAAACTCACCTCGCCCAGCGTGACCGTGCGGCCGAGCGCTTCGCCCAGACGCTGCTGTGCCTGGGACTTCAGCACCGGCGGCACGATCGCCCACGCCAGCACCCACAACACGACCAACGCAAGACCCGCCCAGGCGCAACGCCGCATCCACTTCACTGCTTGTCTCCTGACGTATGGCCTGATCGACGACACGGGCCCGCATGCCTATCGTGTCATGCGCGCATGCCCGCTCACAATCGCTGATTTTCCACGCTGGAACGAAAGAGCCCCTGAGTGCACAGCCTGATCAGCCTGCTCGGCATCGAGAGCTGGAAGCCGGTGCTCACCGCCTTGTTGCTGCCCCCGGTGCCGCTGCTGCTGGCGGTGCTGGTGGGCGCCCGGCTGATGCTGCCGCGCCGCGGCTGGGGCTGGCTGGTGGTGTTGCTGAGCGTGGCCGGCTTGTGGCTGACGGCGTGCACCGGCTTCGCCCGGCTGATCGAGCCGCTGCTGCTGTCACCGTCCCCGGCGCTGCAGGCTGATCGCATCGCCGAATTGCGTGCCGAAGGCCGATCGGCGGCCAGTGGGGCCACCGCCAACAGCGGCAGCGGTAGCGGCCGCAGCGGCGTGGCGATCCTGGTGCTGGGCGGTGGTGTCGAGCCCTATGCGCCCGAATACGGCATGAGCAACCTCGGCTCCTATTCGCTGGAGAGCCTGCGCTACGGCCTGTGGCTGAGTCGGGAGACCGGGTGGCCGGTGGGCTTCAGCGGCGGGATCGGCTGGGCCAATCGGGCCGGTGCTGCCGAAGCCGACGTGGCGGCGAGGATTGCGGCGCAGGAATACGGCCGACCGCTGCGCTGGATCGAGTCCGAATCGCGCGACACCCGGGAGAACGCGGCGCGCAGCCTGCCCTTGCTCAAGGCCGCCGGTGTGCGCCACGTGCTGCTGGTGACACGAGGCTGGCACATGCAGCGCGCGCTGGCCTTGTTCAACGAGGCAGCGGCCGACAGCGGCATCCGCATCGAAGCGGCACCCATGGGACTGGCCGCGCGGGTCGAGACCCCGTGGCTGTCGTGGCTGCCGACGTCTGCCGGCTTCGAGCGCGTGCGGCTGGTGCTGCGCGAGTGGCTGGGCTGGAAGCTGGGGGGTTGATGGAGGGCCGAGCGCGTGGACTGACAAGCTGACAGTTCCTCGATGACCGGGCGCAACGGCGTGTCAATCTTGCAAATGAGAACAGTTCTCTTTAATATCTGATCTCCGCCATCTGGCGCCCCAAAGTCCTCCCATGATTCGCCGTGCCGTGCTTTGTGTATCTGCCCTCATGGCGCTGGTTTTTGCGGGCCACGCTGCCGCTGCAGAGCCGGAATGGCTGCTCGTCATCAAGAACCACCGCTTTGAGCCCTCCGAGCTGAAGGTACCGTCGGGGCAGCGCATCAAGCTGATCGTTCACAACCAGGACACCACCCCCGAGGAGTTCGAGAGTCACAGCCTGAACCGCGAAAAGCTGGTTCCCGCGGGCACCAAGGCCACGATCTTCATCGGACCCCTCAAGCCAGGCAGCTACAGCTTCATCGGCGAGTTCAACGAAGCGACCGCCAAGGGCGTCGTGATCGCCGAGTGAGCATCGGCGACGCATCGATGTTCACCACCGCCCTCATTGTTTTTCGAGAAACGCTCGAAGCCGCGCTGTTCATCGGCATCGTTGCGGCCGCGACGCGCGAACTGGTGGGTCGCGCCCGGTGGCTGACCGCCGGCGTCGCCGCGGGCGCGTTGGGTGCTGTCTTGCTCGCCATGCTGGCCCAACACCTCAGCGGCTGGCTCGACGGACTGGGGCAGGACGTGGTCAACATCGGCATCCTGTCGCTGGCGCTGGTGATGCTGCTGTGGCACTGCGTCTGGGTCAGCACGCACACCCGCGAGATGGTCAGCGTAGCCCGACAGCTGGGGCAGTCGGTGCAGCAGGGCCACAAGCCACCGCTGGCATTGGTGGTGGTGGTGGCCCTGGCCGTGTTGCGCGAAGGCGCCGAGACCGTGCTGTTCGTGACGGGCTCGCTCACGGGCAACGGGGCGACATCGCCCGTCGCTGTGCTGACGGCAGGCGTCCTCGGCTTGCTGTGTGGCGCGCTGGTGGGCGTCGGCATCTATGCGGGCCTGTCACGCATCCCCACCCGACGGGTCTTCTCGGTGACGAACGTCCTGATCGCGCTGCTGGCGGGCTCGCTGGCCAGCCAGCTGGCACGAGCGCTGGCCCAAGCCGGCTTCATCGAGTCGTGGACCAGCCCGCTGTGGGACAGCAATGCGCTGCTTTCACAGGACTCGGTGCTGGGGACTTTCCTGCATGCCTTGGTCGGCTATGACGCGCAGCCCTCGGCCGCGCAGCTGTGCAGCTACCTCACCGCATTGATCTTCATCTACGCAGGCACCCGCCTGCTCCAGCCGCGCGCCGCTGCCCCTGCCCCTGCGGCAGCAGGCCGCGTTGGCTGACTTTCTCAACCCCTCACCTTTGGAATTTCCCATGATGCGAGCCGCCATTCGCGCGGGAGCGCTGGTTGCCATGGCCGGGCATTCGCTCGTGTACACGCCTGTCGCGATGGCCGAGCCCGCCGATTACGTGAGCAGCCCGATCGTCGAAGAAGGCGAACGCGAGATCGATTTCAAGTCAGGCACCGCCAAGTCGCGGGATGGCACGCGCGAGACGCAGTACTCGTTGGGCCTGGGGCTGGGCGTGACCAGCTGGTGGTCCACCGAGTTCTACGCCAAGTGGCACAAGGAGCCCGGCTCATCGACGGGGTTCGACGCCTGGGAGTGGGAGAACAAGTTCCAGTTCACCGAAACCGGCAAGTACCCGGTGGACGTCGGCTTCCTGTTCGAGATCGAACGCCCGAAGGACCGCAGCGAAGGCTATGAGTACCGCTGGGGCCCGTTGCTGCAGGCCGATCTCACGCAGAGCCTGCAGGCGAACCTGAACCTGCTGTTCGAGAAACACTTTCACAGCAGCGAGCCCAGCCCGGCGGAACTCGGCTACCAGTGGCAATTGAAGTACCGCTGGCAACCGGCGCTGGAATACGGTCTGCAGGGATTCGGCAACGTGGGTCACTGGGACCACTGGGAAGCCTCGTCGAAGCAGGAACACATCGTGGGGCCGGCCCTGTTCGGCCGCATCCCGGTCGGCGACCACCAGGCCGTCAAGTACAACGCGGGCGTGCTGTTCGGCATGACCGATGGTTCGCCACGCCACACCTTCCGCATGCAGGCGGAGTACGAGTTCTAGCCGCGCGCCTGACGAGCCTCAGCCTGCGGGAGGCTGCGCCTTCAGCGTGGCCATGTCGATCACGAAGCGGTATTTGACGTCGCTCTTGAGCATGCGCTCGTAGGCGGTGTTGATCTCGCTGATGGCGATCATCTCGATGTCGGCGACGATGCCGTGTTCGGCGCAGAAGTCGAGCATCTCCTGCGTTTCGCGGATACCGCCGATCAGCGATCCACCCAGCCGGCGGCGCTTGAAGATCAGGCCGAACACCTTGGGCCCCGGGTGCGGGTGGTCCGGTGCGCCCACCAACGTCATCGTGCAATCGCGCTTGAGCAAGGCGATGAACGGGTCCAGGTCGTGCTGCGCAGCCACGGTGTTGAGGATGAAGTCGAACGAGTTCTGGTGGACGGCCATCGCCTCCGGATCTTTCGAGATCACGACCTCGGCGGCACCCATGCCGACGATGCCCACCCTCTGTCCCTTTTGCACGCCCCACTGGCGCAACGGCGGCCAGCTGGTCCCGGTGGCTGATCCTGAGCACGAACTTCTGCTGCACGACGACGCGGCTCGAGTAGCCGCCTAAGGTGTTCTCGCCACCGAAGACGGGGCCGGTGTAGGTGCCGGTGAAGCCGTTGTCGCAGTACTGCTCGAGCCCGTCGCCGCAGGCGCTGCAACGCAGGCAGCTGTCGACCATGCTGCCCACGCCGGCGATGTCGCCGGGCTTGAACCGGCTGACCCGGGCGCCCACGGCGCTGACGCGGCCCGCGATTTCGTGGCCAGGCACCGACGGATAGAGCGTGTTCTCCCATTCGTTGCGCGCGGTGTGCAGATCGGAGTAGCACACGCCGCCCTACAGGATGTCGATCTGCACGTCGTCCGGCCCGGGCTCGCGGTGCTCGATGGCGAGCCGGGTGGTGGCGCTCTGGGCGGCGTAAGCGAGTGCGGTGGCTGTGGCGGGGGCTTCGTCAGGGGGCCAGGCACGCAAGCCTGAGGTGCCGATTCTGAGAGCGCGGGAAATTGCGCGCGCACAGCCTTTCCGGCGCCTGCTCGAAGGGCGCGATCACCCCCCCGACGCCCAGAAAACGCGGGCGCCAGTTACAACTCGGTGCAATTTTAAGATAAATGTGCACTTTGCACATTTAGTATGCCGCCATGCTTTCGATTGCCCACACCAACAACGCGGCTTTTTTGACCGGCGGCGAACCTGCCATCGCGGGAGTGCGCCGGGCGGGCCTCAGTCACGCCAACGGTCTGTTCTGGCTCTGCGCCGGGCTGGGCGTGCTGGCCGGGCTGCTCGGCCAACGCTCGTCGGTCATGCCTTCGGGTTCGGTCATCTGGTTGCTGGCCGGCGCACCGGTGGTCGAAGAAGTGATCTTCCGGATCGGGTTGCATGAAGAGCTCCTGACCCGCTTGCATTCGGCCCCCGCGGCCAATGCCCTCACGGCGCTGGCGTTCGCGGTGGCCCATGGCCTGAGCCGCGGCACCCCTCAGTCGCTGCTCACGTTGCTGCCGGCGCTGGCGATCGGTGCGATGTACCAGCGCTCGCGTCGTCTGGCGCCTTCCATTGCGCTGCACGCCACCTTCAACGCCGTCTGGCTGGCGGTGCCCGGCCTCGCGTCCTGATCCCGATGAAACACACCCACAACCCCAAAGCCGACATGATTTCAAACACCGTGAACCGATGGCTGGCCGCAGCCGCACTGGGCCTCCTCTCGCTGACGGCCTGGGCCGATTCGCCAGCGACGGGTGCGACGCTGTACAGCGCGAACTGCACGGGATCGGGCTGCCACAACACGACCACACCGCTCACCAGCAACGCGGCCAAGATCTACAACGCCCGCAATGCGCGTGCGTGGATCCAAAGCAACATCAACAGCAACAACAGCGGCATGGGTCGGCTCAGCGGCCTGACCGCGCAGCAGGTCGCCGATGTGGCGGCCTACCTCGGCAACACACCGACGACGTTGACCTACCCGTCGACCAATGTCGGCAGCACCTCGACCACGCAACAAGTCACCGTCTATGCCAGTCTCAAGGCTGGCTATTCGCTCAGCGGGTTGTCGGTATCGACCAGCGGTGACTTCGCGCGCGCCGGCGGTACCTGCGCAACCACCGTCGGCACCGGACTGAGTTGCACGATCCTGGTCAATTTCACGCCCACGGCATCGGGCACCCGCACCGGCACGCTGAGCATCTCGCACAACAACACGCTGACACCGGTGGTGATCGCGTTGTCAGGCACAGGTGCCGGGGCGGCGGCGCCCGCCCCGGTCGCCAGCATCTCACCGACCTCGCTCACACTGGCCTCGACTGCCGTGGGCAACACCAGCGCAGCGCAAAGCGTCACGGTCAGCAACACGGGGACGGCGGCACTCACGCTGACGGCCATCACGCTGTCGAACACGGCGGACTACATCATCAGCGGTGGCACCTGCGCCGCGGGTGGCAGCGTGGCGGCTGGCGCGAACTGCACCATCTCGGTGGCGTTCAAACCGGCCACCACCGGCACCCGCACCGGCACGCTCAGCATCACCCACAACGCGGCCGGCAGCCCTGGCAGCGTGTCCCTCACCGGTGCCGCCACGGCAGCACCCGCGCCCGTGGCATCGCAAACCGCGTCACTGACGTTCGGAAGCCGGAACGTCGGTTCCTCAGGGACCCCGCAGACGGCCACGCTGACGAACACCGGCAACGCGGCACTGGTGCTGGGAACGGTGTCGATCAGCAGCGGCACCGAGTTCGCCATCGTGAGTGGGGGTTCCTGCGCCAATGGCGCCTCGATCGCCGCCGGCGCCAGTTGCACGGTCAGCGTGGGCTTCACGCCCTCGGCCGCCGGTGCTCGCAGCGCCAACCTGGTCATCACCCACAACGCCACCGGTGGACAAAGCACCACCAGCCTGTCGGGCACCGGCGTGGCGCTGACACCGGTGATCGGCGTGTCCCCCACCACGCTCACTTTCAGCCAGACGATCAACACGACATCGGCGGACCAGACGGTGACCGTGAGCAACACCGGGACCGCGCCACTCACGATCAGCGCGCTGACGCTGGGTGGCACACAAGCGTCCGAGTACCGGATCTCCGCCGGCGGAACCTGTGCCGCGGGCAGCAGCGTCGCGGTGTCGGGCTCGTGCACGGTCAGGCTCGCGTTCGCGCCGACGGCCACCGGGGCGCGGAACGCGAACCTGGCCATCGCACACAACGCCACCGGATCGCCTTCGACGGTGACCTTGAACGGCACCGGCACCGCCGCGCCGCAACCCACCATTTCGCTGAACGCGACCACCAAGACCTTCACTTCGCAGACCGTTGGAACGACCAGCGCGGCCCAGACGGTGACCGTCACCAACAGCGGGTCGGCGCCGTTGAGCTTCACCGGGTTCACGCTCACCGGCACCGCGGCAGGCGACTTCAGCCAGGGCGGCACCTGCTCCACGACCACACCGCTGGCAGCCGGGGGCACCTGCACGGTCACCATCGCCTTCGCACCCACGGCCACTGGCGCACGCAGCGCCACGCTGACGATCGCCTCCAATGCCAGCAACGGGAATGCGGCCGTCACCCTGAGCGGCACGGCCACGGCGGCTCCCGCACCGGCTGCCGCGCTCGCCCCAGCCTCGCTGGCGTTCGGCAACCAGACCCAGGGAACGACCTCCACGGCGCGCAATGTCACCCTGACCAACACCGGCACGGCCACGCTGAACATGGCCAGCATCGCCGCTTCGGCACCGTTTGCGATCAACGGCACCACCTGCGGCGCCAGTCTGGCTGCGGCGACGAGCTGCACTGTGTCGGTGACCTTTTCCCCGACGGCCCTGGGGGCTGCCTCCGGAAGCGTCACGTTGACCTCGAATGCCGCAGGTTCGCCGCACACCGTGGGCCTCAGCGGAACCGGTGTGGTGGCCTCTCCCGTGCTGGCCTGGAACCCGACAACCAGCACGGTGTCGTTTGGCAGCCTGACCGTGGGCGATCCTGCCACCACCCAGACCGTGACCCTGCTCAACCAGGGTCCGGGGCCGGTGACGCTGTCGGGCTTCACCCTCGCCGGTGGCCACGCAGCCGACTATGCAGTCAACGGCGGCACCTGCGCAGTGAACGGCACCCTGACGCAGGGGGCCAGCTGCACCCTGACGCTGGCGTTCAATCCAGGTGCGTCAGGTGCGCGCAACGC
This sequence comes from Burkholderiaceae bacterium, assembly GCA_965229345.1. Classification (GTDB taxonomy): domain Bacteria; phylum Pseudomonadota; class Gammaproteobacteria; order Burkholderiales; family Burkholderiaceae_C; genus PBB1. The sequence continues at coordinate 3,191,717 of OZ245872.1, forward strand.
GACCCTGGAGGTCACCTCCACGGGCACCAACCCGCCCACGCTGACGCTCACCGGCACGGCCACCGCCCCGGCGGCGCCCGTCGCCACGCTGTCGGCGGCGGCGCTGCACTTCAGTGCCACCCCCGACACGGCGGCCTCACCGCAGCCCCTGTCGATTCAGAACAGCGGCAATGCCGTGCTGACGGTCACCGGGATGCAGATCGCATCGGGCTCGTTCACGCTCGACCCGGCACCGAGCAACGGCTGCAGCGCCCCCCCATTTGATCTGTTGCCAGGCCAGAGCTGTGCCATGTCGATCGGTTGGTCCAGCAGTGCCACCGGCACCGAAGCCGGCATGGTCGAGATCACCACCAATGCCTCGTCTGCGCCGGCACAGGTGTCCATTCAAGCCACACGCGCGGCCGTGGTCACGCCGGCAGCCCCCAGTGGCGGTGGCTCCGGCGGCGGCTGCTCGATCGCACGTGGCGATTCGCCGCTGGACCCGATGCTGTGGCTGCTCACGCTGGGCGCTGCAGGCGTGCTTTGGCTGCGCCGCGCCCGCCAAAGCTGACACCACCCACCGCCACGGCCAAACGCTCACTTTTGATTTTCAACACCACCGCACTTTTGGAGCCCCTTCCCATGAAGCACAGATCGTTGAACCACTTCCTTCGCCTGACCACGCTGTGTCTGGCCACCATCGCGACCCCAGCCGCGTGGTCGCTCGAGGTGGGCGCGGCGGCGCCCGAGTTGAACCTGCCTGGACTCAAGGACGCGGTGTCGCTGGCGCAGCTCAAGGGCAAGGTCGTCTACGTGGACTTCTGGGCCTCGTGGTGTGGCCCGTGCAAGCAGTCGTTTCCGTTCATGAACGAGCTCAAGGCCAAGTACGGCGCGAAGGGCTTCGAGGTCGTGGCGGTCAACCTCGATGCCAAGCGTGGCGACGCCGACAAGTTCCTCGCCGAGGTACCGGCGCAGTTCACCGTGGCCTTCGATGCGAGCGGCGACAGCGCCAAACGCTACGAGGTCAAGGGCATGCCGTCGTCCTACCTGGTCGGCCGCGACGGAAAGATCGCGTCGTCGCACAAGGGCTTTCACGAGCAGGACCGCGCGGAGCTCGAGTCGCGCATCTCCAAGACCCTCGGCACGCCATGAACCCCACCCACCCCCCACTGCCGAGGAGGCACTGATGTCCCACCTGCACCAACGTTCGCTGCGCGCCGTCAGCGCGCTGCTCGCGCTCGCCACCCTCGGCGGCTGCGCCTACGCGCCACCGGAGGCCTGGGAGCGCGGCAATCTGGCGCGCCCGGAGATGACCATGGGCGGCGACCCGCTGGATCAGCGCTTCGTTCAACACATCTACGGCAGCAAGGAAAACGCCTCAGGCGGCTATGGCGTCGGCGGAGGTGGCTGTGGCTGCAACTGACCGCAAGCACCTCCGGGCCGCGCGCCGGGAAAAAGCGGGAGCGATCATCGCCGCCGCACTGGCCTTGCCCGGGGTGATCACCCCCGGCATCACCCGAGCCGCCTCCGCACCCGAGCAGGGCGAGATTGCCGTGAAGTACCTGCACTACCAGGATTCGCAGCCAGGACTCAAGCGCATCAAGGTGGAGGCCCCCTCGATCTACGTCATGGTCCCGCTGTCGCCCAAGTGGTCGGTCGAAGGATCGCTGGTCAACGACAGCGTCTCCGGCGCAACACCCCGCTATCACTCGTCGATCTCTGGCGCGACCAAGCGGATGAAGGACGAACGCAACGCGCAGGACGTCAAGGTCACGCGCTACGAGGATCGATCGACCTACTCATTGGGCTACAGCCACTCGCAGGAGCACGACTACAAGAGCAACGCAGCCTCCTTCGACGCGACGTTCTCCAGCGACGACAACAACCGCACGTGGAACCTGGGGGCGGGATTCGCCGATGACAAGATCAGCTCGACCAACGACCCTGCGCTGCACAAGACCAAGCAGACGGTTGAACTCATCGCCGGTGTGACGCAGGCCGTGACGGCCAACGACCTGGTGCAGCTGAACCTGTCCTTCAACCGCGGCCACGGTTACTACTCCGATCCCTACAAGGACGTGGACGCCCGCCCCGACCACCGTGTCCAGAAGATCCTGCTCACGCGCTGGAACCATTACTTCAACGACATGGGCGCGACGCTCAAGGCCAGTTACCGCTTCTACCGCGACAACTTCGGCATCAAGGCGCACACGCTGGGTGCGGACTGGGTGCAGCCCATCGGCGACCGGTTCACCGTGACGCCATCGCTGCGCTACTACACGCAGAGCCACGCCAAGTTCTACTTCGATCCGGTCTACGACACCGACGTGGGAGCGCCCTACCCACCCGGCTACTTCACCAACACGCCGCGGTACTCATCGGCCGACCAGCGCCTGTCTGCCTTTGGCGCCGTCACCGTGGGCCTCAAGGCAGCATTCAAGGTGACCCAGAACTGGACGGTCGATGCCAAGGTCGAACACTACGAGCAGCGGTCCGGCTGGCGCATCGGTCGGGGGTCGCCGGGGTTGGATCCGTTTCGGGCGACGTTCTTCCAGATCGGCATCAGCACACGCTTCTGATCCATGGGCAAGCCGGAACATCGACTGCAGGGTGTGCAGCCCAAGGCAAGCGCCTATCGCTTCGAGTTTGAAGCGATGTCCAGCGTGTGCGAGATCTGCCTCGATGACGCGCAGGGCGCAGGCGAGCCAGCGCTGGCAGGGGCCGCCGGGCAGGCCATCAGCGAGGTTCGGCGCATCGAGTCGACGTACTCGCGCTACCGGGCCGACAGCATCGTCTCGCGCATCAATGCGGCAGCCGGCGGCCGGGACGGCGTGATCGTCGATGACGAGACCGCATCGCTGCTGAGCTTTGCGGCACAGCTGCATGCCTTGAGCGACGGGCTGTTCGACATCACCTCCGGTGTGTTGCGCCGTGCCTGGGACTTCAAGGCCAAGCGAGTTCCGACCGACGCGGCATTGCATCAGCTGCTGCCACTGATCGGCTGGTCGCAGGTGGAGTGGACGGGGCAGTCGATCCGGCTGCCCCGTGCAGGCATGGAGGTCGATTTCGGCGGCTTCGGCAAGGAATACGCCGCCGACCGCGCCATGGCGGCACTGCACGCTGCCGGCCAGCGCCATGGCTACGTCAACCTGGGCGGCGACATCCGGGTGCTCGGGCCGCGCGCAGACGGCAGCGCCTGGCGTTTCGGCATCCAGCATCCACGGCAGGACGAACGCATGATCGCCAGCGTCGAACTGCGCGAGGGGGCGCTGGCCACCAGTGGCGACTACGAGCGCTACTTCGAGCACGAGGGCCGGCGCTATTGCCACATCCTCGACCCCCGCACCGGCTGGCCGGTGAACCACTGGGCCAGCGTCAGTGTGACGGCGCCCGCCTGCGTGGCCGCTGGCTCGCTCAGCACGATTGCGATGCTCAAGGGCACTTCGGCGCTCGACTTTCTCGCCGCACAGGCCACCACCGGCCTCGTCGTCGACACCTCGATGCGCAGCACACGCATCGGTGCCGAATACGACCGGCGCATCACCCAAGGAGTAAAAGAATGACGATTTCAAGATGGGCCATCCGCCTGGGCGTGAACGCCCTGGTCGCGCTGGCTGCGGTGTGGTGGGGCACGCTCGCCATCGCCGGCGAGCCTGACTTTCTGGACCCCGAGCAGGCCTTCGTGGGCAGTGCGCGCCTCAGCAACGCCCAGACCATCGAGTTGCGCATCGACGTCGCACCGGATTACCACCTCTACCGTGACCGCATCAGCGTCGAGCCGCAAGGCACGGGCACCACGCTGGGCGAGGTGTCGATCCCAGCCGGGAAGATCGAGTTCGACGAGAACTTTCAGAAGGACGTCGAGGTGCTGCAGGGCACGCTGCGCATCGACGTGCCGGTCCAGGCGACGGCGGCCGACGCCCGACTGCGCGTCGTGTACCAGGGCTGCGCCGACAAGGGGCTTTGCTATCCGCCGCAGACAGCCTTCGTGGCGCTGACTTCCAGCAATGGACAGCTGGTGCGTGCGCAGTGGCTGGGCGACGACGCCGCCCCGGTGGTGGCATCGGCACCTGCGCCAGCACTGGCTTCCGCCGCCGTGGCGCCGCCATCGCAAAGCGCGAAGGTCGAGTCGGCGCTCAAATCAGGCAGCTTGATCACCATCGCCGGCGTGTTCCTGTTGGCGGGGCTGCTGCTGGCGTTCACGCCGTGCGTGCTGCCGATGGTGCCGATCCTGTCGTCGATCATCGTGGGCCAGGGCGCGCCGGTGTCGCGCTTGACGGGCTTTGCGATGGCCCTGGCCTATTCGCTCGGCATGGCGCTGGTCTACACCGTGTTCGGTGTCGTGGCCGGACTGCTGGGAGAGGGGCTCGCCGCAGCGCTGCAGAACCCGTGGGTGCTCGGCGCATTTGCGCTGATGCTGGCAACGCTGTCGCTGTCGATGTTCGGCGTGTTCGAGTTGCAGATGCCCAGCTTCATCCAGAGCCGCATCACCGAAAGCTCCAGCCGTCTGCCCGGAGGCAATTTTTTCGGTGTGTTCGTGATGGGAGGGCTGTCGGCGCTGATCGTCGGCCCCTGTGTGGCTGCGCCGCTGGCCGGTGCGCTGGTGTTCATCAGCCAGACGCGCGACGTCGTCATCGGCGGGCTGGCGCTGTTCAGCCTGGCCATGGGCATGAGCGTGCCCCTGCTGCTGGTGGGCGTGTCGGCGGGCTCGCTGCTGCCGCGCGCCGGCGTCTGGATGGAAGGCGTCAAGACGTTCTTTGGCGTGATGCTGCTGGCCGTGGCGCTGTGGATCGTGTCGCCGGTGCTTCCTGTGTGGGTGGTGATGCTGATCATCGGCAGCGGCTTGCTCGTCGGCGCGATCTACCTCCGGCTGTTCGACCGGCTTGCCGACACGGCTTCAGGTCACCAGCGCCTGGGCAAGGGTGTGGCGCTGCTGCTGGCCGTGCTGGGATCGACCCAGGTGGTCGGCGCGCTCTCGGGCGGTGACAACCCGCTGCAGCCGTTGAGTCATTTCGCGCGCAGCCAAGGCACGGCCAGGGCGGAGGCGCCGGCCAGCCGCTTTCAGCGCATCCGCAACGTCGCGGAACTCGAAGCAGCGCTGAAGACCGCCGACCGGCCGGTGATGCTCGACTTCTACGCCGACTGGTGCGTGTCGTGCAAAGAGATGGAGCACCTGACCTTCAGCGATCCCGCGGTGCAGCTGCGGATGGCCCATGCACTGCTGCTGCAGGCCGACGTCACCGACAACTCGGCCGAGGACAAGGCGCTGCTCAAGCGCTTCGGCCTGTTCGGCCCGCCCGGCGTGCTGTTCTTCGACAAGCAGGGCCTGGAGCAGGCCGATGCCCGCGTGATCGGCTTTGTGCCGGCACAGGGGTTCATCGCATCGCTGAAGGCGGTGGGCCTGTAGCCCTCGCGTCCAGTGGGGCGCGGCATGCCGCTCAGACCAGAACCAGCTTGGGGCGAGTCGGCGGCAGATTGACCGGGACCCGCTCCCCCGCCAGCTCCTGGTAGGTTTCGTACAAGTCCTGGTAGTGCCCCCCACTCGCGATCAGGTCGTTGTGGCACCCGAGTTCGACGATGCGGCCACCACGGATCACGGCAATGCGATCGGCATCGCGGATCGTCGCCAGACGGTGGGCAATGATGATCGCATCGCCGTCTTGCGGGCCGGACGTGTGGTGGAACAGGGGAGCCACGACGAACTGAGCCGCCGGCCGGGCCTGTATGCACAACTGCTCGCGAGCAGCCACACCTCGTTCGACGAAAGCGGCTGAGTGCCCTCAGGGCACAGCGGTGTCGGCGCGGCAAGGCAGCGAGCCCGAAGCCTGCCTGGGCATCGTGTGCGGCATTTGCTTACTCGGCAAACGCAGTGGCCCGCCAACGTCCTCTGTTGCTACGCTTGGGTTTTTTCAGGCTTGTGCTTCACCCTGGCGCGAGCGTCTGACCCCCTAGGAGCCCCATGTCGCAACGCACCCCTGACCACGAGATCGATCCTCAGTTCACCGCACGCTGGTCACCGCGCGCCTTCACGGGCGAGCCGATTGAAGAGGCCACGCTCCTGCGCTTCCTGGAAGCGGCCCGCTGGGCGCCCTCGGGATTCAATTCGCAACCCTGGCGCTTTGTGTGGGGCCGAGCCGGCACCGAAGCCTGGGGGCCGATCTTCGACACGCTGCTGAGCTTCAATCAGCAGTGGGCGCAACGCGCGTCGGCACTGGTGCTGGTGCTGTCGCAGCACCGCTGGGTACCGCCTGGCAAGACCGAACTGCAGGACAACACCAGCCATGCCTTCGATGCCGGTGCGGCCTGGGGACACCTGGCGCTGCAGGCGAGTCTGTCTGGCTGGCACACCCACGGCATGGGCGGCTTCGATCACGCGCGGGCGCGTGCCAACCTGGGCATTCCGGATGCGTTCACCACGCACATCGTCGTGGCGATCGGTCGCATCGGCGACAAGTCCGTGCTGTCGGACTCGCTTCAGGCGCGGGAGGCACCGAGCCAGCGCCTGCCGCTGACCGCGCTGGCCAGCGAGGGCCGCTTCTCGCTCGCGGGCTGACCAGGTTCAGCCCTGCAACGCGCTGCGGAAGAAATCCAGCGTGCGCTGCCAGGCGAGCTTGGCGGCGACCGCGTCGTAGCGCGGCGTGGTGTCGTTGTTGAAGCCATGCTGGACCCCTGGGTACAGATGCGCTTCGTGCCGCACGCCTGCGGCCTTCAGCGCCGCTTCGAACCTCGGCCAGCTCGCGTTGATGCGATCGTCGGCGCCTGCGTAGTGGAGCAGCAGAGGTGACTTGATGCGGGCGACGTCTTCGTCGGCCGGCGGTGAGCCATAGAAGGACACCCCAGCCGACAGATCGGGCACACGCGTGGCCAGGAAACCGACCACGCCGCCGCCGTAGCAGAACCCCACCGCGCCCACCTTCCCGTTGCCATCTGGCAGGGCCTTCAGGTGCTGACAGGCCGCGATGAAATCCTGGCGGGCCTTCCCCTGATCGAGCTGCTGGAAAAGTGCGCGCGCCGCATCCTCGTCACCGGGATAGCCACCGAGCGGCGACAACGCATCGGGTGCCAACGCGATGTAGCCCTCGAGGGCCAGTCGCCTTGCAATGTCTTCGATGTGCGGATTCAGTCCGCGGTTCTCGTGTATCACCAGCACCGCAGGCAGGCGTGCGGTGCCCTGGCTGGGCTGCACCAGGTAGCCGCGCAGTGGGCTGCTCCCCTGCGGCGAGGCGATCTCGACGCGCGAGGCCTTGATGCGCCCGTCCTGCGGCGACACCTGCTGGGCCTGCGCGAAACGCGGACTCAGGGCCGCCAGCAGGCCGGCGCCGGTGGCGCCCGATGTGGCGTACCGGGCTGCCGCATCGACGAAACCACGGCGAGACAACCCGCCGTGGACGTACTGGTCGAACAGCTTGAGCACTTCGGGGTGGAAATCGCTGGCGGTGAGGTGGGGCATGTGCGGGCTCTCGTGTGGTCGCGATGGATCAAAGCCATCGCGGATGGATCCGCAAGAAGCTAACGTCGCGCCAGCGAACCGGCAACGACCAAATGCGTGATTGGTTATGCGCCCATGCCGTTCCAGCGCCGCGCTGCGGATGCTCGCCAGCGCCCAACGAACCGCCGTGACGCTGGACTGGTCGCCACACGATGTGGGCGCAATTTCACGCGCCTGTAGATGCATACCGACGCACGGGCGACGCTGGTGGGTGCACTCAGAAACAGAAACGCCAAACCAGCGCGGGCGCCACAGCGCTTGCACGCTGAAAAACAAAAGGGGCCTCACATCGCTGTGAGACCCCTTTTCCTCTGGTGGGCCCTGTCACACCAGCAAAAGCTGGCTACGTTGACGCTACGCCGCCGTTCGAGCTGCGATGGGCTTCATGCTGGACAGGATGTCGCCGGCTTCGAGTTGCGCGTCGATAACCGGGCGTAGGTGTCGTTCCATGGCCGGACCAAGCTACTGCGGTTGCGCCAGGATCCAAGGAATAAGGATAGCCAGATCGTCATCGCTGACCTGTGGGTTGGCAGGCATGGGCAATGTGCCGTAGGCGCCGCTGTAGCCGCCATTCTTCACCCTGTTCTCCAGCACGCCGGCGGCTGGCGGGCTGCCACGGTAGCGGTCGGCGATGCGCTCGAAGGACGGGAGGTTGGGGTTGTAGCCCGCGCCGGTCACGGTATGGCATGCGGTGCAACTCTTGGCTTGTGCAAGCTGTGCCGGGTCGGTGATCGGAGGCGGTGGCGGTGGTAGCGAATCACAACGCCCCGCGGCGAACGGTGTCCAGTTGCCACTGTTCTGGCAGCTCATGAACTGCCCGCCGTCCAGGCCAGACGTTGTGTTGACCATGGCGACCGTGTTGCCGGCACGGGTCAGCGGGACGGTGCCCGAGCAGGTGTTGGCGCCCGAAGTCCAGTTGATGGTCTGTGCCGGACAGGTCACCGGGACGTAGGTGGTGTCGCAGGTGCTGCCGGCCTCGATGGACCAGGAACCGTTGTTGCAACTGGCCGTTGCCGCGCCGCTAACGCCGCCGAAAGAATAGGTGAGCGGGGTGGTGCGTCCGGAGGCCGTGGGCACGCTGGACGCATTGCAGCTGTAGGGGGTGGCGTTCCAGCCCAGGTTCGTGGCGCCGGCACAGGGCGCGGCGGGCGCGGCAGGTAGGGTACTGACCTTGCTGGCCCACGCCGTGGCCGAGAGGTTGACGGGGTAGCCCTGGCTGTCGTAACTGGCAGGGTCGCCGTCGTAGAGGTCGTTGCCTTGCAGGCGCCAGAGGTCGGCGATGTACAAACCGGTGACCAGGATCTGAGGGATCTTCAGGCGTAGAACGCTGCCCAGGAGGACGGTGTCGGCCGTGGGGCCTGCGCTGTAGCTGGTGCTGCCGACGGGCATGAGCTCCAGGACGACTTTGTGACCGGTGCCGCCCGTGACGGTTTTCGCGGCGACGAGATAGAGGTGGTTGCTGCCGGCGTTGTACTCCAGGGCGCCCAGTGCAGTGCCGGTGCAGGCGTTGTCGTCGTAGAAGTCGAAACGGCCACTCAGGTCTGCCACGGCACTCGGCGAGGAGAGGCTGACGGTGAAGACCAGCCTGGCGTAGAGCGGAGCCCCGGTTTCGTAGTTGCTGCCGTCAGGGACGGGAGCGCACTCGCTGACATAGTGGCCGTTGTACAGGCGGGCATCGAGTGCTGCGCCGCTCGGGGTGGGCGTCGACGAAGAACCGCCGCCCCCGCCTCCACAACCCACAGCCAAAGCGGCCACGGTCATCGCGGCGTATTTCCAGAATTGCCTCAAGGCCTGCCTCCCTGCATTTTTGAAAGGAAGTTTAGCGATCGCTATTTGCGCCAGAAATCCCTAGGCCCGTTGACGTGGTTGAACACCGGCTTGCTGGCCTGATGGTCCTTGCGGCACAGGCTGACGTTGCGCAGCCAAGTGGTGCCGCAGCCAAGGTAACCGTGCCCTTCGAACTGGACGTTGTCGTCCGCTTCCGCCCCGGGCCAGTGAAGGCTTCGCTGCTCGTCCTGGCGTCGCCGCAGGGTTGGATGGGCCGTGATACGAATGGGCCTGAATTGCCACGTTTTCGTCACGCCTGAAAAGACAAACGGCCTGCCATTTCTGGCAAGCCGTTGTTTTTACTGGTGGGCCCTGAGTGACTCGAACACTCGACCTACGGATTAAGAGTCCGCTGCTCTACCAACTGAGCTAAGAGCCCGAAGCTTGACGCTTTCGGATGAAAACGATTTGTACCGATGGTGGGTTGTGCGGGACTCGAACCCACGACCTACGGATTAAAAGTCCGCTGCTCTACCAACTGAGCTAACAACCCCCGAGCAGCCCATAAGTATAGCCCGACTTCTGCGCTGTTTGGCGATCGGAGCAAGTTCGGTGGCAGTACTCAGCGATTCAGCCAGGCGCGTAGGACCTCGCCGGCGGCGACCATGCCGAAAGTCGCGGTGACGGTCACGCTCGATCCGTAGCCATGGCAGTTCAGGTTGCCTTCGGTATCGCAGGCCAGATCCGGTTGGCGGACGGCCTCGCGGGAATAGACACACCCGATGCCGATGGGCCCGCGCCGCGCCGCGCCATGGTGCTGGCGCAAGCGCTGGCGCAGCGACGCCAGCAGCGGATCGTGGGTGGCGTCGGCCAGATCACTGACCTCGACCGCCTGCGGTCGCTGCTTGCCACCGGCGGCGCCCACGCTGACGAACGCGGTCCCGGTGTCGATCGCCCAGGCGGCCAGCACGGCCTTGGCGCGCACCTGGTCGCAGGCGTCGATGACCGCATCGACCGGCTGCGGCAGCAGCACCGGCCAGTTGTCGGCATCGACGAATTCCTCGACGGGCCGCAGCACGCAACCAGGGTGGATGTCGCTCAGTCGCTCGCACAGCGCCAGCGCCTTGGACTGGCCGACCGTGCCACCCAATGCCTGCACCTGGCGGTTGATGTTGCCCTCTGAGACATGGTCCAGGTCGATCAGCGTGAGCTCGGCCACACCGCTGCGCGCCAGGGCTTCGGCAGCCCAGGAGCCCACGCCACCGAGACCGATGACTGCGATGCGGGCCGCACGCAAGCGGGCATAGCCTGAATCACCGTGCAACCGACGCAGACCGCCAAAGCGGCGTTCGAGATCGGCCACCGACGCATCGTCGATGGCCTGCGGGGCGCTCACTTCAGCGCAGCCAACCGTGCCTTGCCGGCTTGCGTGGCCTCGGAGTCCGGGTAGGTCTTGAACAGCTCGTCGAGCACCTTGCGCGCGGCCTTCGTGTCCTTCAACTCGAACTGGCAATTCGCGATGGCCAGCAGTGCCTCCGGGGCACGCAGATCGCCGGGGTAGCTGGTGGCAAAACTGCGGAACGACGCGATGGCCTCGGCGTAGCTGCGGTTACCGTACTGGGCGTTGCCCAGCCAGAACAGCACCGACTGCCCGTAGCCACTGCTCGGATAGCGGCTGCGGAAGACCGCCAGGGCCGTGGCGGCCCCCGCGAAGTCGCCGGCGCGCACCTTCGCCATCGCGGCGTCGTACTGGCGGATCTCCTCGGCATCGGCCATGAACTCGCGGCCATCGACCGAGGCCTTCTGCGGCTCGATGCGAGCGAGCCGCGCGTCGTAATCCTGCTTCATGTCCTTGAGCTGGACCTGCATCAGCCCGACGTCACGCGCCATTTGCTCGACCTGGCCGCGCAAGCTGGCGTTCTCGGTGCGCATCAGGTCGATCTGCCGGCTCAGGTCGGCCAGGCTGGCCCTCAGCTGGCCGATCTGTTCGGTCTGTGCCGCGCGCGCCTGCTCGTTGCTCTGCTCGAGCTTCTGACGCAGGTCGAGGATCGCGCGGCGCGCCTCGTCGTCATCGAACAGGCCCGCCCGTGCGGCCGGTGCCGACAGCGTCAGCACCAGGCAGGTGGCGCCCAACCCGGACCACCACCTCGCACGAGACCCGAAGCGCGCAGCGCTCATCGCCGAACCCTCAGCGGGCGACGAGCTCGACGCGGCGATTCTTCGCGTAGGCCGCCTCGTCGTTGCCGGCGACCGCTGGCCGCTCCTTGCCGAAGCTGGTGGCTTCCAGCTGACCATCGGTGGCGCCGGCGAGCGTCAGTGCGCGCACGACCGCTTCGGCACGCTTCTGGCCCAGCGACAGGTTGTATTCGCGGCCGCCGCGTTCATCGGTGTGGCCTTCGACGGCGAGCTTGGCCGTCTTGTTGGCCGCCAGAACCTTGGCATTGGCGTCGATCACCGGGCGGGCGTCGTCGCGCACGGTGTAGCTGTCGAAGTCGAAGTAGACGACCTTGCCGGTACTGGCGAACAGGCCCGTGCCACCGTTCTTGGTCAGATCGACCGGGGTGACCTGCGATTGCGAGGTGCCGGCTGAGCTGGTGTCGACGCCAGTGCCGGTGCGCGATTCCACCGGAACGTTCTTGTCGTCGAGCTTCACGTTGGAACCGCAGCCCGCCAGCGCCGCGGCGCACAGCGCAGCCCACAGCAACCGTTGAGTCGGACGGAAGTGAACGGGGATCGAATTCATGAAAACTCCTTGAGGTGATGAGAAATTATCAGTGGTACGTCTGTGGTGCTGCAACAAAGCGAACGACGCAAAGGCCGCGGGGCACGTGGCGGTTTCACCGGCCGTACGGACCCCATACGGGCTCACGCACATCGGCGGACGACGAGACCAAGCGTGACCTGATCTTGCCGTCCAGCGAGGTGGTCAACAACACATCGCGCCCCTGCGAGCGCGATGCATAGATGATCAGGCGGCTGTTGGGGGCGAAGCTCGGGCTCTCGTCGTCGCTGGTGTCACTGACCGACACCGGCGCACCGCCCGCGAGGTCCTGCACATACACGCGAAAGGCATTGCCCTCGCGCGACACGTAGGCCAGCGAGCGCCCGTCGGGGCTGAGGGCCGGGCTGATGTTGTAGCTGCCCGCAAAGGTGACGCGCTCAGCCGCGCCGCCGGTCGCCGGAATGCGGTACACCTGCGGGCCGCCGCTGCGGTCGCTGACGAAATAGATGCTGCGGCCATCGGGTGAGTACACCGGCTCGGTATCGATGCCGATGCTCTGCGTGAGGCGCCGCACGTTGTCGCCGTTGCGGCCCATCAGGTAGATCTGCGAGCCGCCATCGCGCGACAGCGTCACGGCCAGCGTCTGGCCATCGGGCGACCACGCCGGCGCGCTGTTCGATCCCCGGAAATTCGCCACCGCGCGCCGCTTGCCGCTGGCCACTTCCTGCACATAGACCACCGCCTTCTGGGTCTCGAAGGAAACGTACGCCAGCTCGCGGCCATCGGGCGACCACGCCGGAGAGATGATCGGCTCGGCGCTGTTCAGCGCGATCTGGCCGCCCTCGCCGTCGGCATCGGCGATGTTCAGTGTGTAGCGCTTGCCCATGCGGGTGACGTAGGCGATGCGCGTCGAGAACACGCCCTTCTGGCCGGTCAGCTTTTCATGGATGAAGTCCGCAATGCGGTGCGCCGCCAGCCGCAGGTCGGCAGCCGCCACCACGGTGCTTTGCGCGCCGAGCTCAGTGCCCTTGACGACATCCCACAGCTTGAAGCGCACGTCGTAGCGGCCATCGGCCAGCCGCGTCACCGAACCGCCCACCAGCGCATCGGCCGCGCGCCGTCGCCAGTCGGCCATCGCCGGTTGGGCCATCTCGTCGAGCACGCCAGGCGCATCGACGCCGCGGAACAGACCGCTGCGTTCCAGATCGGCGCGCACGATCTGCGACAGCGGCTGCGCAACGGCCTGCTCGTTTCGAAAGCCCACCACCGCAATGGGCACCTGAGAAGCACCCACCCCCGACATCTCGACCCTCAACTGGGCCTGCGCAAAGGGGATGGTGGCGAAGCAAACCACCAGGGCGGCCCAGGCGACGACGAAAAAACGAGGTAGAGCAGCAGTGATCGGACGCAGCATGGGCGGTAGAAGACGGGCGGTTGCTGTGGCCGTGGCCGCAGAAGCGCTGGCGTTGTACGGGTCACTCCGATGATAGAGGGCTGCTTCACCGAGTCGGCAGAGCGCTGCGAAGTTCCCTTCAAAACACATCCGATGGCAACGGGCACATGGCACTGCGGGCCCACCGAGGCGCCCTCGCCAAGCACAATGCCACTTGCACAAACAGTTTCGGCCCGCACCTCTGCGGCATGTGCTCACGAAGGACGACCTGATGAAATCCTGGACCTTGGCTTTGTCGGTGCTGGTATCGGTAGCGGTGTTGGCAGCGGGCATGGCCCCGCTGCACGCCGATGCCAAGCGCCTGGGCGGCGGCGGTTTCTCCGGCATGCAACGCCAGTTGCCGCCGCGCAGCACGCCTGCCCCGGCCCCGGCCCCAACGCCGACGCCGGCCAAGCCCGCTCAGGCCAACCCCACCACGCCCCCCACCGCCGGTGCGCCGCCGGCAGCAGTGCCCAAGCGCTCGTGGATGGGCCCCATCGCCGGGCTGGCCGCCGGCCTGGGCATCGCCGCCCTGATGAGCCACCTCGGCATGGGTGCTGAATTCGGCAACCTGATCATGATGTTGCTGCTGGGCATCGTCGCCTTCGTGGCCATCCGCTTCGTGATGGGCCGCATGCGCGGCTCGCCGGCGCCCCAAACGGCCCCTGGCTTCAACGACCTGCAATTCGCGGGCGAGAACGCGGGCGCAGGAAGCGGTTCGGGTTCAGGCTGGAGTGCGGCCGCGGCGAGCCCACCAGTGGCCGCGAACGCAGCCGACTTCCCCCGCCCGACGATGCTGCCGGCGGGCTTCGATCAGGCAGCGTTCGAGCGCATCGCCAAGCTGACCTTCATCCGCATGCAGGCCGCGAACGACACCGCCGACCTGAACGACCTGCGGCAATTCACCACGCCCGAGATGTATGCCGCGATCAAGCTCGACCTGCAGGACCGCGTGGACAACGACCAGCGCACCGACGTGGTCCATGTCGATGCCGAGGTGATCGACGTGGTTGAAGAGACCGAGCGTCAGGTGGTCAGCGTGCGTTACCACGGGACGATCCGCGAAGAGGCCAACGGCCCGGTGACGGCGTTCGACGAGGTCTGGCATCTGGTCAAGCCCAGCGTGGGCGGACAGTGGGCCATTGCCGGCATCCAGCAGACGCAGTGACCACGCTGCTGCACATCTCCGACACCCACTTCGGCACCGAGCAGCCGCCCGTCGTCGAAGCGCTGGCAGCACTGGCCGCGCAGCTCGCGCCGCAGCTGCTGGTGGTCTCGGGTGACATCACGCAGCGCGCGCGGGCCGCGCAGTTCGCGGCGGCCCGGCGGTTCATCGATCGCCTGGCCCTGCCCTTCGTCAGCATTCCCGGCAACCACGACCTCACGGTGCTGAACCCGCTGACGCGCCTGCTGGCCCCGTACACCGGCTACCGCGGCACCTTCGGTGATGACCTCGAGCCGGTGCACGAGAGCGACAAGCTGCTGGTGCAGTGCGTGAAGACCACGCGCTGGTGGCGCCACATCGAAGGCGAAGTCAACGCCGCGCAGGTGCAGCGCGTGGCTGCGCGGTTGCGCCGGGCGCGGCCCGAACAGTTGCGGGTGGTGGTGGTGCACCAGCCGCTGCATGTTGAAGGCGAGCCCGAGAAGAAACACCTGCTACGTGGCCGCGCCGCCGCGCTGTCGGCATGGGCCGAGGCCGGCGCCGATGTCATGCTCGGCGGGCACATCCACCTGCCCTATGTGGCCGAGCTGACGCCCCCGGGCGCAAACGGCGCCCGCATCGTCGTCGCGCAGGCCGGCACCGCCCTGTCGAGCCGGCTGCGGCGCGATGCGCCGAATTCAGTGAACGTGATCCGCCACGAGGCCCCCAGTGCGGCCCGTTTCAGCATCGAGCGTTGGGATTTCAGCGGCGAGCGCGGTGAGTTTCAGCGCGTCGATACACGAGCCTTCGAGCTGCAACGGCACTAGCGCGCGGCGCGCAGATGGCCAACCTGCGTTGGCGCGAGGCTGGATTCCAAAAGTCTCGGCCAGAAGGCCTCGTCCGCTGCAAGACGATTGGCCTGCGAAGTCACATCCCGCCCCCCGCGAACCAATGGAGATTCCACGTCGGATTTCCCACCGCACGCGGCCGAGCGGTGTTAACGTGAAATGTTCCCACCTTCGGTCCGAGGTCAACCATGAACGCAAACCACCTGTTGGTCGCCTTGTCGCTGGGATGCGCCGGCATGGGGGTCAGTGGAGACGCCTTGGCCACCGCCAGCCTGGGGGGCGTGGTGTCGGTGCTGGCAGGCAACGGTACCTGTAACGCCAATGCGCTCGTCCCGGGGAACACGCTGCAGGACAGCTTTCAACTTGACCGATCGACCGCCTGCGCCGGTGGTTCGGCCAGCGCTCAGGTGCGTGGCAGCGCGGCCACGGGTTCCGCCGGCGTGCTCGCGACTTCCTCCGGCAATGGGCTGGGGAGCAGCAACGCGGCAGCCCAGGTTCAGTTCTCCGACCAGTGGACGATCACCGCGCCCGCAGGCACGCCGTGGGGCACGATCAACCTGCCTGTGGCGCTCCACCTCGACGGAACCGTCTCCTCGGCAGCGAAGGCCAAT
The DNA here is from genome assembly GCA_965229345.1 of Burkholderiaceae bacterium. GTDB lineage: Bacteria > Pseudomonadota > Gammaproteobacteria > Burkholderiales > Burkholderiaceae_C > PBB1. The sequence continues at coordinate 3,207,706 of OZ245872.1, forward strand.
CCGACCATGGGGGGGACATTCCTGCAATACGCCCTTTCGATTGGCGAGCCGTTTTCCTTCAACGTGCTGTCGGCCAACGGCACAGTGACCACGGTGGGCGCGTTTTCGCAGACCTTCAACGGTGTCGTCGGCTTGAGTTACAGCGGGCAGCCATTGAAGATAGCGATCGCGATGAATCTCACCGTACCCGGACTGTTCGAAGGCACGGTGGACTTCTACAACACGGCGGCAGCATCCATCACGTTGCCTGCCGGCTTCACGGCCAGCACGTCTTCAGGCCAGCCGCTGGTCTTCGCGCCGGTTCCCGAGCCGGCAAGCGGTGCCTTGCTGGTAGGCGGGTTGCTGACCCTGGCGCTGATCCGCCGTGCTGCGAGCGACAAGGGGGTCGCTGACAGGCGTACCTGGCAACGCACCCGCGCTCACTGACTGTCGTCGAACCCCGTCGGTGTATCGGTACTGACCTGGGTGTTGCCCATGCCCAGCAAATCGCGGGCGCGGTACAGGGTGTGCAGCTCGGTGTGGCTTTTCTTCGATGCCACCAGATGGCGCTCGATCTCCCAGACCAGGTTGATCAGTTCGCGTGTGGTCTGCGCGCGGCGCACCCGCACCAGCGTGACCGCGGCAAACAGCGGGGCGTCGATGCGCAGGGTGTCGGTCAACAGCTCACGCACTTCCTGGTGCAGGTCTTCCTGCTCGGACTTGGCCAGCGCGCGGCGCTGCGCGTAGGCCACGGCCTCGCCGCTCTCGGCGGGCTTCAACGGCATGCGCGAGGAGTCTTCGGTGGTGAACTTCGGCACGCGTGCGGGGGCTTCAAGGTCCACCGCGAGCGCGCCCGACAGTGTGTTGCCACCGCTGTCGCCAGCGTCTACCGATGGCACCGGCGCCGCAGTGCCATCGGTGGACGCCGGGTCGAGCGCCACATCGACCATGCCCAGGTGCACCAGGTCGGCGAAGTGCGTGGTCCGGGCGCCGGCTTGCAGCCCCAGTGCGAGCACCTCGCTGAGCGGGCGCACGCCATCCACCAGGAAGAGCATGGTCCGATGGCGCTGGTTCAGGCCATGCGTGCGTGAGCGCAACTCGTCGATTCCGAGCTGCGTCTTGACCGGCGGGCGGGGAATGGACATCGGACGGGCGACACCAACAAGTAACAAATGACAATTGTTGCGCCAGGGCTTGCGCGAGTGCGCCGCACTCGTATCAGGACGTATCCACAGCACGAGCCGACTGTGCGGTTTTTGGGCAGTTCAGCCCGTTCCTCTGTCGGTGCCTCGGTGCGCGGTCGAGCGGACACGCGATCCTCAAGCGGCCAGCGGCATCCCTTCCCTCAGGTGCAAGGTGATCTGCGCCGGATCGTTGACGGTGCGCACCGTCTGGTAAACGGCTTCGGCCTGCGGATGGTGGCGGCGCAGCTGATGCAGCCACTGCTTGAGCCGCCCGGCGCGGTGGCGATCGGCGATGTCCACACGCGCCAGCACGAGCGACCAGAAGTCATTCACCAGCGGCTGCAGTTGGTGCCAGCCGTACGCCATGCCATCCATGGGCCGCGCGTGGGCCGATTGCGTCGCCGCCACGATGGCCAGCGCCAGCCCGGGGTTGGCGACCATGCCGCGGCCCAGCATCAGCGCGTGGCAGCCCGAGACTTCACGGCAGCGCAGCGCATCGGCCACCGTCCAGATCTCGCCATTGGCCACCATGGGCAGATGGACCGCCGCGCGGATGTCGGCGATGCGCTCCCAGTAGGCCGGCGGCCGGTAGCCATCGGCTTTGGTGCGTGCATGCACCACCAGTTCGTCGGCACCCCCGCCGGCGATCGCCTGCGCGCACTCGATCGCGCGGCTGTCATCCATGTGCCCGAGCCGCATCTTCGCTGTCACCGGCATCGCCGCCGGCACCGCACGGCGCACGGCGCCCACGATGCGGGCGATCAGTTCAGGATCGTCGAGCAGCGCCGCACCACCGCCATGGCGGTTGACGATCTTGGCCGGGCAGCCGAAGTTCAGGTCGATGCCGTCCGGCCCGAGCGAGGCCAGCCGCTCGGCGTTTTCGGCCAGACAGTTCGGGTCAGAGCCCAGCAACTGCGCGCGCACCGGCACACCCGCCCGGGTGCGGCCCCCTTGGCGCAGTTCGGGCACCACGCGCAAGAAAGTGCGCTCAGGCAGCAGCGTGCCGGAGACGCGGATGAACTCCGACACGCAGCGGTCGATGCCACCCACGCGCGTCAGGATGTCGCGCAGCGTGTGGTCGAGCAGGCCTTCCATCGGCGCGAGCAGGAGGGTCACCACCGGCTCCCGCACGCGATGGGCGCCATTGCGGCGATGATGGGGGCCGCGGCGCGGTCGACGCCGCACGGCCCCACAGGAGACTTGTCTTGAAACTCAAACTCTGCGCCACCGTGCTGGCACTTTCTTTCGCCGGCGCAGGCTGGGCTCAGTCGGGCGCGGCGCCAGCGGCGCTGAAGACGCCGGACGATGTCACCACCGCCAGCGGCCTCGTTTACCACGTGCTGGTCGAGGGGGGAGGCGCCAGCCCGCGCGCCACCGACGGCGTGACGGTGCACTACCGCGGCACGCTGGCCGACGGCAAGGAGTTCGACAGCTCGTACAGCCGCGGCCAGCCGGCGACCTTCCCGCTCAACGGCGTGATCCGATGCTGGACCGAGGGCCTGCAGCGCATGAAGGTCGGCGGCAAGGCGCGCCTGACCTGCCCGTCGCAGATTGCCTACGGCACGCGCGGCGTTGACAACGTGATCCCGCCGAACGCGACGCTGACCTTCGAGGTCGAGCTGATCTCGATCTCGCTTTACTGACCGGCGAATCACCAGGCGGCATGCCGCCGCGCTGAGTCGGTGGCTCATCCGGCCAGCGCGGGCTTGGCAAACAGCTTGCGGCCCACGGTGATGCCCAGCAGCACCAGCGCGCCAGCGGCCACGCCGACCAGGCCGTCGAGCAGCGTCGGGACCACCGCGCCGACCCAGTGGCCAAGGGTGTCGGTGACACGCTCGGCCACGGCCTCGATCGCGTGGTGCAACACGGTGAGACCGTGCGTCAGGATGCCGCCGCCCACCAGGAACATCGCCGCCGTGCCCACCACGGTGAGTGCGCGCATCAGGTGGGGCGCGGCTTTGAGGATCGCCGCGCCGATGCGGTGCTGCAGCGCGACAGCCGTCCCGCTACCGGGACGCTTCGTCAGGTACAGGCCCAGGTCGTCGAGCTTGACGATGCCCGCTACGACCCCATAAACACCGATCGTCATCGCGATCGCAATGCCGACCAGCACCGTGAGTTGGGTGATGAACGGTGAGTCCTGCACCGTGCCCAGCGTGATGGCAATGATTTCGGCGGACAGGATGAAGTCGGTGCGCACCGCGCCCTTGATCTTGTCCTTCTCGAAGGCGACCAGGTCCACCGCTGGATCGGCCAGCGCTTGCAGCACCTGCGCGTGGTGGGCCTCGTCGTCTGCGGCATCGTGCAGAAACTTGTGCGCCAGCTTCTCGAAACCCTCGTAGCAGAGAAAGAGACCCCCCACCATCAGCAGCGGCGTCACGGCCCAGGGCGCAAAGGCGCTGATGGCGAGCGCCGCCGGCACCAGGATGGTCTTGTTCATCGCCGAGCCCTTGGCCACGGCCCAGACCACCGGCAGTTCGCGATCGGCACTGACGCCCGACACCTGCTGCGCGTTCAGCGCCAGGTCGTCGCCCAATACCCCGGCGGTCTTCTTCGCGGCGACCTTGGTCAGCAGCGCGACATCGTCGAGCACTGTTGCGATGTCGTCGATCAGGGCAAGCAGGCTGGAGGCCATCGGAAACTCTTTCGGGGCAGCGGGGGTTGGCGGTGATCGTAGCCGGGCACGAGGCCGGAGAAAGCCGACATCGGCGCAGGCACACGGTGTCGTGCGAACATCTTGCAAGCACAGCCACCGAGGAGCCCGTGATGAGCGCCTGGACCCAGAAAGCCCCCGACGAGGTGTACACCAGCAGCGAGATTGCCACCCGGCTGAAGCAGGATCTGCCGGCCTGGACCCATGCCGACGGTCACCTGCGACGCCAGTACAAGACCGGTGGCTGGAAAGGCACGCTGATGGTCGTCAACGCGATCGGTCACCTGGCCGAAGCCGCCTGGCACCACCCTGACCTCGAGGTGTCCTACCCCTCGGTCGTCGTCAAGCTGATGAACCACAGCGCCCAGGGCATCACCAACAAGGACTTCGAGCTGGCATTGAAGATCGAGGAACTGGTGATGTGGCAACCCGCCAAGCGGCCCGGCTCGGCACTGGAAGGCACGCCAGACGAGCCTCAGTACAAGTACATCCAGTACGACTGATCAGGTGCCCGTCTTGCGCTGAGGGGTGGCGTCCACCTTGGGCTCGACGGCGTCATCCGAATCCAGCCCGAGAAATCCGCCGCTCTGGTGCGCCCAGAGCCGCGCATAGAGCCCGCCCTGCGCCAGCAAGCTGGCGTGATCGCCCTCCTCGACGATGCGGCCGTGTTCCAGCACGATCAGCCGGTCCATCGCGGCTATCGTCGACAGGCGGTGTGCAATGGCCACCACTGTCTTGCCTTCCATCAAGCGGTACAGGCTGGCCTGGATGGCCGCCTCGACCTCGCTGTCGAGCGCGCTGGTGGCTTCGTCGAGCAGCAGGATCGGCGCGTCTTTCAACATCACGCGGGCGATCGCGATGCGCTGGCGCTGACCACCGCTGAGTTTCACCCCCCGCTCGCCCACATGCGCGTCGTAGCCGGTGCGACCGGCCGGGTCGGCCAGCGGCACGATGAAGTCGTGCGCCTCGGCACGTTGTGCGGCGGAGACCATCTCGGCGTCGCCCGCCTCGGGGCGGCCATAGAGGATGTTGTCGCGCACCGAGCGGTGCAGCAGCGAGGTGTCCTGCGTGACCATGCCCACCTGCGCGCGCAGGCTGTCCTGCGTGACCGCGGACACATCCTGCCCGTCGATCAGCACGCGGCCCGATTCCACGTCGTAGAAGCGCAGCAGCAGGTTGACGATGGTGCTCTTGCCTGCACCCGAGCGGCCCACCAGGCCGATCTTCTCGCCCGGTCGGATGTGCAGCGACAGGCCGTCGATCACCGGCGTCTCGCCACCGTAGGCAAAGCGGACGTTGTCGAAACGGATGTCGCCGTGCGTCACCTGCAAGGGCACGGCTTCAGCACGGTCGGTCACACGTTGTGGCCGCGACAGCGTGTTCATGCCGTCTTGCACGGTGCCGATGTGCTCGAACAGCGAGGCCATCTCCCACATCACCCAGTGCGAGATGCCGTTCAGGCGCAAGGCCATCGCGGTCGCGGCCGCCACCGCGCCGACGCCGAGTTCACCCCGCGTCCACAACCACAGCGTCGCGCCAGCGGTGGACGCGATCAGCCCCATGCTGAGCAGGTGGTTGACCACCTCGAAGCCGCTCACCAGGCGCATCTGCCGGTGCACGGTGACGATGAACTCCTGCATCGCCGAGCGCACATAGCCCGACTCGCGCCCGGCGTGCGAGAACAGCTTGACGGTGGCGATGTTGGTGTATGCATCGGTGATGCGCCCGGTCATCAGCGAGCGTGCATCGGCCTGCAGCTTCGACACCTTGCCCAGGCGAGGCACGAAGTACCAGATCGCCAGCGCATACAGCGTGAGCCAACCCACGAAGGGCAACAGCAGCCACAGATCGAAGCGGCCGACCAGCGCGATGATGGTGACGAAATAGATCACCACGAACACCATGATGTCGCAGGTGATCATCACCACATCGCGCGTCGCGAGCGCGGTCTGCATCACCTTGGTGGCCACGCGGCCGGCGAACTCGTCTTGATAGAACTGCATGCTCTGGCCGAGCATCAAGCGGTGGAAATTCCAGCGCAGCCGCATGGGCAGGTTGGCTGCCAGGGCCTGGTGCTTGATCAGTGTCTGCAGCGCGATCAGCAGCGGGCTGCCCATCAGGATGGCCGCGAGCAGCAACAGGTGACCGCGCTCCTGGGTCCACAGCTGAGTAGGCTCGACGCGCCCCAGCCAGTCGACCACATCGCCCAGCATGTTGAACAGATAGGCCTCGAACACACCGATCGACGCCGTCAGCACGATCATGCCCAGCACCAGGCCGCGCGCCCCGGCGATGCAGGCCCAGACGAACGGGAACAGTCCACGCGGCGGCGGACTCGGCTGCCCGTTGGGGTAGGGGTCGAGGAGTTTTTCGAAGGCTGAAAACATCGGCACTAGCGTAGCCGATGCATGATGACCGGGTGTCCTCTGCCCGGAGTTGCCCTTCGTTGCCGCCGCTGGTGGTCGTCCATGCCGACGAGGCGCTGGTCGCCATCGACAAGCCCGCCGGCCTGCTGTCGGTGCCAGGGCGCGGGGCCGACAAGGCCGACTGCGCCGTGGCGCGGGTGCAGGCGCAGTTCGCCGACGCGCAGACGGTGCACCGGCTCGACATGGCGACCTCGGGGCTGCTGCTGTTCGCCCGCGGTGCAGCGATGCAGCGCGCGCTCAGCGTGCTGTTCGAGACCCGTGAAGTGGTCAAGCACTACGAGGCGGTGGTGGAGGGGATCGTCGGTGTAGACGATGGCGAGATCGATCTGCCGCTGCTCGCCGACTGGCCTCAACGGCCACGGCAGAAGGTCGATCGGATGCACGGAAAACCCTCGCTCACGCGCTACCGCGTGCTGCACCGCGACCCGGCCACCCGCACCACGCGGCTGGCCTTGCAGCCGCTGACCGGACGCACGCACCAGCTGCGGGTGCACCTGCTGGCGATCGGGCATCCGATCGCAGGAGATGCGTTGTATGCGAGCGCCGATGAGCCCACCGCCGCACGGCTGATGCTGCACGCCACACGGCTGGAACTGCGGCATCCCGTGACAACGCAGGCCTTGGTGCTGACAAGCGCAGCGCCATTCTGAGGACCGCGACGGCGCCAGAATTCGACGCCATCGCCTCACCGGAGCCCGACCATGTCCCAACGCCTCGTCATCCTCACCGGCGCCTCGCGTGGCCTGGGCGCCGCGATGGCCGAGCAACTGCTGAACGCCGACACCGTGATGCTGTGCCTGTCGCGAGGCCGGAATCCGACACTGGCCGCGCGTGCCGCCTCAGCGCAGACAGCGCTCGAAGAGTGGCCGCGCGACCTGGTCGACAGCATCACCGTGGCCGATGAGGTCGAGGCCTGGTTGCGAACCTTCGATGCTCAGCGCTTCGACACTGCGGCGCTGATCAACAACGCCGGCGTGATCTCGCGCATCGGTCCGTCGGACGCTTGTGCCTCGGCCGAGTTGGCCAGTGCGCTGCGCGTCGGGCTCGAAGCGACCATTCTGTTGACCGCGGCCTTTCTGCGCACGACCGGTACCTGGCGTGCCGATCGCCGCGTGCTGAACATCTCGTCGGGCCTGGGCCGCCGGGCGATGGCGGGCAGCGCGATCTATGGGGTGGCGAAGGCCGGCATGGACCACTACTCGCGCGTGGTGGCGCTCGACGAGGCGCACCGCGCCGAGCGCATGGGCGACAAGCGACGCGCGGCGCGCATCGTGTCGCTGGCGCCGGGCGTGATCGACACCGACATGCAGGCGCAACTGAGAGCGGCCGACACCTCGGGCTTCCCGAGCAAGGCCTATTTCGAGCAGCAGCATGCGCAGGGGCAGCTGGTGAGTGCCGAAGAGACGGCTCGCCGTGTCCTCGCCTACCTGGTGCGCGACGACTTCGGCAGCAACCCGGTGGCCGACATCCGGCTGGTCTGAGCCCGCGGCCGCTGCGGTGTCAGGCGCTGCCCGGACCCTGGAAGCCGCCGCGCCGGAAGGTCAGCACCAGCGTGTCGCGGTGGCCGTCGAGCCGTCCCGGTTCGACTGGTTGGATCGGCGTGGTCTCGTGGATCACCCGCACGTCGTCCAGCATCAGCAGCGTCCACGGCTCGGTCATCGTGAAGCGGATGCCTGTCGGCCCGTTGGCGTCGAAGACACGCGTTTCACCACCTTTCACGCCGCGTCGATCGACCAGCGCGACGACGACGAAGTCGACACCGTCACGGTGCGCGCCCTCGGGCGTCGGCCGGCCGATGCCGTCGGTGGTGTCGATGCGGAACTGGTGCGCCTCGACGAACCAGGGTTGCGCGCCCTTGATCCGTGAACACACACCAGACAAGCCACGCAGCAGCGCCGCCCACGCGGGCTGCTCGGTGACCTCCGCGTTCATCGGCTCGAACATCCGTTCCAGACCGCCGTGCAGCGCGTTGTATTCCAGCGGCTGCCAATGGGGTCGGTGCGGCATGCGCTGCACCGTCGCCCCATCGACGATGAAGCACGAATGCCGACGCCGCCGGTAGCGGCCGCCATCCCGCAAGAACGCGTCGGGCGGCAGGTCGGACCAGCTCGGCACCAGTGCCGTCAGCGCAGCGGCATCCAGGTCGATCAGCTTGCGCAAAGCCTCCGGGGCCAGCACGGCATGGCCCAGCTCGGTCAACGCCTGCGGCAAGGCAGCCGCATCGATCCACGGGGGCGCGGGCGTCATCACGGCCGCGCCTGCGCTGCGGACGCCGCGACCGCCAAGGGGGCGACGACCCGGATGCGGCAGCCCGTCACCGCCACCACCTGGCCTGCGCGGATCTTGCAGGTCTTGCGCAACTCGTCCCGTCCGTCGACCTGCACCCCACCCGCAGCCACCAGGGCCTTGGCGGCACCGCCACTCGGCGATACGCCGGTGGCCTTGAGCAAGGCATCGAGCGTGATGTACTCGCCGCGCAATTCGAAATCGATCAGGTTCATCCGGCGGCAGTCTCAAGCCACACAGCGGTGGCGCAGGTGATGGGCGTCAAGCGGTCGTGATTCTGTGTCATCGAGGCACACCCACCGGAAACACGCATGCGCCCGTCTTCGCAATGGGGTACATTAGTTCGACAGGTATACGCAAGACCGTGGTTGCTAGTGATCATCTACCTGCTTCTGTTCTGAAGCGGGATCGCAAGAAATCCCCAGTTGATCTTGAGTGTCTCTGCATGCGGTTGCATGTGCAGTCGCATCATTTTGTTATTTGATAGGAAACCGTCCATGACGACGCAAACAGGTACCGTGAAGTGGTTCAACGAGAGCAAGGGCTACGGCTTCATCGCTCAAGACGCGGGTGGTGCTGACCTCTTCGCCCACTTCCGTGACATCACCGGCACCGGCTTCAAGACCCTGGTCGAAAACCAGAAGGTCGAATTTGAAGTCAAGCAAGGCCAGAAGGGCCTGCAAGCTGCCAACATTCGCGTGCTGTAAAAGCGCCGCGACATCAGCTTTCGAAACGCGGCTTCGGCCGCGTTTTTTTATGCCCGCGCCGACCTACTTCTTGGCGTTGTTCTTCAGGGACTGCCCCAGCAACTCGGCGATCAGCGCATTGAGGCCGCCCTCATGACCGACCGCGCGGTCGTGCAGTTGCCTCACCAAATCGGCCGGCAGCTTGCAGGCAAAGGGCAGCAGCCCCGCCTGCGCATCGAGCCGGCGTTGTTCGCGCTTGTCGACCACGGCGCTCGCGGCCTGCCCGAAGCGGCCAGGGACTGCCACGCCCTTCATCTGCCCATCGATCTTCTTGGCCAGGTGCTTGACCAGGTCGGTTTTCTTCATGCTCATGGTGTCGTGCGCTGTGCGCTGCGAAGGTTCGTCAGCCTTCGATTGTCATGCGTGCCCGACAATCGAAGGCTGCGCCGAAACCCTTCGCGCCAAACAGGACGCATCCATGGCATTGAAGGCCACCATCCACAAAGCCAGTCTGCAGTTGAGTGACATGGACCGCCACGTGTACGGCGAACATGCGCTCACCATTGCCCGCCACCCGTCGGAGACCGACGAGCGGATGATGATCCGGGTGCTGGCCTACGCGCTGAACGTGCCGGCCGATGCGCGACATGGCACGCTGGAGCTGGCCAAGAGCCTGTGGGACACCGACGAGCCCGACCTGTGGCACAAGGACCTGACCGGCCAGATCGTGCACTGGATCGACGTCGGTCAGCCCGACGAGCGGCGCATCATGAAGGCTGCTCCGCGTGCCGAGCGGGTCACGGTGATCAGTTTCAGCCACAGCACACCGGTGTGGTGGAAGGGTCTGGAGACACGCATCACCCGGGCACGCAATGTCGCGGTGTGGCAGGTCGAGGCCGAGCAAAGCCAGGCGCTCGCCGCACTGGCACAACGCACCATGCAGCTGCAAGTGACGGTGCAAGACGGCGTGGTGTGGATCGGCGAGGGCGAGCGCTCGGTCGAGCTGCGGCCGATTCGGTTGAATCCCTGATCCACTGATCGGGGCCAGAATGGGTTGGATGACAACCCCCCGCCCCCACCTCCGCGCCACCGACCTCGAGATCCGCCATGACCCGGAGAGGTCGTGCTTCGAATGCCAGGTGGATGGCCTGCGCTGCGCCATCGACTACCGCCTGATCGGCAGCGTGATGCACATCGACCACACCGAGGTGCCGCCCGCGCTCGAAGGCCGCGGCATCGCAGCGGCGCTGGTGCGCGCCGTACTCGCCCATGCGCGCGAGCACGGCCTCAAGATCAACCCCCTGTGCTCCTACGTGCGGATCTACATGCAGCGGCATGCAGACACCCAGGACCTGCGCGCATGAACCCGACCGACGACGACCCTTACCTCTGGCTGGAAGAGGTGCAGGGCGAGCGGGCACTGGCCTGGGTGCGCGAACGCAATGCCGAGAGCGAGGGGCTGCTGACCGCACGGCCCGAGTACGCACCGATCCGCGAGCAGTTGCTGGCGGTGCTGAATTCGAAGGAGCGCATTCCGCAGGTGACCCGTCGCGGCGATCACTTCTACAACCTGTGGCGCGACGACACTCACCCTCGCGGCCTGTGGCGCCGCACCACGCTGGCCGGGTACCGGCAGCCCGACCCCGACTGGGAGACGGTGCTCGGCATCGATGCGCTGGCCGCGGCCGAAGGCGAGAACTGGGTCTGGGCCGGCGCCGATGCCCTCGACACGGCACCGCACCGCTGCCTGGTGTCGCTGTCGCGCGGCGGTGCCGACGCGGCGGTGGTGCGCGAATTCGACACCGACACCAGGCAATTCGTCGAGGGCGGTTTCGCACTGCCCGAGGCGAAGTCGTCGGTCACCTGGATCGATGAGCACACCCTGTATGTGGGCACCGATGTCGGCCCCGGCAGCCTGACGGATTCGGGCTACCCGCGCCTCGTTCAGCGCTGGACGCGTGGCACACCGTTGGCCTCCGCGGTCACGGTGTTCGAAGGCGCAGCGAGCGACGTGTCGGTGAGCGTCTCGGTCGATCTGACGCCGGGGCATGAGCGCACGCTGTTCAGCCGGTCGCTCGATTTCTATCACCAGCAGCATTTCCTGCTGCAAGGCGAGGCGCTGGTGAGCATCGACCTGCCGAGCGACGCGTCGTTCAGCTTCTGGAACCACGTCGGCGATGCGACCGACACACTCCTGATCGAGTTGCGCAGCGACTGGAACGTGGCGGGAATGACCTATTCCAGCGGCTCGCTGCTGGCCGGCGACGCGCGGGCGTGCCTGGCAGGGGACCGGCACTTCACGGTGCTGTTCACGCCCACCGCCACCTGCTCGCTCGCGAGCTACACGCCCACGCGCCATCACCTCATCGTCAACCTGCTCGACAACGTCGCCAGCCGCCTTGAACTTTGGCAGCGCACGCCTGGCGGCTTCGAGCCGCGAACGATCGACGCACCTCGACCTGGCACGCTGAACGTACGCAGCCTGCACGACCCGATGCGCCGGGACGACCCGCTGGCCGAGAGCTACCTGCTGGGCTACACCGATTTCCTGACGCCGGATTCGCTGTTCATCGGCCAGACCCCGGCCAGTGGTTCGCTCACGGCGCCTCCGCTCGAGCGACTGAAGGCGCGCCCCGCCCTGTTCGATGCCACCGGCATGCGCACCGAGCAGCGCTTCGCGACCTCACCCGATGGCACCCGCGTGCCCTACTTCATCGTCTGGCCGCGCGGCGCGAAGGCCGACGGCCACAACCCGACGCTGCTGTACGGCTACGGCGGCTTCGAGATCTCGCTGAACCCGTGGTATCCGGCAGGCCACGGCCGCGCCTGGTTCGAGCGCGGCGGCGTGCTGGTGGTGGCCAACATCCGCGGCGGCGGCGAGTTCGGGCCGGCATGGCATCAGGCCGCCCTTCGCGAGCACAAGCAGCGCAGCTACGACGACTTCATCGCGGTGGCTGAAGACCTGATCCAAAGCGGCGTCACCAGCCCCCGGCACCTCGGCATCATGGGCGGCAGCAATGGCGGGCTGCTGGTGGGCGCCGTCTTCACCCAACGCCCTGAGCTGTTCAACGCGGTGGTCTGCCAGGTGCCACTGCTCGACATGCGGCGTTATCACACGCTGCTGGCCGGCGCCTCGTGGATGGCCGAGTTCGGCAACCCCGATGTGCCGGAGGACTGGGCGCACATCGCGCGCTACAGCCCGTACCAGAACGTCGCTGCCGACAAGGCCTATCCCGAAGTGCTGCTCACCACCTCGACCCGAGATGACCGGGTGCACCCGGCCCACGCACGCAAGATGGCCGCGCGCATGCGCGAGCAGGGGCATGCGCTGCTGTACTACGAAAACATCGAAGGCGGTCACGGTGGCGCGGCCGACAACGCCCAGCGCGCGCACCTGCAGGCACTGGAATTCGCCTACCTGTGGCGCCAGCTCGGTGCGGCAGACTGAGCGTCCTGTCACGTTCCGTGCTTGGCCTCACCCCATGGTCACCGCCCTGGCTGCATCCTTCACCCCCACCGCACTGCCTGCGGTGCTCGACATCGAGGCCTCGGGCTTCGGCCGCGACAGCTACCCGATCGAGATCGGCTACGTGCTGCCCGATGGGGGTGGTTACTGCACCCTGGTGCGCCCCGAAGCGGCCTGGACGCACTGGGACGCCGAGGCCCAGCGGCTGCACGGCATCAGCCGCGACGCCGTGCTGTTGCACGGCAGGCCGGCACTCGAGATCGCACGGCACCTGAACCAGGTCCTGCGCGGGCAGACGGTCTATACCGACGGCTGGGCCAACGACTACAGCTGGATCGGGGCGTTGTTCGACGCGGCCGACCTGTCCCCCGCATTCCACATCGAGAACCTGCGTGCGCTGCTCAGCGACAGCGATGCCGCCTGCTGGCACCAGATCAAGGACCAGGTGGCCCGCGAGTTGAACCTGCGGCGCCACCGGGCCAGCTCGGATGCACGGCTGCTGCAGATGACGCTGCGCCGGCTGCGCACCGGCGAGCCGGGTGGACAGCGGCGAGAATAGCGACCGGCGCACGGGTCGTGCCGTGATGCCTCACCCGTCACCACCCGTTTTGCGCAGCCGCTTCACTCATCGCTTTTCAGACCATGTCCACCATCCTGCAGCAACTTCCCCTCGGCCAGAAGGTCGGTATCGCGTTTTCCGGCGGCCTGGACACCAGCGCCGCGCTGCACTGGATGAAGCTCAAAGGCGCGCAGCCTTACGCCTACACCGCCCACCTCGGCCAGCCCGACGAGCCCGATTACGACGAAATCCCGCGCAAGGCGATGCTCTATGGTGCCGAGAAAGCGCGGCTGATCGACTGCCGCGCGCAACTGGTGGCCGAAGGCATCGCCGCGCTGCAGGCCGGCGCCTTCCACATCAGCACTGCCGGCATCACCTACTTCAACACCACGCCGATCGGGCGCGCGGTCACCGGCACGATGCTGGTCGCGGCGATGAAGGAAGACGACGTCAACATCTGGGGCGACGGCAGCACCTTCAAGGGCAATGACATCGAGCGCTTCTACCGCTACGGCCTGCTGACCAACCCCGCGCTGAAGATCTACAAGCCCTGGCTGGACCAGACCTTCATCGACGAGCTGGGTGGCCGCGCCGAGATGAGCGCCTTCATGACGAAGGCCGGCTTTGGCTACAAGATGAGCGCCGAGAAAGCCTACTCGACCGACTCCAACCTGCTGGGCGCCACCCACGAGGCGAAAGACCTGGAGAGCCTGGACCGCGGCATCACCATCGTCAACCCGATCATGGGCGTGGCGTTCTGGCGTGACGAGGTGGAGGTGAAGCGCGAGACCGTCAGCGTGCGCTTTGCCGAAGGCCAGCCGGTGGCGCTGAACGGTGTCGAGTTCGCCGATCCGGTGGCCTTGCTGCTCGAGGCGAACCGGATCGGCGGTCGCCACGGCCTGGGCATGAGCGACCAGATCGAGAACCGCATCATCGAGGCCAAGAGCCGCGGCATCTACGAGGCGCCGGGCCTGGCGCTGCTGTTCATCGCCTACGAGCGGCTGGTGACCGGCATCCACAACGAAGACACGATCGAGCAGTACCGCGACAACGGCCGCAAGCTGGGCCGGCTGCTGTACCAGGGCCGCTGGTTCGACCCGCAGGCCATCATGCTGCGCGAGGCCGCCCAGCGCTGGGTGGCACGCGCGGTCACCGGCGAGGTGACGATCGAGCTGCGCCGCGGCAACGACTACTCGATCCTGAACACCGTGTCGACGAACCTCACCTACGCACCCGAGCGGCTCAGCATGGAGAAGGTCGAGAACGCGCCGTTCTCGCCGGCGGACCGCATCGGCCAGCTGACGATGCGCAACCTCGACATCACCGACACCCGCCACAAGCTGGGCATCTACACCCAGGCCGGCCTGCTGTCGCAAGGCAGCGGTGCCGCGTTGCCTGGCCTGAAGAACGACAGCGCCGACTGAGCCGTTTTGACGCGCTGCGCCCTCACATCCACCCTGCTGTTCATCACCTCACCATGACCGACCAGATCACCGCCTCCATCGCCACCCGCGCCAATGTGTACTTCGATGGCAAGTGCGTCTCGCACAGCATCACGCTGCCCGACGGCACGAAGAAGAGCGTCGGCGTGATCCTGCCGTCCACGCTGACCTTCAACACCGGCGCACCCGAGGTGATGGAACTGGTCGCCGGTGCGTGCCGTGTGAAGTTGTCAGGCAGCGCAAGCTGGACCGACTACGCGGGCGGCCAATCCTTCAGCGTGCCCGGCCAGTCGTCGTTCGACATCGAAGTGACCGATGCGCTGCACTACATCTGCCACTTCGGCTGACCCGCCCCGCACCCAGGAGACCAGGGCATGAAGGCATTCAAGACACCGATTCCGCGCCTCGCGTGTGGCACGCTGCTGGCGCTGTCGCTGAGCGCCACGGCCCAGGCAGCGGCCCCGTTGCCGAAGCTGCACCTGGTGTGCAGTGGGGTCGAAACGACCGAGATCATCTACGGCACCGAACTCGATCCGCCGCGCAAGGGTGACTTCCGCGTCGAGTACACCATCGACCTGGACAAGAAGGGCATTGCCAATGCCCGCACCGGCAAGCTGACGCTGATCAACATCGACGACAAGGAAATCAGTTTCGGTGCCGCGACCGACTTCAACCCGGACAACAAGGACGCGCCAGGCCCACGGACCAACGGCACCGGCGCCAACGCCACCGGCGTGGTGATCAACCGCAGCAACGGCAAGTACTTCTCGATCTCGACGCGCAAGTACTTCAGCACCGACCCACTGCCCGAAGGCGCCACCGAGCCGCCGATGATCACCAACGTGCGCACCCGCCAGGGCGTCTGCACTGCGGGCACGCCCTCGCCGTCGTTCTGAAGGTCCGTGGCGAGACGCCCCCGGGGCCACGCCCTCGGATCACGCTGAGGTGAGAGCGGGATTGCGGCGCTGGCGCGCCTGGCTCAGGGCGCGCTGGGCCGACCGAACCATCGACCCCTTGACGGCCTCCTTCGCCGACCTCGTCCGGCTGAGGATGGACCGCGACCGACACCCCCTGCTGCCGGTGCTGGCCGACAAGCGACGGGTGAAAGACTGGGCGCGGGCCCGCGGGGTCGCCACCGCGCCGGTGGTCTGGGAAGGGCAGCGGGATCAACCCATCCCCTGGAACGACCTTCCGCCCTCGTGCTTTGTGAAGACCAACCACGGCTCTGGCTGGAACCTGCGCATCCACGACGGGAAGATCACCTTGTTCCAGGATGGCAAGGTTCCCGAGCCACAACGGCGGGTGTTGACGCGTGCCGGCGCCCAAGCCCTGGTGGCAAGCTGGCTACGGCGGCACTTCTCTCTGCGGGAGTGGGCCTACAAGCCCATCCCGCGACGGGTCTTCGTGGAAGAACCTCTGGTCGACCGCACCGCCGACGAACTCCAGGACTACCGGTTCTATGTGTTTGCCGGCCAGGTGAAGGCGGCCAACCTCGGCTCGCCCAGCCTCCGCCAGCAATGCCAGGTGGCCGCCTGGTACGCCGATGGACGGCCCTGGGTCCTGACCGAGGGCCGGCAATTGCTGGTCGAACGCCCCATTCCTTCGACCTGGGAAGCCCTCAAGCAGACCGCCGAAACCCTGGGTGCGGGCCTCGACTTCGTCAGGGTCGACCTGTACGACACCACTGGTGGCATCGTGCTCGGCGAGATGACCCTTTACCCGGAAGCCGGCGGCCCGGACACTCCGACCGCCTGTCCGGTGTTCAACCAGTGGTTGGCCGACTGCTGGCGTGAGGCCTGGCAGGAACTGGGTTGGGTGCCGGGGCGGTGGCGACCGCGGGCCTGACGTTCATCGTCAAGCCCGCGATCTGAACTTCGTCACCGAGCAATCAGGGGCGAGCGCGACAACGCCAAGCCAGCACCGTGAGCCCGGCAACGAACAACGCCGTACTGCCTGGCTCGGGCACCGGGCTGGTCGTCACTGCGGACTGGAAAGCCAGGTGATCCACTGCGAAGCCATCACCGCTGAAGTTGTCCAGCGTGATGCTGTGGATCAGATCGCCATTGTTTGCATCGATGCGCAGGTATCCGTGGCGCGTGTTGAAGGTGAACGGGCCCTCGGTGACGAACTGGGTCTCGGTTTGGGCCCCGAGCAGCCCCAGCAGATCTGGCACAACCACCGTGCCATTGACCAGCAGGCTGTTGTTGGCATGATCGATTTGCTCCAGGCTGAAGCCCACGGAGGTTGCACCGCCCTGGAAATCGAACTGCAGATCTTTCCAGTTTGCCGAATCGCCGTACCAATGGTAGGACGCAGGTCCTGGATGGTTGATCAGCACATGGCTGCCATCCCAGACGCCTTGGCGGAAGGCCTGGATCGACTGCGATGGATGGGCCACATCGGTGTCGTTGTCAGTGAGCGGATCGAAAACGGAATTCACCGGCAGAACCGATGACGGGCCGAAATTGCCCGTGGAACCGTTCAGACGCGACACCGTCAGGCCGGTGACCAATGCGGTGTCTTCGAAGTTTTCAATCGTGTAGCCAGCCACGCCCAGGGTGCCGTCACTGGCGCCCCATTGATTGGGCGCGAAGGTCGTGACAGAGAACCCGGCCTGCGCCGTACCGAACACGCCGCTGACCACGACCGCCAGCGCCAGGCGCGGCCACAACGTGGTGATCATCTTCATTTCTCCTCCCGTGTCTGTCCGAATGTCAGTGTTCTTTGCAGAGTCAAGCCGAAGGGCTTGCCCATCAAAATTTTCGCAAACCTCAGACCACTCACCACCCCCGGTTCAAGGGGCTCGTTTGTACTTGCGTGCCGTGAAGGCAGCCTCAGCTCTTGGGGGGAACTGCCGGCCTGCGGCGCCGGCACTCTCTAAATGCCCGTAACCGCGGCACGACCCATCCCGAGCGCTCAACCCCAGGCACCTTGCGCCTCGGCCCAACCGATCACGGCGATCGGTGAGCCATCGGGTTGAATGAAGGTCAGCGGGCCGAGGAAGGTCATGTAGAACTCGCTGTCGACGGGGAACTGGGTCTTGTCGTGGCGAGCACCCGAGGCCTCGAAGCCGTAGCCGGGGGCGACGGCGGTGTCGCCACCTGCGGCCTTGCCGCCGCGCACGTCCATGCGGCCCTTCGTCAGCAGGTATTCCCCGGGCCCGGCGTGAACATGCGGCGCGAACGACGAGCCGGCCGGGCAATCGAAGATCGCCGTCCAGGCGCCCTGCTCAGGTGACACGTGCAGCAGCTTCCAGCGAATACCGCCGGTCGAGAACGCATCGGGAAACGGCTGCCAGGACAGCGCGTCGATCTGCACATATTCCTCTTGGGTCTTCGGCTTCATCGTGTCTCCTCGGTGGTTGGCTGCGATGGGCTCACACCCCCGTGCGCGTGAGCTTGGCGGTCAGTGCCTGTTGCAGCGTGTCGGCACTGTCTTGCAGGTGCGCCTGCGCTTCGGCACTGAGGCCGGGGCGCTTGGCGGCGGTGTTCAGGCGGGTCAGCAGCGTCTGCGCCTGCGCACGCACCAGGCTGCGCGCGTCGGCGCGGCTCAGCGCGCCGGGGCGCAGCAGCTGGTTGGCGATGCGGGTCACATACTCGCGCTGCAGCTCGCGGCGCAGCGACGGGATGTCGCCCGATTGGTCCAGCTCGCTCCACACGGCATCGTTCAGCCGGCGATACAGCTCCGAGAGCCGAAGCGCGTCTTTCGGCAGCTTGTCCTCACTGTCGAGCAGGCGCACCGACACGCCGTCGCTGAGCAGGTTCCCCAGCACGTTGCGCTGCAGCTCGATCACCAGCGCGGCCAGCGAAAAATCGGTGACCAGCGCGGTGGCCGGCGTGCCGTCGCCACGCAATGCAGCATCGCTGCGCTCGAGAAAATCAACCGCCAGCTTGCGTTGCAACGCCGGCGAGATGCGGAAGCTGTCGGCCGACAGGAAGCCGCGTGCCAGCAGGTCGAGCGCGGCGCGCTGGTCGGCCGCCGGCTTCGGCGACAAGGGGTCGCGGCCGCTGCCCGCGTGGTCGCGCAGCGTGCGCACGCCGCCGATCTGCCGCGTCAGCACATTCGCCGCGCGGCCCATGTCGCGCAGCGCATAGGTGACCGAGCGGCGCAGCACCGCATAGTCCTGATCGGCCGGCAAGGTGCGCGTTTCCTGGCGCGAGAGCAGATCGCGTGCGATCGTGATGCGCTTGCGGGCAAAGGCGACGACATCGGTGCCGAGATCGAACTGCAGTGTCTCGGGGTCGACGCCGAAGAAGTTGTCTTCGTCGGTGCCGAAGGCCAGCAGCGGCTCGGCGCTGCGCGCGGCGATCTTGGCCAGCGCGCTGGCTTCCTGATCGGGTGGCAGCGGGCGGTAGGCGTACTCGATGGCCCAGTAGTCGTAGGGCCCGATGGTGGCGTTGAACACCGTGCCCTGCTTGGGCAAGGGCACGCCGGGTGCGGCCAGGTTCAGCGCAGCGTATTCCATCACCGAGCCGCTGATGCCGTGGCTGGCGGTGAAGGCCGGATCGGCCAGCTGCGCTTCGGTGTACGCACGTGAAGAACGGAAGTTGTGGCGCAGGCCCAGCGTGTGGCCGACCTCGTGCATCGTCACGTCCTTCATGTAGCCCTGCACGAACGCCTCGGCCTCCGGGCTGTCGGGCGCGATGTCGCCACGGGCTTCCAGCACATCGAGCGCGTAGCCCAACTGCTCGGCCGCCTGATCGGCGTAGGCACACCAGGCTTGCGGCCGCATGCCGCGGGCGGCCAGTTCAGGCGGCAGTTCGGGCGATGCGCTCAATGGCGACGACGCCAGCACCTGGGACCGCAGTGCGCGCAGGCTGCGCGATGACAGGCTCTCGATGCCGATGTCGGCGTCAAGGATCTCCCCCGAGCGTGGATCGACATGGCTCGGGCCGATGGCACCGAAGGCCGGATTCGAATTGGTCATCCAGCGCACCGAGGCACGGCCGAAATCCAGCGTGTCCCAGGGTGCATCGTCGGGCTGCACCTCGACACGGATCGCGTCCTTGAATCCGATCTTCTCGAAGGCCTTGTTCCATTCGAGGATGCCGGCGGTGATCGAGGCGCGGTACTTCTCGGGAATGGTGCGATCGAGCCAGTAAGTGATCGGCTTGACCGGTGTCGACAACTCGGCCGCGGGGTCTGATTTCTCCAGCCGCCAGCGGTTCACAAAGCGCTGGCGCGGCGAGCGCGACAGGTCGTCGCTGAAGTCGGAGCGGTTGCTGGTGAAGTGGCCGATGCGGCCATCGGCGGGGCGTGGCGCCATCACCTGCTCGGGCAAACGGGCCAGCGAGTAATGCAGCGTCATGAACAGGCTGCGCGGGTCGGGCACGGTCTGCGGTTGCGACGGCTGCGGCGCCCCGGGAGGCGCGGCCCCCGGGTTCGGCAGCGCGATGGTGCCGGTGGCGTAATGGCTCAGCACCTCAAGCACCAGCAGGTCCTCGGTGGCGCGCACATCGGTGATCACCGAGTTGCGCCCGTCAAGCGCATAGCCTTGCCGGTACTGTCGCTGCAGGCCCTGCACGATGCCCATCATGTCGTTGACGAACAGTGCGTTCGCGTCGACCAGCACCGATTTCCGATCGGGATGCGGCAGGCTGGCCACCGGCGTTGCCGACAGCAGGCTGGGCGAGAAGGCCGCGTCGACCGCACGGCCGGTGGGTGTCTTCGATGCGGCCACGTACTCGGTGTTGCGCGCGACCATCTGCACCACGTTGTAGATGCGCCGGAACTCGATCACCAGCTCGTCGCCCATCAGGCCGCCGAAGAAGCGCGGTTCGCCGAGGCCGGTCTTCAGCTTGGGCGACAGGAACAGCGGCTGATTGAAGTCGGACGGCTTCAGCTCGATCCAGACCTTCTCGTCCTTCTGCCACAGCGTGAACAGGCCGCTGATCTGCCGGGCGTCCTTGATGACCTCGGCGAACGGGCGCGGTGCGCCGGGCGCTGCAGCGGCTGCCGGTGCGGCACCGGGCGCAGACGGCGGACGCGCCGCTGCGTTGGCGGGGGCGGCCGTCGGTGCACCGGCGTTGGCACCGAACGAGGACGCTGCTGCAGGCGCACGCTGAGACGATGGCGCCGGCGGAACCGCCGCACAGGCCGCCAGCAGCCAGGCCGCGACCGACACCGACAGGTTCAGCAGCAGCCTGCTGCCGGGCAGCGCGCCTGCCGTCATTTGAGGGCCTTGAAGCGCACCCGCTTCGGCCGTGCGCCTTCCTCGCCGAGGCGCTTCTTCTTGTCGGCTTCGTACTCCTGGTAGTTGCCGTCGAAGAAGACCCATTTCGAGTCGCCTTCAGCGGCCAGGATGTGCGTGGCGATGCGGTCGAGGAACCAGCGGTCGTGGCTGATCACCATGATCGAGCCGGCAAACTCGAGCAGCGCGTCTTCCAGCGCGCGCAGGGTTTCGACGTCCAGGTCGTTCGACGGTTCGTCGAGCATCAGCACGTTGCCACCGGCGATCAGCGTCTTGGCCAGGTGCAGACGGCCGCGCTCACCGCCCGACAGGTTGCCGACCAGCTTCTGCTGGTCGTTGCCCTTGAAGTTGAAGCGGCCCAGGTAGGCGCGCGACGGCACGACGAACTTGCCGATCATCAGGTTGTCGAGCCCACCCGACACGTCCTGCCACACCGTCTTGTCGGCCTCCAGGCTTTCGCGGCTCTGATCGACGAAGGCCATCTTCACGGTGGAGCCGATCTTCACGGTGCCGCTGTCGGGCTTCTCCTTGCCGGCGATCATGCGGAACAGAGTCGACTTGCCGGCGCCGTTCGGGCCGATGATGCCGACGATGGCACCGGCTGGCACCTTGAAACTCAGGTCGTCGATCAGCACGCGATCGCCGAAGCTCTTGGTCACGTTCTCGAACTCGATGACCTCATGCCCCAGGCGGTCGGCCACCGGGATGAAGATCTCGTTGGTCTCGTTGCGCTTCTGGTACTCGACGTCAGAGAGTTCCTCGAAGCGCGCCATCCGTGCCTTGCTCTTGGCCTGACGGCCCTTCGGGTTCTGGCGCACCCACTCCAGTTCCTTCTTCATCGCCTTGGTGCGGGCGTCCTCGGACTTCTGCTCCTGCTCGAGGCGGTCTTCCTTCTGCTCCAGCCAGGTGCTGTAGTTGCCCTTCCAGGGGATGCCCGATCCGCGGTCGAGTTCGAGGATCCACTCGGCCGCGTTGTCGAGGAAGTAGCGATCGTGGGTGATGGCCACGACCGTGCCTGAATAGCGGTGCAGGAACTGCTCCAGCCAGTCGACCGACTCGGCGTCGAGGTGGTTGGTGGGCTCGTCGAGCAGCAGCATGTCGGGCTTGGACAGCAGCAATCGGCACAGTGCCACCCGGCGCTTTTCACCGCCCGAGAGCTTGCCGATCACCGCATCCCACGGCGGCAGGCGCAGCGCATCGGCGGCCAGCTCGAGTTGCAGGTCGGTGTTCTCGGAACCGGCCGAGGAGATGATCGCCTCCAGTTCGGCCTGCTCGGCGGCCAGCGCGTCGAAGTCGGCGTTCTCTTCGGCATAGGCGGCATAGACCTCGTCGAGCCGCTTCTTCGCAGCCAGCACGCCGCCGATGCCCTCCTCGACCGACTCACGCACCGTCTGCTCGGCATTCATCACCGGCTCTTGTGGCAGGTAGCCGATCTTCAAGCCGGGCATCGGTGTGGCTTCGCCTTCGATGTCCTTGTCGACGCCGGCCATGATCTTCAGCAGGGTCGACTTGCCCGAGCCGTTCAGACCCAGCATGCCGATCTTGGCGCCGGGGAAAAAACTGAGCGAGATGTTCTTGAGAATCTGGCGCTTCGGCGGAACGATCTTGCCGACGCGGTTCATGGTGAAGACGTACTGGGCCATGGTTGCCTTGAAGAATTCAGTGAATGACAAACGGTGTTCGGCGCCTGAGGGCCGGTGGCGACGGTCGGGCCGCGCAGGCTCCGTCGACGCAAACACCGTATTGTCGTTGCTCGAGGTTTGCCACCGATTCGCCTGCCTGATCGGCCTCGAAATCAGGGAAAACCCGTTAGACTCGCCCGAACCAGCCGGAATCCAGTCGCCGCGCTGATGTCATCCTGACCGGGCCCGCGTTGTTCTGGCGCCCAGCACACCCCTCTGCCTGCGACTGGCGCTCGTCCATCGAGCGACAGGCCGATCCGCTGTTTGGAATCTCCTCATGTCTTTTGAATCTCTCGGCCTCGCCGAGCCCTTGCTGCGTGCCGTCGCTGAATACGGTTACACCACCCCCACCCCCATCCAGATGCAGGCGATCCCCGTCGTGCTCGGCGGAGGTGACCTGCTCGGTGGCGCGCAGACCGGCACCGGCAAGACGGCCGGCTTCACGCTGCCGATGCTGCACCGGCTGATGGAAAAGCCCGCGGTGCGCGATGCCAAAGGCAAGCTGCCGATCCGCGCGCTGATCCTGACACCCACGCGCGAACTCGCGGCCCAGGTCGAGGAAAGCGTGCGCACCTACGGCAAGTACAGCAAGCTCACCTCGATGGTGATGTTCGGCGGCGTCGGCATGCAGCCGCAGATCGACAAGCTGCGCCGCGGTGTCGACATCCTGGTCGCCACGCCGGGCCGCCTGCTCGACCACCATCAGCAGCGCACGCTGGACCTGAGCCACGTCGAGATCTTCGTGCTCGACGAAGCCGACCGGATGCTCGACATGGGCTTCATCCACGACATCAAGAAGGTGCTGGCCATCGTGCCGGCGCAAAAGCAGAGCCTGCTGTTCAGTGCCACCTTCAGCGACGAGATCAAGGCGCTGGCCGACAAGCTGTTGAACAAGCCCGCACTGATCGAGGTGGCGCGTCGCAACCAAACCAACGATGCCATCGCGCAAAAGGTGCACCCGGTCGGTCGCGACATGAAGAAGGACCTGCTGGCGCACCTGATCAAGTCGAACGACTGGGAGCAGGTGCTGGTCTTCACGCGGATGAAGAGTGGCGCCAACAAGCTGGTCGAGTTCCTGGAGAAGCAGGGCATCAGCGCGATGGCGATCCACGGCAACAAGAGCCAGGGCGCCCGCACCAAGGCACTGGCCGAGTTCAAGACCGGCGACCTGACGGTGCTGGTGGCCACAGACATCGCCGCACGCGGCATCGACATCGACATGCTGCCGCACGTGGTGAATTACGAGCTGCCGAACGTGCCTGAAGACTACGTGCACCGCATCGGCCGCACCGGCCGCGCCGGCGCGCAAGGCGAGGCGATCTCGCTGGTCTGCCCCGACGAGAACGGCTTCCTGCGCGATATCGAGCGGCTGATCAAGCGCGAGATCCCGAAAGAGGTCATCGACGGCTTTGCACCTCCGGCTGGCGAGAAGGCCGAGCCGATCGTGCTGGGCCGCATGGTCATCGGTGAAGGCGCCGGCCGCGGCGGTTTCCGCACCAGCGGCGGTGGGGGACGCAGTGGCAGCGGAGGTGGCGGTCGGGGTCGCAATGACGGCCGTTCAGCGCCGTCGCGCTCGGGCGGTGGCGGTTACGGCGGCGCGCCAGCACGATCGGGCTCAGGCGGCGGTGGCCAAGCCCCGCGCGCGCCAGCTCGCGATGGCAATGCACCGCAAGGCGCCCGCGCAGCTTCACCGGCGGCTCGTCCGTCCGGCCCCCGGCCAGAGCCACGACGTGACGGTGGTGCACCGTTCACCCCGCGCTCGACCGGACCGAAGCGCTGAGCGACCCGCAGATCTTCGCCATCAAAAAACCCGGCCGAGGCCGGGTTTTTTTGTGGGTAGAACCCGATCAGGACGAAGCAGGCTTCGCAGCAGCCGGGGCCTTGTCGGTCGCGTGCTCGTGCTTGTGCTTGTGCTTGACAGCAGGTTTGGCAGCCGACGCGGGAACAGCCGGCGTTGCAGGCGTCGCGGCAGTCACGGCGGGCGTGGCCGGCGTCGCTGGGGTTGCGGGCGTGGCAGCAGGCGCTTGGGCGTAAGCGCCGAACGAGAAAGCGGCAACAACAACAGCGGCGATGATCTTCTTCATGATGAGGCGATTCCTTGGGAAGGTTGAAGAGCGATCGGCTTCGATCAGCTCTGTGCATTCAACGGCACCCTTTTGATTGCGGTTGACAAACATCTGCGCGAAGTTTGAAGGCCGGCGCCCAACGCCGTTGGCACCGCTCAATCGAAGCGCCGCTCCCGCAGCCATTTGGTAGCGACCCACTTCTCGCCTTCCAGCACCGGTGCGCCGCCGTGCAGCGTGCGCGTCATTGGGTGCGGACGGTCGTAGCTGAAGAACACCGCATTGCCTTTGATCGGCAGCACGCTGAAGTGCGCATCGGGGAACACCGTGGCACCGCCTCGTGCCGGTGTGTTGAGGTACATCACCAGGCTGGCCACCCGCTGGCCACCGCGTTCCAGCACCGCAGCGGTGCCCGGTTGCAGCGGGTCGAAATAGTCGTAGTGCGGTTTGTATTCGGTGTTCGCTCGGTAGCGCAGCACCTGAAGACCCTCGCCGTTCTCCAGGGGCCAAGCCAGCAACGCGGCAATGCGCTGCTCGATGCGCGCACACAGCGCGTTCTCGGCACGCTCGAAAAACATGCCTTCGCTGGTGCGCGCGTCGTTGACCTCGCTGCCGCCGGTGCTCGCTGCGACGGTCTCGGAACGCGCCAGCCGCGCCGCAGCCAGTGCGATCAAGCCATCGCATTCCGCCTCAGACAGGAACTCGCCGAGGACGACGATGCGCGGATTCAGCAAGCTCGCCAGCACGTGGACACTGCTGGCACGAGCGTCGGCCTGTCTTTCAGGCATCTCGGACTGGTGCACCAGGCTGCCGTCGGCCGCCATCGGCTCGGGCACGCGCGTGGGTGACGGCAGGCCAGCGGCCTGCGTGTGATCGACCCCGCCGCTGCGCAAGGTCTCTTCGAGCGCCTGCTCAGCCACCTCGCTGGACCAGCCGCTCTCGCGCATCGCCTGCAGCACCACTTGCGGAGGCTGGCCCGCACCGGCCTGCTCGGCGATCCAGCGTTGCAGCTCAGGTGTGATGTGCTGGGCTGCCGGCATGTCGAACGGTCAGAGCTTGCGGCGGAAGACCAGCCGGTGCGGTTCGGACACCGCCGGCTCGAACGCATAGCCGTCGCTGTCGAAGTCCTGCAGCCCTTGCGGCGTCTGCACGCGGTGGGTGATGGCGTAGCGCGCCATCAGGCCGCGGGCGCGTTTCGCGAAGAAGCTGATGACCTTGTACTGGCCGGCTTTCCAGTCCTCGAACACGCACTCGACCACGCGGGCCTTCAACCAATGGTTGTTCGGCGTCGGCTGCACCGCCTTGAAGTACTCCTGCGACGCCAGGTTGACGACCACTGGCGACGGGTCCGAGCGCAATCGATGATTGATGTGGCGCGCCAGCGTGTCGCCCCAATAGGCGTACAGGGTCTTGCCGCGTGCGTTGGTCAGCGCGGTACCCATTTCGAGCCGATAGGGCTGCATCTTGTCGAGCGGACGCAGCAGGCCGTACAGGCCTGACAGGATCAGCAGATGCTGCTGGGCCCATTGCAGGTCTTCGTCGCCGAGCGAGGACGCGTCCAGGCCTTCGTAGACATCGCCATTGAAGGCCAGCACCGCCGGCTTGCTGTTCTTCACGGTGAAGCGCGGGCTCCACACGCCGTAGCGGCCGACGTTCAAAGCGGCCAAAGGCTCGGACAAGTCCATCAGCGCCGCGATGTCCGCGACGC
The DNA here is from genome assembly GCA_965229345.1 of Burkholderiaceae bacterium. Classification (GTDB taxonomy): domain Bacteria; phylum Pseudomonadota; class Gammaproteobacteria; order Burkholderiales; family Burkholderiaceae_C; genus PBB1. Next base: position 3,234,030 of record OZ245872.1, read on the forward strand.
TCTTGGTCTTGAGCAGGTTGATCAGCTCGGCCGACTGCGACACGAACTGGGGCGTCGTCGCGTGCGCCACCCGGGCGGGTCGTTCGAAATCAAGGGTCTTGGCAGGGGACAGCAGGAACAGCATGGCTCTGACGCGAAAGAGGCGGGAAAGACACCGCACTCTATCGAAAGATGCACCGCACACCGCGGCGCAAGCGCCAGGCCATGCACGCCCATTCGAGGCGCCTTACTTTTTGGCGTCGTCGACCGCGTCCTTGATCTTGTCGCCAGCCTTCTCGATCTGTTCACCGGCCTTCTGAGTGGCGTTGTCTACGGCTTTGCCCGCTTTCTCGACCGGACCCTCTTTGGGCTGGCACGCCACGATGGCCAAGGCGACCGCGGCAATGAAGACATACAAACCATTTCTGGGGTTGAACATGGTGAAACCTCCCGGATTGAGTGCCGCCAATGCTTGGCCGGCGGCTGAAAATCGCAATAGTGCGAACTGGTTGGCACTTTAGGGAGGCCTGCGCAGGCTGTCATTCGGAAGCTGTGACGCTTTGTTGTGCGCATCCTCCTACAACACACACATTTGCTCACACGATGAGCGACGGCCGTGCCCGGCGGTGCCGACACCAGCTCAGCGGAAATCGCGGCTGCGTGTCGTCAGGCCCTCGAGCAAGGCGGTGTGGTCGATCAGCTTCGTCGCCAGCAGGTGCATCACCGCATGCTCGCCGTCGCTCGCGCTGTGGCGCTGCCATTGACCGTACACCGTCAGCAATGTCGCGGCCAACAAGGGCTGGCGCTGAGCCTGTGCGACCGACGGCCAGACGATCACGTTGATGCTGCCGGTGTCGTCTTCCAGAGTGACGAACACCGTGCCCTTGGCGGTGCCCGGCCGCTGGCGGTGCGTGACGAGGCCACTGGCGCGCGCGATGCGCCCACTCGGGTAGCCACGCAGCACTGCGGCTGTCTCGATTCGGAACGCATCGAGCTGCGGACGCAGCAGCGCCAGCGGGTGCTGCTTCAGCGTCAGGCCGGTGCTGCGGTAATCGGCGCGCATGTCGTCGGCCGCACTGGGTGCGAGCAGCGCGGTCGGGAACGCCTCGAGCGCGGGTTCACGGCGACGCATGTCGTGCAGCAGCGCGGTCGGCCGGACATCGATCGCAGCCACCGACCAGGCCACCTGATGGCGGTGGCCGGCCGGTGCCGCTGTACGGCCTTGCCTCTGCGACGCCGCCAGCAGTCCGCGCAATGCATCGGCATCGGCCAGCGGCCTCAGCTCGTGCGCGTCGAGCGCGGCGCGGCGCGCCAGGTCGTCGAGGTCGCTGAACGCACCGCCCTGCGCTCTGGCCTGCACGATGCGCTCGGCCACCGCTGGCGCCAGGCCACCGATGCGGTTCAACCCGAGGCGCACCGGGCAAAGGCCGGTGCCCGCCCCTTCCAGACAGCTGTCCCACCCGCTGAAGCGCACATCGACCGGGCGGACCTCGACACCATGCGCGCGCGCATCACGCACCAGTTGGGCAGGCGCATAGAAGCCCATCGGCTGGCTGTTCAGCAGCGCCACCAGGAACGCGTCGGGGTGATGGCATTTGACCCAGCTGCTCGCATAGGCCAGCAGCGCAAAGCCGGCTGCGTGGCTCTCGGGAAAGCCGTATTCACCGAAGCCCTGGATCTGCTTGAAGATGCTTTCAGCGAAGTCGCGCTCGTAGCCCTTCTCGACCATGCGGCCCACCAGCCGTTCGTGGAAGGGCCCCAACCCGCCCTTGCGCTTCCAGGCGGCCATGCCACGGCGCAGGCTGTCGGCTTCGCCGGGCGTGAAGTCGGCGGCCAGCACCGCGAGCTGCATCACCTGCTCCTGGAAGATCGGCACGCCCTTCGTGCGCGACAGCGCGACTTCGATTTCCGGCTTCGGGTAGCTCACCGGCTCCAGCCCGTCGCGCCGCCGCAGATAGGGATGCACCATGCCGCCCTGGATCGGGCCGGGCCGCACGATGGCCACCTCGACCACCAGGTCGTAGAACTCGCGTGGCTTCAGGCGCGGCAGCATGCTCATCTGCGCGCGGCTCTCGATCTGGAACACGCCCACCGTGTCGGCGCGGCAGATCATGTCGTAGGTGGCGGTGTCTTCGGAGGGCACGTCCTGCAGCTCGAAACGATGACCGAGCTTGTGCCCGATCGCATCGAGCGAGCGGCGCAGCGCGGTCAGCATGCCGAGCGCCAGGATGTCGACCTTCAGCAAGCCCAGCGCGTCGAGGTCGTCCTTGTCCCACTGGATGACGCTGCGACCGTCCATCGCCGCGTTCTCGATCGGGACCAGCTGCGCCAGCGGCCCGCGCGAGATCACGAAGCCACCCGGGTGTTGACTCAAATGCCGCGGGAAACCGATCAGCTGCTCGGTCAGCTCGATCCACAGGCGCGTGGTGGGAGCCGTCACGTCGAAGCCCTGCTCGCGCAGACGCTCGGCGTCGATGTGCTGGCCATCGAACCACTGCTGGCTTTTCGCGACCCGGTCGATGTGCTGCGCATCCAGGCCCAGCGCGCGGCCCACGTCGCGCAAGGCGCTGCGCGGTCGGTAGCGGGTGATCACGGCGGTGAGCGCAGCCCGGTCGCGGCCGTATTTGCGGTAGATGTACTGGATGACTTCTTCGCGGCGCTGGTGCTCGAAGTCGATGTCGATGTCCGGCGGCTCGTTGCGCTCGGCGCTGATGAAGCGCTCGAACAGCGTGTGCTGGCGCGACGGGTCGACCTCGGTCACCTGCAGGCAGTAGCAGACGGTGGAGTTGGCCGCGCTGCCGCGCCCCTGGCACAGGATGTTTTCAGCACGCGCCCAGGCGACGATGTCGGCCACCGTCAGGAAATACGGCTCGTACTGCAGCCTGGCGATCAGCGCCAGTTCGTGTTCGATCTGCTTGCGCACGGTCGGCGGCACGCCGTGTGGAAACTTCGCAGGCGGATACCGCTTCAGCGCGCCCGCTTCGGTCAGCGCCCGCAGGTGGCTCGCTGGCGTGGCGCCCGGCGGCACGATCTCGTCGGGATACTCGTAGCGCAGTTCGGCCAGTGAAAAGGTGCAGCGCTTGGCCAGCACCACCGTGTGCGCCAGCCATGGCGGCTCGTACAGCGCCTGCAGCCGACCGATCGGGCGCAGGTGCGCTTCGGCGTTGGGCTCGAGCTGCCAGCCGCATTGCGCCAGCGGCAGGCCCAGCCGCGTGGCGGTGAGCGTGTCCTGCAGCGGCTTGCGCGAGCGCACATGCATCAGCACATCGCCCGCCGCCGCGATCGGCAGCCCGGTGATGTCACACACCTGCCGCACCCGTTCGATCAGCACATCGTCGCGCGCATGCAGCAGCAGCGAGAGCGCGATCGACGCACGGTCACCGAACACCGCCTTCAGCCACTGCGCATGGGCCAGCACCTGATCGAACGGCTGCGTGACATTGGGCGACAACAGCGCCAGGCAGCCCGGCAGGCCGGCCAGCGGGCCGCTTTCGATGTCCGAGCGGCAGGCGTGGTAACGGCCCTTGCCCGCGCGCTGCCGCGCCTGCGTGATCCATTGCGACAGGTGGCCGTAGCCCACCCGCGTCTGCGCCAGCAGCACCAGCCGCAGCGGGTGCCTTGGGGACGCACCCGCATCGTTGTCGGCTTCATCGGGCGACGACGACACCCCCATCTGCGCCCCGACGATCAGCTGTAGCCCGCAACGCTGGGCCGCCTGGTGCGCATGCACCACGCCCGACAGCGAGCACTCGTCGGTGATCGCCAGCGCGCGGTAGCCCAGCTGCGCCGCTCGCTCGACCAGTTCCTGTGGATGCGAAGCCCCCGTCAGGAAACTGAAGTTGCTGCGGCAGTGGAGTTCGGCGTAGGCGAGCACGCGGGGATCAATGACAGCACCATCGAATACTGTTTTTATAAACAGTATTGTGACGCAGGTCGGACAGACGCAAGGCACAGCGAACTCGGCACGCGCTGCTCAGCCCCTCTGAGCGCAGGGGGTACTGGAAGGCTGGCTGGAGCAGGCTGATCCTGGGCGCTTCAGAGCGATCGCAACGGCGGGTATACCGGCCCTTGCGTTGTGCGGAGCCGGCTGGCAGAGTCGCTTGGGCGTGCGCTGCGTTCCACGCAAAATAAAACTCATAGCCCAAATATCATGCACACCCTCCCCTTCGCGGAAAAATTAAAAGCAGTCGTATCGATATCCATGGCCGCCTCCTTAATCGGATGCGCGACCAAAAGTACACCGATCACGAATGATGCTGCCTCGAAGATTACCCGCGTCGCAGTGGTATCAATGACTGCAAAATCATTTTCTCGTCAATACACTGGGCTGACGGTATTCGGCAACGAGAAAGAAGAGATAGACATCTCGGATTGGAAAATTGATGCTGCGTACGAAGATCAGATCAGAACACAACTAAAAAATGACTTCGGGATAAATGCAATTGTCGCCCCATACTCTGAACAAGAATTTTCTCGCGTCAATGATCTGAATGGTCCTTGGGACGCCCCTGCGTTTTGGGGTCCAAACTTCGAAGCCATTGCGTCAGCAACAAAAAATTACTGCACGAGCCACTCTCTTGACGCAATTCTGGTGTTGGCAAAAGCCAAGTCCGAGGACTTTATAGCGGGGACCAACCAATATTTCGGTGGAGCGGGAATATATAGCCGAGGTCCGATTGCAAAAACAGCCAATCTACACCTAATATCGAAGGTGGCCTTGATGGACTGCGCGACGGCAAAGCCTCTGGCAATACGACCCCTCTCATCCAAGCAAAACGGCTTTTACGGCGACATCATTCGAGCCTCGCCCATATTGACCATCAATTTCGATGAATCCATCATCCCGATACAAAAATGGTCACCAGAACAAAAACAGCGCATTCAATCTGATCTTGCAAGCCTCCCGAATTCATCTATCTCTGAAACATTGAAAAGCATTCTTCCTCCGAAATAATTTTCGAATGCCGTCGGCAAGACGGCAGGCTTACATGCTTTTCAAGCCGCCCTGAGACCGCGGAGACACCCGGTCACCGATACCCATTCGAGAATATTTCCACGCATGCCCGAGGCGCTTGTCGCCCGGGCAGTCTTCGGTTCGCTTCCTGCGTTTGTCCCGGGCGTATCAGCGACCGACATGAAAGCGTGCTCGTCCTCAGAGGCGGAGTTCACGCTGTTGGCGGCTTCGTGTCTCTTCCGGTGACCGGCTCTGATAGGCCTGGGCTCTCCGTGGTTCGGGTTCGGCGCGTTACTCGTACCCGCCGCGCCTGATGCCTATCCGTTCACCTGAATGCAACTCCGTGCAGGGCTCAAGGTGGTCCTACAAGTTTTTCCACTCGTGTCGCCCCTCGGATGGGGGGTACCTGTAAGACCTTACATCCTCCCGGATTCGGGGGATGTCCGAACCGCTGAGGGCTGCGCAGACTGACCTCGAAACGTTTTAAAGCGTTGTCGAGAGGAATTTGCATGGGGCCGCCTGAGACTGCTCGATCGGACAAACAAGACTTGTTTGCCTCCACACCGATCTCAAGCGCGGCCACTGAGAACACTGCCTCCGATGACGCGACACACGTTGGCCTGCAGGCGCTGTGCCTGATCGCCCGCTTGCACCACGTCGCGGCTGACCCGGTCACGCTGGCTCATCAGCTCGGCTGGTCAAGCACCCTCCGGCTCGACATCGACGATCTGTTGATCGCCGCACGCCACCTGGGCCTGAAAGCCAAGCGCAGCCGCTGCCCCATCGATCGGCTGCGCCTTGCGGCACTGCCGGCACTAGCAGTGCTGAAGCCCGAGGTAGATGCCGCTCCGCGCATCGTCGTGCTCGCCCAGTGCGATGGGCAACGCGTGCTGTTTCAGGATCCGGCAGGTGCGTCGGGCTCATCACCGCCGACAAGTGCCCGCCCAACGATCGAACCGCTCGATGTCTTCGCCACCCAGTGGACCGGCGAACTGATCCTGATCACCAGCCGTGCCTCGCTCGCTGGCGAACTGGCACGCTTTGACTTCAGCTGGTTCATCCCCAGCCTCGTCAAGTACCGCCGCCTGCTCGGCGAGGTGCTGGCAATCAGCCTGTTCCTGCAGCTTTTTGCGCTGGTCAGTCCGCTGTTCTTTCAGGTGGTGATGGACAAGGTGCTGGTGCACCGAGGTCTGACGACACTCGACGTGCTGGTGATCGGTCTGGTTGTCGTGGTGGTGTTCGAGAGCGTTCTCACCGCGCTGCGCGCGTACGTCTTCAGCCACACCACCAGCCGCATCGACGTCGAACTGGGCGCGCGGCTGTTCCGACACCTGCTGAACCTGCCGCTGGCCTATTTCCAGGCGCGCCGCGTCGGCGATTCAGTGGCCCGTGTGCGCGAACTGGAAAACATCCGCAGCTTTCTGACCGGCAATGCGCTGACCCTGGTGCTGGACGTGCTGTTCTCGGTTGTCTTCATCGCGGTCATGTTCGCCTACAGCGTGCCACTGACACTGATCGTGCTGGTCTCGCTGCCGCTGTATCTGGGGCTGAGCCTCGCGGTGGTTCCCGTGCTGCGCGCGCGCCTGAACGAGAAGTTCGCCCGCGGCGCCGAGAACCAGGCACTGCTGGTCGAGACTGTCACCGGCATTCAAACGGTGAAGGCCGCCGCGCTCGAACCCGCGATGGCGCGCCGCTGGGATAACCAGCTCGCGGCCTACGTGTCGGCAAGTTTTCGAACACAGACACTGGCCGGTTTCGCGCACGAAGGTATCAACCTGATCGGCAAGCTGGTCAACGCCGCCACGCTCTGGTACGGCGCCCATCTGGTGATCGACGGGCAATTGACAGTAGGCATGTTCGTTGCCTTCAACATGTTCGCCGGCCGCGTCAGCCAGCCCATCGTGCGCATGGCACAGATGTGGAGCGACTTCCAGCAGACCGGCATCTCGATGGCGCGTCTCGGTGACGTGCTGAACGCCCGCACCGAAGTGCCTCCGAGTCATGCTGCGCAGCTGCCACCGATCCGCGGCCAGATCACGCTCGATCAGGTGACCTTCCGCTACCGACCCGAGGCTGGGCCAGCCTTGCAAGGCCTCAGCCTCGACATCCGCCCTGGCGAGGTGATCGGCATCGTCGGACGATCGGGCTCGGGCAAGAGCACGCTGACCAAGCTGGTGCAGCGGCTGTACACACCAGAGCAGGGCCGCATCCTGATCGATGGCATCGACACCGCCCTGATCGATGCCGCACAGCTGCGCCGCCAAGTCGGCGTGGTGCTGCAAGACAACCTGCTGTTTCACCGCAGCGTGCGCGAGAACATCGCCATCACCGACCCTGCTGCCCCGATCGAAACCGTGCTGCGCGCCGCGCGGCTGGCCGGCGCACACGACTTCATCAGCGAACTGCCCGAGGGCTACGACACGCTGGTCGGTGAGCAAGGTGCCAACCTGTCGGGGGGACAACGCCAGCGCGTCGCCATTGCCCGCGCGCTGTTCAACCAGCCACGCATCCTGATCTTCGACGAGGCCACCAGCGCACTCGATTACGAAAGCGAAGCCATCGTCCAACGCAACATGACGCACATCTGTCAGGGCCGCACGGTGCTGATGATCGCCCACCGCCTGAGCGCAGTGCGCAATGCGAACCGCATCGTGGTCATGGACCAGGGGCGCGTGGTCGAGATGGGCACCCATGACGAACTACAGGTCCTGCCGCAAGGGCTGTATGCCCATCTGTGGGCGATGCAGGGAGGTACAGCCACCCAGCGCTCTCAATCGGTGACGCCATGACCGCCGCCTCCGAATCGGCCGCCCCACGCCACCCTGCCCTCGACCTGCTGGCCCGCTATCGCGCCATCTTTCGTGCGGTCTGGGGCATGCGGCACGAGTTGTCGGGCCCGACGCGACTGGCCGACGAAGCGGCCTTTCTGCCCGCTGCGCTCAGCCTGCAGGAAACGCCGGTTCATCCAGCACCACAGCGCTTTGCATGGGTGATTTGCGGGCTCTTTGTCGTGGCGCTGGTGTGGAGCATCGTTGGGCGCATCGACATCGTTGCGGTGGCGCCCGGACGCATCGTGGTGAGCGAGCGCACCAAAACACTCCAGCCACTGGAAACCAGCGTCGTCCGCAAGGTGCTGGTGAAAGACGGTGATGCGGTTCAAGCACGGCAGGTGCTGGTGGAGCTGGATGCCACCAATGCCCGCGCCGACGGAGCCAACGCGCAGGAGCAACTGGCCTGGGCACAGTCGGAGGAATTGCGCACCACCGCGCTGATGCAAGCACTGCGATCGCAGCGCGCCCCGTCGGTTCCCGCGGAAGCAAGCAGCCAGACCCACGCTCAACTGGATGCCGAGTGGCAGGACATCTCTGCCCGTCTGGCCAAACTCGATGCTGAGCAAGCACATCGGCAAGCCGAGCTTGCGACGGTGCACGAAACGATCGGCAAACTGGAGGCCACCTTGCCGATGGCCCGACAACGAGAGATCGATTTCAAGGTGCTGGCCGACAAGGGCTTCATGTCTGGACACGCAGGCCAGGACCGCACCCGCGATCGCATCGAACAGGAGCGCGATCTCGCCACGCAGCAGGCGCGGCTGGCCGAAGCCAGGGCGGCCTCCCGAGAAACAACGCAGGCGCGTGCAGCCTACCTGGCCGAAACCCAGCGCTCGCTCAGTGAGCGGCAGGCCCAGGCCATCTTGAAGCGGCAGCAATTCACCCAGGAATTGAACAAGGCGCAGCAGCGCTCGCGGCTCACACAGCTCACCGCGCCAGTGGACGGCACTGTCCAGCAGGTGGCGGTGCATACCGAGGGTGGTGTAGTCACCGAAGCGCAGGTGCTCATGGTGATCGTGCCCAGAGACGCCCAGGTCACCGCCGAGGTCGTGATCGACAACAAGGACATCGGCTTCGTCAATGCGGGCCAGGCAGCGGCCATCAAGCTGGAGACGTTTCCGTACACCCGCTACGGCACGGTGGACGCGCAGGTGAAAAGCGTCACCGCCGATGCCGTGACCGACGAGAAAAAAGGCGCCATCTTCCCGGCCACGCTGACGCTGGGGCAAGCGTACATCGACGTCGATGGCAAGCGCATCGCGCTGAGCCCCGGCATGAACCTCACCGCCGAAATCAAGACCGGCCAGCGCCGGGTGATCGATTACCTGCTCAGCCCGGTTCAAAAAACGGCGAGCGAAAGCCTGCGGGAGCGTTGATGCGCGTGCTCGTGATTCACCAGAATTTCCCAGGGCAGTTTGCGCACCTGGTGCGCAGTTGGAGCCAGCGCCCCGGATGGGACGTGCGCGGACTGGGCCGCGACACCGCACCCGGCTTGCCTGGCTTCGCCGCACTCACCCGCTACAAGCCGGCCCGCGTTGTGCGGCCGAATCAACACGCGTACCTGCGCCAGATCGAAGACGCCACGCTGCACGGGCAAGCCACCGCGCGGGCGATGCTGGCAATGCGTCAGTCAGGCTTTGTGCCCGATGTGATCGTGGCCCACCCAGGCTGGGGCGAAACGCTGTATGCCAAGGATGTGTTTCCAGATTCACGTCTGGTGCACCTGTGCGAGTGGTACTACAGCGCCGAGGACGCCGACGTTGGCTTCGATCCGGAATTTCCCGTCAGCTTCGACACATGCGCACGCATCCGCACCTGGAACGCGCTGCACGCGCTGAACCTGACTCACTGCGACGTAGCGGTAGCGCCCACGCAGTGGCAAAAGAGCCGGCACCCAGACATCTTTCATCCCAAGATCCGCGTACAGCACGAAGGCATCGCCACCCACGAGCTCGGTCCCGACCCGGATGCAGCCATCACCACGCCCAGCGGCGTGGTACTCAGAGCAAGTGACGTCGACCAACCCGTGCTCACTTACGTCGCGCGCAACCTCGAGCCCTACCGGGGCTTTCATGTCTTCATGCGAGCGCTGGAACGCATCCAGCGGATCGACCCTCGGTGCCACGCAATCATCGTCGGTGGTGACGAGGTGAGCTACGGGCAGCGACCACCAGCAACCAGCAGTGCCAAGTCAGCCAAGTCGGGCAATTGGCGCGAACACATGCTTTCGCAAGTAACGCTCGACCCAACCCGCACGCACTTCATGGGCCGCTTGCCGCGTGAGCAATACCTGCAGGTATTGCAAGTGTCGAACGCGCATGTGTATCTGACCTACCCCTTCGTGCTGAGTTGGTCCCTGCTGGAGGCCATGGCCTGTGGCGCGCCCATCGTGGCGAGTGACACCGCACCCGTCAGAGAAGTGCTGCGCGACGGCGAGAACGGCCGGCTGGTCGAGTTTTTCAACGCTGACGCGATCGCTGATGCCGCCATCCACACGATGCACAGTGAACGGACCAATGTGGTCTGGCGCATGCAGGCAATGGCGGACGCGCAGGATTACGGATTGAGCATGGGATTGGGTGGGTATGACGCATTGCTCGGTCTGGCGCCACGACGCGCGACAAAAGCGCCCCCTGCTTTTGATCAGGTTGGGAGTTTTTGATGAAGCTGATGGATTGGTTGCTGGGCCTGTCTGCGGCGGGGCTGGGGTTGTGGCTCATCTTCCACGCCCCCAACATGCATTGGAATGAAGAGGTTCAACTTCAGACGGGCGAAGTGATTGTGATCCGGCGCACCGCGATATTCAGCGAGAACCCGATGACCGCCGGCGGGGCGGAATCCTCCAACAAGGGAATGACGATCGAATTCAAATCACCCGACAAACCTGATAACCCAGCGATGTGGAGCGGGGTGCATGTACCGATTATTCTGGACCGAGACCCCCATACCCATGAATGGGTCATCGTCGCGACTTTTTATCACTGTGGAAGCTGGCATGACAACGGGCAGCCGACGCCGCCTTACACGACATACCGGTATCGCGACGGTAAATGGTTGCAGCAATCGATGGATCCGTCGTGGATCGGGCGCGATGCCAATGTAGTTGCCATCGATATTTCTGATGGAAGGCTCATCAGAAGCAGCAATCCGATTTTCACGATTTCAGACAAGAAAAAACTATTTCTCGATCGACCGGAAGTTTCCCTGGAATACAAGAAAGTCGTCGGCAAGTGGAGCAGAAGTTGCTGACTTATTAAATGTTTCATATCTGTACAACCACAAAATAAGGAACATATCGTGCCAATATTTCAAAAATACCCGCAGCCACCAATTAACACGTACAGCAGCACAGATGAGTTTTGCACTTCTGATTTCACGCCTCAAGATATCCTAACTCGTGTTAGCGATTTGCTTGGCTGCAATTCACTACCAAGCCGCGCGGGCAAATGCACCTGCGCGGTCGCCACTCATGTCAGCGCCAACACCATCGCACGCAGCCAAACCAAAGGCCAGCTCCTGCTCGCTGGTCACCAGATCAATGGCGACGGCATCGAACCCGATGATCCCGAGGCCATCACGTTCGGCCCCTCCAAAGTCGCCAAAATCAAGGCCGATGCAGGCATCAATCCGATCGCTGGGCTAGGCGTGCAGGTCACTCCGAAGATACATGCCCTCATAGAGCACTAATTCCAATTTGTTGCTACACACGATATCCACTGGAGACTCGTCGCATGAAGAAGCTCTTCTCAGTCTTGTTGTTTCTGCCGCTCGTGGCGTGTAGCGCCACACCATCGAAAGCGGACCTCGATGCTGAGGTCAAACGCTTGTGCGCTATTGACGGCGGGGTCAAGGTGTATGAGACGGTGTGGTTGCCAGCGGAGCGGTTTGATAGTCGAGGAACTGTAGACATTTTTCAACCGGGTCGCAGTAAGGCATCGCTTGGATCGGACTATCTATATCGAGAAGAAAAGGAAGTCATTATTTCCGGCAACCCCGAGATGTGGAGAACTCACTACCAAATTATCAGAAATTCGGACAAAAAATTGCTTAGCGAAGCTCGCATCTACATACGCAGAGGCGGAGATATACCAGGCCCATGGCATGACTCATATTTCAGTTGCCCCGATCTAAAAGATTTTGGTGTAGTCGAATCAACCTTCCGCAGCCAACCCAAAGAGTGAATAATGGCTATTGTTTCAAATTACCTATCCCAAGCTGAATTGACTTTTGCAGCTTATGCAGACCTCACCGGCCCGGCTTCAGGATACAAAGTTGCGCTTGAAGCAGCAGACATGGCTTCTTCTCAGGCCGACCTGTTTTTATCTACCTACACCGTAAAGGAACAATACAACGACGACAGCACTGGCCTCTCCGCCACTGTCTTCGCTGATGCTTCGGGGAAAAAATATCTCGCCATCCGTGGCACCGAGCCCAGCGCGCTTGACCTGACCGCCGATGGTCTTCTGGCTCTAGGATTGCCGGCTTCACTCAATCCCCAGTTCTCGGCCCTCAAAGCACAGATCAACCTTTGGCGCTCAGATCCCGCCAAGCTCGGCAGCGATTCTTTTACCGTCATCGGCCATTCACTGGGCGGCTATCTCGCAGCGGCGGTGAAAGCGCAATACGGCTCGCAAGTCACCGACGCTTATCTCTACAACGCCCCGGGTGTGGCGGGGCCGGTGGGCAACCTCTTCGCTCTGTTCGGACTGAGCGGTGCACCTGCCGCCAACGTCTGGAACATCATCGCCAGCGAAGGCGCATCGATCATTTCCGGTCTTGGCGCGCCTGTGGGCACGCCCGTGAGTGTGCAGATCGAAGCTGCACCGGGCGCCGGCCTCGGCAATCACAGCATCGTCCGGCTCACCGATGCCTTGGCGGTTCAGGCGCTGTATGCAACGTTGGACCCCAATCTGACGAGCGCGCAACTGAATGCATTGATCGATGCGTCCGGTAGCCCCATGAACAACACGTTAGAGACCGCGCTCGATGCTCTGCGCAAACTGCTGATTGGCGCCACTGCTTCCGCGACTGCACCTGACAACCGCGACGATTTCTACATCAACCTCTACGCGCTGCAGAACAGCACTGCGTACACCAACCTCGCGGGCTCTGGCAGTGCGCAAATCTCGGTTCTTTCAACACTCGCCGAGGATCAGATCAGAGGTCTGGCCTCGGCCAACACCAGTGAAGGTCTTGCGGTTCGTTATGCCCTTCAGGCCCTGAATCCATTTGCCTTGGTCGGCATGGACTACTCGTCTCTCAACGTCAATGGCGCACTGAATCTCTATGACGCCAGCACCGCACCCAATGGCATGACGAACGAGTACCTCGCCGACCGATCGTCATTCCTTGAGCGCAAGCTCTGGTTCAGCAGTCAAGACAAGAACCCTGTCAAGTTGCTGTTGCCCGAAGTACTGGAGCACCCGCGGTTTGAAGGTGATTCCACTTTCTTCAAAGACTACGCGAGCGGCTATCAAATCGCCCAAGGCTTCGCGCCTGACTCACCGTTAAGCAGCGTCCACCACTTTCTGTTCGGCGATGGGGGCGCCAACACACTCACCGGTCGAGCTGTCGGCGACAGTCTGTACGGCGGCGCCGGCAACGACGTGCTCAACGGCCAAGGCGGAGCCGACTGGCTCGAAGGCAACGCGGATGCCGATAGGCTCGACGGTGGCGCGGCCGATGACACGCTGCTCGGCGGCGCGGGCGCCGATGTGTTCATCGTGGGCCTGAACGCCGGGCAGGACACGATCCTCAATCCCGATGCCACGGATCAACTACAGCTTGTGGGCCGCACGCTGACCGGCGCGGGCGCCTTCAAGAGCAGCGCCAGCGGCGTGACGGTGTGGGCCGACTCGTCACAGGTCGGCACACCCGTCACTTACATCCACGACGCGGTGAATCGCGAGCTGACGGTGGTCGGGGCGGGCTCTTCGGTGCGGGTGCGTGATTTCGACAGTGGCGAGTTGGGCATCTCCGTGCCGGTCGCACCAGCACCCGCCCCAGCGCCCACTGCGGCCGTGAGCTTCGATCTGTCGACGGCCGCAGGCCGCAGCCAATGGAGCCTGAGCGGCACGCTCCCTCAAACCGACAACTGGCGGGTGTTCAATGCCAACAGCCTGACCACCGGTTCAGTGCTCACCGCTCAGGGCAATGACGTGATCGTGGGCGGCACGGCCAGCGTTACCCGGCAGACCTTTCTGAGCAGCGGCGCAGGCAACGATCGCGTGTACGGCGGCGCCGAACTCACCCTGTCCGATGCGATCGCTGCGGGTGAAGTGCAGGCAGCCACGGGGCGCAGTGTCTACATGCTGTCTGGCGACACGGGCGACGACTTGATCGTCGGTGCGGGCGACGATGACGCGCTGTTCGGGGGCGTGGGCAACGACACGCTGATGGGTGGCAACGGTGGCGATGTGATCTTTGCCGATGGCAACAACAGCTTTGCGATGTCGGCACCAGATGGTTCGTGGATTGCCGGGGTCAACGACGCCGCCACCGACCAGCAACGCCAGCTGAAGCTGGTCACAGCCGTGGCGGCCATTGGCACGACAGCGCTGAGCCAGCAAGTCTTCAAGGTTCTGACGGGGTATATCAACCCGCTGGCCGAAACGGATCTTTCCGGGTTGTTGACCATGCAGCGGCAGAACGTGGTCCCAGACGCTGGAGACACGAACAACTACAACGCAGGCTCTCAACGCACCTACGCCGACCTCACAGGTGGCGCCTGGTTCGGCACCAACGTAGGCAATGGCAACGATGTGATCTATGCAGGTGCCGGAGATGACGTGGTGAACGCCGGAGGCGGTGATGATGTGGTCGACGCGGGTACCGGTAACGACCAGGTTGCGGGTTACGACGGCAACGACGTGATCTATGGCGGTGCAGGTGACGATCGCCTGCAAGGCGATTACCAGGTGGCAGTGACCGCAGGCGAAATCGCCGAGAACCTCACCTACTACGGCGCCAGCGGCGTGATCCGCTACACGCTGGACGCCAGCCGCCATGGGCAGGATGTCATTGACGGTGGCGCCGGCAATGACTTGATCTTTGGGGGCGGAAGCTCAGATCTGCTTTACGGCGGTACCGGCAACGACGTGATTTACGGTGACGACCACAAGCTCTCCAGCCAGTACGCCGGAGATGATCACCTGGACGGTGGCGATGGAGACGATCAGCTGATTGGCGGCGGCGGCGCCGACGAACTCATGGGCGGTGATGGTGCCGATCGCCTGGAGGGCGATGACCTCGTCGCAGAAGTGGCGGCCACATGGCACGGCGCCGACCGGCTCGACGGTGGGCGCGGAGACGATGACCTCTATGGCGGCGGCGGCGATGATGTTCTGCTGGGCGGCGAGGGCAACGATTGGCTCGCTGGCGAAGATCAGCTCACCTCAAGTGCCGTCACCACACTGACCGGCAATGACTCATTGGATGGAGGTGCTGGCAAGGACACGCTGGTCGGTGGACAAGGGGACGATGAGCTTCGCGGCGGCAGTGAGGCTGATCAGTTGCATGGCAACCAGGGCCATGACACGCTGGACGGGGGTACGGGCAACGACACCCTTGATGGCGGCTTGGGCAACAACATCTATCTATTCGGCAAGGGCGATGGGCAAGACATTCTGCTCAGCAGCGATTCCGAAGGCACAGCAAACAGGCTCAGCACGCTGCAATTCAAGGATGGAACGCTGCCCTCAGAGATCGTGCTCAAGCAGGTCGAAGACAACGATGGGAGCGGCCATGTCGCGCTGGAGGTGTCCTTGGCGGGAACGACGGACAAGATCACCGTCCGCCGGTTTTTCTACAACAACGATCCCTCCAACGACTACAACCCAGTGCAGCAACTCAGGTTCGCTGACGGAACCGTCTGGAACATCTCCACCATCCTGACCCAACTGTTCGCCGGAACGGCCAGCAACGATCAACTCGATGGCACCTCGGGCAATGACATCATCAACGGCGGAGCTGGCGACGACAACCTGCGCGGCGGCGACGGCAACGACAACCTGCACGGCGGCGTAGGCAATGACTTTCTATCGGGCGATGAGGGGAACGACACCCTCTCTGGCAGCTCGGGTAACGATCAACTGCTCGGCGGCACGGGCAACAACACCTACGTGTTCAGCAGGGGTGACGGGCAAGACTCGATATTCGCGTACGACTCAACGACCGACAAGCTCAACACATTGCAGTTCAGCGCTGGGGTGTTGCCTACGGATGTCGTCTTGACACAAAGGTACATGTTCTACCTGGCTGGCAGTAGCGATTTGGAGATATCCGTCAAAGGGACCACCGACAGAATCACTGTCGAAGGGTTTTCCAACCAAGATCAGCTATCCCCGGACTGGAATCCCATTCAGCAAATTGAGTTCTCTGACGGCGCCAGATGGGATCTGTCTACCATCCTCACGAAACTCTACGCAGGCACTCCCAACGACGACACGCTTCGCGGCACCGTAGGCGACAACACCATCTTGGGCGGATTGGGAAACGACACCCTCATAGGCTCTCTTGGAAATGATCGGCTCGAGGGTGGCGAGGGTGATGATCTCTTGTACGGCCTAGGGTTTTTTGGCTCACTTCCAGGCGGCACCTTTGACGATTCCGACACGCTTGATGGTGGCTCAGGGAACGACTTTCTGGACGGCGGTGATGGCAACAACACCTACATGTTCGGCAAGGGCGATGGCCATGACTTCATCGAGAGCAATGTGCTCGACAGCACTGCAGGCAGTGTCAGCACGCTGCAGTTCAAGGGTGGTGTTCTGCCTTCCGAGGTCGTGCTGAGCCAGGTTGATGGCAGGTATGGAGGGATCCATAACGCGCTTCGACTGTCGATTACCGGCACGAACGACCACATCACGATTGACAGGTTTTTTGCTGGCTATGACCCCAGCAGCCCCGTTCAGCAAATCAAGTTTTCTGACGGACTCACATGGGATTTCCACACCGCCCTAAGCAAGTTGTTTTCGGGCACGCCTGGCGATGACGAACTTCTTGACATGGCGGAGTTCAACGCCATCTCGGGAGGTTTAGGGAATGACCTTCTGGATGGCGCCGGTGGCAACGACACCCTCAGCGGCGGCGGCGGCAACGACACGCTGCGCGGGGGCGACACAGGAGCGGATGTCTTTGACGGTGGCGCTGGCAACGACACGCTGGAGGATGTGGGCTATGACGACATCGTCTATTTCGGCAGAGGGGACGGACAGGATGTCATCACGAATGTCATCAACTACGGCCCCTTCGGCATCTACGGCACCATCGAGTTCAAGGCTGGCGTCTTGCCGTCAGATGTCGTTGCTCGGCGGGTGCTCGACGAGCACTACCCAGATATTGCTGGACTGGAACTGAGCATCGTTGGAACCACGGACAAGATCGTAGCGAGGAGCGAGCTTGTGATTCAGCAGGTTCGCTTCTCCGATGGAACAGTCTGGGATGCAGCGCGCATCCAACAAAAGGTGACCGAAGGCCTTGCGCAGACGATTTCTGGAACCGCTGCGTCCGATACGCTGACCGGGGGTGACGGCGGCGATGATCTGTATGGGTTGGCCGGCAGCGACCTGCTGATCGGTAACGCTGGGAATGACACCCTGGATGGCGGCACCGGTGCCGACACGATGGTGGGCGGCGACGGAGACGATGTTTATCGGATCGACGACGTGGGCGACGTACTGATCGAGGCCGCCAACGCGGGCTGGGACACCGTCGAGTCCTCGATCACATTTGCGCTGCCAGAAAACGTCGACGTACTGCGTTTGCAAGGCAGCAGCAACATCAATGCAAGTGGCAACACCTCGACCAACTTCCTGGTCGGTAACGCTGGTGCAAATCGCCTGGACGGTGGCGGCGGATTCGATACGCTGATGGGCGGTGCAGGCAATGACACCTACGTTGTCGACAACGTATCCGACTACATCTACGAATATGCGGGCGGCGGGCTGGACACCGTCGAGTCGTCTATTCAATGGACGCTGGCTGACGAGGTTGAGAACCTCACTCTCACCGGCACGGCGTCGCTGAGCGGCACGGGAAACCAGCTGAATAACGTGCTCACTGGCAACAGCGCGAACAACGCGCTGGCAGGCGGTGCAGGCAATGACACCCTCAGCGGCGGTGCCGGCAACGACACGCTGACCGGTGGCGCAGGCGCCGATAGCTTGATCGGCGGTACGGGCAACGACACCTATGTGGTCGATGCGGCGACCGATGTCGTGATCGAGGCGGCCAGCCAAGGTACCGACACAGTCCAGTCAGGGGTGACCTGGACGCTGGGCGCGAATCTTGAACACTTGATCCTCATAGGATCGTCAGCGATCAGTGCCACAGGAAATTCGCTCGACAACGCACTGACGGGCAACAGCGCCAACAACAAGCTGACAGGTAGCGTCGGGAACGACACACTGAACGGTGGTGCGGGTACCGACACCTTGATCGGTGGCATCGGAGATGATGTCTATGTGGTTGACCTGGCCACCGACGCTGTCACCGAGTTGGCTGGTGAAGGCACCGACACCGTCCAAGCGGCTGTGACCTGGACGCTCGGTGCCCATCTAGAGAACCTCACGTTGACAGGCTCCACGGCAATCAACGGCACCGGCAACGCGCTGAACAACGCACTCACCGGCAACGATGCAAACAATGTGCTGACAGGCGGCGCAGGCGACGACACGCTGAGCGGTGGTGGGAGCGCCGACACGATGGTGGGCGGCCTCGGCAACGACAGGTATGTCGTCGACAACATCCTCGACGTGATCACCGAAGCAGCGAACGAGGGCTTGGATTGGGTCGAGTCGAGCGTGAGCTGGACGCTCGGCGCCAACCTCGAGGTCCTGATGCTGACGGGATCGTCGGCGATCGATGCCAACGGCAATTCGCTCGACAACGTCCTGTTGGGTAATACGGCCAATAACAGGTTGCGCGGCGGTGCGGGCCGTGACACGTTGATCGGCGGTGCTGGCGACGACACCTATGTCGTAGAGGACAGCGGCGACTTGACCTGGGAGGGGTCTAGCTGGGGCACTGACACGGTCGAAGCCACCCTCAGCTGGACCTTGGCCGACAACCTGGAAAACCTGACGCTGATGGGGACCGCAGCGCTCAACGGCACCGGGAATTCACTCAGCAACACACTGACCGGCAACTCGGGTGCCAACGTTCTGACCGGCGGTGAAGGCAACGACACCTACAGAGGCGGCCTCGGGTCTGACACGCTGAACGACACCTCGACAACATCGAACGACATCTATATGTGGGGTCGCACTCAGGGGGCCGACACCGTGACCGATGGTGGCGGAACCGACCGGCTCAACATCCTGGCTGGCGCCACCGAAGACCAGATCTGGTTGCGCCAGGTCGGCAGCAACCTGGAGCTGTCGGTGATCGGCACGACCGACAGGTTGACGATCAACGGCTGGTACGCCAGCCCGAGCAACCGCATCGAAAGCTTCAGGCTCTCCGACGGGCAAGCGTTGATGGCGTCACAGGTACAGCAATTGGTCAATGCGATGGCGTCGTTTGCACCGCCCGCAGCGGGGCAGACGACCTTGCCGCCGAGTTACGCGGCAGCCTTGAATCCGGTGATCGCGCCCAGTTGGGCTTGAGATCGGGGTTGTTGTCAGCGTGCAGCGCGCCAACGCGAGCTGCACGCTGACCCCTCAACCGGGTCTCGCAGCGGTCTTGATCAACGCGCTGATCTGCTGCGCCATGCGTTGCGCCGCACCGCGATGTCGGCTCGCGAACGCCAGAGCACGATCAGCACTTGGATGTAGCGCTTCAGGCGCTGTCGATAGGTCGGGCTGCTCGTGCCCTGACAAAGCCAGCATCTCCACCGCCGCACGCACTGCTGCGTCAATGTCATCCACCCGCATCGCCGCGCCTTCGCGCTGCGCCAGTGCGGCCGCATCGGCGAAGTTGTAGGTGTGCGGGCCCATCAGCACCGGGCAGCCGCAGGCGGCGGCTTCGATCAGGTTCTGGCCGCCCAGCGGCTCGAAGCTGCCGCCCAGCAACGCCACCTGCGCGCAGCTGAAATAGGCGGCCATTTCGCCGATGGAGTCGCCCAGCCACACATCGGCCTGAATGGCTTCAGGCGGTGGCGCATCGGCCCAGGTGCTGCGGCGTGCGGCGGTGAGGCCGCTGCCGGCGATCAACGCGGCCGCCTCGTCGAAACGCTGCGGGTGGCGGGGCACGATCAGCAGCAGCGGGCGTGGGTGCAGGTCGGTGGCGGGCTGCTGCTGGCGCATCAGGTTCCAGGCGCGCAGCAAGGCGGCCTCTTCGCCTTCGCGCGTGCTGGCGGCCAGCACCACTGGGCGGACCATGGCTTGTCGCCACGCTTTGCCACGCGCCAGCTGCGCGGCATCGGGTGTCATGTCGAACTTGACGTTGCCGCTCACCTCCACACGCGGCGCGCCCACGGCGCGCAGGCGCTCGGCGTCTTCGGGCGTTTGCGCCAGCACCAGTGCCACGCTGCGCGCCGCCGGCTTGAACAGCGCCTGCAAGCGCTCGGCCTTGCGCGCGCTGCGTTCGCTCAGCCGCGCATTCGCCAGCACCATCGGCACGCCACGGCGCTGCGCGGCATGCAGCAGGTTGGGCCAGATCTCGGTTTCCATCAGCACACCGACGGCGGGCTGAAAGTGCTTGAAGAAGCGCGACACCGCGCCCGGCGTGTCGAACGGCAGCCAGACCTGGCGGTCACCCGCTTGCAGCAAGGCGGCGCCCGCCGTGCGGCCGGTGGCGGTGCCGTGGGTCAGCAGCAAGCGCATGGCGGGCCGCTGTATTCGCAGGGCGTCGACCAGGGCAGCTGCGGCACGTGTTTCGCCCAGCGACACCGCATGCACCCACACCCAGCCCGACGAGGCGGCATCGCGGCCATACCAGCCAAAGCGTTCGCCGATCGCGTGGCGATACAAGGGCTCGGCGCGCCCGCGCCGCCACAGCTTCAGCAGATAAACCGGGGCAGCCAGCCACAGCAGCGTGGCGTAGGCGATGCGCGCCAGGTGCTGCACGACGGTCAGCGGGCAGCCCCGGGCCAGAGGGCCTGAGTCAGTGCGCCGCCTTGGCGATCTGGGCGTCGGGCTTCACGGCCAGCAGCGCGGCCATGAAGTCGGCCTCGATGCGGTGCAGTGCCTTCTCGGTGTGGCCCTCGAAGCGCAGCACCAGCACCGGCGTGGTGTTCGATGAGCGGATGAGGCCGAAACCATCCTTGTATTCAGCGCGCAACCCGTCGATGGTGATGACTTCGAGCGCACCAGGAAACTTGGCGGTTTCCAGCAGCTTCTGCACCAGCACCTTCGGCTCGCCTTCAGCGCAGGGCACGTTCAGCTCGGGCGTGTTGAAGCTGGTGGGCAGGGCGTTGAGCACCTTGCTGGGGTCTTTGCTGCGGCTCAATATTTCGAGCAGCCGCGCGGCGGTGTAGGTGGCGTCGTCGAAGCCGTACCAGCGCTCGCCGAAGAAGATGTGGCCGCTCATCTCGCCGGCCAGTGGCGCCTTCACCTGTTTCATCTTGGCCTTGACCAGCGAGTGGCCGGTCTTCCACATCAGCGGCTTGCCGCCTGCCTTGCGGATCACCGGCGCCAGGCGCTGGGTGCACTTCACGTCGAAGATGATGGTGGCGCCGGCGTTGCGGCTGAGCACGTCTTTGGCGAACAGCATCAGCTGGCGGTCGGGGTAGATGATGTGGCCGTCTTTGGTGACCACGCCCAGACGGTCGCCGTCGCCGTCGAAGGCTAGGCCAATTTCGGCATCGGTGGTCTGCACCGTGCGGATCAGGTCGGCCAGGTTCTCGGGCTTGCTCGGGTCGGGGTGGTGGTTGGGGAAATCGCCATCGACCTTGGAATACAGCTCGGTCACCTCGCAGCCCAGCGCGCGCAGGATGCCCGGGGCCGAGGCGCCCGGGATGCCGTTGCCCGAGTCGACCACGATCTTCATCGGGCGCTTCAGCTTGGCGTCGCCAGTGATGCGTGCGCTGTACTCGGGCACGATGTCCATCGTCGCCGAGCGGCCAGGGTTCACCACGTAGTGTTCGGCTTCCATGCGCACGCGCAGGGCCTGGATCTCGTCGCCATAGATGGCGCGGCCGGCCAGCACCATCTTGAAGCCGTTGTAGTCCTTGGGGTTGTGGCTGCCGGTGACCATGATGCCGCTGTGACAGCCCTTGCGCCCGCGCGTGGCGGCCACGTAATACAGCATCGGCGTGGTGACGGCGCCCAGATCGACCACATCGAGCCCGGTAGAGGCCAGACCGCGGATCAACGCTGCGGCCAGCGCCGGCCCCGACAAACGCCCGTCGCGCCCCACCGCCACCGCCTTCTCGCCGGCCTTGACGGCCTCGCTGCCGAAGGCCCGGCCCAGGTGCTCGGCAAAGGTCTCATCGACCGTCTTGCCGACGATGCCGCGGATGTCATAAGCCTTGAAATTGGACGCGGTGACTTTCATGGAAGGCGGACCTTTCTGGGTTGCGGCGGATTGTAGGAGTGCAGGTTTTCAGCTCGGTGACGCCGCGCAGCGGGCCCAAATCACCCGCGCGGATGGTGTGCCGCGTGCAGCGTTTTCAGACGTTCGCGCGCCACGTGGGTGTAGATCGTCGTCGTCGAGATGTCGGTATGCCCTAGCAACATCTGCACCGCCCGCAGATCGGCGCCGTGGTTCAGCAGGTGGGTGGCGAAGGCGTGGCGCAGCGTGTGCGGCGACAGCGGCACATGCACCCCGCCGCGCAGCGCGTGCTGCTTGATCAGGCGCCAGAACATCTGCCGGGTCATCGGCCCGCCGCGCGCGGTGACGAACAGCGCGTCGCTCACTTGCTTCTTCAAGATGTCGGCCCGCGCCGCTTCCAGGTAGCGCACCAGCCACACCCGCGCTTCCTCGCCGAACGGCACCAGCCGCTCTTTCGCGCCCTTGCCGGTGATGCGCAGGGCACCGTCCACCAGGCCCAGGTGCACTGTCTTCAGCGTGACCAGCTCGCTCACGCGCAAGCCGCTCGCGTACATCAGCTCGAGCATCGTGCGGTCGCGCAGGCCGAGCGGCGTGTCCACGTCGGGCGCGGCCAGCAGCGCCTCGACCTGCGCTTCGCTCAGGATCTTGGGCACGCGCAGCGGCTGCTTCGCGGCCAGCAGTTTCAGTGTCGGGTCGATGGTGATCAGGTGTTCGCGCAGCGCCCAGCGGAAGTAGCGCTTGAACACCGTCAGGCGTCGGTTGGTGCTGCTGGCCTTGCTGCCGGCGTGGCGCGCCACCGCGTAGTCGCGCAGGTGCAGCTCGGTGGTGGCGTTGAGTGCCGCGGCCGGTGTGCCGGCGAGCCAGTGCGCATACAGCGTCAGGTCGCGCCGGTAGGCGGCCAGGGTGTTGGCCGACAAGCCGTCCTCGATCCACAGCGCATCGATGAAGCGGTCGATCGCGGCAGCGCTCTCGTGTAGCGGACTCATGCGGTGATTCTCGCTGGCACACTTGGTGGCTATGTCGAATGCGCTGTTGCTGGTGCCCGATCTGCTGTTGATCGTGGTCGGTTTTCTGCTGTGCCGCTACACGCCGCTGAACCGGACGGTGTGGGACGCGGCCGAACGGCTCACCTACTACCTGCTGTTCCCGGTGCTGCTGTTCGTGTCGATCACGAGGAGCCCGCTGCATCCGGCGCAGACCGCCAGCCTGGCGGCAGTGGGGGTGGGCACGCTGCTGTGCGGCGTCGCGCTGGCGTATGCGCTGAAGTGGTGGCCGGGTGTCGATGCGCGGCTGCATGCCTCGGGTGCGCAAACGGCGTTTCGCTTCAACTCCTTCATCGCACTGGCGGTGGCTGAACGCCTGGGCGGTGCCGAGGCGCTGACCTCGATGGCGCTGCTGGTCGCCCTCGGCGTGCCGATGTGCAACGTGGGCGCGGTGTGGCCGCTGGCGCGCCACGGCAGGCACCACTTCGGCCGCGAGCTGCTGCGCAACCCGCTGATCGTGAGCACGCTGGGCGGGCTGCTGTTCAATGTCGCCCAGTGGCACCTGCCCGATGTCGTCGGCGCCACGCTGCACCGCATGGGTCTGGCGGCAATCCCGCTGGGACTGATGGCCGTCGGCGCGGGCCTGAAACTCGGTGGCCTCAAAGCTGCCCCCAAGCTGGCAGCAACATTGATGACCATCCGCCACGGGGTCCTGCCCTTGATCGCGTGGGGACTGGCATCGCTGCTGACGCTCACACCCACACAGCGCACGGTCGTGCTGGCGTTCGCGGCCCTTCCCACCGCGTCGAGCGCCTATGTGCTGGCCGTGCGCATGGGTGGAAACGGCCCGTTCGTGGCCGGCCTGGTGACGTTGTCGACGCTGCTCGGGATGGTCAGCGTGCCGCTCTGGCTGGCGATCGGCGCAGGCGGGTGAATCAGGCGGCGAGCGCCCAGTCGATGTGCTCGCGCACCAGGTCGCTGGCACCGTCTCGCGCTGACACCAAGGCCGCTCGCAGTGCGGCACCCCAGGCGGCATCGGGCGATGTTCGCAACGCATTGCCCATCGCCACCGCGAGATTGCGTTGCCAGCGCTCGTGGCCGATGCGGCGGATCGCACTGCCTTCGGTGTGGTGCAGGAAATCGGCTTCGGTCCAGGCCCACAGTTCGAGCAGGCTCGGGTTGGCCAGCGCCGGGCGCACATCGAAGTCGGGCAGCGCATTGCGCTGCGCGTACTTGTTCCACGGGCACACCAGCTGGCAGTCGTCGCAGCCGTAGATGCGGTTGCCCATCGGCGCGCGAAACTCGAGCGGGATCGGGCCCGGGTGTTCGATCGTCAGGTAGCTGATGCAGCGGCGCGCGTCGAGCCGGTACGGAGCGACGATGGCCTGGGTGGGGCAGATGTCGATGCAGGCGCTGCAGCTGCCGCAGTGGGCGGCCACCGGCTCGGTCACCGCCAGCGGAAAGTCGAGGTAGATCTCGCCAAGGAAAAACATCGATCCCGCGTCGCGGTGCAGCGCCAGGGTGTGCTTGCCACGCCAGCCGGGCCCGCTGCGGGTGGCGAGCTCCACCTCGAGCACCGGCGCCGAATCGGTGAACACGCGGTAGCCAAACGGGCCGATCGCGCTGGCGATGCGATCGGCCAGCGCCTGCAGGCGCTGGCGCAGCACCTTGTGGTAATCGCGGCCCCGGGCATAGACCGAGACGGTGGCTTGCTCAGGCGCCCCCAGCCGTTGCCATTCGATGGCCTGCCAATCACCGGTCGTCTCCGGCGTCGCAGCCGGCAGGTAATTCATGCGCGCAGTCAGCACCCGCAAAGTGCCGGGCACCAGCTCGGCCGGCCGGGCACGCTTGAGGCCGTGGCGCGCCATGTAGTCCATGGCGCCATGGCAGCCTTCGGACAACCACGCCTGCAGGCCGGGTTCTGCAGCGCTCAGATCGACGTCGGACACACCGATCTGGGAAAATCCCAGCTCAGTCGCCCACGCTTGCATGCGCGGCCACCACAGCGTCGGGTCCACACGGTCCGCAGTCCACATGCCTTTGTCTTCTCCTCGCCAACGACAGCACCGCCATACGCCGGCATGCCGATCTTAGAAGCCCGCACCACCCGCACTGTGCTTTGGGCCGACGAGGCCGGCTGCGCAGCCACCGCCCACGAACTGGCGGGCCGCCCCTCGCTGCGACATGCCTGCATCGAACTGCACGGCAACCTGGGCGCAGGCAAGACCTCCTTCGTGCGCCACCTGCTGCGCGCGCTCGGTGTCAGTGGGCCGATCAAGAGCCCGACCTACGCGGTGATGGAGCCCTACGCCCTGCCCGGCCTGGCCATCTGGCACTTCGACTTCTATCGTTTCGAGGATCCGCAGGAGTTCGAGGACGCCGGTTTCCGCGAGATCTTCGCAAGCCCCGGGTTGAAGCTGATCGAATGGCCGGAGCGCGCCGCCGGCCTGCTGCCCACCAGCGACCTGCGCATCGAGATCGCCATGACCGATGCGGCATCGGACGAAGCCGCCGATCAGGACGACACCCGCCGGCAGGTCACCTTCCAGGCCGAGACGCCACTCGGCCTCACGCTGTTGCCATGAAAGCAGCGCCGCGCCTGCGATGCCCGGCTCGTCGCCGGGCGCTGGCGCGCATGGGCACGCTGGTGCTGGCGCTGGGTGCGCGGCATCTCGCGCGCGGTGCCGCCATCGTCGCCGTGCGGGTGTGGCCAGCGGCGGACTACACCCGGGTCACGATCGAGTCCGACAACGCGCTGGCGGCCAAGCATTTCCTGGCCGAGAACCCACCACGGCTGGTGATCGATGTCGACGGGCTCGACCTGAGCCCGCAGCTGCGGGACCTGGTCGGGCAGGTGCGCGCCGACGACCCGTTCATCGCCGGTGTGCGCGTCGGGCAGTACCAGCCCCGCGTGGTGCGGCTGGTGATCGACCTGAAGCAATCCATCCAGCCGCAGTTGTTCTCGCTGGCCCCGGTGGCGGCGTACCGGCATCGGCTGGTGTTCGATCTCTACCCGACACAAGAGCCCGATCTGCTGCTTGCGCTGGTGCAGGAACGGGAACAGGCCGAGCAGCAGGCGGCGCAGGCCGTGCGCGATGCGCTGGGCGAGTTCATCGGCCAGGTCGATCGGCCCGCCACGGCGCCGGGGCCCGGGGCCAGCGCCCCGGTGACGCCTCGTCCGCCCACGGCCGAAGCGGCTGCCTCGCACCCCGGCCCGACGCGGGCGGCCGCAGAGGCCGGCGATACGGCCACTCCATCATCCAAGCGCACCAACCGGCTGGTGATCGTCGCGCTCGACCCCGGCCATGGTGGCGAAGACCCCGGCGCCATCGGCCCGAGCGGACTGCGCGAGAAGGACGTGGCGCTGGCGGTCGCGCTGCAGCTGCGCGAGCGGCTGAACGCCGTGCCCGGCATGCGCGCCATGCTGACGCGCGACGCCGACTTCTTCGTGCCGCTGCAGGACCGGGTGCGCAAGGCGCGCCGGGTGCAAGCCGATCTGTTCGTATCAATCCATGCCGATGCCTTCTTCACGCCGGAGGCGCGCGGCGCCTCGGTGTTTGCGCTGAGTCAGGGCGGCGCCAGCAGCGCGGCCGCGCGCTGGATGGCCAACCGCGAGAACCTGGCCGATGCCGTCGGCGGGATCAACGTCAAGGTGAAAGACACCTCGGTGATGCACGCGCTGCTCGACATGAGCACCACCGCGCAGATCAAGGACAGCCTGCGCCTGGGCGGCGAGGTGCTGGGCCAGATCGGCCGCGTCGGGCGGCTGCACAAGGCCAGCGTCGAACAGGCCGGCTTCGCGGTGCTGAAGGCGCCGGACATCCCGTCGATCCTGGTGGAGACTGCCTTCATTTCCAATCCCGACGAGGAAGCCAAGCTGCGCGACGAGCGCTACCGCGCGCGGCTGGTCGAAGCGTTGTGCACAGGCATCAAACGCTACTTCGCAAAGAACCCGCCGCTGGCTCGGAACCGCGGAACCTGAGGTCGAGCGGGTATCCTTGGAGGATCGCCCTTTTTTTGCCTCACCGTGACCGCTACCGCCACCCTCGACGAGCCCGTCGTCAGCGCATCGCCAGGCGTCGCACTCGACCCCGCCTGGCAGGAACGGGCACGCAGCCTGATCGGCGACTTGTTCCGCCGCTCCGCTGCGATCTACTGGACCGATCTGCTGCTGAGTTCGACGCTCGCCTGGGCGTTGACCGCCATTTATTTCACCGCGCCGGCCTGGAGTGCCTTGCAGATCGTGGCCTTCGTGGGTGCCAGCGTGCTGTTCTTCCGCGTGGGGACATTCATTCACGAGATCGTCCACATGCCAGGCGGGCAGATGACCGGCTTCAAGCGTGCCTGGAACGTGCTGCTGGGCATCCCGCTGCTGATGCCGTGGGTGCTGTACCGCAACCACATCGAGCACCACAACCACCTGCAGTTCGGCACCCCGGCCGACGGTGAATACCTGCCGCTGGGCTCGTCGCCGCAAACCGAGACACTGAAATACGTCGGCCAGGCCCCGCTGCTGCCGCTGTTCATGATCGTGCGCTTCGGCGTGCTGGGCCCGCTGTCGTGGTTCCACAGCGGCCTGCGTGAATGGGTGCTGACCCGGGTTTCCGCTGCGGTGTCGAACCCTTACTACGCCAAGCGCTTCCCGAAGCGTGACGAGCGGCATCTGCTGATCGTCGAGGCCCTGTGCTTCGCCTACCTGGCCACGATCGCGTTCCTGATCTGGCAGGGCTCGATCAGCGTCACGCAGTTCTTCATGGGCTATGCGCTGCTGGCGTTCACGCTCGGGCTGAACTGGGTGCGCAACCTGGCAGCGCACCGCTACGTCAATGGCGGCGAGCGCATGACGATGGCCGAGCAGGTGGCCGAGTCGATCAACATCACCGGGCAGACTTGGCTGACGGTGTTCATGTTTCCCGTCGGCCTGCGTTACCACGCGCTGCACCACATGTTCCCGGCCCTGCCCTACCACCACCTGGGCGAGGCGCATCGGCGCCTGATGGCTGGCCTGCCGGCCGACGCGCTCTACCGGGGCTGCAACCGCGACAGCTACTTCGGCGCCGTCCGCGAGCTGTGGCAGTCGGCCCGGCAGACGCCGCGCGGGCAGTCGGCGATGCGGGCCTGGTCGCCGGGCACCGGGCGCTCTTGAACGCGCGCGCCTCCGCGCTGGCAACGCCGGACTCCTCGATCGTTGCCACGGCAAGCACGCCCCCGTGCCTGATCGTCAACCCGCGCAGCTTCAGTGCCTCGCGGGGCTTGGCTGCGCAGGCCACGGCGCTGGCGCGCTCGCATGGCGCCGAGGTGGTCACTGTCGACAGCCCGGAGGCCACGCGCGCGGCCATCGCGGGCATCCTCATGCGGCGTCAGCGCCAGGTGATGTTGCTCGCCGGCGACGGCACGGTGTGTGCCATCGTGGATCAGTTGTCGAACCTGCCGGCCGGCGCCTGGACGCCGGATCTGCTGGTGCTGCCTGGTGGGCGCACGAACCTGACGGCAGCCGACCTGGTACCCGGTGGGCGGGCCTTGCCGACCTTGAAGCGGGCGCTGCTGCGTGCCCATGAACAACGCTGGGACGCGGCCGTGGAAGAGCGGTGCGCGCTGCGCATCGGGCATGCCGGCGCCCCGACACGGCATGGCTTTTTCTTCTCCGCGGCACTGATCGACAGCGTGATCCGTGAATGCCACCAGCACCGTGCCGATCTCGATCAGCACGGTGACCTGAGCACGATCGGCTATCTGCTGCGGCTGGCGGGGCGCGCGATGCTCGGGCGCGCGGGCCTGAGCTGCCCGAGCCTGCAGGTCGATGCCGGAGCGTGCGGTGCACAGAACGGTCCTGTGCGGCTGCTGCTGGCGACGACACTGCTGCACCGCACCGGGCTGTTCGATCCGTATGCACCGCGCGGCCAGGGCGAGGTTCGCCTGACTTCCGTCAGCCGATCCGCACCGCACTTCTGGCGCACACTGCCACGCCTGTTGACCGGTCGCTACACGCCGGCGATGAATGCCGACAACGGTTACCTCAGCGGGCGCTGCGAGCAGGTGCAGATCGGCGGCCTGACCAGCTACATGCTGGACGGCGAAGCCTTCGATGCCGACCCCACCCGGTCCGTGACCCTCAGCGCAGGCCCGCGGCTGCGCTTCATCCGGCCATGAGCAAGAAAAAAAAGCAGACCAAGCCGCAGCCCAGTCGCGCGCCGCAGATGATCGGTGCGTTCATCCGCGCCTACCCGGGCCGCAGTGCCGCGGCGCTGCTGGCGGTCTTCGTGGCCGGACTGACGGACAGCCTGGGCATGTCGATGCTGCTGTCCATGTTGTCGTTCGCCACGAACACCGGTGCGCACACGCCATCGATGCCGGAGAAGGTCGCAGTGCAGGTCACGCAGTTCTTCGGACTGCAGCCCACCACGGTCGTGCTGCTGACGCTGTCGACCGTGCTGATCGCCCTGAAGGCGGTGTTGTCGCTGGTCGCCAATCGGCAGGTCGGCTACACGGTGGCCAACATCGCCACCGACCTGCGGCTGGCACTGATCCGCTCGGTGATGTCGGCACGCTGGACCCACTACCTGGACCAGTCGGTGGGTCGCCTGACCAACGCTGTCGCCAGCGAAGCACAGCGCGCCTCCGAGGCATTCCAGCACAGCGCCGAGATGGCAGCCATGGTCCTCAATGGCGTGATCTTTCTCGGCGTCGCGCTGTCGATTTCGTGGCAGGCCGGCGTCGCCGCCGTCATCGCGGGAGCCCTGCTGCTGGCGTCGCTGCACACGCTGGTGCGCAGCTCGCTGAAAGCGGGCCGGCATCAGACCGTGCTGCTGAGATCGTTGCTCTCGGTCATGGGCGGGCAGATGGCTGCCGCCAAGGCGCTGAAGGCGATGGCCCGCGAGGACCATGTCGATGCGCTGCTGTCAGACCAGACACGCGCCTTACGCCGGGCGCTGCGCCGCCAGGTGATCAGCCGCGAGGCGATGAGCGCGCTGCAGGAGCCGTTGCTCGCCATCCTGGTGGGCATCGGCTTTTTCTTCAGCTTGGTCGTGCTGAACATGCCACTGGCGGAGGTGCTGGTGATGGTGTTCCTGCTCGCCCGCACCGTGAGCTACCTGTCGAAGGCCCAGCGCGCCTACCAGCAGATCGTGCTGCGTGAAAGCGCGTACTGGTCGGTGATGGAGCACATCAACGTGGCCCGCGCCGAGGTCGAAGCCCCAGGGGGGGATCAACGGGTGGCCCTGGTCGAAGGCATTCATTTCGATGACGTGAGCTTCAGCCATGGCGAGCGCCGCGCGATCGTCGAGCACGGCACCTTCACCGTGCCAGCACAGCAGCTGACGGTGATCATCGGTCCGTCGGGTGCGGGCAAGACCACGCTGCTGGATCTGGTCGTCGGTCTGCTCAGGCCGACCGGTGGTCGCATCCTCGTCGACGGCGTGGAGCTCGGTGCGCTGGATCTGCGCCAGTGGCGGCGTCAGATCGGCTACGTGCCTCAGGAATCGGTGATGGTCGATGAGTCGGTGGCCTACAACGTGACGCTGGGCGAGGTGGGCGTCAGCGATGAGCAGATCAGCACGGCACTGCGCGCAGCCGACGCCCTCAGCTTCGTGGAGGCCATGCCTGACGGGCTGCAGACCCGGGTCGGCGAAGGGGGTTCGCGCTTGTCCGGGGGGCAGCGGCAGCGTCTGGCCATCGCCCGCGCGCTGGTGCATGAACCGCGGCTGCTGATCCTCGATGAGGCCACCAGCCACCTCGACGCGGAGGCGCAGGCCGCGGTGATCGAGGCCGTCAAGCACCTGCGGGGCCAGTTGACGATCCTGGCCGTGGCGCACCAGGACCTGCTGATCCAGGCCGCCGACCGCGTGTACCGACTGGCCGACGGGCAGCTCAGCACCCTGCACAAGCAGGTCGACCCCAGCCCGATCGCGGTGCACGGCTGAATGGACTGGGCTCGGAACCTGCGACGCCGGCGTCGCCGTGCGATGTTTCTCGGCCTGCGCTCGCTGCTGCGCGTCGTCGGCTTCCGGCATGCACGCACCCTGGGCAGTTGGCTGGGTGAGATGCAGTTCTGGTTCGGCGGGTCGCAGCGCCGGCGGCTGCAACGCGAGATCGCTCAGGTGCTGGGGCGACCGCCCCATGACCCGTCGGTGCGCCCGCTGCTGCGGGAAGCCTACCGGGTGAACAACGGCGCCCTGATGGAGATCATGGCGATGTTCGACCAGCGCCAGGACGAAGACACGCTGGCCGCCCACTGCCAGCTCGATGGCCTGGATCATCTGCGCACGGCAATGAGCCAGGGCCGCGGCGCCATCGTGCTGGCCACCCACATGGGCAACGCCAGCCTCGCGATGGTGCGGGTGGCACAGTCCGGCTGGCCGGTGTCGTTGCTGTACCGCAAGGCGCGCATGATGTCGGACGGGTTTTTCCAGGATGGCCTGGAGCAGTACGGCATCCAGGCCATCCTCGCCAACAGCGGCATCCGCGCCTACGGCCAGATGCTGGCCGCGCTGAAGCAAGGCCGGGTGCTGTTCCTGATGATGGACCAGGGCCTGAAAAAGGCCGGCGACGGCACGATGCAGCGCTTCCTGGGCAAGGACGTGCCGATGCCGGCCGGCCCCGCGCAACTGGCGAGGGTGTCGCGGTCACCGGTGCTGCCCATGGTGGCGGTGGCGGCCTCGCCAGTGTGGCGATTCGAAATCCAGCCCCCCCTGACGATCGGACAGGGGACGCTGGAGGCCGATGTGGACTTCCTGACCCGCCTGACCGAAGCGCAGGTGCTGCAGCACCCGGAGCTGTGGAGCTGGCATCACCGGCGCTGGAGCAAGTTTCCGATGGTGGCTGCCGACACACAGCGTGTCATCCATCGCGTTGACACTTAATGTCCGCAACAGGTGAGTGAGGTCGAATGCTGGACTGAACGCCAGGGCCCGCGAGTCTTATGCCATCCGAGCTGAACACTGTACCGGTCTGGGTCTTGCTGGGTGCCAAGCATGGCGACAACCAGCAGTTGCTGGCCATCGCCGAGGCGATGAAGCGGCCATACCGGGTCATCCCGCTGTACTTCAACCGGGCCGCCCGCTTGCCACCGCTGCTGCTGGGCACCGGCCGTCTGAGCTGGCGCACCGAGTGTGCGTTGCAACCGCCGTGGCCGCAGGCAGTGCTGGCCGCTGGCCGCAGGTCCGTGCCGGCAGCCCGCTGGATACGCAAGCAATCGGGCGGGCAGACGCGGCTGATCCACGTCAACCGTCCTTGGGCGCCACTGGCCTGGTTCGACCTGATCGTCACCACCCCGCAATACGCTGTGCCGCGCCGCGCCAATGTGCTCACCAACCTGATGCCCTTCGTGCTGCCCGCGCAAGATGATGCCTCTGCGGCATCACTGGCCGACCGGGCAGCGAGCATGCCGCGCCCGTGGACGGTGGTGCTGGTGGGAGGGAACAGCCGCCCTTATGTGCTCAACAAGACCAGCGCACGTTTGCTGGCGCACACGGTGAATGACAAGGTGCGTGAGACCGGTGGCAGCGCCTGGGTCCTGGGGAGCCCTCGGACCCAGGATTCGGCCATGGCCATCATCGAAGCGACCCTGCATGGTCCCGCGCATGTCTCGCGCTGGGGGCATGGCGAAAACCTCTACCGCCCACTGCTGCGGGAGGCCGACCGATTCATCGTCACGACCGACAGCGCCTCGATGCTGACCGAAGCGCTGCTCAGCGGCCGCACGGTCACGCCGTTCACGCTGCCAGCGCGCCCGCACTGGCGATGGCGATTCGCCTCGGCCTGGCGCGCGGCGGCCGAGCGACAGCCGGCCTCAGCAGTGGCGCGGGTCTATGAGTGGGCGGTCGATCGCGGCCTGCTGTCGGCGGTGCGCGACATCGGGCATCTGCAGCGCGCCCTCACCGATGCCGGCTTGTTCGGTGCCGACGGCCGGCCACAAGAAGTGGCCGCGCTCGAACGCTGCGCAACGCTCGCACGCATCACACAGACGATCGCCAACGGCTGATCGGCGGCCGCACGCCTTGCGTGCGATCAGGCCGCAGGCTGGCGAGCCCGGGCAATGCAGTCGTATGCGTCGCTTCGGATGTGCTGGCGCGCGATTTCGTCCTTCAGCAACGCCGCGGACACCGCCCCATTGTCCAGACACTCGCCGAGCAGGCGAAAGAACAACTGCTCCTGTGCCGGATCGGGGTGCCGCTTGTAGCTGCCGGCCCCTCGTCCCTTGATCGAACGCAGCCAGATCCCCAGGCGTGACTGCCATGTCGTTCCGCGCGGCGTGAAGTCCGACGGCAGCCCGGTCTTCCAGGGCTGGGTGCGGCGGTGGGTGTTGTGCAGCAGACGGGTGTCTGCGGCCAGCCGGTCGAAATCGTTCCAGATCGGCTCCAGTGGCGCCACGCTGCCGGGCGGCTCGAGCAACAGCCACATCCAGTCGCGGTAGTCGCGCTCGCTGCGACACACCCGCTCGAAATCGGCCTCCCACTGCCAGTGCGTCAGGCGTGCGCAATCGAGCAGCATCACGCTCGATGCGTAGTGCAACGGACGGCGAAAGTCGCTGTCCATCTGGCGCGCCATCACCGCGGCAGCGCCCATGTCGCGCTCCAGCAGTTCGTTGATGTCGCCGAGTGCGAACACGTCGGGATCGATGAGCACCGCACGGCCGGCATAACCCATCGCCTCGGGCACGGCAAATCGCAGCGGCGTGAATGACTGCAGGTCGTCGTTGACCCACACCGCCTGACGCCCTTCTCGCAGATAGCGGCGTCCTTCGAAACGCTGGAACGCCGGGAAATCGGTGGTCTGCAGGATGCGCACGTCGAAGCGCTCCGGGGCGGCGCTGTGGCGACGCAGCGCGTGCTGCGCCACGAGCGCACCGATCACCTGCTTCGGGTTGGTGTGAATGAAGACCGTGTTGCGCACCGAAGCCTTCGGCGCGCCGTCGGCCGTAGGCTGACGCTGATGCATCGGGGTGGATGGCACCGTTTTCCCTCCGCCCAGACCGGTCATCGACTTTGCTCCCGCTGGAACAGCCGAAACCAGAGCCGGCGCGCAGGGTTCATTTGCGGCAATCGAAACACCGGCCGATCCATCTCCACGACGAAATCAACGTAGCGGCGCACATGCGGCGTCGGCGCGCGCGGGCTGACCGAATGAACCGCGTGCGGGCCGTTGACGAAACCGACGAACGAATTGGGTTGGTAAGCCACCTGGCTCTCGACAGCGACATCACGGCGAGCGGCCTGGTGCGCATCGAATCGCACCGGGCGCGGCGAACCATAGAGCTGGAGATCGCCACCGCGGGAATCGTCTGCAGGATCGCGCAGGTACAACAGACCCGTCCAGAGCTTGGTGACATGGTCCACGTGCGGGGCCTTGACGGCGGAGGCCTGCGCCATGACGGGTGTGTTGACGACGATCTGGCACTCGAGCGTGACATCGCCCGTTGCGCCCGCGCCTCGTCGCACGGCCGTCCATTGGTCGAGCGGGCGTCCCACGATGGACTCGATGCGCGGATACAGGCGGCGGATGTCGGCACCGAACCGACTCACGATCTGCCCCCAGAACGTCTGCGACGTGTGGTCTGCGACGAAGCGCTTCCACGGGCCGGAGAACGCCGGCTCCGAGAGCACACGCGACGAGTCGATGCGCAGCACCGCGTTGTCGCGGCGGGCGGCATCCGGCGCGAACAGATTCAACGCCGGGAAGGTTTGCACCAACGCCGCGTAGTGCTCGTCGCTCAGGCAGGGACGGTCCAGCCCATGCGCAAACGGCATGGCCTGCAATGTCGGTTGGTTGTGATGCGCAAGTACCGTTGCGTCGGTCATCCAAAGCCTCCAGTCATGACACCGTGAGCCGGTGATCTGCCGGATCGCCATGGGCGCTGACGGCCGAGGTCAACGCAGCGAGCTCCCTGGCCACGCCGACCGTTGCGGGGTGGGCCAACGCACCGACCGCCCGACGGCGAACGACCTTATTCTATCGAGGCAGCCTGTGCCATTGCCGGCTGCCACGCTGCTGTCGCCCTGCCCTCACGCTTCGCATTCGATGACTGATACGCCGCTCTCCAGACCACCCCTGTTTGCAACGACGCCAAGCGCTGCGCCGCTGGCCGCCGTGACCGGTGCCAGCGGATTCATCGGCCGCCATCTGGTCAACATGCTCATCAGCCGGGGCTGGCCGGTGCGGCTGCTGCTGCGCAGCGAGCCCAGCATCAGCGAGTGGCGGAATCGCGGGGCCGCGGTGGTGGCCGGATCCCTGGCCGATGCGCCCGCACTGGAGCGATTGGTCGAGGGCGCCGGCGTGGTGATTCATGTCGCTGGCCTCATCAAGGCGGCAAGCCGGGCCGAATTCTTCAAGGGCAACCACGACGGGACACAGGCACTTGCCGCGACCGTGCAGCGCCTGGCCCCGACCGCGCACTTCCTGCACGTCTCGAGCCTCGCGGCACGCGAGCCGCTGCTGTCCGATTACGCCGCCAGCAAGCGCGCGGGCGAGGATGTGGCCCGCGCGATGCTGGGCGAGCACGTGACGGTGCTGCGACCGCCCGCGGTGTATGGCCCCGGCGACCGCGAGACGCTGGTTTTCTTTCAGCTGGCCCGGCAACGTCTGGTGCCGTTGCTCGGCTCGGCGAGTGCACGCGCGGCGATGATCCATGTCGACGATCTGGTGCGCCTGATCGAGCGCCTGGCCGCCCTGCCGCCGAGCGGGCAGGTGCTGACGGCTGCCGATGCACGTCCCGAGGGCTACCGCTGGGACGAGGTGCTGAATGCGGCTGCCCACGCGGTCGGCAACGAGCGTGCGCGGCTGGTGCGCGCGCCGCAGGCGCTGCTGCGCGCCGTGGCACTGGTGGGCGATGCGGGCCGCAGGCTGGGTGTGGCGAACATGCTCAACTCGCAGAAGCTGCGCGAGCTGCGGCATGAAGACTGGTCGGTGTCTGCCAGCGAATTGGCCACGGCCCCGGATTGGGCTCCGCGCTTCGATCTGGACATTGGTTTTGCCGACGCGGTGGCCTGGTACCGGGCCCACGCCTGGTTGTAGAAATCACCACAGCGACACCACTATTTGCGCGCTGCATTCGGGTTCGCAAGCCCCGCGTCGTTATCATTGGTTACATGTAGACAGGAGCGCGTTGACACTGCTGATCGTCCGTTGACGACGACGCAGGCGCTTCCTCGGTGCGTGGCGCACGCACCCTGAGGCCACGCAGACAGTTGCTCCATCCGTTCATGACGATCAGCCCCTCCAGTTTCATCATTCCGGTTGAAAACCAGGTTCGCGAACTCGATGCCAAGCTGCTGCTGGCGTGCGCGGCGGCCGAGCGGGGCTTCCCTGTGGTGCTGGGCTCGCGCTCCTACGTCAATTTCGTGATGCCCTCACTGCCGCGCGGCCTGTTCCTCGCCAAGAGCATGCGCGCACTGAGCAAGCGCTCCTTGAACCTGATCCACGGGTTCGGACATGACATCGTCGCCTGGGACGAAGAGAGCCTGGTTCGCTACGACTCGCCCGAGTACTACGACTGGCGCTATTCGGAAGAGACCTTCAAGGTCATCGACCGCCTGTTCGCCTGGGGCGCGGACGATGCCGAGTTCTTCGCCAGCTACCCTGGCTACAGCGGCGCGCCGGTGCATGTGACAGGCAACCCACGCATCGACCTGCTGCGTCCTGAACTGCGCGGCTATTTCGCGCCCGAGGTGGCCGCCATCCGGCAGCGTTACGGCGACTTCATCCTCATCAACACCAATTTCTCGTTCGTCAACAATTTCGTCCCCGCACAGAATCTGATCCAGCACGATCTCAGGGGCCGGCCTCAGGTCGGCCTCACGGGCAAGGGCATGAGCTTGGAGTTCGCGCTCGGCATGGCCGCCCACCAGCAGACCATCTGCGATCACTTCCGCACCCTGCTGCCCATGCTGACCAGTTGGTTCCCGGACCACCGCATCGTGTTGCGACCTCACCCTTCAGAGAACCACGAGGTGTGGCGGCATCTCTTCGCGGACAGCCCACAGATCGAGGTCGCCCACGAAGGCAATGTGGTGCCGTGGCTGATGGCAGCACGCACGCTGCTGCACAACGGCTGCACGACCGCCGTCGAGGCGAGCGTGCTGGGCACGCCGGCCGTGAGCTACATGCCCGTCACCTCCGACATCTACGACTACCACCTGCCCAACGGATTGAGCCATTGCGCGCGCACTCCCCTGGAAGTGCGCGAGGTGCTGGCCGAGGTGCTCGACGGCCGTCGTGGCACGGTCGATGCCGCCACGCGCGAGCGGCTGTTCAGCCGCCATCTGGCCGCCACCCAGGGCCCTCTGGCCTGCGATCGGGTGCTCGACGTGTTGATCGCCCATGGCTATGCCGACCGCGCGCCGCCGCGCCCCGCAGCGTGGCCCTGGATGAAGACCTGGCTGGGGTCTCGCCTGCGAACCCTCGTCAAACGCATCAACAGCCGGCGCCCACAGCATCGCAACAGCGCGGCCCACCATGCGCACCGATTCCCCGGCGTGACCGTGGCCGAGCTGAACGCCCGCATCGCGCGGTTTGGCAACGAGCTGGGCCGCTTCGGCAGCGTGCGCGCGGTGGCCCATTCACCGTACGTTTTTCACATCCGCGATCTCGAAGCCGCGTCCCGCCTCGAACACACCCAGGGCATGGCGGCCCGTTCGCCAAGCACCCGCGTTCATCACCAAGGAGCCAAGTTGTGAGCCATCGCCCACTCCCCCGCGTCATCGCTGAAATCGGCTGCAATCACAAAGGCGACATGGGCATTGCTCGCGACCTGATCGAATCGGCAGCGCGCTTTGCCAAGGCCGACTTCGTCAAGTTTCAAAAGCGCTGCAACCGCGAGTTGCTGACGCCGGAGGAGTACAGCGCACCGCACCCCAATCCCGTCCACAGCTACGGCGACACTTACGGCGCCCACCGCGAATTCCTCGAGTTCGATGTCGATCAACATCGTCGAATCCAACGCTGGTGCGAAGAGTTCGGCATCGGGTACTCGACTTCGGTGTGGGACATGACATCGGCCCAGGAAATGATCTCCCTGAACCCGCCGATGCTGAAGGTGCCCTCGGCCTGCAACCTGCACTTCGAGATGCTGGACCTGATGGCCCGCGAGTACGAAGGCGAGATCCATCTCTCGCTGGGCATGACCACGCGCGACGAGCAGGAAAGCATCGTGTCGCTGTTCGAGCGGCTGGGCGTGCAGAACCGTGTGGTGCTGTATGCCTGCACCTCCGGCTACCCGGTGCCGTTCGATCAGGTGTGTCTGCTCGAGGTCGCGCGCTTGCGCGATCTGTACGCCCACCGCGTTCAGGACATCGGCTTCTCGGGGCACCACCTGGGCATCGCAGTCGACATCGCCGCGTTGACGTTGGGTGCCAACTGGGTGGAGCGGCATTTCACGCTCGACCGCACCTGGAAAGGAACCGACCACTCGGCCTCGCTGGAGCCCGATGGCTTGCGCAAGCTGGTGCGTGATCTGCGCGCGGTGGCCAGCGCGTTGACGGACAAGCCGAGCGACATCCTCGACATCGAAGCCCCGCAGCGCGCCAAGCTCAAGCGGCTGCCCGGCGTCCATCTGCGCTGATGCGCTGGGTGGCGCTGCTGCCGCTGCGCGGCGGCTCGAAGTCGATTCCAGGCAAGAACCTGCGCCCGATGGCCGGGCGTCCGCTGTACGCCTGGAGCCTGGAAGCGGCCCTGGCTTCTGATTGCTTCGACGCCATCTACGTGGCGTCCGATTCGGCCGCGATCAGAGACGACGCGCGGGCACGCTTCGGTGCGCGCATCGAAGTCATCGACCGGGCGCCTGAAAACGCCACCGACACCGCGAGCAGCGAATCGGTGATGCGTGAGCTGGCAGCGCGCATCGACTGCGATGTGCTGGCCCTGATCCAGGCCACCTCACCGCTCACGCGCGCCGACGACTTTCGTGCGGCGCGCGCGCGCTTCGAGCAGGAAGGCCTGGATTCGTTGCTCACCGGTGTGGAGGTGAAGCGGTTTTTCTGGCGCCACGACGGGCAACCGCTGAACTACGACCCGGCACAGCGGCCACGCCGCCAGGATTTCGCCGGCTCGGTGATGGAGAACGGCGCCTTCTATTACACCCGCCGTGCGCTGTTCGATGCCACCGGCGTGCGCCTGGGTGGTCGCATCGGCGTGCATGTGATGGACGAAACCTGTGCCGCCGAACTGGACGAGCCCGCAGACTGGCCGCTGATCGAGGGCTTGCTGCGGCAGCGCTCGCCGGCAGCGCTCGACAGCATCCGCCTGTTGATCGTGGACGTGGACGGCACCCTGACCGATGGCGGCATGTACT
The DNA here is from genome assembly GCA_965229345.1 of Burkholderiaceae bacterium. GTDB lineage: Bacteria > Pseudomonadota > Gammaproteobacteria > Burkholderiales > Burkholderiaceae_C > PBB1. The sequence continues at coordinate 3,273,492 of OZ245872.1, forward strand.
ACGACGGCAATGGCGAGGCGCTCAAGAAGTTCGACACGCGCGATGCCAAAGGCATGCTGATGCTGCGCGACGCCGGGGTTCGGGTGTGCGTCGTGACGGCAGAGAACAGCGCCGTGGTGGCAGCGCGCATGCGCAAGCTCGGCATCACCGACTATTTCCCGGGCGTGAAAGACAAGCTCGCCTGGCTGCACGAACACGGCTCGCTGTGGCAAATACCGCTCGCGCAAACCGCGTATATCGGCGATGACCTGAACGATCTGCAGGGCCTGAGTGCTGTCGCCGTGTCGTGCTGCCCTGCCGATGCCGTGCCCGCAGTGCGACGCGCGGTCGGCTACGTCTGCAGCGCATCGGGCGGTGCCGGCGCGGTGCGAGAGGTCTGCGACATGATTCGCGCACACGTCGCGCCGCACGCGCCGGATTGAGCGCACGCCGCCATCAAGGCGTGGGGCGACGCGCCCCCAGGAAGTCGAGGATCCGCGCCGCGCGGTTCTCCCAGGTGTAGGCACGCAAGGTCTGCTGCGCGGCCTGTGCGAGCCGCAACCGCAGCGCGCTGTCGGCAGCCAAGGTGCGGATGGCCGCGGCGTGCGCCGCAGGGTCATCGGGGCTGACCATCAGCGCGGTGGTGCCGTGGCTGAGGATTTCGGTGAGCACTGGCAGTTCCGAGGTGACGATGGGCAGGCCGGCGCCCATGTACTCGAACAGCTTCAGGGGTGACATCCAGGCAGCCAGACTCTCATGCTTGGGCGTGCGCACGCCACGCACCACCGAACCATACGGCGCCAGTGCGATGTCGTAGTCGGGCAGCAGGCGCTGACTTTCTTCGTAGGGCAGGGAGCCCAGGAACCGCACATTGGGTGGCGCCAACGCCCGCATCGCCTGCACCTGCGCAGGCGTTCCACCGATCACGTCGAACGCTACGTCGGGCACCATCGCCGCCGCCGCGATCAAGGTCTCGACCCCTTTGCCCTGGTGAAAACTGCCGCAGTAGACCGCACGCACGGGCGTGGCCTCGTGCAGCCGGGGCGCCACGATGCGGTCGGCACGCACACCGTCGTGCGCGACCAGGATGCGCGATGGATCCAGCGCCGGAAAGCGCGCCAGCAATTCCACCCGCAGGCTCTCGGTGGTCACGACCAGGCCCCGCAGGGTGGGCGCTTCGATGATGCGCCGAAGCCTGGCCAACTTGCTCGCGCTGCGCGGCGGGTGGTGCAACTCGAAACCGACTGGGTAGCCCCAGCCCGCAAGCCGCGAGATCTCGGGCAGGTTGCGCCCGTAGTACAGCACCCCTGAGGCGCGCCCGGTGCGGCGATGGAGGCTGCGACCGATCGTCCAAAGGGCACTGCCCAGCCATGACGGCAGGTGGATGGGAAAGCGGTGACGCAAGCCGTAATGCGCTGCCACCGAGGCTCCGCTGCCGGGCTTGCCGCGCAATTCCACCGGCATCCCGACTGCTGCAAAGGCATCGCACATCTGCGCCACGTGCACTGCATTGGCTTCGCCGGAGGGCAAGGTCGAGGCGGAGACGTAGACGAGGCGAGGGGACACAGGACGCATGGATTCAGAGGGCAAATACACCGAGCCCGAGGGCCCGGCCATAAGACGTGCAGTTCGACACCGGAACCGCCGCGACGGGCCCGTCAGCGTGCAACCCAGTCACTGTGCGATTGTCACCCTGGCAAGTGGTGAACTTGCAAGCGGTGAGCTCTGCCCTGGTATCCGACGCACGAAGCAGGCTGCGGCAGAGCGCCGTGCGCGTGGCAGAGTCGGTGGTGAAATTCAAGGCGTGCGCCAGAGAGGAGGTGGACCACACCATCGGCACATGGCCAACTGAGAACCGGGTTGAAGGGAACCAGGGATGTTGCTGCAGAACAGAACCGCATGAGAGTTGTCTTTCCGTACTTCGCACAGTGGCACCAGGTGCTTCACTCGCTGCCGATCGCGGCCGAGATGGCCTTGCGGCATCCCGATGTCGACGTGCATGTGGCAGCAGCGGCACCGGCACATCGCGACTTCATCAGGGCCCTGCTGGCAAAGCACGCACCCGAGGCCTCAGTGCATGTCGATACCTTGTCGCGGCCGTGGCTGAGGGCGAACCCCGGCAAGAAGACGATGATGGCCAAGAACCTCGGCTACCTGCGTTCTTTCGATGCAATCGTGGTGCCGGAGCGCACGTCACTGTTCATGCGTCAGCTGGGTCTCGGCAGCACGCGATTGATCTGGACTCGTCACGGCGCCGGCGATCGCGCTGTCGGGTTTGCAGACGATGTTCATCAGTTCGACTTCGTGCTGGTCGCTGGCCGGAAGATCGAACGCAGACTTCTGGCGGCCGGCTTGATCCGCGCCGGAGACTACGTGAGTGGGGTTTATGCCAAATTCGATTGGATGGAGCCGGCCCACACCAGGAATTCGCTATTTGAAAATGCCCGGCCCACGGTGCTTTACAACCCTCATTTCCAGGATTTCCTGTCGTCCTGGAATCGTCACGGGCTTGATGTATTGAATTTCTTCGCGAGTACCGATCAATACAATTTGATTTTCGCTCCGCATGTTCGGTTATTCGACCCGCCCGGCGATGCCAAATACAAAACCTTCGAAACCTACCGCCGATTGCCGCATATACACATTGATCTGGGCAGCGAATGCAGCACTGACATGACTTACATCAATGCGGCAGACATGTATCTAGGCGACGTGAGCAGTCAGGTCGCTGAATTCGTCACGCGCCCGCGGCCTTGCCTGTTTCTCGATGCTCACTGCACGAACTGGCGAGGTAATCCAGATTATGAATTCTGGAGATTGGGGCCCGTCATCGACGGACTCGATAGGTTTAACGAAGAGATTCAGGCGGCTTTCTCCACCCATGCAGATTATTTGCCCGTTCAGCGACAGTATGCAGAAGAGACCTTCGGCATCATGCCGGGCGAGGCCTCTGCAGCACGCGGCGCCGATGCCATCGTGGATTTCCTCAGCGGCCGTGCGTCGCCCTGCCCCGCGGCTTCTGCACGTTGATCCAACCTGGTGGGTGCCGCCGCTGGCCTCTCAGAGGCCGCACGCCTCGATCCACTGCGCCAGCACACGCTGGGCCTGTCCCGAATGCGTCACCCGGGACTGCCCCCGGGCGGCGTCGGCGATGCGCTGTTCCGGATGCGCCAGGTAATGGCGCAGACCTGCTTCCATCGGGCCGAGCCGGATGACCTCGTCGAAGGGCAGGTAACTCGGAACCGGATCGGCCACCACGGCCAGGCCAGCGCGCAGAGCGGTCACGACCCGGTTGTCGCTCTTGCAGGCGGCCGAGGCCTCGGGACTCGATGGAATGAGCGCGATGTGCTGCCACCGCAACAGGGCCTCGATGGTCGATGGCCGCCAAGACACGTAGCGGCTCGATGGCATCTGCGGCGCAATGTCCTCCCGGAATCGCCGGGCGTTGTCGCTGATCACGGTCAGGTGCAGCGGGAACGTGCGGTTCAGCGCCACCAGCATCGGGACGATGCCTGCCAACTCGCCCATGCCCGAGTTGGGTTGGTGCCGCTTGTTCGCGATCCCGAACCACACGAGCCGGGTGACGCCAGCCGGCGCTCTCCGGTCCAGGCAGGCCTGTTCACGGGCCAGCGTCCAGCGGCCCCAGGCGCGCGCCACGAGAGAGACGTCGGCGATCGACGGATCGTCCGGAACCTCGCCGATCACCATCGCACTGCTGGCAGCAGGACACTCTCGCGCGACGATTTGCGCCAGTGGCTCGGACGACGCCACGATGACATCGGCCCATGCCGCCAGCTGACGCAGGTTCTCGACTTCACGGAGATGCTTGGGCTGCGGGGACTTGGGCGTGAAGTCGTTGTCGCAGAGGTCCAGCACGAGCCGGCCGCCCTGTTGCTTGAAGCGGTGCAGCAGATGCAGCGTGGCATCGTCGTAGCGCTTCCTCACCACGATGCAGCGGTAGTGCAGGAGGTTCTTCTGGCGGAACCACTCGGATGGAATGCCCTGTTGCGACAGCATCGGCATCAGCAGGGCGGTGCGCATGCGAACGCTGGCGAGCCGGAGGTCTTCGGTCTTGCACCACCACGCAAGTCGTGACCCATCCGACTCCGCATCCGCAGCGGGCGCGCCGGCTGCACGATCACTGAGCTGCCTGGTCAACCGCTGCGTCTCCATACGTTGCGCTCGCGCAGGCGCCAGTAGATGCCTGGCGCGGCCAGCAGCGGGTGACGCCGCTGCCAGTCGGTGATTTCCAGTCGCACGCCTGAATGGCGCTCGACTTTCCACATCGCGTAATCCATCGCGCCATCGAAGGTGAATGCAGCCTTCAGCAGACGCGCGATGTTCAGCGGCTTGCCCAGGCGCCGCCGCACGGCCCAACGACGCCCGGCAGCAGCGCGTGAAGCCGGTGTCAGACGCGGCGCGAACTGCCCCGCCGCGTTGACATCGAAGGCCATCCCTGCGGCACGCCAGGCCTCGGGCAACAGGCGTGCGTACCGTTCGGCATCGCGGGCCACCAGATCGTCGCCGCGCGCGCCCTTTTCCACACGCAGCTCGGCGGCGTAGGTGTGGGCAAACAAGGCCCGCCAGTACGACAGCGCATCGCCGTGCGTCGGGCCCAGGTCGGCGGCCCAGCGTGCAGCGGTGATCACCGCCTGTCGCACCGCGTCGGCCGCTGCCTCGCGATCGGCATCGCTGCGCGCCCAGGCGCAGCAGCTGGGCTGCGAGAAGCGCGCCCACAACGTGGTGTCGAACGCGTCAGCCGACACACCCCGGCGAAATTGCGCCAGGCTGATCAGCGCGTACTTCGCGCGCAAGGAATGCCCCTCCACCGTGGCCTCGATGTAGCCGACGTTGGGAGGCAACAGCCGGTTGGCGACCGCGGCCAGCCGCGGTCCCGGCCACGCACCGACACGATCGAGCAGCACATAGAAGTCGAGAACGCCATCCAGCCGGGCATCGCGCAGGTTGGAGCCGTAGAACAGCACCGCCACGGCTGCACCGTCGGCGCGCCGGGCCAGCTGCGCCGCCAGTGCAGTGACCGCTGAGGGCAACTCGCGCTGCAGCTCCTCGGCCAAGAGGCTGCGCAGCGGCTCGTTGTTCACGCCGCCAACCACGACCGCAGCGGCCCGCGCCGCCGCGCCCAGGCGGCCTGCACGATGCGCAACGCATGGATCACCAGGCACACAGCCGTCCACCACGCCACCACGAGGATGCCGATGTCGGGACGCCCGGCCAGCAACGAGGCGCTCAGGATCAGCAGGTTCGGATTGCGCCGGGCGGTGTACAGGCGCAGCCAGCTGTCGAAGCGCTGCCAGACATGCATGTCCATCTTGAAGCAGGCCATGAAGATGCCTTCCTCGATGCGCTGCAGCACGTAGCCGCCGACGATCACCGTCAACACCAGGCTCGCCTGCGGCAGGCTGAAACCCGCGGCCGGCAGACCCACGATCCAGGCCCACCACCAGAACGGCGGGTGGATCAGATCGATCGAGTGATCGAACACGTTGCCCCAGCGGGTCGAGGTCAGCGTGACCCGCGCGAGCTTGCCGTCGACGGTGTCGAGGAAGGTCATGACCCAGGCCGCCAGCAGGCCCCAGCCGTAGTGGCCGGTCCAGAACAGCGCCATGGCCACGAACACCAGCAGCAAGCTGGCCGAGGTGACCTGATTCGGAGAGATGCCGTTGTTGGCGCACCAGCGCGTCACCGCCCGCGCTGGGGTCGGCCAGACGTGCAGCGTGACGACATCGGTCACGCCCTTGTAGGAGCCCGCGAAGATGCGCTTTTCGATGGCAGGCAGTTCGGCGGCCGTGAGCGGCATCAGATAGGGCGGCTCGCGCTTGCGCAGCACGTCGTTGTAGCCATCGGCCAGCTGTGCCGGCGTCACCAGGCGAGCACCGGGTGGGGCGCGTCGGTCGGTCAGCATCGCCGACGCGTCGGCTGCCGAGATCGACGCGGCCGACAGCGCCAGTGCGATGACGCCACCATCTGGTGCGGTCAGTGCCAAGTCGTCATTGGCCAAGGCGAGGCTGCGCACGAAAGCATCGTCGTAGACCCAGTCGGCACGCAGCAGCACCAGCCGTTGCGCCTCGGGACACCTGCGCGGTGGCCTGGGCACGTGCGAATTGACGCTGCAGCCGCTGTGTCGAGGTGAGACCCCACAGGCGCAACAGCGAGTCGGCGACGACGATGCCGGCAATGCGGCGCTCTGACGTTGGTGCGGCGCTCAAGAGCCGAGCCCGCTGCAGGGTGGCGAAAAATCTTTTGGCATCATCGGAGGGTGAATTTCCAAGGCGTGGACACTGAGACAACGAGCCCGCTCAACAGCCGCGCATTATCGGTGAGCGACTTGTCGCTCGCCCACATCTCCGACCTGCATCTGCCTTACGAGCCACACCTGAGCTGGCGACAGCGGTTCTCGAAGCGGCAGCTCAGCGTGTGGTCCTGGCAAAAGCGCCACGCGGTGCAAAGCAGTGATGTCCTCGCCGCGCTGGCGCAAGACCTGCGCGCGCATGCGGTGAATCATGTACTGATCACAGGTGACATCACCAATTTCTCGCTGCCGGGCGAGTTTCGGCAGGCCGCCGAATGGCTGGCCGCGCTGGCACCGGCCGATCGCATCAGCCTGGTCCCCGGCAACCACGACGCGCTGGTGCCCGTGCCGGCCGCCGAAGGCCTCGGCCTGTGGGACCGCTGGACGCGGCTGCAGAAGGGCTGGCCGTTCGTGCATCGCGTGGGCGAGGTGTCGATCATCGGCCTCAACTCGGCACTGCCGACCGCACCGCTGCTGGCGCGGGGACGCCTGGGGTCCGAGCAACTTGCTCGCCTCGAACGGGCCCTCAGGGCGGAGGGCCAGGCCGGCCGGCTGCGCATCGTGATGATCCATCACCCGGCAGCCGCAGGAGCGATCGGTTGGCGCAAGGCGCTTGGCGACGGCAACGAGTTGCGTGCCGTTCTCGCGCGGACCGGGGCCGAGCTGGTGTTGCACGGACACGCGCGCAGCGCACGGCTGGACACGATCGCGGGCCCGGACGGACCGATTCCCAGCCTGTGTGTGCCATCGTCCACCGCGCTGCCCAACCCGCAGGACGAGGGTGCGCGCTGGCACCGCCTGCGGCTGGTCGGCGAGGCCGGCGCGCGAAGCATCGAGGTCACGGTGCGGCGATGGTCGGTCTCGGCACAGGCCTTCGTGACCGACAGCGTCTACCCGCTGCGCTTGCCACGACAGCGCGAGGGGACCCCAGGCGATAATCAGCCGGCTCAAGAAACGACCTGAATCGACCATGGCTGACACTGCACCCAAGACGGCCACCGAGATCAAGTTCGGTGACCCTGCTTCACGAGTCGCTCAGACGGATCACTGGACCGTGCTGCTGCGTCCGAAGCAGCCCGCGCTGGGGTCGCTGGTGCTGATCTGCCGCGAGCCGGTGCGTGCGTTTGCCGATGTGAGCCCGCAGGCCTATGCCGACATGCGCGAGGTCGTGCGCCGTACCGAGGCCACGCTGCGCGAGGTGGTCCGCTACGAGCGGATCAACTACCTGATGCTGATGATGGTCGACCCGGACGTGCACTTTCACGTGATCCCGCGCTACGAAGGCTCGCGCCAGTTCGGAAACACCGATTTCCTCGACGCGGGCTGGCCTGGCCCGCCGATGCTCGATGCCGCGGTGTCGCTCGATGCCGCCACGAGCGACGCGCTGCTGGCGCAGTTGCGCGCCGCCTGGGTGCGGCAAACGGGCTGAGACTTTGCGTCCCTGGTTCGCTTTCGACCGACTCGACCGCTACGCGCTGCGCCTGATCGCCGGTCCGCTGGCGCTGTCGCTGCTGGCGTTGCTGCTCGCGCAGCTCCTCGAACGCCTGCTGCGGTTGTTCGACCTGGCGGCGTCCGCCGGCGCCCAGCCATCGATCGTGCTGGTGATGGCGGCCACGCTGGTGCCGCACTACCTGGGCCTGGCGCTGCCGATGGCTTTCACGGCGGCGATCTTCATGGCCGCGGCCCGCATGTGCGATGACAACGAGCTCGATGTGATGCTGGTGACGGGCCGTTCGATCGCTCGCGTCACCGCGCCCTATTTCGTGCTGGCCGTGCTGCTGGCGCTGTTCAGCCTGTACCTGTATGGCCAGCTGCAGCCCTTGGCGCGCTACGGCTACAACGTGGTGGTGAACCGGGTGCTGCAGACCGGCTGGGATTCACGGGTCGAAGAAAACCGCTTCGTCGACATCGGCCATGGCGTCACCTTCACGGCCGATGTGATCGAGATCGATGGCCGGAGCCTGCGCGGTGTTTTCATGGCACAGCGCGATGCCGACGGCGAAGACATCCTGACGGCCGCGCGTGGCCGACTGGTGCCCACGCCCGAAGGGCTGCGCATGCGCTTCGAGGACGGACTGGTGCTGCGGGTGAGCGAAGTCCCCAAGGACGACGGCACCTCTATTTCACTGTCCCGTTTCGTGCATGGCGCCACCGACCGGGATTTCTCACCCAAGGCCGAGCCGCTGGCCGAGCGCGGTGGATCGGTGCGCGAGCTGACCCTGGCTGAGCTGTGGAGCCGCATGCACCAGGACGGCTACCAGAACAAGCCTGCCGCGGAGTTTCACAACCGCCTGGCACGGGCGTTCATCTTCCCGTTTCTTCCTTTGCTGGCATTGCCTCTGGGCATGGCGTCCAAGCGGGGACGCCGCACGCCAGGCGTGGTCTTCGCCACCGTGGCTTTGCTGGGCCTGGATCACGCCATTCAGCTGGGTGCCAGTGTGGGCCAGTCGGGTCGCCTGCCGCCCGCGGTGGCGGTATGGACGCCGTTCGTCGTGTTCGCGGTGCTGAGCGTCTGGATCTTCCGCCGCAGTCTCGCGTGGCCGGGCGACAACCCGGTGCTGCGCGCGGTGATGGCGATCGAAGCGCTGATCGACCGCACCCGAGCCCGGGCGCACCGCAGCGCTCCGCGCCCGTCATGAACAGCCGACGCTCGCTCGGTCACGCGTCGTCCAGGGAGTCCCGATGATCGGGACGATGCAGGCGTACCTGTGCCGCCGTGTCGGCACGCAGATCCTGGCCTTGCTGGCGGTGTTGACGGCCATGATGCAGTTGCTCGAACTGCTCGACGTGACCACCGACATCTTCGAACGCGGGCAAGGCGTGGGCGGCGTTCTGTACTACGCGATGCTGCGCTTGCCGGCCGAGCTGGGACTGGCGTTGCCGCTGGCCGTGCTGCTGGGGACGATGACGTCGCTGAATGCGATGGCACGAACGCTCGAGATTTCGGCCATGCGCGCCTGCGGTGTCAGCTTCACACGCATGCTGACCTATCTGCTGCCGGTGCTGCTGGTGTTCACCGTGCTGCAGGTGGCGCTGGTGCAGGTGATCCTGCCCCGCGCTGAAATCGCCTTGAAGCAATGGTGGAACGCGAGCGCGCCCGCCGAAGAAGTCAAGAAGCCGCTGTGGGCGCACACACGGGGTGGGCTGGTGTCGATCGACAGCATCAGCCCGGACGGGCTGCAGCTGAAAGGCATACGCGTCTACGCGAGCGAGGCGGGTCTGCTGACCTCGCGCCTGCGCGCAGCCCGCGCGCAGTGGGATGGTCAGGCCTGGCAGCTGGAGGACGTGACCGAACTGCGCGTGGAGCCAGGCGGTGTACGCCGCATCCATGACGAGACGCTGGTTTGGCAGACCAATCTCCATCCCGAGGAGGTGCTGCGTCTGGGCGTGGCCCGACCCTACCTGTCCACTATCATGCTGGCCGATGTGATCGTCGGTTCGCGTGTCGGATCACAGCCTCTGAGCTATTACCAAACCGCTTTGTATCGATCGTTCGCAGCGCCGCTTGTGGTGTTCATCATGCTGCTGCTGGCCCTGCCGACGGCCGCCACACTCAGCCGAGGTGGTGGTGGCGGAGGCGCCATGCTGATCGCCTTGGCGCTGGGCCTGGGCTTCCTGCTGTTTGATGGCATCGTGGCTTCGTTGGGGTCGAGCGGTCAGCTTCCGCCACCGATCACGGCCCTGGCGGCACCCTTGTTGTTCATCACCATCGGACTGTGGCGCCTGCGGGCGTGCGAGCGCCCATGAGACTCTGGATCGACACCGCCAGCACCGCACCGGCCGAAGCGCTGTTTGGCCTGCCTTCGCTGGAACGCTTGAGGCGCAGCGTCGACAAGCGGATCGCTGCGCGAACTGTCTGGCTATCCGGTCGTCAGCTGGCGCCATCGGCATGGCCTGATGCCACGATCGACGCGGACACGACGGCGCTGGGCAGCCGCCTGCGCCGAGCCTTGTCCGATGGACCGCTCGTGGCGCTGGACAGCAGCAACGTCATCGATCCGCGGCTGATTGAGTTTCTGTTGGCCGCTGAAGACGCCCCCTCCTGCCTGGCCGCACGCGGCCAGGGCCAGCAGCGGGCAGTCGCCCTGTTGCTGCGGCCGGACGTGCTGGATGCCATTCCCGCAGACGCCAAGACGCTGTGCGAGGTCGCCGATGCGTTGGTCGCCGCAGCGTGCATCGTGCCGCTTGATGAAACGAAGTTTCCGGCCTACATCAACAAGCTGCGGCGCACGTTGCCCTACTGGCTGTATGCCGTGCCGGACGCCAGCACACGTCAACATCTGCAGCGGCAGATGTTCTGGGACAACTACAAAGGCTCGACCGACCTGCTGACCCGCTACGTCTACCCGCCACTGGTCTGGCAACTGGTGCGCCTGTGCGTGTGGCTGCGCGTCCATCCCAATACGGTGACGGTGCTCTCCATCCTGCTGGCGATCGCCGTCGTCCCGCTCTTCATGGCCGGCCACTTCGCCTACGGCTTTCTGTGTGCCTACACGATGAGCGTGCTCGACAGCGTCGACGGCAAACTGGCACGACTGACGCTGACCGACTCGAAGATCGGTAACGCGATGGACCACGGAACGGACATCGTGCACCCACCCTTCTGGTACTTTGCGTTTGCCTGGGGCCTGGGCGGACAGACGACCAGCCACCCGCTGTATCAGGCTGCGATCTGGTTGACCGTGTTCTACATCGCAGATCGGATCGTGCTTGGCATCGCCAAATACCGTCTCGGCTTCGCGCTCCATGCCGCAACGCGACTCGATGCATGGGTGCGCAGTTTCATTGCGCGACGCAACATCACCATGTCCATCATGGCGCTCAGCGTGCTGGTGGGACAAGGTCCTGCGGGCCTTTACATCATCACCGCCTGGCAGGGCCTGACCTTTTTCTGGCACAGTGCCCGCACGCTGTGGCTGGGCTTCCTCGCACCCCACAGAGCAAGGCCAGCGGCATGACCAGCCATCTCGAGATCATCCCTGTCAGCTCGTCGTCGGAGCTGGATCGGTTCATCACGCTGCCTGGCCGCTTGTATGCCGGTGACGCCGCGTACGTGCCGCCCCTGGTACTGGAACGTCGCGAGGCACTGTCGCCTGCGAAGAATCCGTATTTCCAGCACGCCGAAACCCAGTTCTGGCTGGCACGCCGGGACGGGCGTGATGTCGGACGCATCAGCGCGCAGATCGACCGGTTGGTGACCGACCCCGATGTCGGTCACTTCGGCATGATCGCCGCCGAGGACGACGCCGAGGTGTTCGCCGCACTGTTCGCAGCGGCCGAAGGCTGGCTGCGCGCACGAGGCAAGCGGCACATCCTGGGGCCGTTCAACCTGTCGATCAACGAAGAGACCGGTCTGCTCGTCGATGGCTTCGAGACCCCGCCAGTGATGCTGATGGGCCATGACCCCAGCTATGCCGCCGCGCGCATCGAGGCCCTCGGCTATGCCAAGGCGAAGGACCTGATCGCCTACATGTACGACATGGAGCACGAGCTGCCGCGCGCCGCACGCCGCAAGATCGACAGCCGCACGGCGCAGGCGCTGACGGTGCGCCACCTCGACAAGTCGCGCTACCTGGAAGAGTTCGACACCGTCACTGCGATCTTCAATGACGCCTGGTCGCAGAACTGGGGCTTCATCGCGTTCACGCAGGCCGAGATCGCCCACATGGCCAAGAGCCTGAAGATGCTGATCGACCCGACCTGCGTGGCCATCGTCGAGATGAACGGCGAGGCGGTCGGCTTCGGCATCGCGCTGCCCAACCTGAACGAATTGATCGCCGATTTCAACGGCCGGCTGCTGCCGTTCAACTGGCTGAAGCTGCTGTGGCGATTGAAAGGTGGCGCGCGCACCGCGCGGGTGCCGCTGATGGGCATTCGGCGCAGTTTCAGCGGCAGCATGGCCGGTGGGCTGGCGCCGTTCCTGGTCATCGATTCGCTGCGCAAGGGCTTGCGCGCCAAGGGCGTGCGCCAGGTCGAGCTGTCGTGGATCCTCGAGGACAACCGACCGATGCGACACGTGATCGAAGCGCTGGGCGCCAAGCCCTACAAGACCTACCGCGTGTACGACAAGTTGCTCGCACCGTGACGCCATTGACCGCGCTGGTGCTGGCAGGCACCCGTTCTGGCGGTGACCCGCTGGCGACCCATGCCGGCGTGAGCCACAAGGCCCTCATCGAGGTGGGCGGCCGCACGATGATCGAACGGGTGGTGACAGCCCCTCGCTGCGCTGTCGCAAGTCACGCGCATCGTCGTCGCGATCGAGCGACCGGAGTTGTTGCGCGATCTGCCCGAACTGCAGCCAGCGGCGCTGGGCAAGCCCCTGTCGACCATGGACACGGCCTCGGGCCCCAGTGCCACGGTGGCGACGGCACTCGCCAGCCTTGGCGTTCCGCTGCTGGTCACAACCGCCGACCACGCCTTGCTGCAAACAGCCTGGCTGACGGAATTCCTGGCCGCCTGCCCCGCTGACGCCGACGTCACCGCCGCGCTGGCTGGCCGTGCCGCGGTCGAGGCGGCCGCTCCGAACACACGGCGCACCTGGCTGCGCTTTGCCGACGGCGATTACTCGGGTTGCAACCTGTTCCTGATGTCACGGCCGGCCGCGGCCAACGTGATTGAACTCTGGCGCGAGCTCGAGCAGCACCGCAAGGAGCCGCTGCGGATGATGCAGCGCCTGGGCTGGCTGTTCGCGCTGCGCTATCGCCTGGGGCAGCTCTCACTCTCGGCGGCCACGGCACGGCTGGGCGCATTGGCCGGTGGGGCGAGATTGGCGATCGTGACCCTGCGCGACGGCCAATCCGCGATCGACGTGGACAAGCCCGCTGACCTGGATCTGGTGCGCGAACTGGTCAGCCGCTGACAGGAAGCCAGAGCTCGCGATCGGCGAGCGTGTGCCCGAATGCTGCAGGCCGTCAGGCGGGCGTCGAGGCCGCCTGCTTCTGCAACTGCCAGCTCGAAGCCAACTCGCGCACCTGCACCAGATCCGCGGGGAAATCGAGCTCGCCCCACGACAGGCCTTCGATCGAGACCACCCGCACATCGGCACCGGCATTGGCGAGGCGGTTGATGGCCGACAGGTACCACAGACCCGGGCCCTCGGGGGTGCGCATTGTGCGTTCGAGCTCGGCGACGAACAGCGCCGCACCGTCTGCGTCAAACCGGAGAAAACCGATCGACTCGCCGTTGACGCTATCGGCACTCAGCGCCTTGCCGATTGCGCGCAGTCGATCGCCTTCGGTCTCGACCTTCATGTCGTCAGCGTCGTACGCGGCCTTGCGGTCGATGGTGACGGTGATCGGTGCGCTGGGGGCGGCCAGCAAGCGGCCCGCGATTTCCGGCTCGAACAGGGTGTCGCCGTTGAGGATCATGCACGGGCCGCTCAGCTCGGCACGGGCCATCCAGCAGCTGGCGAGGTTGTCGGCCAGCTTGTAGAACGGGTTGTAGAGCGTGCGCACCCGCAGCTGGGTGAGCGCCAGACGCTTGAGTTCGGCCTCGACCAGGTCCGGGTAGAACCCGGTCACGACCACCGCCTCGGCGACACCCATCTGGTCCAGCGCGCGCAACTGCCATTCCAGCATGCTGCGCCCTCCAAGATCGATCAGGCACTTGGGCATTTGGGCCGTCAACGGCAACAGGCGGCTGCCTTGTCCGGCACTGAGGATGATGGCGCGATGAGGTCTGGTCACGGTGCGGACTTTCACAGTACGGTAATCAACCAGGAAGCTTACCGTACCAAGACGGCGGCGGTTGTCGATGTGCCGCGTTCCAACACCGACCTGGGCACGCGGTGAAAAGCCAATTCTCTGGGCAATTCCGCCAACGCCAGATGGGCCACGTGCCGCCGGCCCACCGGCACCGCGAGCGTGTGCCACAGGCGCCCGTCGTAGGCGGCCATGCGCTCACTGGGTGTCGTGTCGACCCGTGCGACTTCGCGCAAGCCCTGTTCGCTGGCGGCCTTGACCACCGCTTCCTTGCGAGTCCACACCGAATAGAAGCGCCTCGAACTGCGCCCGGCCCAGGCCCGCTCGGCCGCGCTCAGGTACAGGTGAAACTCTTGCGCGACCAGGTGGCCCACGGGCTCGACATCGATGCCGACCGTGCCTTGCGCCGATATCGCGCAGACCACGCGCCCTTCGCCATGCGACAGGCTGAAATCGACCGGCAGCGTCAACGTGGGCCGGGATGCAGGGGGATAGCGCAACGTGGCAAGGACGTCACCCGCAAAGCCGAGCCTGCGCAGCCCGTGGCTCAACAAGCGGCTGCCAATCAGGGAGCGATGGCGCGCCTGTGGATCGGGCCAGGCACTGATCTGAGCGCGCCGTGGCGGCGGCAGATCCTGCAGCCACTGTGCTTCCAGACGGGCCGGCAACGCGAACTCGGAGGTGATCAGCACCGACACAGTCATCGCAGGGGCGCCTGTCGTGTGCATGACACAATTTGAGGCTGGAAACAGAAAATGATTATGGTTCAGGAAGTGCTGGCCCCCGGCCCATCGCAGCGCCACGACCTTGACGCCAACGACGAAAGCGCGAGCCTGCTGCTGGACCTGTCGCAGCGTTATGGCGACACCTTTCGCCTCGCGTCGCAAAGCCGCAGCACCGACAACCTGGTGATCCTGAACGCCGACGACATCCGTCGTGTGCTGCAGACGAATCGCGGCAATTACGTCAAGGGCATCGGCATCGAGCGCGTGCGCGTGCTGCTGGGCAACGGGCTGATGGCCAGCGAAGGCGAGTTGTGGTCGCGACAGCGGCGCCTGGTGCAGCCCGCCTTCCACAGCCAGGTGATCCGCAGCTTCTCGGCACTGATGCACCGCGCCAACGTCGATCTGATCGAGCGCTGGAGCGGCTGCGCAGCGCGTGGTGAACCCGTGAATCTGACGCACGACCTGAGCGAGCTGGCGCTGAACATCGTGCTGCGCGCCTTGTTCGGCACCGACCTCGAACGCTTGATCGACGCCAAGGGCTGCAACCCGTTCGATCTGCTGACCAGTGAAACCCGGCGAGACCTGCCATTCGCCGCGAAATTCCGCGCGCTGACACATCACGTGCTGCACATGATCGCCGCCCGGCGCCAGGAGCAACGCATCGAGATGGACCTGCTGTCGACGCTGATGGAAGTGCGCGACCGCGACAGTGGCGAGGCGATGCCCGACCGCGCGCTGCTCGACGAGCTGATGACCTTGATCGTCGCCGGTCACGAAACCACCGCCAGCGCGCTCAACTGGACCTGGTACCTGCTGTCGCAGAACCCGGAGGTCGAAGCCCGGCTGCACGCGGCCATCGCCAACCCGCCGCAGGTGTCAGGGTTGGGGGAAGAGCCTGCCGCCACCCACCCCTACATCGAACAGGTGCTGCAGGAAGCCTTGCGCCTGTATCCGCCGGGGTGGCTGTTCACGCGACGCGCGCTGGCTGACGACGTGCTGGGAGGCTTCCATGTGCCGGCGGGCACCGATGTCTTCATCTGCCCCTACATGCTGCATCGGCAGATTGCGCACTGGGATCAGCCCGAGGTGTTCGATCCGCTGCGCTTCGAGCCGGCTGCGGTCGAGGCGCGTCATCGCTTTGCCTACTTGCCCTTTTCTGCGGGGCCGCGTTACTGCATCGGCGCCACCTTCGCGATGGCCGAGATGACGATGCACCTGGCGATGGTGGCCGATCGCTTCCGCCTGGAATACACAGGCGCTGTTCCACCCGCGGCAGAATTTCAGGTCAACCTGCGCTCGCGTCACGACCTCCACATGCGTCTTGTGGCGCGCTGAAAACAATTTCCATGCTGCCCTTGAAGACTCTCAACGAGATCCTGCCTGCCGATGTGCGTGAGGATCGCCACATCACCTTCATCGAAGGCGAGAACGAACAGCGCACGATGAGCTTTCGGCGGTTGCGCCAGCGCGCCACCGGTACCTTGGGCGCGCTGCAGCGCCGCGGCCTCAAGCGCGGCGACACGCTGATCCTGTTCATCGCCGACAACGAACGCTTCGTGGAGATGTTCTGGGCCTGTGTGCTCGGTGGCATCGTGGCGGTGCCGCTGGCACCTGGCGTGGCCGACGAGCACTGGCGCAAGCTGTTGCGGGTGTTCGCGCAGCTCGATCAATCGCTGGTCTGCATCGACGCCCCGACCCTCGACCGCTTCGACGGATTCATCGCGACCCACCACCTGGAAAGCGAAGGGCAGCAACTGCACGCACGCACGGTGGTCGTCGGCGGCCTCGACATCGCTGGCGAGCCCGGTGTGACGGCGCAACCCCATCAGGAAGATCTCGCGTTCATCCAGTACTCATCGGGCTCGACCGGCGATCCGAAGGGCGTGATGCTCACGCATCGCAACCTCACCGCCAACATCGCCTCGATCATCGAAGGCGCGGCGTTCACCGACCAGGATTCGGTGATGAGCTGGATGCCCTTGTCGCATGACATGGGGCTGATCGGCTTCCATCTGGCCCAACTGGCCAGCGGTATCAGTCACGCGATCATGCGCACCGAGTTGTTCGCACGCCGGCCGCTGCTGTGGCTGGACCTGGCGAGCCAGCGGCGCTGCACCGTGCTGTGTTCACCGAACTTCGGCTTCCAGCACTACCTGCGGCAATACGCCCACCGGCCGCCGCAAGGCCTCGATCTGTCCAGCGTGCGACTGATCTTCAACGGAGCCGAGCCGATCTCCGCAGAAGTCTGCCGCCGTTTCATGCGCACGATGGCGCCACACGGCTTGAATCCCGGCGCCATGTTTGCCGTGTATGGCCTGGCCGAAGCGAGTCTCGCCGTCAGCTTCGCGATGCGCGGAACCCCACTCGAAACAGTGGTCGTCGACCCCACCCGGCTGCGCGTGGGCGAACCCGTGCGCCACGAGGCACTGAATGGCGGGCGGGTGTCGGAGCTGGTCAAGCTGGGACTGCCGCTGAGCGGCGTCGAGTTGCGCATCGTCGGCGATGCCGGCGAGGCGCTCGGCGAGCGTACGCTGGGCCATTTGCTGATCCGCGGCGACAACGTCACCGCGGGCTATTACCGGGATCCGGCACGGTCTGCAGAAATCATCTCGTCAGACGGCTGGCTGAACACCGGCGACCTGGGCTTCATCTGGGACGGGCAGCTCGTCATTGCCGGACGCGAGAAAGACCTGGTCATCATCAACGGGCAGAACCACTACCCGCACGATCTGGAGCGCATCGCGGCCGAAGTGGTCGACATCGAGGCCAACCGCGTCGCTGCGGCAGGCGTTCGAGGCCCTGTGGCCGACACCGAGGAGCTCGCGTTCTTTGTGATCCATCGCGCCGGCATCGCTGATTTTCTGCCCAAGGTGCTCGAGCTGCGGCGCAAGATGCTGCAGCAGACGGGCCTGGACGTGGCACACGTGGTGCCCGTCAAGCAGATCCCGAAGACCAGCAGCGGTAAGCTGCAGCGCTATGCCCTGGCCGAGGCCTTCGAGCGGGGAGAGTTCGACGAAGCACTGTCCGAGATTGAACGGCTGCTGGCGCAACGACTGGCTGCCGAAGAACGGACAGGAACGCCGACCACACGACGTCTGCAGGAAATCTGTGCCGGTTTCGTTGCCGATCGCGTGTTGACTCCGCAGACCAATTTGCTGGAGATTGACCTTAACTCGCTGACATTGGCGCGTATCCACGAGGCCATCGAGCGCGAGTTTCCGCAACGCGTCCAGGTCACAGACTTGTTCGATTACCCCACACTCGAGCAGCTGGCCGAGTTTCTGGATACCACCACCGCCTGAAGCGGCGGTGATCGGTCAAAATAGAGCGTTGGAGTCAACTGCCGCGCAGCCTGAATTGGCGTTTTACGCAACATGTTGTACCGACCATGACAGTTTGATTGCAACGCGGACGCGGTCAAATTACATTTCCCAGCGGCTGAAGGCTTGCAGTGCGAAAGGGTGAGGGTTGAAAGATTACTTGCGAGGCCAGCATGGCCGTCAGAGGTGTTTCCAGTGAATGCTGCGGCACCTTCCCACGCCTGTGTGACCCCAACCGCGAGCGGCATCGAACTGCGCAGCGCGGACTTTCCGACCCTTGCTGCGGCACTCGACTACGCGGCTGGCGGCGACTCCGGCTTCAATTACTACGATGGTCGCGGCGCATTGATCGCCACGCTGCCGTACAAGGAACTCCGAGCACAAGCACTCGAGATGGCGCGGCGCCTGGCGCCACTGGGCCGCGGCCAACGACTTGCGCTGGTGGCGCACACGCACCCCGACTTCGCAGTGCTGTTCTATGCATGCCAGTACGCGGGACTGGTGCCTGTGCCTTTGCCCGCCGCGGTCCATCTCGGCGGTCGCGAGGCTTACGTTCGACATCTGCGCCAGCTGATGAAGGATTGCCAGGCGGTGGCGGCATTCGCCCCGCAGGAATTCGTCGGCTTCCTGCGCGAGGCCAGTGAAGGCCTGTCGTTGACGCTGGTCGGGACAGCGCAGGACTTCTCGGCCCTGCCCGCTCTCGACACGACACCACGGCCGCCAGAACCCAGCGAACTGGCCTATCTGCAGTACACCTCGGGCAGCACCCGTTTTCCTCGCGGCACCATGATCACCCAGTCGGCGGTCATGGCCAACCTGAGCGCCATCTTCAACCACGGCTTCCAGTTGACGCCGGAAGACCGTTTCTGCTCCTGGCTGCCGTACTACCACGACATGGGTCTGGTCGGCATCGTGCTGGGCTGCGTTGCCACTCAACGTTCGGTCGATTACCTGCCGACGCGCGATTTCGCGATGCGTCCGCGGTTGTGGCTCAAGCTGATGTCGCTGAACCGTTGCACGATCTCGTTCAGCCCACCGTTCGGATACACCTTGTGCGCGCGCCGGTTGCGGCCGTCCGATACCGAGGCGCTGGATCTGTCCGCATGGCGTGTGGCAGGTGTCGGCGCCGAGATGATTCATCCGGAAACCTTGCACGAGTTCGCCAAGGTGCTGGCTTCGGCAGGCTTCAATGAAAAGTCCTTCCTGCCCTGCTACGGGATGGCGGAATGCTCGTTGGCCGTCAGCTTTGCGCCACTCGAGGTCGGCGCCCACAGCGACGTCGTCGACATCGACCGTCTGGCGCATCACGGCGAAGCCATCCCGGTGAGTGCCGACGGCACGGGAGCCAAAGGCAAGGCCTTCATCGATTGCGGCAAACCGCTGCCAGGCTACGAGATGGAGATCCGCGATGAGCGCGGCCGGCCACTGCCGGAACGTCGCTGCGGCCGCATCCACCTGCGAGGCGCCAGCCTGATGTCAGGCTATTTCGGCAACCTCGAAGCGTCGCGCGAGGTGCTCTCAGCCGATGGTTGGCTGGACACCGGTGACATCGGCTATCAAGCCAATGGCGCCCTGCACATCACGGGCCGAGCCAAGGACCTGATGATCATCAAGGGCCGCAACATCTGGCCGCAGGATCTGGAGCATCTGGCAGAGCAAGAGCCAGAAGTGCGCCCCACCGACGCCTCCGCGTTTTCGATCACCGATGACGAAGGTGGTGAAACCGCCGTGCTGGTCGTGCAGTGCCGGGAGGCCGATCCGCGCAAGCTCGCCAGCCTGGCCGAGCGTGTTCAGCAAGCGATTCATGCCGAGTTCGGCATTCACTGCGTGATCGAACTGGTGCCACCACACACCTTGCCCCGGACATCGTCGGGCAAGCTGTCTCGCAGCACGGCGCGCAAGGAGTTCATCGAACGGCGCAGCGCGGAAGAAACAACCGAGTCCCGTGGGCGATTCGTCGGTCATCCGAAGCGCGCGCCCATTGAAGTTGAAAGCGCGGCATCGTGAGCGTGTTATCCGGCCCAGCAGTGGAACCCTCCTCCTTGAACGAAACGACGGCATCGGTCGAATCGACCATTCGTGAAGCCCTGGGCGTGATTCGCCCCGATGCAGCCCGCATCCGAGGCGACGCGGATTTGGCCCAGGAAGCCGATCTCGATTCGGCGGAAGTCATGGACTTGGTGATGGAAATCGAAGACCGCCTCGATCTGTCGATTCCGGTGGAAACCATGGCTCAGGCTCGCACCATCGATGAGCTCTGTGCTGGCATCGTGCAACTCAAGCATGGAGCCCCGTGAGCCTGCTCGATAAATTCGCTGTCCAGCGCGGCTTGGCGGCCAGCCTGGCCGAAAACAGCCAGGTGGCCCCGATTGCCACACCGATGGACGAGGTGCATTCGGCCACCTCCGCCACGATCAATGGTCGTCGAGTGATCCTGGCCGGCACCAACAATTACCTCGGCCTGACCTATGACGCCGACTGCCGCGCCGCGGCGATCGCTGCCATCGAGTCACTGGGCACCGGCACCACGGGCTCGCGCATGGCCAGTGGCAACTATGCCGGCCATCGGGCACTGGAACACTCTCTGGCCAGTGCATTCGGATGGCCAACGGCGATCGTCTTCTCGACGGGCTATCAGGCCAACCTCGGCACGCTGTCGGCCCTGGCCGGCGAGGGTGACACCCTGCTGGTAGACGCCGACAGCCACGCCAGCATCCATGATGGCTGCCGACTCAGCCACGCGACGACGATCCGCTTCCGCCACAACGACCCCGAAAACCTCGATCGACGCCTGGAGCGCCTGGGCGAGGCCGCCAGCCGCACGCTGATCGTCGTCGAAAGCCTCTACAGCACGCTCGGCGACCGCGCGCCGTTGCGCGAGATCGTCGAGATCAAGAAGCGCCATGGTGCCTGGCTGCTGGTCGATGAAGCCCATTCGTTCGGCGTGTTCGGTCCGCGTGGATTGGGTCTGTGCGAGGCGCAGGATCTGCTGGGCGAGGTCGACTTCATCGTCGGTACCTTCTCCAAGAGTCTGGGCGGCGTCGGCGGCTTCTGTCTCGGCCGCCATGCCGAGGTCGAATTCATGCGCATGGTCAGCCGGCCCTACATCTTCACGGCGTCACCGCCGCCGCCGGTGATCGCAGCGACCCATCAGGCGCTGCGCAAGGTGCTGCAGGGCCACGATTTGCGCGCGCGACTGTGGCGCCACGCAGAGCGTGTGTACAGCGAGCTGAACAAGATGGGCTATCGACTCGGCACGGCCGCGCCCGGCCCGGTGGCAGCCATCGTGTTCGACACCCGTGATGCCGCATTGGCCTTGTGGCAAGGCTTGCTCGACGCGGGCATCTACACCAACCTGATGATCCCGCCGGCCACGCCGTCGGGCCTGAGCCTGGTGCGCATCAGCCTGAGCGCTGCCCAGAGCGACGACGACGTCACACAGATCATTGCCGCGCTTGCGGCCCATGCGCGGCGAGCCCGCCCCGCGCTCGCGGCCTGAACGTTCTTCGGCCACCCACGTTGCGACGTGCGGCGGTGTCAGATCGGTCCGTCTTGGCGCTGTACCGCGCATCCCCCTAGGAACCTTCTGCATGGCTTGAGAATCGAGCCGTCTACGCTGCGCGTGCACCAGCCTCGGCTGGTTCATGCGCGCACTTCCCAGCCGGACACCGCCCATGACCTCGCCCTCTGCCGCCAGCACGCACCTCGCCTTTGACAGACTGCGCGGCTACCTCGAAGGGCAGATCCTGGGTCAGCCTGCGCTGGTCGAGCGGCTGCTGGTCGCATTGCTCGCCGATGGCCATCTGCTGGTCGAAGGCCCACCGGGTCTGGCCAAGACCCGGGCGGTGAAGGCGATGGCCCATGCGGTCGAATGCGATTTCCAGCGGGTGCAGTTCACCCCCGACATGCTGCCAGCCGATCTCACCGGCTCCGACATCTACCGGCCTGAAGAAGGCAGCTTCCGGTTCCAGCGCGGCCCGCTGTTCCACAACCTGATCCTGGCCGACGAGATCAACCGCGCGCCCGCCAAGGTGCAGTCGGCACTGCTCGAAGCGATGGCCGAACGGCAGATCACGGTGGGCGTGGCCACCTACCAGTTGCCGCACCTGTTCATGGTGATGGCCACCCAGAACCCGATCGAGCAGGAAGGCACCTACCCGCTGCCCGAAGCCCAGCTCGACCGCTTCATGCTGCACACCCGCGTCGACTATCCCGATCGCGCCACCACCCGGCTGATCATGGCGCTGGCCCGCCAGGAAGCCGTGTCCGAAGTCGAGATGCCGCCTCCGCCGCACAAGCTGCCACAGGCCGATGTGTTCGCGGCGCGCCACGAGGTGCTGGCGCTGACCTTGGCCGATTCGGTGGCCGACTACATCGCCGCGCTGGTCGATGCGACGCGGCACCCCGCGCCCTACAGCGCATTGCTCGCCGGCTGGCTGCGCTGGGGTGCCAGCCCGCGCGCGGCGATCGCGATCGAGCGTGGCGCACGTGCTCTCGCCTGGCTGGACGGCCGCGATTACGTCAGCCCCGAAGACGTGCAGGCGATCGCACCCGATGCCCTGCGCCACCGCCTGCTGCTCGACTACAGCGCACAGGCCTCACGGGTCACGGCGCAGGACTGCATCGCCGAGCTGCTGCGCACCGTCCCGGCACCCTGATTCCAGGCACGCGATGGGGCTGCTGCCTGATCTCGACGAGCTGGTCGCGCTGCGCGGTGCCGCGCACGGGCTGGAGATGCACCTGCGCCATCCCGCGGCAGCGCAGTTGCAGGGCGGGCACCGCAGTGCCCACCGCGGCCGCGGCCTCGAATTCGACGAGGTGCGGCGCCTACGCCCAGGGCGACGACGCCCGCACCATCGACTGGCGCGTCACCGCACGGCGCGGCCGACCGCACACCAAGCTGTTCCGAGAAGAGCGCGAGCGGGTGGTCTGGCTGCTCGCCGATCTGCACCCTGGGCTGTACTTCGGCAGCCGCCAGCAGCTCAAATCGGCGCTGCTGCTGCGCGCGGCCGCCTGGCTGGCCTGGGTCACCGTCAGCGCCGGCGATCGGCTCGGCGTCATCCTGACGCAAGGCTCGTCGCTGCCGCAGATGCTGCCACCGCGCTCGCGTGACATCGGTGCCCTGGCCGCACTGCAGGCGCTGGTGCAAAGCCAGCCTCAGGCGCCGGGCGAGCCTGCAGGCCAGGGGCTGCAGGTGGCACTGAGCACGCTGCGGCCCCTGTTGCGATCGGGCAGCACGGTGTTCGTGCTCAGCGACTTCAGCGGCCTCGATGCGGCCACTGAAACCGCGCTGGTCACCATCGGCTTGCGCGCCGAGTGCCGGCTGCTGTGGCTCACCGATCCACTCGAGCGCGACGGTCTGCCGAACGGCTCCTTTCGCGTCGGCCTGCCTGGCCAGCGTTGGTCGATCGACGGAGCCGCCAGCCGATCCGCCTGGGTGACCGCCTGGACCCGACGCGAGCAACGCCTCGCCGAGCTGAGCCGCAGCCACCGGCTGCCGCTGCTGCGCCTGGACACCAGCGGCGATCTGGCCCAGACGCTGCCACGCTTTCTCGGCGAGTCGCGATGAACCCCACCCTGCTCGCGCAACTGTCCCCCGATCGCGCGCCTCCGCCGCTGGGCTGGTGGCCGCTCGCGCCCGGCTGGTGGGCCCTGATGGCCTTGTTGCTGCTGGGCCTCGCGCTGGCGGTGTGGTTGCGCCAGCGGGCGCGGCAGCCTTCGATCAAGCGCTGGCAGCGCGCCGCCCTGCGCGAGTTGGCGCAACTGCAGCGGGCATCTCGCCAAACGGGCAGCGACGACGCCCAGCTCGCACGCGAGATCCAGCAACTGCTGCGCCGCTACGCCATCGCCCGCCACGGGCGCGACACCGTGGGCATCGCTCAGCGGCGACGCCTGGCTGGCCTTCGTCGTGCGCCATGGCGGCCGCGACTGGGCCAGTGACAGCGGTCAGGCGCTGCTGCGATGCGCGTATGGCGGGCCTGCTGCAACCCGGGATCGGGCGGTATCGAGCGTCGATCGCGAGCGCTGGCTCAGCGGTGCACGCGCCTTCATCCAGAGCAAGCGAGTCACCCGGTGATCCACTTCGAATGGCCCTGGATGCTGCTGGCCGCGCCACTGCCGTGGCTGTTCTCGCGCTGGCTGCCACCGGCCCGGCCGCTGGGTGCCGCGCTGTTCATGCCCTTCGCAGCGCAGATCGGGCCGCGCACAGCGCAGGCAGCGCCTCGGGCGCCACGCTGGCGGCTGATGCTGTTCGCGGTGGTCTGGGCGCTGATGCTGGTGGCCGCCGCCCGGCCGCAATGGCTGGGTGAGCCGCAACCGGTCGCCGCCACCGGTCGCCGCCTGCTGCTGGCCGTCGACACCTCGGGCTCGATGGCCGCGCAGGACATGGCCGGCCGCATGAGCCGTCTGCAGGTCGTGAAGGCCGTGGCGGGCGACTTCATACGGCGTCGCCATGGCGACCAGGTCGGCCTGATCATGTTCGGCACGCGCCCTTACCTGCAGGCCCCGCTGAGCACCGACCTCGACACCATCGGTCAGTTTCTGGAAGAAGCGTCGATCGGCATGGCCGGCCCGGCCACCGCACTGGGCGATGCCATCGGGCTGGCCCTGAAGCGGCTGCAGGCCGAACGCGACAGCGACGCCGGCGCCCCGAACACCCGCCGTGAGACGGTGCTGGTGCTGCTGACCGACGGCAGCAGCAACGCCGGCGAGATGCCTCCGCTGCCGGCAGCGCGCCTGGCCGCCGCGCAGCGGCTGCGCATCTACACCATCGGCGTCGGCAGCGAGGAAGACAGCGATCTCGACGAAGACACCCTGAAAGCCATCGCCAGCGAAACCGGTGGCGCCTACTTCCGTGCGACCGATGCGGCCGCGTTGCAGCAGGCGTATGCGCTGATGGACCAGCTCGAACCCGCTGCAGCGCAGGACCGTTGGGTGCGGCCCAGCGACGAGTGGTTTGCCTGGCCGCTGGCACTGGCACTGCTGCTGAGCGTGCCCACGGTCTCGCTGCGGGAGCCGCGATGGCGCTGATCGCTGACTGGCCGGCCGCGCTGGCCCGCTTTCATTTCGAACGCCCGTGGTGGCTGATCGCGGTGCCGCTGCTGCTGGCGCTGGCTGCCTGGCTGGCGCGGCGCAGCGCTTCCGGCCACGGCTGGGCTGCGTTGGTGGATCCACCGCTGCTGGAGGCGCTGCGGCTGCCCGAGCCCGCGGTTGCGACCCGGGCCTCCCCCTGGCCCTGGCTGGCGTTGGCCTGGACGCTGGCGGTGCTCGCGCTGGCCGGCCCCACCTGGCAACGCGAGCCCGCAGCCGCGAACGCCACGCCCGATGGCTGGGTGCTGGTGCTCGATCTGTCGCCCTCGATGCTGGCGCCCGACGCCGCCCCGAACCGCGTCAGCCGGGCCCGCTACGCCATCGAAGACGTGCTGCGTGCGGCCCAGGGAGCGCGCATCGGCCTGGTGGTGTTCGGTGCCGAGCCGTACACCGTGACGCCGCTGACCGACGACGTCGCCACGGTGCGCGGCCTGACCGGCCCGCTCTCACCCGACCTGATGCCCAGCAGCGGCGACCGGCTGGGCCCGGCGCTGGCGATGGCTCAGAAGCTTCTGGAGCGTTCGACGACCCGGGGCGGCCACGTGGTGGTGCTGACCGATGGCTACACCGATCCGGACCAGGCCCACGCCGCGGCCCAGGCCTTGCGCGATCGCCGCACCACCGTCGATGTGCTGGCCATCGGCGGTTCCGGTGGATCGCCCGGCGCGGCATCTGGCACGCTGGTGACCGCCACACCGGCCACCGACGCCACCGGTGCCGCAACGGCAGAAGCCAGTGCCTCGATCGAGCCGGTGAACCGAGCGCTGCTGCAGCAGCTGGCGCGCGCCGGCGGGGGCCGCGTCTTCGAGCTCAGCGAGATGCCTGCGCTGCTGTCCCATCTGCAGACCAAGGTGACCCGCAGCGTCACCGCACTGAGCGACGTGGAGGCAGAGCGCTGGCGCGATGCCGGGGTGTGGCTGTTGCCGCCGCTGCTGTTGCTGGCGTCGGTGCTGGTTCGGCGAGGCTGGTGGTGACGACGATGAAGACGCTCGGGTGGTGGGCTGCGCTCTTGCTGTGCGCCACGGCGGCGCAGGCAGAGAGCGGCTGGGCCTCGCTGTGGCGCACCCCCGACCAGCGCGGCGAGGCCGAGCTGCGTGCCGGCCGCGCGGCCGCCGCGGCGCAGACCTACGCCGATCCACGCCGCAAGGCCTGGGCGCAGCTCAAAGCCGGCGATGACCGCGCTGCGGCCGACAGCTACGCTGGCCTCGACGCGCCCGAGGCGCCCTACAACCGGGGCAACGCACTGGCACGCGCCGGTGCCCTGCAGCAAGCCCTGCAGGCCTACGACGAAGCGCTGGCCAGGAACCCAGGCGACCGCGACGCGCAGCACAACCGCGACCTGGTCGCCAAGGCCTTGCAACCGCAGCAGCGGCCCTCGTCACAGCAGGGCCGCACCGCATCGAACACCGCAGGCGGCGGCGGTGCCCAACCCACGCCCCAACCCGCGTCGGGCCCGCCCGGCCAGGCACCGCAGGGGTCGGCCACACCCGACAGCGCCGGCCGCCAGCCCGCTGCGCCACCCCAGCCGGGCCCGACCAGCGGCGCTGGCCAGGCGGCGCCGGAGGGCGGCATGAAATCTGGCGCAAGCGCTCTTGGCGGCACCGACGGCAAGGACGCGGGCACCAACGGCCGTGTGGACCCCAACAGCCCGGACAACGCTGCGCAGGCCGAGCGCGATGTGCTGGGTGCAACCCGCTCACGCTCGGGGCTGCGCACCGGGCGCGACACCCCCCCGCCGCGCACCGAACAGCAGCTGGCCGAAGACCAGTGGCTGCGCCGCCTGCCCGACGATTCCAGCGGCCTGCTGCGGCGCAAATTCCTCATCCAGCATCTGCTCCGCCAGGGAAGTGCCCCATGAAACTCGGACAGCGGCTTGCCCGCAGCCTGCTCGCCTGCGGGTTCGCCATCACAAGTGCGCTGTGGTGCGGCACCGCCTGGGCCGCCTTCACCGCCTCGGTCGACCGCACGCAGCTGGCCGCTGGCGAATCGGTGCAGCTGACGTTGCAAAGCGACCGCAGCGGCAGCAGCGACCCCGACCTCGCCCCGCTGGCGAAAAATTTCGACATCCTCAGCCGCAGCAACAGCAACAGCCTGCAGATCCTGAACGGCAGCATGTCGTCGCAACGCCAGGTGACGCTGGTGCTGTCACCGCGTCGCAGCGGCCTTGTCGAGGTGCCTCGATTGACCTGGGATGGCGAGTCGTCGGCGGCCATCGACCTGAACATTGCCGCCAACGGCGCCGGAGCCGGCGGCACCGGTGCACCAGGCGCGGCCACAGGCGCACCGGCCAATGCGGCCGCGCATGTGTTCCTGACCACCAGCCTGGACTCGCTGCAGCCGTACGTGCAGTCTGCGGTGAGCCTGAAGGTGCAGCTGTACAGCGACAAGAAGCTGTACCAGGCCTCGCTGGATCTGCCTGGCACGGCGGACCTGCTGGTGCGGCGGCTCGGCGAGGACCTGACCACGCAGGAAACCCGCAACGGACGCGCGTACCAGGTGATCACACGCCACTACCTGCTGGTGCCGCAGCGCAGCGGCGAGCTCCAACTCGATGGGCCGGTGCTCAATGCGCAGGTGGCCGACGTCAACAGCCAGGTCGATCCGCTGCTGGAGCGGCTGTTCGGCCAGTTGCGGATCGAAGGGGGGCTCGGCGGTACCCGTCCGCTGCGACTGCGTGGCGACGCCCTGAAGCTGAATGCGCAGCCGCGCCCACCGGCGCAACGCACCGGCGACTGGTTGCCTGCGCAGCAGCTGACCCTCGAAGACGCCTGGCGTCCGGCCGACAAGACGATCGCGGTCGGCCAGCCGCTGACGCGGCAGCTGCGGATCGCCGCCGTGGGCCAGAGTGCCAGCCAGCTGCCAGACCTGAGCGCTGCCACGCCGGTGCCCTCCGGGCTGAAGGCCCACGCCGAAGAAGCGACCTTGAGCGATCAGCTGCAGGACGGCCATGTCGTCGGTCGGCGCGACCAGGACATCGTGCTGCTGGCCGACCAGCCCGGACGCTACGAGCTGCCCGAACTGCGCCTGGCGTGGTGGGATGTGGTGAGCAACCAGCGCCGCGAGGCGGTGCTGCCGGCGGTGACGGTGGACGTGGTGGCGGCTGTCAACCCGGCATCGACCGCCGCCAGCGCTGGCGCTGGCGCCGAAGGTCAGGCGCTGCCCGGCGCCTCCCCGCCAGCGTCATCGGCCGCCCCTGAGCCCGGCGCGCAGGCCCCCTCCTCCGAACCAGCCGGTGCGGGTGCGACCGGCAGCGCGGACTGGGCCTGGGTCAGCCTGGCCCTCGCCCTGCTGTGGCTCGCCACGCTCGGTGCCTGGGCGTGGACGCACCGTCGCCGCCGCCCTGCAGACGGCAACGACCCGGTGGCACAAGAACCGTCAGCGCCCGCCGCATCGATCAGCGAGGCCCGGCAAGCCTTCCAGCAGGCGTGTCGCGCCCACGCTGCCCGAGCCGCCCGCGATGCGCTGATCGCCTGGGCCCGCGCCACCTGGCCGAACGACGCGCCCACGGGTCTGAACGCGCTGGCGCGCCGTCTCGACCAGCCCGCGCTGACCGATTTGCTGCGCGAGCTCGATCGCGCCTGCATCGCCAACACGTCCTGGAACGGCGAGCCGCTCGGCCGCGCGCTGACGCTGCTGGAAGGCGACCGGATCACCCGCCCTCGCCCACCCACGCTGCCTGGCCTGTACCCTGACTAGCGGTCACACCCTCGGCGGAACGTCTGGGTTTGCCAGCTTCTGCTCGGCGTACGGTTCGGGTAGTCTCGGCCTGGGTTGGGGGTCAGCGGCCCCTGCGCGTGGAAATCTGCACAAGGGTGGCGCACACGGTGATGAACGTACTCGTCGTCGATGACCACCCTCTGATGCGCATCGGCGTGCGCCAGCTCATCGAGCGCGAGTGGCCCACGGCCGAGGTCGCCGAGGCCGAGACGCTGGCCGACGCGCTCGACAGCCTCCGCCGGCGTCAGCCAGACCTCGTCGTCCTGGATCTTGCCCTGCCAGACACCACCGGGATCGAGGGCGTGCGGCGCGTGCTGGAGCTCGCACCCACCTCTCCGGTGCTGGTCCTGAGCCAGAACCCGGAGTCGCTCTACGCGGGCAAGCTGCTGCAGCTGGGTGTGCGCGGCTTCCTCCCGAAAGACCAGGCCAGCCACGAGTTGATCACTGCCATGCGTCGCATCCAAGCGGGGGGGCGCTACGTCACCTCGCAGACGGCCGAGGCCTTGATCGACCTGCTCGACGGCCGCTCCCCGACGGCGTTGCCGCACGAGTCACTGTCAGCGCAGGAGTTTCGGGTCATGCAGATGATTGCCGCGGGAAGCGCGCCGGCCAAGATTGCCGAGACGATGCAACTGTCGGTCAAGACCGTGGCCAGCTACCGCGCACGCATCTTTGCCAAGATGGGATGGAAGGCCAACGTCGAGCTGGCCAAGTACTGCGTGCAGCACCGGCTGACCGAGCCGACCTGAGCACACGGCACCACACGTCCCGCTGTAGGTGATCTGCCTACAGCGGTCGCCTCGGATTGCCGCCACGAGGAACAGAACCGCCGCCGCTCAGGCGTGGCCGCGCTTCTACCGACATCACGGATGTGCGCTCGGACTGTTCCGGGCGCCAGGACACATCCGATGAAATACCTCTACCGCAGTGTTTACCTGCTCGCCGTGGCACTCAGCGCATCGGGCGCAAATGCCGGCACGGCCACCGGCACCTTCCAGGTCACCGGCACCGTGGTCAGCTCCTGCAATGTGTCGGGCACGCTGCTGAATTTCGGCGCAGCCATCGACCCGCTGTCCAGCGCGGTGCCCATCGACGCGAGCTCCACCCTCACCGTGCAGTGCACCAACACGACCCCGTACTCGGTGGCCCTCGACGCCGGCACGAATGCAGGCGGCGCATCCAGCTTCGCCACCCGGGCGATGAAGAACGGCGCGTACACGCTCGGCTACCAGCTCTACCTGAATGCCGGCCGCAGCAGCATCTGGGGCGACGGCACCGGCGGCAGTGCACCAGCCACCGGCACCGGCACCGGCAGCAGCCAGACGCTGACGATCTACGGCCGGCTGCCCACGCTGGGCAGCACCGTCGTACCAGGCACCTACACCGACACCGTGACGGTGACGATCACCTACTGAGGGCGACCCGCCATGCGCCGTTTTGCGATTCCACTCCTGCTGGCGCTCGCTGGCTCAGCGAGCCTGCAAGCCGCCGAGATCGGTCTGACGCCGATCGCGCTGCACCTGGACCGAGACCACGACCGCACCCTGGTTCGGGTGGAGAACCGTGGCAGCGAACCCGTCACGATGCAGGCCGATGCGATCAACTGGTCTCGGCAGGACACCAACGGCGAGGGGGCATCGACCGATGCGCTGATGGTCAGCCCACCGATCTTCAGGATCGACCCCGGGCAGACGCAGATCGTCCGCGTCGGTTTGCGCCGGACCACCGCACTCGCGCAGGAGGCGACCTACCGCATGGTCCTGCGCGAGATTCCGAGGCCTGCTGACGCGGGCGACACGGTCAGTGGCAGCGTGCAGGTGCTGGTCGCACTGCGCGTCCCGGTCTATGTGGCACCCCAGCAGCCGCGACGCGAAGCGCGCTGGCGGGTTCGCTCCGATGCGCAGGGCCAGGTGACTGCCGAGGTGACCAACGACGGCAATGTCCACCTGTTGCTGGCCTCGCTGCACCTGCACGATGGCAGCTCTCGCACGCTGGCCACCCACGCGGGGCCGGCCATGGTCTGGCCAGGAGAGTCTCAGCGATTCGCGCTGCGCCCGAGTGATGGATCGCGTTCCTCACCGGACGGTGCGATGGTGCTGGAAGTGCTCACCGATCGCGGTCTGCAGCGTGTGGCCGTCGAGTCTCAGCCGAACTGATGCCGTTGGCAGGCAGCGGACGGGCGTTGCAGGCTGCGGATCTCGCCCCGGCGCGGATCGCATCGGTGCATCGCACATGCTGCGCTTGCGGCTGTGGCCCGTGCTGGCCTCGGCGTTGCTGACGGGCACGATCGCCGCCGCGGCCACCACGCCGTCAGACACCGTCGCCCGGCCGCTGCTGCTGGAAGTGCGTTTGAACGGCATCGAACAACCCCAGGGTGTCGAAGCCCTGCCGATCGCGGGCGGCCTCGCCCTGCCGGTGGAAGCCTGGCAGGCGCTGCAGCTTCGGCCTCCGCAAACAGCCCCTGTGCGGCAAGGCGGTCGCAGCTACCACGTCCTTGATGCGAGCGGCGTGCGTTGGCGCCTGGACACACCCACCCAGACGCTGTGGATCGACGCGCCGGCTTCGGCCTTTGCTGGCGGGCCCGTGATCACGCCCGCCGCGCCCGCCGCACTGCGTCCGCAGGTCGGCCTGGGGGCCTACGGCAATTACGACCTGCTGTGGCAACGCGCCACACGCGGTGGCCCGACCTCGGCCAGCGCACTGACCGAGGTCGGTGTGTTCGGCGGTGTCGGCTACTTCCGCATGACGAATCTGCTTCGGTTGGGTGGCACCGGCCGCGCGTCCAAACGGCTCGACACCACCTGGGTCATGGACGATCCCGCCCGCATGGCCAGCCTGCGGGTGGGCGACACGATCGGCGTCCCAGGCACCTGGGGCCGGGCCACCCGCTTCGGCGGCATCCAGTGGACCACGGACTTCTCATTGCAGCCGGGCTTTCAGGCGTTCCCGCTGCCTTCACTGCGCGGAGAGACCTCGCTGCCGTCGACCGTCGACCTGTACGTCGACAACAACCGGAGGCTGCAAGGCAGTGTGCAGCCCGGCGCGTTCGACCTGCATGAGCTGCCGGTCGTGACCGGTCAGGGCGAGATCCGCATGGTGGTGCGAGACCTGCTCGGCCGCGAGCAGGTGGTCGTGGCGCCGTACTACGCCAGCGCCGCCTTGCTGCGCCCCGGACTGCATGCAACTTCCTTCGAACTTGGCGCCATTCGGAGAGGGCTACGGCGTGGCGAGCGAGCGCTACGGCGCGCTGTTCGCCAGCGCGACCGATCGCCTGGGCATCGACGACCGATACACCCGCGAGTGGCGCGCAGAAGCATCCAGCCGCCAGTTGAGCCTCGGCTACGGTGGCACCTGGCTGTTCCCGTCCGCTGGGGACACTGCAGCTCAGCGGCGTTGGCAGCCATCGCTCACAGGGCAGCGGCGGGATGGTGATCGCAGCGGTCGAGCGCCAGGCCTCTGACTGGAGCGGCAGCCTGCAGCTGAAAGCCGCCAGCCGCGACTTTGCCCAGATCGGCACCACGCCCCCGTGAGTCGATGCGCACCACCGTGGCGCTGGCGGTCGGCCGCGCGTGGCACGGCGTCGGGATCGGGGCCAGCTTTCTGCAGCAGACCACCTGGGACGGCCCGCGCCGGCAGATCGTCGGGATGAATCTGTCGCGCTCGGTCGGTGGCATCGGCACGCTGGCCTTGTTCGCGCTGCGCGATGCGGTCAGCGGCCAGGTGTCGCTGTCGCTGAGCTTCAGCTGCTCACTCGACGGTCGCAGCAGCGCCTCGACGGTCCGTCAATCGGCAGCAGGGCGAGGGCCGGAGCCGACAGTCCGAGACGCTGCTGTGGCAACGCCCGATGCAAGACAGTGACGGCGTGGGCATACAGCTCGCTGCCGAGCGGGGCGAGTTCTCACGCAACACGGCACAGGCCCAATGGCAAACCAACACCGTGCTGCTCAGCGCGGGCGTGGCACAGGGGCGCGAGGGCTCCGAGGTGCGTGCCGGCGCCAGCGGCGGCTTTGCCTGGCTCGGCGACAGTGTGTTCGCCAGCCGACGCATCGAGGGCAGCTTTGCCGTCGTCGAGGTCGGCGACTACCCGGATGTGACGGTGCTGCACGACCATCACCCGGTCGCCGTCACCGACCACCGCGGACGCGCCCTTGTCAGCAGCCTGCGCGGCAACGAAGTCAACCGCATCGACATCGACCCCAGCGGGCTGCCGTTCGATGCCGAGGTCGAGTCCTTCGAGACGCTGGTGATCCCACCGGCGCACAGCGGCGTGGCGGTGGCGATTCCGCTCAAGCGCGTCAGCGCGGCGAGCTTCCGCGTGGTCGGGGCCGATGGCACGGCGATTCCGGTGGGCAGCGAATTGCAGCTGGTCGGGCAGGAGCGCCGCTTCCCGATCGGCTTCGATGGCCGCGCCTATGCCAGCGGGTTGTCCGGCCACGACCGCGCTGTCATCCGGTGGATGGCGCACCAGTGCGCGGTGCAGCTGACGCTGCCGCCAGCCGATGACGACGCGCCCGACCTCGGGACACTGAGGTGCCTGTGAAGACGTGGCGACTCGCCCTGCTGGGTTGGCTGCTGCTGCACCTTCCTGCCGCGCAGGCGTTGTGCGTGGGACCGTTGTGCAGTTGCACCTTCAGCACCGGCAACGTGGTGTTCGGGAGCTTCAATCCGATCGCGATCGGCTCCAGCGACTCGACGGGCAGCGTCAGGATCAGCTGCGGCGGCACCGTGGGATTGCTGATTCCGTACCAGGTCGAGCTGGGCCCGGGCGGCAGCGGAAGCACCTCGGCGCGTCGCATGTCCAGTGGGGCCAATGCGATCGGCTACGGTCTCTACAGCGACTCGTCACGTCTGTCGAACTGGGGAGACATCGCCCACGGCATCGCTGTCAGCAACTTCATGCTGCTGGACGCACTCGGGTTGGCGCCAGCAGTCACGCACACCATCTATGGCCGCATCCCGTCCGGTCAGAGCACGGCCGTGCCAGGGTCCTATGTCGACAGCATCACCGTGACGGTGACGTATTACTGATCCGCGGCGGGCGTGTCGGCGACGGGCAGCGCAAAGAAGAATTCCGCGCCTTCGCCCGGCGACGATCGGGCGCCGACTCGACCGCGATGACGTTGCACCACGCGCTTGACGATGGACAGACCCACGCCGGTGCCCTGGAACTCCGAGGTGCGGTGCAGGCGCTGGAACACACCGAACAATCGGCCCGCGAGTGCCATGTCGAAGCCGACACCGTTGTCCTTCACGGTGAAGACCACTTCATGCTCCGCAGCAGCGGCCGCAATGCGAACCTGCGGCTGCGGCGACTTCGAGCTGTACTTGAACGCGTTGGAGATCAGGTTCTGCCAGACCTGTCGCAGCAACACCGGATCACCTTCCACCGTCGGCAATGCCTCGACCTGCACGTCGACCCGAGCGCCGTCCGGTGTGGCTCTGAGATCGGCCACCACCTGATCGACCAGCACGCCCATCGGCACCGACTGGGTCGACAGCGGCCCCTGCTCGACCATGGCCAGGGACATCAGTTCGTCGATCAGCGTGGTCAATCGCTCGCATTCGCGGGAGACCTCCGACAGCAGGCGCCGGGGCGAGTCCGCGAGGCCCGCCCCCTCCTCCTCGACCACATGCCGCAGCACCATGCCCATCGTGCCGATCGGGCCTTTCAGGTCATGTGAGACGCTGCGGCCAAAGCTCTGCAGGTCTTCGTTGCGTTCGCGCAGCGAGGTCGTGCGCTGATCGACGCGGGCATCGATGCTTTCGCTCAGCCCGCTCAATTCGCGCTCTCGCAGTTGCAGCTGCGCCACCAGCATGTCGATCGAGTTGGACAGCTGCGCCACTTCGTCGCGCGATCGGCGCTCGGGTGGCGTCAAGTCGGCGGAGGCACGTGTGGCACGTTCGGCCACCGCACGCAGCGGCGCCGTCAGCCGACGCGCCAGCCAGGCCCCCGCCAGCCCGAACAGGGCTGCACCGAGGATGCCGAACGCCCAGATGCGCTTTTGCAGGAACGCCGCCTCGGCCAATGCCGTCTCGGCGGGTTGCCGGACCAGCACCGTCCAGTTCATGCCCGGATAGCTTTGGTAGCGCGTGCTGCGCGCCACCGAATAGAGATACCGCTTGCCGTCGCGTTGGGTCAGGATCGCAGGCCGCTCCATCAGGCTGGCCTGCGCTTGCGGGCTCAGCTCGGTCAGATCGAAAGCGCTTTTGCCCAGCAGCCGCTCGCCGTTCGAGCCAATCACCTTGATCTCGATGCCACGACCGGAGTCGACCGACGCCAGGACTTCCCGGTACCGTTCTTCAGCCCAGTCCCAGCTCAGATGGGCCCCCAACACACCCGTGAGGCGATCACCGGAGCGCAGCGGCGTGGAAAAGTCGACCAGCCGGATCGGCTCGCCATCGGCCCGCTTGGGAAGCAACGCCGCGAGCATCCGGGCCTCGTGCACATCGCCAACGAACGGTCGCTGCTGCCCCTGGGCGAACCACGGGCGCTGCGAGGCGTCCTGGCCTTCGAGCAGACCACCGGTGCCCGCGATCACCACGCCTTGCGCATCCGTCACCCCGACCCAGCTGTAGTAGGGGTACGAACTCTGCAAGCGATCGATCAGCGCTCGCCACTCCTTGGCACCGATCTCGGCATCGATCAGTGCGCCCAGAGCGGCCAGGTTCTGCACCTCGCGAAAGCGCTCGTACATGCCGGTGTCCAGGGACAGCATCAACCTGCGCGCCAGCTGATCGAGGGTGGCACCCGCTTCCTGCTCGCTGTTGCGCCGGGCCTGTTCACCCGACAGCAGACCGACACCGGCGAACAGCACCAATGCCAGCAACGTGAAGGCCGCGCCGATGCGCAGACCGGTCGAACGCCATTGCCTCGGAAGGAACAAGCCGGTAGACACCTGCATGAGAAGCATTCTGAAACAAGCAGCCGCTCACGAACAGAGGCACCCCTCCCCCTAGGAATCGATGTGCGGCGCGGCTGCCATGACCGTCAACGGGCCTGGCATCCGCCTCAGGCGCCGCTCACAGCACGTGGCTGACCAGGTTGAAGTCCGGGTCGTCGGCGTAACGCTTGCTGGTGAACCCGAGGCTCTTCATCAGATCCAGCATGTCCGTGTTCTTCGCAAGCACCAGGCCTTCGATCTCGGCCAGTCCCCTGTCGCGCGCCACGTCCATGATGCTTTCCATCAGGCGCGAGCCCAGGCCCATGCCCTTGAAGTCGTCGGCCACCAGCAAGGCGAATTCACAGCTCGACTGGTCCGGGTTGGTGATGTAGCGCGACACGCCGACGATGCGCTCGACCTCGACGCTCTCGCCGTTCGCTGTCGCGCTGCGATCCTTGACCACGGCCACCAGCGCCATCTCGCGGTCGTAGTCGATCAGCGTGAAGCGCGCCAGCATCGACGGCGACAACTCATGCGCGTTCGAGGCAAAGCGGAAGAAGCGGCTTGCCGGCGACAGCGTGCGCACCAGCTGCTGCAGCATCTGCGCATCGTCGGGGTGGATGGCCCGCACCACGCATGTCACTCCACCGCGCAGCGGCCAGAGCTGCTCGTAGCGCGCCGGGTAGGGCAGGATGGCCAGGTGGCCATGGGGGTGGGCGACACTGTTCGAGGCCTGCACCAGGGGGTCGACAACGATGCGCGCATCGACCGCCACCGCGCCTTCGGCGTCGACGATGATCGGGTTGATGTCCATCTCGCGCAGCTGCGGCAGCGCGCACACCATCTCCGACACCCGCAGCAGCACCTGCTCCAGCGCCGCCATGTCGACCGCGCTCGCGCCTCTCCAGTCGGCCAGTGTCTCGGCCACGCGCGAACGCTCGATCAGGTGCCGCGCCAGGAACTGGTTCAGCGGCGGCAGCTCCATCGCGCGGTCGTTGATCAGCTCGATCATCACGCCGCCCGCACCGAACACGATCACCGGGCCGAACGGGTCATCGGTCACCACCCCGATCGAGACCTCACGGCCGCGCTGCGCACGCGCCATCTTCTGCACTGTCACACCGTTGATGCGCGCAGCAGGCATCAGACGCGTGACGCGCTCCATCATGTCGTTGTAGGTGTCGCGGGCACTCGCGCCCGTCATGATGTTGAGGGCGACGCCCTGCACATCGGACTTGTGGCTGATGTCGGCGGAGTCGATCTTGAGCGCGACCGGAAAACCGAGCTGCGTCGCGATCATCATCGCCTCGTGGGCGCTGCGCGCGAGCAGGGTCTGGGTGACGGGGATGTGAAACGCCGACAGCAGCGTCTTCGACTCCATCTCGGTCAGCACCCGGCGTCGCTCGGCGAGCACGCTGTCGATGACCAGGCGCGCACCTTCGATGTCGGGCTTCGACAGCGCCGACAGCGGTGGCGGCGTCTGCTGCAGCAGGCGCTGGTTTTGATAGAAGGTCGCGATGTTGCCGAAGGCACCGACCGCCGCCTCGGGCGTGCGGAAGTTCGGGATCGCAGCCGTGCCCAGCACCGTGCGCGCCGCACCGACCGAGCTGTCGCCCATCCAGCACGCGAGCAGCGGCTTGCCGAACACCGGCCTCAGCGTGGCCAGCGCGCTGGCCACGGCGCTGGCATCGGCGCCGGGCTTCGGCGAATAGAGCGCCAGCACCCCGTCGATCTGCGCATCGTCGCCCGCCGCTGCAATGGCGGCGCGGTAATGCTCGGGGCTGGCGTCTTCCGAGAGATCGATCAGGTCGGCGAGCGACGCCGTCGGTGGCAGCGCCGGCTTCAGCGCCGCCACCGATTCAGCCGAAAGCTTGCCCAGTTCGAGCGCGAGCTCGTTGACCCAATCGGCTGCCAGCACACCCGGCCCGCCACCGTTGGTGACGATGGCCAGCCGCTTGCCGACCGGCCGGTAGCGAGAGGCCAGGCACTTGGCTGCAGAGAACAGCTCGACGAAGGAGCGCACGCGCACCGCACCGGCGCGACGCAGCGCCGCATCGAACACCTCGTCACGGCCCACCGTGGCGCCGCTGTGGGTGTGCGCCGCCTCGTTGCCCGCTGCCTGGCGGCCCGCCTTCAGCACCACCACCGGCTTGGCGCTGGCCGCCGCACGCAGAGCACTCATGAAGTGGCGCGCACTGCCGATGCCTTCGAGGTAGACGATGATGCTTTGCGTCTGCGCATCGCTCGCCAGGAAGTCGAGCACCTGCGCGATGTCGACCGCGGTGTTCGCGCCGAGCGATACCACCGCCGAGAAGCCCACCCCGTTCTGGCTCGCCCAGTCCAGCATCGAGGCGGTCAGCGCGCCCGATTGCGACACCAGCGCCAGCGAACCCGTCTTGGCCAGCGGGCCTGCCGCACTGGCATTCAGCTGCGCCTGCGGGCGCTGGAAGCCCAGGCTGTTCGGCCCCAGCAGGTGCATGCCTTCGCGCTTGGCGATGCGCTTGAGCTCGGCCGCGTGATCGGCATCGATG
The DNA here is from genome assembly GCA_965229345.1 of Burkholderiaceae bacterium. Classification (GTDB taxonomy): domain Bacteria; phylum Pseudomonadota; class Gammaproteobacteria; order Burkholderiales; family Burkholderiaceae_C; genus PBB1. The sequence continues at coordinate 3,311,744 of OZ245872.1, forward strand.
CCGCTGCTGATCACCAGCGCCGAGCGGCACGCCATGCGGCCTGCCACCTCGAGCGCAGACGCCATGTCAGGCGGTGGCAGCGCGATGATGGCCAGATCGGCCTGAGCCTGCGCCAGGTCGGCCAGCGTGCCGCTGGTGTGGATGTCGATGAATTGCAGGGTGCCGCCGTAGTGCTGGGCGCGCAGCGCCTCGCCGACGGTGCGGTCGAGTGGGGTGCGACCCCGCTCGCCGTCGCACCGACCCTCGAAGAAGACGATCGATGCCGGCGCGAACAACGGCGTCAGGTAGTGCTTGTCCATCGGGGTCAGTCGGCGCCGATCAGCACTTGCACATGGGCCGTCGCGCTGCGCCCGAGCGCGCTCAATGCATAGCCGCCTTCGAGGCACGACACCACGCGGCCCTGGCAGTGCCGGTGGGCCACGGCCATCACCTGCTGGGTGACCCAGGCGTAGTCGGCCTCGACCAGCGCCAGGTTGCCCATGTCGTCTTCCCGGTGGCCATCGAAGCCAGCCGAGATGAAGACGAGCTCAGGCGCAAACGCATCGAGTGCCGGCAGCCAGTGGTTTGTCACGGCCGCACGAAGCTTGTCACCCCCCGAGCGCGGCGGCAAACCGATGTTGACCATGTTCGGCCCGGTGGCATCGTCGCCTGTGAACGGGTACAGGCCCTGCTCGAAGATCGAGCACATCAGCACCCGGTCATCGCCGCGGAAGATGTCTTCGCTGCCGTTGCCGTGGTGCACGTCGAAGTCGATCAGTGCCACACGCTGCAGGCCGTGCGCGGCGAGCGCATGGCGGATGCCGACCGCCACGTTGTTGAAGAAGCAGAAGCCCATCGCGGCCTCGCGCGTTGCATGGTGGCCAGGCGGGCGCACGCTGCAGAACGCGGTGGCTGCTTCGCCACCGAGCACGAGATCGGTGGCCAGCACCGCCGCGCCGGCCGCACGCAGCGCCGCGGGCACGGTGTACGGGTTCATCGCGGTGTCAGGATCGATCTGGCGGTGACCCGCGCTGGGCGCCATGCCGATCAGGTCGCGCACGTAGCCCGGCGAGTGCGCCCGCGCGAGCTGCGCTTCTGTGGCCAGCGGCGCGTCGTACGCCACCATGTAATCGAGCAAGCCCTTGATCAGCAGCTGGTCGTGGATGGCCGCCAGCCGCTCGGGGCACTCCGGGTGACCTGCGCCCATCTCGTGGCGCAGGCAGTCGGCATGGGTGACAAAGGCGTACAGCACGGCACGGCTCCTGGAGCGATCGGTGTCCGATGATCGGGGCCGAGCGTGCGCCGCGGATTGATCGGCGTCAACCAGGGGGCCGCGGCCAGCCCCCTCATCAGTACACGACGACCGCGCGGATGCTCTCGCCGCGCTCCATCAGCTCGAAGCCGTGGTTGATGTCTTCGAGCTTCAGCGTGTGCGTGATCAGCGGGTCGATGCTGATCTTGCCGTCCATATACCAATCGACGATCTTGGGCACGTCGGTGCGGCCGCGCGCGCCGCCGAAGGCGCTGCCCTCCCACTTGCGGCCGGTGACGAGCTGGAACGGCCGCGTGGCGATCTCCTGCCCCGCGGCCGCCACGCCGATGATGATGCTGCGGCCCCAGCCCTTGTGACAGCACTCCAGCGCCTGGCGCATGGTGGTGGTGTTGCCGATGCACTCGAAGCTGTAGTCGGCGCCGCCGTCGGTGAGCTGCACGATGGCATCTACCACGTTGGGCACATCCTTCGGGTTGATGAAGTGCGTCATGCCGAACTGGCGTGCCATGGTTTCGCGGCCAGGGTTCAGGTCGATGCCGATGATCTTGTCGGCGCCCACCATCTTCGCGCCCTGGATCACGTTCAGTCCGATCCCACCCAGCCCGAACACCACCACGTTGGCGCCGGCTTCCACCCCGGCTGTGAAGATCACCGCGCCCACACCGGTGGTGACACCGCAGCCGATGTAGCAGATCTTGTCGAACGGCGCGTCGGGGCGGATCTTGGCCAGCGCGATCTCGGGCACGACGATGTGGTTGGCGAAGGTGCTGGTGCCCATGTAGTGCAGGATCGGCTGCCCGTTCAGGCTGAAGCGGCTGCTGCCGTCGGGCATCAACCCCTTGCCCTGCGTGCCGCGGATCAGCTGGCACAGGTTGGTCTTGCGGCTCAGGCAGAACTTGCACTGCCGGCATTCCGGGGTGTACAGCGGGATCACGTGATCGCCCGGCTTCAGGCTGGTGACACCTGCGCCCACCTCCAGCACCACGCCTGCGCCCTCATGGCCCAGGATGGCCGGGAACAGGCCTTCGGGGTCGGCGCCCGAGAGCGTGTAGTGGTCGGTGTGACAGATGCCGGTGGCCTTGATTTCGACCAGCACCTCACCGGCACGCGGGCCTTCGAGGTCGACGGTTTCGATGGTCAACGGGGCGCCGGCCTTCCAGGCCACGGCTGCGCGGGTTTTCATGCGGGCTCCTCGGGATGGGAAAGTGTCGCTGCGGCGGGCCGCCACGATAGCGCACCGCGTGTCAGCGCCCGACCTGATCCCTGCCCTGGGCTCAGGCCCGCCGCGGCCGCATCAGTCTCCGCTGCGCATGCGGCTGATGATCCAGCACGCCAGCGCGATCAGCAGGATCGCGCCGCTCTCGTACATCAGCGCCGCAGCATCGGCTTCCTTGCCCTGCAGGATGATCAATCGGCTGAGCGCGGTCATCGCGATGAACAGGGGCAGCAAGATGACGTTGCGCTGCCGGCTGTAGAAGGCCGCCAGCATGCCCAGCACCTCGGCATAGATGAACATCATCAGCAGGTCTTTCAGCTCCACCTTGCGGTTCTCGACGAGCAGCCAGATCTCCTGCGCCATCGCCACCACGGTGAACCCCGCGATCAGCATCAGGAAGATTTTTTCGGCGGTGTCTATTGCGCGTTTGACCATGGCGTGTGCATTCGAAATTCAAAAACCAATGGCCTGCGTCACTGTCTCGCCCAATGATGCCCAGGCCGCAATCACCAGCGCCAGCGGCCAGGCAGTGCCCAGCACGCCACACCCCGCGCCCAGTACCAACGACAAACCATCTCGGCGCAACAAGCCAAGGCCGGCCAGTATCAGCGCAAGCCCCGGCAGCAAGTTCCCCAGCGGGATGGGCAGCGCAATCAGCACGCCCATCAGGGCGGCTGCGCCTGCCATCACGCGGTTGGGCAGCCGATCGACGAGTGCCCGCCAGCGCGGCTGGTGGGTGCGCTCGGCCACTTCGTGTATCCGCGCCAACGTCCGCAACACCCGCGTCGCACGCACCCGCGACAAGCCGAAATCGCCGAAACGAGACGGGAGACTCACCTCGCCAGCACCGCGCCAGCTCATCACTGCCATGGCAAAGATGGCCGCACCCACCACCGTGCCGACGCCGGGCAGCGGACACAGACACAAGGTGCCGAGCAGCACGAGCAGCGCCTCGCGCACCTGCGGGCGGTGCGCATCCACCAGGAACTGCAGGTTGGTGTGCTCGCACCGCAACTCGTCAGCCGCGGCGTGCAGGCGCTGGGCGATCGACAGCGTCACGGTCAGTCAAAGATCTCGTCGAGCCAGGATTTGCGCCGGCGGGTGGCATGAGCGGACGTGCCTCGGAAATCCGAGTCGACAAAATCGGAACGCGCCGGCCGGGATGGCGTGGATGCCGATGCAGCGCGCTCGAGCAGCTTGTCCAGTTCGCCGCGGTCCAGCCAGACGCCGCGGCACTGCAGGCAGTAATCGACTTCGACGCCTTGCCGATCCGTCATCGACAGCACGGCATCCGGACAGTGTGGGCATTTCATGGTGAGCTCCCTGGACATCACTCGTCGGAACCGCCCAGGCCGAACAGGCTGAGCAGGCTGGTGAACAAATTGAAGATCGAGACATACAGACCCACGGTTGCGAGCACGTAGTTCGACTCTCCGCCATGCACGATGCGGCTGGTCTCGACCAGGATCAGACCCGCCGACAGCAGCGCCACCATCGCGCTCACGGCCAGACCGAGCGCCGGGATCTGCAAAAACACCGCAGCCAGTCCCGCCAGCAGCGCCACGACCATGCCGGCGAACAGGAACCCGCCCATGACGCTGAAATCCCGGCGGGTGGTCAGCGCCCAGGCCGACAGCGCCAGAAAAACCGCACCGGTGGCCGCCAGGGCCATCGCGATCACCTGACCCCCGCCGGGCAACGTCATCACCTTGGAGAGCAGTGGGCCGAGCGTGTAGCCCATGAAGCCGGTCAAGCCGAACACAGCGGGCAGTGCCCAGGCGGAATTCTTCAGCCGGTAGATGACAAACAGCAGACCCAGGTTGCCCGCCAGGCTCAGCAGGATGCCAGGGGCCGGCCATTGCGCCGCTGCACTCACAGCGGCGATGCCCGCGCTGAACAGCAGCGTCAGCGACAGCAGCGCGTAGGTGTTGCGCAGTACGCGCGAGGCGGTGGCCGTGCGCCCAGCGGGCGTGGCGACCGAAGGCGGCTGCATCGCCGCCAAGGTGTGGGTCTGGTTATGGGTATGGGTCGCGTGAGAGTCCATGACGAATTACTCCTTGTCGTGCGGATTCAATGCCGGGGTTCGATGGCAAGCCACAGCGTGCACAACGAACAGGGCGCGACGATAGGCTTTCGACAGCTTCTTAAAAAGCAGACAATCGCGAACATTAACTTCCGTAAAACCTGATTTGAGCCTCGACTTCAACTACCGCCACCTGTACTACTTCTGGGTGGTTGGCAAAGAAGGCGGCATCACGCGTGCCGCCGATCGGCTGGGCATGGCCGTGCAGACCGTCAGCACCCAGGTGCGCGAGCTCGAGCGTTCTCTGGGCCATGCCCTGCTCAAGCCCAAAGGACGCGGCCTCGCGCTCACGGAAGCGGGTCAGGCCACCCTGCGGCAGGCGGACCAGATCTTTGCGCTTGGCGAACAATTGCCAGCGCTCGTCCGAGAGGCCGCCAGCACGCCCAGTGTCCGACTGGCCGTCGGCATCTCCGATGGCATGCCCAAGCTGGTGGTGCGATCACTGCTGCAGCCGATGCTTGCAGAGCCGCAGCTTCGGCTGCTGTGCCACGAAGGCGAGTTCGACGATCTGCTGGCCGATCTCGCACTCCATCGGCTGGATGTGGTGCTGTCGGACCGCGTGGCCGCGCCGAGCGCCACGCTCAAGGTGCACAGCCACCTGCTTGGCTCCTCGGAGCTCGCCTGGTACGCACCGCCGGCCCTCGCTGCGGCGGCACGCCGGGGATTTCCGCAATCGCTGTCCAAGGTGCCGGTGCTCTTGCCCACCACGCACGCGGCCGCACGCGGCCTGCTGGATCACTGGTTCGAGCGGCAGGGCATCCGGCCCAACATCGTCGGAGAGTTCGAGGACAGCGCGTTGCTGAAAACCTTCGGGTCGGGTGGCATGGGCGCGTTTCCGGCCGTGAGCCGCGTCGGAGAAGACCTGATCAGGTCTTACGGGGTCAAGTTGGTGGGGCGGTGCGCGGGCGTCGAGGAGCGCTTCTTCGCGATCGCCGCGCAACGCAAGGTTCAGCACCCGCTGGTGCTGCGCTTGATCAAAGGCGCATGAGGCGCGCGCTGGCAGATCGGCTCGGCGGCTGACCTCGCCAGCGGTCAGGACGACATCGGCAGCTCGTACACCACCCGCGCCCGTCTCCCCTCCGCCGCCGCCCGCCAGCGCTCGATGGCCTCGTCGCTCGGATAGAAGCGCGCCTGCTCGCCCAGGTCAAGATCACCGGTGACAACGCCATGCGCCGCACTGCGGTGCAGGTGCAGTCGCACCGACAAACCCTGCGGCAGATCGCCGTGTTCGGTGGCGACGTTGCGCACCGGGAACTCTCGCAGCAGTTCGGCCACCGGTGGCACCACGCCGTTGACGTGCACGCTCAGGTACTTGCCGAAACGACAGCGCGCCTCGGCCAGGCCCCACACCTGCTGCACCGTCAGCCGCAGGCCGCCCGAGAAGCGGTCGGGCTGCACCTTGCCCTGCACGATGACCAGTTCATCGTCCTTCAACAACTCGCGATTGGCGTTCACGAGTTCTTCGCTGGCCACCGTCTCGATCGCTTCGGTCTTGTCGTCGAGCTTGAAGATCGCCACCCTGCCGCGCTGCCCGTTGACCATGCGCAGGTCGCCGACGATGCCCGCCAGCAACTGCGGCTCGCGGGTGTCCAGCACATCGACATTGGCGCGTTTGGCGAACTGGCGCACTTCATCGGCGCTCTGATCGAACATGTGGCCCGACAGGTAGAAGCCCAGCGCGGCCTTCTCGGCCAGCAGCCGCTCCTTGATACTCCACGGCAGGGCCTCGACCAGCGGTGGCTCCTGCGTCGAGGCGCCGTGCGCATCGTCGAAGTCGAACAGACCACCCTGATTCGCGTGCGCGGCCTGCGAGTCGGCGTAGTCGAACGCGAGACCGACGCTGGCGAGCAAGGCGGACCGCTCCTGCCCCCAGCGGTCAAATGCACCGGCCTTGATCAGCGCTTCAACGGTGCGCTTGTTGATGCGGGCCCGGTCGACGCGGGCGCAGAAGTCGAACAGGCTGATGAACGGCCCACCTTCGTTGCGCGCGGCAACGATCGCCTCGATCGCGCCCTGCCCCGTGCCCTTGATCGCACCCAGGCCGTAGCGCACGCGGCCGCGCTCGCCTTTCTGCTTCGCGGCCGGATCAGGTGTGATCGGTTCGAAGCGATAGCCACCAGCGTTCACATCGGGCGGCTCGAACACCACGCCGAGTGCTTTCGCGTCGTCGTGGAAGATCTTCAGCTTGTCGGTGTCGTCGAGCGCCACGCTCATGTTGGCGGCGGTGAACTCGGCCAGGTAGTGCACCTTCAGCCACGCCGTGTGATACGCCAGCAGCGCGTAGGCGGCGGCGTGCGACTTGTTGAAGCCGTAGCCCGCAAACTTCTCCATCAGGTCGAAGATCTCGTTGGCCTTGGGCTCCGCAATGCCATTCTTCGCCGCGCCTTCGGCAAAGATGGCACGGTGCTTCATCATCTCCTCGAGCTTCTTCTTGCCCATGGCGCGGCGCAACAGGTCGGCGCCGCCCAGCGTGTAGCCGCCGACGATCTGGGCCACCTGCATCACCTGTTCCTGATAGACCATGATCCCGTAGGTCTCTTCCAGCACACCCTGCATCAGCGGGTGCGGGTACTCGACCTCTTCGCGGCCGTGCTTGCGGGCGCAGAAGGTCGGGATCAGGTCCATCGGGCCGGGGCGGTACAGCGCCACCAGCGCGATCACGTCCTCGAACACGCTGGGCTTGGCGTCGCGCAGCATGCGTTGCATGCCTGAGCTTTCGAGCTGGAACACCGCCACCGTCTTGCCCTCGCTCATCAGGCGGTAGGCGCCAGGGTCGTTCAGCGCGATGTTCTCCAGCGCGAAGTCGCGCTGCTCGGGATGGCGGGCGCGGATGAATTCGGTGGCCATCTCCAGGATGGTCAGCGTGGCCAGGCCCAGAAAGTCGAACTTGACCAGACCGATCGATTCAACGTCGTCCTTGTCGAACTGGCTGACCGCGCTGTCGCTGCCGGGCTGCATGTACAGCGGACAGAAGTCGGTGATCTTGCCCGGCGCGATCAGCACGCCGCCGGCATGCATGCCAACGTTGCGCACGATGCCTTCGACGCGCTCGGCCAGCGCCAGCAGCTCGGCGACCTCTTCTTCCTTCTGCTCGCGCTCCTCGATCTCGGGCGCTTCGCGGCGCGCGTAGATCACGCTGGTGTCGGTGTCGTTCGGTGGGCGGCGCAGCGTCACGGTCTTGCCCGGCGGCGCGGGCACCAGCTTGGCGATGCTGTCGACATGGCCGTAGCCCATGCCCAGCACGCGGCCGATGTCGCGCAGCGCGGCCTTCGCGGCCATCGTGCCGAAGGTGACGATCTGGCTCACCGCATCGCGGCCGTACTTGTCCTTGACGTAGTCGATGACACGGTCGCGGTTGGCCTGGCAGAAGTCGATGTCGAAGTCGGGCATCGACACCCGGTCGGGGTTCAGGAAACGCTCAAACAGCAGGTTGTACTGAAGCGGATCGAGGTCGGTGATCTTCAGCGCATAGGCCACCAGCGAGCCGGCACCCGATCCGCGCCCCGGACCGACCGGGCAGCCATTGGCCTTGGCCCAGTTGATGAAATCGGCCACGATCAGGAAGTAGCCTGGGAAGCCCATCTTCAGGATGGTCGCGATCTCGAACTCGAGCCGCTCGACATAGCGCGGGCGCTCGGTCTCGCGCCGCGCTTCGTCGGGGTACAGCTGCACCAGCCGCACCTTCAGGCCTTCGTGCGACGAGTGGCGGAAGAACTCTTCAGGCGCCATCCGCGCGCCATCGACCTCGGGCGTCGGAAACGCCGGCAACTGCGGCTTTCCGAGCACCAGGCTCAGGCTGCAGCGCCTGGCGATCTCGACGCTGTTGGCCAGGGCACTGGGCACGTCGGCGAACAGCGCCTCCATCTCGGCCTGCGGCTTGAAGTACTGCTGCGCGTTGAACCGCTTGACGCGGCGCGGGTTGGTCAGCGTTTCGCCTTCGGCCACGCAGACGCGGGCCTCGTGCGCCTCGTAGTCGTCGTTGGTCAGAAACTGCACCGGGTGCGTGGCCACCACCGGCAGCTGCAGCGCGGCCGCCAGGCGCACCGCCGCCTGCACCTGGGTTTCCTGCCCCGGCAGGCCGGCGCGTTGCAGCTCGAGGTAGTAGCGGTTCGGAAACAGCTCGGCAAAACGCAGCGCCAGGCCGCGCGCGCGCACCGTGTCGCCAGCCACCAGAGCCTGCCCCACGGCGCCCAGCTCGGCGCCCGACAGCGCAATCAGGCCACCGTTCAGCCCGGCGAGCGCCGCCCAGGTCGTCCACGGCTGCGCCTGCGAGGCCGGGCCCAGCCAGCAGCGCGTGAGCAGCTCGCACAGGTTCAGGTAGCCGGTGCGGTTCTGCACCAGCAGCAGCAGCCGCGTCGGCGCGCGGTCGCTGCCTTCGGGCTCCAGCCACACGTCGGCACCGATCAGCGGCTTGATGCCTTTGGAGCGGGCCGCGTTGTAGAACTTGATGGCACCGAACAGGTTGCCAAGGTCGGTGATGGCCAGCGCCGGCTGCTGGTCGGCAGCGGCCGCCGCGACCACTTCGTCGATGCGCAAAGTGCCGTCGACGACGGAGTATTCGGTGTGGGTACGCAGGTGGACGAAGGTCATGCGATCGATTCTAGAGATGACCCCTTTTCGATTTCTGCGCGAGCTGGCGAGGGCGTTGGGCGCACCGACTGGCCTGCAGTCGAAACTCAGTCTTTTGGCTGGTTTTCGAACAACGGCTGAACCTGAAGCTCCTGGTAGCCCGTGACCGCATCATGGGCTCGGGACAAGGTCCAACCCTCCAGGGCGACCAGCAGCAACTCTGCCGTGGTCCGGATGAGGTTGCCGTAGCCGACGTGGCCACCCATCACCTGACCGGACTCGCTGGCGATGACCATGTGCAGATGCGCGCCATCGGCGGACAACGTGCCCGACAGTGAGATCAGCTCGAAAGGCCCACTCAAGCGGGTTTCCTGTTCTGCCGCCGCCAGGCGGATGCTGACGCTCGAAAGGCTGCCTATGCCTGCCACCACGAAGGCCGATTGATTCGGCAACTCGCCGGCCTTCCGCTCCAGCGCGCGCCGAAAGTCTGCGCCGGGTTCAAGCCGGATGGGCAGGTAGCTCATGGAGTGGCGTCAGATGGTGAATGGGCATGTACGTTGCTCGTGCCAGCAAACTAGCGATGAGCTGGCGCTGACGCAGCAGAGCCGGAAGGTATACCCACCGGCATAGCCGTTGAGGAGGTCCTAACGACTGGAGTATCGGAAGCGAAGTTCCGGAACGCGACCACTGCCTTCCACGAGCCGATTGCAAATGCAGCAAGACTGCAGACAAACAGCGCTATAGCGACCCAGAGGCGCCAATCTTTGCTCGGGTCTTTACGTTGGGAAATACGATTAAGGCGACTTAACTGAGTGAGATAAGCGAAAAGCATCGTTGCTCCGCATAGAACCAGCCCAGCCAAGAAAAAGGCCATTGGGCAACTCATGTCTGGCGCAGCAAAACCTTTTCCAACGACATTTCCGAGATACGCCAGGATCGCAACAGCAGCGCCACCATTTGCCAACGCGCAAAACTTAAACCCCTCTGTCGACAGCGTGATGAGGGATTTGTAGGTTTCAAGCCAGTCGTCATGTTGAGGTGCGTTACTCATTGGCTCACCTAACCGTTTGTGAGGCCCAATTCTGCTGCGTAACAAACTGTGCACGCCTCGCACTCGTTCGAGCGACGGCCAGGGTCGCCGGGTGGAGCGAAGTAAAGGAGGAGGGCCGGCTCGACTGGATCCGAAGCCTTTGGGCCGTGACCCGGCCCGGGGGACATGAGCGCAACCCGGCGGCCCTGGCCGTCGCTTGCGCCACGATCCTGCATCGCTGGACTTGGCAACAGTCAGCCTCCGTACACTGCGCGCCGTGACTCAAGTTCTCAACATCTCCGCCTACCGCTTCGTCGTGCTCGACGATCTCGCGTCGCTGCGCGAGCAAATTCAGGCGCAGGCAACGGCACGGCAGCTCAAAGGCACGGTGCTGCTGGCCGAGGAAGGCATCAACCTGTTCCTCGCCGGACCGCCGGAAGCCGTGCGTGACTTCATCACCTGGCTGCGCGGTGATGTGCGCTTTGCGTCGATCGAAGTGAAGGAGAGCCCGTCGCCCAGCGTGCCGTTCGGCAAGCTGCTGGTGAAAGTGAAGCGCGAAATCATCCGGATGAACCACCCGGCGATTCGCCCGCAGGCCGAGCGTGCGCCGGCAGTCAGTGCGCAGACGCTGGCGCGCTGGCTCGATCAAGGCCATGACGACGACGGGCGCGAGGTCGTCACGCTGGACACCCGCAATGCGTTCGAGGTCGACGCCGGGCGATTCAAAGGCGCGATCGACTGGCGCATCGACAAGTTCAGCGATTTCCCGGCGGCCGTGCTGGCGCACCGCGACGAGTTGCGCGGCAAGACGGTGGTGAGTTACTGCACCGGCGGTATCCGCTGCGAGAAGGCCGCGCTGTTCATGGCCGATGCCGGCGTCGATCGGGTGATGCAGCTCGACGGCGGCATCCTGAAGTACTTCGAGGAGACCGGCGGCGCGCATTTCGACGGCCATTGCTTCGTGTTCGACGCGCGACGCGAGGTGGGCAGTGATCTGCAACCCGCCACCAGCCACGCGGCTGCCAACGGCGCCGACGATCCGGTGTAAGGTGGCCCGATCCGGTGGCGACACCTCGGCTCGAGCCAGCCCCTGATGAACCAGCAACCTCACCTCCCCACTGATCGACTGGGCGATCTGGCCCGGCGTTACACCGAGGTGCGCGAGACCACCTTGCAGCTGGCCGCGCCGCTCAGCGACGAAGACTGCCAGGTGCAGTCCATGCCAGACGCCAGCCCGACCAAATGGCACCTGGCGCACCTGACCTGGTTCTTCGAGACCTTTGTGCTCGAACCTCACGAGCCGGATTTCAAGCCCTTCCATCCTCACTTTCGGGTGCTGTTCAACAGCTACTACCAAGGCATCGGCGCGCAGTTTCCGCGGGCGCAGCGAGGGCTGCTCAGCCGGCCGAGCCTGGCCACCGTCAAGCGCTACCGGGCGAACGTCGATGAACGGATGCTGGCACTGCTGCAGCGTGCCCAGTCCGATCGCGACATGGCGTCGGCTTTGCACCCGCTGATCACGCTGGGTCTGCACCACGAGCAACAGCACCAGGAACTGCTGCTGACCGACATCAAGCATGCGCTGTCCATCAGCGCCACCGGCACTGCCGATCCAGTCGACCCCATCCACGACCGCAGCGCCTATGCCAGGCGCTGGCCGATTGGCGCGGCGCAGGCCCAGCCGATGCGCTGGTTTGACTACGAAGGCGGGCTGTTCGACCTGGGTCACGATCCAGCGAGTGACGGGGACTTCTGCTTCGACAACGAGACGCCACGCCATCGCACCTACACCGCGCCGTTCCAACTGGCCTCGCGCCCCGTCAATCACGGCGAATGGCTCGCCTTCATCGAAGACGGCGGCTATCGACGCCCCGAGCTGTGGCTGTCCATGGGCTGGGCATGGGTGAATGGGCTCAGCGACAGTCCAGGCGGCCCGCCCCGCGAGGCACCGCTGTACTGGCAGCCCCGCGAGCCGGGGCGCGGTGGCGCCTGGTTCACGCACACCTTGCAAGGCAGGCTCAAGATCAATCCGCTGACGCCCATGTGTCACCTCAGCTATTTCGAGGCCGATGCCTATGCGCGCTGGGCCGGGGCTCGCCTGCCGACCGAGGCCGAGTGGGAGCTCGCAGCACGTTCAATGAGCCCGCACGCCAGGGCGACCGCTCATTTCGCGGACCGCGGCGCCTTTCACCCATTGCCGCCCGGCAGCGCTCGCGATGAACCGGCGCAGATGTTCGGCGATGTGTGGGAATGGACGCAGTCGAGCTACAGCGCCTACCCGGGCTACCGACCGCTGCCGGGCGCGGTCGGCGAATACAACGGCAAGTTCATGTGCAACCAGTTCGTGCTGCGCGGTGGTTCGTGCGCCACGCCGGCCGGCCACGTGCGTGCCAGCTACCGCAATTTCTTCCCGCCGGAGGCGCAGTGGCAGTTCAGCGGGCTGCGGCTGGCGCGCGACATCGGTACCTGAGATCGCCCATCAGGAATTGAGCACCGCCAGCACCTCGGAGTGGAACTCCCGCTGGTACAGGATGTAGATCACGCCCAGCGTTGCCAGCGCCAATGCCAGTGGTGACAGGAACCAGCTGAGTGCCGCGAACGCGAAGTAGTAAGCCCGCAGGCCATCGTTGAAGGTTTCGGCTGCCATGCCGACGACGCGACCCGCCCGGTCGGCGAACGCGTCGCGCGAGATCGCCTGCTCCTCGAACTGCTTCGACTCGGGGGCCGATGCCATCAGCAGCGCACCGAAGGTGTACTGGCGCATCGACCAGGTGAAGCGGAAGAAGGCGTAGACGAAGATCGCCAGCATCAGCACGATCTTCATGTCGAGCACCAGCACCGAGGTACGCACGGCGAACGGGATCTCGCGCACCAGCGCGTCGGCGTTGTTCGAGCCCAGCACCGCGAGCAGGCCGCCGATGATCAGGATGGTGGTCGAGGCAAAGAACGAGGGGCTGGTCGACAGGTTCTGGATCACTGCACCATCGACCACCCGCACCTCGCGGTAGGTGATCTGCAGCATCCACTGCCGCCGGACGCGGTTGGTCGAGGCCAGGATCGACGGCCGGCTGTGGGCCAGGTGACTGGCGAACCAGGCATAGCCCACCCAGCCGCCGAAGAAGATGCCCAACGCCACCCAGTCATGCCAGGGCAGCAGGCGCAATACCGTGAGCGCAATGTCCATGCCGCAATGTAGCAAGCGACGCGGGCGCGCAGCCCGCATCGCTGTGCAGCAGGCTCACTTGTTGAAGCGCACGGTCACCGCCGCCACCCGCTCGCCGAACCGGCGTGCGGTTTCGAGATCGCCTGGCAGCATCTCGTCGACCCCGGCATCCGACGGCGTGGTCGCCATCGCGCCGGAGAACGACGCGACATAGTTGACGTCGTTGCGCGTGGCCGCCTTCGAGTTGCTGGGCATCAGGCCGGTGCCGACCCACACCATGCCGTGCTGCTGGCTCAGCGTGAAGAAGTAATGCAGCGTGGACAGCTTGTCGCCGTTCATCGACGCCGAGTTGGTGAACCCGGCAGCGATCTTGTCCTTCCAGGCCTGGGTGAACCAGGGCTTGCTGGACGCATCGGCGAACTTCTTGAACTGCCACGACACGCTGCCCATGTAGGTGGGCGAGCCGAACACGATGGCATCGGCCGCATTCAATGTGGCCCATTGCTCGGGCGTGAGGTTGCCCTCCGCATCGATGGCCACGAGCTCACCGCCGGCGCCGGCGGCCACCGACTCGGCCATCTTGCGGGTGTGGCCGTAGCCACTGTGAAAAACGATTGCGATCTTGGACATGTTCATCTCCTTCAGGATGGATTCAACAAAGTGGACAACAACGTGACTGCCGAGTTCAGGCCGCGAGGTCGAACACCAGCACCTCGGCGTCATGGCCATCGGCGAGCACCAGCTGGCTTTCGCCACTGAGCTTCGCCGCATCGCCACCGACCAGCACCTGCCCGTTGACACTCAGCTGGCCGCGCACCACGTGCACGTAAGCCAAGCGCCGCGGGTCGAGCGCCAGTTCGACCCGCTCGCCGGCATCGAACAGACCGGCACGGATCGAGGCGTCGGCATGGATCGTCACCGAGCCGTCGCGGCCATCGGGACTCGCCACCAGGCGCAGGCGTCCGCGCTTGTCTGCCGCATCGAACTGCTTCTGCTCGTAGCCAGGCTCGATGCCCTGGGTGCGCGGCAGGATCCAGATCTGCAGCAGGTGCGTGGTGGCATCGGGCGCATGGTTGAACTCGCTGTGCTGCACGCCGCGGCCAGCGCTCATGCGCTGCACGTCGCCGGGCAGGATCACCGCACCGGTGCCGAGGCTGTCCTTGTGCGCCAGCGCGCCGCTGAGCACGTAGGTGACGATCTCCATGTCGCGGTGGCCGTGCGTGCCGAAGCCGGTGCCGGGCGCGATGGTGTCATCGTTGATGACACGCAGGTTGCCGAAACCCATGTGCGCCGGGTCGCGGTAGTCGGCGAACGAGAAACTGTGGTGACTCTGGAGCCAGCCGTGATCGGCGTGTCCGCGGTCTTGGGCTTTGCGCAGTGTGAGCATGAGAACCTCCTGTGTGAGGCTTCAATGTAGGAGCGTGGACCCCGCGCGTCGTGCAGGCGAAGTTGACGCAAACGTTCAAATAACATGAAGCCCTTTCAATTTCCCGGCCCGCCATGCCCCGCAATCTGTTGACCCCTGACGCGCTGACGATGATGGATGTCATCGCGCGCACCGGCAGCTTCGCCGCCGCCGCCCGTGAAATGGGCAAGGTGCCATCTGCGCTCACCTACAGCGTGAGGCAGCTCGAAGACGCGCTCGACGTCTTGCTGTTCGACCGCCGCTCGGGCCAGGCCAAGCTGACCGCCGCCGGCATCGAGCTGTTGCACGAAGGCCGCCGCCTGCTCGAGCAGCTGGATGCGGTGGCCAACCGGGTCAAGCGCGTGGCCACGGGCTGGGAAACGCAGCTGACGGTGGCGATCGACGATGCGCTGTCGCGCCTGACGGTGTTCGAGCTGTGCGAAGACTTCTATGCGCTGCGCCTCCCCGCGCCACTGGGTGCGGCGTCTGCTGCGACCGGCCCGGGCACGCGGCTGCGGCTGCGCACCGAAGTCCTCGCCGGCACCTGGGAGGCACTGGTTGGCGGTCAGGCCGATCTGGCGATTGGCGTCACCCTCGACCACGCCCCGCCCGCTGGCGTGAAGGTCGAACCCCTGGGCACGATGGAATTCGTGTTCGTGGTCGCGCCACACCATCCGCTGGCCCACTTCGAAGAGGCGATCACCGACACCGTGCTGGTGCACCATCGCGCGGTGGCGGTGGCCGACTCGGCACACCGCCTGGCACCGGTCACGGTGAACCTGCTGCCGGGCCAGGATGTCTTCACCGTGCCGACGATGCAGGCCAAGCTCGAAGCCCAGCTGCGCTGCCTGGGCTGCGGCTTTCTGCCCGAACCGATCGCACGTGAGCACATTGCGGCAGGCCGCCTCGTCGTCAAGACGGTCGAGCGCAGCCGGGCACCGGCCACCTTCAGCTACGCCTGGCGGGTGCCTTCGGCGCGGCAACCGATCGGAGACCCGCGCGCCATGGACGCCGGCATGATCGGCGGCTCGGCGGTGGCCGGCAGCAGCGGCAAGAAAGGCGGCAGCCGCAGTGCGCCGGTGGGGCTGGCGCTGCGCTGGTGGCTGGATCGGCTGGCGACCCCGGAAACACGCCTGGCCCTGCTGGAGCGACACGCCGGCCCGCGGATGCTGGGCTTCTAGTCCCGCGCAGCGAGCCCACCATGCCCCGCCCCACCGGGCGCTTCGCCCCCTCGCCCACCGGCCCGCTGCATGCGGGCTCGCTGGTCGCCGCGCTGGCCAGCTGGCTCGATGCACGTGCGATGAACGGCCGCTGGCTGGTGCGCATCGAAGACGTGGACACACCACGCTGCGTGGCAGGCGCCGACACGGTGATCCTGGCGCAGCTCGCGGCCTGCGGCCTGCACCCCGACGAGCCGGTGGTGTGGCAATCGCAGCGCGGCGCCGCGTACCAAGGCGCCTTGCAACAGCTGCTGCAACGCGGCAGGGCCTTTCCCTGTGCCTGCTCGCGGCGCGACATCGAAGCGGCGTGGCAAGCCCGTGGGCAGCTGCGCATGCGCCATGGCGAACTGGTGTATCCCGGCACCTGCCGCCACGGCTTGCAAGGCAGGCCAGCGCGGGCGCAGCGGCTGTGCTGCACGGCCGACGACGGCAGCGATGTGGTCATCGCGTGGACCGACCGCCGGCTGGGCCCGCAATCCCAGAACGTCACCCAGGCCATCGGCGACTTCGTGCTGCAGCGTGCCGACGGGCTGTGGGCCTATCAGCTCGCGGTGGTTGTTGACGACGCAGAGCAGGCCATCACCCACGTGGTGCGCGGCGAAGACATCGCCGACAACACCGCGCGCCAGATCCACCTGCAGCACCAGCTCGGCCTGCCCACGCCGCAGTACCTGCACACGCCGCTGGTGCTGGCGGCCGACGGCCAGAAGCTCTCGAAGCAGAACGGCGCCAGCGCCGCCGATACCACCGACCCGCTGGCCGCGCTGCGCGCAGCAGGCGCGGTGCTGGGCATCGAGGCGCATGGCCCCACGGTGGCCGACTGGCTGGCCAGCGCGGTGCAGGCCTGGGCGGCCGCGTTTGTGCCGCCGGTCAGTCAGCTGACGGTGCGACGCCCGGCGACATGAGCGCGCTGGCCACACCCTTGGCGTGAACCGGCAGGGCCTGAAGCTGGCCCAGCCATGGCAGGGCAGACACGCCCCACATTTGTTTTTGCGGGGCCAGCTGGGCTCGCTCGTTCACACAGCCCAGCCGCAGGTTCAACACCTTGGGTGTCTCGGCTTCGGTGGCATACAGCTGGGTGCCGCAGTCAGCACAGAAGGCCTGCGCCCGGCGGTTGCCACTCTCCGCAACCTTGACGTAGTGCTTGGCGGTGCCAGACAGGATCACGTCTTCCACCGGCGTCGGCAGCACCGCCCTGAACGGTGCGCCCGAGATCTGCTGGCAATCAGCGCAGTGGCACACCACCACCTTCTTCGGATCGACGGTGGCCTTGAAAGAAATGGCGCCGCAGTGGCACTGACCGGTGATTTGCATGGGAGGTCCTGGTGGGTGGGATGTTGCCCAGCGCATGAGCCGGGAGCGATACAAGCGTAGCGGTTGGCGCGTGGCGGATACAGACGGTGAGCGCTGTGCGAGTTCAGCGCCTGCGTGCAACTAGTGTCCGCACAGGTGCTCTTCGCAGGGAACTCCATCGTTGTCTCCGTCCATCTTCACGTCGGGACAGTTGGCGAGGAAATACTTGGCTTCCGGACACGACCTCATTTGAGAGCAGTGCTTCCGTCCATCGCAAACGAAGGCGCTTGTAACAGCCCTTGGCAAGGACAAAGCGTCGGGGGGCGTTGATACCGTGGTGGGGGCCGCCTCGGCACGCCGCCTCTTCGCAGCGGCGTTCAGCTCTTCGATCGTCGGATCCCTGCGAGCTTGGGTCGACGGACAGGGCGCCTGCTGATACGAGACGCTGCCATCGACGACACACTTGTTCATCGGTACGGCGTGAGCGGCGCATGCAGCAGCGACAAGAGCGACCCATGCACAGAACAGCGGAATGACACGGCGCATGTGATGCTTTCTGCGGGAGGCGATGGGATGCGAGGCAACCCAGCATACCTTCTGAGCAGCCCGACCGGCCGAAGCAGGCGCTGGCAGGACACGGGTTGCGAAGGACCCGCAATGCTGAGGTCGGCGACGTGGGCTAGGCCTGGGCTGCGGCGCGCGACTCTTGCGCTGCGGCTTCGAGGACTTCGCGAGCCGCATTGGCGTTCAAGACGAAGATGGCCAGTCCTACGACGAGATCGGGCCAGACCGACGGGCGGACCCAGGTGAGCAGGCCGGCCCCCACGATCGCCAGGTTGGCCGCCGCATCGTTGCGGGCCGACAAGTAGGCCGCCCGCGTGAGGCTGCCACCCTGGGCGCGAACGCGTGCCAGGAGCCACGCGCAGTACAGGTTCACCGCCAGGGCACCGAGACCCGCGACGGACAAAGGCAGTGCATGCGGTGGCAGCGGCGTGTTGAGCTTTTGCCATGCAGCCCACAGGGCAAGCACGCTGGGCACGAGCAGCAATGCGGCGAGCAGAAAGGCGACGCGCGTCCGTTTTTGCACGGTCCATGACAGGGCGACGAGAACGAGGAAATTGACGGCGGCGTCCTCGAGAAAATCGATCGAGTCGGCAAACAGCGACACGGAATCGATCGCCTGCGCCACGGCGAACTCGACACCGAAATAAGCGAGGTTGAGAACGGCCACCACCGCAACCACTTTTCGCAACGGGGCGGAACAGGCGTTCAGCGAGGCCATCGGCAGATCAACTCGTCAGGACCGGGAAACCCGCGGCCGGCAGACTCAACACGAAACAACTTCCACCGCCCTCGCGCGGCTCGCAGCGCACGCGGCCGCGGTGGCGTTCGGCGATCTGCTTGACGAGGCTCAGGCCCAGCCCCACGCCGCCAGCGGTCTCGGCGTGGCCGGGCAGGCGGTAGAACGGTTCGAAGATGCGCTCGCGCAGCGTGTGAGGCACGCCGGGCCCGCGGTCGCACACGCGCACCTCGACTTCTGTGCCCACGGTGGCCAGCACCACATCGATCGCGCCGCCGCCGTAGCGCTGCGCGTTGTCGATCAGGTTGCGCACGGCGCGGCGCAGCAGGCGCTCGTCTCCCTGCACGCCGGCAGCGCCACCCTCCACGTGGGCAGACACCCTGGCCGCTTCTTCGGCCACCAGGCCCAGCAGGTCGATCGGGTCGCGGCGCTCGATGTCGCGCAGGGCATCGAGGCGGCTGGCGAGCAGCACCTCTTCGACCAGCGCGTCGAGTTCGGCCACGTTGCGGTCGATCTCGCGCTTCAACTCGTCGCGCTGCGCGGGCGAGGCCGTGTCGAGCATCGACACGGCCATTCGCATGCGCGCCAGCGGCGATCTCAGTTCATGGCTGGCATTGGCCAGCAGCGATTGGTGTGAGCGCACCAGCGCCTCGATGCGCGCCGCGGCCTGGTTGAAGCTGCTGGCCACGGCGGCCACTTCGTCGCTGCCCCCCACGTCGACACGGTGGCTCAACTGGCCGGCCCCGAACTGCTCGACACCCCGGCGCAGGCGGCCCAGGCGCCGTGTGAGCCGGTTCACCACCGGCCAGGCGGCCACCGACACCGCCACGAACAACAGCGCCAACAGCAGAAGGAGGCTGGCGCCGCTTTGCCACGCCGGGGGCAGAAACGGCAAGGCCATCCACGGGGGCGGCTCACCGCGTCGCTCGCCCGGGCCACCGGGGGCAAATCCCGGCGGCGGACGGCGGCCGGGCCGCATCACCCACAGCGTGCGCCCGTCTTCCAGCGGCACGGCATAGGCACGGTGGCGGTTGTCGTGGGCCGGCCTGTCACCGGCCATCGGCCCGTCGGGTGGCGCCGGCTCGGCGCTGCGTTCGGCAAACGATTCAGAGGTCACGATGCGCGTGCCTTGCGCATCGTCGAGTGCCAGTGGCAACCGCAGGCGCTGCGACCACTCCAGCAACGCCGTGGTCTGCTCTTCGGTAGGCGCATCCTTGCCCGGCAGCGAGCGCTGGATCAGATCGCCCCAGGCGGCCATGCGCTCGGACAGCACCGTGTCGGCGCGGATGCGCTCGTTTTCGATCTGCCGCTGGAACAACCAGCCCGAGACGGCCGCGAACAGCAGCAGCACCACCACCACCGTCAGGTAGATGCGCAGCGTGAGCGTCTTCATGCCGCCGCCGTCGGCCCTGCGGGCATGTCAGTCGGCATCCTGCTTCTTGGCAAAGACGTAGCCGGCACCCCGCACCGTCAGCACGCGGCGCGGCTCCTTGGGGTCGTCCTCGATCAGCGCGCGGATGCGCGAGATGTGCACGTCGATCGAGCGGTCGAAGGCCTCCATCGGGTGGCCTTTCAGCGCGTCCATGATCTGGTCGCGCGACAGGACCCGGCCCGGGCTCTGCGCCAGCACCACCAGCAGTTCGAACTGGTGACTGGTGAGGTCGCAGGGCCGTCCGTCGACCCGGGCCACGCGAGCGCCCAGGTCCACCTCGAGCCGGCCGAAGCGCAAGATCTCGTCGGCACCGCCAGACGCCGGAGCCGCACGGCGCAACAAGGCCTTGATGCGGGCCAGCAGTTCGCGCGGCTCGAAGGGCTTGGGCAGGTAGTCGTCGGCCCCGAGTTCGAGGCCGACGATGCGGTCCATCGGCTCGCCGCGCGCCGTGAGCATCAGCAGCGGCAGTTGACGGGTGCGCGGCTCGGCACGCAGCTCGCGGCACAAATCAAGGCCATCGCCGTCGGGCAGCATCAGATCGAGCACCAAGGCATCAAAGGCCGACGACGAGGCCAGCGCCGGCCCCGCCAGCAAGCGCTCACGGCCGGTCGCCAGCGTGCCGGCCACGTCGACCTCGAAGCCGGCCGCCCGCAGGTAATCGCCCACCATCGCCGACAGGCGGGTGTCGTCATCGATCAGCAACAGGCGTGCGGGCATCGCAGTGCAACGAAATCAAGGGGCAGGACGCGGACCGTCGTGGGGAGGACCCCCGTGCCAGCGGTGGTTTTTCATCCGCTGTGCCAGTGTCGCACGCTGCTCCGGCGTCAACACGCGGCTGATCTCGAGCATCGCCTGCAGCGTGCGGCGGCTGGCCTGATCGTGCTGCGCCAGCATCTGCTGGCGCAGTTGCTCGGCAGCATTCGCATCGACCACCGGCGCCGTGAACAGCTGCCGGTTGCGCTCGAACAATCCACGCCCCGCCTCACGTTGCGCCTGCAGGTCTTTCGCAGCTGCCACGGCAATCTGCTTGACCTGCGCGCGCTGCGCGTCGGTGGCTTGCAAGCCATCGAGCATGCGATCGACGCCGCGCTCGATGCGCTCGGGCGACCCGCCGAAGAGCCCTGGCCCGAATGGCCCCGAGCCGCCCATACCGGCGTGATGTCCCGCGCGTCCGCCGGCTGGACCGTCGGCCCAGGCTGCCGCGCCGAACGCCGTGGCCGCCATGGCGATCAGGCCGACCAACGCCCAACGCCCTGCCGCCTGCTGTAGCGCCACTGATCTGAATTTGCCGTTCTGTGCCTGTGCCATGACATGCTCCTGTTCAACCCGGGTTCGAATGCCGACCGGCATCGATACCAAGCCCTCATGCTGGGCAGGTCGGGTGAATTGGCGGTGGCTGGCGGGTAAAGATCTGTGAACGTGCCGGGCGGAGGCACGCTGCCAGGCGCGCTATTTCGTCGAGACCGGTGGCTCGTGGTGGCCCGAGAAGAAGGCGCGCAGGTGCTTGAGGATCAGGTTCAGATCCAGCGGCTTGGTCCAGTAGCCGTCGACGCCGCTTTGCTTGGCCAGTTCCTGCTGCTGCGGCAGCGCGTCGGCGGTGACAGCGATCACGTGCATCAGACGCGTGCCGGGGTGCTGCCGGATCTGCCGCACGATGTCCAGGCCCGACATGTCGGGCAGGTTCATGTCGGTCAGCAACAGCTCGGGCTGCTCGGCACGGGCGATCTGCAAGCCCTCGGCGCCAGTGGACGCCTCCAGCAAGCGCCAGTTGCCCAGCCGCGCAAACACCTCGCGCATCAGCATGGCGTTCACCGGGTCGTCCTCGATGTAGAGCGCGGTGCCCCCCACCGCCTCGATCCAGTCGGTCTGGGCAGGCATCGCATCGGTCGAATCCGGCCCACGCCGAGAACCCTTGGCCTGCGGCAGCGTGACGGTGAAGCACGAGCCGGTGTTCGGTGTGGAGGTGACCTCGATGGTGCCGCCCATGCCCTGGGTCAACTCGCGGGCAATGACCAAGCCCAGACCGGTGCCCTCGATCTGCGTCTTTTCGGCGCCGACGCGGTTGAAGGGCTGGAACAGCTGATCGAGTTGCGACGGGTTCATGCCCACGCCCGAATCCTCGATGCGGAGCTGCACCTTGGTGCTGCCCAGCGGCTCGACGGCGATGCCCACGTACCCGCCGTTGCGGTTGTACTTGATGGCGTTGGACAGCAGGTTGATGAACAGCTGGTCCATGCCGCGGCGGTCGGCCTTGGCGTACAGCCCCAGCTCGTGTCCGATGAATTCAACGCGTACCGCGCGCTCCAGGGCCAGCGGCTGCAACAGCGAGATGCCGTTGGACACGACGTGGTTGATGGACACCGCCTCGCGCTGCAACGAGAACATGTGCTGCTCGATGCGCGACAGCTCGAGCACATCGTTGACCAGACTCAGCAGCCGGGTGCCCGAGGTGCGGATGGTCTGCACCCGCTGCTTCTGGATGCCGGTCAGCGGTTCCTTGCGGTCGCCTTCGAGCAACTGGGCGAAGCCGAGGATGCCGTTGAGGGGCGTGCGCAGCTCATGGCTGATGCGCGACAGCAGCTCGCTCTTGCCGCGGTTGGCCTCGCGGGTTTCGGCCATTTCCTGGCGCAGCACCTCCAGCGCCCGCTCTTCGGTGATGTCGCGGCACACACCGATCAGCACCGGGGTGCGGATGCGCTCCCGCGTGGCTTGCGCGCGGGTGACGAATTCGATCTGCCGCGAGTCGCCGTCGGGCGTCACGACGCCCAGCACGTCGCGCTGGATGCCGCCGGACACCGCCGCCAGGCTGATGAAGGCCTGCGCGCGCTCACGCTCGGTGGGCACCAGCATGTCCAGCCACTGCCCGAGCACGAACGACGTGGGCGAATCGGCGGCCAGGCGGTGCACGGCACAGGCGTTGCGGTCCAGCGTGATGGTGGCCGTCGACAGGTTCAATTCGAAGATGCCGATGCCCGCGGCCTGCGAGGCCAGCTCCCACTGCTGGCCAGCGCGCGCGATCTCGGCCGCGGCGCGCTCGGACTCGGTAACGTCTGCCGCGAACCCGTGCCACAGCACGCTGCCGTCGGGCATGCGCCGGGGGCTCGCGAAGCCGCTCAGCACCCGCAGTCCGGCCTGCGGCAGCACGACGCGGTAGGTCTGCGACCACGGCTGCCCGCTGGCGGCTGCGGCATCGATCTGCGCGCTCACGCCCTTGCGGTCGTCGGGGTGGATACGGTCGAACAGCGGGCTGCTGTCTTGCGCCAGTTGCTCGGGGGTCAGCTCGAACAGCTGACGCACGCTTTCACTGACGTAAGGGAAGTTGCCCGAGCCATCCGCACGAACCAGCCGCTGGTACAGCATGCCGGGCACGTGCTGCGCCAGCAGTTGCAGCGTGTCGGACACCTCGCGCTCGTGGCGCTCGACGCCGATGCGGTGGGTCACGTCCTGGGCCGATCCGCGGTAGCCCTTGAACTGCCCGTCGCTGCGGAACTTGGCGATCGCACTGTAGGAAATCAGACGATCACCCAGCGGCGTGGGCTTCAACACCACGACGCGCGCAAACGACTGCATGCGGTCGAGCACCTGCAAAAAGCTGAGACGGGGCTCGACCACGCGGCCGGCACCATCGCGCATCGGGGAGTCGGGCGGTTGGTGGCCGAGGTGCCCGGCCACCGTCAGGCCGGTCAGGTCTTCGAAGCGATCCGACAGCCAGGTGTAGCGATGGGCGGAATCGGTCTCCCAGAGCCAGTCGCTGGACGCCGAGGCGAAGTCGAGCAGCCGGCGCTCGCTGATCTGCAGCTTGAACACGAGTTCATGGCTGGCCGCCGCTTCGGTGGCACCCAGGGCCAGATCCTTCAGCCACTGTTGCTGCGCCGGCGTCAGCGTGCGCGGCCGCTGGCTCATCACGAGCAGCATGCCCAGCAGCTCGCCCTCGAACTCGATCGGGTGGCCGGCATAGCTGCGAACGGCCTCTGCACCCCGGACCAGCGGGTGGCGCTCGAAGCGTGGGTCGGCCAACGCGTCGGGCACCTCGAACGTCACGCCGCCGCGCAGGCCATGCGCGCAGAACGACAGATCGAGTGGGATGTTCAACGAGGCCATGCCCAGCGGCGCCTTGAACCACTGCTGCTGCTCGCCCACCAGACTGATGGCGGCGAACTCGCTGTCGGTCAGTTGCGCCGCGCTGCGCACGAAGAGCCCGAACACCGAGTCGGGCTGCGCGGACAGCAACTGCAGCTTGCGTCGTCGATCTGAGAGCGGCAGAGCCGCAGCGTCAAAGGTCGTCTCAGGCATGACGTCTTGCCGCCTTTGAAACGCCATCGCAATGGTTGTACCGCGCCGCCAACCGCACCATGCCCGCTCGCCTTGCGCCAACCACCGGGGGTCGACTCGCGTCGCAGTGTAGTGGCAGCAGTGCGCACTCTCGGCCCGGGCCCGGCCAGACGTTGGCATCGGCACCACAGGCGCAGCGGGCGCATGGGCACAAAAAAACCGCCGGGATCAGCCGGCGGTTTCGGTGGGACGATGTGACCCGTCAGACCTTGTCGATGATGTCCTTGAGTTTTTCCTTGGCATCACCCTGGCCGGATTGGATCTTGCCGGACAGTTTGTCCAGCTTGCCTTCGACCTCCAGGCTCTTGTTGCCGGTGGCCTTGCCAGCCACTTCCTTGACAGCGCCCTTGACCTGTTCGACGCGACCCTGGATCTGATCCTTGTTCATCTGAAGCTCCTGTTCAAGTGGATGAAAGCATCGGCAGCTCCCGCCTGACGGCATTGGGCCCCGACCGATGCATCCACTGTGCCGAAGCAACGCGCCGTGATCTGTCAGGCCGTCGCGCGGCGGCCTGTAGGACGACACCCGTCCTGACAGCGTGTCGCCTCGGGGCGGTGTCAGGCTCGGTCGGGCGCGCGCCGAAGTCGCGCCGCCAGCGCCCGCACCGCGTCATCGGGCGCCGTGCCGCCGAGGTGCGCATGCCCCGTGACCGCCGCCTGAATCAGCCGCTTGAGCGTCGAGACGTGGGGCGTGACCGGGCCGAAAAAGAGCACCTCGTCACCACGGGCGATCAGCAGCGTCGGAAAGTTCTCCACATCCACCGCGCCGACCAGTTCGGCCTGGTCCTCGATGTCGATCCAGAGCGCTTCGATATCGGCGCCGGTCTGAGCGTTGACCGTGTTTTCAAAGTCTGCGCGGTAGCCACGGCAACTGCCGCACCAGTCTGCACACAGGCAGGCCACGGTGAGATGGGGTGGCGAGGAGGCTGCGCGCACCATCGGCTCAGCCCCCCACCCGCTTGACCGTCATGCCCGCAGCCTGCAGCCGCTGCACGATCCGATCGCGGTGCTCGCCCTGGATCTCGATGACGCCGTCCTTGACGGTGCCGCCCGACCCGCAGGCGGCCTTCAGTTCACGCCCCAGTTCGGCCAGCGCTTCCGCCTCGAGGCCGAGCCCGCGCACCACCGTCACGCCCTTGCCCTTGCGACCCTGGGTCTCGCGCGACACCCGCACGATGCCGTCGCTGGGCGCGACCGGCACCTTCTTCGAGCAGGTGCACTGATCGATCGGACAACGACAAGCCGGGCACATGCGCCCGCTGTCGGTCGAGTAGACCAATCCGCCGGTGAGTTGGCGACCTTTCATGGTGTCGATTGCGTCGAAATTCGAATGCCCTGCCCGATGCAGCGCGCCGAGGGTACAACACCGGCCCGCGCACCATAATCATGCATTGATGCACCGTTTACGGGCTCAGCCCGAGCGGTCGCGGCAACGCGCTGTAGCGACGACAACAACCACAACAACAAGGGACAAGCATGCGTTTGAACAACCTCCGCCGTACGACACTGGCCGCGGCCACCCTGGCCGCCGCCTCGATGAACGCCGATGCCGGCGCCCGGTACGACTTCGGCGACGACCAGTACGTCACCTTCGGTTTCGGCACGCGCTACACCTACACCCATGCCGAACGCCCGTCAGCCGACGGTGGGGGGCACGTCAACAACCCCAATCTGGACAGTGCGCGGCTGTTCTTCGGCGCCTCGCTCAACAAGTACGTCAAGGCCACCTTCAACACCGAATGGGACGGCACGAAGGAACGCATCCGAAAGCTGGACATGTATGCCCAGTTCGAATTCGCGCCCGAATTCAACGTCTGGGCAGGCCGGTTCGTGGGACCGAGCGAACGCGCCAACATGGCCGGGCCGTACTACTCGGTCGGCGGCGGTTACTGGCCCTGCGTGTCGTCTCGCTACGGCTGCAACGGTGGCACCTATGTCGCACGCGACGACGGTGTGGCGGTCTGGGGCAACGTGGCCGAGAGCCGTCTGGGCTACTCCTTCGGCGTGTTCGACGGCCGCCACTTCGGCATCGGCGCGCTCAACCGGCCGGAGGCCCGTCAGGCCGGGTTGAAGACCTCCGACGACCTGATGTATTCGGGCCGGCTGCAATACGATTTCTGGGACCTGGAGACCGGCTACTTCAGCACGGCCGACCACCTGGGCAAGGCGGACATCCTGGCCGTCGGCGTGGCATTCAGACACCAGAAGAACGGCGTGATCACGCTGCTCGGCAAGGGCGACTACGACAGCTACAACCTCGACTTCCAGCTGGAGAAGAACCTCAAGGGCTACGGCGCTTTCGGGCTCGAAGCCGCCTACTACGACTACGACACCGACGGCCTGGTGCGCAGCGAGCAGGGCAAGGCCTATTCGGCAGGCGTGTCGTATCTGTTCGAGCGGGAGGTGGGCTGGGGCCGCTTCCAGCCCTTCGTGCACTGGCAGCGCTTCAATGCCGACAACCATGTCACGACCAAGCAGATCGACATCGGCCTCAATTACGTGATCGCCGAGCAAAACGCCATGGTCACCGCCACCTACTCCCGCAACAAGGTGGATCAGGGCGGCGAAAACCTGAGCCGGTTCGTCGTTGCAGTGCAGCTGCAGTACTGAGGCTGCAGCAGGCGCCGCGCCCAGTGATCTGGGCCGCGGCGCAGCAACATCAGACGACCAGCGCGGTCGCCAGCGCCTGGGCGGTGGCGCGGGAGTCGATCATCAGGTTCAGGTCGATGGCACCGACGCGCATCACCAGGCGCCTTGCTTCACCATCCGAGCCGAGCGGCAGCACGTCGAGGCTGCTCGCGGGCAGTTGCACGCCATCGGCGAGGTCGACTTCAGCGATCGGGCGCAGGTCGGTGCGCTTCGGGACGCAGGCCTCGGACGACTCCATCAAGGCCTGCAGCAGCTGCCGCAGCATGAGATCGTCGAGTTCGAGATCGAGGTCACCGTTGGGCAGCTGCAGTCGAATGGCAAAGGCCTTGCCATCGATCGCGGGCCAGGCCATGACGATGCCCTGGAGTGGCTGGGGATTGGGTCCGTTGTTTTCCATGGGCAGGGCTGTCACTTCTTCGGTGACAGGTGGGAGTGGTTGAAGGCGCGACATCGTGCCACGAGATGCTTCCCACGGTGCTCACCGTTAACCCGCGAGCGAAGGCGGTCATTCGCCCCAGGACGGGCGAGCGCGGCTCACCTGGCCAACGCGACCTGGACCTGATCTCGTCCGGCGGCCTTGGCAGCGTACAAGGCCTCGTCGGCGGCGATGACGAGCGAGTTCATCTCCAGGGTCGTCGTCGGCAGCGCGGTGGCCACGCCGATGCTGACCGTCACCGCGCGCAGCGGCCAGGCAGCGCCAGCCACCGCGCTGCACACGCGTTGTGCCACCGCCTCGGCCGCAACGGCATCCGATTCAGGCAGGATCACGGCGAACTCTTCACCGCCGTAACGGGACAGCAGGTCGTGTTCGCGCAAGGCACCGCCCACGAGCTTGACGAGGCGCATCAGCACCAGATCGCCGGCCGGATGGCCGAAGCGGTCGTTGAAGCGCTTGAAATGATCGACATCGATCATCAGCAGGCTCAGCGGCCGCTGATGGCGAGCCATGCGCTTCCACTCGGCGTGCAGGCGCAGGGTGAAAGCGCGGCGGTTGGCCGTGCCGGTCAAGGGGTCGGTGAGATTGCGCTGCTCGGAGGCCAGCAGGTTGCGCCGCAGTTCGAGCTGCACCATCGTCTGCCGCGCCAGCGCCTGCAAGGCCGCTTGCTGGGCCTCTGAAAGCGATTGCGGCTTGCGGTCGACCACGCACAGCGTGCCGATCGCATGGCCTTCGGGGGTGACCAGCGGTGCGCCGGCATAGAAGCGCACATTCGTTGCGCCGGTCACCAGCGGGTTGTCGGCAAAGCGGCCGTCCTGCGTGGCGTCGGGCACCATCAGCAGCTGATCGGGGCACAGGATGGCATGCGGGCAAAAAGCCAGTTCGCGCGGGAGCTCCGTGGCCTCCAGACCGATGCGCGACTTGAACCACTGGCGATCCGTGTCGATGAGCGAGATCATGGCCATCGGCGTGTTGCAGATCATGGCCGCCAGCATCGTCACGTCGTCGTAGCTCTGCTCGGCCGAGGTGTCGAGCAGCTCGAACTCCCGCAACGCCGCGATCCGCTCGGCCTCGTTCTCGGGCCATGGCGCGGCCCGATAGCCCGCCGCGGCGGGAGCGGGCGAGGCCTGGGGGTCAGGGGTGTCTTGCGGGTCCATCGAGATGTTGTCGATCCAACCACCTTGCCATCGGTACCTGCGCCACGGGATTGACGGTCAGCACGGCGCAAACGTCCGCAAAGTCACGAATCCGGCCGTCAGCCGAACACGATCGTGCGGTGCCCGTTGAGCAGGATGCGGTCTTCCAGGTGATTGCGCAAGCCCCGCGCCAGCACCGCCTTTTCCACGTCCTTGCCGCAGCGCACCAGGTCTTCGATCGAATCGCTGTGATCGATGCGCATCACGTCCTGCTCGATGATCGGGCCCTCGTCGAGGTCTTCGGTCACGTAGTGGCAGGTCGCACCGATCAGCTTCACGCCTCGATCCCAGGCCTGGTGATAGGGCTTGGCGCCGGCGAAGCTGGGCAGGAAGCTGTGGTGGATGTTGATGATCTGCCCGGGGTACCTGCGGCACAGCGACGGCGGCAGGATCTGCATGTAGCGCGCCAGCACCATCGTGTCGGCGCCGCTGGATTCGAACAGCGTCTCCAGCTGCGCAAAAGCTTCGGGCTTGTTCTCCTTCGTCACCGGGATGTGGTGAAAGGGAATGCCATGCCATTCGACCAGGCCACGGAACACCTCGTGGTTCGAAGCCACGCCGGCGATGTCGACATCGAGCTCCTTGCTCTGCCAGCGCGCCAGCAGGTCGTACAGGCAATGCTCCTGCGTCGACACCATCAGCAGGACACGCCGACGCACGGCGCTGTCGCTGGTGCGCCAGTCCATGTCGAACTCAGCCGCCAGCGGGGCGAAACGGCGCCGCAGTTCGGCGTGATCGAAGGGCAACGAGTCGGCCTTGACCTCCAGGCGCATGAAATAGCGCGCCGAATCGGCATCGGCATGCTGGTTGGAGCTGAGGATCCAGCCGCCCAGATCCGCAAAGAAGCCGGTGACGCGGGCAACGATGCCGACACGGTCGGGGCAGGAGAAAGTCAGCGTGTAGTGATGGGGGCGGCTCATGGCATCGGGGAGAATTGATTGAGTATCCTTGCATGTTTTTTGCCGGCGTCAACTCAGCGCGGATCGCCTGAATCCGTCGAATTTGGCGACCTGCCGGCATTCCGCTTGCATACAGGGTCACCCGCTGAACCAGCGATCCCCTGTCGCATCACCCACCCGCTCACCCTCACTGCAGCCAAGGCCGCCCGATGACTCACAGCCCGATCCGCTCGATCCTGATCGCCAACCGCTCGGAGATCGCGATCCGCGTGATGCGCGCCGCCTCCGAGATGCGCATCCGCACGGTGGCGATCTATTCGCAGCAGGACCGCCAGGCGCTGCACCGCTTCAAGGCCGACGAGAGCTACATGGTCGGTGAAGGCCAGAAGCCGCTGGCCGCCTACCTCGACGGCGACGACATCCTGCGCATCGCCAAGCACGCCGGTGCTGATGCGATCCACCCCGGCTACGGTTTCCTCTCCGAGAACCCCGACTTCGCCGACGCGGTGATCGCTGCCGGCATCCGCTGGATCGGCCCATCGCCTGAGGTGATGCGCACCCTGGGCAACAAGGTCGCAGCGCGCCATGCGGCCGTGGCCGCCGGCGTGCAGGTGATGCCCGCCACACCGCCGCTGCCGCTGGACGTGGCCGAATGCGCGAAGCTGGCGGCGGGCATCGGCTACCCGGTGATGCTGAAGGCGAGCTGGGGTGGCGGCGGTCGCGGCATGCGGGTCATCGAGAACGAGGGCGAACTGGCCGCCTCGCTGCAGGCCTCACGGCGCGAGGCGTTGGCTGCCTTCGGCAACGACGAGGTGTATTTCGAGAAGCTGATCCGCCGCGCGCGCCACGTCGAGGTGCAGATCCTCGGCGACACCCACGGCAACCTGGTGCACCTGCACGAGCGCGACTGCACCGTACAGCGGCGCAACCAAAAAGTGGTCGAGCGCGCACCGGCGCCATATCTCGACGCGGCGGGGCGCGCCGCGCTGTGCGGCAGCGCGCTGCGCCTGATGCGCTCGGTCGGCTACACCCACGCCGGCACGGTCGAGTTCCTGATGGATGCCGACGACGGCAAGTGCTACTTCATCGAGGTCAACCCGCGCATCCAGGTCGAGCACACGGTGACCGAGATGATCACCGGCGTCGACATCGTCAAGGCGCAGATCCGCATCACCGAAGGCGGCCACATCGGTGTGACCGAAGGCTCGCCCGAGGCGGCCAGCGGCCTGCACCCGACAGGCGTGCCCCCGCAGGAGCAGATCCCGCTGAACGGCCACGCGCTGCAATGCCGCGTCACCACCGAAGACCCGGAAAACGGCTTCCTGCCCGACTACGGCCGGCTGGCCGCCTACCGCAGCGCGGCGGGCTTCGGCATCCGGCTCGACGCCGGCACGGCCTACGGCGGCGCGGTCATCACGCCGTACTACGACTCGCTGCTGGTCAAGGTGACGGCCTGGGCGCCGACGCCGCGCGAAACCATCCAGCGCATGGACCGCGCGCTGCGCGAGTTCCGCATCCGCGGCGTCTCGACCAACCTGCAGTTCCTCGAGAACCTGATCAACCACCCGACCTTCGGCAACGACGTCAAGGGCGAGCTGACCACCCGCTTCATCGAGAACACGCCCGAGTTGCTGGCCTTCGCCGCGCGGCGTGACCGCGCCACCAAGCTGCTGCGATTCCTGGGCGAAGTCGCGGTCAATGGCAACCCGGAGGTCAAGGGCCGCACGCTGCCGGCGCTGCCACTGCCCAAGCCGGTGCTGCCGAAGATCGACACGGCCGCGCCGATTCCCGATGGCACCCGCCAGCGCCTGCAGGCCCTCGGCGCTGCCGGATTCGCGCAATGGATGCTCGCGCAGAAGCAGGTGCTGGTCACCGACACCACCATGCGCGACGCGCACCAGTCGCTGCTGGCCACGCGCATGCGCACCGCCGACATGCTGCCGATCGCGCCGTACTACGCACGTGATCTGTCCGGCCTGTTCTCGCTCGAATGCTGGGGCGGCGCGACCTTCGACGTGGCATTGCGTTTCCTGAAGGAAGACCCGTGGCAGCGCCTGGCGCAGCTGCGCGCGCAGATCCCGAACGTGCTGTTCCAGATGCTGCTGCGCGGCTCCAACGCGGTGGGCTACACCAACTACGCCGACAACGTGGTGCGCCACTTCGTCCAGCAGGCTGCGACGAACGGCGTCGATCTGTTCCGGGTGTTCGACTCATTGAACTGGGTCGAGAACATGCGGGTGGCCATCGATGCCGTCGTCGAGAACGGTGGGCTGTGCGAAGGCGCGATCTGCTACACCGGCGACCTGTTCGACGGCGCCCGCCCCAAGTACGACCTGAAGTACTACCTGGGCATCGCCCGCGAGCTGCAGAAGGCTGGCGTGCACCTGCTGGCGATCAAGGACATGGCTGGCATCTGCCGGCCCCGCGCCGCGGCAGCGCTGGTGAAGGCGCTGAAGGAAGAGACCGGCCTGCCGGTGCACTTCCACACCCACGACACCAGCGGCGCGGCCGCGGCGTCGGTGCTGGCCGCGATCGAAGCCGGCTGCGATGCGGTCGATGGGGCGCTGGATGCGATGAGCGGCCTGACCTCGCAGCCCAACCTGTCCTCCATCGCTGCCGCGCTGGCCGGCACCGAGCGTGACCCCGGTCTGTCGCAGCATGCGCTGCATGCGGCGTCGATGTACTGGGAAGGCGTGCGTCGCTTCTATTCGCCGTTCGAGTCCGAAATCCGCTCCGGCACCGCCGACGTCTACCGCCACGAGATGCCCGGTGGCCAGTACACCAACCTGCGCGAGCAGGCCCGCTCGCTCGGCATCGCGCACCGCTGGACCGAGGTGTCGCAGACCTATGCCGACGTGAACCGGCTGTTCGGTGACATCGTCAAGGTCACACCGACCTCGAAGGTGGTGGGCGACATGGCACTGATGATGGTCGCAAGCGACCTGACGCCCGCCGAAGTGACCGACCCGGCGCGCGAGGTGGCCTTCCCTGAATCGGTGGTGTCGCTGTTCAAGGGCGAACTCGGCTTCCCGCCCGATGGCTTCCCGGCCGCCCTGAGCCGCAAGGTGCTGAAGCTCTCTGATGCCGATGCGCCGCCGGTGCCCTACCGGCCAGGCGACCGCCTGCCGCCGGTCGATCTGGAAGCGGCGCGCGCCCAGGCCGCTGCCGAGTGCGAACAGCCGATCGACGACCGCCAGCTGGCCTCGTACCTGATGTACCCGAAGCTGATGCGCGACTACTGCGAGTACACCAAGGTGAACGGCGACACCTCGATGCTGCCGACGCCGGTGTTCTTCTACGGCGCGCAGCCGCAGCAGGAACTGGCCGTCGAGATCGATCCGGGCAAGACGCTGCTGCTGTCGCTGCAGTCCATCTCACCGGATGGCGACGTGGCGCAGAAGGTCCAGTTCGAGCTGAACGGCCAGTCGCGCACGGTGCGCGTGCTGCGCCCCGACGCGGGCGACGCCGCCAAGGGCCGCCCGGTCGCCGACCCGGCCAATCCGATGCATGTCGCCGCACCGATGCCGGGCGGCATCGTCAGCGTCGCGGTCAAGGTGGGCCAGCGCGTCAGCGCCGGCAGCACCCTGCTTGCGCTGGAGGCGATGAAGATGGAAACCCACGTGGCCGCCGAGCGCGACGCCGAGATCGAGGCCGTGCTGGTCGCGCCGGGCGACCGGGTGCAGGCGAAGGATCTGCTGATCGTGTTGAAGGCGGTGGGCTGACGGCAGCGTCGGCTCGTCGCTGCCACGGGGTCCGACCCGGCACCCTTACGCCAGGTAGACCCCCGGCTCGGCCGACAACCCCTGCTTGACCTGGCGAGTCAGGTCGTCTGCCAGCACTTCCTCCGCGCCGGCTTCCAGCGCGTCCAGCGCGCGGCGCACCACCTCGTCGGGCGACATCTTTTCCACGTCGAAGCCATGGGTCATGTCGGTGTCGACATAACCCATGTGCAGACCCAGCACCTGCGTGTTCTGGGCACGCAACTCTCGGCGCAAGCCGTTGGTCAGTGACCACGCCGCGGCCTTGCTGGCGCTGTAAGCCCCGATCGGTGGCACGCTGAGCCAGCTCGCCACCGACAGCACATTGACGATCGCCCCGCCGCCATGGCGGGCCAGCACGGGCGCGAAAACCTGTGCCATGCGCAGCGGGCCGAAAAAGTTGGTCTCCAGGTGCGCACGGGCCAGTTCGACCGCATCGGCCGCCAGAAAGTCCCCGATGGCCGCGATGCCGGCGTTGTTGATCAGCAGCGTCACGTCACCGCAGCGCTGCGCGGCCGCAGCCACGTCTTCAGGCTTGGTGACGTCGAGCTGGATGGCTTCGACGCCGGGCAGCGTGATGCTGGAGGGCTTGCGCGCAGCGGCGTAGACCTTGCGCGCGCCGCGGGCCAGGGCTGCGCGGGCGAAAGCCAGGCCGATGCCGCGGTTGGCGCCGGTGATCAGTACGGTCGCGTCTTGGAGCTTCATGGTGGGGATCCTCAAGTAGGTGCTGCAGCGCAGCGGGAGTGAGCAATCCAGTCACATGACGATCGTCATATTTCTGGGCGAAGAAAACAGCTTTCAGGCGGCAGGCCTCTTGGTGATGACTCATGGCGCCGGGCGATCGAACTGGGCCAGAAGCGCATGGCGGGTGGTGGTCAGCAGGGCCCGGCCTTCGGCGTTGTCGCCGAGCGCACGGGACAGTTGCAGCGCACCGACGAGCTGGCAGGCGATCACCGGCGCATTCGCGGCAGGAACATCGACCGGCAGGCTGTGCGCCACCATCGCGATCAGGTCACGCACGCGCTGGGCGGCCGCCTCACGGACGTCGGGCGACTGTCGGGGGATCTCGGACGCCAGCGCAGCGACCGCGCACATGCGCTCCGGTGCGCCGAGATGGCGCTCGGCCAGGTACGCCTCCACCAGCGCACGGAACGCGCTGGCACCTTGCCGGCGACGGGTTTCAACCTCTTTCGCGACGCGAGCCGCCGCCTCCTGGCCGGTTCGTTCGAGGGCTTCGGTCAACAGCGCGTTGCGCGAAGCGAAATGGGCATAGAACCCGCCATGCGTGAGCCCGGCTTCCTTCATGATGTCGGCCACCCCGACGCCGTGGAAGCCTCCGCGGCGGATCGCTTTCGCCGCCGTGGAAACGATGCGGTCATGCGTCAGTTGCTTGCGGCTGGGTGCTGTGTCCATGACGGCAGTGTACCCGCTTATATGATGGTCATCATATAGACGGCTCATGCCCGACTTTTCACAGCGAACCCCACCCGATCGCCTGCCGCACGCCGTCAGTGCGCCTCGTCCCAGTTCGGGCCCACGCCCACCTCGGCCAGCAGCGGCACCTTCAGCGTGGCGACAGACGCCATCGCCTGCGGCACCGCGACCCGCGCCCACGCAAGTTCGGCCTCGGGCACCTCGAACACCAGTTCGTCGTGCACCTGCATCACGATGCGGGTGGCGCGGGCTTCGGTATCCAGCAGTTGCTGCACGGCCCCCATCGCCAGCTTGATCAGGTCGGCGGCCGTGCCCTGCATCGGCGCGTTGATGGCCTGACGCTCGGCGCCGGCCTTGCGTGGGCCGTTGCCGCCGTTGATCTCGGGCAGGTAGATGCGGCGGCCGAACAGGGTCTCGACGTAGCCTTTTTCCTTCGCTGACGCACGCGTGTCGTCCATGTAGCGCTTGACGCCGGCAAAGCGCTGGAAGTAACGCTCGATGTACAGCGCGGCGGCATTGCGTTCGATGCCGAGACTTTGCGCCAGACCGAAGGCGCCCATGCCGTAGATCAGGCCGAAGTTGATCGTCTTCGCATAGCGCCGCTGCTCGGAGGTAACCGATGCGGCATCGATCGCGAACACCTCGCTGGCGGTGGCCCGGTGCACGTCCATGCCGTCGGCAAAGGCTTTGAGCAGGCCCGGGTCCTCGCTGATGTGGGCCATGATGCGCAGCTCGATCTGCGAGTAATCCGCGCTCAGGATCACATGGCCAGCCGGCGCGATGAAGGCCTCGCGCACCTTGCGGCCTTCGGCAGTGCGGATCGGGATGTTCTGCAGGTTCGGCTCGTTGCTGGCCAGCCGGCCCGTCACCGCCACCGCCTGCGCATAGTTGGTGTGCACGCGGCCGGTCTGCGGGTTGATCATCAGCGGCAGCTTGTCGGTGTAGGTGCCCTTAAGCTTGGCCAGGCTGCGGTGTTCGAGCAGCCGCGCGGGCAGCGGGTAGTCGGCCGCCAGCTCGGCCAGCACTTCTTCGTCGGTGCTGGGCGCGCCGGTGGCGGTCTTCTTCTTGATCGGCAGGCCGAGCTTGGTGAACAGGATCTCGCCGATCTGCTTCGGGCTGCCCATGTTGAAGGGCTGGCCAGCCAGTTCGTAGGCCTCGGCTTCGAGGGCCACCATGCGCTCACCGAGTTGCTGGCTCTGCGCGGCCAGCCGTGCCGGATCGATCAGCACACCGGTGCGCTCGATGCGCTGCAGCAGCAGCGCGGTCGGCAGCTCGATCCGGGTGTAGACGTCGCGCAGGCCCGCCTCGGCGTCCAGCTGAGGCCACAGCGTGCGGTGCACGTCCAGCGTCATGTCGCTGTCTTCGCAGGCGTACTCGGCCGCCTTGCCCACATCGACCTGGCTGAACGGAATCTGGTGCGCGCCCTTGCCGCACAGGTCTTCGTAGCTCAGGCCTAGTCGGCCGAGGTGGCGCTGCGCCAGGCTTTCGAGGCTGTGCGGCTTGTGCGCTTCGAGCACATAGCTCTGCAGCATGGTGTCGTGCACATAGCCGCGCACCTGGATGCCGGCGTTCTGCAGCACATGGGTGTCGTACTTGATGTTCTGGCCGAGCTTGGGCGCCGACTCGTCTTCCAGCCAGGGCTTCAGGTGCGCCAGGACCTCGGTCACCGGCAATTGCTCGGGCGCGTCGGCATAGTCGTGCCGCAGCGGGATGTAGGCCGCTTCGCCGGGCGTCACGCTCAGCGAGAGGCCGACCAGCTGCGCCTGCATCGCATCGAGCGAATCGGTTTCGGTGTCGAGCGCCGTCACCTGACCGGCACGCGACGCCGCCTCGATCTTCGCCACCCAGGCATCGAGCGCTTCTCGCGTCAGCACGGTGTCGTAATGGTGCGCGACCGGGTCGGTGACCGCGCGGACGGCCTCGCCGGGTTCCGCTTGTTCTTCGGTAGAAAAGAGATCACGCTCGCTGGCAGAAGACTGCGCAGCGCGCTTGCGAGGTGCGGCAGTTGCCGCTGCGTCCGCCACGCCCAGCGATGCCTCGATCTCGCGCAGCCAGGTCTTGAACCCGTAGCGTGCATAGAAGGCGCGCAAGGCCTCGCGGTCGGCTGGCTGCAAGGCCAGCGCATCGAGCCCGGGCCAGCCCGCCACATGCCCGGCCAGATCGCAGTCGAGCCGCACCGTGACCAGGCGCTTGGCCATCGGCAGCCAGTCGAGCGCGCGCCGCAGGTTCTCGCCGGCCGCGCCCTTGATGCGGTCTGCGGCCTCGATCACGCCCTGCAGCGAACCGTACTCGGCGATCCATTTGGCGGCGGTCTTCGGGCCGACCTTCTCGACGCCGGGCACGTTGTCCACCGTGTCGCCCATCAGCGTCAGGTAGTCGACGATGCGATCGGGCGGCACACCGAACTTGGCGCTGACGCCAGCCACATCGAGCCGCTCGTTGCTCATCGTGTTGATCAGCGTGACCTGGTCGTTGACCAGTTGCGCCAGGTCCTTGTCGCCGGTCGAGATCACCACCTGGTGGCCCGATGCGGCGGCCACCTGCGCCAGCGTGCCGATCGCGTCGTCGGCCTCGATGCCGGGCACCACCAGCACCGGCCAACCCAGCAGCCTCACCACCTCGTGGATGGGCTCGATCTGCTGCACCAGCGGCTCGGGCATCGGGCTGCGGTGGGCCTTGTAGGCGGGGTACCACTCGTCGCGGAAGGTCGGGCCCTTGGCGTCGAACACGCAAACGGCATGCTCGGGGTTCACGTCCTTGAGTGCTCGCTGCAGCATCGCCACCATGCCGTGGATCGCGCCGGTGGGCACGCCCTCGGGCCCGCGCAGATCGGGCAGCGCGTGGTAGGCGCGGTACAGGTAGCTGGAACCATCGACCAGCAACATCACACGGGAAACAGGGGCAGGCGCTGAGCTCATCCGACCATTGTGCTGGCACGGCCCACCGGGATGCCTAAAATGGGTCGATGAGTTCTCGTTTGCGCGCGTCCACCGTTCTCGGCAGCCTCTGCTGCGCTGTGGCCATGCTGGCAAGCGGGCAGGTGCAGGCTGCTGGCGTCACGCCGCCTCCGCCGGACCTGAGCAAGCTGCCTGTCCCGGCCCCGGTGATCACGCCCACACTGCCAGACCCCAACCCGTCGACCTTGCCGCCGGCGCCCCTGCCCCAGAACGTGACCAGCTCCGAGCCCGGCGTCCACGAAACGGTGGTGGAAGACGACGGCGCGCGCATCGACGAACTGAAGGTGCGCGGCCGCTCCAAGCGCATCGTCGTGAAGCCCAAGACGGGACCGGCCTACGAGATCATTCCCCCCGGCAGCGGCTCCGACATCAGCCAGGGCGCGCGTGGCACCAACGGTGCCGTCGGCAAGCGGGTCTGGCCCGTGCTGTCGTTCTGAGCGCTGTTTTCCGGATTCCCTGTCTCTTTCTCCCGTTCCTGCTGCGATGGCCGTCTACACCGAAGTGCCGTTCGACACGGCCGCTGAACTCGTCTCGCGCCTGGACATCGGGCAGTTGACGGCGCTCGAGGGCTGCTCAGGCGGCATCGAGAACACCAACTACTTTGCCGACACCACGCGCGGGCGCTACGTGCTGACGCTGTTCGAGCGCCTGACGGCCGAACAACTGCCGTTCTACCTGCGCCTGATGAAGCACCTGGCCCGCGGCGGCATCCCGGTGCCCGACCCGTGTGCCACCGCAAACGGCGACATCCTGCACTCGCTGTGCGGCAAACCTGCTGCGGTGGTCGATCGCCTGCGGGGCAGCAGCCGACTGGCGCCCGACGTCGCCCACTGCCAACAGGTGGGCGACATGCTCGCGCGCATGCACCTGGCCGGCGCCGATTTCGAGCTCCAGCAGCCGAACCTGCGCGGGCTGTACTGGTGGATCGACACGGTGCCCGAGGTGATGCCGTTCCTGACGATGGCGCAGCGCGGGTTCATCGAATCCGAACTGGGTTTCCAGGAACGCCTGGCGGTCTCGCTGGCCTACGCCCACCTGCCGCGCGGACCGATCCACGCCGATCTGTTCCGCGACAACGTGATGTTCGATGACAGCGACGCACAAGCCGGCGACCGGCTCAGCGGCCTGTTCGACTTCTACTTCGCTGGCATCGACACCTTCCTGTTCGACATCGCGGTGTGCGTGAACGACTGGTGCATCGACCTGGACAGCGGCCGCCTCGACGAAGACCGCGCGACGGCGCTGGTGTCGGCGTACCACGCGGTGCGCCCGCTCAGCGGCGACGAACAGCGCCTGTTCCCGGCCTTTCTGCGCGGCGCCGCGCTGCGCTTCTGGATCTCCCGCCTGTGGGACCTGCACCTGCCGCGCGATGCCACGATGCTGACCGCGCACGACCCCACCCATTTCGAGCGCGTGCTGCAGCAGCGCTCGGCCAACCCGTGGCGCCCGACACTGCCACCGGCCCCGTCACCAGCCACGACGCCAAACGCCTGATGAAGTTACTGACCGTTTCCGCGGGCCGCGGCGTGTTGTGGGTGCGCAGCGGGTTTCGCGTGTTCTTCACCAAGCCTCTGGCGTACTCCGCGCTGTTCGCCGCCTTCCTGTTCGGCGCGCTGCTGCTGTTGCTGGTGCCGCTCGTGGGGCCGTTGCTGATGCTGGCAACCCTGCCCCTGGTTTCGCAGGGCTTCATGCTGGCCACCAAGGGGATGCTCGCGGGCAAAACGCCATTGGTTGGCGTGTTCACAGAGCCGATCCGGGGTAGCCGACCGCAGGCGATCGTGATGCTCAAGCTCGGCCTGATCTATGCCGCCGGCAGCCTGTTCATCATGTGGCTCAGCGACTGGGTGGATGGCGGCACCTTCAACGCGCTGCAGGAGGCGATGACCGGCCAAACCGCCGACACCGAGCGGCTCGAGGTTCTGCTGGCCGATCCCCGCCTGTCCACCGGCATGCTGCTGCGCCTGTTCCTCGCCAGCGCCCTCGCTCTGCCGTTCTGGCATGCGCCGGCACTGGTGCACTGGGAGGGACAGGGTCCGGCGCAGGCGCTGTTCTCCAGCACGATCGCCTGCTGGCGCAACAAGGGGGCGTTCACCGTCTACGCACTGACATGGTCGGTGCTGATCGTGCTGTTCGGTGTGCTGATCAACAGCGTGTTCATTCTGCTCGGCGCCGCCAAGCTGGTGCCGATCGCGGCGACGGCCGGGGGGCTGATGTTCACCACGGTGTTCTACGCCTCGCTGTACTTCACCTACGCCGATTGCTTCGAAGGGCAGGCGGCGCCTGGGGTCGGCACCGACGAGCCTCCAGCGTCCTGAGGTGGCAGACACGATGACCCCGTCCCGGCGCGTCGCGGTGGTCACCGGCGCGGGCAGCGGCATCGGGCGCGCCTGTGCGCTGGCACTGCTCGAGGCCGGCTACACCGTGGTGCTGGCCGGGCGACGTGCGGCAGCGCTGCACGATGCGCTCAC
The DNA here is from genome assembly GCA_965229345.1 of Burkholderiaceae bacterium. Classification (GTDB taxonomy): domain Bacteria; phylum Pseudomonadota; class Gammaproteobacteria; order Burkholderiales; family Burkholderiaceae_C; genus PBB1. Next base: position 3,351,836 of record OZ245872.1, read on the forward strand.
TGCCGCTGGCGCCCATGCCGGCCACGCGCTCGCGGTGCCCACCGACGTCACCGACCCCGCCTCGGTCGCCGCCCTGTTCGACCGTGTTCGCAGCGAGCACGGTCGGCTCGACCTGCTGTTCAACAACGCGGGCGTCGGCGCCCCTGCGGTGCCGATGGAAGACCTGACGATCGCGCAATGGAAGGCGGTGGTCGATGTCAACCTCACCGGAGCCTTCCTGTGCACGCAGCAGGCCATCCGGATGATGAAAGCCCAGACGCCGCGCGGCGGGCGCATCATCAACAACGGCTCGATCTCCGCCCAGGTGCCGCGGCCTTTGACCGCGCCGTACACCGCGACCAAGCACGCGATCACGGGATTGACGAAGGCCACCTCGCTGGATGGCCGGGCGCACAACATCGCCTGTGGTCAGATCGACATCGGCAATGCCAGTACCGAGATGACCGACGAGATGGCCGCCGGCATCCTGCAGGCCAACGGCAGCCTGATGTCCGAGCCGCGGATGGACGTGACGCACGTCGCTGCCGCGGTGGTGCACATGGCCGGCTTGCCGCTGTCGGCCAATGTGCAGTTCATGACGATCATGGCGACCGCGATGCCCTACATCGGGCGCGGCTGAGGCGTCGCCCAACTGTCACAAAGCGCGGTGATCATCGTCCGATGGACGAAGTGATCGGACTCTTTCCCACACCCTTGATGCGTGTGCCGGGCGCCCTGGACCGCCGGTTGGTCGCCGGCCTGGTCGCGCACTTCAGCGCACGGGCGACCACAGCGAACAATGCCTCGGCCAACTTGTCCCACACCAAGATGCTGCAGCCTGGTGACAGCCCATTGCTGGTCGAGGTCGCTGCGCAGGTCACGCCGAAACTGATCGACTTCGGTGCACTCATGCTGGGCGAGCGCCTCGGCTGGTCAGTCAAGGAGATGTGGGTCAACCTGCTCGAGACCGGTGGCCGACAGGCCATGCACAACCACGCGAACAGCTTCATTTCTGGCGTGCTGTACCTGACCGCCACCCACCCCGACGCGCGCACGGTGTTCATGAAGTCCCCCGGCGGCACCGACTTCACTTTCAAGAACGACCATGCCGGCGTCACGTCAGGCCCGTACAACGCAGACAGATGGATCAGCCCTGCACCCGAACCCGGTGACATGGTGCTGTTCCCCAGTTACCTGATGCATGCCGTACCGCCGAACCCTGGCGAACGGCGCATCACGCTGGCGTTCAACGCGATTCCAACGCGGCTGGACTCCTGGGGCTACACGATCGGCTTCAGCGGCTGACCCAGGGACCCAGGCGGCGGGACGATCTCGGTGTCGTCATACTGACAAATTGAGCCGGCAGACTCGACGGCTTGGCCGCCGATCTGTCCTCCTTGCCTCATCTGCCTGCGGCCCCTGCGGGCACGGCTTCGCAACGCGCTGCGCTGCTCGTCATGCTGGCCTCGGGCTTTGCCGGTCTGGGCTACCAGATCGTCTGGACGCAACAGTGCGCGCTGTGGCTGGGGCACGAAGCTGCATCGGTTCTGGCGGTCGTGACCGCGTTCTTCGGCGGGCTCGCGATCGGCGCGCTGGCACTGGGACGACAGATCGAGCGAAGTGGTCGACCGGCGCGCTGGTATGCCGCCTGCGAGCTCGTCATTGCGCTCTGGAGCCTGGTGCTGACGCTGTGGATGGCGCCGATCAACCAGACGATGCTCGAAGCGACCGGCGCACAGCCTTCATCGGTATGGCAATGGACGGTGGCCTTCTGCGGCACCTTCCTGATGCTGTTGCCCGCGACCGCCGCCATGGGCGCGACCCTGCCTGCGATGGAACGTGTGTTGGCGCGATGGAACCGCCAAGCGCGCTGCGTGGCGGCGCTCTACGCCGCGAACACCTTCGGTGCCGTCGTCGGTGTTCTGGCAACGGCCTTCTGGCTGATCCCTGAATTCGGACTGCTGCGCACGGCAGGCCTGTGCGCTGGCCTGAATGTTCTGTGCGCCGTCATCACGGTTCGATGGACCGCCCAAAAGGGAGCCACTGAGCAGACGGCTTCTGGTGTCAACGACACGGGTCTGCTGATCACACTGGGGGCCACTGGCCTGCTCGGCATTGGCTATGAAGTGCTGGTGGTGCGGGTGCTGAGTCAGGTCGCCGAGGACACGGTCTACACCTACGCGCTGCTGCTCGCGGTGTACCTGACGGGCAGTGCGCTGGGCGCCGCGGCCTATCAACGCAGCCTGGCTGCCGGGCAGCACCTCAACGCTGCGCTGCGCGACCGGCTCCTTTGCGCGCTCGCCGCCGCGGTCCTGCTCGGAACGGCCAGCCTCTGGGCTGCAGAAGACCTGCAGGCGATGCTGCTTGGCAGCTTGGGCGTCAGCATGGCCTCGGCACTGGCAGCAGAGGCCATGCTGGCGACGCTGGCCTTTGGCCTGCCGACTGTGGTGATGGGGGCCTTGTTCAGCCACCTGAGCACGCAAGCGCGCGCCGGTGGCATCGAATTTGGCCGCTGTCTGGGGATCAACACGCTCGGTGCTGCGGCGGCACCGAGCGTGTTCGGTGTGCTGCTGGTGCCCACACTCGGGCTGAAATTCGCCTTGCTGATCGTCACGGCGGGCTACCTCGCACTGCTGGTCCCCCGCAGCTGGTTGAGGCCGACTGCCTGGCTGCCTGCGGGCACGGCTCTCGCCATGGCGCTCTGGGCACCCCCGCTCGCCTTCGTCGGCGTGCCGGAAGGCGGCCGTGTGGTCAGTTACCGCGACGGTGCGATGGCCTCGGTCAGCGTGGTCGAGGATGCCGAAGGCGTGTCGCGGCTGCGCATCGACAACCGCCAACAGGAAGGCAGCAGCAGCAGCCTGCTGTCCGACGCGCGGCAGGCGCTGCTACCGCTGCTGCTGCACCCTGCCCCGAAGCGGGCGCTGTTCCTCGGCCTGGGCACCGGTGTGACCGCCTCATCGGCCGCGCAAGAGGCATCGTTGCGGGTCGATGCCGCCGAATTGCTGCCGGAGGTGATCGCCGCGTCGGCCCACTTCGCGAAGGTAGTGGGCGACGGCAGCATCAATCCGCGCCTGCACCTGATGGCCACCGACGCACGTCGCTATGTGCGCAGTGCCACGAGCGGGTACGACCTGATCGTTTCCGACAATTTCCATCCTGCACGAAGTGGCTCGGGCGCGCTGTACACCGTCGAGCACTTCCAGGCCGTGCGCGATCGCCTGACCGACTCCGGCGTGTTCTGCCAGTGGTTGCCTCTGCATCAACTCGATTTGGGCACGCTGCGCAGCATCGTGCGATCGTTCCAGGCCGTCTACCCGAACGGCGCGGCCATGCTGGCGACCAACAGCCTGGACACACCGGTGCTGGGTCTGGTGGCCCGGCGCGACGGGGGTCGCTTCGATCTGCAGCAGGCTCGCGATCGACTGCGCGATCACCAACTGCCGCAGCGGCTGGCGGATTTCGGTCTGCCCGACGATCTGTCCTTGCTCGGCAGCTTCATCGCCGGACCGCGTGCACTGGCGCGCTTCGCCGGTGAGGCTCCGCTGAATACGGACGACCGTCCGATCGTCGCCTATCGCGCACCTCGTCTCACCTATGCGCCCGACTCTCAACCCCGTGAGCGGCTGCTGTCGCTGCTGCAGCAGCTGAGCCTCGAACCAGGTGAAGTCTTTGACGCCGGCGGAGACTCGGCCTGGTTGCAGCGCCTGGCGGCGTACCGCTCAGCGCGTGATCGCTTCATTGAAGCGGGCCAGCACGTGCAGCCCACTGCAGATCTTCGTCGCATGCTGTCTCAGGTGCAAGAACCTCTGCTGGCTGTCTTGCGCATCAGCCCGGACTTCCGCCCGGCCTACGACCCATTGCTGCGCATGGCCCTCGGCCTGGGACGCACCGACGCAGCGGCCGCGCGCGCATTGCTTGAAGCCCTGCAGCAAGCACAGCCTGATCGCCCCGAGGCGGCAGTGGCCCTGGCGGCACAGTGAACACGGCCCCCGAATGAGCCATCTTTTCAGGCCCTCCTGTCGCGAAGGGTTCATCCACGGTCTTTACGCTCGCTGGCCATGAAGTTGAGCTCACGCGCCGTGGATGCAGGCCTGTTGGTCGTGCTGGGGACGCTCACCGGATGTGGCGGTGACCTGGACCGTGCGGTCGCAACGACATCGCTGTCTGCGAGCCAGATGGCGCGACCCGCAGCTGCACCCGGCGCGCAGCGGGAGGCAGACGCGAAGGCTCGCGCGCCGTTGACGAAGGTCTATGCCAGCCAGCCAGTAGCCCCCGTGGGCACACTGCTGGACGGCATTCCAGGCGCTTACGCGTATTCGGCGCTGCGCAGCTATGTCGATGAAAGAGCCGTCGGCGCCTCGCCAGAAGCGCCCGAGCGATTGCGCCTGAATGCAGTGATCGCCCACACGGCGACGGTTGGGCAGGTGAACGCCACGCTGTCGGCGGTGGGCGCACGGATCGTGTCGATGCAGCCCGGCAACAGTGAAGTGACACTCGATCTGGCCATTCAAGGCGGGCGCCCGTCAAAGACGGATGTCACCAGCCAGCTCATCGCCACCCGCGCGTTCGTGTCCGTTGGCGAGATGCCGACCACAACGGGCACCACGCTCAGCGCACCGACCCCACCGGCTTTCGATCCCTATGCGCCCGCGCCCGTCGAAGACCACCAGTCGCCGTCCTGAACAGAATCCAGGAGTTCAAACATGAAGCAATCGATACACCGTCGCAGCGCGCTGCAACTGGGCCTGACCTGGAGCATGTCCATGGCGCTGCCTGCGGCCAAGGCCTGCGAGTTCCGCACCGATAACCTGACGGTCGTCCATCCGTGGGTACGACCCACCCTCGTGGCCACCGACCTGGCAATGGTCAGCATGGGCTTCAAGGACGTGGTTGAGCGCGACCGACTCATCGATGCGCGCACACCCCTCGCCCGGCGCGTCGTCATGGCTGGAAAGGGAGAAGACGCCAGCATCGACTTCCCGATCCCGGCCGGCGAGGAGTCGGCGTTGACGGAACAGGGGGTCCACTTGCAGTTGCAGGGTGTGACCATTCCGCTGGGGCTGGGCAGCACGTTTGCCCTTCGCCTCCTGTTCGAGAAGGCGGGCCCCGTCGAGGCCCTGTTGACCGTCGACTACGCCCGTTTTCGCTGAACGGGCGTCTCGAGCATCAATCCCGGCGTTGGCGGCTGGTCACAACGCTGACCAGCGCCAGGCCAAGTGCCATCAGCAGCACAGACTCCGGCTCCGGCACGGCACCAATCGTGACGTTGTCGTAGGCGATGTTGCCCAGGTTGTCGCCAAACGAAATTGAATACGCCGTTCCGGTAAAGCCTTTGGACACACGCGAGAACAACTCGAACGCCGACGAGTTGGCACCCAAGGTGAACGTCGCGAGCGTGGCGCCCGTGGCGTTCAGGCCATCGAACACCTTGACTTCGGTCGTGCCCACGATGGAGGAATAAGCGAACACCAACCCCGTGGTGAACCCGCTGGCGATGTTCAACACCGCGGGTGCATCCGGGGCGAAAAAGACGTTGGTGCCTGAGGGTGCGGTGAATGGCGTTGCCAGGGTGCTGTCGCTGCCGTCGAGTGCCAGGGCCGAGCCGCTGAAAGCAACACCGTAATTCACGCCCGAAGCGCCCGCACCGTCGGTGCCGCCGTTGTAGAAGTTATCGATCGAAGAAAAACTCGTGGTGCCTTCGAAATCCAGTGTCACGGCAGAAAACGCGGGAGCCGCAGCACACAAGCTGACGGCAGCAGCGAAGATGGGAATGAGTTTCATGGGCCTGCTCCTGATTAACCGATTTCCGGAATATCCCGGATGAATAAACCTATCTCATTTTAATTTTCCATATTCAGGTGCACCCAGACCCCGAAAGGATCAATTTACGTGAAGATCCCATGACAGATTTCCAAAAATCTTGAATTAATAATTTTTCATGACAGCGGACATAGCTCTTTCGGATCATTTTCGGCGCAGGCTGGCGCCGCTGCGCCGGCGGTCGATAGCTACACCGGACTAGATACTTTGATTAACCGATGCCCTGCACCCGTCATACGCCGGTCATTGCGAATGATTAACGTGATCAGGCAATCGGGCGATTCGCGGGTATTTATTCGTGAGCCTGGTTATTTCAGCCAGCACGGCGAACCCACACGGAGCATATTCATGAAACCAGGATTCAAGAGGAACCAGATCGCACTCGCGTCACTGGCGGCCATCGGTGCCAGCGTCATGGTGGCAGCGCCCTTGACGGTCAGCGCCGCGAAGCCCGCCGGCAAGTACGTGACAGGTGACTTCCACAACCACACGACCTGCTCCGATGGATCCATCTCGATGCAGAAGCTGGTGAAGAAGTCCACCGACGCCACCTTCGGCTTGGACTGGTTCGTCCAGGCGGGTCATGGTGGCAGCGGCAACCGCAACTGCACCCTGGCCGAGGACGCCGGCGCAACCGTCGGCGGCTTGTTCGACCCGGCCACCGGCGACGGCACCGGCGCGGCAGCGGTCAACTACAACTCGTCCGTCTACGACGCGACGCTGGGTACCCCGGCCTACCCGATCACTGCGCAAGGACCAACCACCACGTGGCAGAACTCGACGCCACCCGTCACGCCGAAGGGACGGGTTTCCGGCTCGGCGCCCAACCAAGTGATGTGGCGCTGGCAGTCCATCCAGGAGTTCCAGTACCCGGTGCTGGAGTACCTGTCAGCCTTGAAGAACAAGCCCCTGTTCATCGGCGTCGAGTCGGTGGTCGCGGGTCATGAGCACGCCTCTGCATCGGTGATCACTGGCCAGATGCCCGTCTCACTCGACAACGCCGTGTTGCCCGCCGGTCCCGGTTACACCCCCCTCGGCAACGCAAACGCGATGGCGCAGTGGGAATATTGCTTCGACCGCAATGACACCGACACCAGCCGCGGCAACCTCACCGTTGGCAGCACGGTTGGCAACAACTGGAACTGCGCAGTCACCGGCAGCTTGAATGCCGCCGACACCGTCACGCCATGGGACCCCACCGCACAGAAGCTCATCCCATCGGGCGGCGCAGGTACCGGCAATCGGGGCCATGCCAAGACCGTGGAGGCCATGAAGTGGATGGCTGAGAACCACCCCAATGGCAGCTACTACGTACCGGCTCACCTGGAGCGTGCAGGCCCGTTCAATCCCAACGGCAACAACGGCTTCAACATCGAGCACCTGCGCAACTTCAACAACGCCGCACCCAAGGTCGCGTTCGGCATGGAAACGCAGCCGGGTCACGGGGCCTCCTCGGACCGAGGTGAATACGCCGTCAGGCGGAACAACATCGGTGGGGTCAACATCGACAGCGTTGGGGGCACCACGTATGGCGGCACCGGCGTCTACGGCGCGCAGATCGGGGGCGTCTGGGACGCGCTGCTCGGCGAAGGCCGCAATTTCTGGTTTTTCGCCAGCTCCGACTGGCACAACCGTGGCGCGTTCGGCACAGACGACCGCCGCAGCACCCAGGACTTCCTGCCTGGTGAGTACCAGCGCAACTTCACGATGGTGCGCAACGGCACTGACAAGCTGCGGCCCCAAACCATCGTCGATGGCTTGCGCAGCGGCAACAACTTCGCAGCCAGTGGCCAGCTGATCGACCGTCTGTCGTTCGTTGCCTGCTCCTCGTATCCCGGTGTCGGTGCCCGCAGCAACGCCGCGGTCGAGGCGCTGGCATTGGCAGCCGCACAGAACAACACCAGCGTAGACCTCGCCGGCTGCGCCACGATGGGCGAGAAGCTCGTCGTGCGCCCTGGCGCGGAAATCGTGGTGTCGATCGTGGTGCGCGATCCGTCAGGACCGAACAATTCGCCCTACACCTTCCCCAATCCGTCGCTGGCCCAAGTGAACATCGCCCAGCCGATGAACATGCCGGTGCTCGATCACATCGACGTGATCCGCGGTCTGGTGACCGGCTACAAGAATCCGGCAGCCCCTGCGGAATACGCAGGGCAGTGGCCCAACACCTGGCTCGCCAATCCGGACCTGAGCACGGTACCTGCAGCGGCGAAGAACACCTCTGCCGCGGTGGTCAAGACGTTCAACGGCGCCACCTGGACCACCGCGACGGGCGACTTCCGCAAGATGACGTTCCGCATTCCCGCGGTGTCGGCATCGCAGTACGTCCGCTTGCGGGGCACGAACCTGCCTGCTGCCGTTCCTTTCGAGACGGACGCCAGTGGCAACCCGCTGTCGGATCTGGCCACGAATGCCGGGGCGGTCAACCCAAGCGTGCCTGGTGGGGCAGACGGCGTCGCGATCAACTCGAACCTGAAGATTCCCTGCACCACCGTTGGCACCACGAACTTCAATGGTTGCCCATCGCACCTGCCGATCAAGACGGTGGGCGCGTACACCGGCAAGTTCGTGGCGTACGACGTCGCAGCCTGGGCAGATCTCTGGTTCTACAGCAATCCGATCTACGTCGAGGTTCAGGGCTCGACGATCGTGGCGGGGGTCAAGTAAGACTTCGCGCGGCCAACTCAGTGCCGACGCCGCGCGGACTCCGCGCGGCGTTTTTCTTTCAGTACGACGATCGTCTTACTAATGACTTGAGCGCGATCTACGATCGTTGTCATCCCTGCTGACGACGGGTCGGCAGGGCCTGTCCTCGTGTCACCGCAACTTCTTCTGACCGACGCCGAAATCCCGATGTCAACACCGTTTCCGATCCCGAGTAACCCAGGCTCAGCAACCACCACTCGGCGCAGCAAGCCGTTGCGAGACTGGCTGCGTGAGCCTCTGCTGCACTTCATCTTGGCAGGCGGATTGCTGTTTGCAATTGATCATGCCCTGATCGAACGATCGGATGATCCACACACCATCGTGGTAGCGGCCGACGTCGACAGCGAAGCCATCCGGTTGTTCAAGGAATCGCGCGGCCGCGCGCCGAATCCCGAGGAACTCAACACGCTGCGCCGTCGCTGGCTTGACAACGAGGTGCTGTACCGCGAAGGGTTGGCCATGCGGGTGGATCGTGGCGATCCCACGATCCGCGATCGGGTGATCTTCAAGGCCCTGATGTCCATCGAGGCGGGTTTGACGCTACCGCCGATCGACGACTCGACCTTGCGCCAGTGGTTCGAGAAACAGCGGTCCAAATACGACGAGCCGACGCGCTACGACTTCCAGGAAGCGGTACTGACCGGTGACAACTCGGAATCGGCAGTGCGGACGTTTGTCGACGCCTTGAACGCAGGCGCGCCCGGCGACGCCAAAGCCGGACTGCGTGTATTCAAGGGACGGCCTCACGACAACCTGGTTCAAGGCTATGGCGCCGAATTCGCGAAGGCACTCGAGGAGGCGCCGCCAGGAGAGTGGCGCGCGCTGGCCAGTCGCGATGGGCTGCGCGTGATGCGGCTGGATGCGATCACCCCGCCAAAGCCAGCCGTGTTTGACACGCTGCGTGGTGTGGTTCTTCAAGACTGGACCGATGCCACGATGGCCCAGATGCGAACCGACGCGGTGCGCGAACTGGGCAAGAAGTACACCGTCAAGACCGAGGGAGCTCCGCTGTGATGCGCTGGCTGGGTCAACTGCTGTTGTCCGCGCTGACGTTGCTGAGCATGCCGGCCGTGGCACATGAGATGACCATGGCCGAGCTGGGTCTGCGCGAAGTCAGCCGCGGCGAGTTCATCTGGCAGTGGGGCAGCAGCGAGCGCCCGGCCAGCCAGGACCTGACTCCGGTATGGCCCGCGGGCTGCCGTGCCGAGGAAAACATCCTGCACTGCGGCGATACCGGCCTCTCGGGGACGTTCTCGGTGGAGGGTGTGGGCAAGCGCTATTCAGCGGCGATCGTCAAGATCAACTGGCTCGACGGGCAAGTCCGTGCGTACACGATCACCGGCGGACAGCCGACGGTTCATCTGTACGGCTCGGCAGATGATCGGCGCGGCATCGGTGAAATCGCCTCGGCCTACACCGTGCTCGGTATCGAGCACATCCTGAGCGGCTATGACCACCTGATGTTCGTGATCGGCCTCTTGTGTCTGGTCGGCTTCGAGCGCCGGCTGGTCTGGACCATCACCGCGTTCACCGCGGCACACAGCCTGACGCTGGCGAGCAGCGCGCTCGGTTGGCTGACGCTGCGATCACCCCCGGTAGAAGCGACGATCGCACTGTCGATCATGCTGGTGGCGGGAGAGGCCCTGCGCGAGCGGCAGACACTGGCCCGGCAATGGCCTGCGTTGGTGGCCTTCCTGTTCGGGCTGGTGCACGGCCTGGGTTTCGCCGGCGCCCTGAAGGACATCGGCCTGCCCGAGAACCATCTGCCTATCGCGTTGCTGACGTTCAACGTCGGGGTCGAAATCGGACAGTTGTTCACTGTGGGTGTGGCTTACGTACTCACAAGGTGGTTGTCGCGCATGCCCTGGGCGTCGTCGGTGCGCAGACCGCTGCTGTATGCCATCGGCATTGCAGCGGCCTACTGGTCGTGGTTGCGGATCGCAGCGATCGCCAGCCTCGCCTGAATCGGGGTCATCGGGTCGCGGGCATGATGGCGCCTGATCACTAGACTTTGGCCACGCCTGCCCTGGCGTTGACTCCATGAGCACGACCCGGCGACAGTTCCTGCATGCATCGACCGCCACCGCGCTGGGCGGCTCTGCGGGGTGGTGTCGCAGCGCCGATGACGAAGAAGTCACCACCGCACTGGCTGCGCCAGTGTCGATCGCATTTCCCCGTTTCGACCTCGGCATTGCCTCTGGCAGCCCGACCGCCGACAGCGTGGTGCTGTGGACTCGGCTGACCGGCAGCGACTTGCCACCGCGGATCGAAGTGCGATGGGAACTGGCGCACGACGAAACCTTCACCCGAGTGGTGGCTCGCGGCACAGAAACAGCAGAAGCCCGTTGGGCACACAGTGTCCATGCGCAGCCGCGTGGGCTGGACTCGGGCCGCTGGTACTGGTACCGCTTTCGGGCGCTGGGTGAGCTCAGCACGACAGGGCGAACCCGTACGGCGCCGCGACCCGACGCCAATGGGACCGCACCCATGCGTTTTGCCATCGCCAGCTGCCAGCGCTACGACGCCGGCCACTACGCCGCGTGGCGCGACGTGGCCGAACAGAACCTCGACCTGGTGATGTTCCTGGGCGACTACATCTACGAGGGCGCCTCCCGATCCGACTTCCCGCGTCGCCACGAAGGCGGCGAGGCGCACACCCTGGAAACCTACCGCGCCCGCTATGCCACCTACAAGCGCGACCCGCTGCTGCAGGCCGCGCACGCCAGTGCGCCGTGGTTGATGGTGTGGGACGACCACGAGGTCGAGAACGACTACGCCGGGCTGCAGGACCCGCGCCTCGATCCGCACTTTCCGGCTCGCCGCGCGGCTGCCTATCAGGCGTACTGGGAGCACATGCCGTTTCCGAAATCAGCCCGGCCCCGGCTTGATGTGCCGGGCGGTGCGATGCGCATCACCGGGCGGCTCGACTGGGGCACGCTGGCGCGCATCCATCTGCTGGACGATCGGCAGTACCGCGACCCTCAGGCGTGCCCGCGGCCAGGCCGGGGGGGCTCGAACACCGTGAAGGCCGCCGACTGCGCGGCGCTGCTCGACCCCCGGCGCACGCTGCTCGGCACCGAGCAGGAACGCTGGCTGGCCGACGGGTGGGACTTGCGCCGGCCCTGGAACCTCGTGGCCCAGCAAACGCTGATGGCACGGCATTCCTGGACCGACACCGCCGACGGCGGCGCTGGCGTGGGTGGGACGTACTGGAGCGACGGCTGGGACGGCTACCCGCTGGCGCGCAACCGACTGCTGGGCACGGTGGCCGCACGGCACGTACCGGGCGTGGTCGTGCTTGGCGGCGATGTGCATGCCCATGTCGTGGCCGACCTGAAAGCCGACTTCGACCGCCCTGAGTCGCCCACGGTGGCCACCGAGTTCTGCGGCACCTCGATCGCCAGCCACGGCCGGCCCCAGGAATTGCTCGACGTGGCACGCACGTTCAACCCCCACATCCAGCTGAGCCGCAGCGATCGGCGCGGCTGCATGCTGTTCACCCTCGACGCGAAGCGCCTGCAGGTGGCGCTGCGGGCCGTCGATGACGTGAACGATCCGGCCAGCACGGTGCGCACCAGCGCGAGCTTTGTGGTCGAAGCCGCCCGGCCCGGCGCCATCGCTGCCTGAGGATGCGCTGGCTGCGACAAGTGTTCGGGGTGCTCGTCGCCCTGGTCCTGCTGTTCGAGGAATGGGGTTGGGAGCCGCTGCAGGCAGCGCTGGTGCGCCTGACCCGCTGGCCACCACTGGCGTGGCTCGAACAGCAGCTACAGAAATTGCCACCCCATGCGGCACTGGCGGTGTTCGTACTCCCCGCGCTGATGCTGTTGCCGCTCAAGCTGGGCGCGCTGGCGCTGATCACCCGCGGCCACGCGGTGGCCGGGCTGTTGCTGATCGTGGCGGCCAAGCTGATCGGCACCGCCGTCGTCGCCCGGCTGTACGCGCTGCTGCAACCCGCGTTGATGAGAATCGGCTGGTTCGCCCGCGGCCATGACCGCTGGATCGCGTGGAAGACCCACTGGATGGCCCGCGTACGGGCGTCTGCGGTGTGGCAAGCCGCCACCGGAATGCTTCGGCGAGTCAGGCACGCCCTCCGACACAGGCGTTGACCTGGCGCAAACCCGGCATCATCGCGCTTCGACACACTCTGGTCTGCCGGAACCTTGTCACGCACGCTGGGAATGCCCCCTTTGAACAGGTGGGTGACAAGCCGGGTGCGTTCAGATTCACAATGGCAGCCCTGCTCGGATTGCTTAGCCCGACGGGGCCCGATCAAACGCGCATTTTTTGCCCTCAGGAGGTCCTATCAACAGCACCGCCACGAACCGGCAGCACCACAACGTGCCGGCCGAGTTGAAGCACCATCGCCTGAAGGCCTGGGTCGACGAAATCGCTGCGCTGACCGACGCAGCCAGCATTCATTGGTGTGACGGCTCGCAGGCCGAATACGACCGGCTGTGCAACCAACTGGTGGCCGCCGGGACGATGAAGAAGCTCAACCCCGAGCTGCGCCCTCGCAGCTTCCTGGCCACCAGCGACCCAAGCGATGTCGCCCGTGTCGAAGACCGCACCTACATCTGCAGCCCGCGCCAGGAAGACGCCGGCCCCACCAACAACTGGATGGCGCCCGCCGAGATGCGCGCGCTGCTGCAGACCGGTCGCCCTGACGGAACCCCCGCCCTGTTCCGCGGTGCCATGAAGGGCCGCACGCTGTATGTGGTGCCGTTCTCGATGGGCCCGCTGGGCTCGCACATCTCGCACATCGGCGTCGAGCTGACCGACAGCCCGTATGTGGCGGTCAGCATGCGCACGATGACCCGCATGGGCCGGGCGGTGATCGACTTGCTGGGCAGCGACGGCGATTTCGTGCCCTGCGTGCACACCGTCGGTGCGCCGCTGGAAGCCGGCCAGAAAGACGTGGCCTGGCCCTGCAACAAGACGAAGTACATCGTCCACTACCCCGAGACGCGCGAGATCTGGAGCTACGGCTCGGGCTACGGCGGCAACGCGCTGCTGGGCAAGAAATGCTTCGCGCTGCGCATCGCCTCCACGATGGGGCGCGACCAGGGCTGGCTGGCCGAGCACATGCTGATCCTGGGCGTGACCAACCCGGCCGGCAAGAAGTACCACGTGGCTGCGGCCTTCCCGAGCGCCTGCGGCAAGACCAACTTCTCGATGATGGTGCCGCCGGCGGGCTACACCGGCTGGAAGGTCACCACCATCGGCGACGACATCGCCTGGATCAAGCCCGGAGCCGACGGCCGCCTGTACGCGATCAACCCGGAAGCCGGCTACTTCGGCGTGGCGCCTGGCACCAACCACCAGACCAACCCGAACTGCATGGACTCGCTGAAGTCCGATGTGGTGTTCACCAACGTGGCACTGACCGACGACGGCGATGTGTGGTGGGAAGGCATGACCGACACCCCCCCGGCGCACCTGATCGACTGGCAAGGCCGTGACTGGACGCCGGCGATCGCGAAGGACAACGCGGTGGACGGGAAGCCCCGGCCGGCAGCGCACCCGAACGCGCGCTTCACCGTGGCTGCAGGCAACAACCCGGTGCTCGACCCGGAATGGGACAACGCGGCCGGGGTCGCGATCGACGCGTTCATCTTCGGCGGCCGCCGCTCGACGACCGTGCCGCTGGTGACCCAGGCCCGCAGCTGGGTAGAAGGCGTCTACATGGCCGCCACCATGGGCAGCGAAACCACCGCGGCCGCAGCGGGCCAGCAGGGCGTTGTGCGGCGCGATCCGTTCGCGATGCTGCCGTTTGCCGGCTACAACATGGCCGACCACTTCCAGCACTGGCTCGACATCGGCAGCAAGCTGTCGGCCAGCGGCGCGACGCTGCCGCAGATCTTCTGCGTCAACTGGTTCCGCAAGGGCGCCGATGGCAAATTTGCCTGGCCCGGTTACGGCGACAACATGCGTGCACTCGAATGGATGCTCGGCCGCGTCGATGGCAAAGCGGGCGGCGAAGACAACGTGTTCGGCATCAGCCCACGCTACGACGACCTGCGCTGGGACGGCCTGAACTTCAGCCGCGAGCAGTTCGACACCGTCACCCACATCGACAAGGCCGCCTGGAAGCAGGAACTGGTCTTGCATGCAGAACTGTTCAAGCAGCTCGAATACCATCTGCCGAAGGAACTGCCGGCAACGATGGCTCGCATCGAAGAACGCTTGGCAGTCTGACCACTGCTGGATCATTCGACGGGGCTGCGACGGTGTCGCAGCCCATTTTTTTGTCTTTCCCTCTTCAAGGACCTGGCATGGCCCACATTCATTTCATCGGTGGCGAAAAAGGCGGCGTCGGCAAGTCGCTGGTGTCGCGCCTCGTCGCGCAGTACCTGATCGACAAGGAACTGCCCTTCCTCGGCTTCGACACCGACCGCTCGCACGGTGCGCTGCTGCGCTTCTACGCCGGCTTTGCGTCGCCGGTGCTGGTCGACCGCTACGAGGCACTCGACTCGATCATCGAGGCGGCCATCGAGCAACCCGAACGCCGCATCCTGGTCGACCTGGCCGCGCAGACGCACGATCCGCTGGTGAAATGGATGGACGAATCGGGCGTGCTCGACATGGCCGCCGAATCGGGCTTCACCATCACCTACTGGCATGTGATGGATTCAGGCCGCGACTCGGTCGACCTGCTGAAGAAGCTGCTCGACCGCTTCGGCGCGCGGCTGAACTACGTGCTGGTGCGCAACCAGATGCGTGGCGACGACTTCGGCATGCTGGAGCAATCCGGCGAGCAGGACCGCGCTCTCGGCTTCGGCGCCCATGTGGTGTCGATCAAGCACTTGAGCGACAGCATCATCCAGAAGATCGATGCGTCGAGCAGCAGCTTCTGGGCGGCGCAGCACGATGCCGACAAGTCGCGCACCGGCCTGGGCATGATGGACCGCCAGCGCCTGAAGATGTGGCTGCGCGACGCCTACCAGCAGATCGACACCGCCCCAGTCTGAGGTGCGGCAGCGATGGCAGTGGCGGTGGAAGCGTGCTGTCGTACTGTCGAGGAATTTGACAACCGCAAGTCGCGCACCCACGAGCGCTGATCGGGCCCCGAGGGCTGGAGTGGTAATGGCATGTCACTTGCGTGGTACGTTGCAACGTCTGTCTGATCTCCTCTTTGGGAGCCCTCTATGAAAGTCATCCTCGCTGCCGTCCTGAGTTTGGGTCTGTTCACATCGGTCCAGGCCACTCCCGTCACCATGGAATTCAGCGCATCGGGGTTTCAGAACGCCGGCACGCAGTACCCAGGGTTTGCAGGCCCGATCCAGGGCAGTCTTTCGTGGACCGACACCGTGCCCGGTGGACCGGTCGATGTACTGACGTCGATCAATCTCACCATCGCTGGCCACAGCTACAGCCTGGCCGAGGTGGGTATCGCCAGCCAGTCGACGACTCAGACGGCCATCGGCGCTGCGGGCAACGGCTTCAACGCCGTGGTGGGCAGCGGAGTCTTCGACGACTTTCTCATCGTCTTTGACCGGGTCACGCCAACCTTGCAGAACTTTGCCTACAGCATCCAGGGCAAGACAAACGCCATCTGGTGGACCCCCACCACAATGAGCGCGCGCTACGTGACACAGCAAGTCCCTGAACCCGCGACGGTGGTGCTTGCGCTGACGGCCCTGGGCCTCATGGTCGCCAGCACACGTCGCGCTGGGAACAGGGTGGCTCTTTCCTGACACCGGTCACGCCGCACCCCGAACAGGCGTGAATTCGGGGCGGCGAGATCGGGACAAGCGCTATCCCTTCGGGATCGGCAAGCGGCGTTCAAGGCAGCGAACGGACGTCAACCCAACCTAGTTCCCGTTGCGCGGATCAGGTCGATCGCCGCGGTTGTTGTCGCGGCCGCCATCACGGCCGTTGTCTCGGTTGTTATCACGGTTGCCGCGATCGGGGCGATCCGGCCGGTCGCCACGGTCATTGCGCGCAGCACCGCCATACCGTCCGTCGCCCGAGCGGTCCATCGGCTGACGGACCTCCTCGTTCACACGGCCGCGCCGATCGTCGTCACGCGGCGCGGGGCGAGGCGCAGGCGGTGCGAGCACCGGTGGGGCGGCCGGAGCCACCGGGGCCGCAGGCGCCGTCGGGCGGACATCACGATCGCGATCCGGGCGGCGTGGATCGTCGCGCGACGGGCGGCCTCGCTCCTGTCCACCCTCGCCGTTGTTCACGATGGCGGGTGCCGCAGGAAACGGGGTCGACGGCCTGACGATAGGCTCCGGGCGGCCAGGCTGGTCGCGCGGCGGCGCCGTGGCCGGCGCGGCCTGGGCCGGTGCGGTGACGCCATCGCGACGCCGGTCGTCCCGACCGCCTCTGTCGCCTCTGTCGCCTCTGTCGCCTCGGTCACCTCGGTCATTGCGATCGTTGCGGTCGTCAGGACGCCCAAGATCGCGGCGGTCGGGCCTCGCATCGCCGGGCCGGCCCTCGAACCGAGGCGGGGGGTTGGCCCCGCGATCGAACCCGCCCCGATCGGTGCGCGGCTGCGGCGGCGCATAGACCGGTGGTCGGTCGTCGCGGTCGCGGCCATGGCCACGGTCGCGATCCCGAGGCTGCGGCCGGCTCCACTCGCGTTCATAGCGCGGGTTGCTGCGGTAGGTCGGCACATAACGGTCGCGCGGGCTCAGCGGGTACCAGTTGCGCCTGCCACCCCCACCGATCGAGATGTCGATGGTGACGCCGGGGCGATAGACCGGCGGGCCACCGACCCAGCCGACCAGTGCCGGGGAGTAGACCGGCCGAGCCACATAGCGGCCAGGCGACCAGGCCCAGTACGGCCCGCGCTGCACCCAGCGACCATAGTGGAACGGTGCGAAACCCCAGGGCGCGACATCGACCCAGGTCCAGCCCCAGGGTTGAACCCAGGCCCAGCGGCCAGTCGTGTAGGGCGCCCAGCCGGGGGCCACGCCGCCAGGTATCCACAGCGGCCCGTACTCGGGGTCTTCTTCCCAGCGGCCGTAGCGGTCGAGTTCTTCGGCGCCGGTCATCTCGGGCGACACGTAGCGCTGCGAAATCGAGGCCTCGCGATCGATGCGGTCGCGCTCGTTGTTCCAGGCCGCGAAGGCATCGCGCTTGGGCTCGACGATGGCGTACTGCGCTCGGCCGTTGCCATCGAACAGGAACTCGGCGCGCTGACCCGTCTCGACGGTCAATGCCTGCTGCTGGCCTTCGTAGAAGAGCTGGCCGCTCAGCGCGGTGGCCTGGGTTCGGCTGCCGATGCGGTCGAAACGGTAGATGCCCGGCCGGTCGGTGCGAAAGCGACCTTCTGCCGTGGCCAGCACGAATTGCTGCGCCCACTCGCTGTCGCGCAATTGCACCTGCGAGGCACCGCGATGCAGTTGCAGCTCGAGGCTGTCGTCATCGAGGTTCAGCACCTCGAGTTCGGTGTCGCCATCAAGGCGCACCACGGTCGAGCCGACACGCACCTCGGCGCGCGCCGAGCGGTCGGTGGACAGGCGGTCGCCGGTGGTCAGCGGCCGGTTGCGCTCGGCACTCACCCACTCGCGCTGCTCGGGGCTGTACAGCCAGACCTGGCCCACCACTTCGGACAGGCGCCCCGCGCGGCTGGGGGCTGTGCCCTGGGCGCCATCGGGCGTGGACACGGCGTAGCCAGGGTTGCCACCGACCGGTTGCGCGGAGATGGGGGCGCACGCTGCGAGCAAAGCGGCGCACAGCGCGGCGACCGAAGCAGGAACGGCCGACAACGTCGCTGGCTTGCGGGGTGAGGAATGGATGGTCATGGCCCCTCAACGCAGGATCGGCAGGCTGCGCCGACACGAGCTGGCGCCTGCAACACAGCTTTACACGTTGCGCACCGGTTGCTCAATCGTCGCCGTGGTCGGCCAGATCGGGAAACAACACGTCGGTGTAGCCGAAGCGCCGGTGATCGCGCATCCGCATCGGGTACAGCACGCCCAGCAGGTGATCGCATTCGTGCTGAACGACGCGCGCGTGAAAGCCGGTCGCTTCGCGCTCGATGGCCTCACCACGCGGATCGAAGCCGCTGTAACGGATGTGCGCCGCCCGGGGCACCACACCGCGCAGACCGGGCACCGACAGGCAGCCCTCCCAGCCCTCCTCTTCTGCATCACCGAGATGCACGATCTTCGGGTTGACCAGCACCGTCTGCGGCACCGCCTCGGCATCCGGGTAGCGGGTGTTGTGCTCGAAGCCGAAGATCACCACCGCCAGATCGACGCCGATCTGTGGCGCTGCCAGCCCTGCCCCGTTGGCTGCGTGCATGGTGTCGAACAAGTCGGTGACCAGCGCGTCGAGCTCCCGCGTGTTGAAGGCCGTCACCGGCTGCGCGATCCGCCACAGACGTGGATCACCCATCTTCAGAATGTCGCGCACGGCCATCGTTGTCTCCGCAGTCAGTCAGCCGCCATGATGAACCTGTCTGCGCGTGATGGCCAACCCTCCGCGGCTGACGACCCGCCCGTGATCGACAATCGAGGGGTGAACGACACTGCGGCGGCACCCAACGGATTGACAGGCGTGCTGTGCCTGGCGGGCGCCACCGCCAGCGGCAAGACCGCAGCGGCACTGGCGATTGCGCAGGCGCTCGCCAGCCAGCAGCCACCGCGGCCGGTCGAGATCGTCAGCGTCGATTCGGCGCTGGTCTACCGGGGCATGGACATCGGCACCGCCAAGCCCACCGCGGCGGAGCGCGCCGCCGTGCCGCACCACCTGATCGACCTGATCGATCCCAGCGAGGCCTATTCGGCCGCCCGCTTCGTGGGCGATGCACAACGGCTGATCGCCGAGATTCGCGCCCGCGGCCACCTGCCCCTGCTGGTGGGCGGCACGATGCTGTACTTCAAGGCCCTGTTCGAAGGCCTCGATGCCATGCCCGCAGCGGACCGCGCAGTGCGCGCCGCCCTCGACGAGCAGTGCGAGCGCGAAGGGCTGCATGCGCTGTACCGCGAGCTGCAGCGCGTCGACCCGGTCACTGCCGCACGCTTGCCGCCGGGCGACCGGCAACGCATTCAGCGCGCGCTGGAAGTGCAGCGGGTGAGCGGCCTGCCGTTGTCGTCGTTCCATCACACCAAGGCCACGGTCCAGACGCCACCGCTGATCTCGCTGGAGCCCGCCGACCGTGCCTGGCTGCATGCGCGCATCGAAGCACGCTTCATGCACATGCTGGAGGCTGGCCTGGTGGATGAAGTGCATGCGCTGATGCAGCGGCGCGATCTGCACCCCGACCTGCCCTCGATGCGCTGCGTGGGCTACCGGCAGACCTGGGAAGCGCTGGAAGCAGGCGACCTGAGCGAGCTGCCCGAACGCGGCATCGCCGCCACCCGGCAGCTGGCCAAACGGCAGCTGACCTGGCTGCGCGGCATGCCGCAGCGCACGGTGGTGGCCTGCGATGCACCTGACGCGCAAGCCCAGGTGGTGGCCACCGCCTTGACGATGGCCGACACGCTGATCGCGCCGCCCGCCTGAGCCGGCGGCCTGCGACCGTCAGCGCGCAGGCGCCTTCGCACTCGGTACCGCGACGATCACCCGAACCACGGTGGTCGGCCCGCCCGACGTACCCAGCGATCCGATCGCCACCTTCGAGGCCTGTGCGCCCTGGCCCACCAGGTGGTCACGCACGCTGTGGGCCCGCTGGGTGGCCAGCGCCGCGTCCTTGCTCGTCGGATCGCCCGGCGCGGCGACGAGCCAGTTGCCGCCACGCGTGGCGGGGCTGGCCGCCAGCCGATCGAGCAGCGCCGCCAGCGGCGGCTTGACCACGGCGCGGGCCGGCTCGAAGCAAAAACGCAGCGGCACCTCGGCGCGCAGGCTGCCATCGCGATCCATGGCCAGCGTCACCGGGGTGCCGTCGAACAGCTCGGCCAGGCGCTGCCGCTCCTGCGCCAGCGTGGGTGGGATCGACGCGGCGCCACTCGACGGCCGAGGCGGTGGGCTGGCGCAGGCTGCGACCAGGGCCACCAGGCCCAGCGCGGCGAGGCGCATCAAGCCGCGCCGAAACGACTCGCGCGTGGGGCGGCCAGCGCGATCGGGGAGAGTCATCGGATGCCGGTGCATGCGATTCACTCTATCTCGGCGCGCGCCTGCTCCCGATTCGCGATGGCGACAAGGCGTAACGGCGGCTGCGCTTCAAGGGCATGCGCGCACCACCGCGTCGTCAGCCGTCGCTGCGCCGACAATCGCGCCGCGTCATGTCGTACCGCCCGCCACCCACCGCCTCCCCGCTGCTCGATGTGCGTGCGCTGTGCAAGCGCTACGGCGACGCACCGGTGTTCTCGAACGTCGATCTGCAGGTGCAGCGTGGCGAGTTCGTGGCGATCCTCGGCGAATCGGGCGTCGGCAAATCGACGCTGCTCAATTGCATCGCGGGGCTGGACACGGTGCAGGCCGGATCGGTGCAGATCGCCGGCACCGACATCACTGCGCTCGGGGAAGCAGCGCAGGCGGTGTTTCGCCGCGTGCACCTGGGTTTCGTGTTCCAGGCCTTCCATGTGCTGCCGCACCTGAGCGTGGCGCACAACGTCGGCTTGCCGCTGCGCTTGCAAGGCCAGCCCGACGCGGCGCGGGTGCACGAGGTGCTGCAGGCCGTGGGCCTGGGCGCACTGGCCGATCGGCTGCCGCAGACGTTGTCAGGCGGCCAGTTGCAGCGCGTGGCGATCGCGCGCGCACTGGCGCACCGGCCGGCGCTGATCCTGGCCGACGAGCCCACCGGCAACCTCGACCCGACCACCGCCGAGAAGGTGATGGACCTGCTGTCGGCACAGGTGCGGGGCCAGGGCACGGCCTGCGTGCTGGTCACGCATTCGCAGGCCGCTGCCGCGCGCGCCGATCGGGTGCTCACGCTCACGGCCGAGGGCATCGTGACGCGGGCGCAGGCCGCAGCAGGCTGAGTGCATGCCCGCGCTGCTGAGGCACCTGGTCTGGCCCGAGTGGCGGCACCACCCGTGGCGCCAGGCGGCGGCGCTGCTGGCGGTGACGCTGGGCGTGGCGCTCGCGTTCTCGGTGCAGTTGATCAACCAGTCCGCGCTGGGTGAATTCAGCGCCGCGGTGCGCTCCATCAACGGCGAGCCCGACTTCGAATTGCGAGGCCAGCGCGGCGGCTTCGACGAGGCGCTGTATGCACGGGTGGCGCGGCATCCCGACATCGCGCTGGCGAGCCCGGTGGTCGAGGTGGAAACGCAGGCGCTGACACACGACGCCCAGGGCGCGGCAAAGCGGGTGCCGCTGCGCGTGCTCGGGATCGATGCCCTGGTTGCCGCACCGATGTCGCCAGCGCTGCTGCCCCAGCTGTCGGCACCCGACCCGGCGGACGAGCCCGATCGGCTGGGGCTGTTCGATCCTGATGCGGTGGCGTTGAACGCCGCAGCGCGGCAGCGACTCGGCGCCGTCGATGCCCTGCGCCTGCAGACCCCGAACGGCGTCGTCGCGCTGCGGGTGCACGGCAGCGTGGCGGCGGGCGGCCCGCCGCTCGCGGTGATGGACATCGCCGGCGCACAGGCGCAGTTCGGTCTGCTGGGCCACTTGAGCCGCATCGACGTGCGATTGAAGCCGGGCGCCGATCGCGAGCAGGTGCTGGCCTCGCTGCACCTGCAGGACTTTGCCCAGCAGGGCGTGCGTGCCACGACGCCGGACGAGGCCGCCCAACGGGTGTCGAACGTGTCGCGCGCCTACCGCGTCAACCTGACGGTGCTGGCGCTGGTGGCGCTGTTCACCGGGGCGTTCCTGGTGTTTTCGATCCTGTCGCTGTCGGTCGCCCAGCGGCAGCCGCAGTTCGCGTTGCTGGGCGTGCTGGGGCTGGGCGCCGCGCAGCGGCTGCGGCTGGTGCTGGCCGAGTCCGCGCTGATCGGCGTGGCCGGCAGCCTGCTGGGGCTGGCGCTGGGCACCGCCCTCGCCGCGGCCGCGTTAAAGCTGCTGGCGGGCGACCTCGGTGGCGGCTACTTCCCCGGCGTCGCGCCGGTGCTGCACTTCAGCGTGCCGGCCGCGCTGGCCTATGGCGCGTTGGGTGTGGCAGCGGCACTGGTGGGCGGCTGGCTGCCAGCGCGCGAGGCCCAGCGGCTGACCCCGGCCCAGGCGCTGAAGGGCCTGGGGGACGACGCAGGAAGCAGCCGCGCACCGTGGCTAGGGCCGGCGTTGATCGCCGCCGCGCTCGCGCTGCTGGCAGTGCCGCCGGTGTTCGGCATGCCGCTGGCGGCCTATGTGTCGGTCGCATTGCTGCTGCTCGGCGGCATCGTCTGCGTGCCCGGCGGGGTTGCCCTGCTGCTGCGGGCGATCGCACCGCCGCGGCATGCGCTGGCGCTGCTGGCCGTCGAGCGTGCGCGGCATCAGCGGAACACCGCTACCGTGGCGGTGGCGGGCGTGGTGGCGAGCCTGGCGTTGTCGGTGGCGCTGACGGTGATGGTGGCCAGCTTCCGCGACTCGATCACCCACTGGCTCGACACCGTGCTGCCCGCCGACCTGTACGCGAGGGCCGGCGCCTCGGCCGGCGGCAGCGACCTGATCACGCTCGCGCCTGGCTGGGTCCGCGACGCCGCCGGGGTGGAGGGTGTTGCGCGCACCGAGACGCTGCGCGTGTCGTCGGTGCAGATCGATCCGGCGCAACCGGCGGTGGCCCTGATCGCGCGTCCGCTGGCCGACCCGGTACGTTCGCTGCCGTGGGTCGGCGAGCTGGCCGCACTTCCGCAGGGCGAGACCGCCGCTTACGTCAGCGAGGCCATGGTGACGCTGTACGGCGCCGCGAGCGGAACGCGGCTGACGCTGCCGTTGCCGAATGGCGGGCGCGCCACGGTGTTCGTGCGTGGCGTGTGGCGTGACTACGCGCGCCAGCACGGCGCCGTGGTGCTCGCGACCGACGACTGGCTTCGGCTCACCGGCGACACCCGCATCAACGACCTCGCGCTGTGGCTGCGACCAGACGCCGATGCCAGCGCCGTGCAGCGGCAACTGCGCGCGCTGGCGCCGCGGCACGGCATGGACGGCGAGGCGATCGAGTTCGCCTCGGCAGCCGAGATCCGCGCCATCTCGCTGCGCGTCTTCGACCGCAGCTTCGCCGTCACCTACTGGCTGCAGGGCGTGGCGATCGCCATCGGGCTGTTCGGCATCGCGGCCAGTTTTTCAGCGCAGGTGCTGGCACGCCGCAAGGAGTTCGGCCTGCTCGCGCACCTGGGCCTGACGCGGCGCCAGGTGCTGACGGTGGTGACCGCCGAGGGCGCGGTGTGGACCGCGGCCGGCGCGCTGTGGGGCCTGGCGCTGGGCATCGCGGTCAGCGTGGTGCTGGTGAAGGTGGTCAACCCACAGAGCTTTCACTGGACGATGGACCTGATGCTGCCGGGCGCGCGCCTGGCCGCGCTGTGCGCCGCCGTGATCGCCGCAGGCACCCTGACCGCAGGCCTCGCCGCGCGCCGCGCCGCCGGCCGCGACATGGCGCTGGCGGTGAAGGAAGACTGGTGAGGATGTGAAATGGGTTCGTGAGCGCTGCGGCGGGCCGCTGTGTTGCGCTCGTGTCCCCCGTGCCTGAAAAGACAGGCCCTCCTCCTTTACCTCGCTCCACACAGCGGCCCACCGCAGCGCTTCAACAACCACTCAGACTTTCCGGGGTTTGGAATACGGTGGCGTGCGACGGTAGTGCCGGCTGGCGAGGGCATGGGGTGACCGGCGCAGCGAGGTAAAGGAGGAGGGCCGGGTCGGTCTGACCCGAAGCGTTTGAGCGGCGACCCGGCCCGGGGGACACGAGCGGAGTCGGTCTCCCCATGCCCTCGGCAGCACCGCGCACAGCGGAAAACGCAGGCCGGTCACTCGCCGTGCCGAACCATCCGATAGAGCGCGCGCACCAGGTCGGACACGGTGATGATGCCGACCAGTCGCTTGTCGTCATCGATGATCGGGATGTGGTGGTGGCCACCTTCGGAAAACAGCGGCATCAGTTCGACCACGTGCCGCCGCTCGCTGGCCACGCGGACCTCGCGGGTCATGATCTGGCCGACCACTTCGGGCTTGTCGGCATACGGCGTGCCACTGGTCCGCAGCAGTGTCTTCAGGCGCTGGCCCAGCCCCTCGTGCTGCGCCGGATCGGCCAGCCGCATGAAGTCGGCCACGGTCACGATGCCGACGATGCGCTGCGCGCGGTCGATCACCGGCAGCGCCTTGATGCGGCGCTGTCGCATCAGCGACCAGGCGTCAGCCAGCGGTGTGCCGAACTGCACCGCCAGCGGTTCGCGGGACATGATCTCGCCGCAGCGCAGCTCACCGAGGGTGCGCTGGTAGGCGGCCGATTCGGCGTAGTGCAGCAGGTCTTCGAGGTCGTCGCGGCTGACGTCGATCACCTGGTTGTAGTGGGTCAGCGCGGCGTCCAGGTCGGCGGCGCTGAAGCGTGCCGATTCGGCGGCCGTCACCGGCCGCGCCTGCGCATGCGGGTAGCGCCGACCGGTCAGTGCGTTGTAGGCCACACCGGCCAGCGTCAGCAGCACCGAGTTCACGAACACCGGGAACAGCGCAAAGTGGAATCCGCTCGCTCCCAGCGCCGCCAGCAAGGCCGAGGCACCCCCCGGCGGATGCAGGCAGCGCAAGGCAAACATCAACGCGATCGCCAGCCCCACCGCCGTTGCCGCTGCCCAAACCGGGTCGGGGATGACCTGCGCGCAGGCCGCGCCGACCAGGGCGGACAGCGTGTTGCCGCCGATCACCGACCAGGGTTGCGCCAGCGGGCTCGACGGCACCGCAAACACCAGCACCGCGCTGGCACCGAGCGGTGCGACCAGCCACGGCCCGAGGGGCTGTGGGCCGGCGCCCCAGCGGCAGAGCCAGGCGGTGGCAAGGATGCCGAGCCCTCCACCGATCACGGCGCGCCAGCGCTCGCGCGCGTTGACGCGCACACGCGCCGGCCAGAAGCTGGCCAGGAACGACCGCAGACGGAACTCGGACATCAGCGCATGGCTAGGGGTGGACACACCGCCGACACCGACCGCCCTCAGAGCGCCAGCGTCACGGGGCGACACGCGTCAAGGCGGCGCGGTGAACAGCTTGGCGGCGCGGCCCTTGAGTTCGAGCAACTCGCTGGGCGTCACCGAGTACTTGCCGGTGAGCACATCGACATCGACCCGGAACTCGATTTCCTTGCCGCGGTGCGACAGCGTGCCCGAGGTGAACTCGTAGTCTTCATCGTCGGCCGGCAAGCCCTGCAGATCGATGTCGTGGTCTTCGTACTGGATCGAGCGGATCTCGCCGCTGGCCAGGTCCAGCGTCCCGGTGGACTTGATGATCGACTCCGTCAACTCATCGAACAGCGTGATCGGCACCATCAGATTCAAAATCGGCCCTCCCGGCACATGACAATTGACGCGCTGCACGGCGCTGTCTGATTCGACATCCTTGTGCCGCGCAACGCACATTGTCGCCGCTCCGATACCGCCTCCGAGCCCGCAGCGCGCGTGCGACCCCCGAACACGCAGACACCCGATGGCCCAGATCACCTACACCCTGAAAGAAGCCGTGCACGGCGAACTGTGGATCAAGAAGAGTCAGTTCATCACCTGTGTGCAACCGGTCGCCGGCCGCGCCGAGGCCGTGGCGCTCGTCAACGAGTTGTGGGCCTTGCACCCGGAAGCCACGCACATCTGCTGGGCGCTGATGGCAGGCGGCGAGTCGGCCGCCGTCGACGATGGTGAACCGGGCGGCACGGCCGGCCGGCCGATGATGGAAGTGCTGCGGCACCAGGGGCTCGAAGGCGTGCTGGCCACGGTGATACGTTACTTCGGCGGCATCAAGCTGGGCGCGGGTGGCCTGGTCCGGGCCTACAACAGCGCGGTCGCCCAGGCACTGATCGGCGCCGAGAAGGTGCCCCTGGTGCGGCGCAAAACCCTGCGGTGCAGCATTCCTTACTCCATGGAAGGCCTGCTGCGGCGTGAAATCCAGTCCGGTGGCCATGTGTTGCAGGCGATCGTGCACGGTGACGACGTCGAGATGTCGATCAGCGTGGCCGAAAGCGTGGCTGGCGACTTCGTGCGCGACATCAGCGAGCTCTGCCAGGGGCAGGCACGCTGGGGCAAGGACGCGGACGACGACCCGGTACAAACCTGAAGCACAGCCTGCGCCAGCCCCCCCTCACCTGCGGGGTTGCGTTCGGAAATGAGACTTTTCCCGCATCGCCTTGCGGGGTTCCCTCGCGATAATCCACCGTGCTTACGCGGACGCCGCGCTGGCGCCGGTTCGGTTCGATCCACCTGGGCAGGCCAACAAGCCTGATTCGCCAGAACAGGCTCGGGCCGATGGGTTCTCGGAGCCACGCTTGGATACCGAAGTCAGAAGTTCCAGTTCTCGCCGCAAGGGGAAAAAGAACGGCCCGGCGCAGGCTCCGGTGGAGCGCACCCTGCTCGGCCGTCTGGTGCGGCGGGCGCTGGAAGCCATCGTGCCAGCCGCGCCCACCGTGCGCACCGCGCCGCTGGTCGAAGCGCTGGAACCCCGGGTGCTGCTGTCGGGCGACACGGTCGTCCCGCGTGTCGATGGCCGCATCGACGTCCCTGGTGAAGTCGACAAGTACAGCTTCTCGCTGAAGAACGATGTCCGCATCGTCTTCGACTCCCTGACGCCAGACAGCCAGTTGCAGTGGTCGCTCAACGGCCCCAACGGCACGGTGGTACCGCCCACCTCGCTGCGCTCGGCCGATGGGGCCGATCTGGGTGGCAACACGGCACTCGACCTGACTGCGGGCGACTACACCTTGTCGGTCGACGGCGTTGCCGACAAGACGGGCGACTACAGCTTCCGCCTGGTGGATCTGAGCAAGGCGCAAAGCCTGACACCAGGCACCACGGTCACCGGCCAGCTCAGCCCGGCCAGCGAAACCGACGCCTACAGCTTCTCCGCGAACGCGGGGGATCGCTACTTCCTCGACAGCAAGCTGTCCCAGGGCGACACCTGGTGGCGCCTGATCACGCCGGACGGCAAGAACGCCTGGGGGCCGGCCCAGGCCAGCGGCGACATCGACACCTTCACCACCACGCAGACCGGCACCTACACGCTGCTGGTGGAAGGGCGAGTGACCTCCGCGGGCGCCAGCGCCAGCTATGCGTTCAACCTGCAGCCGGTGGTCGACACCCAGCGCACCCTGACGATCGGCCAGCCGCAGCGCCTGCCCACCGACTGGGTGGCTGGCACGCTGGGCGGTGGCTTGCGGGTCAACGCGTCGCGCTGGATCGAAGCCACCAGCACCCCTGCGCTCGACAGCACGCGTACCGTGACGATCGAAGCCTGGCTCAACGTGGCCCAGTTCACCAACAGCTACATGCCGGTGATCTACAAGGGCGCCGACGATGCGTCTCTGGGGGCCGGGCGCACCTATGCGCTGTTCGTGACCAACGGGGGCGATCTGCTGCTGAGCACCGGCGATGCCAGCGGCGAGCAGTACGTGCAGACCAGCGGTGGCCCGATCAAGCTCGGTCAGGCCACCCATGTGGCCGCAACGATCGACCGCGATGCCGGGGTGATGAGCATCTATGTCGATGGCGCGCTGGCGGCCAGCGGCGCGGTGCGCAGCAACCTGAGTGCGCGCTCCAGCGTCAAGCCGTTGTTCATCGGTCACACCAACGAACCCTACGGCGGCTTCGGCCCGCTGGTGGGCAGCGTCGACGACGTGCGCATCTGGAACCTGGTGCGCAGCGCCGCAGAAATCGCTGCCGCCCGCTCGTCGGTGCTCAACGGCGGCGAAACCGGGTTGGCGCTGTACTACAAGCTCGACGACGGCACCGGCAACACCGCGGCAGACAGCAGCCTGAGCGGCAACACCGGCCGCGTCGTCAACCGCCTCGACGCTCTGCCCGATCCGATCGAAGGCCGCATCGCCAAACCCGGCCAGCAGGTGGTCTACACACTCGATGTCACGCAGACCCGCACCGTGGTGTTCGACTCGCTCAGCGACGTCAACTTCTCGTGGAGCTTCGCCGGACCTCGCGGCAGCCTGGTCTCCGGGCGCAGCTTCCAGAGCAGCGACTCCCAGGATTTCGGCGGCTTCAATGGCTACAGCAACGACCCCGCCCGTGGCGACCGCGCGGTCTACACCCTCGCCCCAGGCCGCTACACCCTCAGCGTCGATGCCCCGGGCGATGCGATTGGCGACTACGCCTTCCGCCTGATCGATCTGGCTTCCGCCACCGCCATCACCCCAGGTGCGGTGGTCTCGGGTTCGCTCGTTCCGGGCAGCGCCACCCAGGCCTACCGCTTCACCGTCGCGGCCGGTGACCGCTATGCCTTCGACCAGTTGAGCGCGACCAACCCGGACATGCTCTGGCGCCTGGTGTCACCCACCGGCGAGCAGCTCTGGAGCAGTTATTTCGGCTCCGATGTCGCCGAGCGCACCTACCTGCAGGCTGGCGTCTACACGCTGCTGGTCGAGGGGCGGCGCTACAGCACCGCGCAGAACGCCTTCAGCTTCAATGTGCTGCCTAAGGGCAATACGCTGAGTCAGCGCAGCACCGGCTTCAATCAGGAATTCGACGGACCCGCTCTGGACCCGCTCTGGCTCGTCGGGCCCAACGGGAATCCTGGTCTCGATAACCCCGTCCCCTATCGGTTCGAGACGCTGGACGGTGCGTCGGTGCTTCGTCTGCAAGGCAGCATGCCCTACACCGGGCGAGCGGCAGGGTTCACCCAGGCCACCAACGTCGTCGCACAGGGCTTGAGTTACGAAGTCCGTTTCAACACCCTGGTGCAGTCTGCAGCAACGGGGGTCGATGAACTGATCGGGTTGAACGTCATCGATGTGGACGACCCAGGCCGCTATGCATACGTCGACTTATTCAGCTTCAACGCCGGAGGGCGAGTCATCCGCACCGGCACAGGCGGCATCAGCGGCGGCGCTTTCGGTACGCAGCAAGGTCTCGACTTCGCGGACAACACCTGGTACCGGCTGAAGATCGAGGCGGCCACTGACGGGAATCTGCGTGCGGTGCTGCTGAGCGATGGCGGCGTGGAGCTCTACAGCCGCGACCTGGGGATCACCACCGATGCGTTCGCGAGGGGTGCACGCTTCGGCATCTTCCAGAACAACACCACGGGTGGACCCGGGCCGCGCGACGTCGCCATCGACTGGGCCCGACTGACGACAACGCCGGCGGCACCCCAGCCGCTGGTGCTGGGCCAGCTGACCAACGGCAACCGCACCGTGGCCACCCAGCGCGATATCTACACCTTCACCGTGGCGCAGGACACACAGGTGGTGATGGACACGCGCAACGACAACGGCGCCTTGCGCTGGACGGTCACCGACGCGCGCGGCGTCATCGGCTCACTCAATTTCCAGCAGCGCAGCTGGGATTGGGGCAGCAACCCGGTGATGACGCTGAAGGCCGGCACCTACACGCTGCAGATCGATGGCAACACCACCGGCGCCTACGGTTTCCGGCTGCTCGATCTGGCCAGCGCCACGGTGTTCACGCCCGGCACGGCGCAGTCCGGCTCGCTGGTGCCGGGCAATGCCACCGCGCTGTACGCCTTTGACGCCACGGCGGGCGACAAGGTCTACTTCGACATCCAGTCGGTGGCCAACGGCGACTCGTCGTGGCGGCTGATCAGCCCGAGCGGTGACCAACGCTGGATCACCGGCCTGGGCTCCGACGTCGACGTCAGCACGCTCGATCAAACGGGCCGCTGGGTGCTGGTGATCGAAGGCCGCCGTTACCAGGCCGCATCGACGAATGCGTACACCTTCAACGTCCAGCCGGTGGTTGCCACCAGCACCGACATCACGCTGGGCCAGCAGGTCGGCATCGGCCCGCGCTGGGTGGCCGGGGCGCCCGCGCTGGGGGCCGGCAGCGCCGTCGCCTTCGATGCGATGCGCGAGGTCACGGTGCCCGGCACCGCTGCCACCAACCAGCGCAACGACGTCACGATCGAAGCCTGGATCCGCCCCGACCGCTACCCCAACACCTGGACCCCCATCGCCGTCAAGGGCGACGCCAGGGGCGTGATCACCTACGGTCTGTGGGTCAACAACGCAGGCTATCTTTACCTCGGCACCAACGACGCCAGCGGGCGACAGGGCACGCAGACGGCCGCCGGTTCGATCCAGCTGGGCCGCTGGGCGCATGTGGCCGGTGTCATCGACCGCAGTGGCGCCACACCGCAGCTGCGCATCTACATCGACGGCGTGCTGGCCGCCACCAGCGCGTTGCGCAACACCCAGGCCGTCGACGTGCCAGAGCCGCTGCGCATCGGCAATTCCGCCGAGCAAGGCACCAGCCAGGTCGACCGGTTCGATGGCGTGATCGACGAGGTCCGCCTGTGGAGCGTGGCCCGCAGCGGTGCGCAGATCGCAGCCAGCCGCAACACCCCGTTGACCACCGCAGCCACAGGCCTGGCACTGCGCCTCGGGTTCGACGAGGGCAGCGGCACCACCGTGACCGACAGCAGCGGCAACGGCGCCAACGGCAGCATCGGCCACCTGTACAGCAACACGGCCGGCGCGATTGCCGGCGTGCTGGCCTCACCCGGGCAGACCGACACCTACCGCTTCACGCTGGCTGACGATCGCCGCATCGCGATGGACGCGCTGCTCAACACCCCGGGCGCGTTCAGCTGGACCCTCGTGGGCCCGCAAGGTGTGGTGGGCAGCCGCAACCTCAACGGCACCGACTCCTCCGACGCCTACCCCATCTACGACCTGAAGGCGGGCAGCTACACGCTCACCATCGATGCGCCGGGCGATCAGACCGGCAACTACGCGCTGCGCTTGCTCGATCTGGCCGGCGCCACGCCGATCACGGCCGACACACCGGTCACGGCCACTCTGAGCCCCGGCAGCGAAACCGACCTGTACCAGTTCAACGCCACGGCCGGCCAGCGCTACTACTTCGACGTGCAGTCAATGGCCAACGGCGATGGTCAGATCCGCTTGATCGGGCCGAACGGCCAGCAGGTCTGGGCCACTGGCCTGGGCAGCGACGTCGATGCGTTCAGCATTCCGCTCTCCGGCGTCTACACCCTGTTGGTCGAAGGCCGCCGCTACAACCAGCTGACCAGCAACCCCTACCGTTTCACGCTGGTGTCGGCTCCCGACACCACCACCGACATCACGCTGGGCCAGTCCGTCGGGCTGCAACCGCGCCTGGTGACCGGCGCACTGGGCCGGGCGCTGGCGCTCGACAGCCTGAACCGCATCGAGCTGCCCGACAGCCCGGCCACGAGCCAGACCGGCAGCGTCACCGTCGAAGCGTGGATCAACCCGACGCACTACGCCAACACCTGGATGCCGATCGTCACCAAGGACGCGGCCGGGACGCAGCGCACCTACTCGCTGTGGCTGAATTCGAACGGCTCGGTCTATGGCGACACCCGCGATGCCTCCGGCGTGCACAGCGCCAGCACCGCCGCCGGTGCGGTGGCCCTGAACAGCTGGACGCATGTGGCGCTCGTCATCGACCGCACGGCAGGCAGCGCCAGCGTGCGCCTGTATGTCAACGGTGTGGAGGCCACCGCCAGCACCAGCGGCGGCGTGCCCAATGCAGCCCAGACGGCAGTGGCCACCGGGGGCCCGCTGCGCATCGGGACCAGCGCCGAAGTCAACGGCGCCTACACCGCCTTCGACGGTGCCATCGACGAAGTGCGCGTCTGGTCGACGGCCCGCACCGCTGCGCAGATCACCGCCACCCAGAACACCGCACTGACCGGCACCGAAGCGGGTCTGGTCGTCCTGTTGCCGCTGGACAGCGTGACCGGGGGCGTCACCGCCAACCGGGTTCCTGGCGGCGATGCGGGCCAGGTGATCCACAGCTTCGCCGGGCTGCCCGGCACGATCGCAGGCGTCATCACCGCGCCAGGCCAGACCGACCGCTACCGCTTCACCCTCACCGATCGCACGCTGGTGCTGCTCGACAACCTGAGGTCCGCCAGCTCGACGCTCGGCTGGCGGCTGACCGGGCCCGGTGGCTACGACCTGAGCAAGAACCTCGAGTCCACCGACTCCAGCGACGGCTACCCGGTGCTCGACCTGGCCGCCGGCACCTACACGCTGACGATCGACGCTGGCGGCGACAACACCGCACCGTACGGCCTGCGGCTGATCGATCTGGCCTCGCTGCCAGCGCTGACCCTCGGCACGGCCATCAGCGACACCCTGCAACCGGGCAGCCAGACCGACGGCTACCGCTTCACCGGCACCGCCGGGGCCCGCTACTACCTCGATCAGCAGGCGGCCTCCAACAGCGATGGCCGTGTGCGGCTGATCTCGCCCTTCGGTGACGAGGTCTGGAACACCGCGCTCGGCACCGACATCGACACCTTCGCACTGCCCTACACCGGCACCTACACGCTGCTGGTCGAAGGCCGCCGCTACAACACCGACGTGCCCAGCACCTACGGCTTCAATCTGCGCCCGGTGGCTGACGTGCAGCGCCCACTGGTCATCGGCCAGCCGCAGTCGGTGGACCCTGGCTGGCAACCGGCCGGTGGGCAGATCGGCGGCGCACTGGCGTTGGATGGCACCCGCTGGATCCAGGCACCCAGCACGCCCGCACTCGATCTGACACGACAGGTCACGATGGAGGCGTGGATACGCCCCAACGCCTTCCGCCAGACCTGGACCCCGTTGTTCTACAAGGGCGACGGCAACTACCAGCAGCGCAGCTATTCGATGTGGCTGAATGCCGACGGCTCGGTGCTGCTGTCCACCGGCGACGGCGCCGAGCAGTACGGCCAGACCGCGGCCGGCGTCATCACACCGGGTACCTGGCAGCATGTGGCCGGCGTGATCGACCGTGACACCGGCACGATGCGCATCGTGATCGACGGCGTGGCCGTGCCGCTCCCGCGTGGCACGGCCAGCGTGCGCACCAACGACGCGAGCAACGCGCTCACGCCGCTGATGATCGGCGGCGCGCTCGAGAGCGGGGCACCGTTTGCTGGCCGTCTCGACGATGTCCGGGTCTGGAACGTCGCGCGCAGCACCGCCGACATCGCCGCGGCCCGCAGCACGGCGCTCACCGGTGGCGAGGCCGGGCTGGTGCTGAACTACCGCCTCGATGGCAGTGGCGACACGATCGCCGTGGCCGATGCAGGCCTCGCCGGCCGCACCGGCTTCGTCGCGGGCTACGGCGGCGGCCTGCCCGACACCGTGCAGGGCCGCATCGCCACACCCGGCCAGCAGGTGATCTACACGCTCGATGTCACCCAGCCCCGCACGGTGGTCTTCGATGCGCTCAGCGACGTCAACTTCACCTGGAGCCTCACGGGCCCCTCGGGTGCCCTGGTGGGCAACCGCAGCTTCCAGTCCAGCGACTCGCGCGACTTCGGTGGCTTCAACGGCTACAGCAGCGACCCCGCCCGTGGCGACCGCGCGGTCTACACCCTCGCCCCAGGCCGCTACACCCTCAGCGTCGATGCCCCGGGCGATGCGATTGGCGACTACGCCTTCCGCCTGATCGATCTGGCTTCCGCCACCGCCATCACCCCAGGTGCGGTGGTCTCGGGTTCGCTCGTTCCGGGCAGCGCCACCCAGGCCTACCGCTTCACCGTCGCAGCCGGTGACCGCTATGCCTTCGACCAGCTGAGCGCGGCCAATCTCGATGTGCAGTGGCGCCTGGTGTCGCCCACCGGGGAGCAGCTCTGGAGCAGTTATTTCGGCTCCGATGTCGGTGAGCGCACCTACCTGCAGGCCGGCGTTTACACGCTGCTGGTCGAGGGCCGTCGCTACAACAATCTGCCCAACAGCTATGCCTTCAACGTCGTGCCGCGCGGCAACTCGCTCGCCGAGCGCGTCCCGGCCTTCAACCAAGAATTTGACGGGACCACGCTCGATCCGATGTGGGCGGCTGGCGGTGGCGTCCCCCCGACGCTGGCCGACCGTGGTGGCCTGACCACCCGTTTCGAAACCCTGGACGGCGCATCGGTGTTGCGCGTTCAGAACACGTTCACCTCTGGCAATGCAGGCTACGGTCTGCTCAGCAGCAGCAACGTGGCCGGCGCGGGCATCCGCTACGAGGTGCGCTTCAACACGCTCACACAAGCAGCTGGCGGTGCCAACAACGAGTTGCTGGGCCTGATGCTGCGCGATGCCGCCGACCCGGGCGCCTGGATCGCCACCGCGCTGGGCAGCGACACCGCCGGCGCTTCGCGCCAGCTGCGCGTGGATGCGCGCGGTGTCGGCGGCAACAGCTACTTCCAATCGACCAGCTTCGCGTTCGCCGACAACACCTGGTACCGGCTGCGGCTGGAGGCCACACCCAACGGTGGTTTCGTCGCCGTGCTGGCCAGCGATGCCGGCGTCGATCTGGCCACGCTGTCGTTCGGCACCGCCACGGCCGATGCCTTCGCCAGCGGCGCACGGGCAGGCCTCTACCAATCGAACGCCATCAGCGGCGGTGCTGCCACCCAGACCGATGTGGCCATCGACTGGGCACGACTGAGCAGCACCCCCGCCGCGGCCGCGCCGCTGGTGCTGGGCACGCTGGTCAATGGCAACCGCGCCACCACCACCCAGCGCGACCTGTACACCTTCACGCTGACGCAGGACACGCAGGTCGTGATGGACACGCGCGTGGACAACGGCGCGCTGGTGTGGACGCTCACAAGCGATCGCGGCGTGATGGGATCGCTCAATTTCCAGCAGCGCAGCTGGGACTTCGGCAGCAACCCGGTGATGGCGCTGAAGGCGGGCACCTACACGCTGCGCGTCGACGGCAACACCACCGGCGCCTACGGCTTTCGCCTGCTCGATCTGGCCACGGCCACCATGTTCACGCCCGGCACGCCGCAATCGGGCTCGCTCGCGCCAGGCAATTCGACAGCGCTCTATGCCTTCGATGCCGCGGCGGGCGACAAGGTCTACTTCGACATCCAAGCGGTCAGCAACGGCGACTCGACCTGGCGGCTGATCAGCCCCAGCGGCGATCAGCGTTGGCTCACCGGACTGGGCAGCGACGCCGATGTGACCACGCTGGACCAGGCTGGCCGCTGGGTCCTGGTGCTGGAGGGTCGGCGCTACCAGGCCGCCACCACGAATGCATTCCGCTTCAACGCGCAGCCGGTCACAGACAAGGCCGCCGCGCTGACGCCGGGCCAGCGCATCGATGGCACCCTCGACGTCACCGGGCAGCAGGCCAGCTACACCTTCGATCTGGCCCAGCGTTCGCGCCTGCTGTTCGATGCGCTGTCGGACTCGCCCTTTACCTGGTCACTGAGCGGCCCACGTGGCGTGGTGGTCGGCCACGATGCCGCAGGCCGCGTCGGCTTCCTCGGCGACAGCCGCACGATCCGTTCTTCGGATTCGATCGACATCGGCGGCAATCCGCTGCTCGACCTGATCTCAGGCCGCTACACGCTGACGATCGACGCCCCGGCCGACGCCACCGGCAGCTATGCCTTCCGCCTGCTCGATGTCGCTGCCGCCACGCCGCTCACGCCGGGGGTGGCCACCACCGGCTCGCTGAACCCCGGCAACGAGACCGACCTGTACAGCTTCAGCGCGGCCGCAGGCGACAAGTTCTACTTCGATGCGCAGCTGTTCTCGGCCACGACCGATGGCCAGTGGCGCCTGTTCGGCCCCAACGGCAATGTGCTGTTCGCGAACTACGGTTACGGCGATCAGGACGTGATGGCGCTGCCCGAAGCAGGCACCTACACGCTGGCCATCGAGGGCCGCCGTTACCTCACGGCAGGCAACGACTACCGGTTCATGGTGCAACCGCTGGCCGACACCGCCCCGGTGCGCATCACCGCGCTCGAGGTGACACCGGCCCCCGACGTGCGCCCCGCCGACCTGCAGGTGACGGCAGCCGGCGCCATCGAAGCCGGCAGCACTTTGACGGTGTCGTGGAATGACCGCAACGACGGCGTGCTTCCCACCACGACCAACTGGCGCGACCGGGTCGTGGTCACGCGGGTGGACACCGGCGAGGTGCTCGGCAGCGCGGTGCTCGCGATCGATGCAGCCGCTGCGGGTGCGCTGGCCGCCGGCGCGCAGGCAGCGCGCTCGCTGCAGATCAAGCTGCCCGACGGCGCACGCGGCGCAGGTGCACTGCGCTTCACCGTCACCACCGACATCGACAACGCCCTCGCCGAACAGAACGCCGCGGGCGACGCCGAAACCAACAACGTCATCGCCGCCGTGGTCACGGCCGTGCTGCCGACCTACGCCGATCTGCAACCCAGCGCACTGACGGTGCAGCCCGCCAGCGGCTGGCAGGCCGGTGACACCGTCACGGTGAGCTGGCGCAGCAGCAACACCGGCACACGCGATGCATCGGGCGCCTGGCAGGAAACCCTGCTGGTGCGCAACCTCACGACCAACCAGACGGTGCAATCGATCACCGTCACCCACGACGGCAGCACGTTGGTCGCTGGCGGTGCGGGCGTCGAGCGCAGCGTCAGCTTCACCTGGCCGGGTGGCACGCTGGGCACCGGCCTCTACGCCTACACCGTGGCGCTGGACACCAGCGATGCGGTGTTCGAAGCCAATGCCGATGGCACCGGCGAAAGCAACAACGCCACCAGCCTCACCATCGCCTCGGCGCCCGATCTGCAGGTCAGCGCGCTGGCCCTGGACCCGGCCCCGCTGCTGGCCGGCAGCACGCAGACGCTGCGCTGGAACGACCTCAACACCGGCAACGCCGCGGTGCGCGCGGGGTATGCCGACCGCATCGTGGTCGTCAACACCACCACCCAGCAGACGCTGGTGAACACCACGCTGCTCTACGACGCCACCGTGCTGGGTCCGATCGCCGCGGGTGGCCTGCGGGCGCGCGAATTCAGCTTCAAGCTGCCCGATGGCGCCGCCGGTGTCGGCGCACTGTCGATCACGGTGGTGACCGACTCCGACAGCAACGGCAACACCAGCATCGCCGAGGCCAACGCGGGTGGCACCGCCGAGGGCAACAACAGCGCCACGATCACGGCCACCTCGACCGCCGCGGCCTACGCCGATCTGCTGGTGTCGGCCGTGACCGTGCCGGCCACTGCGCGCGGTGGCAGCACGGTCACCGTCACCTGGACGGTCACCAACCAGGGCGCCGCGCCGGCCGCGGGCAACTGGATCGATCGTGTCGTGCTGTCGGCCGACACCACCTTCGGCAACGCCGACGACCGCGCAGCCGTCGATGTCGCCCACACAGGCCCGCTGGCCGCAGGCGCCTCCTACACCGCCCAGGCCGAGCTCACGCTGCCGTTGAATTTCGATGGCTCGTTGAACGTCATCGTGCGCAACGACGTCACCTCGGCAGTGCTCGAACCGGACACCCGCGCCAACAACACCAGCCCACCCCAGCCGATCACGGTGGCAGCGCCGTATGCCGACTTCACCGTCGAGGCCGTCAGCGCGCCGACCACAGCACTGTCGGGCACCGCCATCGAGCTCGCCTGGCGCGTGCGCAACGTTGGCGACAGCACCGCCGCCGGCAGCTGGCAGGACCGCGTCGTGCTGTCGCAGGACGGCGTGTTCGGCAATGCCGACGACGTGGTGCTGGGCACCGTCAACCGCAGCGGCCCGGTGGCCGCAGGCGACGCCTACACCGTGCGCCAGACGTTCACTCTGCCATTCGAGCTCACCGGCTCGTGGCAGGTGCTGGTCAAGAGCGACGTCAACGCGTTGGTGTTCGAAGGCGGCCGGGTCGGCAACAACCTCGGCACCGCCGCCAGCCCGCTGCAGATCAACCCCGCACCGGCTGCCAACCTGGTGGCCAGCTCGGTGGTCGGCGCGGCCTCCGGCGTGGCGCTGGCCGGTGCGGCCGTCACGGTGGTCTGGAACGTCGCCAACACCGGCGAAGCGGCGGCCTCCGGCCCCTGGGTCGATTACGTCTACCTCAGCCCCACTGGCCAGCTGGCCGGCGCCACGCTGCTGGGCAGCCGCGCACGCACCGATGCGCTGGCCGCAGGCGACAGCTACAGCGCGAGCCTGCTGGTCAACCTGCCGGCGTGGGCCGACACCGACACCGCGCGCCTGCTGGTGGTCACCGACGCCGGCAACCAGGTGTACGAGTCGCAGCGCGAGGCCGACAACCTCGCCAGCACGCCGCTGGCACTGCGCCACGTCGATCTGCGCGCCGATCGATTGGTCGCGGTGTCCAACGCCACGTCGGGCGACACGATCCAGGTCGCCTTCGACGTCACGCAGGCCGGCTCGGCCGCGCTCACCGGCAACTGGACCGATCGCCTGTACCTGTCGCGCGACAACGTGCTCGACGCCAACGACCGGCTGCTCGGTATCCGCGACGTCACCGCCACGCTGAACCCGGGTGAGTCCTACCGCAGCAGCTTCACCGTCACGCTGCCGATCGATGCCGACGGCCCGTGGTACCTGATCGGCCAGGCCGATGCCGGCAACCGGGTCAACGAAGTCGGGGTCGAGACCAACAACACCACCAGCGCACCGATCACCGTGGCGCTGGCCCCCTACGCCGACCTGCAGACCAGCGCCGTCACCGCGCCGGCCCAGACCATCGGCGATCCGGCGCGGCTCGCGGTGAGCTGGACGGTCCGCAACGCCGGCACCGGTGTCGGACAGAACACCGACTGGGTCGACAGCATCATCGCCTCGCGCGACGGCGTGCTGGGCAATGGCGACGACATCGTGCTGGGCACCTATAGCCACAGCGGTGCCCTCGCGGTGGGCGATTCGTACACCCGCTCTGAAACCGTGCTGGCGCCGCCCAGCCTGTCCGGGCGCTTCACGCTGTTCGTGCAGGCAGACAGCACCAGTCAGGTGTTCGAGAACGGGCTCGAATCGAACAATGCCGCCAGCACCGCGCCGGTGGACATCATGCCGATCCCGTACGCCGACCTGCAGGTGGTGTCGGCCGGCACCGCGGCCAGCGCACAGTCCGGTGGCACGGTGACGGTGAACTGGCGCGTCGAGAACCGCGGCATCGGCCGCACCGACCTGAGCGCATGGTCCGACCGCGTCACGCTCGCCACGAACCTCGATGGAAGCGGCGTGGTGGCCTCGGGCAGCTTCGACCACCTCGGCGCGCTGTCGGCCGGCACCGGCTACGACCGCAGCGGCACCCTGGCGCTGCCGCAAGGGCTGTCGGGCACGTACTACGTCTTCGTCGACACCGGCACACCCTACGAATTCATCTACGGCGACAACAACCGCCGGCTGGCAGGCCAGGTCACGGTCACGGTCGCGCCCAGCGCCGATCTGGTCGTGCAGAGCATCACCGCACCGGCCGCCGCCAACGAGGGCAGCGCCATCCAGATCAGCTGGACCGTGCTCAATCAGGGTGTAGCGGCTGCCACCGGCAACATCAGCGACCTGGTGCAGCTGATCAAGCCCGGGGATGCCACGGCGCTGCCGCTGACGTTGGGCAGCTTCACTTACGCCGCAGGCCTGGAGGCGGGCAAGTTCTACACCCGCACCGAACGTTTCGTGCTGCCGGCGCACATCGAAGGCGGCTGGGTGGTGCGCGTCACCACCAACGTCGGCTCGCAGGTGTTCGAGCTGGGCACGCGCGCCGACAACAACACCACGCTCGACGACCAGTTGCTGCTGCTGAGCGCCAACCCGCGCCCGGACCTGCAGGTCAGCACCATCGATGCGCCGGCTGCCGTCACCGCCGGCTCGGGCTTCGCCGTGACCTACCAGGTGGCCAACCGCGGCACGGTGGGCACGGCCGGCCGCTGGAACGACAAGGTGTACCTGTCGCTGGACAACACCTTCAGCGGCGACGACCTGCTGCTCGACAGCGTGGCCAATCCGCAGGCGCTCGACGCGCTGGTGGGCACCTACAGCGCCACCACCAAGACCGTCTCGGTGCCCACGCGCTACCAGGGACAGGCCTACATCCTGGTGGTGGCCGACGGCGACAACACGCTCGACGAGCACCCGAACGACGCCAACAACGTCACCGCGCGGGCGATCACGATCAACCCGTATCCGCCGGCCGATCTGGTGGCCAGCAACGTCACCGCGCCGGCACAGGCGGTGTACGGCAGCGAGATCGAGGTGCGCTTCAAGGTCACCAACAACGGGGTGAACCTGACCGACAAGACCAGCTGGGTCGATTCCGTCTGGCTGGCACGCGACAAGACGCGCCCCACGCCAGGCCTGAAGGACGAGAACGGCAATGTCATCGGCAACGGCGGCATCTTCATTGGCAGCGCGGTGCACACCGGCGTGCTCGCCGTGGGCGAGAGCTACGAGGCCGTCATCAAGGTGCGCATCCCGGCGGTGATCGAGTCGGGCAGCTACTACATCACGCCCTGGACCGACGCCTACGACGCGGTGCTCGAAGACACCTTCGTGCCCAACGCCGACGACCCCAACGAGTTCGACAGCAACAACTACAAGGCGCGGCCGATCGACATCATCGGCAACCCGACGCCGCCACTGCCCGATCTGCAGGTCACCAGCGTGGTGGCCGATGCCACCGGCTCGACCGACGCGCCGTTCACCGTCAGCTGGACGGTGCAGAACCGCGACGACGGCAACGCCGACGACTGGGCCGACAGTGTGTTCGTCTCCGACCTGCCCTTTGGTGCGCCCGGCGCGAAGACCTGGTTCCTCGGCACCTTCAGCCGCGTGAAGTCGCTCGCCAAACTGGAGAGCTACACCAACACGCAAAGCTTCATGCTGTCGCCGGCCGTCAAGGCCAGCTACGTGACAGTGATCACCGACACCAACTCGGTGATGCCGTTCGTGGTCGAAAGCCACGAAGACAACAACAGCGCCTCGACCGCCACGCAGATCGTGCCGCGGCCGGCCGACCTGGTGCCGCTGTCGCTGACCGCGCAGGCGCAGAACTTCTCCGGCGAAAAAACCACCGTCAGCTGGACCGTGCAGAACCAGGGCCAGGCCGTGTGGAGCGGCACCAAGCGCTGGATCGACGAGGTGTGGATCTCGCCCGACCCGGTGTTCGGCTCGCGTGCCCTCCGGCTGGGCTCGGTGCTGCACGACAACGGCAACGGGCTGGCCGCGGGTCAGAGCTACACCGAAACCGCCGATTTCACGCTGCCTGCCGGCATCGACGGCCCGTACTACCTGCACCTGATCGTCGATGCCGCCGGCGGCCAGCCGGTGCCCGAAGACGTCTCGAATCGCAACGACTACTCACTCGGCAAATACAGCGCCAGCGCCTACGAGCCGGTGAGCCTCGACAACAACCGGCTCAGCACCACCCTCCCGGTCACCTACCGCGAGCCCGATCTGGTCATCTCGACCCAGGGCTTCACCGTGCCACCCACCGCGAGCTCGGGCGACCTGGTCAACGTCGGCTACACCGTCACCAACCAGGGCAACCGCGCCACGCGCCAGGACCGCTGGATCGACCGGATCTACCTGTCGCGCGACCCGTCGCTCGACGGCAACGACCTGCAGGTGGGCAGCTTCATGCGCTACGGCGCCCTGGCCGCTGGCGCGAGCTACACCCAGAACTTCCAGCTGCAGTTGCCCGAAGGCACCGAGGGCCGCTGGTACCTGATCGCCTACACCGACTCCGATCTGGTCGGGCTCAACATCGGCGAT
Organism: Burkholderiaceae bacterium; assembly: GCA_965229345.1. Classification (GTDB taxonomy): domain Bacteria; phylum Pseudomonadota; class Gammaproteobacteria; order Burkholderiales; family Burkholderiaceae_C; genus PBB1. Next base: position 3,393,762 of record OZ245872.1, read on the forward strand.
CCGTCGCCCACCGAAACCGGCCGCATCGGCTACACCGGCGATGCGGTGCCGGAGTTCCGCGGCGAAGGCAACAACGTCACCGTCAAGCCGATCGACATCACGCTGCGCGCCAGCGCCGACCTGCAGGTCCAGGCCGGCTCGGTGACCATTCCCGAGCGCGTGCTGACCGGCCAGGTGCTCGACCTGAGCTACACCGTGGTCAATGCCGGCGCCGGCAGCACACCGCCGGCGCAGTCGTCGTGGACCGACCGGATCTACCTGTCGGCCGACAGCTCGCTGGACCTGAACGCCGATCGCCAGATCGGTGAGGTCCAGCACACGGGCGGGCTGGCCGCTGGCGCCAGCTACAGCGTCAACAAGAGCATCCGCCTGGGCAACGACCTGGTCGGGCCGTACTACGTGTTCGTGGTCACCGATCCGGCCGATCGCAATCCGCGTGGCAGGGTCTACGAAGGCAGCAACGAAGGCAACAACGCCACCGCCTCGGTGCTGCCGCTGCTGATCGAGCAGCCGCCGCCGGCCGATCTGGTGGTGACCAGCTTCAACCTGCCGCAAAGCGGCGCCGTCAACCAGGACATCTCGCTCAGCTGGACGGTGAAGAACCAGGGCCAGTTCGCCGCGCAAGGCAGCTGGAGCGACGCGGTCTACCTGTCGGCCGACGGCGAGTGGAGCCTGGACGACATCCGGCTGGGCCAGATCGACCATGCGGGCACCATCGACCCGGGTGCGTCGTACACCACGCCGGCCAAGACCTTCACGCTGCCGCCGATGAAGGCCGGCCAGTACCGGGTGATCGTGCGGCCCGACATCTACAACCAGGTGTTCGAGGGCAGCGACGAGGGCAACAACATCACCCCGTCGTCCAACACCCTCAGCGTGACGGTGCCCGAACTGCAGCTCGACGTGACGCAGGCCACCACGCTGAAGGTGGGCGTGGGCCAGCTCTACAAGGTGCATGTCGATGCCGGCCAGACGCTGCGCTTCAGCCTGGATGCCGCGCGATCCGATGCCGCCGACGAGATCTATGTGCGCTGGAACGATGTGCCCAGCGCTGCAAAGTTCGACGCCAGCTTCAACACCCCGCTGCAGCCCGACCAGACCGCGGTGGTGCCCACCAGCCAGGCCGGCGACTACTACGTGCTGGTGCGCTCGCTGTCGGCGGGCACGCCTTCCTTTGCCGCCACGCTCAAGGTCGAGGCCCTGCCGTTCCAGATCACCGACGTCACACCCGACCAGGGCGGCGACGGGCGCTGGGTCACCGTCACCATCAGCGGCGCGCAGTTCAAAGCCGGCGCCGTGGCCAAGCTGGTGCGCCCGGGCCTCAGCGAGATCGAACCCAGCCAGGTGCAGGTGATCGATGCCACCACCATCGTCGCCATCTTCGACCTGCGCAACCAGCCGCATGGCCTGTACGACGTGCAGGTCACCAACCCGAATGGCGCGGTGGCCGTGCTGCCCTACCGCTACCTGATCGAGCGCGCGATGCCGATCGACGTCACGCTGGGCCTGGGCGGACCGCGTGCGCTGTCCCCCAGCAGCTCGGGCCTCTACCACGTCACGCTGGAAAACGGCACCAACGTCGACACGCCTTACGTGTACTTCCAGATCGGCGTGCCCGAGATGGGCGACAACGCGAAGGTGCTGGGCCTGCCGTACGTCAGCTTTGCCAGCAATGTGCGCGGTGGCCCGGCGGCCGCCGACGACCCGAACGCCGCCTGGGCCAGCCTGGACTCCGAGGTCAACACCACCGGCTACAACCTCGCGCCGGGCTACGTGCTGGACCTGCAGGCCGGCGGCAGTGCTGGCCTGAACTTCACCGCACAGACCTACCCCGGCTTCCAGGCCATCGTGGCCAAGGACCCGGTGGCGCTGCGCGCGATCCTGGCCGATGCCCGCCCCGAATGGATCGCCGACGGCAGCTTCGAAACTCGCCTGACGGCGTTGAACGCCTTCATCCAGGCCCTGATCGACAACCCGGTGGCCGGGCAGAAGGCGCTCGACAAGGTGCGGCGCTACATGCCGTTCCGCTTCAATGTCTTCGCCAGCGCCACCGCGATGACGCGCGACGAGTTCGTGCAGCGACAGACCGCCGATGCCGAAGCGCTGCGGCTGAAGGTGCTGGCCGACCGGTCGGCCAGCGTGGCCCTGGTCGGCCTGGCCAGCGATGCCGAAGGCTGGAAGCAGAGCTACCTGGCCGCGCTCGAACAGGCCGGCCTGCTGCGCCCGGTCGACCAGGCGCCACCGATCCGCCAGCAGCCGCGCGTGGCCGGTGTGCTGGCCGTGCTGACCAGCGGCGTGACGCTGGGCAGCGCCGGCCGCAGCGTGCAAAGCGATGGCGACCTGGTGGCCTTCTTCGGGCAGATCGCCACCTGGTACGGCGACCAGCCGGGCACGCTGGCCCCGATTGCGAGTTACGACACGCTGATCGTCGGCACCGAAGAAGGCCCCGAGCTGATCCAGGTGCCGGTGCCCGCGCTGCCGCAGCTGGCCGACTACAACCTGGGCCTGGCGCAGGCGACCTACCTCAACGCGTTCAACGTCTTCGCCAAGGGCAGCAGCAACCCGGCCTCGGCCACCGCCAGCAGCGACCTGTCGCAGCTGGGCCTGCAGACGCTGTTCGATCTGCTGGCCAGCAGCACCGCCCAGGCCTCGCTGACCGGGCCCGCCGGCTACGGCGACCAGCAGTTCCTGCCGGCCGACCAGTCGCTGCCCTACACCGTCAACTTCCAGAACGCGAGCACCGCCAGCAGCACGGTGAAGGAAGTGCGGATCGTGCAGAAGCTCGACCCGGCGTTCAGCGCCTACAGCTTCCGCCTGGGCGATCTGCAGTTGGGCGACGTCACCGTGCACATCCCGGCCGGCCGCGCCACCTACCAGGGCGACATCGACCTGCGCAATTCGCGCGGCTACATCCTGCGGGTGTCGGCCGGCATCGACCCCAACACCGCCACCGCCTCCTGGGTGCTGCAGGCCATCGACCCCGCCACCGGCGAGGTGCTGACCGATGCCACCAAGGGCCTGCTGCCCCCGGACGACGCCAACGGCAGCGGCCAGGGCTACGTCAGCTACACCATCGATCCGCGCTTCGGCGTGACCACCGGACAGCAGGTGCACGCCACCGCACGCGTCACCTTCGACGGGCGCGTGGCGCTCGACACCACCGATCTGGTGCAGACCTTCGACGGCGCAGCGCCGGTCACCACCGTCACAACACGCGCATTGGCCGGCAACGCCTACGACGTGCGCTGGAGCGCCGTCGACGACGCCGGCGGCTCCGGCGTGCAGCACACCTCGGTCTATGTGTCGGTCGATGGTGGTGGGTGGGAGATCTGGCTGCGCCAGACCACCGACACCAGCGCGGTCTACCAGGGCGAAGCCGGCCATCGCTACGAGTTCGCTGCGCTGTCCACCGACAACGCGGGCAACCGCGAGCGGCCACCGACCTCGCTGAGCCTGCCGGACGACGGCACGCGCAGCAACCTGGGCACCACGCCGAGCGTCGACCGCACCACCGTCGACACCGGCACGCCACCGGTACCGAGCAACGCCACCTCGACCAATGCGCTGTTCCGGCAGGCCGAAGCCGGCGTGCCGGCCAGCGCCGCCACCACGCGCCCCTCGCTGTACACCACGGTGTTGGCGCCGTTCGTCGCGCAATCGTTCGTCACCGGCATCGCCACCAGCGGTGCCGACATCGGCGCGCTGGCACTGCTGCGCCAGACCGACGGCGGCTTCGTCGTCAGTGGCGGGGCCAACCGGGGTGCGCTGTACCGCGTGGCGCCCGATGGCGGCAGCGTGCTCAACCCGGATGTCGACAGCGGCGTGCCGATCTACGACATGACGCTGGACAGCCAGGGCCGGCTGTGGGCCACCTCGGGCGGCGGTCAGCTGCTCGAACTCGACCCGCAGTCGCTCGCCGTGCTCGACCGCTACGGCGACAGCCTCACCCAGTCGCTGGCCTTCGATGCCAACGCGCAGGTGCTGTACGTGTCGTCGGGCAACGGCATCGAGAAGTTCGACCTGCTGAGCCGCACCTTCAGCCACTTCAGCGACTTCCGCGTCGATGACCTGGCGCTGGCGCCCAACGGACAGCTGTGGGGCACCTCGTGGCCACGGCGCGGCGAGGTGGTTTCGTTCGATGCCACCGGCCACCCGAGCGCGCAGCTGCGACTCGACGCGGCCCTCGACTCGCTCGCTTTCGGTGTGCAAGGCTCCAGCCTCGAAGGGCTGCTGTTCATCTCGGCGCGCCAACCCTCGGGCAGCACGGCCCCGGTCAGCCTGACCATGGTCGATCTGTCGACGATGCGCAGCCTGCAGCTGGCCACCGGACTGCAAAGCGCAGAGCAGCTGCTGGCCACGGCCGATGGCCGGCTGCTGATCGCCAACGGCAGCCATGTCGATGTGCTGGCCCCGGTGATCGCGCCCACCGTGACGCGGGTCAATCCGCCCGACGGCACGCTGGTGGCACTGCCCACGTCCCAGATCGAAGTGCAGTTCGACCAGGACATGCTGGCCGACGGCTCTGCCAACTCGGTGACGGTCGCTTCGCAGTACGCGCTGGTCAAGACCGACTCCGCGCTGCTCACCACCGTGCGCCCGCTCACCGCCCGCTACGACGCGGCCACCCGCACCGTCACGCTCACCTTCGAGCCGCTGGTGGCTGGCGACTTCGAGTTGGTGGTGTCGAAGACGGTGGCCGCGCAGTCGGGGCTGCGGCTGGCGGCGGACTACACCAGCCGCTTCCTGGCGGTCGACAACTTCAGCACCAAGGTCTCACTGACCCTCACCGGCACCCGCTCGTCGCGGCTGGACGGCTCCGTGTCGTGGGACGTCACCGTGACCAACCTCGACACCGAGCCGCTGCTGGCGCCGCTGCTGCTGGCCGTCGACCCCGGGCGCTACTTCGCCGGCACCGTCAACGGTGGCACCGACTTCGGTGGCGGCATCTGGCTGCTCGATGTCGGCGCCGCGCTGCAAGGCGCGCGACTGCGCCCCGGCGAATCGACCACCGCGCACACCGTCACCTTGCAGACGCTCGAATCGGTGACGGGCCAGCGCATCGACCTGGGCCAGGGCGTCTACGCCATCCCGTACCCGAACAGCCGACCGGAACTGTCGTCGACGCCCCTCACGCAAGCCATCGTCGGCCGGCCTTATGCCTACCAGGCGCAAGCGGCCGATCCAGACGGCGGCACCGTGCGCTATGTGCTGCTGCAGGCCCCCGAGGGCATGCAGGTCGATGTCAGCACCGGCCTCGTGACCTGGACCCCGACCGCGCAGCAGCCGGCGTTGTCGCAGGTGATCCTGCGCGCCTACGACAACCGGGGCGCCTACGTGACGCAGGCCTACACCGTCACGCTGCGCGGCGGCAACGCGGCACCGCAGCTGTCCGTGCTGCCGGCCGAGATCACGCTGACCGAAGGCGCTCCCTGGCGCCTGGCGCTGGCACCTTTCGATGCCGACGGCCAGGCCGTGTCGGTGATGGTCGATGGCCTGCCGGGCGGCGCGGTGTTCGACCCGATGTCGGGCAACCTGGACTGGACCCCGGGCTACGCCAGCGCGGGCCGCTACGAGGGCGTGCGCATCACCGCGTCCGATGGCGTGAACGTGGTGACGGCCACCACGACGCTGGTGGTGCTGCCAGCCAACGGCCTGCCCACCCTCACGGTGCTGGGCCCGACGCAGGTGCGCGAAGGCGATCCGCTGCGGCTGCGGCTGATCGGCGCCGACCCGGACAACAACACGCTGGTCTACACCAGCCCGTCGTTGCCCAGTGGCGCACTGCTCGACCCGAACACCGGCGTCCTCACCTGGACCCCGGGCTACGCGCAGGCCGGCCGCCACGAACTCGTGCTGCGCGCGAGCGATGGCCAGGGCTACGCCGAGCGGCGCGTCGTCATCGATGTGCTCAACGTCAATGCCGCCCCTGACTTCGGCAACCTGAGCGGCCTTGCCGTCAGCGAAGGGCAGCCGATCAGCCTGCGCATCTGGCCTGCCGACCCGGACAACCCGACCTTCCAGGTGCCCGACCGCCTGCCCGACGGCAGCCTCACCGCCGATGCGCTCACGCCGGCCTCGGTGGTCGTGTCGGCCCTCGACCTGCCCGACGGTGCCAGCTACGACACCGACACCGGCATGCTCACCTGGACGCCCTCGTTCGATCAGGCCGGCACCCGCACACTGACCTTCCGTGCCGTCGACGACGGCAATGGCACCGGCACCCCGAAGACCACCGAGGTCACGGTGCAGGTGCAGGTGCGCAACGTCAACCGGCCGCCCGTCATCTCGGCGATCAACGACGTGACGGTGGCCAAGGGCGCGGTGGCGACCACGCTGTTCAGCGTGTCCGACCCGGATGCCGATCCACTCGAGGTCAGCGTCAGCGGTCTGCCCGGCTTCGGCCAGCTCACCGCGCTGGGCGGCGGGCAGTACCGGCTGGCCTGGACCCCAGGCGACCAGGACCGCGGCAACCACGTGGTCACGGTCACCGTGCGCGACAACGGCGACGGCGGCGACGCGCACGCGGTGCTGTCGACCTCGCGCACCTTCGTGGTGGGCGTGACCTCGGCGTCCGAGCCGCCGGTGCTGCGCCCGATCGGCGACCAGGTGGCCGTGATCGGCAGTGCGTGGACGCTGCTGGTGCGCGCCAGCGACCTCGACCAGGACGCCCTGACCTTCAGCGCCACGGGCCTGCCCGCCGGCGTGACGCTGACCCCGGGTGTCGTCTACGGCACCGCGCTGCTGAGCTGGACACCCACCGCCGCCGATGCCGGCGTCTACGACGTGTCGCTCACCGTGCGCGACGACGGCAACGGCGGCGCTGGCCCGGTGGGCAGCGCCACACGGCAGTTCCGCCTCACCGCGCGGGCCAGCAATGCCGCGCCGGTGCTGCAACCCATCGGCGATCGTGTCGTGCAGGAAGGGCAGTCGTACACGCTGGCGCTGTCGGCCACCGACGCCGATGGCGACCGCCTCAGCTACGAGATGCTGAACGCGCCGCCAGGGGCGACGCTCGATCCGCTGACCGGCGTCTTCCGCTGGACCCCGACCCTGGTGCAGGCGGGCGACTACCCCGGCGTGGTGTTCAGGGTCACCGACGGTGCGGCCAGCAGCAGCGAGACGGTGCGCATCACGGTGCTGCAGACCAACCAGGCCCCGGTGTTCTCGGTGCTGCCGCCGGTGGGTGGGCGCGAAGGCGCGCCGCTCAGCTTCACGCCGGTGGCCACCGACCCGGATGGCGACGCCCTGCTGTACAGCCTGGTCGGCGCGCTGCCCGCCGGAGCCCGCCTGGACCCGACCACCGGCCGCTTCGACTGGACACCCGGCTACGGCCAGGCCGGCGTGTACACCGTGCAGCTGCGGACGGTCGATCGCAGCGGTGCCACCGACGTGCTGGCCATCGAGATCGATGTGGCCGACACCAACCGCGCACCGGCGCTCACCGTGTCCGACCACCGCGCCACGGTCGGCTCGCGCCTGCAGTTCCAGCTGGTCGCCACCGACGCCGACACCGACCAGACACTGCGCTATTCGGGCAGCGGCCTGCCCGAAGGTGCCACCGTCAACGCGCAGACTGGCCTCTTCGACTGGACGCCATCGGCCGGGCAGGTCGGCGACTTCCTGATCGCCCTGCATGTGAGCGACGGCGTGGCCACCGTCTCGCGCGGCGTGCTGGTGCGGGTGGGCGTGGTGGCTCAGGGTCCGTCGGTCAGCGTCGTCACCACACCGTCGTTCCCGGCCGTGCCGGGGCAACTGGTCAACGCCACGGTGCTCGCCGACAGCCTGGCGCCGATCGTGTCGCGCACGCTGACGGTCAACGGGCAAGCCGTCGCGCTCGACGCGCGGGGCCGTGCCAGCGTCGTCGCCGGTGCGCCCGGCGTGATGCACCTGGTGGCCACCGCCACCGATGCCGACGGCTACACCAGCCAGACCGACACCGTGATCCGCGTGCGCGACCCGTTCGATCTGCAGGCGCCGGTGCTGACGCTGTCGCTGCCGCCGAACCAGCAGGCCGTGACAGCGCCCGTGTCCCTCATCGGCTCGGTGCAGGACAGCGCACTCGAGTCGTGGACGCTGTCCATCGCCCGCCAGGGCAGCAACAACTACCGCACGCTGGGCCAGGGCTCGCAGGCGCTGCCCACATCCGCCACGCTGGCCACGCTCGACCCGGCCACGCTGGTCGACGGCTACTACGTGCTGCGGCTGCAGGCCGTCGACACCGCAGGGCGGCAGTCCGAAGTCAGCCTGAAGATCGAGGTGCACTCGGCCTCGAAGGTGCCTGCCGTCGTGCGCACCGAAACCGATGCCAGCATCACGCTGGCCGGGCACCAGATCCCCATCGTTCGCACCTACAACGATCTGCAGCCGGGCGTTCCGGGAACCTTCGGCGATGGCTGGCGCTGGGCGCTGCGCGACCTCGATGTCAGCAGTGCCTCCGATGGCACCGCCAACCCGAGCGGGCTGCGCGCCGGCGACCGCCTCTACCTGACGGCACCGGACGGCTCACGCATCGGCTACACCTTCATGCCGGTGTCGATCACGGCCGCCGGCCAGACCGTCGAGCAGGCCCGCTGGACGGCGGACGCCGGTTCCACCTGGACCTTGTCGTCGGCCGGTGGTCTGCTGCAAAAGGGCCTCGGCACCTACTACGACCTGCTGACCGGTGCCGCCTACGCGCCGCAGGCCAGCACCGCCCGCGCCGCCTTCGTGCTGCAGGGGGCCGACGGCACGCGCTACGAGTTCAATGCCCGCGACGGCGTCTCGCGCATCGTGTACGCCGATGGCATCGAGCTGCTGGTCGGCGACGCCGGCGTCGTGACCACCAGCGGCGACGGCATGCGGCTGGAGCGCAACGCCCGCGGACAGGTTTCGGCGCTGGTGCGCCCCGATGGCGGGCAGGTGCTCTACAGCTACAACGCCGAGGGGCGGCTGATCGGCGTGCGTCAGCTGGAAAGCGCCACCTCGATGCGCTACGCCTACGCCAACGGCCACCTGCTGATGGCCACCGATGGCAGCTCGGGCCTCACCGTGACGCCTTCGGGCGCCGGCAGCGTCAGCGCCCCGCTGGCGGCCGACCTCGGCGTGGCAGGTCAATACCTCGACCAGCCGATCACCGGTTCGCTGAGCGCCGGCGCCTCCGCGCTGTACGCGCTGACGGTGCGTGCCAGCGAGATCAGTTCTTCGGCCGGTGGCGCCGCGCTGATCGGCGTCGTGATCGAAGCCGATGCGGGCACCACGCTGGCCCCGGCCATCCCCGAGCTGGCGGGCCTCACTGCGCTGTCGTCCGGCGCGACGGCCGGGCGCGCCTATGCGCTCTTCCGCGTCACCGACGCCGGCCTGCTCGCGCTGCGGCTGGCCGCCGCGTCGGGCACCGGTGGTTTCCACCTGCGGGTGTTTGCGGTCGGCGACGTCAACCACGACGGACAGGTGGACGGCAGCGACGCCTCGCTGCTGAGCGCCGCGCGGGCTGCCGGCGCGGCCGATCCGCAGATGGACGTGAACCTCGATGGCGCGGTCGATGCCACCGACACGCAGCTGCTGTACGCCAACTTCGGCTACACCCCGAACCGCGCGCCGGTGCTGAAAGACACCACGCTGCTGACCCACGTCGATCTGCAGCTCACCGCGTCGATGGCCGCAGCGGCCGACGACCTCGAAGGCGATCCGGTCACGCTGCGCGTGGTCGCTGCGAGCCACGGCTCGGCGCGCATGTCAGGCGACGGGCGCTCCATCATCTTCCGCCCCGAGGCGGGGTACTCGGGCGTGGCGCAGGTCAGCCTGGTCGCCGACGACGGCTACCTGAGCTCGGCCGTGCGCACCTACACGGTCAATGTGTCGAACGCGGCGCTGATCGCCATCGACATCCTGACCCGCCGGCCAGTGATCCAGACCGGCTCGGCGGTGCAGATGGGCTTCGTCGGCGATTTCGAAGACCAGACCGGTGTCGAACTCGCGCCCGACTACCTGCAGCTGCGCACCGCGGGCGGCGACGCAGCCACGGTGAATGCCAACGGCGTGCTGCGCGGACAGCACAACGGCTACGGTGCGCTGGTCGCCTCGCGCGGCGCGCTGTCGGCGGCCACCGCCTACGTCGTGGGGGCGCCCACCACGCTCGACGACGCCGCCATCCAGCTGGGCGGCATCGACACCTACCCGGGCTCGGTCACGATCGCAGCCCAGGGCGGCCAGCGCCAGATCAAGGTCACCTCGCTCGACGAGGCGGTGGCCTCGGCTGCCAGCGGCGCGATGTATTTCGCAGGCGATGGGCGCGTGGTGCAGATCTCGGCCGATGGCCTGATCTCCGGGCTGGATGCCGGCGAATCGGTGGTCACCGTCATCTACCGCTCGGCCGAATCGCGCATCGCCGTGCGGGTGCAGACCCCCACCGTCGGGCCCACGGTGGTGGGCGCCGATGGCGGACTGGTCAGCGATGCGAGCGGCATGCGCGTCGCCGTGGCGCCCGGCGCGCTGGCGGCCGACACCACGGTCTCCATCCACCCGGCAGACCCCGCGACCTTCGGCCCGCCGATGCTGCCGGCCGACCAGGGTTTCACCCTCGGCGCGGCGTTCACGCTCGACGTGGGACCGAACGGCATGCAGGTGCCGGCGCAGCTGGCCATCCCGGTCAGCGGTCTCGCTGAGGGCACCGAGGTGCGCTTCTACCGCGCCACCGATGTGCCCGACCCGAGTGGCGTCATCCGCCACCTGTGGCTGGAGGTCGAAAGCGGCGTGGTGGGGGCCGATGGCATCGCGCGCACGCAGTCGCCGCCGTACCCAGGCCTGCTGGGCGGCGGCAACTACATCGTCACCGGCATCTCGCTGAAGAAATTGCAGACCGTGCGCGTGGCAGAAGCCACCGTCGGTGTGCTGAGTGCGTTGGCGGGCAGCACGGCAGGCGCAGCCGCAGGTGGGATCGCGTTTGCTGCGGCCACCGCGATGGTCATCAATCCGTTGCTGGGCATCGCCGTCACCGCGATGGGCGCGCTGGCGGGCATGATGACCCTGCCCTTCGGCCGCAGCCCGCTGGTGGTGTGGGGCATCTCGCCGGTGGGCGGGTTCGTGCAGTCGCAGGGCAACGTCGAGGTGCTGCCAGGCGGCGTCGGCAAGTTCTCGGCGCAGGTGATCGACAGCGCGGCGGTCGCCGTGACCGATCCCCGCATCATGAGTGCCAGCGTCGAGCTCAAGCCCGGCGCCGGTGGCGTGCTGGCGCCGGTGGTGTCGCTGGACCTGGCGCAGACGTTCTGGTCGCAGGCCGGCGCGCCGGACACCGGCTCGGGCGTGGTCGGCCAGCGGCTGGAAGACCTGACGGTCGCCTTCATCGCGAACGGCGCGGTGGTGGCCACCGCCCCCCTGACCGCAGACCCCGCCCTCTACGGCCGCTACAACGTCGCCGTGCCGACCAACGTGGCCATCGGCGGCGTGAAGATCGAGGTGCGCCGCACCTCCAGCGTGCTGGTGGCCACCGCCGGCGGCGTTCCGGCGTGGGCCAAGAACGTCTTCTTCAGCAATCAGGTCGGCATCGAGGCGCCGGGGCGCTACGCCTTCGTCGCACTGGGTGGCCAGGATGCGGTGGGCGTCATCACCACCTCGAACGATGGCACCACGCCCGCCAACACGGTGGTCGGCCGCATCTCGGTGGGCGACACCAACCATCCGAACCAGCCCGACGCGCCGCGCGACGTCGCCATCACGGCCGACAACGCACGCGCCTACGTCACCTTGCGCTCCTCGCACAGCGTGGCCGTGGTCGACACGCTGATGCTGCGCCAGCTCGATGCGGTGGCCGATCTGCCGCTCGACCCCAACAACCCGAACGATCCGGCACGTGCCGCCTCGCTGGGCGTGCAGCCCATCAAGCTGCCTGACGACGCACGGCCGTTCTGGATCGTGCTCGACGATGCGCAGGGCCTGGCCTTCGTCGGCGACGAGGCCACGGCCACTGGCGGCGGTGGCCGCATCTATGTGCTCGACATCGACCCGAGCTCGGACACCTACAACCAGCTCATCGCAACCCTCACCGCACAGGATGCCAACGGCCCGCTCGCGCCCTTCGGATTCCGCGGTCTGGTGATGGACTCGGCCGCAGGCCAGCTGCTGGCGATGGCGCCCGGCGGGAAGAAGCTGTTCGGCGACGACCGCGACACCGAGGCCACTCGCCCGCTGCCCGGCCGGATCATCGTCTTCGATGTGCGCAGCCTGCGCGGCAACCTGGCCATCGGCCTGCCGCTCACGAAGATCGAGCAGGTCATCGATGTCGGCCCCGAGCCGTATGGCATTTCGGGCACCTCCGAAGCCGGTCGGGTCATCTTCACCAACCGCGCGTTCGATGGCGACACCGATGCCAACGACCCCAACAGCCAGAATCGGCCTGGTGGCGTGGGCTTCATGCAGCGCGAGGCCGGTGGCCGCGTCTGGGGCACCCCGCGCTACCTGAACCTGACACTGGGCAGTGCGGCCGACAAGTTCGACGTCAACAACGCCCAGGCCGTGGTGGTCACGCAGGACCTGCGCTGGGCTTTCGTCACCGGCTACAACCAGTACATCCAGGGCGTCGCGTCGCACGACCCCGACATCTCGCTGGCGCAACCGGCCGGCGGCAACGTGGGCATCATCCGCGACCCGTTCCATCTGTACACCCAGGACGGCGATCCGAAGCAAGGCCTGATTGCGGCCACACGGATGACGCCGTACTCGTTCCCGGACAACCTCGCGCTGTCGCCGAACGGTGAATTCCTCTACGTCGCCTACTCGGGCTCGAACCAGGTCCAGGTGTTCGGCGTGAGCGCGATGATTGCCGAGGTCGAGCGCATCCTGGCACTGCCCGCCAACCAGGGCGGCGGGCTGGACGCTCTGGCCAGGACGCCGATCAACGAATTCCTGCGGCCCTACAGCGAGACCGGCGCCTTGTTGGGCCCGGACGACGACCCCAGCCTGGTCAAGATCCCGAACCCGCTGATCGACCTGCGCGCCGACTACCGGCTGCGCGGCACCGGCTTGCTGCAGGAGTTCGGCAACTTCATCAACCAGGACCGGGCCCCGTTGACGCCGGGCGCTGCGCCTCGCGGCATCGCCGTGCAGGACGATTTCCTCAAGCTGCTCACACCGGCCAGCACCACCGACGTCACCGACACCACCCCCACCTTCACCTGGACCACCAGCGGGCGTGCCGGTTCGGCGCGCCTGTTCGTCAGCGCCTTCCAACCAGGGCAAGGCCTGTTCCCGAACGACAAGCCGGCAGCAGGTGCGTACCCGAATCCGGATCACCTCGCGACCGCCTACGGCCAGTACATCCTCACCGGCTCGTCGTACAGCCTCGACGCCAACGCCAACCGCATCTACACCAGCGAGCGCTTCGACCTCGCGACCGGTGCCGGCGTGCAGTCGACCACGCTGCCCGACCTGTCGATGCTGACCCAAGGCCAGTCGTACTGGTGGGGCGTCGAAGTGACGACCCCCGACGGCCGCGTCTACCGCGATTCGCAGCAGTTCAAGGTCGCCGCGGCGGGCGCCACCCCCGCCAGCAACGCGGTGCCGACCACCTTTGCCGCGGTCACGCTGATCACCCACGGCTTCCAGGTGCCGTACCTGAGCGACGGCCGGGCCACCACCGACATCAGCAACCTGATCGAGCTGGGCCAGGCCATTGCACGGCAAGGCGATGGCGCGCTGTTCGTCTACCACCCGGCAGACGGAACCTGGAGCTCGCCCGACGGCGTCTCGATGGCCTCGGTGCTGGGCAAGTCGCTGGTGCTGGTGTCCGACTGGACCCGCGAGGCCGCGATCAGCGACTCCGGTTTCGCCGAGGCCGCGGCCGACGCCCTCTTCGCCAGCATCATGGGCATGGTCGCCACCGGCGACGCGGTGGGCACCGCGCTCAAGACCTCGGCCTGGCACATGATCGGCTTCGGCCGCGGGGCCTCGGTGACCAGCGAGATCGTGCAGCGCTTCGGGGCCTACCTGCCCACCGGCACCGCCGGCGGCATCCCCGACCTGCAGGTCACCACGCTCGATCCGCACGATTTCACGCAGGACTCGCTGGCCTTCCCGCTGAAGGACGCGCTGTCCATCGTCAGCGCCGCGTCGAACCTGGTGCCCTACGTCGGCAAGTACCTGTCCAAGTTCATCGATGCGCTCGCCAAGGCGGTGCACCTGCTGGCGCTGGACACGCTGGCCTACAACGACTTCAAGGACCCCACCGTCGAGAACTGGAGCAACATCAGCTTCCTCGACAACTACTACCAGGACGTGGGCGGTGACACGCCGCCGAACTCGTCGTTCACCAGCTTCCTGATCGACGATGTCTTCAAGCGCATCAGCTTCAGCTCGCTGCTGCAAGGCTTCACCTCCAACGGCCGCGCGATCACCGGTGCCGACGTCAACCTGAACCTCAACGGCCGCCCCGGCTTCCAGTACGACGACCCCTACGTCGGGCTGGGCTCGCCCGATGCGCGCACGGTGGCCTGGTACGCCGGCACGGCCGACCTGCAGATCCAGCTGTTCCCGGGCAATGCCGATCTGGCCACCACGCCCAACGACCGCATCTGGCGGCAGGTGGCCGATCGGCTGTACGTGCCTTCGGCCACCAACGAGCGCATCCTGCGCACCGGCTTCCTGGGCAACGGTTTCCCGTGGTACCGCTCGCAGGAAGTGCAAAACGGCGCCTACCTGGTGCCCAAGACCGAAACCTTCGCCAGGACCGACACCCGCTCCTGGGAAGGCATCGGTGCGGGTGCGTTCTACTCGGTGCTGGGCGGTGGCGTGGCACTGCGCCCGCAGAGCACCGCCACGCCCACCGACCTCGCCACCAACAACACCCAGTTCGGCGTCACCGATGCACCGATCCCGTCGGTGTTCAACGGCGACTTCCAGGCCAGCATCCGGCCGTTCTTCGGGCGTTTCCCGCTGATCGCCGGCTCGAACACCTGGCTCGAAATCCCCGGCTGGTCGCTGCAGGGCGGCAGCGGCGGCAAGCTGCAGGGTCTGGCGCTGGCCCCGCACCTGCAGGCGGGCTGGTTCGAGACGGTACAGAACGACATCATTGCGGCGGCCACCGACCTGGTCAATTCCGGCCAGCACAAGTCGGAGGAGGTGCAGGCGCTGGTCACCAAGCTGGTCGGTGCAGCCGGCCAGCAGGTGCAGGGCCAGGGCTATCCGCTGTACGACTTCTTCGGCGCGCTGCTCGGCAAGCAGATTTCCAAGCAGGTGGAAACCGTCAAGAGCGCGGTCTGGAACGACCCGGTGGCGGCCTTCACCGAGGTGCGCAACACGATCAACGCCGCATGGCTGGCCGTCAAGGCCGACGTGCTGGCCGAGGTGTCGGGTGACCTGATCGGCGACTTCTTCGCCACGCTGAAGAAGAAGGCCTCGGTGAAAGGCCTCGCCAGCGCAGCGGGCGGCGCGATCAAGGGCGCCATCGAGGACGCGATCCCCGCGCTGGAGTCGTATCTGCAGGAGAAGCTGCTCGACTACTCGTTCCAGCTCAGCGTCGTCAACGACACGCTCACCCACAACCGGATGTACATCGGGCCCGATGCCAGCCGGTTGGCGCTGGACTTTGCCGTGAACGCAGGCGTCGATGCGGGCTCGGTGCTGCAGGTGGTGGCCACCGACGACGTCAGCCAGCAGGTGTGGCAGTTCGGCAGCGTGTCGATGCTGGGGCAGCCAGGCACCGACCTGACGACGCTGCAAAAGCCGGCGATGCAGACCGTGCGGATGAACATTCCTCCGGACGCACGCGGCCATCAGGTCACGCTGTCGTTCAAATGGGTCGCGGCCAACCCGCTCGACGTCATCCAGCTCGACAACATCCGCATGGACTCGGGCATCGTGGTCACCGACAACTACGGCGACCACAACGACCAGGCCATCTACCTCAGCAACGCGCTGCACCCGCTGGGTCCGCAGGGGCCGGAGGTGGCAGGCAACTTCGAATCGGTCGACGGCACCAACCGCATCGCCTTCACCGTCAGCAACACCAGCAGCACGGCCCGGGTGATGCGCATCACCGTGGGCGCCAACTACTTCATCGAGCTGGACGACGGCCTGTCGTCGACGGTCGTCAACGATGGGGCAGATCACACGCTGGCCGCGTTCACGCTGGCAGCCGGCGCCTCGAAGACGCTGTACCTGCGCGCGCACGTCAGCGATGCAGCCTTGCCGAAGTTCGACAACAACGAGGCCTGGCTGATGCAGGCGCCCGTGACCATCGACACCCTGTCGGGCAGCCGCGTGGTGTCGCGCACCACGCTGATGGCCTACCACCTGGCCGAGCTGTCCGATCTCAACGCCTACGACGGCACGCTGAACCTGGCCGACACCCGTGTCGGAGGCACGCGCACGGTGCACATCAAGAACGACACCCCGCTGGCCATCTATGGCGTCGACGGCGTGCCCTGGAAAACCAAGGGCGGAGTCAGCACGCTGACCTTCACCGCCACTGACTCGGACATCGCCACCAAGTGGCTCGACTCATTCGAGATCCGCAAGGGCAGCGACGTCTGGTCCACGACGCTGATGCGCAGCGAGGTGCGCCCGATCCAGCAGCTGAAGGTGCCGGTGCAGCTGATCCGCGACACGCTGCTGCGTCTGTACGACGAGCTGTGGTCGGCACGCAAGTCCGGCACGGTCGATGTGAACCCGCTGGACCAGTACTACACCGCGGTGCCTGGCGCGACCACCCAGTTCAACACGGTTCCCGAGTACGCCAAGTTCCTCGACTTCATGACGGGCAGCTCGTTCCCCGACGTGGTCATCGACCGCGATGTGCTGAAGGCGCGCATCGACACCATCGTCGAGGGCATGCTGGAGGCGATCCAGCAGGTCTACCGCACCTTCCTGAAAGACGCGCCAGGCAGTCTGGTGCCGGCGCTCGAATTGATCGACAGCGGCCTGACCGGCGACGTGGCGGTGCGCACCACCGGTGACAGCCAGTCGCGCAGCAGCGGTGACTTCAGCGGCAGCAGCAGCCTGCTGGGGTCGTCGTCGCAGGACTTCCGCTCGCTGTTCTTCCTCGGCGCCAACGGGGTGATCCAGCCCGGGGCCGCGCAGCCTGCGCCCGACCAGATCGACACCGAATGGAAGCTGCGCGTCGACGAGACGGCGGCCGGCAAGAAATACCGTCTGGTCAATGCACTGAATGCCGATCAGTCCAGCAGCATCAACATCCTGCTCGACAACCTGCTGCGCTCGGCGGGCACCGAAACCTCGGTGGTCGATCTGTTCGGCTTCGGCACGCGCATCGGCAAGACCATCGCCCACGAATTCGGCCACCAGCTCGGCCTGTTCGATGAGTACGGCCCGGCCTCCAGCCTGCCCGCGTTCTACCAGTCGGGCTTCTTCCAGGACAGTGCCCAGGCCTCCAACCTGAACTTCATGGGCAACCTGCTGAACCTGCAGGTGACCCAGAAGCAGCTGGTGGCCCTGTCGATGGCGCTCGACGAGCCCAGCCTGGCGGTGGCCGACGGCAGCGCCGCGGCGGGCCACATCAGCCTGTCGGCCGACGACCTGATCACCTGGCTGCGCGGCCTGCAGCTGCTGGACCTGTACCACTACCCCGGCTCCACACCGCGCCAGGAAGGCAGCGGCGCGCCCGCCGTGTATGACGCCGCAGGCACCCCCGTGCCACCGCCTTCCTCCACGACGACCGCCTACACCACCACCGCAGCCGCTGCGGCGGTGCCGGTGTGGACCGTACCGACCTCCGGCGTGGCCACCGGCATCACCGACAGCGGCTTCGATGCCGCCAGCGCCTGGACTGCCGATGGGCAGGCCACCGTGAGCGGCGGCAAGGGCGTGCTGGCCGAAGGCGATGCCTACCTCTCGCGCCTGATGCAGTGGGCGGTGGTGCCCGATGGCGCCACGGGCCTGAGCTTCACGGTGGCGGTGACCGCCGGCCCGCAGGCCACGGACCAGCCGCCCGATGCGTTCGAGGTCTCGCTGCTGGACGGCCCCACCGGCCTGTCGCTGCTGCCACTGGCCGCGCTCACCGCCTCGGACGCGGCGGTGAACCTGCAGCTGGGCGCGAACGCGAACCTGGCCGCGGGCACCACCGCCACGGTGCTGCCCGATGGCTCGATCCGCTACGTCGTGCCGCTGAAGGCAGGTGCTGCGGGCCACACCGCCGTGCTGTTCCTCGACCTGCTCAGCTTCGGCCCACCGGGGTCGGTGGTGCAGATCGACAACGTGTCGTTCGTCTCGACGCCGCCCGCTGGCGACCTGTCGCCGGTCTTCGCGCCGGTGCCAGCGCCTGCGCCGATCGACGAAGGCAGTGCCTGGAGCCTGCAGCTCGCCGCCACCGATCCGCAGGGCGAGGCCGTGAGCTATGTGCTCGACACCGCGCCCTCAGGCGCCCAGATCAGCGCCACCGGGCTGATCACCTGGACAGCCGCCGACGGCCCGGCCAACGCCAGCTTCACCGTGCGCGCCGTCGATGCCCTGGGCAACAGCTCGGCCCCGCTGTCGTTCGTCGTGCCGGTGCGCAACGTGGCGCCCTCGTTGAGCGTGAGCGCCCCCGGCAACCTCGTCGCCGGGCAGGCGTTCGAGCTGGCGCTGGCCTCCAGCGACCCCGGCCAGGACACCCTGCAGCAATGGCACATCGACTGGGGCGACGGCACGCAGTCCACGCTGCCGGGCACCGCCACCCGCGCCAGCCACACCTACGCGGCAGCGCTGTCGAACGCAGCCATCACCGTGCAGGCCACCGACGAAGACGGCACCTGGACGGCCCCGGTGCTGACCCGCCAGGTGCTGCCCGCCGACACCCCGCCTGCGAACCAGGCTCCGGTCGCGCACGCCGACAGCGCGCTGACGCTGCGCGATCAGGCCGTGGTGATCGATGTGCTCGCCAACGACACCGAGCCCGATGGCCAGGCGATGACGGCCGAGGCATACACGCAGCCGGCACACGGCACGCTCGCCCGCGACAACGCCGGCCGCTTCGTCTACACGCCGAATGCCGGCTACGTCGGTGCCGACAGCTTCAGCTACCGCGCCACCGACGGGCAGCTGTTCAGCGACCCGGTCACCGTGGCGATCGAGGTTCGCGCGGTCAATGACGCGCCGGTGGCCGTGGCCGACAGTGACAGCACCCCGCGGGACACGGCCAAGGTGCTGAACGTTCTGTCGAACGACAGCGACCCGAACGGCGACGCGCTGTCGGTCGTGATCGTCACGGGCCCATCCCATGGGGCACTGGCGTTCAACCCCGATGGCACCCTGACCTACACCCCGGCGCTGGATTACAGCGGTGCCGACTCGTTCACCTACCGCGCCAGCGATGGTCTGGCACAAAGCGGCATCGTGACGGTCAACCTCGATGTCACGCCGGTCAACCACGCGCCCGTGCTCGCACCCGTGGCCGATGCGACTGTCAATGAAGGCAGCACCTTCACCGTGCAGCTCGCAGCCACCGACGCAGAGGCAGACGGTTTGACTTACGTGCTGGACGCTGCGCCGGCAGGGGCGGCTGTCGATGCGTCAGGCAACGTCACCTGGACGGCGCCCGACGGCGCGGCGTCCGTGGTGTTCACCGCACACGCTGTCGATGCGCAAGGGGCGTCGTCCGCCACCCGCAGTTTCACGGTCCAGGTGGCCAATGTGGCGCCCACCCTCGCGGTGGATGTGCCGGCCGTGGTCCGCGCCGGCGAGGCCTTCACCGTCGGCCTGCAGTCCAGCGATCCGGGCGCCGACACCATCTCGCAGTGGCGCATCGATTGGGGCGACGGCACCCAATCCACCGTCGCCGGTACGGCGACCAGCACCGGCCACACCTACGTTGCCGCGCTGCCAGGTGCCACCATCACGGTGCAGGCCATCGACGAAGACGGCACCTGGACCGCCCCGGCGATCACCCGCGACGTGCTGCCAGCCATCACCCCTGTCAACCACCCACCGGTGCTGGCTGCGGTGCCCGATGCCAACGTGCTCGAAGGCAGCAGCTACGCCGTGAACCTGTCGGCCACGGATCCCGACGGCGATGCAGTGACCTATGTGCTCGACAGCGCGCCTGCGGGCGCCAGCATCGACGCGGCCGGCGTGGTGCGCTGGAATGCCACCAACGGACCCGCGGTGGGCAACTTCACCGCCCGCGCGATCGATGCGGCCGGTGCATCGTCATCGCCAGTGAGCTTCGTCGTCACCGTGGCCAACGTCGCCCCGGTGATCACCGTATCGGCCCCGACCACCGTGCGCGCAGGTACGCCGTTCACGCTGAGGCTGTCAGCCACCGACCCGGGCGCCGACACCATCAGCCAGTGGCTCATCAACTGGGGTGACGGCACGCAGTCCAGCGTCCCGGGCGCCGGGGCTGCCGTCAATGTCAGCCACACCTACAGCGCCGCGCGTGCCGCAACCGGCATCGTTGTGCGCGCCGTCGATGCCGATGGCACCTGGACGGCACCCACGGTGACGCGCGACGTGCTGGCTGCGGCGCCCTCACCGCGCCCCCGCGACGACGACGATGGCCGCGAGCGGCAGAAGGAGCGCGAGCGCGAGTCCCGTGACCGCGAGCACGAACGCCAGGAGCGTGAGCGCAGCGAGCAAGAAGACCGCAAGCCACGCACCGAGCAACGCGACAGCGAGCGGCCCAGCTTCAGTTCGCGCGTGGAGATGGTCGATCAGACCGCTCACCGCGCGTTCCGAACGCTGGCCGTGGTGGTCGCCGACAACCAGCCCGCGAGCAACTTGGACAACGGCGCGCCGCTGACCGCCGAAGCCATGCAGGCGCTGATCGAGTCCCAGCCGACCGCTGCCGGCCTGCCCAGCGCTACGCCCACGGGCACGCTGCAGATCAGCACCATGGTGGCCACCGAACAAGGCCTGCGGATGCGCTTCAACCGGGCCCTGTCGGCTGCCGCCCTGCAAGCCGCACCGGGATCGGCCCTGCTGCTGTTGCGGGGCGACCAGGTGGTGCCTGGCACGCTGGTGATCGACCCCGACGGGGCCGGCCTGCGCTTCGATGCTGCCGGCGGCATGCTGCCTGCCGGCGAGTACCGCGTGATGCTGCGTGCGGACACCGGCGCCTTCGTCACGCCGGAAGGCGATCGCCTCGACGGCGACTACGACGGCCGCGCCGGTGGCGACTACCATGGCCGTTTCACGGTGCCGGTGTCGGCCCACAGCCGCGCCACCGAGGCCAGCTCCGATCTGCTGCAAATGGCGTCGGCCTGGAGCGATGCCGCGGTCTATGCTGCGCTGTCCGGCGGCTGGGGCGGTGCGATGAGCGCGGCACTGGGTCCGCTGGTCAGCGGCAGGCGGCGTCGCGGCCGGGCCGTGTCGGATCAGGCCGTGCGTGTCGATGGGCTGGATCGGCTGCACACTGACGACCTGGACTTTGCCGTGCAGGCCATGGTGCCGACGGCGGTCGCCACGCAGGCCGGCCGCGCGCGCGCCTCGGCCAATGACTGGGAGATTCGGCTTTGATGTTTGCTCTGACCAGGTACCCGGGCCGCTCCGGTTGGCGTCTGTCTGTGGTCGCGCTGTGCCTGGGGCTGGGCCTGGCCGGCAGCGCCTGGGCGCAGGACGCACCGGCGGCCGCCCCGGTGCAGGTCACCCCACCACCGCCCCCCCGCGGCATCGGCCTTGGCGCCATCCTCGACATGGCGCGCTCCAACGACGCGCAGTACGCCGCTGCCGTCGCCACGGCGGAAGCCGGACGCGAGAAGCTGCCGCAGGCCCGGGCCGCCAACCTGCCCAGCATCAACGCCACCTACAACCCCAAGCGCAGCAACGACCGCTCGTCGCAGTACTCCGGTGGACGCACCTTCAATGCGAACAGCAGCGCGCTGACCATCACCCAGGCATTGATCCGCCCCGCCAACTGGGCCGGCACCGACCAGGGCGAGTTGCAAGTGCAGCTCGCCGAGCAGCAACTGCAGCTCGCCGCACAGGACCTGCTGCTGCGCGTGTCCCGTGGCTACTTCGACGTGCTGCAGGCGCAGGACGACCTGGCTGCCGCAGCAGCACAGCAAGACGCGATGGTTCAGCAGCTGGCGCAGACCAAGCGCGCGCTGGAGGTCGGCACGGTGCCGATCACCGACTTCAACGAGGCGCAGGGCCGCCACGACATCGCCGTGGCCCAGCGCATCGCCGCGGCCAACGAGCTCGAGTCGAGAAAGCGCGTGCTCGAGCGTTACATCGCCCAGCCCTTGCCGCCGCTCGCTCGCCTGGGCGCCTCGGCCAGCGTGGACCTGCTGACGCCCGAGATGCAACGCCAGCTGGTGGCCGACGCCTCCAGCAACGCGCTGCAGGTGCAGATCGGCCGCACCACCTCGCAAGTGGCCGAGACGGAAATCAGCCGCCGCGAAGCCGGGCACTACCCCACGCTCGATCTGGTGGGCTCGGTGCGCGACGACCGCAACCAGAACTACGGCCAGTTCGGTGGGAGCAACACCCGCGAGGCCAGCATCGGTGTCGAGCTCACGGTGCCGATCTACCAGGGTGGCCTGGTGAGTTCGCGCACCCGCGAAGCCATCGCCGACCGCAACCGCGCGCTGCAGGAGCTGAGCAACGCACAGCGTCAGGCCACGCTCGATGCCGAGCAGGCGCAGCTCGGCGTGCAGTCGGGCAGCGCGCTCACGCAGGCGCTGAAGCAGGCCCTGGTCTCCAGCGAGACCCAGCTGCGCAGCACGCAGCGCGGCCTGCAGGTGGGCGTGCGCACCCGCGTGGACGTGCTCAACGCCGAGCAGCAGCTCTATGCCACCCGCAAGGACCTCGCCGCGGCCCGCTACAAGACCCTGGTGGCCACCTTGCAGCTCAAGGCCGCCGCCGGGATCCTGGCAGACACCGACCTGCGCGCGCTGGATGCGCTGCTGACCGATTGAGGCTGGCTCACGGCCTGCCGCCAGACCTGGCCACCGTCTGGCAGGCCCTGGCATGCTGATCCCTGTACCTGCCTGTCCGCCATGGCTGCCGTGATCGACCGCGCACCCGACGCCCCTGCCGGCGACCCCTGGCACGCGCTGGCCCAGGCGCTGACGGCCGATGCGCTGTGCCGCTCCTGGCTCGAGGTGTTGTGCCGCGATCTGGCTGAAGCCGAGGCCGGCCTGCTGCTGATGGCCCAGGCCGATGGTGCCTACGCGCCCGTGGCCGCCTACCCCGCCGAGCGCGACCTGAGCCACCTGCGCGAGATCGCCACCGAGGCCCTGCGCCAACGCGATGCGGCGGTGCACCGCGATGACATGGGACAGGTGCAGATGGCGTTCCCGCTGCTCAATGGCGAGCAGCTGCAGGGCGCGGTCGTGCTGGAACTCGGCGCGGTGCCGCAGAGCCGTGTCGACCAGGTCGTCAAGCTCGTCAACTGGGGTGCCGGGTGGCTCATCGGCCTGCTGCACCAGCGCGATCTGGCCGCACAGCGGCAGCATCTGCGGCAAGGCAGCTTTCTGCTCGACACGCTGCTGGGCCTGCTGGCCGAGCGCAGCCCGCGCGAAGCCGCACTGGCCGTGGTCAACCGGCTCGGGCGCGAATTCGACAGCCCGCAGGTGCTGCTGGCCCTGGCGCGTGGCCAGACCCTGCAGCTGCTGGCCCTGAGCCATGCCGCCTGGTTCGACGAAAAGGCGGGGCTGCTGCGCCAGGCCACGCAGGCCATGCACGAGGCGATGGACCAGCGCCAGCGCATCGTCTGGCCACCTGCCGACGGCGCGGCCTCGGCGCTGGTCACCTCGGCCCACCGGCGCTACGCCGAAGAGGCTGGCGCCCCGGCGCTGGTGAGTCTGCCGCTGCTGCACGATGGCCAGGTGGCCGGCGTGCTGATGCTCGAGCGCCGCAGCGCGCTCGCCGCCGCCGACATCGACTACCTCGACAGCGTGGCGGTCGGCCTGGCCCCCGCCCTGATGCTGCAGCGCGAGGCCCACGAAGGCACGCTGGCCCGTGCCCGGCGCACCGCCCGCCGCAGCCTCGAAGCGCTGATGGGGCCACGCTACCCGGCGCTGAAGCTCGCCGCGGGGGCGCTCGGCGTCGTCTTGCTGCTGCTGGCGGTGATCCCGGTGCCGTTCCGCATCGCCTCGCAGGCGCTGGTCGAAGGCTCGGTGCAGCGTGCCGCCGTGGCGCCCTTCGAAGGCTATCTGCGGGAAGCGCCCGCGCGGGCAGGCGATGTGGTGAAGGCTGGCCAGGTGCTGGCCACGCTCGACGACCGTGATCTGAAACTCGAGAAAGTCCGCTGGGAGTCCGAGCTGGAAGTCTCGTTGCGCAAAGAGCGCGAAGCCATGGCCAATGGCAACGCCGTGGAGCAACGGCTGGCCGGCGCGCAGGCCAACCAGGCACGTGCGCAGATGGATCTGGCGGTCTCCAAGCTCGAGCGGGTGAACATCCTCGCGCCGTTCGATGGCACCGTGGTCAAGGGCGATCTGACGCAGCAGCTGGGCTCGCCGGTGGAACAAGGCAAGGTGCTCTTCGAGCTGGCCCCACTGGACACCTGGCGCGTGATCCTGAAGGTGGACGAACGCGACATCGGCCATGTGCAGGTCGGCGCCGCGGGCGAGCTGGTGCTGGCCAGCCTGCCCGGCCAGGCCTGGCCGTTCCGCGTGAAGAAGCTGACGCCCATTTCCGTGGCCGAAGACGGGCGCAACCACTTCCGCGTCGAGGCCGAGCTCGGCCCGGGCGCGCCCCGGCTGCGGCCCAACATGGAAGGCGTGGGCAAGGTCGATGCCGGGCGTGCCAGCCTGCTCTGGATCTGGACCCGCTCGCTCACCGACTGGCTGCGCCTGACCTGGTGGAAGCTGCTGCCATGAGCGGGCCGCTGCTGTCGGACAACTGGTACCGCATGCGGCAGCTGCGGCCTCGCCTGCGCGGCCATGTGCGCATCCACCGCCACGAGTACCGCGGCGAGGTCTGGTACGTCATCGAAGACCGCATGGCCGCCAAGCACCAGCGCTTCAACTTCCAGGCCTACCGCGTCATCGATCTGATGGACGGCCAGCGCAGCATGGACGACATCTGGGACGCGCTGTGCGCCGACCTGAATGACGAAACCCCGGCCCAGTCCGACGTGCTGCGCCTGCTGTCCACGCTGCATGCGGCCGACCTGGTGCAGATGGACGTCACGCCCGATGTGGCCGAACTGCTCAAGCGCCGCAGCAAGCAGGTGCGCAGCAAGTGGATGGCGCGGCTGGGCAATCCGCTGGGCCTGCGCATCCCGCTGTTCGACCCCGACCGCCTGCTCGACCGCATGACGCGCACCGCACGCCGGTGGGCCCGCAGTGCCAGCCCGCTGCCGTGGGTCGTGACGTGGCTGGCCGTCGTGTTGCCGGCCCTGCTGATGGTGCCTGCGCAGTGGGCACAACTGAGTGCCCACTCCAGCGACCAGCTGCTGGCCGCCGACAACCTGCTGATGCTGGCGCTGCTGTTCCCGCTGGTGAAGCTGGTCCACGAATTCGGCCACGGGCTCGCCTGCAAGGCCTTTGGCGGCGAGGTGCACGAAGCCGGTGTGATGCTGCTCGCGCTGTACCCGGTGCCCTATGTCGATGCATCGAACGCAGCGGCCTTCGTCAGCAAGTGGCAGCGGGCACTGGTGGGTGCAGCCGGCATGCTGGCCGAGCTGTTCGTGGCAGCGCTGGCGTTCTACGTCTGGCTGCTGCTCGAACCCGGCACCCCGCGCGGCGTGGCCTACAACGTGGCCGTGCTCGCCAGCGTCACGACGCTGTTCTTCAACGCCAACCCGCTGCTGCGCTTCGACGGCTACTACATCCTCATCGACGTCATCGAGTCACCCAACCTCGGCAACCGCGCCAACCGCTACTGGCAGTACCTGGCCGAGCGTTACGCGTTCGGTGTCAAGCGCACCGAGCCGCCGCAGGCCACCGTCGGCGAAAAGCGGTGGTTCGTGCTGTACGCCCCGGTGTCGTATGTGTACCGGCTGACGGTCTCGCTGTCGATCGCGCTGTTCGTGGCCACGCAGTTCTTCGTGGTCGGCGTCGTCATGGCACTGTGGACGCTGGCGCAGAGCGTGGTGTGGCCGTTGATCAAGGCCATCAAGGCGCTGCTCCACGGGCCGCAGTACGCCGACCGCGGCGCGCGGGTGCGCGGCGTGATGGGCGTCGGGCTGGGCCTGGTGGCGCTGCTGCTGTTCGTGCTGCCGCTGCCACACCACACCATGGCCACGGGCGTGCTGTGGCTGCCCGAGCACGCCATCGTGCGCGCCGAGAGCGCCGGCTTCGTGCGGCAGCTGCTGGCACAGCCCGGCGCTGAACTGGGCTCAGGCGCGCCCGTGGCAGACATGGTGGAGCCCAGCCTCGCGGCCCGCATCGCCGTGCAGGAGGCCAAGGCCGACGAGGTGCGCGCGCAGTACGACGCGGCCTGGGGCACCTCGCAATCGAAGGCCCAGCAGCTCGAACAGCAACTGGCCCGCGAAGAGGCCTCGCTGGAGCGCCTGCGCGACGACGCGCGGCGCCTGACGCTGCGCACCCATGCGGCCGGAACGCTGCTGGTGCAGTCCCCCGAAGACCTGCCCGGGCGCTACCTGAGGCAAGGCGACATCGTCGGCTACCTGCGCACGCCCGAAGCCCCGCTGGTGCGCCTGGTGGTGCCGCAAAGCGAGGTCGATGCGGTGCGGCTGGACACCCGCGCTGTCGAAATCCGGCTGGTGCAGGACACCGCCTCGCGCTTCCAGGCCACGCTGGCCCGCAGCACGCCGGGCGCGGCCCACCAGCTGCCGAGCCCCGCGCTGGGCAGCAAGGGCGGCGGGCCCGAGCAGACCGATCCGCGCGACGACAAGGGGCTCGCCACGCTGGAATCGGTGTTCGAGTTCGAGCTGCTGCTGCCCGCCAGCGCGCCGCACGACTTTCTGGGCAGCCGTGTGCACGTGCGCTTCGAGCATGCGCCCGAACCCGTGGCCTGGCGCTGGGGACGCGCCGTGCGGCGGGTGTTCCTGTCGCACTTCGACACCTGAGCGACGCGCCGTGTCGACCGTGCTGATGACACCGGCGCTGCCACTGGCGCGCACCGCCTTCCCCGAACGCGAAGACAAGGCGGTGCACCTGGCCGACCAGTGGGCGCTGGGCGTGCTGGCCGACACCCGCCGAGGGCTGGCCCCCTCGCCGGCACGCGAGATCGCAGAACTCGGCCGCCTGATGACGCAGCGCGCACAAGAGCTGGCGGCACTGGACGACACCACCCTGGTCGCGCGGCTGCGCGCTGCGGCCACCACCGCCTTGCAAGGCGGGCACCGCGCGGCGCTGCACGAGGCCTTGCTGCTGGTGGCCGAGGCAGCCGCCCGCTCGCTGGGCATGCGCCCCTACCCGACGCAGCTGGTGGGTGCCGCCACGCTGGTGCGCGGTCGCCTGGCAGAAATGCAAACCGGCGAGGGCAAGACCCTGACGGCGGGGCTCGCCGCCTGCCTGGTGGCCAGCGCCGGCGTGCCGGTGCACGTGGTCACGGTCAACGACTACCTGGCCGAGCGCGACGCCGAAAAACAAACCCCGCTGTTCCGCTGCGCCGGGCTGAGCGTCGGGGTGGTGATCCACGGCAAGACGCCTGAAGAAAAGCGCGCGGCCTACGCCTGCGACATCGCCTACTGCACCGGCAAGGAGATGGTGTTCGACTACCTGCGCGACCGGGTCGCCCAGGGCGGCCGGGCGAGCGTGGCGCAGTTGCGCGGGCGACAGCTGTTCGGCGCGCTGCCCACGCCGCCGGTGCTGCGGGGCCTGCATTACGCCATCGTCGACGAGGCCGACAGCATCCTGATCGACGAGGCCCGCACGCCGCTGATCCTGGCGGTGAAGGCCGGCCCGGTCGACAACGCCGACGAGTTGCCGCGCGCGCTGTCGCTGGCTTCCACCCTGGTGCCCGACGACGACTACCTGATCGACGAATCGCGCCGCGATGTGCGGCTCACGCGCACCGGCCGCGACAAGGTCACTGCGGCCACTGCGGGCTGGGGCGGGCCGTGGCGCGCCTTCCATGTGCGCGAGCACCTGCTGACGCAGGCACTGCGGGCGCAGCGCCTGTTCCTGCGCGACCAGCACTACCTGATCGACAGCGAAGGTGCGATGCAGATCATCGACGAGTACACCGGGCGCGTTCTGCCCGGCCGCACCTGGGAGCAAGGCCTGCACCAGATGATCGAGTGCAAGGAGAGCGTGACCCTGTCCGAGCGCACGCAGACGCTGGCGCGCATCACCTACCAGCGCTTCTTCGCGCGCTACCTGCGCTTGTCGGGCATGAGCGGCACGGCACGTGAAATGGCCCGTGAGCTGTCGGTGGTGTACCGCCTCGACACCGTCACCCTCCCCACCCACCGACCCAGCGCGCGGCGCTACCTGCCTGACGTGGTGTGCCGCCACCGCGACGAGAAATGGCAGGTGGTGGCCGACGAAGTGGCCCGGCGACAGGCGCGGGGCCAGCCGGTGCTGATCGGCACCCGCTCGGTGGACGCCTCCGAGGCGCTGAGTGATCGCCTGAAGGCGATGGGCGTGGCGCACGCAGTGATCAACGCGCGCCAGGATGCCGGTGAAGCCGAGGTGGTGGCGCAGGCCGGGCAGCGCGGGGCGGTGACCGTGGCCACCAACATGGCTGGCCGCGGCACCGACATCTCGCTGGGCGAGGGCGTGGAGTCGCTGGGCGGCCTGTTCGTCATCCTGACCGAATACCATGAGTCTCCGCGCATCGACCGGCAGCTGCTCGGGCGCTGCGCCCGCCAGGGCCAGCCCGGCGAGTGCGTGGCGATCACGGCCATCGACGACGATCTGTACACCCAGCACGGCGGCGCGTCGTACAACGCGCTGGTGCGCTGGCAGCAGCTGAACGGCACGGCACCGGCGGCCTGGATGAAGCAGTGCCGGCGCGCGGCGCAGGCCCGCGCGGAACGCATGCATGCGCGCACCCGTCGCGACACCTTGCGCCAGGATCGCGAACTTGAACAATCGATGGGCTTTTCCGGCGATCCGCTTTGATGGACCTACCGCTACCGACACCATGAAACTCACTGCCCCTTCCCGACTGCTCTGGATGCCTGCGTGGCTGGTTTGCGCAGCCGCCCAGCCGGCCGTGGCCGCACCAGGCGGTGGCTACGCCTGCCTGATCGAGCCCTCGCAGCGCGTGGAGCTGCGCAGCGTGGTCGAAGGCCGCATCGATGCGATCACCGTGGACCGCGGGGCCGAAGTGCGCAAGGGGCAGGTGCTGGTCGAGCTCGAAAGCGCCGCCGACCGCGCCGCGCTCGACGCCGCACGCTACCGCGCCGTGATGGAGGGGCAGGTGAAAACCGCCGAGAGCCGTCGCCAGGCCGCCAAGACCAAGCTGACGCGCCGCGACGATCTCGTGCAGGAAAAGTTCATCGCCGTCCAGGACCGCGACGACACCGCCGCCGAGCTGTCACTCGCCGAGGCCAGCCTGGTCGAGGCGCAAGACAACCGGCGCCTGGCCGAGCTGGAGCAGCGCCGCCTGCAGGAAACGCTGGAGCAGCGCCGCATCCGCAGCCCGATCAACGGCGTGGTCACCGAACGACTGCAGCAGGTGGGCGAGATCGCGCAGACCGGCGAGAGCGCGCGCGCCATCCTGAAGCTCGCGCAGGTGAACCCGCTGCGCATCGACGTGGTGCTGCCGGTGGGGCTGTTCGGCAAGGTGAAAGTGGGCGCGCCGGCATCGATCACCACCGAGGCTCCGCTGTCGGGGCACTACACCGCCACGGTGTCGGTGGTCGACCGCGTGGTCGATTCCGCCAGCGGCACCTTCCGCGCCCGCCTCGACCTGCCCAACCCCAAGGGCGAGATCCCGGCGGGCGTCAAGTGCGCGGTGCAGTTCTAGGCGCGACCGCGCACGTCCCTGCCGCGAGCACCGCCCGATCGCGGCGGCTCAGTACGGGATGAACTCGGTCTCGCCCGGCACCTGGCCCAGGGCCTGGTCACGCCACGCCGCCTTGGCCTCGTCGATCCGCTCACGGCGCGAGGACACGAAGTTCCACACCATGTGGCGGTGCCCCAGCGGCTCGCCGCCAATGAGCGCGAAGCGTGCTCCGTCGGGTGCCGCGATCGTGCAGGCCGCGCCGTCGAGCACGCCCAGCGTCCACGGACCGAGCAGCTCGCCGTCGATGCGCACCGCGCCCTCCAATCCGTAGAGCGCACGCTCGAACCCGCTGGCCGGCAGCTGCACCACCGCCCCTGGCGACACGCTGAACTCGACATAGAGCGTGGGCGAGGTCGGCTTGACGGGTGAAGCAACACCCAGCAGTTCGCCGATCAGGACGCGGGCGGTGTACCCCTCGCCCTGCACTTGCGGAATGTCCGCTGCGGGCGTGTGTGCGAAGGCAGGGTCGCACTCCTCGAGCGACTCCGGCAGCGCACACCACAGCTGCAGCCCGTGCGATGCATAGCGTGTGCCGCGCAGATCGTCGGGCGCGCGCTCTGAATGCACGATGCCGCGGCCGGCGGTCATCCAGTTGATGGCGCCCGGCTCGATGCGCTGCACGACACCGGTGCTGTCGCGGTGCATCATCGCCCCCTCGAACAGATAGGTGACGGTGGACAGGCCGATGTGCGGATGCGGTCGCACATCGTGGTTGTCGTCCGGCTGGTGGATGACGGGCCCGAAGTGGTCGAAGAACACGAACGGCCCGACCGCCTGGCGCAACGCCGAAGGCAGCAGCCGCCTCACGATGAAGCCGCCGCCGAGGTCCTTGAGATGCGGTTCAAGCACGTGCACGATGGTCATCGTCTTTCTCCTGAAAGCCTTGATTGGAGCCGAGGCGCCGACGCTAGCTCTCGGCGTCGTGGTGAAACTCGCGCAGCTCTTGCGAGCAGCGGCACGCCTGGGCCAGCTTGGATGCCCACTCGACGGCGGCCTCGCGCGACGGGAGTTCCAGCACGCAGAAGCCGCCGCTGAATTCCCGGGTTTGCGGATAGGTCTGTCGGGTCGCGGTTCCGTCCGATGCCACCATCAGCGCCCCGACCTCCTCGTTGAGCCCGCCTGCGAACACGTACACGCCCGCTTGCTTGGCCGCTCGGATGACCGCGTGCGAGTCGGCACTGGCAGCGGCCAGCTCATCCGCGGTGAGGTCCATCGCCGGGGCGGGAAAGGAGATCAGGTATTTCATGCGGGTTCGGGCCCGGGTGGCCCGCCTCCATCCTTCGTCGCCACGACTTGCGCCAGCACGATGCGCCCCTGCTCGAGGTTGCGCCGCTGGTTGAGCGCCATCGCCGAGAAGTCTTCTCCCATCAACAGCGCGAAACTGAGCGGTGGCATGCCGAGCCGCTGGATGCGCTCGGCGAGGGCGACGAACCAGGCCTTGCCGGCCTCGGTTGAGTCCACCCAGTTGGTGATCTGGAAGCCGGCCTCGGTCAGGCAGGCGCGCAACTCGTCTGGCGATGCAAGAAAACTCGTCTCTGGTGTTCTCGCCCAGGGGACCGGGAAGTGCACCGGGCCTTCGGGGCCGCTAAGGATGTCGTAGATGGCCAGGGTGCCGCCGGGCTTCAGCACGCGGTACATCTCGCTGTACAGGCGCGCCTTGTCGGCAATGTTCATCGCCACGTGTTCCGTCCACACGACGTCGAAAGAGGCCGGCTCAAACGGCAGGCTGAGGGCATCGCCTTGCTGAAACTGCAGCAGGTGGCCGAGGCCGAGGCGCTCGGAGAGCAGGCTGGCCGTCTGGCAGTACGCCTCGGTCAGGTCGATGCCCGTGACCTGGCATCCGTACTCCGATGCCAACGTTCGGGCCGGGCCGCCCAAGCCGCTGCCCACATCCAGAACCGCCATCGCGCGGCTGATCTTCGCGGCTCGCGCGAGGTCCAGCGTAGCGGCACGCCCTCGAATATGAAATTCGTCGATCGGTGCCAGGTCTTCGGGTGTGAGGCGATTCGGGTCCCGACCTGCCACCGCCAGCGCATCGAGGATCGATTGCCCCAGATCGGTGACGGTGTAGTGATCCTGAACCTTCGAATTGCGCTGCTCAGCTTCCGAAGCCATCGTCATCTCCAGTGGGACACCGTGCTGCGCCAGCAGTATGCGCGCGGTGCTGCCTGCGACATTTGGCGTTTTCGCTGAGGCCCGAGCACCGGCGCAGGGTCAGGCCCCGCAGGTGTTGCTCGCCGACTGCGGCAGACCGAACACACGGTCGAACGCCCAGGTGAACGCAATGGCGTAGACAAAGAAGAAGGCCAGGATGCCGAGGTCTGCGAGCAAGGCTTTGAGCAGCGTGGTCTCCAGCCAGTACGCCATGACCGGGACGAGGATGATGACCAGGCCGCCTTCGAACCCGATGCCGTGCGCAAGACGCCGCCCGAACGAGCGGCCCTTGACGGCTTGCCGGGATTCCCAGGCCTCGAAGAGCCCGTTGAAAACGTAGTTCCAGCCGAGCGCAATGATGGACATGACGACCGCCAGCGGGAGGGCAGAAGCCACCGATTGCTCGAACATCAGGCTCATGGCCGGCCCGACGAACGCGATGGCGAAGGCCTCGTAGAGAACCGCTTGGACGACGCGACGGACAGTGGGGGACATGCCAAGGATTCTGCTCCGCGCCGCGCGGCAGGCATGACCCAGCCAGTTCACCTAGACGTGGATTTGGCGGCCACCAGCGAACGCCCAGTTCTCCCAAGTGGTTTCCTTGAAAACCACCATGGCGTTCTCTGGGTTGTGCCCTGCGGCGACAAGACCGGTCATCAGGTTCGCGAGGAACTGCTTCTTCACCTTGACGCTGCGGCCCGCGGACAGAACGATCTCGATGAGGACGAAGTCATCGGTTCGCTTTCCGTGCACGTCTGGGTAGGAGACGTCGAAGCGGAAGTCCTCGTGCGACAACTCCAGCACCCGATGGAAGCGATCGGCTTCGGGGACGCCGATGCTGACCAGCGCGCCGTGTACCGCTTGAAGCACCGAGTCCTTGAATGCGGCGGACTTCGGCCGAAGGACGGTGAGGGTGACAAGAGGCATGGCGGTCTCCTTCAAGGCCTAACGCCGCCCTTGAGCGGCCGTGCCGACGAGCGAGGCTCGCTGGCGAGGGTTCGTCTCGAATGGCTGGTTAGTGCACGCGCTTCGTGAGCAGAGGTTCAACGACCTCAGACAGGGCTTGACCCAGCGCCACGTGTTGCTCGGCATCAAGATGGACACCATCTACATTGCTGGCAGCGGTTACGGTCCCCGCATCAAAGAAATGGCAGGCGAGCTCCTCGCAGACCTTCTTGTACGCGGTGGCCAGCCCCACACACTTCTTCTCTGCACCTTCAAACTTGGGCGCGATGGGGCCGCTGGGGCTGCGGATCGGCGGCGGCGCGACGACCAGCACTTGAGGCGCGGGCATACCAGGTTCAATGGGTGCAGTACGAATTGCGGACACGAGCGCAGCAATGCCCTGGGACGAATGCCAAGCGTTGTGGTCGTGCATCGATTGGAAGTCGTTTGTCCCGAGCATGAGAACAACCAGCGCAAGCGGGGAGTGAATTTCGATCCGCTGAGCCAGACCGACAAGACCGTTTCGCCCGGGTTTGAACGGATCGTCCCACACCGTGCGACGACCGTTGAGGCAGTCTTCGATGACGCGAACCTTTCTACCCGCAGAACAGAGCGCGATTTCCATGACGCCCGGCCAGCGCTGCTCAAAGGCCAGACGCTTCCGTGTCGTCGGAACAATGCCCCACGACAAAGAATCGGAGTAGACGAGAACGTGCTGCATAAGCGCTCCGTGGCGTGTGCTCTACGTTTGGGCTGAGGCGCGAGCGCCGGGATGGCGCTTGGCCCGCCGGATGGATGATGTACCAAGCCAGGAGGCGGGCCAAGCGCCATCCCAGTGCCAGTCGGCTCCAGCGAAGGGTTAGGCCTCAGTGCCAAAGCAACTCAATAGTGTCGGCTCCGATGAAATCAGCTAGCTGGCCCGTTGGCTGGCCCTTTCCAATGAACTTTCCAATGCGCACGGTCCAAAGAAGCTTCTTCGGGTCTAGGATCTCTGCCACCTCGCTGATGACACTCTTGATATCCGCGGTCCGCCTGTCTATGCCTTGGAGCGCGCGAAGAGCCGGTGCTTTGTTTCCAAAGTTGTCTGCTTGGGCCAGCACGGCAGCCTGGCAGGAGTCCCACGTGTGACCGAGTTCAGCCAGTACCTCATCGCTCAGATAAAGGTTCTCGGTTTCGTGGCAGTTGAGACGGGCGAATCGGACGTACTGCTGTGGTGCATTGGGTTGGGGCGTAGGCAGAGGTTTGTCACCATCGAGAAGCGCGATGCCTCGCAATTGCGTGTTCTCTGATAGAGCGGCGAACATACGCTCCAGCGTTTTCTGGTAGCGCTTGATCTCGTCCCCGTTACACGGCAGCACGCAAAGCTTGATTGCGCCAGAGCGAGCGACCTGTATCCAAACGCGGTAGTCATCATCGCCCTCAACTAGAAGCACTGGGGCGGCAAACAGCGGACCCATCAATAGGTGGCCGCCTAGCAGGGCGGACAACTCGCGAGTGACTGCGGTGAAGGGTTCCGCAACCACAACCTCCTTGTCGGGGTCCAGGTAGATGACACTGAGCTTGTTGTCAGCAAACTGACCTAGTGCTGAGAGCAGCGTCGTCGAGTGTGTTGCCACGACTATCTGTACCGAGAACTCGCGCTCGATGTGACAGAGGAAGTCGGCGAACTTGATCTGAAGGTCCGGATGAATGTGAGCATCTGGCTCGTCAACAAGGAGCAGCCGCTTCTCCACTCGGTCGAGTTCCCACATTCCGACGATCGTGAGGATGTCCATGCCCAGCGAAAGAAGTTGTGACTCCCCGCTGCTGAGGGCGGAAACCGAGGTGACCGAGGAGCCGTCTTTGATCCTGTGCAGCTCGTAAAACGGATTCTCGCTTTTTACCCGAACTGTGAAGTCCGGTAGCACCAAAGACAGGGTGCGTAGTAGATCGTCGGGATCGTGGTTGATCTGCTCAACCTTCTTTGTCCCTCGCTTCGTGTAGTACGCCTGAATCCGAGTGACAACCTCTTCTCGATAGCTAGCAGAGAAGTTGCCTGCGGACCGATTCCGGCGCGACGTCGGACTGATAACTTCCGTGACGAGGTGTGGCTGAAAGGTAATTTCGCCTGTTCGCTCCGGCACGACGTAGTGTGATGAGTCAGGTGCGACGTCTCGAAGTCCTCGTAGCAGTTGGCTCTTGCCACTTCCGTTGCGGCCAAGTACTACGCAAATGGCGTTGAGGGAACTCAACTGCCAGTGACCTGAGCCCAGGAACTGGGGACGCGTGACCGAAGCGGTGGCGAAGTGAACGGGCATTTGTCCTGAGGGCTAACGTGCTAGCTCAGCGGGCGGCGAAGCCGTCCGCTGGAGCGAAAGGTTGAACCTCACCACCGCGGATCCTCCGGTTTCATTTGAAGACAAGCGGAGGGCATCTCTCGCTCCAACTCTTTGAGCCGATCCTTGTATCTTGGCCCAAGAACTCGCAGCTCGCCGTTGATACGGTCTACCAGTATTGGCACGTTGCCCACGAGTGAAAACTCCTGCTTGCTTGGGTCCGCGACGAATTCCGGCGAGTTGTAGAAAAACACCCAACCGTACGGGAGAGCCATGGTCTGGCTTTGGCATATGACAGCTTGCCCCTGCGTGATCAGTCTGACCCAGGAGGCTGCAAGCTCCCAAGCGGCATCAAAGTTCATGTGATGTTCAACGTCGAAGTTGACCGGCACGCGCGGGCATTGCGCCGAACGCCGAAAGCCCCGCGGCGGACTGCCGGCGCTTGTCCGTGTCAAACGACCAGTTAGATTGAACCGCCACCGAATGTCTCCCGCATCTCTCGCGAGCCGTCGCGCATAGCCAATTCGTACGGAGTCAGCCCGAATTCAGTCTTCACGTGTGGTGAGGCACCTCGCTGCATGAGCGCTTGCACCGCTTCAACGCTCTTGGCACTCACTGCTGTTGCTAAGGGCGTGTACGACATGTCGCCGAGAGCATCCACTTCGGCACCAGCTTTCACGAGCAAATCAATGCCATGTGCGTCCCCCCAAGCCGCGACCATGTGAAGCGGGGTGTCGCCACCCGGGAGCCTTGAGTTCACTGGTATCAGTTTCGGCTCGAACGAGTCATCAAGGTCGAACGGATAGTTCGCGGCCAAGTAGCGAAGTAGCTCTTCAGCGTCTCGCCAGATCTGCGGTGCCATGTGCAATCTAACGTTGGAGCTGAGGGGCCGGAACCAGCTGGCCGCGCGAAGCGAGGATCAGCTGGTGAGCGTAGCGCGGCCAGCTGGTGGAGGTCCACTCGAGCAACCGGTTAGGCCGTGCGCTTTCACAACGAGAGTGCATTGAGGTCACTATCGGATTTCTTCCGTCTAACAGGCTGATCCTGCCACCAAGACCAGGAGCAGGCTATGGCGACCAGAAGGAACGCGGCCGCGACCTCATAGTGCTTTGGCGTCAGCCACGAAGCGGACATCATGAGAGAGAGCAGGGCGGCGAGCGCAGCTGGGATTGCTCGCGCGACAACCCAGGGCAGAGTCCGCTTTGGTAGCGACACTGACAGGCCCATGGCCAAGAGGATGACGAGAGAAACTGTAAGCGCTTCGAATAGCGGAATGCTTATTGAATCGGCCGCAGGTGGATAGACCCCTGCAGTCAGGTTCTCGCTCAGCGTTCGCCAGAGTGTTCCGTTCGCGAAAGCTAGCGTGATCAACATAGCTATGACAGCGCGCAGTCCTTGCATTCGAGCGGCCTAACGTTTGAGCTGAGCGGACCCCGCCGGTATGGCGCTTGGCCCGCGAGGCGGATGATGAACCACAGAGCCGCGCGGGCCAAGTGCCATGCCGGTGGAGGTCCGCTCGAGCGAAGGGTTAGGCGTCATTTCTGACTGATGCGGATAGTTGGTTCCTCTGTCGACACTACGTTGATGATGTGATCGAGACAGAGAACGGCCCAATGCTTGAATGGACCGGGATACTCGGGAGACGCGAAGGACGCCTTGGCGATGAAGTCAAGGTAGACCGACTGGCTGTAGGTCCGGAGGAGTCGGCCTTCACCTATCGAAGAACTTGGCTCAGGCAGCGCAAAGCTCTCGTTCTCCACGCAGTAGCCGATGTACTTGTCCCATGTGATGGTGAACACCTTGCAGTCCGGCCCGTGCACGATGGCACTTGATTCAGCGAGAATTTTCTTGAGTTCCGGCAATGGCTCTGAAGCAAGAATATCTGCCTCGACTGGGCCGCCAGTCTTGGCCTCATGCACGACAAGACGGACGCCGCCTTCCTCCGGTTCGGAGACCGCGTGTAGGTAGAGGAATTCGCAGGCCTCGATGGCAGAGATCGGGTCGTTCATGACGCCTAACGTTCGACATGAGCGGCTGCCGGCGGCAGTCCGGTCGATGGAAGGGTTAGGCGGCCCTGCGATGCTCTGCCGCGAGGCGCACGGCAAGGCCAGCGAGGACAAAGCCCATCAAATACCTTTGTGTTGCCAACCAGCGAGGATTGCGCACGAACCAACTTGCTAGGTTGGCCGCTGAGAGCGCGATGGCTAGATTGACCGTGAAGCTCACGGTGATTTGAGTAAGGCCGAGCACGAGACTCTGCATGAGGACAGCCCCATGCCCCGGTGACACGAACTGCGGCAAGATCG
This sequence comes from Burkholderiaceae bacterium, assembly GCA_965229345.1. Lineage (GTDB taxonomy): Bacteria > Pseudomonadota > Gammaproteobacteria > Burkholderiales > Burkholderiaceae_C > PBB1. The sequence goes on from OZ245872.1 coordinate 3,431,251, forward strand.
ATAGATAGAAAACAGCAACTTTCGGGTTCAAGACGTTGGTCAAGAAACCCATGAAGAACAACCTGGAAGGCGGATCCTCAGTAAGCTGCCTGGCCTCAAACGGCGAGCGGGCGCCCGGCTTGACTGCTTGCCACGCAAGGTACAACAGGTAGGCCGCCCCTGCCCACTTGAGAATCTCATACGCCAACGGAACGGCCAGAAATAGCGCGGTCAGACCAATGGCAGCGGCAAACATATGAACGAGGAAGCCGGCGATGACGCCGAGCAGCGAAATGACTCCCGCCTTCCGGCCTTGGCAGATGGATCGAGAGATCAAATAGATCATGTTTGGCCCGGGTGTCAGGACCATCAGTAGTGCTGCTCCAGAAAACAGCAGCAAGTCATTCAGCGGGACGATTAGAACTCCTTGTGGATTGGCGTGACTTGAAATTGTGGCAGCGGGCACGAGGGCGACTTGGGACGCCTAACGTGTTGTAGGGAGACAGGAACTGCGCCCTAACATCGGCGCTGTCTCCCTAACATCGTAGGCCGACCCAGCTGCAAGTGGTTGTGGCATCTCTGCTTCCCCCGGTTGACTGTATTTTCATACAGTACTAAATTTCCTGGCAAATCCGGACTTTGTTACATCTGGCTTTACACCGTGCCGGACACCAGGAGGCTGCATGTTGCCATCGCTGGCGGGGCCGATGCCACCCCGCAATACCCTGCGTCCGACACCCGAGGCGCGCTTGCCGCCGCTGCAGGCCGTCAAGCTGCTTGACCAGTTGCGTGAGCGCATTCGCTACCTCCACTACAGCCGGCGTACGGAGGAGGCGTACGTCCATTGGGTCAGAGCCTTCATCCGATGGCACGGCCTGCGACACCCTGTCGAGATGGGTGGCCCCGAAGTCGAGGCCTATCTGACGTACTTGGCAGGTGAGCGCAGTCTGGCTCCGTCCAGTCATCGCCAAGCCTTGTCGGCGCTGCTGTTTCTTTATGGCAAGGTGCTGTGTGTCAGCCTGCCTTGGATGAACGACATCGGGAGACCGCAGGTGACGCGGCGAATTCCGGTGGTGCTCTCACCGGATGAGGTCGTGTCGGTGTTCGCACAACTGAGGGGCGAGCATGCCCTGCTGGCACGGTTGCTGTATGGCACCGGGCTGCGGATCACGGAAGCCTTGCAACTGCGGGTCAAGGATCTGGATTTCGCGAACCGGGCTTTGGTGGTTCGCTCAGGCAAGGGTGGCAAGGACCGCATCGTGATGCTGCCGCAGTCGCTACACGTCGAGCTTCGTGCGCAACTGGCGCACGCCCACCGAGTTTGGTCTGACGATGTCACGGCGGGACAGGCCGGTGTCGAGATGCCGCATGCACTCGAACGCAAGTACCCGCGAGCGGGACTGTCGTGGGCCTGGTTCTGGGTGTTTCCGCAAGACCACCACTCAACAGACCCTCGCAGCGGAATCGTGCGCCGCCATCATCTCTATGACCAGACCTTTCAGCGCGCATTCAAGCGTGCGCTGAGCGCGGCCGGCATTGCGAAGCAAGCCACACCTCACACGCTGCGGCACTGCTTTGCGACCCATTTGCTGCAAAGCGGGCATGACATACGAACCGTTCGGGAGTTGCTCGGGCATGCGGACGTGGCAACGACCATGATCTACACGCACGTACTCAAGATGGGCGGCGGCGCGGTGCGCAGTCCGCTTGATGCGCTGGTTGCTCACGGGCGGCCATAAAGCGAAGCTCGCCCTACTTCCGCCCGAACCGCGCCGCCTGCCCGCTGGCGTGGAATTCCTGCCGCATGTAGTCCACGAACACGCGCACCTTCGCTGGCACGAGCTTGCGGCTGGTGTAGTAAAGGCACAGCGGTTTCGACTCGGCATACCACTCGCGCAGCACGCGCACCAGCGCACCGCTTTCCAGCAGCGGCAGCGCATGCGGCAACGGCAGCATGGCGATGCCCATGCCCACAGACGCCGCGCGCGCCATGGCCTCGGGGTCGTCCAGCACCATCACCGGGCGCACGCTCGCGATCAGCTCTTGCCCTGCGCTGTTCTTCAAGGCCCAGGGCACCAGCCGCCCGGTGGCCAGCGAACGGCGCAGCAGGCCGCGGTGGCGCACCAGGTCTTCGGGGTGCTTGGGCGTTCGGTGGGCCTTCAGGTAGGCGGGTGCGGCCACCAGCAGGATGCGCGGCCGTGCAAGCTCGCGCGCGATCAGCGCATCGGTCAACTCGATGCCGCCGCCGATGGCCACGTCGAAGCCTTCGGCCACCAGGTCGACCTGGCGGTTGTCGAAGTGCAGGTCGGGCACCACGTCGGGGTAGCGGCGCACGAATTCGCCCAGCAGCGGCACCACGAATTCACGGCCCACCGTGGGAGCGAGCGCCACCTTCAGCGTGCCCGCGGGTTTGCCTGCGCCCTGACGCAGGTCGGTCAGCGCGTCGCCGATCTCGCGCCAGGGCAGCCGCACCTGGCCGTGCAGCCGCACTCCATCGGTGGTGAGCGCGAGTTGGCGGGTGCTGCGCTGAAACAGCCGCACACCGAGCCGCGCCTCCAGCTGCGCCACGCTCTTGCTGACTGCCGCCGGAGTCAACCCCAGGCGGCGCGCAGCCGCCGAGAAGCTGCCTTCATCGGCCGCAGCCACGAAGGCGTCGAGGTAGCTGCGCAAGTCGGTCAACATGGCTTCACTTTAAACCAATGGTTGAAACTGAATGATCAATTTCATGGCTACCGCGATCAGGTGGAGACGCTCACACTGAGACCCATCAACCACCCCACACCGAAAGGAAACGCCATGAACGCCAACGTCAACACCCGCACCGCAGCCCCCTCCTCCACCGCAGGCCAGCCATTGGCCGGCAAGGTCGCCTTCATCCATGGCGGCTCGCGCGGCATCGGCGCTGCCACCGCGCGCCGCCTGGCCCGCGACGGTGCCAGCGTCGCCATCGGTTATGCCTCTTCTGCCATCGCGGCCGAAGCGCTGGTCGAAGACATCCAGGCCGCAGGCGGCCACGCCATCGCGCTCAAGGCCGATGCCACCGACGCCGCAGCGCTGACCCGCGCCATCGACGGCGTGGCCGAGCGATACGGCCGGCTGGACATCCTCGTCAACAGCGCCGGTGTGCTGGCCATCGCCCCGCTGGATCAGTTCACCCTGGAAGACTTCGACCGCACCGTGGCGGTCAACATCCGCTCGGTGTTCGTGGCCACGCAAGCCGCGGCCAGGCACATGACCGAAGGCGGCCGGATCATCAACATCGGCAGCACCAACGCACAGCGCATGCCGTTCGTCGGTGGCGCCCCGTATGCGATGAGCAAGTCGGCGCTGGTGGGTCTGGTCAAAGGCCTAGCGCGCGATCTCGGACCGCGCGGCATCACGGTCAACAACGTGTCGCCGGGCCCGGTGGACACCGAGATGAATCCGGAGTCCGGCGACTTCGCCACCGCCTTGCACGGCCTGATGGCCATCCCGCGCCATGGCAAGGCCGAGGAGATTGCGGGTATGGTGGCCTACTTGGCCAGCACGGAAGCGGCGTTCGTCACGGGTGCCGATCTGCTGATCGACGGTGGCTTCGCCGCCTGAATTCAGGAGCTCAAGGAGCAGCGACATGGACCTTCAACTCACAGGCAAGCTGGCACTGGTCAGCGGCAGCACGGCCGGCATCGGCTACGCGATCGCACACACCCTGGCCCAGGAGGGCGCCGCCGTCATCGTCAATGGCCGCACCCAGGCGGCCGTCGACGCAGCGGTGGAGCGCATCCGCGCAGAAACACACGGCACCGTTCACGGCCATGCCGCCGACCTGAGCCAGGCCGCTGCCGCGGAAGAAGTCGTGCGGCGCTTTCCCGGCATCGGCATCCTCGTCAACAACCTCGGCATCTTCGAGCCCAAGGCCTTCGAGGACATCCCCGACGAAGACTGGCAACGCTTTTTCGACGTCAATGTGCTGAGTGGTGTACGGCTGGCACGCCTGGTGCTGCCGGCCATGAAGCGCGAGAACTGGGGGCGCATCATCTTCATCTCCAGCGAAAGCGCGGTGCAGATCCCGGCCGAGATGATTCACTACGGCATGACCAAGACCGCGCAGCTCGCGGTCTCGCGCGGCCTGGCGGAATCGGTCGCCGGCACGGGCATCACGGTCAACAGCGTCCTGCCCGGCCCCACCCGGTCGCGTGGCGTGGGCGACTTTGTCGGCGACATGGCACGCGCCAGCGGCAAGACCTTCGAGCAGGTCGAGGCCGAGTTCTTCGAGCACGTGCGACCCACCTCGCTGATCAAGCGCTTCGCCTCGCCACAGGAGGTGGCCTCACTCGTGGCCTATGTGGCCAGCCCGCTCGCGTCGGCGACCACCGGCGCGGCGCTGCGTGTGGATGGTGGGGTCGTCAAGAGCGCGTTTTGAACAGCCCACCCCGCTGGCGCGACCTGATCGCGGGGCTGTGTGTGGCCGGCCTGCTGCTGCCCGAAGCGGTGGCCTACGCCGGCCTCGCCGGGCTGCCGGTCGTGCACGCGCTGAGCGCGATGCTGGTGGGCCTGGCCGTCTACGCGGTGTTCGGCGGAAGCCGCTTCGCCATCGTCTCGCCCACGTCGTCCACCGCCACCTTGTCGGCCGCGGCAGCGGTGTCGCTGTCGGGCGTCACCGCACTGGCTGACCCCGCCGCCTATGCGCAAGCCTTGACGGCGCTGGTGCTGCTGTGCGGGGTGTTGCTGATGCTGCTCGCAGCCGTGCGGCAAGGCCAGCTCTCGGCTTATGTGTCGCGGCCTGTGCTGCGGGGCTTTGCGTTCGCACTGGCGATCACCATCGTCATCAAGCAGTTGCCCGATGCGCTGGGGTTCACGCTGCCGAGCGATGCGGGTGGAGACGCGCTGCACGTGCTGCTCTACGCAGGCACGCATGCCGCGCAGTGGCACCTGCCCACGATGGTGGTGGCGTTGATGGCGGCGGGCGTGCTGGTCGCGTTGCGCCATTGGCCACGGCTGCCGGCGTCGATGCTGGTGATCGTCATGGCCATCGTGGCCTCGCGGGTGCTCAACCTCGGCGCCATGGGCGTGGCCGACATCGGGAGCTTCGAGCGACCCGCGTTCAAGCCGACGCTGCCCATGCTGCCGATCACCGAATGGCTGCGGATTGCCGAGCTGGCCTTCGGCCTGGTGGTGCTGGTGTTTGCAGAATCGTGGGGAACCGTTCGCAGCCTGGCGCTTGCGCGCGGCGACACGGTGGACGCCAACCGCGAGCTGATGGTGCTGGGCGCCTGCAATGTGGGCTCGGCGCTGTTTCAGGGCATGCCGGTCGGCGCGGGCTTCTCGGCCAGCCAGGCGAATGCGGCGGCAGGAGCTTGCAGCAAATGGGCCGGCGGCGTCGCGTGGGCGGTGATTGCCGCGGTGCTGTTCTTTGCCTCGTCGCAGCTGCAGTGGCTGCCGCGGCCGGTGCTGGCGGTGGCCGTCATCGCAGCGCTCTGGCATGCGCTGAACCCCCGGCCGTTGCTGGCGGTGTGGCGCATGCGGCGCGATCAGCTGCTGCTGGTGGGCGCGGTGCTGGCGGTGCTGCTGTTTGGTGTGCTGCACGGCATGCTGGTGGCGGTGGGCTTGTCGCTGGTGGGTGCCTTGCGGCGCTTCAGCCTGCCGGTCGTGCATGAACTCGGCGAGCTGGGCACCTCACGCAACTACGTGGTGCTCGGTGCCCACCCCGACGCCGCGCGGATTCCGGGGCTGCTGATCGTGCGGCCGGAAGAGCCGCTGTTCTTCGCCAATGCCGAGCGCGTGATGGCCGATGTGCTGGGTCGGTTGTCGGCCCACCGCAACGAGGTACGTGCGGTGATCCTGAGCCTGGAGGAAAGCACCGACCTCGACAGCACGGCGGTGGAGTGCCTGGTCGAGCTGGCACAGCACCTGCGCGAGGCGGGGGTCGTGCTGGTGCTGTCGCGCGCCAAGGACGCGGTGCGCGAACTGCTGACCCGCTGCGACCCCGACGGCGTGGGCCACGCCGGGCGCATGCATTTCAGCGTGGCCGATGCGGTGCATTCATTGACGACCGACACGCACTGATCTTGACCACCGCCTTCACCCGGCACCACTGCACGGCGCTGTCAAAATCCTGCTGCGTCCGTGGACATCGACGCTTTCAAATTCTCAGGAGACAACCGTGCTGAAGCAATCCCTGTTCATCTTGTTGCTGGCGATCAGCACCACGGCCATCGCGGGGCCCAAATGCAAGGCGAAGGGCATGCAGCAAGGCCTCTCGGGTCAGCCGCTCAGAGATTTCGTGGTCAAGTGCGAGCGGGAAGTGACCTACCTCTGCCAATCCGAAGCGCGCGATAAAAATCTCACCGGCGGGAACAAGACCATCTTCATCAGGAAATGCAGACAGGCCGCAGGCTAGCCGTACTGCGCGTGCCTACCGGCGCAGCGCGCCCAGCCCCGCTTCCTCACGCACGATGGTCGCCACGCCGGCGATGTCGATCTCGCCTCGCCCCTTTTTCACCGCGCTCACCAGGTGCTGCTGCACGACGCCGGCCACCGGCATCGGCAGGCCGAGCTGCTGGCTCGCGGCGAGCACGAGGTTCACGTCCTTGAGCCCGAGGTGCAGCGCAAAGCCCGCGGGCTCGAATTCGGTGCGGGCGATCAGGCCGCCATAGCGGTTCACGATCGGGCTGCCGAACACGGTGCCGGTGAGCAGGCCCAGCAGCTGCTCGGGGTCGATGCCGCCCTTCTCGCCGAAGGCCAGCGCCTCGGACAGCATTTCGATCGTGCCCGCGATCATGAAATTGCCGGCCAGTTTGGCGAGCGCCGCCTGTTCTGGCGTGGCCATCGGGAAGGTGGCCTGGCCGATGGCGGCAAAGACCGGGGCCAGCCGTTCGAGCACGGCAGCGGGCCCACCCGGCACGACGAAGAGCTTGGCAGCCGCGGCCACGTCGGGCCGGCCGAACACCGGCGAGGCGATGTAGTGCTGGCCACGCGCGGCATGCGCCAGGGCGAGCTCGCGCACGATCGCGAGCGACACCGTGCTCATGCCCAGGTGCACTGATCCCTCCGGCAATGAATCGAGCACACCACCTTCGCCCAACGTCACGGCGCGCAGGGCGGCGTCATCGGCCAGCATCGTGAGCGCGACATCGGCGCCCGCGACGGCCTCGGCCACGGTGGTGCAAGGCCTTGCGCCGGGGACCGTGGCAGTCTTGGCCGCATCGCGGTTCCAGACCCGCACGGCAAAGCCGCGGGCCACGAGGTTGCGGGCGATCGGGGCGCCCATCTGGCCCAGGCCGAGGACTGAAATCTGGAGGATGGGGGGCTGCGACATGGGCACGCGTGTGATTCAGAAAGTGGCTGAGCAGGGGCGATGTGATGGCCGGATTCTGCCGCCGTCGTCGCGCGGGATTCAACCGGCGCGGCCAGACGGTTTGAGGTTCACGGCAGGGGTCTGGCGAACAAGGTGCCGAGCAGGCCGCGCCACGCCCTGTGCGACCACGGGCACAGGCGGACTGCGCGCGCATAGCAGCCACGGGCGTCATGCATCCGCTCGATCCGGCGCATCGCGGCACCCGCTCGGCGCCACCAGACCTCGAGGCTGCGGCGCCGCAGCGCGGCGGGCAGGCGCGCCGGGCCGAGCTCTGCAGCGAGCCCTTCGTACAACCGGGCCCAGCGCAGGGTGTGATCGGGGTACTGCTCGTACAAATGACCGGCCTGCCCCGAGGTGGGCGAGTGATGACGCAGAAACGTCACCGGCTCGCCCGGGCAGTGGAGCCACGTGCCGAGCAGCGCCACGCGGCAGAACAGCACGCAGTCGTGGCCGGTGGCCACATGCTCGGGATACAGGCCGGCGGCGCGCACCGCATCCGCACGGAAGACGGTGCTCGATCCCACACCGGCATCGCGGCTGAACATCCATCGGATCGGGTCGCGCGCAAACGGGGCCAGGTTGTCGTGCTTGATGCGTTCGTCGCGCAGATCCTTGCGCAGACGATCTGCACTCGCTGCCACAGCGTCGGGCTGTTGTGCCAGCGCGGTCACGGCACGTGCCAGGAAGTCGGGCGGCCAGCAGTCGTCGGAGTCGAGGAATGCCACCAGCGGCGCATCGGTGAGGGCCAGACCGGCGTTGCGGGCCGCGGCCGCGCCGGCATGCGGCTGCCTGAGCAGCACTGCGCCGATCGCACGGCCGTGCTCGTGCAGCCAGGCCTCGACGCAGTCGGCGGTGTCGTCGGTGGAGCCGTCGTCGACCACCACGACCGATCGGGGCACGCATGTCTGCGCCCGGATGCTCTCGAGGCAGCGCAGCACGAGTGCGGCGCGATTCCACACGGGGATCACGATACTGACGGCGAGTTCGGGGGAAGTCATGGCGGCCTGGCGTGGCATCGGAAGGCCGAAGCTGGAGCAGAGCACCGAGGCTATCGCCTGGCTGTTGCGAGCGTCAACCGCTCGAATGCGGTGGGCAGCTGCGCCGCACCGCTGTGCGGGCTCGCGCCCCCGCCACCCGACCGAGCCGAAAAGTGCGGCGCGACGATTTATGCTCCCACCGTGCCGTGTCACGGGCATGAACGGCCCAGGCACCTCACCGTGCCCCAGGCTGCCAGCCGACTCCCACAGGACCCCCGCATGAATCTGAATGCCGCGATCGATGGCGCCACACAGACCCTGATCGACCACGCCGACGAGTTGACCGCGCTCGACCAGGCCATCGGCGATGGTGACCACGGCCTGAACATGCGGCGCGGTGCGCGGGCGATCCAGGCCAAGCGTGATGCGCTGGCCGTGCAGACGCTCCACGAGGCGCTGCGCACGATGGGCATGACCTGCATGTCCACCATCGGCGGGTCGTCGGGCCCGGTGTTCGGCACGCTGCTGGTCACGCTGTCCAAGGAACTGCCCGCGGCCCCCGGCGCTGCCGATCTGGCACGCGCACTGCGCGCCGGCATCGCGGCACTCACCCGCCTGGGCAAGGCCGAGGTCGGCCACAAGACCTTGCTCGATGTGCTCGACCCGGTGGCTGCGCTGCTCGAAGCAGGCGGCGACAACCTTGCAGCGCGCGTGAAGCAACGCGCCGTCGAGGCCGCCGACGCCACCGCCGCCATGGCCGCGATCAAGGGCCGCGCTTCCTTTCTGGGTGACCGCGCGCTGGGCCATGTGGACCCGGGGTCGCGTTCGATGGCATTGATCATCGGCGTCATTTGTGAAAACGTCTGAAAGCCTTTCCAATCCCGTGAACCCTTGACCCGGAGCCGAGCTTGAAGAAACTGATCAACCACGTGGACACCGTGCTGGCCGAGTCGCTGGACGGCTTTGCCGCGGCGCATGCGGACATCGTCACCTTGGGCGCCGAGCGCCAGTTCGTGCGCCGGCGCCATCTGAAGCCGGGCAAGGTGGCGCTGATCTCGGGCGGCGGTTCGGGACACGAGCCGCTGCACGCAGGCTTCGTCGGCCACGGCATGCTCGACGCGGCCTGCCCGGGGCAGGTCTTCAACTCGCCCACGCCCGACCAGATGCTGGCCGCCGCGCAGGCGGTGGAGGGTGGTGCCGGGGTGCTGTTCATCGTCAAGAACTACTCCGGCGACACGATGAACTTCCAGATGGCCGCCGAGATGCTGGATGTGGCCAACGCCACCGTGCTCGTCAACGACGATGTGGCAGTCGAGAACTCCACCTACACCACCGGTCGCCGCGGCGTGGCCGGCACGCTGATCGTCGAGCGCATCGTCGGCGCCGCCGCTGAGCGCGGCGACACCCTGGCCCAGCTCAAGTCGCTGGGCGATGCGGTCAACCAGGCTACCGGGTCGATGGGTGTGGCACTCACCTCGTGCACCGTGCCGGCGGCCGGCAAGCCGACCTTCCAGCTCGGCGGCGACGAAATGGAAATGGGTGTGGGCATCCACGGCGAACCGGGGCGCCGACGCGTCAAGCTGGCCGGGGCCGACGAGATCGCCGCCGAGCTGGTCGGCGCCATCCTGAAGGAGCTGGCGCCGAAGCCGGGGCAGCAGGTGATCCTGCTGGTCAATGGCTACGGCGGCACGCCATCGCTGGAGCTGTACCTGATGGTGAATGCCGCGCGCAAGGTGCTGGGAGCGGCAGGCGTCGAGGTGGTGCGCCACCTGACCGGCAGCTACGTCACCTCGCTGGACATGGCCGGCTGCTCGATCACCGTCACGGCCGTCGATGCGGCCTGGCTCCCGCTGTGGGATGCACCGCTGCACACCGCCGCGCTGCGCTGGAACGCGTGAGCGCCGCTGTCGTCATGCCGGCCACCTCGCTGCATCGCATCGTCATCGTCGGCGGAGGTGCCGGCGGCCTGGAACTCGCCACGCGCTTGGGGGACACGCTCGGCAAACGCAAGCGCGCCGAGGTGACACTGATCGAGCGCAACCGCACGCATGTCTGGAAGCCCAAGCTGCACGAGATCGCGGCTGGCAGCATGGACATCAGCGATCACGAGGTCGGCTATCTGGCGCAAAGCCACTGGCACCACTTCAAGTACCGCGTCGGCGAAATGATCGGCCTGGACCGCGAACGCCGCGAGGTGCTCGTGGCACCCTACGTCGACGAGGAAGGGGTGCAGGTCGTGCCCGCACGGGCCGTGCCCTACGACACGCTGGTCATCGCCGTGGGCAGCCAGAGCAACGATTTCGGCACGCCCGGTGTGCGCGAGCATGCCTTGCGGCTGGAGAGCGCGGCCGACGCGCTGCGCTTCCACCAGCGCATGGTGAATGCCTGCATCCGCGCCCATGCGCAGGCCGAGCCACTGCGGCCCGAACAACTCCACGTGGCCATCATCGGTGCGGGCGCCACCGGGGTCGAGCTGGCCGCCGAGCTGCACCGCACGACGCGCGAGGTGGTGGCCTATGGCCTGGACCGCGTCGACCCGGACAAGGACATCCAGGTCGCCGTCGTCGAGGCCGCGCCACGTGTGCTGCCCGCACTCCCCGAGCGCCTGAGTCGCGCCACCGAGCACTTGCTCAAGGAAATCGGCGTGGCGGTGCACGTCAACGCCAAGGTGGCGAGTGTCAGCGCAGGTGCGGTGCACCTGGCCGACGGGCGCAGCCTGCCGGCCGAGCTGATCGTCTGGGCCGCAGGCGTCAAGGCGCCCGACTTCCTGAAAGACATCGGTGGGCTCGAGACCAACCGCATCAACCAGCTGGTGGTCAACGGCACGCTGCAGACCACGCGCGACGAGGCGATCTTCGCGATGGGCGATTGCGCTGCCTGCGTCTGGAAGGATGTGGCGCCGGAGCGCGGCGCGCGCGAGCACGATGGCGTGAAGATCGTGCCGCCGCGCGCCCAGGCCGCGCACCAGCAGGCCTCGCACCTGTTGCGGCAGATCAGGCGCCGCATCGACGGCCGGCCGCTACAGGAGTGGCACTACCGCGATTTCGGCTCGCTGGTGTCGCTGGGCGAGTTCAGCACCGTGGGCAACATGATGGGTGGCCTGGTTGGCGGCAACCTGATGATCGAGGGCTACTTCGCCAAGCTGATGTACCAGTCGCTGTACAAGATGCACGAGCTGGCGCTGCATGGCAGCGTGAAGGTGGCGCTGGACACCCTGGCGCGGCTGATCGTGCGGCGCACCGAACCGCTGGTGAAGCTGCACTGACTCAGGCAGACGGGGCGGCCGCGAGCAGCTGCCGATACAGCTCGGCGTACACGACCGCCGCGCCGTCCCACGAAAAATCCTGCTGCATCGCCCGGCGCACCACCGGCTTCCAGCGCTCGGGCTGGCGATACAGCGCCAGCGCGCGCCGCGCGGCCCGCGCCAGCGCGTCGGCGGTGGGCTCGTCGAACACGAAGCCGGTGGCGGTGTCGGCGGCCAGCGCGCTGTCATCGGCATCGACCACGGTGTCGGCCAGTCCACCCACCCGGTGCACCAGCGGCAGGCTGCCGTAGCGCAGGCCGTAGAGCTGCGTGAGGCCGCAGGGCTCGAAGCGCGAGGGCACGGCCATCACATCGGCTCCGGCAATGATGCGGTGCGCCAGTGTCTCGTCGTAATCGAAGCGGGCCACGACCTGCCCCGGCGCTGCCGCGGCGAGTGCCCGGCATGCGGCTTCCAGCTCGGCATCGCCGCTGCCCAGCAGCGCCAGCTGCACGTTCTCGGCGAGCAGCGAAGGCAGCACCGCCAGCAACAGATCGAGTCCCTTCTGCGAGGTGAGCCGGCTCACCACACCGATCAGCATCGCGCCGGGATCGACACGCAGGCCCAGCTGGCGTTGCAGCGCGGTCTTGGCAGCCGCCTTCAGTTCGGGATGCGCGGCATCGAAATGGGCTTCCAGGCGCGGGTCGGCGGTGGAATTCCACACCGCGTAGTCGACGCCGTTGAGGATGCCGTGCAACTGCGCCCTGCGCTGCGCGATCACGCCTTCGAGCCCGCAGCCGAACGCCGGTGTCTGGATCTCGCGTGCATAGCTCGGGCTGACGGTGGTGATCGCATCGGCGTAGTGCAGGCCCGCCTTGATCATCGAGCCCTCGCCGTGGAACTCCAGGCCATCGCTCACGAAACTGGATTCGGGCAGCTGCAGCACGGGCAGCAGCTGCGGCGGAAACAACCCGTGGAACGCCAGGTTGTGGATGGTGAAGACCGTGCGGCAGGTGGTGTGCGGATGCAGCGCCAGGTAGGCCGGCGCCAGGCCGGCGTGCCAGTCGTGGCCATGCACCAGCTGCGGCCGCCAGGCGGGATCGATGTCACCCAGCGCCAGGTAGGCCGCCACCCAGCCCAGCAGTCCGAAGCGCTGCGGGTTGTCGGCCCAGCCCTGGCCACGGCTGTCCACATACGGATTGCCCGGCCGGTCGTACAGCGACGGCGCATCGATCAGGTACACCGGCACCTCGACGCCGGGCAAGCGGCCCAGCAGCACCTGCACGCTGGCCGCACCGAAGGCCGGCCCGAGCCGGCACACCAGTCGCACATTGGTCAAGGGCTGGCGCAGCGCCGGGTAGCCGGGCAGCAGCAGCCGCACGGCCAGACCCAGCCGCGACAGCGCCGACGGCAAGGCACCGAGCACGTCGCCCAGCCCACCGGTCTTGACCAGGGGGTAGATCTCAGCGCCGACCTGAAGAATGCGTGGAGGGGATGTGCTCACTCGCCTGCTTGTGCCAGCCGGTCCAGCATGGTCTGCGTGATCAGGGTGATGCCGCTGTCGGTGCGGCGGAAACGGCGCGCGTCTGCGATCGGGTCCTCGCCCACGACCAGCCCATCGGGCAGACGGCAACCCCGGTCCACCACCACGCGGTTGAGCCGCACCTGCCGCCCGACCTCCACATGCGGCAGCAGCACCGACCAGTTCACCGTCGAGTGCGAATGCACACGGCATTTCGAGAACAGCAACGAGCGGTTCAGCGCGCCCGAGATGATGCAACCGCCAGACACCATCGATTCGATGGCCTCACCGCGGCGGCCGGGCTCGTTGTGGACGAACTTGGCCGGCGGCAGCTGCTCCTGCCAGGTCCAGATCGGCCAGTCGTTGTCGTAGAGGTTGAGCTGCGGCTTGGTGGCGGTGAGGTCGATGTTGGCCTCCCAGTAGGCATCGATGGTGCCCACGTCGCGCCAGTAGGGCGACTCATCGCCCTCGCTCATCACGCAGCTCTTGGAGAACGGCTGTGCGCAGGCCACACCGTTGCGGACGGCCGCCGGAATGATGTCGCGCCCGAAGTCGTGTGCCGAGTTCGGGTCGGCGATGTCGCGCCGGAGCTCGTCGTAGAGGTACTGCGCGTTGAACACATACACGCCCATGCTGGCGAGTGCCATGTCGGGCCGGCCTGGCATCGGCGGCGGGTTGGCGGGTTTCTCGATGAAGTCGGTGATCTGCCCGGCGTTGTCGACCGCCATCACACCGAAGGCGCTGGCTTCGGCCAGCGGCACCTCGATGCAACCCACGGTGCACTCGGCGCCCTTGGCCACGTGGTAGGCCAGCATGCGGCCGTAGTCCATCTTGTAGATGTGGTCGCCCGCCAGGATCACGATGTACTTCGGGCCGTTGGACTCGATGATGTCGATGTTCTGGTACACCGCATCGGCGGTGCCGCGGTACCAGCTTTCATCGTCGAGCCGCTGCTGTGCCGGCAGCAGATCGATGAACTCGTTCATCTCGGCCTTCATGAAGCCCCAGCCGCGCTGCACATGGCGCAGCAGGCTGTGCGACTTGTACTGCGTGACCACGCCGATGCGGCGCAGGTTGGAGTTCAGGCAGTTCGACAGCGAGAAGTCGACGATGCGGAACTTGCCGCCGAAGTACACCGCCGGCTTGGACCGCGTGTCGGTGAGCTCCTTGAGCCGGCTGCCGCGGCCACCGGCCAGCACCAGTGCCATCGCGCGGCGCGTCAGTTGTGAGCGGTCAAAGACCTGATTCGACATGCGAGAGCGCTCCAACGACGACAGAGGTTGTTGTTGTACCCGATGGACTGCGCCGCGTGGGGCAGCGTATGCACCCATCGCCGGACAGTCTTGTTGGCCAGCAAGTTGCCGGGGTTTGCATGGCTCAGGCGGACCGCGTCGGCTCGGCGTGGCCGGCAAGCGCGTGCAGGCACCCCATCGGTGCGCGCCCGAAGGCCGCCGAGAGCGCTGCCAATCGGCGTGCCGGCTCGGCACCGACCTGCTCCCAGCCGAACCGCCAGGCCCAGCAGTCGAGCTGGCCCGGCGTGTTCATGCGGTGCTCGGTGCCGAGACCGAGCACGTCTTGCATCGGGTACACCGCCAGCTCGGCCACCGAGCCGCATATGGCGCGGATCATGGCCCAGTGGATATCGGTGCCATCGGTGGCCAGGTAGACCTCGGCCAGCCGGCGTTCGTGCGCCGGTGCGCCGGCATACCAGCCCTGTGCGGTGTCGTTGTCGTGCGTGCCGCTGTAGGCGGCGCAATGCGCCGGGTAGTTGTGCGGCAAAAACGCATGCGTGGCGTCACCACCGAACGCGAACTGCAGGATCTTCATGCCCGGAAAGCCACAGCCGTCGCGCAGCGCTTCCACGTCGGGGGTGATCACGCCCAGGTCTTCGGCGATCACCGGCAGTTCGCCCAAGGCGGCGTGCAGCGCCGCGAACAGCGCCTGGCCGGGGGCCGGCACCCAGCGGCCCTCGATGGCGGTGGCGCAGGCCGCTGGTATCTCCCAGTACGCCGCGAAGCCGCGGAAGTGGTCGATGCGCACCACGTCGGCGCGCGCCAACTCGTGCCGCATGCGGGCCACCCACCAGGCAAAGCCCTCCTGCTGCATGGCGGCCCAGTCGTAGAGCGGATTGCCCCAGCGCTGCCCGGTGGCCGAGAAGTAGTCCGGTGGTACGCCCGCCACCACGCGGGGCTCGCCCTGCGCGTCGAGCAGGAACAGATCGGGCCGCGCCCAGCAGTCGGCCGAATGGTGGGCCACGAAGATCGGCAGGTCGCCGACCAGCTGCACATCGCGCTCGTTGGCGTAGCGCTTGAGCGCGCGCCACTGCGTGAAGAAGCACCACTGCACGAAGCACCAGAAGCCGATCTCGTCCTGCCAGCGCACGCGCGCTGCGGCCAGCGCCGCCGAGTCGCGCCGCGCACATCCCGGCTCCCAGCCGGTCCAGCACCCGATTTGTTGTGTCTGGTGATGCCCGTCGAGCGCCATGAAGAGCGCGTAGTCGTCGAGCCAGCCCGCCTCGGCCGCACAGAACGCGGCCAGGGCATCGCGGTCTTCCGGGCGGGCGCGTTGCGCAAAGCCACTCGCCGCCTCGCGCAGCCGCGCCATGCGCCACGGCACGGTGCGTTCGAACTCGACCTGCCCGCGTGACAGGCCGTGGCCGGTGGCCGCGGCGGCCGCGTCGAGCCAGCCCTTGTCGATCAGCGGCTCGAGCGCCACCAGCAGCGGCGAGCCGGCAAAGGCAGACACGCTGGCGTAGGGCGAGTTGCCCGGCCCGATCGGTGTCAGCGGCAGCACCTGCCACGCGCGCTGACCCGCGGTCACGAGCCAGTCGACGAAGTGATACGACGCAGGCCCGAGGTCGCCGCTGCCGTGCGGGCCAGGCAGCGAGGTCGGGTGCAGCAGGATGCCGGATCGGCGTGGGGAGATCATGCGGCCCCCTCGCCTGTCAGCACCAGCACCGATTGCGTCGGCACCTCGATGATCGTGTCGACGGGCCGGGCATCGACCGCGTCCTGGCTGCTGTCGATCGCCAGTGTCCAGCGGCCCGGCGGCAGCGCACAGCGCAGCGGGGCGGGCTCGGCGTTGATCCAGATCAGCACCGCGGCGCCATCCGCAGGCGACAGCCAGAGCCCGAGCGCATGCCGGCGGCTGTCGTGCCAGTCGTCAACGGTCATCTCTCGCCACTGCGCGGCATCGGGCGCCAGCCAGCGGGCGTCGGGCTCGGCGCCGGGCGCGCTGCCATCGGCGAGCCAGTGGTCCTGGCGCAGCGCGGAGTGCTCGCGGCGCAGCCGGATCAGGCGCGCGGTGTAGTCGATCAGCGAGGCGTCGCCACGCGCCCAGTCGATCCAGCTGATCGCGTTGTCCTGGCAGTAGGCGTTGTTGTTGCCGCGCTGGCCGTGGCCGAGTTCGTCGCCGGCGAGCAGCATCGGTGTGCCTTGCGACAGCAGCGTGCAGGCCAGCAGCGCGCGCACCAGCCGCGCCCGCTGCGCCAGCACCGCCGGGTCGCTGCTGGGGCCTTCGACACCGCAGTTGGTGCTGAAGTTGGCATGGTGGCCATCGCGGTTGTGTTCGCCATTGGCGTGGTTGTGCTTGTGGCTGTAGCTGACCAGATCGTGCAACGTGAAGCCATCGTGCGCGCTGATGAAGTTGACCGAGGCACTGGGCCGCCGGCGGCCGTGGTGAAAGCGGTCGTTCGAGGCCAGCAGCCGGCGCGCGAACTCACCTCGGCCCACACCACGCGAGGTCCAGAACAAGCGCGTGCTGTCGCGGAAGCGGTCGTTCCACTCCGCAAAGCGGCCCGGGAAGCGGCCCAGCTGGTAGCCGTGCGGGCCCACATCCCACGGCTCGGCGATCAGCTTGCAGCGTGCAAGCACCGGTTCCTGCAGCAGCGCGGTCAGCAAGGCGCAGCCCGGCTCGAAGTCGCGCTCGACCCGGCCCAGCACGGGCGCCAGATCGAAGCGGAAGCCATCGACGCCGTATTCGCCGACCCAGTGGCGCAGCGAGTCCAGCACCAGCTGCAGCATGCGCGGGTGCGACAGCCGCAGCGTGTTGCCGCAGCCGGTGTAGTTGTCGTAACGGCTGCGATCTTCAGACGACAGCCGGTAGCTGGCAGCGTTGTCGAGCCCGCGCAGGCTCAGCGTGGGGCCGTCTTCGCCGGCCTCGGCGCTGTGGTTGTAGACCACGTCGAGCAGCACCTCGATGCCGGCCGCGTGCAGCGCCTCCACCATGGCGCGGAACTCGTGGCGCGTGGCGGTGGGATCGTCGGGCGTGGCCGACAGCCGCCGATCGGGCGCAAAGAAGCCCAGCGTGTTGTAGCCCCAGTAGTTGACAAGCCCGAGTTCGGCCAGCCGCGCCTCGTCGATCGCGTAGTGCACCGGCAGCAGCGAGACCGCCGTGACACCGAGGCGAACCAGGTGGTCGATGGCCGCGGGCTGCGCGAGGCCGGCATAGGTGCCACGCAGCGCCTGCGGCACGCCAGGATGCAGTTGGGTGCAGCCCTTGACGTGCACCTCGTAGAGCACGCTATCGGCCAGCGGCGTGTGCGGCGCGGGGATGGTCAGCGGCGGCAGCGGCGCGGCCACGCGGGCCTTCAGCATCCAGGGCGCGTTGTCACGGCGGTCGAAAGACAGGTGGCCGTCGGGGTGGCCGCACTGGTAACCGTAGTGCTCGTCGCGCCAGGCGTAGCGCCCGACGATTTCGTGCGCATACGGGTCGAGCAGCAGCTTGTGCGGGTTGTGGCGCAGGCCCTGGTCGGGCGCATAGCGGCCGTGGGCACGGTAGCCGTACACCAGACCCGCCTCGGCGCCCGCGAGAAAGCCATGCCAGACACCGTCGTCGCAGTGGACCAGGGCATGCCGGGTCTCGCGGCCGGTCGCATGGGCCGCGCCGGCCCCGTCGAACAGGCACAACTCCATCGCCGTGGCGTCACCGGCGAACACCGCGAAGTTGACCCCGCCGTCGCGCAGGCTCGCGCCCAGTGGGTACGGGCGACCCGCGGGCAACGCGCTCATGCGAGCTCGAAGACCACCAGGGCCAGCGGCGGCAAGTTCAGTGACAACGCCTGGCTGCGGCCATGCGCTCCGGGGGCCTGGGTCGCCAGCGGCGCCGGGCCGTTGCCGACGTTGCTGCCGCCGTAGAAACTGGAATCGCTGTTGAACACCTCGCGCCAGGGCCCGGCCTGCGGCACGCCCACGCGATGCGCGCGGCGCGGCACCGGGGTGCAGTTGCACACCACGAGCAGCATCCGGCCTTCATCGTCCTGGCGCAGGAAAGCGAGCGTGGAGCCATCGGCATCGTCGGCGTCGATCCATTGGAAGCCGCGGGCATCGTGGTCACGGCGGTGCAGTGCCGGGTGCGTCGTGTACAGGCGATTGAGGTCGCGCACCAACGTCTGCACGCCGCGGTGCTCGGGCACACCGAGCAGTTGCCAGTCGAGCGCGTGGTCGTGGTTCCACTCGCGCGCCTGCGCGAACTCGCAGCCCATGAACAGGAGCTTCTTGCCGGGGTGCATCCACATGTAGGCCAGCAGCAGGCGCACATTGGCGAACTGCTGCCAGCGGTCACCCGGCATCTTGCCGAGCAGCGAACCCTTGCCGTGCACCACCTCGTCGTGCGAGATCGGCAGCACGAAGTTCTCGTCGAAGGCGTACAGCAGGCTGAAGGTCAGCTGCCGGTGGTGCCAGCGCCGGTGCACCGGCTCCTTGCTGAAGTACAGCAGCGTGTCGTGCATCCAGCCCAGGTTCCACTTGTAGTGAAAACCGAGACCCCCGCTGGAGGTGGGCCGCGACACACCGGGCCAGGCGGTCGACTCCTCGGCGATCGTGACGCTGGCCGGCACCTCGGCACCGACCACCTCGTTCATGCGCCGCACAAAGGCGATCGCCTCCAGGTTCTCGCGGCCCCCGAACGCGTTGGGCACCCATTCGCCCGCATTGCGGCTGTAGTCGCGGTACAGCATCGAGGCCACGGCATCGACCCGCAGACCGTCCACGCCCCACTGCTGCAGCCAGTACAGCGCATTGCCGACCAGGAAGTTGCGCACCTCGTGACGGCCGAAGTTGTAGATCAGCGTGTTCCAGTCGTTGTGGAAGCCTTCGCGCGGATCGGCGTATTCGTACAGCGCGGTGCCGTCGAACTGCGCCAGCCCGTGTGCATCGGTCGGGAAATGCGCCGGCACCCAATCGACGATCACGCCCAGGCCCTGTAGGTGACAGGCATCGAGGAACCGAGCAAAGCCCGCTGGGTCACCAAAGCGCGAGGTCGGGGCATACAGGCCGATCACCTGGTAGCCCCAGGAGCCGTCGAAGGGGTGCTCGGCCACCGGCAGCAGTTCAAGGTGGGTGAAGCCGAGGTCGGCCGCATACGCAGGCAGCTGCGCGGCCAGCGCGTCCCAGTCGAGAAAGCCGCCATCGGCCGCGCGCCGCCACGAGCCCAGGTGCACCTCGTAGATCGCCATCGGCGCGTCGTGCCGATTGGCCTGGGCGCGGCTGATCGGCAGAGGGCGTGCCGCGGGCGCGGCGACGACGCTGGCCGTCGACGGTCTGTGCTCCATCGCGAACGCATACGGGTCGGCCTTCTGCGGCAGCACGCGGCCGTCGCGCGAGCGGACCTCGTACTTGTAGCGCTCGCCCGCGCCCACCGCCGGCAGGAAGATTTCCCACACGCCTGCGCCGTGGTGCACACGCATCGGATGGCGCCGACCCTCCCAGGCATTGAAATCGCCGACCACGCTGACGCGGCTCGCGTTGGGCGCCCACACGGCGAAGCGGGTGCCCGCCACACCGCCCAGCGACAGGGGATGCGCACCCAGCACCTGCCAGGGTCGCCGATGCGAGCCCTCGCCCAGGAAGTAGATGTCCTGCGCGCTGATCGCCGAGCCGCAGGCATAGGGGTCGGCCGCGTCGCTCACCACCCCGTTCTGCCATTGCACGCGCAGGCGGTAGGTCGGGCAGGTGGCGCCGACGGGCGCCTCGAAAAACACACCAGGCACGCGCGCGTCCAGCGTCGCGAGGGTGTGCCCGGTGGCCGCATCGATCACCTCGACCCGCTCGGCACCGGGCAGCAAGGCCCGCAGCCACACGTGGCCCTGGCCGTCCGGGTGCGGTCCGAGCACGGCGAACGGGTCGCCGTGGCGACCTTCGATCAAGGCGTCGAGCTCAGCCTCGGGAATCATCAGGACGGGGGCACTCCGTGGTCAGGTGGCTCGGTGCACCGGCACATTCCAGATCATCCTCGCATAGTCGCGGATGGTGCGGTCCGACGAGAACGCGCCCATGCCGGCGATGTTGCGGATGGCCTTGTCGGCCCAGGCGTCGGGCGTCGCATACAGCGCATCGGCACGCCGCTGCTCGGCCACGTAGGCGGCGAAGTCGGCCAGCAGCAGGTAGGAGTCGCGGTGCAGCAGTGAATCGACCAGCTCGCGGTAGCGGCCGCGCTCGCCGGGCGAGAAATCGCCCGCGGCGATGGCATCGAGCACCGCTTTCAGCTGTGCGTTGTCCTCGTAATGCAGCCGCGGGTTGTAGCCGAGCGCACGCACCTCTTTGACCTGCTCGGCCTTCAGGCCGAAGATGAAGAAGTGCTCGGGACCGACCGCCTGCGCCATCTCGATGTTGGCGCCGTCCCAGGTGCCGATGGTCAGCGCGCCGTTCAGCGCGAACTTCATGTTGCCGGTGCCCGAGGCCTCGGTGCCCGCGGTAGACAGCTGCTCGGAGAGGTCGGCCGCCGGGATGATGGTCTCGGCCAGCGACACACCATAGTTGGGCAGGTAGACCACCTTCAAGCGGTCGCGCACGCGTGGGTCGCTGTTGACGGTGCGTGCGATGTCGTGGATCAGCCGGATGATGGTCTTGGCGGTCACGTAGGCCGAGGCCGCCTTGCCGGCGAAGATCACCGTGCGCGGTTGCCAGTCGGCATTCGGTGCCGCCACGATGGCCTGGTAGCGCGCCACCACGTGCAGCGCATTGAGCAGTTGCCGCTTGTACTCGTGGATGCGCTTGATCTGCACGTCGAACAGGCTGGCCGGGTCGATGGTGATGCCGAGGTCGCGCCGCACCAGCAGCGCCAGCCGCTCCTTGTTGGCGCGCTTGGCGACCTGCACCGCGCTGCGCAGACCGGCGTCACCGGCCAGCGGCACCAGCTGCGCGAGCTGCTCGAGGTGGGTGCGCCACTGCGTGCCGAGCTGCGCATCGAGCGTGGCCGACAAGGCCGGGTTGGCCTGCGACAGCCAGCGGCGTGGCGTGACGCCATTGGTGACATTGCAGAAGCGGTCGGGGAACACCCGCGCGTAGTCGGCAAAGATGGTCTCGACCATCAGGTCCGAATGCAAGCGCGACACGCCGTTGACGCGGTGGCTGGCCACGATGGAGAGTGCGGCCATCTTCACGCGACGCTCGCCGTTCTCGTCGATCACCGAGGCGTGCCGCACCAGTGCCTCGTCGCCAGGAAAGTGCCGCCGCAGGTATTGCAGAAAGCGGTCGTTGACCTCGTAGATGATTTCCAGATGCCGCGGCAACCAGTGCTCGAGCATCGGCACCGGCCAGGTCTCGAGCGCCTCGGGCATCAGGGTGTGGTTGGTGTAGCTCATCACCTTCTGGCACTGCACCATCGCCGCGTCCCAGCTCATGCCGTGCAGGTCGATCAGGATGCGCAGCAGCTCGGGCACCGCCAGCGCCGGGTGGGTGTCGTTCAGGTGAATCGACACCTTGTCGCCCAGGCTGTCCAGGCGCCCGTAGTCGGCCAGGTGGCGCGCCACGATGTCCTGCACCGAGGCGCTGACCAGGAAGTACTCCTGCTTGAGCCGCAGCTCGCGCCCGGCGTGGGTCGAGTCGTCGGGGTACAGCACCCAGTTGATCACCTCGGCCGAGAACTTGGCACCGCCAGCGGCACCGAAATCGCCGCGCGAGAAGGCCGCGAAATCGATCGGCCGCGACGGATTGGCCTGCCACTGGCGCAGCACCGAGACCCGCTCGGTGGCGTGGCCTGGCACGATGAAGTCGTACGCGTCGGCGAACAGCTGCTCGGCCGGCAGCCAGCGGCGCCCGGCACCATCGGTGACGACACGACCGCCCAGGCCCACGGGGTAACGGATCTCCGGGCGTTCCAGCTCCCACGGGTTGCCGTGGCGCAGCCAGTCGTCGGGCTCCTCGACCTGCTGGCCGTCGTGGATGCGCTGCGCGAACATGCCGTAGCGGTAGCGCAGGCCGTAGCCGAACGACGGCACACCCAGCGTGGCCAGCGAATCCAGGAAGCAGGCGGCCAAGCGGCCCAGACCGCCGTTGCCGAGTGCCGCATCGGGCTCGACCTCGAGGATGTCACCGGGCTCCTTGCCCGCCGCGCGGGCTGCCGCCTCGAACTCGCCATGCAGACCCAGCGACGCCAGCGCGTTGCCGAGGGCGCGGCCCATCAGGAATTCCATCGACAGGTAATGCACCCGCTTGGCCTCGCTGCGGCGATCGTCGCGCAGGCTGCGGGTCATGCGCTCGGCCAGCTGGGCCCGGCTGGCATGGGCCGCCGCGCGCATCCACATGTAGGGCGAGGCGTGGCCGGGGGTCATGCCCGATTCGCGCTCGACACGGGCCGGCAGTGCGTCGGGAGCGGGGGCCGAACCGGGTGGAGCGATGGGCGAGGCGTGTGCCTCCCCGGCGTCGTGCGCGGGTCGCGTGGTCATGCAGTCGTCCTTGAATCTCGAAAGGTTCGGGTGGCGAGCGCGGCCTCGCGCCGCCCGTGAACCCATCATGCAGGTAGCGTGCCTGCGCGCCGATCCGCGGGAAGCTTAACCGACCGATGCGACGCGTCGACCCCGCGACAGCCGCCTGCAGCTACCACAGGTCCAGTCCCAAACGCGCCGCGAATGGGCGTGAATGCCCCGATAGCCGCGACCCATTTCGCTGACCAGAATCCGCGCCACCCAGCAGTTGGTACGGATAGCGCAAGAACAACCATCAACCACAACAAAACGGAGACTGCGACATGGCCCTCAAGAACGTTCCCCTCTCGATCAGCGTCGGCATCCTGGCCACCCTGTGGACCTACCTCTCCATCAAGATGAGCCTGCCGACCTGGTCGTCGTTCGTGAGCTGGGCGTTCTTCTTCGTGGCCGGCGCGGACACCAAGGCTTTCATCAAGGCCGGCGCCCCGATCCTGGCGGGCGTGGTGTTCGGCTACCTGACGCTCTTCGGGCTGAAGGTCGGCTCGGGCGGAACACCGGTCATCGCGATTTCGCTGGCCGTCGGCTTGGCAGCGTTGCTGCTGGTGATCATGATGGGCTGGGAACTGTTTGCGCTGACGCCGGCGGCCTTCGGCGCGTTCGCGGTCTTCTTCGCCTACGTCTTCGGCAAGCCGGCCGTTGACGACATCTACAGCCTGACCAATGTGGGGATCGTCATCCTGACGCAGGGCATCGGCCTGCTGCTGGGTTATCTGTCGGTGTTTCTTCCGACGATGTTCGCAAAGAAGAGCTGAGCCGCAGCCTGCGGCCCACGCCGCCTGAACACACAGTGCCCGGATGGCCATTGGTTTTGGAGACACGCAGACTCCAGCGCTGCGTATCATCCAGCCATGGCCCGCCTGCTCATCGTGCTCATGATCGTCTTGCTGCCGCTGCGCGTCTGGGCGGGCGACCTGATGAGCGTCGATGCCGCCATGCGCAACGTGTCGCCGCACACTGCAGATGCGATGCAGACCCATTGCCCGATGCACGCCGAGGCGAAGGCGGATCCCTCGTCTCAGGCTCCTTCGGGCACGCACGGATGCAACGCCTGCGGCCTGTGCATCCCGATGGCGGAGCCGGTGGCCCTGCGCCTTGCCGTCGTCGGGTTCGCGGCGCATGCCACGCCGGTGATGGACGAAGTCGTGTTCATCAGCGCCACGCCATTGCCGACCGTTCGGCCACCCATTTGCTGATCTCCAGGCCTCCATCCGTCCGCCGTTGACGGCGATGACTTGACCTGTGGCCCGCTTCGGGCCACCGCGGGAGATTTGATGCAACTCATTTGTTTGGCCGCAGGGTGGACCTGCGCCGCCGGGATTTCCTCATGAAGCGGCTCCTGGTTGGAACCGCCCTCGTGTGGAGCATCGGCGTGGCGAGCGCAGCACCGATGGGCTTCAAGGGCAGCGTGATGGCCATGGGAGACTTCAGCCAGAACTGGCGAGAGACCTGGGTCAATTACGCGTTGACTGCGCGCGATGCGGTCGGTGTCGGCGGCGTCGATCTGCGCTCCGACGATCGGCGCAAGACGCGCACGCTGGTGGAGTTCAACTACACCCGCTTGTTGAAGCGCTGGAATCTCCAGGATGCACAGGCCAATGTCTGGCTCTTTGCTGGCGCCGGTGAGATACGGGGCAACGACTTTCGGGGATCCCGGTGGGTCTACACGCCAGGCTTCCAGGTCGACTTCGAGACCACACGCGTGTATCTCGCCGCCACGGCACGCATGTACCGCGCTAACGGGGTGAATCACGACGTCGCCTCGGTTCGCGCCGGCTTCTCGTTCTACGAGGTCGACTACGACCAGATCCAGCCCTGGCTGGTGCTCGAAGCCCGGCGCATGCGGGGCCTGTCGGACAAGACCGAGATCACACCGATGCTGCGCCTCATCCACAACCGCTACTTCGTCGAGCTGGGGGTCAACAACTCCCGCCAGGCTCGTGCGAATTTCATGTACGTCTTTTGAAGGAACTTCCCATGAACCACTCTTTTCGTCTGCTGATCGCCACCGCCCTCAGTGCAACGGCGCTCTCGTCATTCGCCGCGACCAGCGTCAAGGCGACCGTCAACGGCATGGTCTGCGCGTTCTGCGCGCAAGGCATCGAGAAACGGCTGTCGAAGCTGCCTGCAACCAAGGCCGTCTATGTCGATCTGAAGCTGAAGGTCGTGGCGGTCGAAGCCAAGGAGGGTCAGACGCTCGACGGCAAGGAAATCATGTCTGAAATCACCGATGCCGGGTACGACGTGATCAAGCTGGAAACCGTCGAGCAGTCCGCGGCCGAGATCGAGGCCACCATGAAGGCCAAGAAGTGAGCGCGGACGGCGTGGCTGAATCGCGGGCGAGCCTGTGGAGCTCCGTGTTGAGCCTGTTCGCCAGCTCCAGCACGCTGGTGTGCTGCGCCCTGCCCGCATTGCTGGTGGCGCTGGGCGCCGGGGCGGCACTGTCGTCGCTGGTGTCTGTCTTCCCGCAGGTGGTCTGGTTGAGCGAGCACAAGGAGGGCGTCTTCGTGTTCGCTGGTGTGGCGATGGCGGCGAGCGGCGCACTGCAGTGGCGCAACCGAAACGCACCGTGTCCCACCGACCCGGCGCTGCGGCGTGCGTGCCTGCAGACACGCAAAGTCTCCCGGCGTGCCTACGGATTCAGCGCGGTGGTGTACCTGGTGGGCGGCTGGTTCGCTTTCATCCAGCCGTGGCTCGCCGGGTGGACAGGCCCCTGAGTCCACGGGCTGCCTCAGCGCACACGCAGCGCTGATCTGATCGCGATCACCCCTCGGCAGCGCACCGGGCGCTGCCGAGGGGCCGCCCCACTGTTTCCGGTCTGGAAACAGTGCCTTCTCCGTGCCGCGGATTCTCTTTGCCGGCGGGCTGCACGACAGTAGCGCCATCGCAGCGACACCGCAGCGACCCTGGCGCCCAGCCGGCTTACCGGCCGGTACCGCCCCACTGTCCAGAGCCCCGGAGATCACCATGACCACCCCTGCACTCAAGCTGCACCACTTCCCGTTGTCGGGCCACGCCCACCGCGCGCAGCTGATGCTGTCGCTGCTCGGCCTGCCGCACCAACTGGTGCCGGTCGATCTGCGCCAGGGCCAGCACAAGACCGAGGCCTTCCTGCGCCTCAACCCGTTCGGCCAGGTGCCGGTGCTGGAAGACGGCGATACCGTGGTGTTCGACTCGAACGCCATCCTCGTCTACCTGGCCCGCCAATACGACCCGACCAACCGCTGGCTGCCTGCCGATGCCGCGGGCCAGGCCGCGGTGCAGGCGTGGCTGTCGGTGGCCGCGGGCCTGATCGCCTACGGCCCGGCCGCTGCGCGCCGCGTCAACGTGTTCGGTGCCAAGCTGAACGCCGAGGAGCTGATCGCCGCCTCACACCAGTTGCTGGGGGTGATGGAAAGCACGCTGACTCAGCGCGCCTTCCTGGCAGCGCCGTCTGCCACGCTCGCCGACGTGTCGGCCTACAGCTACATCGCCGCTGCGCCCGAAGGCGGTGTGGATCTCTCGCCCTACGCGCAGGTGCGCGGCTGGCTGGCACGCATCGAAGCCTTGCCGGGCTTCGTGCCCTTCCAGAAGACGGCCGTCGGCCTCGCGGTCTGAGCGCTGCAAGCCCTGCTCGAAGGAGACTCACCATGAACGACACCACCGGTCACGGCAACCCGTTTCACGCCGGCGAGCTGGCCGTGCAGCAGCGGCTGGGCGTTGCCGATCGCATGCGCGGCATCGGGCAACAGGTGGTGCGCACCCACCTGCCGCAGCAGCACCGCGAGTTCTTCGCACAGCTGCCTTTCGTGCTGGTGGGCTCGGTCGATGCGCAGCAGCGGCCCTGGGCCTCGGTGCTGGTGGGCGAGCCCGGCTTCATCGGATCGCCCGACGCCCGGAGCCTGAGCTTCGCGGCCCGACCGGTGCCGGGCGATCCGCTGGCCGAGGGGCTCACCGTGGGTGCGCCGCTGGGCTTTCTGGGCATCGAATTGCACACCCGCCGACGCAACCGCATGAACGGCCACGTGAGCGAGGTCAGCGACCACGGCTTCGCGGTGGCGGTGGAACAGACCGTGGGCAACTGCCCGCAGTACATCCAGGGCCGCGACATCGAATGGGTGCGCGATGCCGGCGACCTGTGGCCGCGCCAGCGCGAGGCGCTGACGGCGCTCGACGCGCCGGCGCGCGCGCTGATCGCGCAGTCCGACACGCTGTTCATCGCCAGCCATGCGCCCGGCGCGGGGGCCGACGTGTCGCACCGCGGTGGCCGCGCCGGCTTCGTGCACATCGAAGACGACCACACCTTCCTGGTGCCCGATTTCCGCGGCAACTTCATGTTCATGACGCTGGGCAACCTGGCCGTCAACCCGCGCGCCGGCGTGCTGTTCATCGACTTCGACAGCGGCGATCTGCTCACACTGACCGGCCGCGCGGAAGTGGTGTGGGAGAGCGAGCTGTTGAACACCATCGCGGCCTTCGACGGGGCGCAGCGCGCCTGGCGCTTTCACCTGGAGGCGGGCTGGCGGCTGCGCGAGGCGTTGCCGCTGCGCTGGCGCTTGCGCGACGCGTCGCCCCCATCGCAAAACACCGGCACGCCGGGACGCAGCCGCCGCTAGCGCAGTGCCGGATGGGCGCGCAAGGCGTCGACCGCCAGGTCGATGAAGCCACGCACCTTCTGTGTGGCGCGCCGACCCTCGCGGTGCACCACATGGATGGGCAGCGGTGGCGTTTCGCAGTCTTCCAGCACGACCTGCAACTGGCCTGTGCGCAGATGCTCGGCCACCTGGTAGCTCAGCAGCCGCGTGATGCCGAAGCCGGCCACCGCAGCGGCGATGGCCGAATCGTTGCTGCTGGTGCGCAGCCGCGCGCGCAGGCGCTGCGTGGCGGCCTTGCTGCCCTGCACGAAGTGCCAGTCGACCTCGGGCGCGGCGCTGCCCCGGGCGATCACGGTGTGCTGTGCAAGCGCGGCCGGGCGATCGGGGATGCCGTGCGTCTGCAAGTAGCCCGGCGCAGCCACGAGCACCTGGCGCACCCGCCCGACCTTGACGGCTTGCAACGACGAGTCGGGCAATTCGCCGATGCGCACGGCCACGTCCACGCCCTCCTCATCGAGGTTCACGATGCGGTCCAGAAACAGGCACTGGGCATCGACCTCCGGGCACCGGCGCAGGTAGTCCACCAGCAGCGGCATCACATACAGGTGCCCGAACAGCACCGGGGCGGTGAGCACCAGCGTGCCGCGGGCGGCCGCATGGGTGCCGCTGGCGGCCACTTCGGCCTCGTCGATCTCGGCAAGGATGCGCCGGCAGTCGTCGGCGAAACGGGCGCCTGCCTCGGTGACACGCACCACGCGGGTGGTGCGTGTGAGCAGCCGCAGGCTCAGCCGCTCTTCCAGTTCGGCCACGGCCCGCGTGACCACCGGCGGCGACAGCCCGAGCTGGCGGGCCGCGCTGGCGAATCCACCGCAGTCCACCACGGTGACGAAGGCGTTCATGGCCTGCAGTCGATCCATGCTGCGGCGCCTGGGTCTGCCGATCCGTGCCCGACTAGGTGCCCGACGCCGGCATGCGGTCTTGGGTCCGGGTGTCGAAATCGCTGGCCTCGTGCCGCTCGTGGAGTTGCTCCGACGGCTCGCCCCAGGTGCGGTTGACCATGCGCCCGCGCTTGACGGCCGGCCGCGCCCAGATCGCGTCGACCCAGCGCTGCAGATGCCGGTACTCGTGCACGCTGAGAAACTCCGCCGCGCCATAGATCGTGCCCTTCAGCAGGGCGCCATACCAGGGGAACACCGCGATGTCGGCGATCGTGTAGTCCGTCCCGGCGAGGTACTCGTTGTCGGCCAGACGCCGGTCCAGGACGTCCAGCTGCCGTTTCACCTCCATCGTGAAGCGGTCGATCGCGTACTCGAACTTCTTGGGCGCGTAGGCATAGAAGTGGCCGAAGCCGCCGCCCAGGTAGGGGGCACTGCCCATCTGCCAGAAGAGCCAGTTCAGCGTTTCGGTGCGCGCAGCGATGTCCTTGGGCAGAAAGGCCCCGAACTTCTCGGCCAGGTACAGCAGGATCGAGCCGGACTCGAACAGGCGGATGGGGCGGGCCGTGCTGCGATCGAGCAGCGCCGGGATCTTGGAGTTCGGGTTGACCTCCACGAACCCCGAGCCGAACTGGTCGCCTGCGTTGATCCGGATCAGCCAGGCGTCGTACTCGGCGCCGGCATGGCCTGCGGCCAGCAGTTCCTCCAACATGATGGTGACCTTCACGCCATTGGGCGTGGCCATCGAATAGAGCTGCAGCGGGTGGCGGCCGACGGGCAGCACCTTGTCGTGGGTGGGCCCGGAGATCGGTCGGTTGATGTTCGCGAACTCGCCGCCGTTGGCCTTGTCCCAGGTCCAGACCTTGGGCGGGATGTAGTCGGTTGAAGCAGTCACTGGTGGTCCTCGAACGGTGGTGGCCGAGGGCCGGATTGTGGAGAACAACGGAAAATCGTGTGGCGCGCGGCACGCCGACAATGAATGCGCCGCGGATCGTCCCCCACCCACGAACCCCGCTGTCCCGCCCTCCACGACCTCCTCGCACACGATGGCCCGAGCGATCCCTGTCGACAGCACCCGCCCGGCCTGGCCGGCACACCGCACGGTCGCGCTGTTGCCGGGCTCGCTGCCGCAAGGCGGCGTGGTACCGGACACGCCGATCCACGCCTTCGCGACACCGCCCGCCGCGCTCACGCTGGGCACTGAAGGTGCGCCGTGCCCGCAGCGGCACGACATCGAACTCGGCGGGCTGCTGGCCTTCGAGATCCGCCAACTGCTGAGCCACGCGGAGGCCGACGCGGTGGTCGAAGCGAGCGAGCGCTTCGGCTACCGCAACGAGGCCCCGGGCATCGCCACGCCACCGGGCATGCGCATCAACAAGTCGGTGCACTGGGTGGCCGACCTCGAGTTTCTCGGCCCGGTGTTTGCGCGCATGGCTGCGTTGCTGCCGCCGCGCATCGACGGCATGACGCTGCACCCGCGCCTGTCGGAGCGGCTCAACATGTACCGCTATGACGACGGCGATGTGTTCAACCGTCACACCGACGGCGACTGGCCCGGCTATTCGCTCGACGCCGAGCGCTGCCGCATGCTGCAGTGGCCTGCGCACCTGCGCTCATGCCTGACGATGCTGCTTTACCTGAACGGCTCCGAGGACGGCGTGCAAGGCGGCGACACCCGGCTGTACCGCCCCGACGGCAGCACCCATGACGTGCGGCCGGCCAAGGGCTCGGCCTTGTTCTTTCGCCATGGCTTCGGGCCGGCATCGGTGCTGCATGTGGGCAGCCCGGTGCACGGCCCGGTGCCGAAGTACGTCGCGCGCATCAATGTGATGTACGCGACGCCCTAGGGCCTAGCTCACGCGGCGTTGCGACGGCGGCTGCGCGCCAGGATGCCGGCCAGACCGGCCAGCATCAGCGCGTAAGTGGAAGGCTCGGGCACCGGAGCGGTGTAGCCACCCAGATCGGCCGCGCTGGCCTTGTAGGCATGCAGCACGCCCGGGATCAAGGCATAGCCTGCAGGCAGGTTGCCCAGGTTCGTGGTTCCGACATTGCCGTTGGCGGCGATGCTGTAGCAGTTGGTGATGCCGCCCAGATCGCATTGCAGGCGCGCCCCGGTGGTGGGGTTGTAGTAGACGTCGAACTGGACATTGCTGCCGTTTTGCGTCACCGAGTAGTCGTTGTCGGTACCCGCCAGCAGCATGAACGAGCCGTCCTGCAATTGGGGGCCGACGGTCAACCCTTCCCATTTCTCGGGCGAGCGGCCGCCCAGCGCGGCGAGCGACGGATCGGCCAGCGTGGCCGCAGCAGCCAGGTTCAGCAACGGCGAGGCCGACTTCGCCACGGCCGTGTAGCCGGCAGGCAGCGGCGCGTCGAGGTCGATGCCGCTGACGTCGGAAGCACCGGTGATGTCGATGGTGTAGACCAGCTTGTCGGGGCTGGACAGGTTGGCGTTGGGCACGCCCACACCCCGGTTGTTGCGCTCGAGCACCATGAAGCGGTGGTCGTCGAGCGCCACGATGGCCGAGATACCGCGGCCCTGGGCGGGCGCAGGCCCGGCGCCATCGAGGCGGTAGGCGAACTGCGCCACGGCTTCGCCGGTGGTGGTGTCGTACTGGACGATGCGGCTGTACATGCCGCGATCGAGGTTGCCGCCGTTGAGGTTGCCGTCGGCCACCGTGCCGTTCTGCAGCATCGCATAGGCGTAGCGGCCGTCCGGGCTGATCGCCAGGCCTTCCAGGCCCCGGTTGCCTTCGCGGCCCGTGGTCAAGGTGGTGGGGCCGGCGTTGTAGTCGGGCGTGGCGCCCACCTTCGGAACCAGGTTCGCGGGCGTGGTGTAAGAACGAACCAGGGCGCCGCTGCGGTTGAATTCATAGACCGAGGGACCGTACTCGTCGCTCACCAGCAGGTTGCCGTTGCGTGGGTTGATGACGAAGCCTTCCGGGTCGAAGGCGGTACCCACCACACTGCTGGCGGCTGGGGCCAGGCCGTTCAACGCCACCCCGGCGCTGCTGAACTTGATGGTTTGCGCCACCTGGAAGTTGGAGATCGCGCCAGTGACGGTGTTCACATCCAGCGTGAAGCGCTGCACCCGGGTCTCGTACGACAGGGTGCCACCGCCCGGGCCGCGATCCGACAGACCCCACCACTCGTTGCGGCTGCGGTCGTAGTACAGGTCGGAGAACATGCCCAGGCGGCCATCGTTCACCGAGGTGCCGAACTGATCACCGGTGCTGGCGGCGATGGCCAGGCCGTTGACGAAGCTGGGAGCGGCGTGCGCGGCGCCGGCAGCAAGCAGTGCGGCGGCAGCCGCTGCGATGGTGCGGAGAGGAGAGTTCATCAGCAGGGTTCCAAGGTGGTGGGATGCAAAACACCACACCTTAGAAACCGACCGTGACGACGGCGTGACACCCCCCCGATTCGAGTGGGTGTGCGGCCCGACACCCGACGCTGGAACGACCCACAGCCCCAGGCGATAACATCCGCCCACCCGGAAACAAACGACACCATGGTTCACGGATTCGCACTGCTGCTGGTGTGCCAGTTGATTGGCGAGGTCGCTGTGCAGGCACTTGCGCTGCCGGTGCCCGGGCCGCTGGTCGGCATGCTGCTGCTGTTCGTGGGCCTGCTGATGCGCGGTGGGTTGCCCGATGAGGTGCGTGATGCGGCGAACGCGCTGTTGCGCCACCTGATGCTGCTGTTCATCCCCGCCGTCACCGGCGTGATGATGTACTTCGACCGCATCGCGCG
The DNA here is from genome assembly GCA_965229345.1 of Burkholderiaceae bacterium. GTDB lineage: Bacteria > Pseudomonadota > Gammaproteobacteria > Burkholderiales > Burkholderiaceae_C > PBB1. The sequence goes on from OZ245872.1 coordinate 3,463,265, forward strand.
GGAGTGGCTGCCCTTCATGGCCGCCTGCATCGTGGGCACGGCGGTGACCATGATCGCCACCGCGCTCACGCTGCGCTGGATGCTGCGCGTCACGGGCACCGCCCGCGAGCCGGAGTGAGCCGATGACCGATGTCGGTCTGTTCCGGGTCTGGGTCTTCCTGTCGAGTTCACCGCTGCTGTGGCTGACGGTGACCATGCTGGTCTACCTGGCGGCGCTGTGGCTGTACACACGCAGCGGTGGGCACTCGCTGGTCAACCCGATCCTGCTCTCGGTGGTGGGGCTGGTGGGCGTGCTGCACTTCACGTCAACACCGTACCCCGTGTACTTCGAGGGTGCGAAGTTCGTCCACTTCCTGATCGGCCCGGCCACAGTAGCACTGGCCGTACCGCTGTATGCGCAGTTCGAGCGCTTGAAGTCGATGTGGCTGCCCATCGGCGTGGCGGTGCTGGTGGGCTCGACGGTGGCGATCGTGTCTGCGCTGGCCATCGGGCGCTTGCTCGGCGCGTCGCACGCCACGCTGATGTCGCTGGCACCGAAATCGTCCACACTGCCGATTGCCATGAGCATGGCCGAGCGGATCGGCGGCGTGCCGGCACTGGCGGCGATGGCGGTGGCCGTCACCGGCATCAGCGGCGCCATGATGGCGCGCGGCCTGCTGAACCTGATGCGCATCGAAGACCCGGCCGTGCGCGGCTTCGCAGTCGGCATCGCAGCGCATGCGGCGGGCACGGCACGCGCGCTGCAGGTCGGCACCGTCAACGGCGCCTTTGCCGCCCTGGCGCTGGCGCTCAACAGCGTCGCGACGGCGTTCCTGATTCCGTTGCTGGTCAGGGCGCTGGGGTTTCTGACTTGAACCGCCTGGGACGTCGTGCGACCCCAGCCCTCCTGACCTTCCTTACACCACCGACAGCATGATGCAACTCGACGCCATCGACCTGAAGATCTTGCGTGAACTGCAGGCCGATTCGAGCCTGTCGAATGTCGAGCTGGCCAAACGCGTGCACCTGTCACCGTCGCCCTGCCTGGCGCGTGTGCGTGCACTCGAAAGCCAGGGGCCCATCCGCCAATATGTGGCGCTGCTCGATGCCCATCAGCTCGGGCTCCATCTGAACGTCTTCATCTCGATCAGCCTGAAGCAGCAAACGCGGGCGGCGCTGGACTCGTTCGAAGCCAGAATCGGAGCCCACGACGAGGTGATGGAGTGCTACCTGATGAGCGGCGATGCGGATTACCTGATCCGTGTCGCCATGCCCGACATCGCCGCGCTGGAGCGCTTCATCATCGAGCAGCTCTCGCCGATGAAGGAAGTCGAGAAGATACGCTCCAGCTTCGCGCTGAAGCAGGTCCGCTACAAGACTGCACTTCCGCTGACGCGCGTCAATTGAAACGTCACAAGTCCTCGGCGGCAACCGGGGCGCGAAGCAGCATGTCGGTCAGGGGACGCCCTGGCGCCAGGGTCGGGTAGACGTTCTCGCTGCGATCGACGACCACATCGACAAACACCAGCCGCTCGCGGTCGCTGAACACCTCGTGCAGCGTCGGCGCCAGCTGGTTGTCGGCCGTGATCCGCACACCGCGATGACCATAGGCCTCGGCCAGGGCCACGAAGTCCGGCAGGGCCTCCATGTAGCTGTGTGAACGGCGTCGCCCGTGATAGAGGTCCTGCTGCTGCCGCACCATCCCGAGCTGGCTGTTGTTCAGGCAGATGATCTTGATGGGCAAACCATATTGCAGGCAGGTGATCAGCTCCTTGCTGCTCATCTGGATGCTGCCATCGCCGCTGACGCACACGATCGTCCTGCCGGGGTGGCCTGTCGCGGCTCCGATCGCTGCCGGCAGGCCATAACCCATCGTTCCCAGCCCGCCGGAATTGACCCACCGCCGTGGTTCACGGAACTGGAAATACTGGGCCGTCCACATCTGATGCTGGCCGACATCCGAGGTGACGATGAAGTCACCCGCACCGGGTAAATTCGACAGCACCTCGATGACGCGCTGCGGCTTGATCGCCTGCAACGCCCGCGGATAGACCAGACAGCGCGCGGCACGCCAACCACCGATCACCTGCCACCAATCCCCCTGCGCAGCCGCCACGCCGGGGTGCTCACCCAGCTGCGCGATCAAGGCATCGAGCACCCGCCCGCAGTGCCCCACGATCGGGATGTCCACCGCCACACGCTTGTCGATCGAGGTCGGGTCGATGTCGATGTGAATGATCCGACGCTGTGGCCGGGCAAAGTCCACCGGGTCACCGATCACCCGATCGTCGAAACGCGCCCCGATCGCGATCAGCACGTCGCAATGCTGCATCGCCATGTTGGCCTCGTACAAGCCATGCATGCCCAGCATGCCGAGCCACTGCGGATGCGTGGCGTCGAACGCCCCCAGGCCCATCAGCGTGCCAGTCACCGGCGCACCGGTCAGCTCGGCCAGCGCGCGCAGCTGCAGGTGCGCGTTCCCAGCGATGACCCCACCCCCGTAGTAGATGAGCGGCCGCTTCGCATCCCGGATGGCTTCAACGGCAATTCGGATCTGGTTCCGGGGTGGTGGGCGATTGACACGGTACGCCGGGATCACGACCGCGCCGCTGTAATCGAACGGACGCGTGCGGATCGCACCCAGCACCTCGGCCGTGAACTCGATCAACACCGGTCCGGGCCGGCCTGTGCGAGCCAGGTGAAAGGCCTTCTTCACGACGGTTTCGAGCTGGTCTGCATCGGAAAGCACCAGGCTGTGCTTGACGCAGGACCGCGTCACGCCCATCGAGTCCACGACCTCGCTGCCATCCAACACGCCCTGCACCACGAGCACGACCAAGGGAATGGAATCGAGGTGGGCCGTGGCGATACCGGTGATCGCACTGGAGACCCCCGCACCGGCAGTGACCAGGCAGACACCCACAGCGGCATCGGCAGACGTGCGAGCGTAGCCGTCGGCTGCATGCGCAGCACTTTGTTCGTGCCTCAGGAAGACCACATCGATGTCACTGCGATCCAGGCGGTCGAACAGTGGCATGCCGACCGGGCCCGGGTGGGCGAAGATGACTCGCACCCCCTCGGCCCGCAATGCCGCGACCAGAAAATCGTCAACGGTCGTCGGGACCGATTCCGTCTTCTCCCTGTGCGGACTCAACATGGCGGGCGACGCCCATGTGGCGACGGTGGGGGAGAGAGTGGGCTGCACATCCATGCACCCAGACTCTAAGAACCCTGGCGCGGCACAACATGTCGAATTTCAGGCGATGCCGGGTGTTTTCAGAATATCCTGCCGCGCGGACGGCACACCGTTCGCCAGCGACTGCAGGCGGCTCCTGTTGAGCGGGCCGCGCTACGCCAAGATGCCCATGGGGTTGGCCTCGGAGCGGGGGGAAGGTGTGGGTCAGGTCGATCGCGCAGGCGGTGGGCTCGGCACGACCCTGCCTCAGGCCAGGCCTCGCGCCTTCAGTCGGCGGTAGAGGGTGCGCTCGCTCAGGCCCAGTCGGGCGGCGAGCTCGCGCCGGGTTCCTTGAAACGCAGCGATCTGTACCGCCAGATCGAAGTCGGCGGGGAGCGCCCGGCCACGCACCGGACCATCAGCCGGCGCCGCAGTGGGTGCGGTCGGCGGCGCGTTGCCCCATTCGTCAGGCAGGTGTTCGACGCGTACGATGCCGTCGTCGGCGAACAGGCGCGCTCGGTCGAGCACGTTGCGCAGTTCCCGGATGTTGCCGGGCCAATCGTGCGCCTGCAGCCGTGCCATGGCCTCCGGCGCCACCGACACGCGGTGCTGGGTGGCGTCACCGCGCTGCAGAAATGAATCCACCAGCATCGGGATGTCGTCCGCGCGATCGCGCAGCGGCGGCAAGTGGATGGGGAACGCCGCGATGCGGTAGTACAGGTCTTGCCGGAACCGGCCGTCGGCCACCATCTGCCGCAGCGGCTGATGCGTGGCGGCTACCAACCTGAAGTCGGCCTGCTGGGTCTCGACGCTGCCGACCCGACGGAAGGTTCCCGACTCGATGAGGCGCAGCAGCTTCACCTGCATCGACAGCGGCACATCGCCCATCTCGTCGAGAAACAGCGTGCCCCCCTGCGCTGTTTCGACCAACCCCTTCTTGCGCACAGTCGCCCCAGTGAACGCACCCTTCTCGTAGCCGAAGAGTTCGCTCTCGAACAGGGTTTCGGTGAGACCCGAGCAATCCACCACCACGAAAGGTCCGCCGGCGCGGTCGCTCGCCTCGTGCACGGCACGGGCAAACAGTTCCTTGCCGGTGCCCGATTCGCCGAGCAGCAGCACCGGCAGCATCGAGGCGCTGACCCGTTGCACCGCGGCCAGTGCGGCATTGAAGGCGGGCGAGCGGCCCACCAGGCCATCGGCACTGGGGCGCGCCGACGCATGGCGCACCGTCGACAAGCGCTCGACATATGCCACCACGGCTCTTTCAGCGTCGAGGATCGGCCGCAGTTCCACATCCACATGCTCGGGGCCGCGCGGCGTGTGGTGGATGTGCAGCACGCGGTCGGGCCCCTTGAGCTCGAAGGCCCGCTTCATCGGGCAGTGCTCGCCGGCCTGATCGCAGGGCACTTCGTAGTGGTGGGAAATGCGAAAGCACTTGTGGCCGATGAAGGGCTTGTCCACCGCCCCGAACTGCCGCCGGTAGGCGGTGTTCGCGGCCAGGATGTTGTAGTCGGGGTCGAGCACGATCATCGGCTGCGATTCGTGCTCCAGGAACGACACCAGGGCCTGCACCTGGGGAGCAGCACTCAGCCCGCCGGGTTCGTCGGCAGAGGCCTTCGCAGTGGACGCGGGAGTGATGTTCAGCATGGGGATCTGCAGAGTGCGGGCGATTGTGCGTCACGCTGCCATGTCTGCCAACCGCAGCGCCTGAGCTGCCAATTTGATCTGCCAGTTGGACCAGATGGCAGTTACTCGAACACGTCGTCTCCGGGCTTGTCGAGTCAATGTTTCTACATATCAACGAGTTACAGCGTTTCCCAGGCTGATCGACCGGCTGGCACGCGTCTTGAAGTGTCATTGTGTGCGGCAGTGCCATCGACGCTGCCAATTCAGCCCCAACCACTTGCGGGAGACCCCTCATGCACAAGAACGAAGGCCCCTTGGACCGCGCGCTGCGCGTCGGTGCCGGCTTGATCCTGATCGGCTTGGCGGCCACGAATGTGATCGGCGCCTGGGGCTACCTCGGCGCCGTTCCGCTGATCACCGGCATCGTGGGCATCTGCCCTCTGTATTCGCTGCTGCGCATCAACACCTGTGCGGTCCAGCGCCGCTGAACGGGCCGACAGATCCATGAACGCGCGAACCTCTCTCCATGTCGAAGGCTTCTTCGATCCCGGCACGTGGACCGTCAGCTACCTCGTGCTCGACACCGCGACGAAGCGCTGCGCGCTCATCGACAGCGTGCTCGACTACGACCCCAAGTCGGGCCGCACCTCGCATGCCAGCGCCGACCGGTTGATCGCACGCGTGCGTGAACTGGGCGCCACCGTGGAGTGGATCCTGGAAACCCATGTCCACGCCGATCACCTCTCGGCAGCGCACTACCTGAAGGGGCATCTGGGCGGCAAGCTCGGCATCGGCGAGCACATCAAAACGGTGCAGTACGTGTTCGGCCAGCTGTTCAATGCGGGCAGCGACTTTGCCCGCGACGGCCGCCAGTTCGATCACCTCTTCACCGATGGCGAGGGTTTCAGCATCGGCAGCCTTCGGGCCCGCGCGATGCACACCCCGGGCCACACCCCGGCCTGCATGACATACCTGGTGAGCACGGATGACGATGCCGACAGGACCTTGTCTGCCTTCGTCGGCGACACGCTGTTCATGCCCGATTACGGAACGGCGCGCTGCGACTTTCCCGGAGGCGATGCGCGCACGCTCTATCGCTCCATCAACAAGGTGCTGAGCCTGCCGCCCGAGACGCTGCTCTACATGTGCCACGACTATCAACCCGGCGGCCGCGAGGTGCAGTTCGTCAGCACCGTGGCCGACGAGCGCGCCCGCAACGTGCACGTGCGCAACGGCATCAGCGAGGAAGAGTTCGTCGCCATGCGTCATGCGCGTGACGCCACGCTCGACATGCCTACGCTGATCCTGCCGTCGGTACAGGTCAACATGCGCGCCGGCCAGTTGCCCGAACCCGAAAGCAACGGCACGAGGTACATCAAGATTCCGCTGAACGCCGTTTGATCGAGCCCTGATACAGAGCCTCGCCAAGAGGCCCCACCCGGAGACAAGCCTATGGACATCAAAGCCCTGACCGCCGAACTGTCGGTCGCGCCCCAGATCACCACGACCGACATGCGCGCGATCGCCGACGCGGGCTTCCGCGCGGTCATCTGCAACCGACCCGACGGCGAAAGCGCTGACCAGCCCGTGTACGACGAGCTCGCGCGCGCCGCCCAGGCGCATGGCCTCGAGATCCGCCATCTGCCGGCGGAGTCGGGCAAGGTCACCGATGAACAGGGGCGGGCCTTCGGCAGGCTGATGAACGAACTCCCCAAGCCAGTACTGGCCTTCTGCCGCACCGGCATGCGGTCGACCACGATGTGGGCGCTGTCGCAAGCCGGCACGCTGCCGTTGCCGCAGATCATCGAGCGCTCGGCGCACTCGGGATACGACCTGACAGGCGTGGTTCGACGCATCGTCAACGGTGGCAAGACACCAGTCGAAGTGGCCCATGCCACCCATGACATCGTCATCGTCGGTGGTGGTGCCGCGGGCATCGCGGTGGCCGCCAGCCTGCTGGCGCGCCGCCCGAAGCTCGACATCGCCATCATCGACCCGGCCGATATCCATTACTACCAGCCCGGCTGGACGATGGTGGGTGCAGGGATCTTCGACGCCGCCTTCACGGCGCGGACAATGGCTTCGGTGCTTCCGCGCGGCGTGCACTGGATCAAATCGGCCGTGGCCGCCTTCGAACCCGAGCACGATGGCGTGATCCTCGATGGCTGCCGGGTCGTGAAATACAAGCAGCTGGTGGTGTGCCCGGGACTCAAGCTCGACTGGAACGGCATCGAAGGCCTGACGGAGACGCTGGGGCGCCACGGCGTCACTTCCAACTACCGCTATGACCTGGCTCCCTACACCTGGGCATTGGTGCAGCAGTTGCGCCAGGGCAAGGCGATCTTCACGCAGCCACCGATGCCGATCAAATGCGCCGGTGCGCCGCAAAAGGCGATGTACCTGTCGTCCGACCACTGGCGCCGCAGCCAGGTGCTGAAGGACATCGACATCCAGTTCTGCAACGCCGGCGCAGTGCTGTTCGGCGTGTCCGATTACGTGCCGGCGTTGATGGAGTACGTGAAGGCCTACGGCATCCATCTGAACTTTGGCCAGACCCTGGTGGCTGTCGACGGCCCGGAGAAGAAGGCCACCTTCATGACGACCCGCGCCGACGGCACGAAGGAGCGAATCACGCGCGACTTCGACATGCTGCACGTGGTGCCGCCTCAACGCGCTCCGGACTTCATCCGCGTCAGCCCGTTGGCCGATGCGGCCGGATGGGTCGACGTCGATCCCGGCACGTTGCGCCACAAGGTGTTTGCCAACATCTACGCGCTCGGCGACGTTGCCAACACCACCAACGCCAAGACCGCGGCAGCAGCACGCAAGCAGGCGCCCGTGGTGGCGCACAACCTGCTCGCAGCCCGTGGTGCCGCCCAGGGTGAGGCCCAGTACGACGGCTATGGCTCGTGCCCGCTGACCGTGGAGCGCGGCAAGATCGTGCTGGCCGAGTTCACCTATGGCGGCAAGGTCTCGCCCAGTTTCCCGAAATGGTTGATCGATGGCACGCGACCTTCGGCGCTGGCCTGGTACCTGAAGGAACGCATCCTGCCCCAGCTGTATTGGGATGCCATGCTCAAGGGGCGTGAATGGATGGCACAGCCCGAGATGGTGGGCTGATGCCCCTGGCCGCACGCTGGCGTCGCTGGCTGCCCGGCCTGCCGGTACTGGCCTGGGCGCGACACTACGACCGCGATACCTTCATCGGCGACGGCGTGGCAGCGCTGATCGTGACGATCATGCTGATTCCGCAGAGCCTGGCCTATGCCCTGCTGGCCGGTCTGCCGCCCGAAGTGGGTCTGTACGCCAGCATCGCACCGCTGCTGCTGTATGCCGTGTTCGGCAGCAGCCGGGTGCTGGCCGTCGGCCCGGTGGCCGTGGTGTCGCTGATGACAGCGGCGGCGTTGGGCGAGCATGCCGCGCCCGGCTCGGCCCTGTACTGGCCGATGGCCATCACGCTGGCCTTTCTGTCCGGTGCCATGCTGCTGGCCATGGGTCTGCTGCGCCTGGGGTTCATCGCCAATTTCCTGAGCCATCCGGTGATCTCGGGCTTCATTTCTGCCTCCGGGCTGCTGATCGCCGCCAGCCAGCTGAAGACGCTGATGGGCGTGAATGCCGAGGGGCACAACTTCGTGGGCGTGCTGCTCGCGCTGGCCCGGCAAGCGCCCCACGCGCACCTGCTGACGCTGGCGGTCGGCGTGCTGGCCACGGCCTTCCTTTTCTGGGTCCGCCAGGGCTTGAAGCCGTTGCTGATGGGTTGGGGCATGGCAGCCAGACCCGCAGACATCATCACCAAGGCCGGACCGGTGGCGGCCGTGGCCGTCACGACCCTGCTCACCTGGTGGCTGGGCTGGCAGGAGCAGGGACTGAAGATCGTCGGCACCATCCCGCAGGGCCTGCCGCCCCTGACCTGGCCGAGTTTCGACATGGCGCTGTGGCACGAGCTGGCGGTGCCTGCGCTGCTGATCAGCGTGGTGGGCTTCGTTGAATCGGTGTCGGTCGGACAGACCTTAGCGGCCAAGCGCCGCCAGCGCATCGAGCCCAGCCAGGAACTGGTCGCGCTGGGTGCGAGCAACATGGGCGCAGCGTTCACCGGAGGCTTTCCAGTCACTGGCGGCTTCGCTCGATCCGTTGTCAACTTCGATGCCGGTGCCCAGACGCCGGCAGTCGGGGTATTCACGGCCCTGGGCATCCTGTTGGCCACGCTGCTACTGACGCCTGCGCTCTACTACCTGCCCCAGGCAACCCTCGCGGCCACGATCATCGTCGCCGTGCTGTCGTTGGTTGACTTCGGCATTCTCAGACGCACCTGGGTGTACTCCAAGCCCGACTTCTTGGCGGTGGCAGCGACATTGCTGGCAACGCTGACGGTGGGCGTGGAGACGGGCTTGCTGGTCGGCGTGGGCGTGTCGCTCTCGCTGTACCTGTGGCGCACCAGCCGACCGCACATCGCAATCGTGGGGTGGGTGCCGGGCACCGAGCATTTCCGCAATGTGCTGCGCCACCAGGTGGTCGTCAGCCCGGCGCTGCTGAGCCTGCGCGTCGACGAGAGCCTGTACTTCGCAAATGCACGCAGCCTCGAAGACCGGGTGAACGACGCTGCAGCGACACAGCCCGAGCTGCGTCACGTGGTGCTGCAATGCTCGGCCATCAACGACATCGACGCCAGCGCACTCGAAAGCCTGGAGTCCATCGGTCACCGACTGCGCGATGCGGGCATTGCGCTGCACCTGTCGGAGGTGAAGGGGCCGGTGATGGATCACCTCCAGCGCACGGACTTCCTGAACCGGCTCAATGGCCAGGTGTTCCTCACTCACTATCAGGCCGTGGCATCACTCACGCCAGACGTCATCGACCGTCGTTGAGGTGCTCGGGATCTCGCCACCGCACTCAATTACCGCGATGTCGATCCGCAAATGAAACGGGCCAGCACTTGTGGTGCCGGCCCGTTGAAATGGTTGGCGGTGGGCCGAGTCTCGAGCGAACCACTCTCACAAGCGAATTCCCGACATCAGAGAAATTTACAGGGAATTTGAAACGTTTGGGGGCACCTGCCTGCACATCTACCGAGCGGAGAGTGAGTCACGGCGCGACTTGCAGGCCGATCCACTGATATTCCGCTGCAAATGGAATAGGGAATTAATTCAGGCCGAACAGGGAAATTGTTTGGGCTTTGCAGGGAAATCGTTGGCGCGCCTCGCATCAGCGTGAGCTGGCCGAATGCGCGGCCTGGGCGCTGTAATCGCTGGGCGAGTGACCGCTGAGACCCTTGCTGCCGCTGAGCGCATGACGGTCGGCTCAGCACGAGGCACGCGCCCCCCCCGAAAGAACGCCTTGTCCCAGCTTCGGAGCGGGCGGTCCGACGTTTTCGGGAAAGTACCTTGCAACTACTGGCTCAGGCCCGGTCAGCGCATCACCGCAGCAGTTCCGATCCTGAAGGCTCTCCGCGCCGCATGTGGCGACTCATATGCAGAGACCGAGAACCTATGGGATGAAGGCACCCGCGCGGGTTCCGGCCGAGCCGGTCGGAAAGCGCACCGAATGCCGCCATTTTCCCCGTTACGATTTGTGCACCCGCATAAAAGAGGGAGTTTGCATGTTCCGGATGGGTGTCTCCCTGGTAGTCCTCACTGCCGCGCTCACCATGAGTGGACTCGCACACTCGCAGACTCAAGATTCGCCTGACGTTGCCTGGCGCCTCGAGCAGCAAACGCAAGAACACATCATTGAGGCCGACGGGACAGAGCAAGCGACTTTCACGCTGGCCACCAAGATCCTGAGGGAATCGGCGCTTGAGGATTTGAAACGGGCGAACGTTTCTTACAGCAAGAGCGCACAGACGCTTGAGATCCTTGAGGCTTACACGCGCAAGCCCGACGGACGGCGATTGGATGTCCCCAAATCCAACTTCCAGGTTCATACCGAGGGTGGTCAGGATGGCAGCGGCCCCATCTTCTCCGACTACAACAGCACTTCAGTGGTGTTTCCAGAAGTGGCGGTCGGCGACACCGTGGTCATTTCGTACAAGCTAACCACCACGCAAGCTTGGTTTCCCGGAAAGATTTCGCTGATGGGTACGTATCCGCGAAACGTCCCCTACGGCGATGTGAAGGTGACGATCGATGCGCCCGTGTCGATGAATGCCCGCTTCAAGTCCCGCGGCATGGCCGAAACGGTCAGCGTCAAGGACGGTCGGCAGCACGTCGAGTGGAGCTATACGAACAAGCAGCCGATCAAGAGCGAGCGGACTGATTTCTCTGTTTACAGCGTCGATTCCGAGCCGGGATATCTCTATTCCAGTTTCACCTCCTACGCCGAGGTCGCCAAAAGCTACATCGATCGCGCCAGCACCAAGGCGGCGGTCACGCCCCGAATACAGAAGCTTGCAGATGAGTTGACCGTGGGCAAAACCGGTGCGCCGCAGCAGGCACGAGCCCTGTACGAGTGGGTAAACCAGAACATCACCTACGCGGGCAACTGCGTCGGGCTCGGAGCCATCGTCCCACGGGATCTTGACGTCGTGCTGGACAACAAGATGGGTGACTGCAAAGACCACGCAACGCTGCTGCAAGCCTTGCTGGCAGCCAAGGCCATTCCAAGCGAACAGGCGCTGGTCAACGCGACCAACATTTATCAGTTGCCTGAGGTTCCCATCGCCTCCCTCGTTAATCACGTCATCAACTACCTGCCGTCGCTCAACACCTTCGTCGACTCGACCGATATGGGGATGCCGTTCGGGATGCTTGGCCTCTCAGTGCAGGACAAGCCAGTTCTCATGGCTGCCTCCGGCAACATGCCGACAAGGACGCCAGCGGACAAGCGAGGCACCAACCGACAAATCATGAAGACCAAGCTCGTCATTCATGAAGACGGCTCAGCAGATGGTCATGTTGTCGTCAGCGAGTTCGGAATGTTTGCAGTCGCGGCTAGGCGCAGCCTGAAAGACATGTCTGCCGACGATGTGGAGAAAGCGGTCAAGAACTACTTCCGCGGCATGCAGCTGGAGGCAGAGGGGGTCTTCACACGGGGTGATGTGACGTCGATGAGCGACCACTACGAATTCGAGGCGACGTTCAAGGTATTCAATCTCATTGCCTACCCGGGTTCCGGGGCGTTCTATGTCACCCCACTGTTCTTCAACATGGCGCCGGTCGCTCACTTTGCCCAGCAAGCTGCCATGCCGATGGGTGACTTCGACGGTGCGTGCTCGAGCGGCTTCACGCAGGAAGAGTTCGAGATCACGTTGCCGAAGAAGCTCAGCGTCCTCTCCTTGCCAAGTGCCACGGCTTTCAACTCGCCCGCCGTCTCGTATGAGAGCAGCTACCGCGTTCAAGGACGGGTCCTGAAGGTTCGGCGCACGCTAGACGACAAGAGCCCAGGCAATGTCTGCCCTGCTGCATTCCTCAAGGAGTACAAGGCCGCCCTGCTTCCGGTATGGAAAAACATCAGGCAACAGGTGCTGTACAAGTAAGCGGTTGCGCGCTGCGGTAGGCGAAGAATGATCAGTCAGCATCGCCACAGACTTGACCAATTAAGGTGTGGCAGGGCAGTTCGCTAAGCGGACGCTAGAACGGAGAGCCTGCTGGATCAGTTGTCATCCTGCGGCGGCCACGCTCGTGACACGGCTGACTTAATCGGCCCGTCGCCAGAACTACTTGGACCTGAAAAGCAGTGCGTCATACGCGGCAGCGGAAAAGCCCGATACGCGCTGCCCGTTGACTACCAGCAGCGGTACGCCCGATCGGCCGCCCGCCTGGGCGTATGCAGCGAGGCCTTGCTTGCTATCAATATCGATCTCGCGATACGCCACCTGCTTGCTGGCCAGGTAGCTTTTTGCCTGTTTGCAGTAACCGCACCACGTCGCGGAGAAGAGCAAGACCTCGGCCACAGGCGCAGCAGCAGCCCGCTGATCCGCAGACTTCTGAAGTTGCGCCACATAGGCCAGTGTTTCCGCGGACAGCGGACTGGCCGGTAGGTTCTGGAATCTCAAAGTTCTTGCGTCGCGAGCTCCAGGGTCTGGGCGATCGCTGTAGACGACTTTTCCGTCTGGGCCCACCGATTTGTACAAAGTGGTGGTGGTCTGCGCACCCGCCGTGGTCGTCAGCAACAGGGCACACAGGGCGGTACTGAGTCGGACCATCTGTTAGCTAACGCAGGTGCTGGGCTGCTGCACGAAGTCGCAGCTCAGTACCTGCGCAGGCAATCTGTCGTTTGAGAGCGGTGTGAGGACGCACCTGGCGAGCCGCGCTCAGGCTGAGCCTGTTTTTACGGGCAGGCCAGCAGCGCCCCAACCCTCGATGCCAGGCTTCAAATTCACCGCTTGAGCAAAACCCGCCTTGTTCAGGATTGCAGTTCCCTCCGGACCGTGGGTCAGGCCATCGCCGCAATACACAAGAACCGCCTTGTCTTTGGCATACGCAATTGTCGCGGGCACTGCTACCCTGAGCATGGCGAGAGGAATGAGCAGCGCTCCGGGGATGTGGCGATACTCAAACTGCTCCTTCTCTCGAACATCGACGATCAACGCGCCCGCCGAGATGAGCGCCTTTGCTTGCGCGATGTCAACTTCTGTGACGTTGAAGGACGGTCGCTTGAAGTCGCTCAGCAGGTACAGCATCGCTCCGACGAAAGGCAAGGTCAGGAGCAGTCGACGAACTTCTGGCTTTGGCCCGGACATGATGTTCACAATCGTCCCTTTCGCTGTCTGGAATGGAAGCCTGTCTCGGCGCGTCGTGTGTTGCATTAGGGGTTAGGCCGCATTCTCGATTGATTGCAGCGCCAGCGCCCAAGTGCAGTACCGCTTGACGTGTGGATGCAAGCTATTGCTGCCGCGCTGAAATGCTTCTATGGCGGCCTTGGGCGCGAGCTTGATTGCCAGGCGCAGTTGATCTTTGAACTGCTCGGCTTGGGCGCAGAGGGTCTCTGGACGATGAGGTCGTGTGTGTTCATGGGGTCTTCCTCGATCAGGCCGCGCCGAACAAGAAGCTGTCCATCGACAGCACGCCGTGGGTGATGCCACCTTCGATTACCTTGGCCGGCAAGGCTGAAGCAACTGCCCCTGCCGCCACAAGCAGCGGCCAGAAATGCTCAGGGGTCGGGTGCGCATGACGTGCATGTGGCGCCAACGCCAGCGTCTGGCGCAGCAGGGCGCTGTCCCCCTCAACGACGGCATTGCGCACCCAGGCGGCAAATTCCGCGGCATAGGATTCGTCGCTTCCAGCACCTGTGCGGAACTCGGCGAGATTGTGCGTCAGGCTCCCGGAACCCACGATCAGCACGCCCTCGTCGGCCAGCGGTGCCAGTGCCGCGCCGAACGCCCAGGCGCTGTCACCGTCCAGACGCGACGGCAGCGAGACCTGGAAGGCTGGTACGTCAGCTTCGGGGTAGAGGTGCCGCAGCGGTACCCAAGCCCCATGGTCCAAGCCGCGGCGCTCGTCCGACTGCGGGGACCAATTGGCGTCGGCCAGCAATTCCAGCGCACGCTGCGCCAGTGCCGGGTGGCCGTCGACCGGATAGTCGATCTCGTAGAGCGCCAGGTCGAAACCACCGAAGTCGTGGATCGTCTGCGGCCGGGTGGCCAGGCCAACACGTGGGCTGGGCGTCATCCAGTGCGGTGACACCACCAGCACGGCGCGGGGTCGTGGCAGAGCCTGGCCCAGCGCGGTCAGCTTCGGCCCGGCAAGGCCGGGCTCGATTGCGAAGGTCGGCGCGCCGTGCGAGACGAACAGGCTGGGCAGGCGAGGCATGATGTGGGTGTCCTGTCTGGTTGGGGGATCGCTCGGTTAGTCAGCGAGCCGTGGTGCGTGCAGCGAGCGCAGCGTCGACCGACAGCCGGCCAGCGCCGCTGATCAGCAGCGATACCGAGACCGACAGCAATGCCAAGGCGTATTCGTAGCCGTTGTTGGCCATGAACAGACCGTGGCTGATGTGTACTGACAGGATGGCGACGGCCATCGCGAATACCAGGACAGCAGCGGCCGGGCGCACCAGGAGGCCGAACAGCAGCGCCAGACCCCCGAAGAACTCGGCACTGCCCGCCAGCAAGGCCATCAGGTAACCCGGCGCGAGGCCCAGCGACGCCATGAACTGGCCCGTACCTTCCAGGCCATAGCCGCCGAAGGCACCGAACAGCTTCTGCGCCCCGTGCGCGACGAAGATGACGCCGATCGGCAGGCGCAGGGCCAGCGGAGCCCAGCCGGCGTCGCTGGCCAGCAGGCGTTGGATAGCGCGGGGAGTGGTGGCGTTGCTCATGGTGTGCTCCGGTCGTTGGGTAGTAAGTCGATGGCCAGACTTTATGAGTTGCGACCCAGGAGATAAACATGGTTGAATGAGATCAACTATCCCGATAAGTGAGACAAATGGACCGGTTCGAGGAGATGCGTGTGTTCGCCGCCGTGGTTGATGCCGGCAGCTTCGTCAGGGCATCGGACGCGCTAGACATGTCGAAGGCGGCGGTCTCCCGCTACGTCGCGGAGCTGGAGTCACGGCTGGGCGTCCGGCTGCTGCATCGCACCACACGCAAGCTCTCGCTGACCCCAGAAGGCGAGGTCTTTCACGGACGCTGCCGCGAACTGCTAGGCGGCGTTGACGAGGCCGAAGCAGAGATCACCTCGCGCAGCGGCGAGGCCAGTGGCCTGTTGCGCATCAACGTGCCCTTCTCCTTCGGCTTGCTGCACCTCGCACCGCTGTGGCCGGAGTTCATGGCCCAGCACCAGAAGGTGCTGCTTGACGTGACGCTGGCCGACCGCGTGGTTGATCTGGTCGAAGAGGGTTTCGACATGGCCGTTCGCATCGCCTGCTTGCCCAACTCGTCCCTCATCAGTCGGCAACTCACCTCGACACGGTTGGTGCTGTGCGCGTCGCCCGCTTACCTGCAAGCGCGCGGGCAGCCGGAGCAACCCGCTGACCTCGCAAATCACGATGTGCTGGCTTACAGCCTGTTCTCGATGGGCGACCAGTGGGAGTTCACCGGGCGCGAGGGCGTGGCATCGGTGAAGGTGACGCCGCGCCTGCGAACCAACAGCGGCGACACCTGTCGCGTGGCCGCACTACGCCACCAGGGCATCGTCCTGCAACCCACTTTCCTGGTGGGACCAGACCTGCTGGCCGGTACGCTGGTTGAGGTGATGCCGGCTTGGCGCTCCGTCGAACTGGGCGTTTACGCGGTCTACCCTTCACGCAAGTTCGTCTCGCCCAAGGTCCGCCTGATGATCGAGTTTCTGGTCAACGCCTTCGCGATGCACGCATGGCCAGCGTGATGGATCACGCGGTGAGATAAAGGTGGGAACAGTCTCACCTCAAAGTCGAACTGTGCGCTCCGCGTTTGTAAATCTCACGTCAGAAGCGGCGGGTGCGGACATTCCTGCGTCCCGTCCCTGAGGGAACGGGACGGGAGTTGGGTGGGGCCACCGGTATCAGTGATGAACCGGCATCTCGGCCCGATTTAATATCCTCCAACCCAAGTCTCAATCGACTCAATCACCACCGCGCAGGTTCTGCACCTGGAACAGGCTAGGCGGATTCAGCTTCGGGTCGATCTGGCCTTTGAACTGGCCAGTCGTGCAGTGCTTGCTCTGCACGTCAACCATAGAGAACGAATCGTCGATGGCGATGCCACTGCCCTTGTTGATCGGCAGATGGTGGTCGGGATGCGACTTGCCGATGGTCCAGGATTTCCAAAGCTCACCCTTTCTGTCGTAGATCAGCGTGCGGTTGATGTTGTAGACCTGCGCATCGATGTGGAGCACGCGCTTGCTGACCGGGTGCGACGGGTTCACCGGAGAGGCTTCAACCACGTACACCTTGCGCAACTGCCAGGTGATGTCGGGGAAGCATCCGCCAAGCCCGCCGAAGTTGATGAACTTGTAGCCGTCGGCCTCGGGCGGCATGTCGGTCGCGAGCTTCTGATCGTTGTGGTTGTAGTAAGGCATCAGGATGTTCTTGGTGCCCTTGTACGTCCACTTCATGTCTGAGATGCGACCGTTGTAGCCCTCGAAGTCCTCGATCATCAGATCGGAACCGAGGAATGAATCCGTCGTTTGCGCGGTGGCGAGACGTCGCACGCGGCGTTGGAAGCCAAGGTACAGGTAGGCATCGCTCAACTTGGTGTCGTCTCCATTGATCTGGATCAACAGTTGGGTGTACTTCAGATCTTGAGGCTCCAGCACGTTCACGTAGATGCCGCGGAACAGGTTGGCCGGGTTAGGCACCACCTCGGGGATCGGCTCGTGGCGAACGCGGTGCTGGAAGTTCAGGAAATGGAAATTGAACTTGATCTGTCGCTCGACCTGGCCGGTGGTCAGATTGCGGTACTTCCAGTAGAACGGATAGATGGCGGCGTTGTCGCCCCAGTTGATGCCGTACTTGTAGTTCCACGCGATCTTGTCGCCGGCCAGCGGGTCGTTCAAGCTGGGCTCTTCGGGAAACGGCCGACCTGCGACAAAGCCGGTGATCTCGCCGGTCTTTGCACCGAGCTTGGCCTTGTTGATGTTTTTGCGGGTCGCTTCGACATAGTTCGGCTCCAGTTCGAACGAGGTGGTTGCACCCACCTTCAGTTCGGTCCAGCCGTTCTTCACCATGGTGTAAAGGCCTTCGTCGAGCGCCTCCTTGAACTGATCAACATTGGCCTTGCTGACCACGGTGCCCGGGGTCAAGCCGGGGAAGCTGGGCACGCCCGATTTGTATGGCCGGAAAGAGGCCTCGACGTCGGCTTCGGTGGCCGCGAACGTGGCGCCGCAAAGCAACCCGCAGACCAGCGAGATGGCAGTGATTTTTGTCTTCATGAAATGTCTCCTGATGTTCAGAATTTGTAGCGAAGCGTCGCGAAAATCTCGTCTTCCTTGAAGGCCGCGCCAATTGGACCGGCACGGAAGCGCCCGAGCGGCTCGAACCCGCCGAGCCCACGCGAAAATGCGGTGGTCGGGTTGCTGTCACCGATAGGCGCAGTGAACGGCCCCCACGGATTGCAGGCACGGCAATCGTCGAACTTGTCGCGACCGATGCCTCCCAACTTGAAGTTGCCACCGATGGTGAACTTCAATTTGTCGCTGAACAGCCACTCCACCGAGGGCGCAGCAGCCATCGCTCTGGCCTGAAAGTCGCGCGCGAAAATCACCTGCGGGCTCAGGCGGTCGTTCATCAGGAATGCCTTGACCAGCAAGGTAGCGATGACGTTGTCTTCCCAGTCGGGCATACCAACAGGGCCGAACTGATCGGTTTTGCGTTGGTGGTCAAAGATGTGCTGGTAGAAAATCTGCCCCGAGAAAAGCGTCGTGCGCGATGTGCTGATAAACGGCACGAAGGTCGGCCGGTCGATCCCGATGACGCTTCTGAAGACCTCGTTCTTCGAATAGAGCTGCGGCTTCAGTGTGTTGGCGAACTCTTCGCCCTTGGTTACCGCGGCCTCCATACGCACCGCAGCGCCAATGCTCTCGAAGGCAACGTCCATGGACCCGCCGATCAGGTGAACCCGAGGGAACTCCATGTCGAACGAAATCAGGTAGGGCCATGCGTTGCGAAACTCACCGGTGAATGCATTCACTGCGCGCTTCCCGCCGTGCAGCGAAGGCAATTGCGAGCGAAAGGTCAGCGCATTCAGCGAGAACGACACGCCTCCTTGAGTCACGCCCTCGAACTTGATGCCAAGCTGCGTGTTCTTGAGGTTCCAGCTGGGCAAATGCACCCTGTTCAGGCCAATCTGTCCGGGGCCAAAGTTGGTAGCCAGCAGCGTGTCAGGTGCAACGTTGGCGAAGTTGGCCACCGTTCCACCGTTGTCCCAGAGGTTCTTCATGCCCCGGAAGAAACAGCCGGCATCGAGGATGACGTTGGCCGTGCCACACTGCCCGAGGTTGTTCGGCCTGAACTTGTCAAAGTTCCAAATCACCTGCAGGTTGCGCTCCTGCAGGATGTCGCCAGCACCCATGCGGTACTCAGCCTGCGCGATCCACATCGGGATACGAATGTCCTGCAGCTCGTCATAGATGTTGTTGCGCGAATAGTCGACTGGATTGATGACGTCGAGCACGCGGAATAGGTCGGTACGACCCCACACCACCTGCTGCTTGCCGAGCTTGAGGAACAGAGTCTTGCCGTCTTCAAGCGGGATCGTGTTGCGCACATACGCTTCGCGGATGAAATCAAGGCGGCTGTTGAATTCAGGGAACTCGAGGTCCGAACGATCCTGGTCGCCGTAGCCTCCGAAATTAGCGCAGCCTCGATGGTCGCTATCGCAAGGCCGTACCGGCGTTGCAAATGCGACTCCGCCGGCGATCGGGTGCCAGCGGTCGCCAAGCACGCGCAGACCCTTGTTGGGGCTGGTGGCCAGCAGATCGGAACTGTTTAGGAACTTGTTGTTGACGAGACCGAGACCCGCCACCGTGTCGTGGTCGACGACCAATCCCCCAGACGAGGCGCCCAGACCCCCGTACGCCGCGGGCAGCCGCGCGCCCCCAGCCGTACTCTGCAGCGTGATGGCGCCACCAGCCTTGCGGCCATACTCGTCCGAATTCAGCTGGTAGACGCCGTCGAAGGTACCGCGAAGCTTTCCGTGGAAAACCCAGCCGCCGCTGAGATTCTTGGTCGCGTCGATCTGTCCGGTATTGCGGAACTTCGAGAGGCCGACCGTCGATCCCGTGGCGTCCTTGCCGCGGGCGCGCGTGTCGTTCTCGTAATAGAAATCCACCGCCCACGGGTCCTTGGTTTCGCCGAGATCGGGCAGATTGTTGGCCGCGTCTTGCGCGCCTACAGGTCCGAATGCGCCTGCAAAACACAGCAACGCTACCGCCTTGGTGGCCCGACGAATGCGCGGATGCATTTCGGGATTTGTCCGATTTGATGTCATCGCTTGTCTCCTTTGTCGTTATGGTTTCTGGTCTCTGTCACAGCCCCGTGGGGCTGCACCCTCTCGCTCAGGTCACCGCCGCGTTGGGGTGTGCTCGCTCGGGCACCGCTTTGTGGGAGCTGACTGGCATCTGGTCTTCCTGAAGCACTCCGTCGGCGCCGTAGTGCGTCGCGACCACGAAATGAGGTTTGAACACCACGCACCACGCGGGAACGATGAACATCGCCGCCACCGCGTTGACAATCAACATGAACGACAGCAGCACAGCCGCGTCCGACTGGAAGCGGAGATCGGACATGAAGATCCAGAGCACGACGCCGGCGATCAAGGTGACGGCAGTGAACGACACCGCATAGCCGGTGGTCGCGACCGCGGTGATGACCGCCTGATGGATGTTTCGGGTGCGCGCCATCTCCTCGCGAATGCGGTCCATGAAGTACACCGCGTAGTCGATACCGACCCCTACACCCACCGCGATCACTGGAACCGTGTTGACGCTGATGCCGATATGCGCCCAACCCATATAGGCGTAGGTCATCAGCGTCGAAAACAGCATCGGCAGCACCATCAGCCAGCCGGCGTGAAGGCTCTGGTAATAGAGCATCACGAGCACGAAGGCGATCAGCATCACCGCCGGGATGATGATCATGTGGTCGGTGTGTAGCGCCTGGTTGCCGGCCGCAGTGACGCCAATGATTCCGCCGCCGAGTTCGATGTGCAGGCCGGATACCTCGCCCTCGATCTGGTGGATGCCCTGCTGCGCCAGTTCGACTATGCGCGCCACAGTATCGGCTTGGTGGTCCTTGTAATAGAAGACGACGTTGACCTCGTTCTCGTCGGCGGTCACGAACTCTTTCAGCGCGCCGGGGATCGGACTCGACGCAAGGTAGGCAAACATCAGCCCGCCGATCTCGGCCGCGTTGTCGGGCAACTGGTACCAGCGTGGGTCGTCGTTGTGCGTCAGTCGGTTGACCACGCGCACGACGCCCGGCAGCGCCTTGGTGCCACCCAATCCGGGGTCGCTCAGCATGTGAGCCTGGAAGCGCTCGATCGCGGCCAGCACCTCGGGCCGCTTGATGCCGCCCTTCTCGTCCGTGCGCACAGACACATGCAACTCTTCCGAGCCGGGGAATCGGTTGTTGATCGCAGTGGTTGAGACGTTGTAGTCGTGCGTCTTGTGCAGCAGCGGGCTGCCGGGTTCCGACTCACCGAGCTTGACCTTCGAGACAAAGTAGGCCCCGCCCACCGCCAACGTCAGCGCCAGCAGCAGGACGGCGCGTGCACCGCCGTTCGTTCCGCCGGTGGCGGCCATCATCCGGCCGAGCGCCTTGCGCACGCCTTCGTTCTCGTTGTGCATTTGCTTCGGCTGCGGCAGCACCGTCAGCGCCAGTGGCACCATGAAATGCACAGTCCAGATCACAGAGAAGGCCCAGAAGCCAGCGGCAATGCCGAGCTTGTGGTTGAACGGCGCCGCACCGAGTACCAGCACTGCGATGCCGACCGCGTCGACGATGATCGCCAGCGAGCCGGGCCTGAACAGTGCGTCCAGCGCATTGCGTGCAGCCTTCTTGCTGTCGTGCACGATCGCCAGTTCCTCGTAGTAACGAGCGACCAGCTGCACGCCGTGCGAGGTGGCGCGTGCGGCGATCAGGAACGGGATCGGCAGTGACAGCGGCTCCAGGTTGATGCCCATGATCGACATGAACCCAAGCCCGCAAATCGACGACAGCGCAATGCCCAGCAGCGGCAACGCAATGCCGTACAGGCGGCGGAAGTACAGGATCAGCAGCAGCGCCATCAGCAGCAGCGTGTAGGCAAGGATCTGGACGATCTGCCCGAGGTAGGTGTAGACCCAGCCAGTCAGCACCGGATTGCCGGTCACATAGATCGTGTGGTCGGGCTGCGCCAGCGTTTCACGTAGCTTTTGCAAGGCGGCAAAAGTCTTGGGGTAATCGATGTCGCCCTCGTTGAGCTGCGCCTTGATCAGCGCGGCCTTCAAGTCGGGCGAGACCAGCAGGCCGTAGATGGCCGGATTGGAGACAACATCCTTCTTCAGTCGCTCCAGCTCGGCGGCGCTGCGCTCGGGCTTTTGCGCGTCGTAGAACGACTCCGACACGAATCCGCCTTCCGGCGACAGATAGACCTTGCGCGCAGTGCGGTGCGTCAGCGACGAGACCAGGTTGTGGTTGACGCTCGGCAGGTTGTCGAGGCCTTGCGTCGCCTCGTTGATCAGCTTCAGCGTCTTGTCGTTGAAGATCGTTCCCTGGTCGACCTCGATCGCCATCACGATCATGTTGGCGCCGCCGAAGTTTTCCTTTAGCCGGTTGTAGACCTTGATGTACGCGTGCTGCTGCGGCAGCAGGTCTGAAAAATCGGAGTAGATGCGCAGCTTGGGGAGCGCCAGGGCAAACAGCAGCGTGACCCCGAAGATCAAGGACAGCACGATCTTCGGGTTGGCAAAGAGCCAGGTTTCTCCGCGATGAAGAACGCGGGTGATGACTTTGCGAGCAGGGGCAATCATGAGGATGTTCTCGGCTTCGGGAAACAGAAGTGCTGGGCGGCAGGTCAGTGGCAGGTGCTAGTTGGAGACGGTGACAACTCGGCGCAGCAGTCCCGCGGGCCCACCGATCAGCAGCGCGTTCGGCCCGACCAGCGACACGCCTGCACCCAGGGAAGCGGGTATCGCGTCGGGGTAGCTGACTGCGCGCCATCTGTCGCCGTCGAGGCGGGCTACCGTGCCGGCGGCGCCTACGCCGTATGGCACCCCGTGGTGCATGAACAGCCTGTACAGCGGAGCTCCGGTCGCGTTGTCCTGTGCCTGCCAGGTGCGACCCCCATCGAGTGTCTGCATGACTTGCCCTGCAAGTCCGCTGGTCCAGCCTTCGTTTCGATTGGTGAACAGGGTCGCGTAGGGGTAGAAGTCGCCCGGCACCGGTGGCCGCTTGACCCACGTCAGTCCCCCGTCCTCGGTGACCAACACGTTGCCGAACTCGCCGGTGGCGACACCGAAGTCCTTGTCGACGAACTGCAGAGTCGTGTATTGCAAGTCCTGGCCCTGGTCGGTCACAGTCCAGCCGATACCTCGGTCATGACTGACCGCGATCAGGGAACCGGTACCGCTGACCCACCACGAACCCGCCGCATCACAGGCCACAGCCAGTGGCGTGTGAGGGCGATCTAACTTGGCCGATGTCCACCGCTTTCCCGATGCATCCGCTGACCAGACGCGGCTGTGGAAGTCGATGCCAACGAAGCTGCCGTCTGGGCACGCGGCGATCCCGATCATTGAGGCGCCGGGCGCCGGCTCACGCTCCCAGGTCATGCCCTGGTCGGCCGAGACCAACACCACGCCAGACTGCGTGCCCGCCACCACCACCTGCCCGTTGGTGGCGATCGCTTGCGTCATGTCGTGACGCTGAACTGGCAGCGACCGCGCTGCCGCCACGCCGCTGAGATCGGGCTGCGCCGAACAGGCAGCGAGACCCATCGCCGACCACACCATCCACACACACAGACTTCGCATATCGTCTCCCTGCTTCGTTCTTTTTCAGGGCATGGCTCCGCCCTGGCCACCTTGGCGGCCTCTCTGCAAAAAACTCATGGGCCCGACGCTGGACAACGCGCGCCGGGCGACTTCAGCCCCTTTAGCGACCTCTGTCCTTGGCCGACACGCCGGCGATTCCCCAATGTGCTGCGGGCACTTCCTGGATAAGTACGCGCACGGTGTTGACAGGCGCTCCGACTGCTTCAACGAGTGCCTGCGTGACTTTCTCGATGACCGCCTTCTTCTGCGCTTCTGTGCGGCCTTCGATCATGTAAATCTGAGCAAATGGCATCTTTGATACCCCTGTGTTCTTCGATGTGGGGTGGCTCAGGCAAAACGGATCGACACCGACCCCATGCCCTGCACACGCAACGTGATGTGATCGCCGGCGCCCACAGCCACCGCTTCGGTGATGCCACCAGACAGCACCAGCGTGCCGGCAGGCAGCGTTTCGCCGCATTCGGAGAGCTTGTTGACCAGCATCGCAATGGCAGCGGCCGGGTGGCCGAGCACCGCCGCACCAGCGCCGAGCGCGACGACCTCGCCGTTTTTCTCCAGGACGATGCCGGTGGTGCGCAGATCGACCTCGGCCGGCGCGACACAGGCGCCGCCAACAACAAAACGGGCGGCCGACGTGTTGTCGGCGATGACGCTTTTCAGATCGAATTTGAAGTCGCGGTAGCGGCTGTCTATGACCTCAATGCCTGGCATGACGAAGTCGGTCGCGGCCAGCACCGCACCGATGTGGCAACCCGGGCCCTTCAGCTCGCTGCGGGTGACGAATGCGATCTCGGGTTCGACCTTTGGGTGGATCAGTTCGGAGACCTTGCATACACCACCATCGGGTACCACAGTGTCATCGGCGAGATATCCGAACACTGGGCTGTCCACGCCCATCTGCTTCATCTTGGCGTATGAGGTCAGCCCAGCCTTCAGGCCGATGACCTTCAGCCCGCGCGCCAGCTTGCGGCGACGCCCGGCATCCTGGATCGCATAGGCGTCGGCCCAGTCCATCTCGGGGTGTTCGTCGGTCACCTTCAGTGTGTCGCGTGCTTCAAGCTGGCAGCCATCGAGCAAATCCGCCAGCCGCTCAATGGTCGATGAGTCGAGGCTCATGCGGCCACCTTCTGTGCTTGCGCACGCTGGTGCGCCATCGTCATCGCGGTGTCTTCGATCATGTCTTCCTGACCGCCGACCATGCCGCGTCTGCCGAGTTCGACCAGAAGGTCGCGCGCCGGCACGCCGTACTTCTCGCCGGCTCGTTTGGCGAACAGCAGAAAGCTTGAATAGACACCGGCATAGCCGAGGGTCAATGAGTCGCGATCAATGCGAATCACGTGGTCCATGATCGGCACCACCAGGTCTTCAGCCACGTCCTGTATCTTGAAAACGTCGACCCCCGTCTCGATCCCCATTCGATCGCACACTGCGATGAACACCTCCATCGGCGTGTTGCCAGCGCCAGCACCAAGACCTGCCGCTGCGGCGTCGATGCGATTGGCACCAGCCTCGACGGCTGCCAACGAATTCGCAACGCCCATGGCCATGTTGTGGTGGCCATGGAAACCGAGCTCAGTTGTGGTCTTCAGCGCCTTGCGCACAGCGCTCAGGCGCGCGGAAACATCGTCGGGAAGCATGTGGCCTGCCGAGTCGGTGACGTACACGCAGTTAGCGCCATAACCCTCCATCAGCAGCGCTTGCTCGACGAGCTTCTCGGGGCCAGCCATGTGCGCCATCATCAGAAAGCCGACTGTGTCCATGCCGAGTTCACGCGCCTTTCGGATGTGCTGCTCAGACACATCGGCCTCGGTGCAGTGGGTGGCGACGCGGATCGTGTTGACGCCCAGGTCCTTGGCCATCAGCAGGTGATCGACGGTGCCGATGCCGGGAATCAGCAGCGCCGAAACCTTGGCCCGCTTCATCATCGGGATCACCGCACTGAGATAGGCCTCGTCGGTGTGCGCAGGGAAGCCGTAATTGACCGAACTGCCACCCAGCCCGTCGCCGTGCGTGACCTCGATCAACGGCACGCCTGCAGCGTCAAGACCGCAGGCGATGGTCTTCATCTGGTCGAGCGTCATCTGGTGGCGTTTCGGGTGCATGCCGTCACGCAGCGTCATGTCGTGGACGGTGACTTGTCTGCCCTTGAGGTTCATCGTGAAGCTCCTGTGGGAAAGGTGGTGTTCAAGCGGAGACTGCTTCGAGCGTGAGGGTGCCAGCAATCATTTCTTCGGCAAACATCTCGGCGGTGCGTGCCGCAGCAGCGGTCATGATGTCGAGGTTGCCGGCGTACTTCGGCAGGTAGTCGCCGAGGCCCTCGACCTCCATGAAGATGGAGACACGATTGCCATCGAAGACCGGACCGTTGACCAATTTGTAGCCAGGTACATACCGCTGCACCTCTGCGATCATTTGATGAATCGAGGCGGTGATGCGCTCGCGATCAGGCGCCGTCTCGGTCAGGCAATGCACGGTGTCGCGCATGATCAACGGCGGCTCGGCCGGGTTGATGATGATGATGGCCTTGCCCTTCTTGGCGCCACCCACACGCTCGATGGCACCGGCGGTGGTGCGAGTGAATTCGTCGATGTTCTTGCGAGTACCCGGGCCGGCAGAACGGCTGGCCACCGTGGCGACGATCTCGCCGTAAGCCACCGGCTGCACACGCGACACCGCAGCCACCATCGGGATCGTGGCCTGGCCACCGCAGGTGACCATGTTGACGTTCATCTCGCGGCGGCCGATGTGCTCTTTCAGGTTCACCGGCGGCACGCAGTACGGGCCGATGGCCGCAGGCGTCAGGTCGATCATCATCACGCCAAGCGCATTCAGCTTGCGCGAGTTCTCAGCGTGCACGTAGGCGCTGGTCGCATCGAACGCGATCTGCACACCGTCGGCCTTGACGTGCGGTACCAGACCATCGACGCCGTCCGATGTGGTCTTGATGCCCATCTCGCGAGCGCGTTTCAGACCATCGGAGTTCGGGTCGATGCCGACCATCCAGACGGGTTCCAACACCGGGCTGCGCTGCAGCTTGGCGAGTAGGTCGGTGCCGATGTTGCCGGGCCCGATCAGGGCACACTTGATCTTCTTCATGTCATGAGCTTTCAATGGAAGCGGACCGAGCAGCCGCCCAGCCCACCGATGGAAACGCGGAAGTTGTCGCCAGCCTGGGCAGTGAACATCGCGGCCAGCGCGCCGGACAGGATCACCTCGCCGGCCTTCAGTCCGATGCCGAGCCGTCCCAGCGTGTTGGCGAGCCAGGCCACCGCATTGACAGGAGATCCGAGGGCCGCCGCACCTGCACCCGTGGCGACGATGTCTCCGTTCTTCTCGAGCACCATGCCGCAGGTGGTCAGGTCGATGCGTCGCGGATCCACTGCGCGATCGCCGAGCACGAAGACTCCGCAGGAGGCGTTGTCGGCGACGGTGTCCTGGATCTTGATCTTCCAGTTCTGAATGCGCGAATCGACGATCTCGAAGCACGGCATCACGCATTCCGTCGCGGCCAGCACGTCGGCGTTGCTGATGCCGGGACCGGTCAGGTCCCTCTTCAGCAGGAAGGCAATCTCGCCCTCAGCTTTCGGCTGGATCAGCGTCTTGCTGTCGATGCTTTCGCCGTCACTGACGATCATGCCGCTCAGCAGGTGGCCGAAGTCGGGCTGGTAGACGCCCAGCATGTCCATGACAGCACGCGAGGTGACACCGATCTTCTTGCCGACGATGCGCTCGCCGGTGGCGGCGATGCGCCGTTCGATCATGGCCATCTGGATGCGATAGGCATCCTCGATGGTGATGTCGGGGTCTTGCGCTGTGAGGGGGGAAATTGGCTCACGCTGCGCCAGCGCCTGGTAGAGCGCAGCGCCGTGGTACTGGATGCGGTTGATGTCCATGAGAGGCATGTGGTCGAAAGTGAATCAGGTCAGGCAGCGCGTGTGGTGGCAGCACTCGCCTGCGCATCGGCCTCGGCCAGGAAGTTGCTGACCAACTGGACAAAGCGCTCGGTGTGCTCGATCTGCGTCCAGTGGCCACAGTGGCCAAAGACATGGAGCTGCGAATTCGGAATCCACTGCGCCAGCGTCAGGGAGGTGCTGATCGGAATCACGCGGTCCTCGCGACCGTGGATCACCAATGTCTGGTGCGGCAGCGCGCGAATATCGGCCTCGGGGCTGGTCAGTGCTTCGACAGATCGCTGGCGCGGCGCCGGGAACATCGCTGCGAACGACTCCTGGAAACCGGGGCGGATGCTGGCTTCGTAGCGCAGCTTGGCCAGTTCGTCATTCACGAGGCGGCGGTCGTGCGCAAACACGTCCATGATGCGGCGCATGTTCTCGAATGACGGCGTGTAACCCCAGACCGCGTCGAGACCTGCTGTGATCGGGAAGCTGACACCGACGCTGCCCATCAGCACCAGTCGGCGCACGCGTTCCGGGTGGCGACAGGCCAGCGCCAGTGACAGCGCACCACCGAACGAGTTGCCCACCAGGTCGGCCTGCGCGATGTCGAGTTGATCGAGCAGATCGACGGCCTGCTGCACCCAGGCGTCCATCGTGTAGACACCAGATTGGTCCGGAGGCTGCGGCCGCTCGGTGTAGCCGAAGCCCAGCATGTCAGGCGCGATCACGCGGCGCTGCTGCGCGATGCGCGGCAGCACCAATCGCCAGTTGGCCCACGCGCTGACGCCTGGGCCCGAGCCGTGGACGAACAGTGTCGGGGGCTGCCCTGGTGACGACGTGCCCATGAGATGCACATTGCTAGCGAACCCACCGGTGCGGACGACGGTTCCGATTTCAGGATTGCTGGAAGTGACGGGAGTGTTCATGGCCAGGCCCTCAGAGCTTGATGCAGACGTTGCGCAGCTCGGTGTAGAACTCGAGCGAATGAACGCCGCCTTCGCGGCCGATGCCGGAGGCCTTGGCGCCGCCGAATGCGGTACGAAGATCGCGCAGGAACCAGCTGTTGATCCAGCAGATACCGACCTCGACCTGCTTTGCGACGCGATGTGCACGACCCAGGTTCTGCGTCCACACGGTGGTCGCGAGTCCGTAGTCGGTGGCGTTGGCGAGCGCGATGGCCTCGTCCTCGGTGTCGAACGGTGCGATGTGCACACACGGCCCGAAAATCTCCTCGCGGATGACCGCTGCCGATTCGGGCAGGCCGGTCCAGATGGTCGGCTGCACCCAATGCCCCTCGGCCAGAGCGCCCGTCATCGCGGGCACACCGCCGCCGGTGACAACGGTGGCGCCCTCTTCGACGGCCTTGCGGTAGTACCCCAGCACCTTGTCGCGGTGCTCGGCTGAGATCAACGGCCCGAGGCCGACACCAGGCTGGTCAGACGGGCCGACCTTCAGTGCCTCGGCCTTCGCTTTCAGCGCCGAGACGAATTGATTGAAGATCCCGCGCTGCACGTAGACACGCTCGGTGCCCAGGCAGACCTGTCCGCAGTTCTCGAAGGCCGATCGAGTGATGCCGGCGACCGCCTGCTCGAAGTCTGCGTCGTCAAACACGATGCCGGCGTTCTTGCCGCCGAGTTCGAAAGACACCTTGCGCACGCCCTGGGCGGCGGCAGCCATGATCGCCTCGCCGGTGCGGGTCTCGCCGGTGAAGGTGATCGCATCGACATCGGGGTGGCGGGTCAGAAATTCACCGGCCGACGCGGGTCCGAAACCGTGCACCACGTTGTAGACGCCAGGTGGTACGCCAACGGTGTTCATCACCTCGCCCAGCAGTGTTGCAGTGGCTGGGGTCTCTTCCGACGGCTTGACGACGACGGTGTTGCCACAGGCCAGCGCCGGGCCGACCTTCCAGGTCATCAGCAGCAGCGGGAGGTTCCACGGGCAGACCACCGCGATGACGCCCAGCGGCGTGCGAAGACCGTAGTTGATCGCGGTGCCGCCATCGGGCGTCGCCATCTCGAAGCTTTCGGTCGGCACGTTCTTGATGATGTCGGCGAACACCTTGAAGTTGGCGGCACCACGCGGGATGTCGATGTGCGAAGCCAGCGACAGCGGTTTGCCGGTGTCTGCGATCTCCGCTTGCAGAAAGTCGTCGAAGCGGCGGCTGATTTCATCGGCAACTGCGTAGAGCATCTCGACACGCTTGACCACCGTCATGCGGCCCCAGTCGCCCTTCAGCGCAGCGCGGGCCGACGCGATGGCCACGTTGACCTCATTGATACCGGCCTCATGCACGAGACCCAGGACGCGGTTGTCGACCGGCGCACGGTTGGGAAAGGTCTTGCCGGTGGCGACGAATTCACCGTGGATGAAATTCAGAAACTGCTTCATGGAAATCGCTTCAAACTGGTTACGGTTGCCGAATCACTGAGGCCGGTCACTCAATCCGATGGCGGCCAGTCCGGCGCGCGCGCACGCCGCGTCCTGTTCGGCCGACGCGCCCGACACGCCGATCGCGCCAACGCAGTCCGGGCCGGCGTAGATCGGCACACCGCCGCCGAGCACCACCAACCGAGGCCGTTGCGGAATGGCGGCAAGCAGCGCTACGTCGTTCTCCAGCAGTGCTGGCCAGCACTCGGTCGCGAAACCGAAGCCGGCCGCGGTGTAGGCCTTGTCGATCGCGATATCGATCGAATGCAAGAACGAGCCTGGCATCCGCAGAAATGCCATCAGCAGTCCGCTGCCGTCTGTGGCGGCCACGTTGACGCGTACGCCGAGAACACGTGCATGCGCGACCGCTGCTGCGACGGCCGTGTGCGCTGCCTCCTCGGTCAGCGTGTGCTGGAGCGCGGTCGCTGCCATGTCAGGTCACGACGTTCAGGAAGGCGTCGTTGAGCTTGCGGTCGTGATAGAAGATCGCGCGGCCCAGTTCGTCGTCGGTCCAGGTCAGGGTCGGCCGGTCCGGGTAGTGCACGTAGCCGCCAGAGAACACCTCGTTGCGGTTGCCGCTCGGGTCGAAGAAATAGATCGTCTCGCCGCGCGTGATGCCGTGCCGCGTCGGCCCGATGTCGATCGACACACGCTTGCGCGTGATGATGTCGGCCGCCTTCAGCACCTCACCCCAGTTGTCGAGCAGGAACGACGCGTGGTGGAACTTGTTCTTCTGTGGATGGCGGATGAAGGCGACGTCGTGCGGCTTGTTGGAGCAGGTCAGGAAAGCTGCAATGAGCAGTTGATCGGGCCCGGCAACGACCTTTTCGGCCAGGCTGAAACCCAGCACCTCGGTGAACAGCTTGACGGTGCCATCAAGGTCATCGCCGTAAAGCAGGCAGTGATCGAATCTCGTGGGCGACATGCCCTTCAGCCCGTCGGGATAGACCTCTGGATTCACCAGCGGCATGCCGTTGCCGACCTTGTCCTTCTCGGCATACAGCTCAATCGAATGACCTGTAGGCACGGTGAAGCGAAAGCGCTGACCGGTTGCCAGCATTTCGCCGGCTTCGAGCCATTGAAGTTGCGTGCACAAGCCGCTCGCCTTAATGTCGTCGGCCAGCTTCTTCAACGTGGCGGGCGAATCGACACGAAAGCCCATGAAGTCCATCCCGGCTTCATCGGCCTCGCGCAGGACGACGCTATGGTGGTCATGCTCGTCCCAGGCCTTCAGATAAACGCGACCCTCGACGTCGCGCGCCGTTTCCCACAGGCCGATCACCTCGGCGTAATGCTTGACCGCAGCCGCCATGTCGAGCACGCGCAGTTGCACATGTCCGGGCCTCAACACACCTTTCATCGCCATGTCCAGTCTCCTGTTTGTTTCTTGTGTTGTCAGAACGTCGGAGGCTGCGCGCTGCGCGCAGCTTCCAGAAATGAAGCCGTGGATCCGCGCTCAACGCAACGCGCCATCGCGTCGATCGCCCGGAGTTGCACATCGCTTGTCGGGTAGGCGCGGCACGCCAGCACCACGCCAGCCGCTTCGTCATTCACGCTGACGTGAGAGCGGCTCATCTTCTCGGTGCGCACGGCGCCAGCTTCGATGCGTACCTTGCAAACCCCACAACCGCCACCTCGACAACCCACCGGGATACCCCGCCGAGCCAGCGCTTCCATGCCTTCGAGAAGGGTTCGCGTGTCAGTGCAGGCATAGGTTTCACCGGTGTTGTGGATGCGTATCTCGTAGATCGGCATGGTTGCCCTCATCCCAGCCACAAGGCGAAGTTACGCAAGCGATCCCATACTGTCCAATACCGATTTCCGCCCGCTCGATACCGTTCAGGTATTGACTCGATGCGGCAGTTGCGGCCACCATTGCAGCCATGGACTTGCGACAGATGCGCTACTTCCAGGTGCTGGCCGAAGAGCTGAATTTCGGCCGTGCGGCGGCCCGGCTGCACATGGCACAACCCCCACTGACGCGGCAAATCCAGGCGCTCGAAAACGATCTGGGGGCGGCGCTGTTCGAACGAACGCCGCGCGGTGTGTTGCTGACCATCGCCGGCCAGACGCTGTACGACGAGGTCCCCAACATCCTCAGCCTGGTGGCGCGTGCGCGCAGCCGCACCGAGCAGGCCGGGCAAGGCCGACTGGGCCGCATCGACGTCGGCATCTTCGGCGCCAGCATCCTCAATGTGATCCCTCGCGTGCTGTCGCGCTTTCGCGCCGAGCACCCGGAGGTTGAGCTGTTCCTGCACACGATGACGAAGGCCGAGCAGATCGAGGCGCTGCGCGAGCGCCGCATCACCGTCGGCTTCAACCGCCTGGTACCGAAGGAGCCGGACATCGCGTTCAGCATCGTGCTGCGTGAGCGTTACCTGGTCGCCCTGCCGGCGTCGCACCCGCTGTGTGCCAACGAAGAGATCACCCTGAGAGATATGGCCGGCGAGCCGCTGATCCTGTATCCCAACCTGCCGATGCCGGGCCTGGCGCAACAGGTGCTGGCGGCCTTTGCGCGCAAAGGACTGGCAGTGCGCGTGGTGCAGCAGGTTGAGGACGTGCTGACCAGCATCGCTCTGGTGTCCAGCGGCTTCGGCCTGTGCATCACCACGGCGTCGGCCGCCAGCCTGCAGCTGCCGCATGTTGAGTACCGCCCGCTGAAGTCGCGCACCCTGCATGACATCGACCTGAGCTGCCTTTACCGCCGCGACGACAAGTCGCCGATCCTGCGTCAGTTTCTCGCCGTGGTGAGCCGCTTCGACGAGGCGCCGCCGGGCTGATCTCAACCCGGGTGCAGTGGGGCAGCGAAGCACTCGCATCACAGGTGCTTGAACAGCGGGCTGCGGGGTGCAGCCGATGACGCGTCGGCGGCGGTGAAGAACTTCTCGGTATAGATGTCGCGCTCGAACAGGCGGCCCTGCATCAGCGTGGCGATGCAGGCTTCGGTCATCGGCGGTGGGCCGCACAGATAGGCTTTGTGCCCACGGAAGTCGTTCGCGAAATGCGCCTTCAAGGCCTCGTGCGCAAAACCCTGTGCACCCCTCCAAACGTTGCCTTCCGGCAGGTCCGACAGGGCTGGCACATAGACGAAATTCGGGTGACGCTCGGCGAGCTGTTCAAACACTTCCCGGAAGTACAGCTCGCCCTCGTTGCGTGCGCCCTGCACCAAGGTGATCGGCAGGGTACAACCCTCGGCCAGCAAATTGAGGATCATCGATTTCGGGCTCGACAGGCCCGAACCACCGGCCACGAAGATCATCGGCAGTGCGGCCGATTTGCGCACATAGAAGCGCCCGCTTGGAGCGGTGAACTTCAACCGCTGCCCTACCTGCAGCTCATCATGCAACCACGTGGTTGCACGGCCGTCTGGCACGCGCCGTATGTGCAGTTCGATCAGGCCGTCAGCTGCATGCTGCTGTGGCGAGTTGGCGATCGAGAACGCCCGCTCGCCTTCGACACCAGGCACCTTCAGCATCGCGTACTGACCAGCCTGGAACGGCACCGGACGATCGCTGCGCAGCCACAGGCCACGGATGGTCGGCGTCAGCATGCGAGCCTCGACCAATTCGGCATCGAAGTCGTCGAGCGGCAGGAACTGCGCGTCAGGGTCTTCGTCGATGTCGGCCTCGATCACCACGTCGCCCAGCGCGGTGGCGCAGCACGCGAGGATCTTGCCCTCATCGCGCTCGAAGTCCATCAACGCGAAGCTGGATGAAGCACCGTGGTCGCATTCGCCTTCGAGCACCTGGACCTTGCAAGTGCCACACACGCCGTGCCCGCAGGCGTGAGGCAGCCAAACACCAGCACGCAAACAGGCGTCCAGAACCGTCTGGCCGTCGCGCACCGGCACGCTGTGGCCCAGCGGCTCGATCGTGATCTGGAAGCTCATCGCGGCGCCCTCCAGCGGCTCAACTGCACGAGCCTTGCAGGCCGTTCAGGCCGGGGGTACGAAAGCGGATCACCGACTTGTGCACCAGCCCGTTGTCGGCCAGTGACTTCGACAGATCGGGCTTGAATGGACTGCCCGAATCAAGCCACTGCACGGTCGACCAATCGATCTTCGCGAAGTCGGGATGGCTACCGTAAGCGTCGGGTAGCACCGCATCGATCAGCGTGCCGAACGGCATCTCGGGTGGTAGCGGCAGGCACAGCGGAGCGCAGAACAGCAGGTGGTGGTCCCAGCAGATGTAGAGCAGGCGCTTGCCATGGAAGCGGTCTTCGGTGTCGGCGACGGTGCCGCCGTAGCCGGGTTTCAGTGCAACGATGGGCATGGTGGGTGTCCTCGGGACGAGCGTCTCCTCCGGGCGCGCCGAAGCGCACTCGGGGGATGCGGAGTGAAGGGGTCAGAAGCTCAGGCTGCTCTCGGGGCCAGCGTGCCCGGCGTAGCCGGGTCGGACAGGTCCTGTCCGGTCCAGCGCTCCCAGTTCAGTCGGTCTGGCGAGGTGTTGAAGTCGCCGCTGTCGGCGCCTGGCACCAGGTGGTAGTACTTCAGCACCTCGGCCAGCGGATCGAAGCCCGGCGCGGTCGGGTCGGCGTCTTCGGGGAAGCAGTTGCCCTGGTAGATCTGGTGCACCGGCAACCAGGCCTGCACGTACTTCTCGGGCTCGTCTTGGAAGATGTCCTTGCAGCCGTCAGAGCAGAAGTGGTACTTCATGCCGTGGTAGCTGGTCTCGCGCAGGCAGATCGTCGTCGGGTCGTCAGGCTCGGTGAAGATGCACGGCACCTGACAGGTCTGGCACAGCATCGGCAAGGTGGGGTTGCGCCACATCTTGCCGTTGAGCTTCTCCTGCTCAGCGAGCCATTCGAAGCGAGGACGGTACAGGCGGTCGAAGGTCTCGGGATACTTCTCCGACAGCCAGTTCATTTCGTCGGGTTTCGGCACCCAGGTGTTGAAGTCGGCGGCGTGGCCGTAGTTGTTGAACGCGGCCCATGCCTCATGCGAAAGGCGGCCTTTTTCCTTGGCCGCGACCTCGTGGTACTTCGGCATGCGGATGCCGTAGCGCGACAAGTCCTCGAAAAGTGCGCCGCCGTTCTTCTCGAAGTACATCTCCCATGCTTCTGACCAGCTCATCACGCGCTTGGGCAGCATGTAGTCCATCATCATGCTGACCAGCGTCAGCAACCGGTAGCCGCGCCAGAACCACTTGTCGATCCACTTCTGCACGATCGGCACATTGCCCGGATCCTGTTCGAGCATGAACTTGACGACTTCGAGGCCGAGCGTCATGTGGCGCGATTCATCGCTCTGTGCCGAGAAGCCGAAGGTCACCGTCGCCATATCGCCGTTGTAGGCAGCCCCGCTCATGAAGGGCATGAACAGCAGATTGGTCAGCACGTATTCGAAGCTGAACGAGATCGCTGTGACGAACTCGAACGGGCCAGCGCTCATCGCATCCTCGAAGTACGACTTCGGCACCGACAGATACCAGACCCGGTCGTACATGTGCTGCGGATCGTGCAGTCCGTGGAAGTACTTGTTGAAGTGGCTGATGGTGTGGAACTGCGTCTGCGCGTGGCGCAACTCGTCGATGGACTGCATCTGGCAGGCCACCCGCGCGCCGACCCCACGGAAGGACCGCCCGACCATGGCGTAGCCGCGGTGCGCTGCGTATTCGAGCGGCGATACGCCGGTCAGAAACAGTTTCAGCGTGTTCAGGTAGCGCGGGTCGCTGATGTTGAACTGGCCGTTGTTCTGCTGAAACGCGTCGATGATCGCGTAGAGCTTCTTCTCCTTCTCGCCCTGGAACTTCCAGTACGCCTCCATCGTGAGGCGGAACGGGTCCTCCCACTTGTCCCAGTCGTGGATCTTGATGCCCTCGAACTGGTCGAACGGGAACACATCGTCCATGGATTGGTAGGTGGTCTCCCAGCCAAGATCACGGGTCATCATCCCGTAGCGTTCCTTCAGCCCAAGGCGGGGCGCAGGGCGAGTCGAGGCGGGGGTAGGGGTGCTGGTGCTCATCGGTGTGTCCTTACTGCGGGGTTCACAAAAGTTGAGATGAATAAAAAACCTGCTGAGGCATCGGAAGGAGGCGTGACGGAGAACTCATCCCCAGTGCAGGCAAAACTCGTCGTCGGTCTCATCGATGCTTCCGGAGAGCGAAATCAGGCTGAGATGAAGTTCTTGCAAATCCCAATCGCGACCGATGCGTTCTTCGACCGAAGCACGTCGAATCACCAGGCGGCCCAGCGCTTCGATCTTCACCATCGCCGGGTAGTCGGTGACGGTGGCGGTCGGGTTGTCGGCGACGATGGCTTCGGCGATGCTGCGCGCGAGGTCGCCAAGCTGCAGCGCGATGAACACCGGCTGCAAAGGTCGCTCAGTGACGGCGTTCATGCGGCCGCTCCGGCGACCGCAGCGTTCGGCGCAGAAGCGTTGACGGCGGCCGGTGCTGCCGCGGCGCCCTTGCTCTTGATGCCCAGACGTTCGGCGCGTGCGTCGAGGTCGGCGCGGATCGTCGCCAGCGCGTCCGACCCGGCAGGACCCAGCGCGAGTGCCGCCAACGGCTCGACCGCACGCGCCAGTTCATCGCGCCACACCCGATACCACTGGGTTAGCTGCTGGGTATTTGCCGCTGACTCGTCGGCAGCAGTCTTCACGGTTGCGTCGACCCAGCGTGTGGTCTCGTCGTGCCAGTCGCTCATGAACTCGGTCAGCATGGCGAGGCCGTTGCCAGTGGCTGGGCTCACGGCATTGATGTACTGGCGGTAGACCAGCGGAAAGATCAGGCCGTCGAAGACCAGGTTCTGCGCGAGAAACAGCTCGAACCAGTCCTTGGTCACGAACAGGTTTTCCATCATCCGGCGCACGCCCTGCCAAGCTGGCAGTTCGAGCCACGCCTGCTTTCCAGCGGCAAGTGGCTTGCCCTGGTTGCCGTCGAGCTGCAGGCCGAGTCGCGAAAGGTATTGGGCAATGCCGAGTCGGTCCATCGCCGCGAAGATGCACGGCTGCGTGATGGCGCTGCCGAAGCCGTAGGCGCAGACGTAGTCGTTGTTCATGTTGGCGCCCCACTCGTAGTGACGCAGCGGCATCAGCACCTGCTGGATCGAGGCGCGAGTGGCCTCGTCGGCCTGCGCGATTAGCCGGTGCTTGTCGGCGAACTCGAACTGGCGGTCGGAACCCTCTTGCTGTTTGGCACGCGTCATCGTGTAGACGCCGTAATAAAAGTGGCGCGGGTCCTTGAAGGTGTACCAGTCGGCCATTTGGATGGCGGTGCGGCGGCGGTCGTACAGCTCGCGCTCGGGCTCCCACAG
The DNA here is from genome assembly GCA_965229345.1 of Burkholderiaceae bacterium. GTDB lineage: Bacteria > Pseudomonadota > Gammaproteobacteria > Burkholderiales > Burkholderiaceae_C > PBB1. The sequence goes on from OZ245872.1 coordinate 3,500,008, forward strand.
TGGTCGGTAGTGAAAGTTGACCATCGGTTGCATGCCCAGGGTGGCCTCCTGGTAACGCGAGGCCGGCTTGTCGCCGCCAATGTGGCGAGCCACATGCGAAAACGTTTGCCGGATCGGACGCACGTCCGAGGTCTTGATGTCGACTTGCACTGCTGTCTCCTGATAAATCTCTGTTGTTCTCGGGCTCGCTTCGGTCAGCGATCGACGCCCGGTTGGCCGTAACGCCACTTCATCCGCTCGTAGTCGAGTCGAGCGCCTTCTTCGGGGGTCAGATGCGTGACCTCGTGGCGGGCGCAGAACTCACGGAACTGGTCGAACTGCAAGACCAGCTCGACGGCCAGTTCGGGATCGCCGATCGCGAACTCGAACTCGACGAAGCGCGCAGCCCGTGTTCCGGTCACCCGCACGAAGCAAGGCTGGCCGGTCAGCGCGGCGGCCGATGCCATACGGTGCGGGTCGGGCTGGGTGATCACTTGTTCAATCCATCACATCGGCGGGGGCGGAATCGCCACCCACAGACATCAGCGCAATGGACGGGCCAGCTTCTGTAAGTCCTTGATTTGATTGAGATCGTGCTTCGAGGCCGCACGAACTGCGGGAACTCCCGAATGCCGATTTAGTGATTTGCTGCGGTGCAGCTTGATCAAATGATCAAACGACCCAGCGGGCGCACAACGGCGCCGTCCGCCCGACGCTCACGCGGCAGGCAGCCCTTCTTTCTTCAGCCGATAGGCAAGCTGTGGACGGGTGATGCCGAGCAGGCGCGCGGCCTGCGACAGGTTGCCCTTGGCGCGCTGCATTGCGGTCTGCATCAGCCGCATTTCAAAGGACGCGATGCCGATGTGCTCGCGCAGCACCTGGTCGCACAACGCGTCAAGGGCATCGGCAGGCTTCTCGGTGACCTCGCCGTGCGGCGTGATCTGCCCGCCACGGCGCACTGTGGGTAGTGCGCCCCACAAATGGCAGGCCTCGATCGCGCCGTTGTCCGACGCCAGCAGCACCGCACGCTCGATCACGTTCTCTAGCTCGCGGATGTTGCCGGGCCAGGGATGGTCCATCACCTCTCGCATCGCCTTGTCGGTCAGGCCCCGCAGCGTCTTGCTGTAGATACCGCTGTACTTTTCGATGAATCGCGTGACCAGCGCCGGGATATCAGCGGCGCGTTCGCGCAGAGGCGGGATGGTGATCGGGAAGGTGTTAAGCCGGTAGAACAGATCGCTGCGGAACTTGCCGGTCTGCATCGCCTGTTGCAGGTTGACGTTGGTCGCCGCGACGATCCGCACATCAACCTTCAGCGTCTCTTCGGATCCCAAACGCTCGACCTCGCCCGTCTGCAGCACACGCAGCAGCTTCACCTGCGCAGAGAGCGGCAAGTCGCCGGCCTCGTCGAGGAACAATGTGCCGCCACTGGCGCGCTCGAAGCGGCCGGCGCGAGCATGGTGAGCGCCGGTGTAGGCGCCCTTCTCGACGCCGAACAGCTCCGCTTCAATCAGGTCGGCCGGAATAGCCGCGCAGTTGACCGCGATGAATGGCCCTTTCGCACGCGGACCGTTGTCGTGCAGCCAGCGCGCGAACAGTTCCTTGCCGACACCGGTTTCACCGAGCAGCAGCACCGTGATCGCGCTGGCCGCTGCGCTGCGCAGCAAATCGAACGCCGCGCGAAAACCCGGTGACACACCGACCAGTGTCTGGTCGTATTCACGCCGGGCCTGCACGGTACGGATGTGTTCGAGGCCAATGTTGAATTCAATCAACTTGGAGGCGATGTTGGTTCGGCGAAACAGGTCGATGTAATGCTCGTCGTTCCACTCCTCCGCCGGCTGTCCCAGGATGCGGCATCGGCTGTCGCCCATGCTGCGGCACTCGACCTCCTTGAACACCACCAGCCGGCCCATGAAGGCGCTGGTGTACCCCGATGCGTAGCCGATCTGCGTCCAGCACTGCGGGTCATCGCCATAACCGAAGTCGGCCGAATGCGCCTCGCACTCCCACGCGTTCTTCCAAAAGAAATCGCCAAAGAAATGGCCGCTCGCCAAGTCGATTTCAAGCTGCACTTTTTCGACGCTGACCGCGCCTTCGAGCGAATGCAGTTGCGGACCAAGCAGGAACGCGTCTTCCGTGCGCATGCCACCGCGCCGCGCACGCACCGCCATTTCACCGTCACGCTGACCGGAGGCGAACCCCATGCGGACCAGCAGTCCGCGCGCGCGCTCGACGCCGAGCGAATCCAGCAGTTCCTTGCGCAGCTCGGCAAACGCGCGGGTGTGGAGCAGCAGCATGCGCTGCTCATCAAGCCAGATCAGGCCGGACTCAGCATCGAAGCGAAGCAGGGACAGCAGGTCACCCACGTCTTGTCTCCATCGGGATTCGAGCTGATCTCCGCCAGCGGTCCGGAGAATGCTATCAGCGGAGCTTCGTCCGCCAGGACTGGTATACGCCGAGCCCCTGAACCGCCCCGGATTTCGTGGCGGCTGATTGGCTTGAGTTTGGCCTTCACCTTGGTGGCTTGACTTATGAGTTTCAGGCAATGAACACTCAAGACTGATCTGAGTCACTCGGCACAGGAAGCCGAACGGCCGCGCCGTCGGTATGCGGTCCTTCGACGATCGGCGCTGCCGGCGACCGCTTCGCCTCCAAGACCAGTCATCGGATTTCGCTCGGGCGTTGTGCCCATCGTGGATTACCGCTTGGGCAGGCGCTCAACAGGCGCTATCGACCCACCGTTGCCAGTCGGGGAGCCTGCACCCCCCCCCCGCAAGCGTCCGGCCGATCCCGTTCCCGTTCGAAATAGCCCTTGAGGTGCAAATGCAGCGAGTGCCGTCATTGGTGGCCCTGCGATGGGTTCACGGTGACGACCACATACCAGCCACTAAATGGTCATTGCTGCATCAGTATCAATGTCTGGTCTGGAAGGCGCGGCGGCCTTACAGGCGCAGGCCTGCAGATGGTCAGAGTCGTCATCATGTACGAGGTTCTGCGCTGTCGCTCACGACATTTCCGACGGCTGGTCCGCTTGGCAACGCGGACCGAACGGCCATTTACGAGAACGCATCCTCCGGCGCCTGAGGCCACGTGCCAATCCGTGCACTGCTCTAACCCACCACCATGCGCGGATCTGTTGGCCTCAGGTTTTCTTGGATGATGTCAGCCGGCACACAGCGCTCCGCCGACCTGTGCTGGGCATGCCTGAGCCAGCTCGCCGAGGCTCGCGCCATGTGTCTCGCTGCGGCCAACGACGTGGCAGCTTACGGTCGGCGCTCCACACCACTAAAGGTCACAAATTCAGGGCGCTTGACGGAAGATATCCCTAAGTAAGATGTGGAAATTCCGGTTCGGCCGAGATGCCTCGATTTACAGAACATGGGGGGGCATCGGGATGCTACGACGAGAAAGAAATCATGATTCCAGCAGCAGTGGATGAAGCGAACGTCGACATCGACGCAGACGACGCAGAAAGCCTGAAGAGCTACCAGCGGCAGCCGGAGCACGAGCTCTGGTTGGCGAAGGTGTTCAAGATGGACGGCGACCAACTGCTCGCGGCGCTTTCCATCAAGAAGCTCACGCTAGCTGGCTACATTCCGTCTGAGGTACTGGTGACATTGGCTCGCAACGGCTATGGCGGCAGCGCCCGGGTTCGGAATGCCATAGCCATCGCCCTGAACGAACGCCTGGTCTTCGGGTTCAAGGGCTATCTGAAACGCCACCTCAAGTGGTTCAAGGTGGTGGCGCGTAGCAGCGAGGCGCAGGTAGAGGGCGTGGCGTATGTGCGCGAACGCATCTTCCGAAGCCGGGTTGAGGTGAGTTTTGCAGAAGTCCGGTTCGGAATGTTCGTCGGCATGCGGCTGCTGGACTGGTTCAAGTCGCAATCGGCGCTAAAGAACAAATTGCCGTCGGTGGACGGTGAGCTGGCGCCAAAGGATGAAGACGGAAACCAGCTCTCGTTGGCCGACCAAGTGCCCGATGAGGTTGGCCTCACCCCCGAGGCCGCACTGCAGCAAAAGCAGCTTTTCGCGAGCTGCGGCAGTGCCGTTCTCTCGCTGCCGGACAAGCAGCGAACTGCGGTGCTCCTTTGCTTTCATCAAAACATGACGCATAAGGAGGCCGGCAAGGTGATGGGCCTGAGCGAGAGCTCAGTCCAAAAGTATGTGACGGCGGCGCTGAATGCGCTGCGAAATGGAGACTGGCATGAATGACATGACGCGCTCGGCCAGCAGCGAAGCTTCGGTGTTGATTGAAGACTTCCTTGCGGCCAACCCACTCCCTTCGCCGGAGCAGTGGAAGGCGTTCACCCTGGCGCATCCCGCGCACGCGTCGCAGATCGCCGACACGGCGTTGATGCTGACACTCGATGAAGCTGACTTTGACGCCGATGACCTGGATGTCGAACTGTTCAACGCCACCCGCAGCGCGATGCTCAACGCCGTCCATCTGAACAGCGTTCCGGTCGCTGCGGCCAAGACTGCGCTGAAAGTGTGTCGGGGTCCGATTGCGCGTCGATATGCGAGAGAGATCGGCCTAGGTGAGCGTGTGGACCTATTCAACCAGATGCTTGCAGGAGAGCTCTACGCCCCGTACGTGCTCGTGAAGCGCATTGCCAAGACCTTGCAGGTGCGCATGGCGGCCCTCGCGGAGGTGTTCGCATTGAACTTCCAGAACCAGCCTGTCCAGTCGTACAAGGCGGATGGCAAACCCAATGCGCTCCGGCAGCCCGTGAGCTGGGAGCAAGCGGTCAGGGATGCCGGGATCACCGGGGAGGAGGCCACTCGCCTACTCCACCTGGAGAAAGAGATGGACTGAGGTGAACCCCTTCCTGCGTGCGCGCGAAGAGGCGCTGAAGCTTCGAGAAGAGCTGATCGGCAAGCAGGCAAGGCTACCGGTTTCCTCGAAAGACCTGCTATCACGGGTCGAAGAGGTCATCGGCGTGCTCGGCATTCAAGAAGTGCCCAAGTCCAGTGGAGTCCTGCGGGGCGCCAAGGCGACGCTCAGGCGCACCGAGGGCTTCATCTACTGCCGCGACGACTACGACTGGCCCAAAAAGGCCTATCTCATAGCCCACGAGCTAGGGCACTTCAAGCTTGATCCGGATGTCGACGAAGACGACCTCCATCGCGACGCTGAAGAGTTCGTACCTGCGTCACCCTCGGCGGCACACGTCGAAGCCTATGGGGCAAGGGAACGCGACGAGCTGCAGAAGAACGTCTTCGGCAGAGAACTGCTATTGCCGCGCCGAGTCGCGCGCGCGATGTTCTTTGCGGGCCAAGGGCCCCGAGAAATCGCGAAGGAACTGGGGATCCCGTTGGAAGTCGCCCGGCAGCAGGTGCTGGATGCAGTGCTACTACCACCCTACGTGCCGCTGCCTCCAGGGCCCCTTCCAACGCCAAGCGCGGACCAACTCAAGGCCATCTACGCGACTGAGAAGCACGTTCATGTGGTGGCAGGCCCAGGAACTGGCAAGACCACCACGCTTGTTCATCGGGTCAAGAAGCTCATCGAGGAAGACAACGTCGACCCGCGCAAGATTCTGGTCCTCACCTTCACCAACAAAGCCGCGGCGGAGCTGGTCGACAGACTGCAGCGGGCCGGGGTTCGAGGAGCGTCCGAGATATGGGCAGGAACCTTCCATGCCTTCGGACTGGAGTTCCTGCGCAAGTATTTCCAGCACTTTGAAGTATCGCAAGACGTAGCTGTGGCGGACAAGATTACCCAGCTAACGCTCACAGCTCGTGCGCTGGCGAACGCACATCTCGAGTTCTACAAGCGCACAGACGATCCCTACGAATGGCTGCCACCGATCCTTGAGGCCGCGCTGCGCGTCAAGGAAGAGCTTGTTCCCATCGACGAGTATCTCTCTGCGGCACTAGATACAACCGATGACGACATAGAACGAGCGCGCTTCCGCGATGTTGCGACCGTCGCACGTACCTACGAGGACGCTCTCCAAGATCGAGGCATGGTGGACTTCGTCGACCTTGTGGCTATGCCGGCACAGGCCATAGCCGCGGACCGAGCGAAATTCACCGATGTTGCAGACCGGTACGAGCATGTGCTGGTGGATGAGTTTCAAGACCTGACACCCGCCATGCTTGCGATGACCGCGGAGCTGTCCAGGAACGCTCAGTCCCTCTGGGTTGTGGGGGATGTCCGCCAAGCGATCTATCACTGGCGGGGAGCGTCTTTGGACGCTCTGCTGGGTTTCGAACGCCGTTTCTCCCGCGCGAAGCGGTACAACCTCGTCGAGAACCGACGCAGCGTGCAGGAAGTGATCGACCTCACCGCATTCGCGGGTGAGGTGCACCCCCTTCAGGACGAATTCCCGCTGATCGAAGCCAAGTGCAAACGAGGTTCCGGCAGGCGCAAACCCGTCATCTACCGGTCAACATCTCGGCCTGCAATGTGGGCTGGTTTGGCCGACAACATCCGGCGCGACCTCCAAGGTGGAATACCGCTGCGGAACCAGGTGGTACTCGCCCGGAAGGGTGCTGTCGTTGCCGCGGCTGCCAAGGAGCTTAAGGAAGCCGACATCCCAGTGGTGTACGTCGGCGAGGTGATGGAACGTCAGGAGGTCAAGGACCTGCTGGCGTTCATTCAGCTGGTTGTCGAACGAAGCCCGCGGGCGTTGCTACGCATCGGCGAACTCGTCGAGCCAAAGATGGGCACCGCAGACATCATGGCGACCCTCCAAGCCGTTGCCGACGACAGTTCGCTTCATCGAGCGGAGTGGGTCAATTCAAGCGAGGTTCCCTTGTCTCAGGGCGGGCACGCCAGCAGACGGGCTCTCGCCAACCTGATGCGAGGCTTCTCCTGGTCTTCAAGCCCATGGGACTTCTTGTGCGAGCTGCTGCTGGAGCGACGATTCCTACTCGCGGACCTCGACGATCCTTCCATTGATGGACACCTTCGCAGGCTGGCTCAGTGGCAGTTCGCCTACATGGCACGCGTGGGCGATGGCGACAGGAAGCGGTCGACCCTGTTCCGTTTGCTCCACCGCATACGACTGCGACAGCAGGTCCGCGACATCTATGTGGACCGCGAGCTGCCACCTGAAACAAACGGCTTGGAAGGCGTCAGAGTCCTGACCGTGCATGGCAGTAAAGGCCTTGAGTTCCAGGCAGTTCACCTCGCTTGTGTGAACGGGCGTGACTTTGCCGGCGACGACGAAGAGAACCCAATGCTGCCGCCTGAAGCCATTCGCAGCAGCGTGATGCAGCACCGGTTCGAAGCGGAGGTCGAGAAGCACAACCTGCTGTATGTGGCCGTCTCCCGCGCAAAGGATGCAATTTCAATCTTTGAAAACAGCAAAGAGTTCCCCTTTGATCATGTAGTCGCGCTTGAGGAGGCAGTGGGAAGTGGAGTCTTGATCGAGCAAGATGGGCCCATCGCGAAAAGCACAACCGCCTCGGCTACCAGGCCGGCGAGCGGCACTGCGCCAGACTACGTTGGGTATGAGCAGCTCATCGCCTACGATCGCTGCCCCCGTCAGTATCTCTATCGGTTTGGCATCGAGCTGGGCCACGAGCTGTCGCCGAATCCAGCGCTGCAAGCCCGTGCGCTGGTAAGGCGTACTTTGAGGGCACTCGCCGAGGCCAACCAGTACGACAGGCTGGCAGGGACCTTTGCAAATGCATGGGAGCAGGCTCGTCTACCGGAAGCAAGTGCGGACCCCCAGCTATGGTCACAAGCATGGTCAGCCGCAGTGAACGGCGTCACCTATTTGTCGAAGCTCAACGGCACATTGCTTGAGGCGTCAGCGCATGTTCGACGCCTTGATGTCGGTCTTCCATGGGGTGTGGCGGTGCGGGCGCCAGGCGGATGGCACTTGCACTGCGTCGACTTTTATAGCGCGGCGAAAACCACCCTTGAACGGTACGACAAGATTCTTGGCCAGCTGATACACCTTACCCCCTTGGGGGACAAGGTAGTCGGCGCTTCATTGCTTGATCTAAGTCGCGCCACCACCCGCGATGTTGTGCCCATCTACGTGACGGAACGTTCGCTGGTTTCAACACGCTCCCATGGGCTTACGACCGGTGACTTCAGTCCCAGCGGAGACCGCTATCCGTGCGCGCGCTGCGCGTACTCGTATGTCTGCCCCTCGCTGCCATCCACCTGAGGTTTTCGAGGTCAGAGCGATTCGGGTTTGGAGAACATGCGTCGATTGAATAGGTGAGGGCCACATGTTGCATGGCCCGCTGAAAGAAGACCATGACCCAAGTTTTCCTGCAGTCTGAACTGCTCTCCGACGTCGAAGTTCTGGAGCTCCATGAGGGTGCCACGAAGCATGACCTGCGCCAGGCTTGCCTAGCTCGCATGCCCACCAGCGAGCACCATGAAGCGCTCATCCTCTTCATCGAGGACGATGACGACGAGGGCGCCATCGACAAGCTCAAGGCCATCTCCGACGGCCTGCGCCTGCACCTGCACCGCCTCAAGGCGATCACAGTTAGCGTTCGCTACGCCGGCCGTGAAGCGCACCGTACCTTCCGTCCCAACGCCACCATCGCCCGCGTCAAGCGCTGGGCTACGGATGAGTTCGGCATCGTCGCCTCCGACGCTGCCGAACTGATGCTGCAGATTGCCGGCACCGACGTTCGCCCGGACTCGGACGTGCACCTCGGCAGCCTGGTCAAGGCACCCCACCACTCGGTCAGCTTCGACCTGGTGCCTGCGCCTCGCGTCAACGGCTAAGAGAACGCTATGAATCCGGAACTCCAAGCGCTGGAGGCGCACCTCGCTCAGGGCCGGTTCAAGGCGGGAGCCAGTCGCGGAAGGTGGCGATTGGTCACCCTCGCCTGGCCGAACGCATTTATTGAAGTGTTCGACCGTGAAGGTCGCCCCACCTGCATCCGATTCGAGTGCAGCGGCTATCCAGCTCGGCCGCCCCAGGGGACGCCGTGGGACCGCAGCGCGCAGCAACAACTCCCTGGGAATCTCTGGCCTCGCGGCGGCCGCGTGTCGCAGGTGTTCAACCCCGGCTGGAAGGGCGGCGCGGCGCTCTACATCCCATGTGATCGGGAGTCCATCGCGGGCCACGACAACTGGTACGCCGAGCTGCCCCACCTCATCTGGAACCCCGCGCGCGGGCTCGTCCAGTACGTTGAAGCAATCCACGAGGTCCTGCAAAGCCATGAACTCCAACCGACTTGAAGTACCTAAGGCGACGTGGCTTGACCTGATGGCAGACCTTCGCCAACGCGGGGGTGGAAAGCGGGAGTCGGGAGCGTTCTTGCTAGGGCAGATGCAGGGGTATACCCGGCATGTGCGTTCATGGGTGGCATACGACGACCTCGACCCGGAAGCGCTGAGGAAGGACTACGTGAGGTTGGGAACGGCAGCCTTCACGAAGCTGTGGGCGTTGTGCGAAGCGCGCCAGCAAGTAGTAGTGGCAGACGTGCACACCCACCCCCGAGAGCCGCATCAAAGCCTGTCCGATCGGACCAATCCGATGGTCTCCCAGGCTGGCCATATTGCGTTGATCGTACCGAGGTATGCGCAGGGCAAGGTGACGCCCCGCTCAGTCAGCGTCAACGTCTACCTCGGCGCGAAGAGCTGGGCCAGCTATCTCGACCGCGAGGCCGAGGCACGCGTTTTCCTGGTTTGAAGGAGATACCCGCATGCATGCAGATTCGTTCCATCGGCTGATGAAGCTGCTCATCGACAGCGGCGAGGTCGCGACCATCGACGAGGCAATTACTACCTTCGCTGGCTACGGCGTGCGCCTGGTACTCGGGGATGACGTTGCCCAGGACCGAGGGCTCCAGATCATGGCACTGACAGTCATCAACACTGCAGCGAGGAGCTTCCAGGGCAACGTCCACATCGTCGGCGACCTCAGCTTGACGCTCACCGTGCCTGGATTTGAAGGTTCTAGTCTGGCCTCATTTGTCGAATGGGCAGGGGTGAACGTCGTCTGCATCCATGCTGACGCATGGCCGGAGATTCGAGTGGGCCGTTGTACGGACCCGGCTGGTCGAATTTCGCTGGAGCCGTGGGCGGCGGGGTGGAGGTTTGGCATCGGCCCGTCGCCCGAATCAAATCAAGCAGTGTTTGCGCCGGCCTGTATCGCAGCCGCATCGCTTGCTGTAAGCGAGGCCTTCTCGCTGCTCCGCAACGACAACCCGTATGCGGGACGCCGCCCCCTGTCGCTATCCCTCTGGTCGATGAAGGCCGATGCAGCGCAACCTCCTGACGATGTCTGTACCGCGGTTCGCGGTGACCTATGGATCGTCGGACTTGGTCACCTAGGGCAGGCCTACTGCTGGACGCTCAGCATGATGGAGCGCAGCAGCTTCACACGACTGGTTCTGCAGGACGTAGACGACATCACCCAATCGACCCTAACCACTTCGGTGCTGTCAGGCCCAAGCAGCTGCGGTTACAAGAAGACCAGGGTTGTGTCCTCCTGGATGGAGGCGCGCGGCTTTGACACGAGGTTGGTTGAGCGGCGGTTCGACGCCAGTACCCGCATCGCGCCGGGAGAGCCAACGACGGCGCTTTTCGGCGTGGATAACCCCGGCGCGCGCCGCGCGTGCGAAGACGCCGGCTTCTCTTTGGTGTTGGACGCCGGCCTCGGGGCGGGCTACCGAGATTTCAGGGCACTTCGCGTACGCGGATTTCCGGGCACCTCTTCCGCGTCACGCATCTGGGCAATTGACACCATGGGAGCCTCGTTGCCGCTGGCGCCTGCGTATCGTGCGCTCCTACAGACCGGAAGTGACCCGTGCGGGGTCACAACGTTGGCAACTAGATCCGTCGGTGCTCCCTTTGTAGGCTGCTACGCCGCCGCGATGCTTTTGGCTGAACTCCTTAGGCGGCAGGCCGGTCTTCCTGCAAACAACGTAATTGACGTCAGCCTTCGGACACCAGATCGACTGGAAATTGGTTGACAGTGGGGCATCGCCTATCGACTTCAGCTTTAGAAAGTGCAGCGGTCACTCAACCAGCACCCTGTCGAATGACCGGTATCGGCTTTAGCGGTCACTGGACCGCCAAGTCCTAGCGTCAGCAACCAGTCAGCAGGCGGCTGGCCGCAATAAACCGCTGGGGGAGGTGATCGGCCTCGCCAATGACTGCCCCATTGCGCCCCATTGGCGACACCTTCGCACGGCACGCCGACATGACTTGATGTCTTCCCCGAACAGAGCGTTACTGGTGTGGCGCCGCAATACCGCGGCGTCCCAACAGGAAATGCAATGAACATCAAGGCCACTCGCAAGACCGCCCAACCAGCCCGCAAGGCCGCCGCACCCGCCAAACCAGCCTCAGCCGCCAAAACCCCCAAGCGCGCTGTCCGTGCCTCAAAGACCAAACCTCTGCCCGTCGCCGCCTCGGCCGGCTCAAAGCAATCCCAATTGCTCACGATGCTGCGTTCCCCCGCCGGCGCCACGATCGAGCAGATGACCGGCGCCACCGGTTGGCAGGCCCACTCGGTTCGGGGTGTCATCAGCGGCGTCCTGCGCAAGCGGCTCGGGCTGAACGTGGTCTGCACGCCGGCCCCCGCCGGTGGGGCTCGCATCTACCGGGTTGCTTCCGCATGACCTTGCCCGCCCTGACGGAGTTGATGGCGTTGGACCGCCCTGCCCTGGCCCAGCGCTGGGAGAGCGCCTTCGGTGTCCCGGCACCGAAGAGCTGCCAGGCCACGTTGCTGCGGCAGGCGCTGGCCTGGCAGGCCCAGATGAGCCTTCTGAAGGCTCAGGTCGGGGCCCGGGAGGCCGATCGAGGCACCCGGGCGCTGCGGTCCTCCCCGTCGTCCGGTGCCATCACCCCGGGCACCAGTCTGCTGCGCGAGTGGCAGGGCCGTACCCACCATGTGGTGGCTGTGTCCGGTGGCTTCGAGTACGACGGCCGGGTCTGGCGCAGCCTCACTGCGATTGCTCGGGCGATCACCGGGGTCTCCTGGTCCGGGCCGCTGTTCTTCGGCTTGCGCTCATGACACCGATCCCCTGCGCGGTCTACACCCGCAAGTCCTCCGAGGAAGGACTGGAGCAGGGATTCAATTCGCTGGATGCCCAGCGTGAAGCCTGCGAGGCCTTCATCCTCAGTCAGAAGACCCAGGGGTGGAGAGGCATGGGTTGTTATGACGATGGCGGCTTCTCGGGTGGCAATGTGGAGCGCCCGGGTCTGCAGCGGCTGCTGGCCGACATCGCCTTGCGCAAGGTGAAGGTGATCGTGGTCTACAAGGTGGACCGGCTAACCCGCTCGCTGGCGGATTTCGCCAAGCTGGTGGAGTTGTTCGATGCCGAGGGGGTGTCGTTTGTGTCGGTGACACAGCAGTTCAACACGACCTCTTCGATGGGGCGGTTGACCTTGAATGTGCTGCTGTCGTTTGCACAGTTCGAGCGTGAGGTGACCGGGGAACGCATTCGCGACAAGATTGCTGCTTCCAAGCGCAAGGGGATGTGGATGGGTGGGAACGCCCCGCTGGGCTACCTGCCGCACGAGCGCAGCCTGGTGATTGACGAGCCACAGGCTCAACGGGTGCGGGAGATCTTCACCCGGTACCTGGCACTGGGGTGCGTCAAGCGGCTGAAGGAGGAGCTGGATGCCAGAGGCTGGATCACACCCGAACGGAATGTGAACATGCCGAGGGGCGGCAAGGCGTTCTCACGTGGACACCTTTACCGGCTGCTGGCCAACCCGATCTACATCGGGCGCATCAGACACAAGGGTCAGGTGTACCCGGGACAGCATGCGGCCATCGTTGATGCAGGGGTGTGGCAACAGGTTCAGGATCAGCTGAAGCAGAACGCCCAGACCTATGTCGATCGGTCGGATGCGGCGGAAGCCAGTGCGTTGGCGGGGCTGCTGTTTGATGACCAAGGTCAACGACTTCGACCGACCCATGCGAAGAAGGGGGGCAAGCGGTACCGGTACTACTACCGGGAGGTGACCGCCAGTGCTGAGCAACGACCGCTGCGCTTGCCGGCTCGGGAGATTGAAGGTCTGGTCGAGTCAGAGGTTTGTCGGCTTCTGCGGGATGAGCATCGGATGATGGATCTGCTGCCAGAAGCCACGGCCGGTCAGGTACACGAGCTGACAGCCACAGGAGAAGTGATGGCAAAACAACTGGAAGGTGCGCAGGCGGACCGGGTGAGGCTGCTGAAGACGCTGATCGACCGGGTTGTGGTCAGGGACCATGCGATCGACATCGAGATCAAGCTGGCGGCGCTGGACAACGAGCTGTCGGAAGATACGAGGACGGTGACGGTGCCGGCTCAGTTGAAGCGTTGCGGGCTCAGGATGCGGTTGGTGATCCCTGGGCGAGCCGAGCCACGATCGGGGCAGCCGGATCCAAAGCTGATGGCGCTGCTCGCGAAGGCCAGACGCTGGTTCGAGATGCTGCGAACGGGGGCCATCGGGAGCATCGGAGAGCTTGCCCGGGAGGTGAACATGGCGGGCTCGGATGTGACGCAGATCGTCTACCTGGCCTTCATGGCGCCGGATCTCATCGAGCGGATTGCGGCGGGGGCGCAGCCGCTTGGATTCGGTGTGGGCAAGCTGTTAGCTGCATCTCCGCTGCCGTTGGATTGGGCTGAGCAGCGGCGGGTGCTGGAGTTCGAAACCTAGCCTCAAGGGGCTGCAAACACAGGAGGGCCGAAGGGCCCTCTTCTCGCTTCTGGAAACAGCCAACCGGCGCCAGCAGTGATGCAGTCAGTCAACAGTGCGGAATGCAATCTTGGGAACTGAGAAAGCGGGGCTGGAAGGCACGGTGATGGTGCCGAACGCAGCTCACAGAGAAAGCTGCACCGCCCGGAGAGCCGCGCGGCGCGGGTCTCTCCAAAGAAAAAGCCACCGCAGGGCGGTGGCTTTAAATTGTTGGCGGAGTGGACGGGACTCGAACCCGCGACCCCCGGCGTGACAGGCCGGTATTCTAACCAACTGAACTACCACTCCAATACGCACATGGTGCGGAGCGAATTTCCAGCATGCTCTTTTCAGAGCCTGCTGCAAGCTTCACTCAAGCTTGGCGTCCCCTAGGGGATTCGAACCCCTGTAATCACCGTGAAAGGGTGGTGTCCTAGGCCTCTAGACGAAGGGGACAAATCCTGCGTCGTGACTTGAACTGCGCGCCGCCTTCAACCGGCGATGAACTGCCTGTCGTTGGTGGAGGTAAGCGGGATCGAACCGCTGACCTCTTGCATGCCATGCAAGCGCTCTCCCAGCTGAGCTATACCCCCCTTTGCTGCCAGTTGCGAACTTCCGGCATCCCTCGGGGAAGTGATGTGGAGGTTGATTTCCACATCGCTTCGCGCTGTTCAAGCGAGACCAAGAGTATAGCCAGATTTTCAGGCGATCCGCAATCTGTCGAGCACGACATCACGAGGAAACAGCTCGAGCACCGCATCGATCGAAGGCGTCTGCGCGCGACCGCAAACCAGCACACGGACCGCATGCGCGAGCGTCGGCATCTTGATGCCATGGGCGGTGATGACTTCCTTGATCGCCGCGCTGATCGCAGGCTTGGCCCATTCGATGCCAGCCAGCTGATCGCGCAGACTGTGCAGCGCCGGCTTGACGGCCTCGGTGACGTGGGCCACCAGGTCTTCTGCGCTCGGTGCGATCGCTGAAAAATACATGGCCAGCCAGTCGCACAGCTCCACCGTCGTCGCGCAGCGGTCCTTGAACAGCGCGCACATGCGTCCGAGCTGAGCGTCGGCCACCACGGCCATGCCGCGCTCGGCGAAACGGGCCACCACATGCGCTGCCAACGCGTCGTCAGGCAAGGCCTTCAGGTAGTGCGCATTGACCCAGTTGAGCTTGGCAGCGTCCCACTGCGCCGGGCTCTTCGCCAGGTGCTGGCCATCGAACCACGACACCAGCTGTTCGCGGCTGAACAGCTCGTCGTCACCGTGGCTCCAGCCCAGGCGCGCAAGATAGTTGAGCATCGCCTCGGGCAGGTAGCCAGCGGCCTCGTACTGGGTGACGCTGACCGCGCCGTGGCGCTTCGACAGCTTGTCGCCGTCGGGCCCGAGGATCATCGGCACGTGGCCGTAGACGGGCAGCTCCGCGCCCAGGGCGCGCAGGATGTTGATCTGCCGCGGCGTGTTGTTGACGTGGTCGTCGCCGCGGATCACGTGGCTGATGTCCATGTCCCAGTCGTCGACGACGACGCAGAAGTTGTAGGTCGGCGTGCCGATCAGCGTGGCGGCATCGGCGCCGGGGCGGGCAATGACCAGGTCGTCGAGTTCGGCGTTCGAGATCGTGATCGGGCCCTTGACCATGTCGTCCCAGCTGACTGCACCGCTGGGCGGATTGCGGAAGCGGATCACCGGCCGCACGCCTTCCGGAACAGTCGGCAATTGCTTGCCCGGCTCAGGCCGCCAGCGGCCGTCGTAGCGTGGCTTGTCGCCGCGCGCACGCTGCGCCTCGCGCATCTCATCGAGCTCGGTCGGCGTGCAGTAGCACGGGTAGGCCGTGCCATCGTCGAGCATCTGTCCGATCACTTCGCGGTAGCGGTCGAGGCGCTGCATCTGGAAGAACGGGCCTTCGTCGTGCTCGAGGTTCAGCCACTTCATGGCGGCGATGATCTGGTCGACCGCCTCTTGCGTCGAGCGTGCCTCGTCGGTGTCTTCGATGCGAAGAATGAAGTCGCCACCATGATGGCGTGCAAAGGCCCATGAAAACAGCGCGGTGCGGGCGGTGCCCAGGTGCAGGAAGCCGGTGGGCGAAGGCGCGATGCGCGTGCGAACTTTTCGGGTCATGGGTGATGCAATGCGCCAGGCATTTTCAAAGTGAGTTCAGACCGCGCAACAGGTCGTCTTTCAGGTCTTCCACATCGTCGAGGCCGACCGCGACGCGCACCAGGCCTTGCGTGATGCCCGCCGCCTGACGCTGCACTTCGGTGAGCCGTCCGTGCGAGGTGCTGGCCGGGTGGGTGATCGTGGTCTTGGTGTCGCCGAGGTTGGCGGTGATCGAGCAAACGCGGGTGCTGTCGATCACATGGAAGGCCGCACGGCGCGCAGCCTCGGCATCGGTTTCACCGGCTCCCGGTGCGCGCGCCTTCACGCTGAACGACAGCACCGCACCACCGCGGCCCGACTGCTGCGCCATGGCGAGTTCGTGCTGCGGGTGCGACTTCAGGCCGGGGTAGAACACCCGCTCGATCTGCGGCTGTTGCTCCAGCCAGGTGGCCAGCTGCAGCGCACGTTCGCTCTGCGCCTGCATGCGGATCGACAAGGTTTCCAGTCCCTTGAGCACAACCCAGGCGTTGAAGGCAGCCAGGGTCATGCCCGCGCTGCGCATCACCGGCACGAACTGGTCGTTGATCAGTTGCTCTTTGCCGCACACCGCACCTGCCAGCACGCGGCCCTGACCGTCGAGGTACTTGGTGCCCGAATGGATGATGAGATCCGCGCCGTGGTCGATCGGCTTTTGCAGCGCAGGCGTGCAGAAGCAGTTGTCGACCGCCAGCAGTGCCTTCGCACCGTGAGCCACCTCGGCCAGCGCCCGAATGTCGCAGACCTCGGTCAACGGGTTGGTCGGCGACTCGGCAAACAACAGCTTTGTGGTCGGCCGCACCGCACGCTGCCATTCGCCCACATCGGTCTGCGAGACAAAGGTGGTTTCGACACCGAACTTCGCGAACTCGCGGCCGAGCAAGGAGATCGTCGAGCCGAACACGCTGCGCGAGCAGATCACATGGTCACCCGCCTTCAGCAAGGCCATCGCGGTCAGCAGGATGGCGGCCATGCCGCTCGAGGTGGCAATGCAGGCCTCGCTGCCTTCGAGCGCCGCGAGACGCCGCTCGAACATCGTGACCGTCGGGTTGGTGAAGCGCGAATAGATGAACGCCTCTTCCTCGTTCGCGAAGCGCGCCGCAGCCGTCGCGGCATCGGGCTGCACGAAGCTGCTGGTCAGGAAAAGCGCTTCGGAGTTCTCGCCCCACTGCGTGCGCGGCAAACCCTCGCGCACCGCCAGCGTGTCGATGCGCAGCCCCTCTGGCAGGGTCGTGCGCGGAATCGTCTTCTTCGTCGCCATCAGGCCTGCTCCGCAGCACTTTGCAGTGCCAGACGTGACCGTGCCTGCGACTCATCTTCTTCGCCCTGCGAGCGGCGCTGCGTGGCAATCGCATCGAAGTCAGCGGCCGAGATGTCGCCGGTGATGTAGTTGCCATCAAAGCATGAGGCCTCGAAGCCGCCCACCAGCGGATTGAGCGCACCGACCACCCGCTTCATCGCGTTCACGTCCTGGTAGATCAGCGCGTCGGCGCCGATGAACTGGCGGATTTCCTCGATGCTGCGGTTGTGCGCAATCAGTTCGTTGTTGGTCGGCATGTCGATGCCGTACACATTCGGGAAACGCACCGGCGGGGCGGCCGAGGCCATGTAGACCTTGCGCGCACCGGCTTCGCGCGCCATCTGAACGATTTCCTTCGACGTGGTGCCGCGCACGATCGAATCGTCGACCAGCAGCACGTTGCGGTCCTTGAATTCGATGCCGATGGCATTGAGCTTCTGGCGCACGGATTTCTTGCGCACGCCCTGCCCCGGCATGATGAAGGTGCGGCCCACATAGCGGTTCTTGACGAAGCCTTCGCGGTAAGGCTTGCCGATCTTCTGCGCGAGCTGCATGGCCGACGGACGGCTCGATTCGGGAATCGGGATCACCACGTCGATGTCGCTCGGTGGCATGGTCGAGATCAGCCGCTGCGCCAGCGTCTCACCCATGTTCAGCCGCGCCTGGTAGACCGAGATGCCGTCCATGATGGAGTCCGGCCGCGCCAGGTACACGTACTCGAACATGCAGGGGTGCAGGCTCGGGTTCTCGGCGCACTGCTGGGCATGGACCTGCCCTTCGGGGGTGATGAAGATCGCCTCGCCGGGCGCCACGTCGCGCGTCATCACGTGGCCGGTGCCTTCGAGCGCCACCGATTCGCTGGCCACCATCACCTGCCGGCCTTCGGGCGTGTCGCCCTCGCCGAAACACAGCGGACGGATGCCGAACGGATCGCGAAATGCCAGCAGCCCGAAGCCCGCGATCAGCGCGACCACGGCGTACGACCCCTTGATGCGCTTGTGCACCGCCGCCACCGCCTTGAAGACGATCTCGGGTGACAGCGGCTGGTCACGCGCGGCCAACGCCAGCTCGTGGGCCAGCACGTTGATCAGCACCTCGGTGTCGCTGTCGGTGTTGATGTGACGGCGATCGATGGTGGCCAGCTCTTGCTTCAGCGCCTGCGCATTGGTGAGGTTGCCGTTGTGCACCAGCACGATGCCGAACGGTGCATTGACGTAGAAGGGCTGCGCCTCTTCTTCGCTGTACGCATTGCCTGCCGTGGGATAGCGCACCTGGCCCAGACCGACGGTGCCCGGCAGCGCACGCATGTTGCGGGTGCGGAACACGTCGCGCACCATGCCACGCGCCTTGTGCATGAAGCAACGCGAGTCCTGCATCGTGACGATGCCGGCCGCGTCCTGCCCGCGATGCTGCAACAGCAGCAAGGCGTCATAAATCAACTGGTTGACCGGCGCCTTTGAGATCACCCCGACGATGCCGCACATGAAAACACTCCCGGTTCAAACTGCTTTGCGGCCTGAGGCCGAATCGATGTCAACCCCGATTGTCGGGGGTTGGGGCCGCCTCAGAGCAGCAGTTGATCAGCGATGCGCTTTGGCAACGCCGGCTTCAACCCCGTGAGCACGACCCGCAACCCCGCAGCGCCGACGGAATGCTGCCAGGTCGGCGTCTCGGCCCACGGTGTCCGCATGACCACGGCCGCCACGGCCAGCAACAGCACCCCGCCGCGCAACACACCGAACATGGCGCCCAACAATCGATCGACCCCACTCAGAGGTGTGGCATGGATCAGCATTTTCAACAGCCGCGCCAGCACGCCCCAGACGATCAGCGCGGCGATGAAGGCGAGCGCGAAGGCTGCGGCATGGTTCAGCGGTGAGCCCGGCGAGCCGACGGGCACATGGGGCGCCAGCGCGGCGCTCAACCATTGCGCCGCCAGGTATGCGGCGAACCATCCCAGCAGCGACATCACCTCGAAGACCAGTCCACGCCAGGCGCCGAGCGCCATCGACAGCAGCAACACCACCAGCATCGCGAGATCAGCCGCGTTGACGGAGCTTGTGGTCATCGTGTCAGGTGGGTGGCCCGGTGGGGGCGGCCCGCGCGCAGCCACTGCGCGTCGTGGTTCAAAGCGTCAGCACCACCGCTGCGATGCCCGCTTCCTTGGATTTGGCCTGCGCCTTGTCGGCTTCGGCACGGGTGGCAAACGGCCCCAGCCGCACGCGGATGCGCTTGCCGGCAGCCGTTTCCGCCACCTGGGTGTAGGTCTTCATGCCCAGCTTTTCCATCTTCAGGCGCACCTCGCGCGCCGATGCGGGGTCGGCAAATGCGCCCACCTGCACGACGAAGCGGGCTGCACCGTCGGCGGCAGACGCCGCTTTGGACGATGCCGCGCCTGAGGTGACCGGCTCGGCAGCCGGCGTCTTTGCCGCAGCCACCTTGCCGGTCGACGCTGCAGGCGCTGCCGGTGCGGGCACGGCAGGCTTGTCGCTGGTGACGGCTGCGGGCGGCGCTGGGGCTGGGAGCGGCACCGAGGCCGCCGTTTCCGCGGCCGGCATGGGCTCCGATGGCGCATCACGGGTGACCACGCCCGAAGCGACCGTGGACTCCGAGGTCGCTGCCGCATCAGCGCGCGGTGCAGGCAGCGGCAGCGCGGGTGCGCCGTCGGCTTTCGGGATCTCGATCGGGATGTCCACCGGAATCGGTCGGGGCTGCGATTCGAACAGCAGCGGGAAGCCGATCACGCCCAGCGTCAGCAGCAGCACCGCGCCGATCAGGCGTTGGCGCGTGCGGGTGCGCACTTTCTCGACCGCATCCAGCGAGCCGGCAGAGCGCCCGCTGCTGGCAGACCCTGCATCGTCGGCAGGTTTGCGCTTGAGGAATTCGGGCAGGGCCATCGGTGGGGTGCAGGGTCAGACGCTGTGCGAGCTGCCCAGCCGGGGCAGACCATGTTGGAGGACGCCGCCCACGGTGAGGAACGACCCGAAGATCACGATTCTATCGGCGGGGTCGGCCTGCGCCAGGGCGTGCGCCAGCGCGGCCTGCGGGTCGTGGTGCGTCGACAAGCCGACCGCTTCCGCACCCGGCTTCTTCAGCGTGGGCGCCAGCGATTCGAACAATGCTTGCAGCTGCGCCGCCGTCGCCGCGCGCACAAGCGGCAGGTCGGTGAAGCACCAGGCATCGACCCGCGGCGCCATGCGCTGGATGATCGCGCTCAGGTCCTTGTCGTGCATCGCACCGAAAACCGCATAGGTCCGCGGATGGAAACCCATGCGATCGAGGTTCTGCGCGAGTGCGGCCACCGCGTGCGGGTTGTGTGCGACATCCAGCACCAGCGTGGGCTGGCCGGGCACGATCTGGAAGCGCCCAGGCAGGTCGAGCATCGCGAAGCCCTGCCGCACCGACTGCGCGGTGATGGGCAGGCGATCTCCGAGCGCTTCAAAGGCAGCCAGCGCCCCCGACGCATTGATCAGCTGATTGGCCCCGCGCAAGCCCGGATAGGCCAGCCCGTTGTAGCGCTTGTGGCGCCCGGCCCAGGCCCACTGCTGCGGGTCGCCCGAGTGGTTGAAATCGACACCGAATCGACGCAGATCGGCGCCCAGCGCACTGGCGTGGTCGATCACGCTGTGCGGCGGCACCGGATCGCTGACGACGACAGGCCGCCCGGCGCGCATGATGCCGGCCTTCTCGCGCCCGATCGATTCACGGTCGGGGCCGAGGTACTCGATGTGGTCGAGGTCGATGCTGGTGATCACCGCGCAATCGGCGTCGAACACATTGACCGCATCGAGACGCCCGCCGAGCCCCACCTCCAGGATCACCAGGTCAACGGGTGCCTGCGACAGCAAGCGCGCGATGGCCAGCGTCGTGAACTCGAAATAGGTGAGCCCGATGTCGCCGCGGGCCCGCTCGACCGCCTCGAAGTGCGGCAGCAGATAGTCCGCGCTCACCATCTCGCCGTTGACACGGCAGCGCTCTTCAAAATGCACCAGGTGGGGCTTCGAGTACAGCCCGACGCGGTAGCCAGCGCGCAGCGCGATCGACTCGAGCATGGCGCAGGTCGAGCCCTTGCCATTGGTGCCGGCCACCAGGATCAGTGGCACGCTGAACGTCAATGCCAGCCGCGCGCGCACCTGTTCGACACGGTGCAAGCCCATGTCGATGTCCTTCGGGTGCAGCTGTTCACAGCGGGCCAGCCAACCGGCCAGCGTGGTGGGCAATGAAGACAAGCGCGTGGAGGCCCCGGCCTCAGGCGATCGCGTCGGCGCTCTGGCGCTGCAGCATGGCGATCATCTTGGCGATCGACGTGCGCACTTCGCGGCGGTCCACGATCATGTCGACCGCGCCGGTGTGCAGCAGGAACTCGGCGCGCTGGAAACCTTCGGGCAGCTTCTCGCGCACGGTGTTCTCGATCACGCGCGGACCGGCAAAGCCGATCAACGCCTTCGGCTCTGCGATGACCACATCGCCCATGAAGGCGAAGCTCGCGGACACGCCACCCATGGTCGGGTCGGTCAGCACGCTGATGTAGGGCAGCTTCGCCTTGGCCAGCCGCGTCAGCGCGGCGTTGGTCTTGGCCATCTGCATCAGGCTCAGCAGCCCTTCCTGCATGCGGGCACCCCCGGTGGCGGTGAAGCTGATGAACGGTGTCTTCTGTTCGACGGCGGTCTCGACGCCGCGCACGAAACGTTCACCGACCACCGAGCCCATCGAGCCACCCATGAACTGGAATTCAAAACAGGCCGCCACCACCGGGATGCTGTGGATCGCGCCCCCCATCACCACCAGCGCGTCGGTTTCGCCGGTGGCTTCGAGGGCCTCCTTCAGCCGCTCGGGGTACTTTTTGCTGTCCCTGAACTTCAGCGCATCGACCGGCACCACCTCCTGGCCGATCTCGTAGCGACCTTCGGGATCGAGGAAG
Organism: Burkholderiaceae bacterium; assembly: GCA_965229345.1. Taxonomy (GTDB): domain Bacteria; phylum Pseudomonadota; class Gammaproteobacteria; order Burkholderiales; family Burkholderiaceae_C; genus PBB1. The sequence continues at coordinate 3,521,942 of OZ245872.1, forward strand.
GCATCGAGCCGCGCCCGCGCGCCGATGCGGTGATGGTGGGTGCACTTCGGGCAGACGTTGATGTTCTGCTCGAGGTCGGTCTTGTAGAGCACCGTCTCGCACGACGGGCACTTGACCCACAGCCCCTCGGGCACCGTGCGGCGCTCGCTGGGATCCGTCGGTTGGATCTTCGACGGCAACAGTTTCTCAAGCCAGCTCATGGGCATTCTCCTGTCAGGGTGTCGAGGGCGGTTCGGATATCGGCGATGAAACGGCCCGCCGCGGCAGGTGCCTGGTCGGGGGTTTCGTGTTCGAGTAGTTGCACCAGTGCCGAGCCGATCACCACCGCGTCGGACACCGAGGCCACCGCCTTGGCCGACGCCGCATCGCGGATGCCGAAACCGACGCCGACAGGCACGTGCACATGCTCACGGATGCGCGGCAGCATGTCGGCGACCGCGCCGATGTCGAGGTGGCCGGCACCGGTCACGCCTTTCAGCGACACGTAATAGACGTAGCCACTGGCGATGCGGCCGACGTCCTTCATGCGCTGCACGGTCGAGGTCGGCGCCAGCAGGAAGATCGGGTCCATCTGGTGACTGTGCAGCGTGCGGGCAAACGCCTCGCACTCTTCCGGCGGGTAATCGACGACCAGCACGCCGTCGACACCTGCGGCCTTCGCATCCACCACGAAGCGGTCGACGCCGTAGCGCTCGACCGGGTTCGCATAGCCCATCAGCACCACCGGTGTGGTGTTGTTGCGCTCGCGGAAGCGGCGCACGTAATCGAGCACCTGCGGCATGCCGATGCCCCTGGCCAGCGCGCGCTCGGCGGCTTTCTGGATCACCGGGCCATCGGCCATCGGGTCGGAAAACGGCACCCCGAGTTCGATGACATCGGCACCGGCATCGGCCATCGCGCACAGGATGTCGACCGTGCTCTCGGCGTGGGGATCACCCGCGTGGATGAACGGGATCAGGGCCTTGCGCCGATCCCGCCGTAGCGCCTCGAAGGTGGCGGCGATGCGGCTCATGTCTGCGCTTTCACTGTGGTTGGGCTTTCGTGGTTTGCGGACCCTGGACCGGCGCGGCACCGCTCTTCACCGTTTCGCCACGGCACGAGGGGCGGCAGTAAAAGTTCGCGCCCGAGAGGTCGGCCACGGTGCCGATGTCCTTGTCACCACGACCTGAGAGGTTCACCAACAGGCTCTGGTCTGGGCGCATCGTCGGTGCGATCTTCATCGCGTAAGCCAGCGCGTGGCTCGATTCGAGTGCCGGGATGATGCCTTCGGTGCGGCACAGCACATGGAAGGCTTTCATGGCTTCGTCGTCGGTGATGCCGACGTACTCGGCACGGCCGATGTCCTTCAGGTACGCGTGCTCCGGGCCGACGCCGGGGTAGTCCAGGCCGGCCGACACCGAGTGGGTCTCGATGATCTGGCCGTTGTCGTCCTGCAGCAAGTAGGTGCGGTTGCCGTGCAGCACGCCGGGCGAGCCGGCCGACAGCGAGGCTGCATGACGCCCCGTCTCGATGCCCAGGCCGGCGGCTTCGACGCCGATCAGCCGGGTGCCGGTGTGCGCGATGTACGGGTAGAAGATGCCCATCGCGTTGCTGCCACCGCCCACGCAGGCGATCACCGCATCAGGCTGCCTGCCGATCATCTCGGGCATCTGCACCAGGCACTCGTCACCGATGACGCGCTGGAAGTCGCGCACCATCATCGGATAAGGGTGCGGGCCGGCCACGGTGCCGATGATGTAGAAGGTGTTCTCGACGTTGGTGACCCAGTCGCGCAGCGCTTCGTTGAGCGCGTCCTTCAGCGTCTTGCTGCCCGATTCGACCGGCACCACGGTGGCGCCGAGCAGGTTCATCCGGTACACGTTCGGCGACTGGCGCTTGACGTCCTCGCTGCCCATGTAGACCACGCACTCCAGCCCGTAACGGGCACAGATGGTGGCCGTGGCCACGCCGTGCTGGCCGGCGCCGGTTTCGGCGATCACCCGCGGCTTGCCCATGCGCCGCGCGAGCATCGCCTGGCCGATGGTGTTGTTGATCTTGTGCGCGCCGGTGTGGTTCAGGTCTTCGCGCTTCAGGTAGATCTGCGCGCCGCCCAGTTCACGGCTGATGCGCGCAGCGTGGTAGACCGGGCTGGGGCGGCCCACGAAATGCGCGAGCTCGCTGCGGAATTCGGCCATGAAGGCCGGATCGGCCTGCGCCGCGGCGTAGGCCTCTTTCAGCTCGTCGAGCGCATGAATCAGCGTTTCGGCGACGAAGGTGCCGCCGTAAGGGCCGAAATGCCCGGTGGCGTCGGGCTGCTGGTAATCGATCGGGGTGGCTGGCATCGTGGTCACTCTTCAGGTTGCATTCGCGGCGATGCGGGCATCGGCCTCGCGCACCTGCTCGCAGAACCGGCGCATGGCCGCGGCGTCCTTGACGCCCTTGGCACGCTCCACGCCGGAGCTGACATCAACGGCCCAGGGCCGTACCCGAAGGATCCCTTCGATCACATTTTCGGCATGCAACCCACCAGACAAAACGAGGGGATGGGACACGTCTCGCGGAATCAGCGACCAATCGAAGACCTTTCCAGCGCCACCGTAGCCATCGACGTGGGCGTCGAGGAGGATGGCTTGCGCATCCGGGTAGCTCGCCTCGAATTTTAGCAAATCGAACCCAGGCGCCATCCGCGCCGCCCGCAGGTAGGGCCTGCCCGTCGCCTGGCATGCGGTGGGCGTTTCGTCGCCGTGGAACTGCAGCACAAGTGTCGGTATGGCGCGGGTCGCCTGCGCGATGTGGTCGGCCTCGGCATTGACGAAAAGCCCGACCGGCGTCACGAAGGCCGGCAGTCGGCGCGCCAGTTCAGCAGCACGGGCCACGTCCACATGGCGAGGGCTCTTGGCATAGAACACGAAACCGATCGCGTCTGCCCCGGCATCGACCGCGTCATCGACGTCCTGCTCGCGGGTCAGTCCACAGATCTTGATGCGGGTGCGTGCGTTCATCGATGGTGGCTGTCGGCGCCTTGAATCGGGCCTGAGAGCCTACCAGTGTCAGGGCAGCCAGTCGCTCGCGGTGGGCCGCGTGGGGATGGCGTAGCGGGGGTCGTAGTCCGGCCCGACGAAGTACAGCCCGTCTGGCGAGAAAGTGGGCGCGGCTCGCTCGCGGTCGCGCGCCGCCAGCAGCTCGGCCATCCAGGCCGGAGGACGGCTGCCCGTGCCCACCGCCACCAGGCAGCCGACGATGTTTCGCACCATGTGGTGCAGGAAGGCGCTCGCATGGAAATCGAGGCGCCAGTAAGCGCCGCGGCGGCTGATGCCGATCGAGCGCATCTGCTTGACGGGCGACGCGGCCTGGCACTGCGATGAGCGAAAGGCCGAGAAATCATGCTCCCCGATCAGCAGCTGCGCCGCCTGCCGCATCGCATCGCCATCGAGCGGGCGGAACGTCCAGCCGACAAGTCCCGCCTCGAGCGCAGGCCGAACCTGGGATTCGAGCAGCAGGTAGCTGTAACGGCGGCCGATGGCGGCGAAGCGGGCGTGGAAGCTGTCGTCGACCTGCTGGCACCACTGGATGGCCACGTCGGCCGGCAGATAGCGGTTGGTGCCGCGGACCCAGGACACATCCTCGCGCTCAACCGGGGCGTCGAAGTGGATCACCTGGTTGATGGCATGCACGCCGGTGTCGGTGCGGCCCGCACAGGTGACGGCCACCGGCACGTCGGCGAATTGCGACAAGGCCTGCTCGACACGCGCTTGCACCGTGTCGTCGCGGGACTGCCGCTGCCAGCCGCAATAGGCGCCGCCCCGATAAGCGACACCCAATGCCAGCCGGCTCACTGCAGCAACGGGCGATCAGATGCCCGCTGGAAACTCGTGGTCCGCCCGATCAACCGAGGTCGTTCAGCATGTTTTGCGCCTTCACCTTCAGCGCACCCTCGGCTTTCGCCGCCACTTCCTGCAACAGGTCGCGCGCGCCTTCGGCGTCACCGATCTGACGGAACTCCTCGGCCAGCTCGAGCTTGCGGGCCAGCGGATCGGCGTTGTCATCCTCTGGCTCGTCGTCCAGCAGTTCAGCCGGCATGCTGTCGCCCGCGGACGGTGACACCGTGGCTGGCGCGTCGAGATCGAGCGAGATGCTCGACATGTCGAAGTCGAGTGGCGCCTTGGTTCCCGACGGGATGCTCGTGGGTGACGGTGCGGCGGCGGGGAAGTAGGCTTGCGCGGAAGAAGATGTCGGTGCGGCGTCGAAATCGAACGATTCCAGCGTCGCCGACCCAGTCGCCGGGTTCAGCACAGCGGTGTCCTCGGCGCTCAGGTCGAGATCGAAATCGATGTCGTGCACGGGCTTGCTGGTGAGCGGGGCCGTGTCTTCGGACAGGGCATCGCCGAAGCTGGAGGAGGTCGGGGCCACCGACTGCGGCATGGTGCTGGGGCCCAGCAATTCAGCCATCTTGGCAGCAGGGTCCACGGGGGTCGGGGCCGCTTCAGGCAGTCCGCCAGGCTGGTACAGAGCGTTCTCCGGATCGATCTCCAGACCCAGCTCCTGCGCCTTCTGCCAGTCCTCGCCTTGCCCACCGGTCAACGAGAACAGCTGGGTGGCCAGCAGTTCATATCCCTTGGTGTCGCGGCGTTTGGCATACACCTCGAGCAGCTTGGTGCGGATGGCCAACCGCTCGGGGTTGCTGCGCATCGCTTCCTTGAGGATTTCTTCTGCCTGCAAGTCGCGGCCGTAGGCCAGATAGACATCGGCTTCAGCCACTGGATCGACATCGCCGATCGCATCGAGCTGGCTCAGCGAGTAACTCATGGACGACGGCGCACCGGCAGCGGTTTCCCGCGTGTCGATCCGCTGCCCTCCGCTGGAGCCGAAGAAGGAATCCGGCTGCAGGCGGCTTTCGAGGAAGGACGTCTCACCGGTGTCGAGCTTGGCGCGACGTGCGCGATAGACACCGAAGCCCAGCAGAGCGAGCACCACACCCGCGCCGCCGGCCAGATACAGCGGATTGATGTCGAACAGGGCGTCGAGGAATCCAGGCTCGTCGGCAGGCGCTGGTTCGGCCGCAGGCTTCGGTGGAGCGACAACCGCAGGCGGCGCCACGGCTGCAGCCGGCTCACTCGCCGCAGCAGGGGCTGGCGCCTCGACAGCGCTGGCAGCTTGCGGTGCTGGCGCCGCAGCCACTGGAATTTCAGGCACGGGCACAGCGGCGGCCGATGGTGGTTGCGCCGGAGCCGTCGCCACGTTGGCCGCGCCAGACAGCTTTTTCAGTTCGTCGACGCTCTTGGAGAGTTCGGCCACGCGCGCAGCCGCGTCCTGCTTTTCCTTTTCCTTGGACAGCTTGACTTCCGACGCCCCGGGCTTGGCAGCAGAAGCGCCTTTGCTCAGCGTCAGCTTGTCCGGCGCGGCGGGCGCGGTGTCCTTGCGATCGTCGATCTCGGCGCGCAGCTTGCCGGCGTCCTTGCGGGCCGGGGCTTCGGCGGCAGCCGCCGGCACTGCGCTGGCGAGTCGCTGGCGGAAGCTGCCGAAATCGGCACTTTGCGCCAGGATCACTTGCCGGGCCTCAGCGGCATCGATCGCCGCAGCGGCGTCGGCCGTCGGAACCTTCAACAATGCGCCGGCCTTGAGGCGGTTCATGTTTTCGCCGACGAACGCCTGCGGGTTGCCGCGGTACAGCGACACCAGGGTCTGATCGAGCGACACCGTGCCTTGACGGGTGCGCGACGCGATGCGCGTCAGGGTGTCGCCGGGCCGCACCAGGTAGGTGTCGCCGACGGCGCCAGTGGCCGCCGCGGTGGGTGCCGGAGGTGGCGGGGCCTTGGCCACGCGGTCGGCAGCCGGTGCGGGCGCGGGGGCAGGAACGGGTGCAGGGCGCTGCGGACGCGACGCCACCGGAGCCGCTGCAGGGGGTGCCGAGAACACGGGGGCGGTGGCAACCGCTGGCGCGGGTGGCGCCGCTGGCGCCTGGGCCACTGGCGGATCGAACAACAGCGTGTATTCGCGCACCAACCGGCCGGTGGACCACGACAGTTCGAGGATCACGTCGACAAACGGCTCCTGCACCACGCGATCGCTGGTCAATCGCAGGAAAGGCCGGCCATCGGCACGCTTGAGCAAGGCCGCCTGGGTGGTCGGCAGCACGCTGTTGTATTCAACGCCGAGCGAACGGTAGGACTCCGGCGGCGCAATGCGGATCTTGAGGTTGCCCGCCTCTTCCGGCGTCAGGCTGGTGACATCGATCTCAGCCCGCAGGGTCTCGCCCAAGGAGGACTGCACTGCGAGCCGGCCGAGCCCGAGCGCCCAGGAACCGGTGGATCCCAGCGAAAGCGCAGCGAGGGCCACACTGGTCAGAGCGAATCGCCCGAGTTGCTGCGTCGTGTTCTTCAAGGCGTCTCCCAACCAGGCGGTCGAGCTGTCAGCCAGCTCCACCAGACGATCGACACCCATCCACACGGGCGACGATCACGAAGAAAATTTCAACAAATCACAATAGCATCAAGCAGATACGGTGACAAGCTCATGCAACGCCTGAAAAGGCGGCTGCGCCCCTGTCTCGGTCCGGGCCCGGCAAGCTGTCGCACGCAGACAACGGGTGCGACGCCTGCCGAGGCGTTCAGGCCTCGAGCAGGATGCGCAACATCCGGCGCAGCGGCTCCGCCGCTCCCCACAACAACTGGTCTCCGATGGTGAAAGCGCCCAGGTACTCGGGCCCCATCGCCATCTTGCGCAAACGGCCGACCGGGATGCCCAGCGTGCCGGTGACCGCCACAGGCGTCAGCTGCCGAACGGTGTCTTCCCGATTGTTGGGCACCACCTTGACCCAAGCGTTGTCGTTTGCGATCAATTGCTCGATATCGGACAGCGGCACATTCTTCTTGAGCTTGAACAGCAAGGCCTGGCTGTGGCAGCGCATCGCGCCCACACGCACGCAGAAGCCATCGACAGGCACGCCTGCCTTGTCGAAGCCCTCGCCCTGGCCGAGGATCTTGTTGGTTTCGGCGCCGCCCTTCCACTCTTCTCGGCTGACGCCGAAGCCGTCGTCATCGCGGCCCTTGCCCTGACCCAGGTCCTTGTCGATCCAAGGGATCAGCGATCCGGCCAGCGGCACCCCGAACTGCGCCGTCTCGGCCTCGGTCAGCGCACGCTGCTTGGCCAGCAGGCCGCGGTCGATGTCGAGGATGGCGCTCTTCGGATCGTCCAGCAGGTTGCGCACCGCGCCGTTCAATGTGCCGAACTGGGTGAGCAGCTCGCGCATGTGCTGCGCACCACCGCCCGACGCCGCCTGGTAGGTCTGGGTGCTCATCCACTCGACCAGCCCGGCCTTGTACAGCGCACCGACGCCCATCAGCATGCAGCTCACCGTGCAGTTGCCGCCGATCCAGCTGCGTCCGCCCCGAGACAGTGCGTTCTGAATCACCGGCAGATTGACCGGGTCGAGCACGATCACCGCGTCGCTCTTCATGCGCAGCGTGGAGGCGGCATCGATCCAGTGGCCGGCCCAGCCTGCGGCGCGCAGCTTCGGGAACACCTCGGTGGTGTAGTCGCCGCCCTGCGCGGTGATGATGATCTCGCAGCGCTTGAGCGCCTCGATGTCGTAGGCGTCCTTCAGGGTCGCCTCATTGCGCGCCTGCGCCGGCGCCTTGCCACCTGCATTGCTGGTGCTGAAAAACACCGGCTCGATCAGCGGGAAGTCGCCTTCCTGCTGCATCCGATCGAGCAGGACCGAGCCCACCATCCCACGCCATCCCACCAATCCGACGAGCTTCATCGCCTTGCCTTTCTAAGCCGCAACCTCTTCAACTTACGCCGCTTTGACCGCGGCGACAACTGCCGACCCCATTTCACGGGTACCGACGCGCTGTGTGCCTTCGGACCAGATGTCGGACGTGCGCAAACCCGACTCGAGCACCTTCGTCACTGCCGCCTCGATGCGCAGCGCCGCTTCGGGTTGATTGAGCGAGAAGCGCAGCATCATCGCCAGCGACAGGATCGTGGCCAGTGGGTTTGCAATGTTCTTGCCCGCGATGTCCGGTGCGCTGCCGTGGCTGGGCTCATACAGACCGCGATTTTCCGCATTCAGCGACGCCGACGGCAGCATGCCGATCGAGCCGGTCAGCATCGCCGCCTCGTCGGACAGGATGTCGCCGAACATGTTGCCAGTGACGATCACATCGAACGCCTTCGGCGCCTTGACCAGCTGCATCGCCGCGTTGTCCACATACAGGTGATCGAGCGCGACATCGGGATACTCGGCATGCACCTCGGTCACCACGTCGCGCCAGAACTGGAAGGTTTCCAGCACATTGGCCTTGTCGACGCTGGTCACACGCTTGTTGCGCTTTCTGGCCGCCTGGAACGCCACATGCGCGATGCGCTCGATCTCAGGGCGCGAGTAGCGCATCGTGTCGAAGGCCTCGGGCTGGCCGGCGAACGCCCCGTCCGGGGACACGCGGCGACCGCGCGGCTGGCCGAAGTAGATGTCGCCGGTCAGCTCGCGCACGATCAGGATGTCGAGCCCGGCCACCAGTTCGGGCTTCAGGCTCGACGCGTGCGTGAGTTGCGGGTGGCAGATGGCCGGGCGGAAGTTGGCAAACAGCTGCAGATTCCGGCGCAGACCGAGGATGGCCTGCTCGGGGCGCAGCGCACGCTCGAGCGTGTCGTACTTCCAGTCGCCCACCGCTCCGAACAGCACGGCGTCGGCGCTCTGCGCCAGCTTCAAGGTGGCCTCGGGCAGCGGATGGCCGTGTGCCGCGTAGGCGGCACCACCCACCAGTGCGGTCTCGCTGGCGTACGGAATGTCGAGGACCTCGAGCACACGCACTGCCTCGGCCATGATTTCAGGGCCGATGCCGTCACCGGGCAGGATTGCTATGTTCACGGGTCCAGGTCCTTGAAAGAGTCAGAGTGAGTGCGCCAGCCAGGGCTTCTTCAACAGGCGCTCGGCTTCATAGGCCTTGATCTTGTCGGCATGGCGCAAGGTCAGACCGATGTCGTCGAATCCGTTGAGCAGACAGAACTTGCGAAACGCCTGCACCTCGAACGGCAGCTCGGTGCCGTCGGGCTTGACGATGACCTGGCGCTCGAGGTCGATGGTCAGGCTGTAGCCGACGAAGGCCGCCACTTCGTCGAACAGCCGGTTCATCTCGGCCTCGGGCAACACGATGGGCAGCAGACCGTTCTTGAAGCAGTTGCCGAAGAAGATGTCGGCAAAGCTCGGGGCGATCACCGCGCGGAAACCGTACTGATCGAGGGCCCAAGGGGCGTGTTCACGCGACGAGCCGCAGCCGAAATTCTTGCGCGCGATCAGTACCGAGGCACCCTGGTAGCGCGGCTGGTTCAGCACGAAATCGGGGTTCGGCCGGCGCGAGGCGGGGTCCTGGCCTGGATAGCCCGCGTCGAGATAGCGCCATTCATCGAACAGGTTCACCCCGAAGCCTGACTTCTTGATCGATTTCAGGAACTGCTTCGGAATGATCGCGTCGGTGTCGACGTTCTCACGGTCCATCGGGGCGACCAGCCCCTTGTGAACGCGAAAGGGGTTCATCTGCAACTCACTTCTTCTTGCCCAGGTCTTCGACCGCTTCACCGGCCCGCTGTACATCCTTGCCAACACCGGCCACGGTGTTGCAGCCGGTGAGGAACACGACCACTGCCGCGAGGGCAAAAACAATGCGCTTCATCTGGGGGTTCTCCTTGGATTTGAGAAAGGTTCAAAGCAGTCGCCGGACGTCGACGAAATGGCCCTCGATCGCCGCCGCCGCGGCCATCGCCGGGCTCACCAGGTGGGTGCGGCCACCGGCGCCCTGGCGGCCCTCGAAATTGCGGTTCGAGGTCGAGGCGCAGCGCTCGCCGGGCTCCAGCCGATCGGCATTCATGGCCAGGCACATCGAGCAGCCGGGCTCGCGCCATTCGAAGCCCGCGGCCTTGAACACCGCATCCAGCCCTTCGCGCTCAGCCTGCTCCTTGACCAGACCGGAGCCGGGCACGACCAGCGCCAGCTTGATATTCGCAGCCAGCTTGCGACCCAGCTTGCGCACCACCGCCGCCGCTTCGCGCATGTCTTCAATGCGGGAGTTGGTGCACGAGCCGATGAACACCTTGTCGACCAGGATGTCGGTGATCGGCTTGTTGGGTTGCAGCGCCATGTAGGCCAGCGCGCGCTCCATGGCGCCGCGCTTGTTCGCGTCTTTCTCGCGTTCTGGATCGGGCACACGGTCTTCGATGGACAAGACCATCTCGGGCGAGGTGCCCCAGGTGACCTGGGGGAGTATGGTCGCCGCGTCCAGTTCGACCACCGCGTCGAACGCCGCGTCGGCGTCCGAGTGCAGCGTGCGCCAGTAGGCAACGGCGTGCTCCCACTCGACGCCGGTGGGCGTGTAGGGGCGGCCCTTCACGTACGAGATCGTGGTGTCGTCAACGGCGATCAGCCCGGCCCGCGCACCGGCTTCGATCGCCATGTTGCACACCGTCATGCGGCCTTCCATGCTGAGCGCAAGGATCGCCGAGCCGGCGAATTCGATCGTGTAACCCGTGCCGCCGGCGGTGCCGATCTTCCCGATGACGGCCAGCACCAAGTCCTTGGCACCACAGCCCGGGGGCAGCACACCTTCGACGCGGATCAGCATGTTCTTGGCCTTCTTGGCCAGCAGCGTCTGCGTGGCCAGCACGTGCTCGACCTCGCTGGTGCCGATGCCATGCGCCAACGCGCCGAAGGCGCCGTGCGTCGAGGTGTGCGAGTCGCCGCAGACCACGGTCATGCCAGGCAGCGTGGCGCCCTGCTCCGGCCCGATCACATGCACGATGCCTTGGCGGCGGTCGTTCATCTTGAACTGGGTGATGCCGACACGATCGCAGTTGGCGTCGAGCGTATCGACCTGCAGCTTGGACACCGGATCGGCAATGCCATGCGAGCGGTCGGTGGTCGGCACGTTGTGGTCGCTGACCGCGAGGTTGGCCGACAGGCGCCAGACCTTGCGGTGGGCCAGATCCAGCCCTTCGAACGCCTGCGGACTGGTCACCTCATGGACCAGGTGGCGATCAATGTAGAGCACGGTCGTGCCGTCGTCCTCGGTGTGAACGACATGCTCGTCCCAGAGTTTGTCGTAGAGCGTGCGGCCCATGGGTGGCGACCTTTTGAAGAAGAACCTGCAATTTTAGGCGCGACCCCTGCTGCGCCGCCACAAAGTGACACACGCGTGGCCTGCCCCATGAAAAAACCCGGCTCCAGGCCGGGTTTCAGACGTGAAACCGGCCGACTCAGCGTTCGCCGATCAGCTTCACATCGCGGGTGGGCGAGCCATTGAACAGCTGGCGCGGGCGGCCGATCTTGTACTCGGGATCGCTGATCATTTCGTTGAGCTGAGCGATCCAGCCCACGGTTCGGGCCAGCGCGAAGATCGCGGTGAACAGCGACACCGGGATGCCGATCGCGCGCTGCACGATGCCCGAGTAGAAGTCGACGTTCGGGTACAGCTTGCGCGACACGAAGTAATCGTCTTCCAGCGCGATCTTTTCCAGTGCCATCGCCAGCTTCAGGATCGGGTCGTTGTTCTTGCCCATCGCGGTCAGGACTTCGTGGCAGGTCTCGCGCATCAGCTTGGCGCGCGGGTCGTAGTTCTTGTAGACACGGTGACCGAAGCCCATCAGCTTGACGTTCGAGTTCTTGTCTTTCACCTGCTTGATGAATTCGCCGATCTTCTCGACGCCGCCCATCTTCTGCACGTCTTCGAGCATGTTCAGCGCCGCCTCGTTGGCGCCGCCGTGCGCCGGGCCCCACAGGCAGGCCACGCCAGCGGCAATCGCCGCGAACGGGTTGGTGCCCGACGAGCCGCACAAGCGCACCGTCGAGGTGCTGGCGTTCTGCTCGTGGTCGGCGTGGAGGATGAAGATGCGGTCCATCGCGCGCACCAGCACGTCGTCCGGCACGTATTCCTCGCAGGGCGTGGCGAACATCATGCGCATGAAGTTGCCGGCGTAGCTGAGGTCGTTCTTCGGGTAGATGTAGGGCTGGCCGATCGAATACTTGTAGGCCATGGCCACGAGGGTCGGCATCTTGGCAATCAGGCGGATGGCCGAGATCTCGCGGTGCTCCGGGTTATTGATGTCGGTGCTGTCGTGATAGAACGCCGACAGACCGCCGACCAGGCCGGTCATGATGGCCATCGGATGGGCATCACGGCGGAATCCGCGCAGGAAGAACTGCATCTGCTCGTTGACCATCGTGTGACGCGTCACGAGCTTGGTGAAGTCATGCTTCTGCGTTTCGTTGGGCAGTTCCCCGCGCAGCAACAAGTGGCAGGTTTCCATGAAATCGCAGTTCTTCGCCAACTGCTCGATGGGGTAGCCGCGATACAGCAACTCGCCCTTGTCGCCGTCGATGTAAGTGATCTTCGACTGACACGCCGCGGTGGACAGGAAACCGGGGTCGTAGGTGAACTTGCCGGTTTGTCCGTACAGCTTGCGGATATCGATCACGTCAGGCCCGACCGACCCTTTGAAGATCGGCAAGTCCATGCTCGGGCTGCCGTCGGAGAACGACAGGGTGGCTTTGACATCGGAGGGGGTCATGGTCGGTCCTTGGGCTAGGTCGTCGTGGGGGTAGGTGTGTACAGCTAGCGACTCATCGAGGTGTGCGCATCAGGCGCAGCACCTCGAGGGTGCTGTCGTCAAGGAGCCCGTCTTCGGGCTCCCGGCGTGCCAGCAACAGGTCCAGCAAGTCGTTGTCGGACAGGTCCATCAGCGCCAGAAGTCCGTTGGCCTGACCCTGTGTCAGGCTGGCCTCGTGACGGGAGAAGAAACGCTCGACGAACAGATCGTTCTCGAGCAGTCCGCGCCGGCAGCGCCAGCGCAGTTTGCTCAGTGCTCGTTCGTCGATGGGCGTGTTCATCGCGGGAAATCGCAGTCAGTGGCGTCAGACCGCCCGGCGAATCATCATTTCCTTGATCTTGCCGATGGCCTTGGTCGGGTTCAGGCCCTTGGGGCACACGTCGACGCAATTCATGATGGTGTGGCAGCGGAACAGTCGGTAGGGATCTTCCAGATTGTCCAGACGGCCTTCGGTGTCCTGATCGCGGCTGTCGGCAATGAAGCGATACGCTTGCAAGAGTCCTGCCGGGCCGACGAACTTGTCCGGGTTCCACCAGAAACTGGGGCAGCTGGTCGAGCAGCTGGCGCACAGGATGCATTCGTACAGGCCGTTGAGCTCGTCGCGCTCCTCGGGGCTCTGCAGGCGCTCTTTTTCCGGCGGGAACTCGTCGTTGACCAGGTACGGCTTGATCGAGTTGTACTGCTTGAAGAACTGCGTCATGTCGACGATCAGATCGCGGATCACCGGCAGGCCGGGCAGCGGCTTCAACACCACCACGCCAGGCAATGTGCGCATGTTGGTCAGGCAGGCCAGACCGTTCTTGCCATTGATGTTCATCGCGTCGGAGCCGCACACCCCTTCGCGGCATGAGCGGCGGAACGACAGCGTCGGGTCGACCGCCTTCAGCTTGTTCAATGCATCGAGCAGCATGCGCTCGCTGCCGTCGAGTTCGACTTCCAGCGTCTGCATGCGCGGCTTGGTGTCGGTGTCGGGGTCGTAACGGTAGATCTGGAACACGCGCTTGGTCATGACTGCTCTCCGTCGCGGCGGTGATAGGGGTCGTTCAATGAATGCATGGTGATCAGAAGGTGCGCACCACCGGGGGGATCGATTCCGCCGTCAGCGGTTTGAGGTTCACCGGCTTGTAGTCCAGTCGATTGCCTTCGCTGTACCACAGCGTGTGCTTGAGCCACACCTTGTCGTTGCGGCCATTCGGGAACTCGGCCGAATTGGCGTAGTCGTCGACGGTGTGCGCACCCCGGCTTTCACGGCGGGCCGCTGCCGACACCATCGTCGCCAGCGCCACCTCGATCAGGTTCTCGACTTCCAGCGCCTCGATGCGCGCGGTGTTGAACACCTTGGACTTGTCGGCCAGGTGGATGTTTCTGACGCGTTCGGAGATCTTCTTGATCTCGACCACGCCTTCGTCCATCGACGCCTGCGTGCGGAACACACCGGCATGGCGCTGCATCGTCGCGCGGATGTCGTTGGCCACATCCTGCGCGTACTCGCCGCCCGTGCTGGTCTCGTACTTGTTCAGGCGGCCCAGGGTGTAGTCCGCCGCATCGCCCGGCAGTGGCTTGTGGGCTTGCGCCTTCAATGCGCTGTCGACGATGTGGTTGCCGGCCGCCCGGCCGAACACCAGCAGATCGAGCAATGAATTGGTGCCCAGGCGATTGGCGCCGTGCACGCTGACACAGGCGCATTCGCCCACCGCGTACAGGCCTTTGATGATCTCGTTGGGCTGGCCATTCTTCGGCGCCACCACCTGACCGTGGATGTTGGTCGGGATGCCACCCATCTGGTAATGGATGGTCGGCACCACGGGGATCGGCTCCTTGGTGATGTCGACGTTGGCGAAGTTGTGGCCGATCTCGTAGACCGACGGCAACCGCTTCATGATGGTTTCGGCACCCAGGTGGGTCATATCGAGCACCACGTAGTCCTTGTTCGGACCGCAGCCACGCCCTTCCTTGATCTCCTGGTCCATGCAACGCGAGACGAAGTCGCGTGGGGCCAGGTCTTTCAAGGTCGGCGCGTAGCGCTCCATGAAGCGCTCACCATTGCAGTTGCGCAGGATGGCACCTTCGCCGCGACAGCCTTCGGTGAGCAGCACGCCCGCACCGGCCACGCCGGTCGGGTGGAACTGCCAGAACTCCATGTCTTCGAGCGGGATGCCCGCGCGCGCGGCCATGCCCAGACCGTCGCCGGTGTTGATGAAGGCATTGGTCGACGCCGCGAAGATGCGGCCTGCGCCGCCGGTGGCCATCAGCGTGACCTTGGCTTCGAGGATGTGCACCTCGCCGGTCTCCATCTCCAGCGCCGTCACGCCGACCACGTCGCCGTCGTCGTCGCGGATCAGGTCAAGCGCCATCCACTCGACGAAGAAGTTGGTGCGCGCCTTCACGTTCTGCTGGTACAGCGTGTGCAGCATCGCGTGGCCGGTGCGGTCGGCCGCAGCGCAGGCTCGCTGCACCGGCTTCTCGCCGTAGTTGGCCGTGTGGCCACCGAATGGGCGCTGGTAGATCGTGCCATCGGGGTTGCGGTCGAACGGCATGCCGAAGTGCTCGAGCTCGTAGACCACCTTCGGGGCCTCGCGGCACATGAACTCGATCGCGTCCTGGTCACCCAGCCAATCGCTGCCCTTGACGGTGTCGTAGAAGTGGTAGTGCCAGTTGTCCTCGGACATGTTGCCCAGGCTGGCACCAATGCCGCCTTGCGCGGCCACGGTGTGTGAGCGGGTCGGAAACACCTTCGACAGCACCGCCACATTCAGGCCGGCGCGCGCCAGTTGCAGCGACGCCCGCATGCCGGAGCCGCCCGCACCCACGATCACCACGTCGAACTTGCGCTTCGGAATCGAAGAACTCAATGAACTCATTGCAGACGAACCCACTTGCATCACAGTCTCCACAGCACTTGGATGGCCCAACCCGCACACCCCACCAACCAGGCGATGGTGAACACCTGCAGAGCGAGACGAATACCCACCGGCTTGACGTAATCCATCCAGACGTCACGCATGCCCACCCACACGTGGTACAGCAGCGAGACGATGACGACGAAGGTCAGCACCTTCATCCACTGGGCCGCGAAGATGCCGGCCCATTTGTCGTAGCCCATCTCGCCAGGCAGCAGCACCTGCACGATGACCACGATGGTGAACAAGGCCATCAGGCCCGCCGTGACCCGCTGCGACAGCCAGTCGCGCAAGCCGTAATGCGCACCGACAACGATGCGCTTCGATCCGAAATTCTGTGCCATGGTTCGGGAGGGTCAGAGGAAGAGCTTGGCGCCGAGCAGCACGGTCAGCACCACGCTGAGGCTGAGGGTCACCAGTGCGGAGCTGTGACCGAATTCCTTGGTCACCGCATGCGTCATGTCCATCCAAAGGTGGCGAAGGCCTGCGATGAAGTGGTGCAGGAACGCCCAGATCAGGCCGAGTGCGATCAGCTTGAAGAACACGCCGGGAAAGGGGCCTGCACCATAGGAGAACACCGAGGTGAACGAGGCATAGCTGATCTCGGAGGTGACGCTGGCGTCGAACATCCAGATGATGAACGGCATCAGCAGGAACATGCCGACACCGCTGACACGGTGCAGGATCGACACGATCCCGGCGGGCGGCAGCCGGTACTTGACGATCTGGCTGACATGGATGTTGCGGTAGGTGGGCCGCGGCTTCAGGGTGTCTGACATCTCCAACTTTCTCGTATCCGCTTGCACGGGTTGACTGAGTTTATTGCAATGCAGCACGCTGGAAACTCCGCGTCACCGGCTGGCTGCGTTGCAACGGCAGGGCCACGCGGAAGCTCAGCGTGCATCAACTGAGTGCATTTCTGTAGTGGTAGCCCGCGGTGTTGTACAGGCCGTGACGGAACTCGACCGGCTTGTCGTCGTAGGTGAAGGACAGCCGCTCGACGCTGAGCAGCGGATGTCCGACGTCGACGGCGAGGGCGGGCGCGGACACCGCATCGGCCGCGACGGCCCGTATCTTTTCATCGGCGCGGATCATGTGCACGCCGAACTCGCTCTCGAACAGGCCGTACATCGGCCCTTTGTAGTCGCTGAGCCGTTCGGCCGTCAGCCCCTTGAACAGCTGCCCCGGCAGCCAGATGTCGTCGAAGACCACCGGCACCGCATTGAAGGTGAGCACGCGCCGCACATTGACCACCGCGTCGCCCGGCTTCAGCGCCAGCGAGCGCGCCACATCGGCGGGCGATCGCAGACGGCGGCAGTCGATGAAGCGACGCTGCACCCTGCCGGCATCGTCGCCGTCGGGCATCAGGCGCAAGAAGCGGTACTGGTTCTTCTGTTCAGCGTGGGTGGCGACGAAGGTGCCCTTGCCCTGGCGGCGCACCAGCAGGTTCTCGGCCGAGAGTTCGTCGATCGCCTTGCGCACCGTGCCCTGGCTGACCTTGAATCGCGCAGCGAGCTCCATCTCGCTGGGGATCGCTTCGCCGGGGCGCCACTCGCCGACACGCAGGCTGCGTGTCATCAGTGTCTTGATCTGCTGGTACAGCGGGCTGAAGGCAGGCGATGCGCTCTCGTCCGGGCGACCCGATGCGGCCAGAGGCAGCTCGGTGGCGGGAACGGCGGCGCTGGGCATGCATGAATTGCAGCACAGGAACAGCGCGATCGTCCAGCCGATAACGTTGATTTTCGTCAGATGTCTTATGTAAGACATAGGACTTTTGACCTGGCGCCTGTTCAACCCTACACTCGGCAGGTCCGATGCCTACAATTTCAGGTTGCTGACATCTGGGCATGGCCCTGGACGCCAGCACCCTCTACGCCCATCTACCCCCGGAGATCCCCATGAGCAAGACCCCCGTTCGCGTTGCCGTCACCGGCGCTGCAGGCCAAATCGGCTACGCCCTGCTGTTTCGCATCGCCTCCGGGGAAATGCTCGGCAAGGACCAGCCGGTGATCCTGCAGCTGCTGGAGATCCCTGACGAGAAAGCCCAGAACGCGCTGAAGGGCGTGATCATGGAGCTCGACGACTGCGCGTTCCCGCTGCTGGCCGGCATCGAGGCGCACAGCGACCCGGTCGCCGCCTTCAAGAACACCGATTACGCCTTGCTGGTCGGCGCCCGTCCGCGCGGCCCGGGCATGGAGCGCTCCGATCTGCTGGCCGCCAACGCCCAGATCTTCACCGCGCAAGGCAAGGCGCTGAATCAATCGGCCTCGCGCAACGTCAAGGTGCTGGTGGTCGGCAATCCGGCCAACACCAATGCCTACATCGCGATGAAGAGCGCACCCGATCTGCCCGCCAAGAACTTCACCGCGATGCTGCGTCTGGACCACAACCGCGCCGCCAGCCAGATCGCCGCGAAAACCGGCAAGCCGGTATCGAGCATCGAGAAGCTGGCCGTCTGGGGCAACCACTCGCCGACGATGTATGCCGATTACCGCTTCGCCACCATCGGTGGCCAATCGGTCAAGGCGCTGATCAACGACGACGTGTGGAACAAGGACACCTTCTTGCCGACCGTGGGCAAGCGCGGCGCAGCCATCATCGCGGCGCGCGGCGTGTCGTCGGCCGCCTCGGCGGCCAACGCCGCCATCGATCACATGCGCGACTGGGCGCTGGGCACCAACGGCAAGTGGGTCACGATGGGTGTGGCGTCGAATGGCGAATACGGCATCCCGAAGGGCGTGATGTTCGGCTATCCGGTCACCACCGCTGGCGGCGAATACAAGATCGTCGAAGGCCTGGAGATCGACGCCTTCAGCCAGGAACGCATCAACATCACGCTGAAGGAACTGACCGACGAACAAGACGGCGTCAAGCACCTGCTCTGATCCCGGCTCTTTGTTGCAACCCGCGCCACGCGCAGAAAGCCGGCCACCGCTGCGGAGGCCGGCTTTTTTCATGCGACGCGCTCGTCCATCGATCTTCACGACCTCGCAGGTTCACCCCATGGCACCGTTTTCCTCTCTGCTGATTGGCCTGAATCTGGCCGCCCTGCTGATCGCGCCGGCCGCATTCGCCGCCGACGCAGCGCAGACCACACCGTCGCCCACGCGCAAGCCGGCCAAGGTGGCGGCCAAACCCAAAGCGCCCGTGGTGCCTGCGGAAGTGGTGCCCGATCCGGCAACGCCCGAGCAGATCAGCGCGGCCGAGCGGGTCTATTACGGCGAGTACGACTGCGACTTCCAGCAGGTCGTTCACATCAGCGCCAGTGAACGCCACCCTTCGTACGTCGAGCTGCGTTTCGCGAAGAACCGCTACCTGATGAAGCCGGTCCTGTCGTCTACCGGTGCGATTCGGCTCGAAGACGTGAAGGGCCAGACGCTGATGATCCAGATCGCCAGCAAATCGATGCTGATGAACGTGAAGACCGGCACCCGCCTGGTCGACGCCTGCGTCAGCCCGGTCCAGCGGGTGGCCATCGAGACGGCGAAGGCCTCGCCAGCGCCAGAGAACACCCTGCTGACCGCGCCCCGCCCCTGATCTGCCCGACCGTGGTGCCTGGGCCTGCCAGAGCAGCCGGGCTGAGGCACACCACTTGCATCCTCATCGACTTTCCGAAGGAACCCCACCATGCTTGAAGCCTATCGCCTCCACGTCGCCGAACGCGCCGCCCTGGGCATTCCGCCGCTGCCGCTGTCGGCTGCGCAGACCAGCCAGCTGATCGAATTGTTGAAGGCCCCGCCTGCCGGCGAAGAGAAGGTGCTGGTCGATCTGATCACGCACCGCGTGCCTGCCGGCGTGGACGACGCCGCCCGCGTCAAGGCCAGCTACCTGGCCGCGGTGGCCCACGGCACCGAGCAATGCGCGCTGATCAGCCCCGAGGTGGCCACCCAGCTGCTGGGCACGATGCTCGGCGGCTACAACATCAGCCCGCTGATCGATCTGCTCGACAGCCCGAAAGTGGGCGCCGTGGCCGCCGCCGGCCTGAAGAACACGCTGCTGATGTTCGACCAGTTCCACGACGTGAAGGACAAGGCCGACCAGGGCAACGCGCACGCCAAGGCCGTGCTGCAGAGCTGGGCCGATGCCGAGTGGTTCACCTCGCGGCCCGAAGTGCCGAAATCGATCACCGTCAGCATCTTCAAGGTCACCGGCGAAACCAACACCGACGACCTGTCGCCGGCGCCCGACGCCTGGAGCCGCCCCGACATCCCGTTGCACGCCCTTGCGATGCTGAAGAACGCACGCCCTGGCATCACGCCGGAAGAAGACGGCAAGCGTGGCCCGGTCAAATTCATCGAGGAGCTGCGCGCCCAAGGCCACCTGGTGGCCTACGTCGGCGACGTGGTCGGCACCGGCTCCAGTCGCAAGTCGGCCACCAACTCGGTGCTTTGGTTCACCGGCGAGGACATTCCCTTCGTGCCGAACAAGCGTTTCGGCGGCGTGTGCCTGGGTGCCAAGATCGCGCCGATCTTCTACAACACGATGGAAGACGCCGGCGCGCTGCCGATCGAGCTCGACGTGAACCAGATGAACATGGGCGACGTGGTCGAGCTGCGCCCCTACGACGGCCAGGCGCTGAAGGACGGCAAGGTGATTGCCGAGTTCAAGGTCAAGAGCGAGGTGCTGTTCGACGAAGTGCGCGCCGGTGGCCGCATCCCGTTGATCATCGGCCGCGGCCTGACCGCCAAGGCGCGTGAAGCACTCGGGCTGCCTGTGAGCACGCTGTTCCGTCTGCCGCAGAACCCGGCCGACACCAAGAAGGGGTTCAGCCTGGGCCAGAAGATGGTGGGCAAGGCCTGTGGTCTGCCTGTGGTCAACGGCAACCAGCAAGGCGTGCGCCCCGGCACTTATTGCGAGCCGCGCATGACCTCGGTCGGCTCGCAAGACACCACTGGCCCGATGACCCGCGACGAGCTGAAAGACCTGGCCTGCCTGGGCTTCAGTGCTGACCTGGTGATGCAGTCGTTCTGCCACACCGCGGCGTATCCGAAGCCGGTCGACGTGAAGATGCACCACGAGCTGCCTGACTTCATCAGCCACCGTGGAGGCATCGCCTTGCGCCCGGGCGATGGCGTGATCCACAGCTGGCTCAATCGCTTCCTGCTGCCCGACACGGTGGGCACCGGCGGCGACAGCCACACCCGCTTCCCGATCGGCATCAGCTTTCCCGCAGGCTCGGGCCTGGTGGCCTTCGCGGCCGCCACCGGCGTGATGCCGCTGGACATGCCCGAGAGCGTGCTGGTGCGCTTCAAGGGAAAAATGCAGCCCGGCGTTACGCTGCGCGACCTGGTCAATGCGATCCCGCTGTACGCGATCAAGGCGGGCCTGCTGACGGTTGAGAAGAAGGGCAAGAAGAACATCTTCAGCGGCCGCATCCTCGAGATCGAAGGGCTGCCGGATCTGAAAGTGGAACAGGCCTTCGAGCTGAGCGACGCTTCGGCCGAGCGCAGCGCTGCCGGCTGCACGGTGCACCTGAACAAGGAGCCGATCATCGAGTACATCCACAGCAACATCACGCTGATGAAGTGGATGATTTCCGAAGGCTATGCCGACGCCCGCACCCTGGCGCGCCGCATCGCCGCGCAGGAAGCCTGGCTCGCCGACCCGCAGTTGCTCAAGGGCGACGCCGATGCCGACTACGCCGCAGTGATCGAGATCGACCTGGCCGACATCCACGAGCCCATCGTCGCCTGCCCGAACGACCCCGACGACGTGAAGACGCTGTCTGATGTGGCCGGCGCGAAGATCGACGAGGTGTTCATCGGCAGTTGCATGACCAACATCGGCCACTTCCGCGCGGCCAGCAAGCTGCTGGAGAACAAGCGCGACATCCCGGTCAAGCTGTGGGTCGCGCCGCCGACCAAGATGGACGCGAAGAAGCTCAGCGACGAAGGCCATTACGGCGTGCTGGGCACGGCCGGCGCGCGCATGGAAATGCCCGGCTGCAGCCTGTGCATGGGCAACCAGGCGCAGGTGAAGGAAGGCGCCACGGTGTTCTCCACCAGCACCCGCAACTTCCCGAACCGCCTGGGCAAGAACAGCAACGTCTACCTCGGCTCCGCCGAGCTGGCTGCCATCTGCTCGAAGCTCGGCCGCATCCCGACCCGCGAGGAGTACCTCAAGGACATGGGCGTGCTGACCGCTGCCAGCGACAAGGTCTACCAGTACCTGAACTTCGACAAGATCGACGAGTTCACCGACGCGGCAGACAAGGTGCCGGCTTCGGTTTGATCGGCTGTTGACCAACGAAAGGGCCCGCTTGATGCGGGCCTTTTTCGTGGCGTTGCACGAATCAGCCGATCTGGCCCTGGAGCAGCGCCAGAAGCCCGTTCTCGTCGAGCACCGTGACCCCCAACTCGGTCGCCTTGTCCAGCTTGCTCCCCGCTTCGGTGCCAGCCACGACGTAGTTCGTCTTCTTCGACACCGAGCCGGTCACCTTGCCGCCGGCGGCTTCGATCATTTCCTTCGCGGCATCGCGGGTCAGCGTCGGCAGCGTGCCGGTCAACACGAAGGTCTTGCCAGTGACGCCTGCGATGCCGGTCGCATCGGGTGCCGTCACCGCAACGCCCTCGGTTTCTTCCCAGCTGATGCCGACGGCGCGCAACTGTTCGACGACCTCGCGGTGATGCGGCTGATCGAAGAAGCTGCGCACGCTGAGTGCCACCACCGGGCCGACGTCGTTGACTTCCAGCAGCTGCGCTTCGGTGGCGTCGATGATGCGATCGAGTTGTCCGAAGTGCCGCGCCAGGTCCTTCGCGGTCGTTTCGCCGATGTGGCGAATGCCCAGTGCGTACAGGAATCGGCCGAGCGTCGTGCGCTTGCTGGCCTCCAGCCCGGCCAGCAGATTCGCCGCGCTCTTCTCGCCCATGCGGTCGAGCGCGCACAGCTGGTCCAGGCCCAGCGTGTACAGCTCGGGCAGCGTGCGGATCAGACCCCCATCGACCAGCTGATCGACCAGCTTGTCGCCCAGCCCTTCGATGTCCATCGCACGGCGGCCGGCGAAATGCAGGATGGCTTCCTTGCGCTGCGCCGGGCAGGTCAGCCCGCCGGTGCAGCGCCAGTCGACCTCGCCCTCCTCACGCCCGATCGGGCTGCCGCAGACGGGGCATGCACCGCCCAGGCGTTGGTACAGATCGAAGGGCTCGCCGCGTGAAGCGTCAACGGCAGCGGGGTCGTGCAACACACCGACCACCTGGGGGATCACATCGCCTGCGCGGCGCACGATCACGGTGTCACCGACGCGCACATCCTTGCGCCGCACCTCGTCCTCGTTGTGCAGCGTCGCGTTGCTCACCGTCGTGCCGCCGACGAACACCGGCTCCAGCTTCGCCACCGGCGTCAGCTTGCCAGTGCGGCCGACCTGGATGTCGATGCCCAGCAGCTTCGTCATCTGCTCCTGCGCCGGGTACTTGTGCGCCACGGCCCAGCGCGGCTCGCGGGTCACGAAGCCCAGGCGCTGCTGCAGCGCGCGGTCGTTGACCTTGTAGACCACGCCGTCGATGTCGAACGGCAGCGCATCGCGCTTGGCGCCGATCGCCGCATGGAAGCCGACCAGCCCGTCGGCGCCCTGCACCACCGCGCGCTCGGCGCTGACGGGCAGCCCGAACGCGGCCAGCGCATCGAGCAGTGCGCTGTGCGTGGCAGGCAGCGCGGCGTTGTCGGCGCCCCAGCCCTGCACCTCACCCAGGCCGTAGGCAAAAAAGCTCAGCGGACGCTTGGCGGCGATCGCCGGATCGAGCTGACGCACCGCACCGGCGGCTGCGTTGCGCGGGTTGACGAAGGTCTTCTCGTTTTTCGCGCCCTGCGCGATCAACGCACGCTGGCGCTCGTTGAGCGCCTCGAAATCATCGCGGCGGATGTAGACCTCGCCACGCACTTCGAGCACGGTCGGTGGCGCGTCGCTGCGCAAACGCCGCGGGATCTGCGCGATGGTGCGGATGTTCTGCGTCACGTCCTCGCCGGTTTCACCATCGCCCCGCGTGGCCGCCTGCACCAGCATGCCCGCCTCATAACGCAGGTTCATCGCGAGCCCGTCGAACTTCAGCTCGGCGGCGTACTCGATTGGCGGATCGGCCTCGGCGAGCGCCAGCTCGCGGCGAACACGCGCATCGAATGCGACGGCGCCGCTGGGCTCGGTGTCGGTCTCGGTGCGGATCGACAGCATCGGCACCGCATGCCGCACCGCAACGAAGCCGTCGAGCACACCCCCCACCACCCGTTGCGTCGGTGAGTCGTCCTGGCGCAGCTCGGGGTGGGCCGCCTCGATCGCTTCGAGCTCCTGGAACAACCGGTCGTATTCGGCGTCGGGGATCTGCGGTGCGTCCAGGACGTAATAAGCATGTGCATGCTGTTGCAGCAGCGCCCGCAATTCAGCGGCGCGGCGCGCGGTTTCCGACTCGCTCATCGCACGCCGATGCTGCGCCGGTGCGGGCGGTCAGCTGAACAGGCGCCGCGCGGCCGCAGAGCCTGCGGCCAGATCGCGCGCCTGCAGCGCCGCATACAGGCGCACCAGCTCGCTGTCGATGAAGGTAAAGCCTTCGGCGGTCAGCGGCTGCCCACGGTCGTCGACGATGTCGGCGTCGAGGTCCTGCGACAAGCCCAGGGCGCTGACCTGCCAGGCGGTGAACGGTGCGGCGGATGAATCGGTCTGTGACACATCGAAGCCCAGCGCCAGCACCTGCAGCGCCGCGGTGTTGGGGTCGTCGGACAGGGCCGCCTGTGAATCGAAGGCCAGGGTCAGCACCGGCGGCGCACCGTCTTCAGCCGACGGCAAGACCAGCCGGCCAGGCAACACACCCGGCACGAAGCCATGGCGCGACGCCTGCTGCACCACATAGCCGATGCTCCAGGCGGCGCTGCGCGCGCGCAGTTGCACGGCCATCTGCGCATCGTGTTCGCTGGCGAAGGCGTCGAGCTCGCGCGCCCGCGCCGCGACCTCGCGCATGTCCGGGAAATCGGCCATCGCACCGATCGCTTCAGCGAAGACTTCGAGCTTCTGCACGAACTCCGAGTATTCGATTTCGTTCAAGGCACCGGTGCGGTTGGCCAGCTGCAGGCCCGCCTGCAGTTCGCCGTAACGCTGGCCTGGCAACGGCGGCTCCCACTCGCCGCTGTCGGCGTTCAGCCCCTCGATGAAGAAGGGCTTGCTGCCCGCACGGCGGCTGCCCGGCAGGTGCGACAGCACGGCGTCGCCGGTGACCGGCGCCTCCAGCGTCAGCGGCACGATCACGTCGATCAGCGCATCGATCCGCGGCACCGCCCGGCGCAGCAGCGAGCGGCCGGCCACTTCCGTGTCGAGCGGCAATGCGCCGTCGCCCAGGTGGGGCGCGACACGGCCGTTGGGATCGTCGTGCTGCAGATCATCGCCAGGCACCGTGCCCAGCACCGGCTCGCGTGGCTCGGCGCGCGCCGCCGACAAACCCGCTTTCTTCGGCCCGGCCTTGCGCGCCTGCCAGGCACCGTGCGCGATCACGCCGATCAGCACCACGCCGCCCAGCACGGCCAGTGCCAGCGTCAGGTCACTGGTCATGCCGCCTCCGCCAGGCTGACGGCCTCTGCCATGTCCACCGCGACGATGCGCGACACGCCCTGCTCCTGCATCGTCACACCGATCAGCTGCACCGCCATTTCCATCGCGATCTTGTTGTGGCTGATGAACAGGAACTGCGTGCCCTTGGCCATCTCCTTGACCAGCTTCGCGTAGCGCTCGGTGTTGGCATCGTCGAGCGGCGCATCGACCTCGTCGAGCAGGCAGAACGGCGCCGGGTTCAGCTGGAAGATCGCGAACACCAGCGCGATCGCGGTCAGCGCCTTCTCACCGCCCGACAGCAAATGGATGGTGCTGTTCTTCTTGCCCGGCGGCTGCGCCATCACCTGCACGCCCGCGTCGAGGATCTCGTCGCCCGTCATCACCAGCTTGGCCTGTCCACCACCGAACAGGCTCGGGAACATGCGGCCGAAGTGCTCGTTGACCTGGTTGAAGGTGGTGCCCAGCAGGTCGCGGGTTTCGAGATCGATCTTGTGGATCGCACCTTCGAGCGTGCCGATCGCGTCGAGCAGGTCGGCGTTCTGCGCATCGAGGAAGGTCTTGCGCTCGCGCGCGGTCGTCAACTCCTCGAGCGCGGCAAGGTTGACCGCGCCCAGCGCGGTGATCTCGCGGTTGATGCGGTCGATCTCGGTCTGCAGGCCATGCAGCCGCACGCCGTTGCTTTCGATGCCCTGCGCCAGCGCCTCGAAGTCGACGTTGGCCGCCACCAGTTGCTCCAGGTACTGCGCGCCACCGAGTTGGGCGGCCTGGGCTTCGAGCTGCAGCTTCGTGATGCGATCACGCAGTGGCTGCAGGCTCTGCTCGTGCGCCATCCGCTGCTCGTCGGCGCGTCGCAGACGCAAGGTCAGGTCGTCGTATTCGCTGCGCTGGGCAGCGAGTGCGGCCTCGCGGTCGAGCTTCACGGCCAAGGCCTCCTGAAGGCCGGCCTGGGCCGATGCGTCGGTGAACCGCACCAGCTCCTCGTTGAGTTGCAATTCGGCCTGCGCATTGCTCGCGATTTGCTGCTGGGCCGTTTCGATGCTGCGCTGCAATTCGCTGCGCCGCGCGGCCAGCGAGCGCGAGGTGAATTGCGATTCCTGCGCCTGCCGCTCCAGCGTGCGCAGTTGCTCGCGGGCGGCAGCCAGCGTGCGCTCGGCCTGGATCACCGCGTCGTCGAGCTCGGCGTGGCGCTCCTGGGTGTTCGCCAGTTCGATGTCGAGGTCTTCGAATCGGGCTTCGCCGGTGGCCCGGCGTTCGTTGAGTTCTTCCTGCTGCGCGTCGATCTCGGCGAGCTCACCGTCGAGCTGTGTCGAGCGTGATTGCGTCTGCTCGGCCTGCTGCGTCAGCCGCAGCAGTTCGACCTGCAATTGGTGCGCACGGCTTTGCACCTCGCCCGATTCACGCCGCGCGGTGGTCAGGTGTTCCGACGCACTGCTGTAGGCCGCCTCGGCGCGGATCAGCGCGCTGCGCGCTTCCTCGGTGATCAGCGATTGCGCGCGCAGCTGGCGGTCGAGGTTCTCGATGTCCTGGGCGCGGGCCAGCAGCCCGGCCTGCTCGGAGTCCGGCGCGTAGAACGACACTGCGTGCGCGCTGACGGCGTGGCCTTCACGCGTCATCAGCACCTCGCCGTGCTGCAGGCGCGACCGGGCTGCCAGCGCATCATCGAGACTGGCCGCGGTGTAGACGCCTTCGAGCCAATCGGTCAGCAGCGCCTTCAAACCTGCATCGCCGAGACGCAGCAGGTCGCCCAGCCGCGGCAGCGTGGCGTTTGAATTGGCTGGCGGCGTGCCGGCCACTGGCGGTGTGTAGAACACCAGCTTGGCCGGCGGCGCATCGGCAGAGAAGGCGCGCACCGTGTCGACACGGCCCACTTCGAGCGCGTTGATGCGCTCGCGCAGCGCCGCTTCGAGTGCGGTCTCCCAGCCGGGTTCGATGTGTATGCGCGTCCACAAGCCGGCGAGCCCCTCGAGGCCGTGCTTGGCCAGCCACGGGCGCAGCTTGCCTTCGGTCTGCACCTTCTCTTGCAGGGCGCGCAAGGCGTCGAGGCGGGCACTGAAATCGGTTTGCCGGGCGGCTTCGGTGTTGAGCTCGGCCTGGCGCGCGCGCCGGGCATCGTCGAGCGATGGCACTTGCTCGCTCAGCTCGGTCAGGCGCGCCTCGGCGATCTCACGCGTGGCTTCGGCGCTGCCGAACTGCTGCTTCAGGTGCTCGATGCGTTCGGCATCGGGCGCCGCGAGCTGGCGCTTTTCGCCGGCCAGCCGCTCGCGGCGCGCGGCCAGCTGTCGGCTCTGGTCTTCGATGTTGCGGCTCTCGCTGGCCAGCATCTGGATCTGCTGCTGCACGCTGGCCACCAGCGTGCGCTGCGCGCCTGCTGCCGATTGCGCAGCTCGCACCGCGTCTTCGAGGCCGGGCAGCCGGTCGGCCTGCTCTTCGGCCTGCGCGGCCAGCACTTCGCTGTGCTCGTCGGCACTCGCGACCTGCTCGGCGAGCTGTTCGAGTTCGGCCTCGGCCTGCGCGCAGCGGTCGGCCCACTGCGTGGTCTGCAGCACCAGTTCGGCCAGCCGCTGCTCGGCGCGCTGGCGGCCTTCCACCACATAGCGGATGCGCTCTTCGAGCCGGCTTACTTCCAAAGCCGCTTCGGCCAACCGGCCTTGCGATGCATGCAATTCGTCGCTGGCCGCGTAGTGCGCCTGCCGGATGGTTTCGAGCTCGGCCTCGCCCTGCCGCAGTTCGGCGGTCTTGGATTCCAGCGCCACGATGGCGGCAGCCACCTCCTTGTCGATGCGCTGCTGCTCACCGGCCGCATCGCGATGCCGCAGGAACCACAGCTGATGCAGCTTCAGCGTGCCGTCGTCTTGCAAGCTGCGGTAGCGGCCCGCCACCTCGGCCTGCTTTTCCAGCTTGTCGAGGTTGCCATTCAACTCGCGCAGGATGTCTTCGACGCGCGTCAGGTTGTCGCGGGTGTCGCGCAGCCGGTTCTCGGTTTCGCGGCGGCGCTCCTTGTACTTGGAGACACCGGCCGCCTCTTCGAGGAACATCCGCAGCTCTTCGGGCTTGCTTTCGATGATCCGGCTGATCGTGCCCTGGCCGATGATGGCGTAGGCACGGGGGCCGAGGCCGGTGCCCAGGAACACATCCTGCACGTCGCGGCGCCGCACCGGCTGGTTGTTGATGTGATAGCTGCTGCTGCCGTCGCGCGTCAGCACGCGCTTGACGGCGATCTCTGCGAACTGGTTCCACTGGCCGCCAGCGCGGGCATCTTCGTTGCTGAACACCAGCTCGACGCTGGCGCGACTGGCCGGCTTGCGCTGGCCCGAGCCGTTGAAGATCACGTCTTGCATCGACTCGCCGCGCAGCTCGCTGGCCTTGCTTTCGCCGAGTACCCAGCGCACCGCGTCCATGATGTTCGACTTGCCGCAGCCATTGGGCCCGACCACGCCGACCAATTGGCCCGGCAGCTGGAAATGGGTGGGATCGGCAAACGACTTGAAGCCGGAGAGCTTGATGGAATTCAGGCGCATGGACGAGAGCGGATTCCAGCGCGCCCCATCAGCGATAGAGCACGTAAGTCGTTGATTTTATTGATGAAAACCAGCCTGATGCAGGTCTTCGGCAGCGAAGGATCATAGCATCGCCGGTGTGCGAAATTGCCGGTCTCGGGATGCGTTACCGCTGCTCACCATCCGCGCAGACGCTGCAGGGACGGCCTCAACGCCCCGCTGATAATTCGACGATGAATCCCCTGCTCGCCCTGCTGCAGCCCTACCCGTTCGAGCGCCTGCGGGCGCTGACGCGACAGATCACCCCGAACCCGGCCTACGCCCCCATCAGCCTGGGCATCGGTGAGCCGAAGCACCCGACGCCGCCGTTGGTGACTGATGCGCTGGTGGCGAATCTGAAAGGCCTGGCCAGCTACCCAGCCACCGCCGGCGAGCCCGCGCTGCGAGGCGCGATCGCGCGATGGATCACGCGCCGCTACGGCGTCACGGTCGATGAGACGCAGCAGGTGCTGCCGGTCAACGGATCGCGCGAGGCGTTGTTCGCGCTGGCGCAGACGGTGATCGATCCGACCCGGGACGATGCGACCGTGGTCTGCCCGAACCCGTTCTATCAAATCTACGAAGGCGCGGCCTTGCTGGCCGGCGCCCGGGTGGCGTTCGTCAACAGCGACCCGACGCGCCAGTTCGCCGCCGACTGGACCTCGGTGCCCGAATCCACCTGGGCGCGCACGCAATTGCTCTACGTCTGCTCGCCCGGCAACCCCACTGGCGCGGTGATGCCACTGGCCGAATGGAAGACGTTGTTCGAGTTGAGCGACCGGCATGGCTTCGTGATCGCTTCCGACGAGTGCTATTCGGAGATCTACTTCCGCGATGTGCCACCGCTCGGGTCGCTGGAAGCCGCGGTGCACCTGGGCCGCAGCAACTTCCGCCGGCTCGTCGCGTTCACCAGCCTGTCCAAGCGCTCGAACGTGCCCGGCATGCGCAGCGGTTTCGTCGCGGGCGACGCCGAGATCCTGAAGGCCTTTCTGCTGTACCGCACCTACCACGGCAGCGCGATGAGCCCGACCGTGCAAGCGGCCAGCATCGCGGCCTGGAATGACGAGGCGCATGTGGTCGCCAACCGCGAGCAGTACCGGCAGAAGTTCGCGCAAGTCACGCCGTTGCTGGCGACGGTGATGGATGTGTCGCTGCCCGATGCGGGTTTTTACCTGTGGGCCGACGTGTCACGGCTGGCCCCTGGCGGTGACGATGTCGCGTTCGCGCTCGCGCTGCTCGCTCAATACAATGTGGCGGTGCTGCCAGGCAGCCTGTTGGCGCGCGAGGTCGATGGGGTGAATCCGGGTGCCGGGCGGATCCGCCTGGCGCTGGTGTCTGAAGCGAGCGATTGCCTCGAAGCCGCGCAGCGCATCGTGGCCTTTGCCCAAACGCTGCGCAGCCGCTGAATTCCACCCTGTCTTGCGACACCCTTCCTGAACCCTTTTTGAATCGCCCATGACCGCCAACCTCCAGAGCACCATCGAAGCCGCGTGGGAGAACCGCGCCAGCCTGACCGCCGCCAGCCACCCGGAGGTCAACCAGGCCGTCGAATCGGTGCTTTCGGACCTGAACAAGGGCCGCATCCGCGTGGCCGACCGCCAGGGCGTCGGCCAGTGGACGGTGAACCAGTGGGTCAAGAAGGCAGTGCTGCTGTCGTTCCGGCTGAACGACAACGAACTGATGCACGCGGGCGATCTGACCTTCTTCGACAAGGTGAAAACGAAGTTCTCGCACACCGACGAGGCTGCGGTGCGCGCATCGGGCGTGCGCATCGTGCCGCCCGCGGTGGCGCGGCACGGCAGCTACCTGGCCAAGAACGTGGTGCTGATGCCCAGCTTCGTCAACATCGGCGCCTACGTCGACGAGGGCACGATGGTCGATACCTGGGCGGCTGTCGGCTCCTGCGCGCAGATCGGCAAGAACGTGCATCTGAGCGGCGGCGTCGGCATCGGTGGCGTGCTCGAACCGATGCAGGCCAACCCGACCATCATCGAGGACAACTGCTTCATCGGTGCGCGCTCGGAGATCGTCGAAGGCGTGATCGTCGAGGAGAACTCGGTGATCAGCATGGGCGTGTACATCGGCCAGAGCACCAAGATCTACGACCGCGCCACTGGCGAGGTCAGCTACGGCCGCATCCCGGCCGGCTCGGTGGTGGTCAGCGGCAACCTGCCCAGCGCCGACGGCAAGTACAGCCTGTACTGCGCGGTGATCGTCAAGAAGGTCGATGCGCAGACACGCGCCAAGACCAGCATCAACGACCTGCTGCGCGCCTGATTGACTGAGTTTCAAGTGGAGCACTCATGACTCGACCGGTACCGCATCAAGAGCAAGCGCAGCGAAGCGACCGATCAAGCAACCGCGAGGCGCTGGGCCGCCCCGAGCCCAGCGGGCTCCCCCTTGGGGGGGCGGGCGCGAAGCGACCTTGGGGGCTGTCATGAGCGGAAACATGGAGCGGGTACTGAAGCTGATGTCGGAGAAGAACGCCTCCGACGTCTACCTGTCTGCCAACACGCCGATCCTCATCAAGATCAACGGGCAACTGATCCAGCTGAGCGACCAGCCACTGACCCCGGCGCAGCCGCGTCAGCTGCTGGCCGAGGTGCTGACGCCACGGCAGCTCGAAGAGCTCGAGGACACCGGCGAATTGAACGTGGGCGTGGGCTTGCCGGGCATCGGCAGCTTCCGGCTGAGCGGCTTCAAGCAGCGCGGCTCGGTGGCGGCGGTGTTCCGCTGCATCCCGTTCGCCATCCCGACGCTGGAAAGCCTGCTGGTACCGCCGGTGCTGAACACGCTGGTGATGGAAAAGCGCGGCCTGATCCTGATGGTGGGCTCGACCGGCGCGGGCAAGAGCACCACGCTGGCGGCGATGCTGGAGCAGCGCAACCAGCAGATGGCCGGCCACATCCTGACGATCGAAGACCCGATCGAGTTCCTGTTCACCAACAAGAAGTCGGTGGTCAACCAGCGGGAAGTCGGCCGCGACACGCAGTCGCTGCAGGTGGGCCTGCGCAATGCACTGCGTCAGGCGCCGGACTGCATCCTCATCGGCGAGATCCGCGATCGCGAAACCATGACAGCGGCGATCTCGTACGCGCTGTCGGGGCACCTGGTGCTGTCGACCTTGCATGCGAACAACAGCTACCACGCGCTGGGCCGCATCCTGTCGTTCTACACACCCGAATCACGCCCCGCACTGTTGTCCGATCTGTCGTCGGGGCTGCGCGCGATCGTGTCGCAGCGGCTGGTGCGCGCCACGGCGGGCGGGCGACTCCCGGCGGTCGAGGTGATGCTCAACACCAAGCTGATTTCCGACCTGATCAGCGCCGGCGATTTCGGCGGCGTGCGCGAGGCGATGGAAAAGTCGCTGGCCGAAGGCTCGCAGACCTTCGAACAGGACCTGGCGCGCCTGATCACACAGGGCACGATCTCGCGCGACGAAGGCCTGGCCTTCGCCGACTCGCCGACCAACCTGATGTGGCGGCTTCAAAACGACATGTCGCCGGTGTCTCGCATCACCGCCAAGAAGCCCGAGCCGGAAGACGGCGCCAGCTTCACCGAAATCACGCTCGACGTCCGCCCGGAGCCGATGACCACCCGCTCAGCCCCGCTGCTCGGCCTGTGACGCCTGGACTGGCGCCGACCCCATGACACTGGACACATCGACCCGATGACCCTACTTGACCTGATCACGCGCGAAGCCGCCCGCCTCAAAAAGGCGGGCGTTTCGTTTGGGCACGGCACGGCCAATGCCTTCGACGAGGCCGCCTGGCTGGTGCTGTGGAGCCTGGGCATGGAGCTCGACGCGCTCGAGTTGCACGCGAAGCGCGAGCTCTCGGCCGACGAAGAAGCGAAGGCCGTCGCCTTGATCGCCCGTCGCATCGAAACACGCCAGCCCGCGGCCTACCTGACGCGCGAAGCGTGGTTGCAGAACGTGCCGTTCTACGTCGACGAGCGCACCATCGTGCCGCGCTCGTTCATCGCCGAACTGCTGGTCGATGGCGAGGAGCAGGGCACGCTCGATGCCTGGCTGTCCGATCGCACGCAGCGCGTGCTCGACCTGTGCACCGGCAACGGCAGCCTGGCGGTGATCGCGGCACTCGCCTATCCGGAAGTCGAGGTCGACGCCTGCGATGTGTCCGACGACGCGCTCGAGGTCGCGAAGATCAATGTCGAGAAGCACCATCTCGCCAAGCGCATCTCGCTGATGAAGTCGGATCTGTTGAACACCGTGCGCGGCCCGTACGACCTGATCCTGTGCAACCCGCCCTACGTCAACGCGAGCAGCATGGCCGCACTGCCCGAGGAGTACCGGCACGAGCCATCCTTGGCGCTGGCCGGCGGCGAAGACGGCATGGACCTGGTGCGCCGGATCATCGACGACGCCGCAGCGAAGTTGACCGACATCGGCGTGCTGGTGCTGGAAGTCGGCAACGAGCGCCGGCATTTCGAGGCGGCTTTCCGTCGCCTGGAAGTGGCCTGGCTGGAAACCAGCGCCGGCGATGACGCGGTGCTGCTGGTCACGCGCGAGGCGCTGCTGCGCTGGTCCAAGCGCAGCGACAGCTGGAGGGCGTGAGGCCATGATCACGCTGAAGGAAGTGACGCTGCGACGCGGCACGAAGCTGGTGCTCGATGCGGCGTCGGTGACGATCCAACCCGGCGAAAACGTCGGTCTGGTCGGCCGCAATGGCGCGGGCAAGTCCAGCCTGTTCGCGCTGCTGACCGAGCGGCTGCAGTCCGATGGCGGCGAGGTCTACATGCCGCCGCGCTGGCGTGTCGGCGAAGTCGCGCAGAACATGCCCGAGACCGACGACGGCGCCACCGATTTCGTGCTCGAAGGCGATACGCGCCTGATGGAGGCGCAGGCGCAGTTGTCAGCCGCCGAAGCGGGCGACGACGGCCATGCCATTGCCGACGGCCACCAGGCGCTGGCCGATGCCGGCGCCTTCGATGCGCGCCCGCGCGCGCAGGCGCTGCTGCTGGGCCTGGGCTTCAAGGGCGAGCAGCTCGATGCGCCGGTCAACAGCTTCTCCGGCGGCTGGCGGATGCGGCTCCAGCTCGCGCGCGCGCTGATGTGCCCGGCCGATCTGCTGCTGCTCGACGAACCCACCAACCACCTCGACCTCGATGCCCTGGTGTGGCTCGAAGCCTGGCTCAAGCGCTTCGAGGGCACGATGCTGGTGATCAGCCACGACCGCGAGTTCCTCGACGCGATCACCAACGTGACGGTGCATCTGGAGGACACCAAGCTGACGCGCTACGGCGGCAACTACACCGCCTTCGAGGAGATGCGCGCCGAGCGGATGGTGCTGCAGCAGGCCAGCTTCGAGAAGCAGAAGGAGAAGATGGCCCATCTGCAAAAGTTCATCGACCGTTTCAAGGCCAAGGCCAGCAAGGCCAAGCAGGCGCAAAGCCGCGTCAAGGCGCTCGACCGGATGGAAAAGCTGGCGCCGGTGCTCACCTCGCGCGAGTTCTCGTTCGAATTCCGCGAACCGCTGAATTTGCCGAATCCGATGCTGTCGCTGAAAGACGTCGAGTGCGGATACGCGGCGCTGACGGAAGGCGACCCCGACAAGATCATCGTGCGCAACATCAGCCGCTCGGTGTTGGCCGGCCAGCGCATCGGCATCCTGGGCGCCAACGGCCAGGGCAAGTCGACGGTGGTGAAAACGATCGCGCGCGCGCAGGCCGCGCTCGGCGGCACGATCACCGAAGGCAAGGGCCTGGCGATCGGCTACTTCGCGCAGCAGGAGATGGACGTGCTGCGCCCGGGCGATTCGCCGCTGAACCACATGATCCGTCTGGCGCGCGAAGTGAGTCCGCAGGCGCGCGAACAGGAGTTGCGCAACTTCTTGGGCCAGTTCCGCTTCGCCTCCGACATGGTCAACCAGGCCGTGGGCACGCTGAGTGGCGGCGAAAAGGCGCGGCTGGTGCTGGCGATGCTGGTGTGGCAGCGCCCCAACCTGCTGCTGCTCGACGAGCCCACCAACCACCTCGACCTCGACACGCGTGAGGCGCTGTCGATGGCACTGAATGAGTTCGAAGGCTCGTTGATGCTGGTCAGCCACGACCGGGCGCTGCTGCGCGAGGTCTGCGACGAGTTCTGGCTGGTGGCCGATGGCGGCGTGCGCCCGTTCGACGGCGACCTCGACGACTACCAGAAGTACCTGCTCGACACCGCCCGCGCGCAGGCCAAGGCGCTGCGCGAAGCGGGCAACGTCAACAAAAAGGCCGCCGTGTCCACTGCGAAGCCAGTGCCTGCGGCGGCACCGCCCACCCCGAAGCCCTCGGCCTCTGCAACGACCGCGACACCCGCCCGCCGCGACGACCGCAAGGCCGACGCGCAGGCGCGCCAGCTGAAGTCCGATGAGCTGAAGCCGCTGCGCAAGGAGATCAACCGGATCGACAACCGCCTCGGCGTGCTGTTCGGCGACCGCGACACGATCGAGGCGAGCCTGGCCACCGGCACGCTGACGCCGGCCCAGTTGGCCGACAGCGGCAAGAAGCTCAAGGCCATCAGCGAAGAGATCGAGCGGCTGGAAGGCCAGTGGCTTGAACTGAGCACGCAGGTCGATGAGCTGACGGCGAAGGCGGGATGAGGCATTGCCGTTTCGCGCAGGCCAAGGCTGACGAGGCTCCAAAGCGCGGCGTCAAGCTATCTGCGTGATTGAACTTGTGTTCAACACCAGCCGCATGAGCGCCCATAAACTTTCTGCGTAGTCTCAAGAGCAGTCCACCCGCCACCCCGTACACCCCATCCATCAGGAGCACAGCATGTCACCCGAGCAGATTCTCTACACCGCCCACGCCACCTCCACCGGAGGCCGTGAAGGCACCTCCAAGTCGTCAGACGGGGCGCTCGAAGCCAAGCTGACCACTCCGAAGGAGCTCGGTGGCAACGGCGCCTTCGGCACCAACCCGGAACAGTTGTTCGCCGCCGGCTATTCAGCCTGCTTCATCGGCGCGATGAAGTTCGTGGCCGGCAACCAGAAGATCAGCCTGCCCGCCGACGTCTCGATCACTGCCGACGTCGGCATCGGCCCGATCCCGACCGGCTTCAGCATCGCCGTCACACTGACCGTTTCGGTGCCGGGCATGGACCGAGCAGCGGTGGAGAAACTGGTGGAGGCCGCGCACATCGTCTGCCCTTACTCGAACGCGACACGCGGCAACATCGACGTGACGTTGAAAGTCGCCTGATCCGGTCTGCGGCCCGGCGACACAGCGCCGGGCGGCCAAGGCCCGTGGCCGTGCGCGGCAGGGCACACGCTTGCGATGGTACAAACGCGGTCCGGCGCGGTCTGGCCGCGCAGGGGATGCGCCCGACCCGGCGAGCCCCCGACTCATCCCCGTAGAGGAGACACGCATGAGATCCCGCTTCCATCTGGCTGCGCTGACAGCCACCCTGTTGACTGCCGTCACGGTTTTTGCCCAGACACCGGCCGCCGAAGAGCCCTTCTGGGCCAAGGGCCGGCCCAAAAACCCGACGGCCGACAAGATGGCGCCGGTACCGGCCTTCCCGATCCCGACGCCGGCCGACCAGCTGCCGATCGCCAAGATCAAGCTGCCGCCAGGGTTCAAGGCCGAGGTCTTCGTCAGCAACATCCTCGATGCCCGCAGCATGCGCGAG
Organism: Burkholderiaceae bacterium; assembly: GCA_965229345.1. Lineage (GTDB taxonomy): Bacteria > Pseudomonadota > Gammaproteobacteria > Burkholderiales > Burkholderiaceae_C > PBB1. Next base: position 3,558,116 of record OZ245872.1, read on the forward strand.
GGCGACAAGGGCACGGTCTTCGTGAGCAGCCTGTTCGTCGCCGGCAAGCTCTACGCGGTGGTCAACAACGGCGGCCAGCGCGAGGTGAAGACCCTCGCTGAAAAGCTCTTCCTGCCGAGCGGCATCGAATACCACAACGGCAGCCTGTTCCTGGCGACGCCAAAGGACATCGTGCGCTACGACAACATCGAGGCCCACCTCGACAAGCTGCCCGAGCCGGTGATGGTCTACGACAAGCTGCCGGGTGATGTGCCCCACGGCTGGAAGTTCATCAAGGTCGGCCCCGACAACAAGCTCTATGTGCCGGTGGGCGCGCCTTGCAACATCTGCGAGCCCGATGACCGCTACGCGAAGATCTTCCGCATGAACCTCGACGGCTCGGGTGTCGAGGTGGTGGCCAGCGGCGTGCGCAACACCGTGGGCTTCGACTTCCAGCCCAAGACCGGCAAGCTGTGGTTCACCGACAACCAGCGCGACTGGCTGAGCGAAGACCTCCCTGAAGACGAACTGAATGTCGTCACGCAACCCGGCAAGCAGAACTTCGGCTATCCCTACTGCCATTCGGGCGACTTCGCCGACCCAGACCTCGGCTGGGGCAAGAAGTGCAGCGACTACGTGAAGCCCGCCGCCAAGCTCGGTGCGCACTCGGCGCCGCTGGGCATGCGCTTCTACACCGGCAAGATGTTCCCGGCGAAGTACCAGGGGGCGATCTTCATCGCCCGCCACGGCCCGTGGAACCGCACGCAGAAATACGCGGCCGATGTGGTGGTGGCCTTCCCTGACGGCAAGGGCGGCATATCGCGTGTCGAGCCTTTCCTCACCGGTCTGGTGGAGAACAACCAGTTCCTCGGTCGCCCGGCCGACGTGATGGTGATGAAGGACGGCTCGCTGCTGGTGAGTGACGACCACAACGGCGCGATCTACCGCATCACCTACAGCGGCAAATGAGGCTGCGGCGCGCGGCGAGGCGGTGGCCGTGGGCGGCACTGCTGAGCGCCATCGCGATGGCGCCGGGGGCCTGGGCGCAGAGTGCAGCGCCCAAGCCTGCGGCTTCCAAGGCAGCCGCCAGCAAGGCAGCGACTGCACCCGCCGCAGCGCCGAAGCCGGCGGTCGACTACGGTGAGCGGTACGCCACCGTCTGCACCGCTTGTCACGGCAGTGAGGGCCGCAGCGAGCTGCCGCAGGTGCCGTCGCTGGCCGGTCAGCATTCGTTCTATGTCGTCACGCAGCTCTTCTTGTTCCGCGATGGCCGACGCAACGACCACCCGATGTCTGCGGCCATGAGCGCCATGGCCAAGGGCATGAGCGACGGTGACCTGCGTGGCTACTCGGAAGCCATCGCGCGCTTGCCGGCGGCGGCGTTGACAGCCGCACCGGTGACACCGGGCACACCGCCGCGTGATGCCCCCCGCTTCGAGCGCGGGCGGCAACTCGCCACGGCCCATCGCTGCAGTTCGTGTCACGGTGCTGATCTCGCAGGCGGCGGACAGGTGCCGCGGCTGGCGGGGCAGCGCGAGGATTACCTGCAGATCGCGCTGAAAGGCTTTCAAGGTGGCACGCGGCTCGGCTACACGCCGGCCATGAACGAAGCGCTGTCGGGCCTGACACCCCAAGACCTGGACGACCTGGCTCACTACATGGCCGGCAGCCTGAGCGACGGCAAGTAAGCCCACGAATCTGCATCGCGGCGGCGGGTTCGCCGCTGGTGTTGCCAACGTGCCGGCGGACGATGAACACGGCCCTTCGGGGCCGTGGTTCATGTGGGCATGGGTGACATCAACGTCAGCATCAACTCGATGCGCGCCTTGACCGGGCTCAGATCGCCCGCGCCGGGCAATCCTGCGGAACCGGGGCCGGACACGCGCCCGTCCCCGCTGCGCACGCTGCGCCGTACCGCCACCCCCTGCGCCTGTGCTGCCTGCAACGCGGCTTCGAGCGCCTGGTGCACGGTGCCATTGCCCGTGGCCGCGACGACCAGGCCCTGCACCCCGTCGGCGACCAAGGCGCGCACCACGGCACCATCTGCCCCGGCGTGGCTGACAACGATCTCGACCCGCGGCCATTGCGCCACATCGCAGGCCATTGCCGCTGGCCGAGGCGCTTCGGCCGGTGCAGGGTCAGCGGGGCCTGACAGCCAGCTCACGCCGTCGGCCTGCACGACACCCAGCGGGCCGGCCTCGCCCGAATCGAACGCGTCCAGCCGCGTCGGATGCGACTTGCGCACCTGCCGCGCACCGTGCACCTGGCCGGCCATCACCGCGACCACCCCGGCACGGCCGGCGCGGCTCGACTCGCGCGCCACCAGCACGGCGTCCCGCAGGTTGCCCGGCCCGTCGGCGTGCGCCGAGGTGGCCGGGCGCATCGCACCGGTCAGCACCACAGGCTTGGTCGGGGCCAGCACCCGCTGCAGGAAATAGGCGGTTTCTTCGAGCGTGTCGGTGCCGTGGGTGATGACGATGCCCGCCACCTCGTCACGCGCCGTGTGATGCGCGACGCGACGCGCCAGCGCCTGCCAGATCGCATGGCTCATGTCCTTGCTGTCGACCTGCGCGACCTGCTCGCTCTCGATGGGCACCGTGGCCAACCCGGGCACCGTGCCCAGCAACTGGGCGATGCTCAGTTGCGCCGCGGTGTAGGCGCTGTCATCGGCCGGCGACGGTGCGGTGCCGGCGATGGTGCCACCGGTGCCCAGCACGACGATGAGGGATGCACTGTTTTGCATTTTGCGAAAAGCTGGATGAAAATACAGCCACTGGATGAACGATCAGTGAACCTGCAGAACACTGCCGTCGCGACGACATTCCCCAAAGGACCGCCATGCAAGACGCCCCGAAGCTGACCGACCGGCAACAGCAGGTCCTCGATCTGGTGCAAAGCGCCATCGAGCGCACCGGCGCACCGCCAACGCGCGCCGAGATCGCCACCGAGCTCGGCTTCAAATCGGCCAACGCCGCCGAAGAACATCTGCAGGCGCTGGCCCGCAAGGGCGTGATCGAACTGGTCGGCGGCACCTCGCGGGGCATCCGTTTGAAGTCTGACACATTGCGCGCGCTGAACCTGATGCGCGGCAAGCAGTTCAGCCTGCCCTTGCCGAGCCTGGCGCAACTCACCTTGCCGCTGGTCGGCCGGGTGGCGGCCGGCAGCCCGATCCTGGCGCAGGAGCACATCGACCAGACCTACCTGATGGAGTCCAGCATGTTCCCGCGCCGGCCCGACTACCTGCTGAAGGTGCGCGGCATGAGCATGCGCGACGCCGGCATCATGGATGGCGACCTGCTGGCGGTGCAAAAGGCGAAAGACGCGAAGAATGGCCAGATCGTCGTTGCGCGACTCGGCGACGAAGTGACCGTCAAGCGCTTCAAGCGCACCCGCACCACGATCGAGCTGCAGCCCGAGAACCCCGATTTCCAGACCATCGTGATCCCGTTCGGCGATGTCGACTTCGAACTCGAAGGCCTGGCGGTCGGGTTGATCCGCAACAACATGATGCTGTAGCGGACCGGCGGCTGCATCGGCCTCCGGTCGCACACCAGTTACCCGGCGATCACCGGGCTTTTCAGTGGATCGCGGTGGGGCCCGGCCCCAAGAATCCGTGTCGAACCTCACACCCGACACGGACCCCGCTGGCGATGCCCCCACTTTGGACACAACGGCTGCAATCCACCTGGCACGCGCGCCTGCGACGCCAGCCGGAGTTGCGACCGGCCCAGCCGCTGCTGCGAACGGTGTCGCAACGCACCGAGGTCTTTCCACCCGACCGGCTGTACCGGGTGTCGCGCTGGCACCGTGGTCTGCGCGATTGGCTCAACACCGGCTGGGACGTCAGCCGGCCGGCCGATCTCGATGCGTGGCCGTCCCAGACGTCGGTGCGCCCGGCCGCACGCTCTGGGGTGGCCGAGATGCGTCATGCGTTTGTCCATGCGCTGGACGATCTCGACACCGCAGCGGCCCAGACCTTGCGCGACCAGATCGCCCGCGCACGATCGCCACGTGAGCTGTGGCACCTGCGCACCGCGGTGTACACCCTGATCGCGACGCAGCACAGCGAATCCCAGGCCCAGTCGCGCATGACCGCCCTGAACCATCTTTTCCCGCTGCGCACGCTGTGCGCCGGTTTGTGGCGCCGCTGAGATGCAACTGCAACCACACACACGGCAGGCCGATCCCGAACTCTGGCGCGCGGTCCACGAGCAGTTCCTCTCCGTGCCGCAGCGCAGCGAGGACGTCCTCGGCGCCCAGGGCGACACCTTGCACGGCATGCCGGCCGACCGCCTGGCCATGGCCGCGAGCGGCTGGCCGCTGGAGACTCGCGCCGGCCAGGGGATCCGCTGATCTGATCGACGGGCACGGGCTCGAATCACCCCCGCGGCTGCGCACGCCGGGTTGATGTCGGCGGTCACAATGTCGGGGTTGCTTCTGCCCTACATGACGTGAACATCATCATCCTCGACGACTACCAGGACGCGGTGCGCAAGCTGAAGTGCGCCGAGAAAATGGAGGCCCTGCGCGCCAAGGTCTTCACCAACACCGTCAAGGGCATCGCTCAGCTGTCGGTGCGGCTGCGTGATGCCGAGGTCCTGGTGCTGATCCGTGAACGCACCCATTTCCCCCGGCAGCTGCTGGAGAAACTGCCCAAGCTTCGGCTGATCTCGCAGACCGGTCAGGTCGGCGCCCACATCGATGTCGAGGCCTGCACGCGGCTGGGCATCGCAGTGGCCGAAGGCGCTGGCTCGCCCGTGGCGCCCGCCGAGCTCACCTGGGCACTGATCATGGCGTCGATGCGCCGCGTGCCGCAGTACATCGGTAACCTGAAGCACGGCGCCTGGCAACAGTCGGGCCTGAAGGCCTCGTCGATGCCTGCCAATTTCGGCGTCGGCATGGTGCTGCATGGCAAGACGCTGGGGGTGTGGGGCTATGGCCGCATCGGCCAGCTGGTGGCGGGCTACGCCCGTGCATTCGGGATGCGGGTGATGGTGTGGGGCAGCGAATCGGCGCGCGAGCGGGCCGAGCTCGACGGCCACGCCTCCGCCGCGTCGTGCGAAAGCTTCTTCGATGAGTGCGACGTGCTGTCGCTGCACCTGCGCCTGGGAGAGACCACGCGCGGCATCGTCAAGATCGAGCACCTGTCGCGCATGAAGCCGACCGCGCTGCTGGTCAACACCTCGCGCGCTGAGCTGATCGAAGATGGTGCGCTGGTGTCGGCGCTGAACCGCGGCCGGCCCGGGATGGCGGCCGTCGACGTGTTCGAGAGTGAACCCATCCTGCAGGGGCACCCGCTGCTGCGCCTGGAAAACGCGGTCTGCACACCGCACATCGGCTATGTCGAACAGGACAGCTATGAGGAGTACTTCAGTGCGGCCTTCGACAACGTCGTGAATTTCATCGCCGGTTCGCCGACCCACCTGGTGAACCCCGAGGCCTTGAAGGTGCCACGCTGAGCTCGAACGCCGAGCCCATTCCGGCGGCGGCCGCGCCGCGTTCGAACGCGGATCTCTTTTTCACCTTCACCTGGCTGGCCTTGCAGGGCTTTGGCGGCGTGCTGGCCGTGGCGCAGCGCGAGTTGGTGGAGCGCAAGCGCTGGCTGACGCGAGAGCAATTCGTCGAGCTGCTGTCTGTGGCCCAAGTGCTGCCCGGGCCGAACATCGTCAATATGTCGATGATGATCGGCGACCGCTGGTTCGGGGTGCGAGGCGCGATGTCGGCGCTGGCCGGCATGCTGCTGATGCCGCTCGGGGTCGTGCTGGTGCTGGCGTCGCTGTATGGCCGCTACGAGCAGCACCCAGCCATCAGTGGCGCGTTGCACGGCATGGGTGTGGCCGCTGCGGGCCTGGTCTTCGCCACCGCGCTGAAGCTGCTGCCGACCTTGCGCACGAACCGGCTGGGGCTGGGCACCAGCCTGGGGCTCGCCACCGCCACCACGCTGGCCGTGACGCTGCTTCAGTGGCCCTTGCTGTGGGTGATCCTGGGGCTCGGTTCCGGGGCGATCGCCCTGGCATGGCGGCGCCTTTCGTGATGCGCGCTGCGCCATGACACCGATCGACCTGCTGGGCCTGTTCGGCCACTTTCTGATGCTCAGCCTGCTGGCCATCGGCGGCGCGATCACCACCGCGCCGGACATGCACCGGTACCTGGTGACAGAGCACGGCTGGATCAGCGACAGCCAGTTCACCGCCTCGATCGCGTTGGCTCAGGCTGCGCCAGGGCCGAACCTGCTGTTCGTCGCGGTGCTGGGCTGGAACGCGGCGGGCCCGCTGGGCGCGCTGGCCACGATGAGCGGCATCCTGCTGCCGTCGACCTTGTTGACGCTGTGGGCCACGCGCTGGGGCCAGGCGCGTCGAGACACCCTGGGCGTGCGCGCCTTCACCACGGGCATGGCACCGCTGACGCTGGGCCTGCTGGTGGCCACCAGTTGGGTGCTGTCGCAACCGTTTCGCCAGCAGCCAGCCGCCTGGGCACTCATCGCGCTGACGGTGGTGCTGACGTTGCGCACGCAGATCAGTCCCTTGTGGGTGGTCGGGCTGGGCGCACTCGTCGGTGGGCTCGGCCTGCTCTGACTATCACAAATCCGTCGAGCGTCACCTGCAGCCGGTGCCGGAGCATGCACCGTGTTGGGATTTCGCCGCGAGGAGCCGGGGATTTTGTGATTGACAAGTTCAACTGTTGTGTCAACATGACCTGACACGCGGTGGTGTTAATCGATGTTTACACTTACCGGTGGCGGCAACGCAATTCCTGGCCGGCAGGCCATCGATAGCCCCCGTGCGGGTTCAGCACGACAAGAACTTCTTGCAAGGAGAAGACGTTATGGCAGACGACAAAGTAGGGATCACCGGATTGACGGTGGCCGAATCAGAGGAGATTCACCGCAATCTGATTCAAGGCACGCAGATCTTCGGGATCATCGCCGCGCTGGCGCATTTGCTGGCGTACATCTATTCACCCTGGCTGCACTGATAGGAGCTCGACATGATCTACGGAAAAATGTGGACGGTCGTCCGGCCCCAAGTGGGCATTCCTCTGTTTCTCTCGGCTGTTGCCATCTCGTCGTTCGCAGTGCACCTCGCACTGGTCACGAACACGCCTTGGCTGAAGGCCTACTACAACGGTGCTGCCAATCGCACGGCACCGGCTGCAGTTGCAGCGCCCGCGGCGGCGCCTGCTGAAGCTCCGAAGTAATTTCGGCGCGCTTCGCGAAGGTCCGGTGGCATCGCTGTCCGGACCTTCCTTCTTGCTCTTTGGTGTCGCTGAAGAACCGCTGTCGATCCTCCGGATGACGTGCGCTCTCTCCTTGCAATCGGCTTAGCTGTCGCTACCGCGTCAAAGTGAAAGTGAAGCAGATCAGCCAACAATTGATTTCAGCGTGGGCCAGCCTCGGCCCGCGCTTTTTGCCGTTTGCCGACGCGGCCACGCCTGATCTGCCGTTGTCTCGGCTGCTGCGGCTGTCCTTGTTCCAGGTCTCGGTGGGGATGGCGCTGGTGCTGCTGATCGGCACGCTCAACCGGGTCATGATCGTCGAGCTGAAGGTGCCAGCCTCGCTGGTGTCGATCATGATCGCGCTGCCGCTGGTGTTTGCGCCGCTGCGCGCGTTGATCGGTTTTCGTTCCGACACCCACCGCTCGGCCCTGGGCTGGCGCCGGGTTCCCTATATCTGGATGGGCACCCTGATTCAATTCGGCGGGCTGGCCATCATGCCGTTTGCGCTGCTCGTGTTGTCGGGTGGCGGCCAAGCCAGCCAGGCACCGGCCTGGTTCGGGTGGCTGGGCGCTGGTATCGCGTTCTTGCTGGTCGGCGCCGGCATGCACACCACGCAGACCGTCGGGTTGGCGCTGGCCTGCGACCTCGCGCCCGTCGAATCGCAGCCCAAGGTGGTCGGCCTGATGTACGTGATGCTGCTGGTCGGCATGATCGGGAGTGCGCTGGTGTTCGGCACCCTGCTGGCCGATTTCAGCCCGGCACGATTGATTCAGGTGATCCAGGGCTCGGCGTTGACCACCATGGTGCTGAACGTGATCGCGCTCTGGAAGCAGGAGGGCCGCAGCCGCACGCCGCGCGCCGTTCCCCAAGGCGGGTTTCGACAAGCATGGGAGCTGTTCACCAGCGGCGACGATGCGGTGCGGCGCCTGGTGGCGGTCGGCCTGGGGACCATGGCCTTCAGCATGGAGGATGTGCTGCTGGAGCCTTTCGGAGGGGAGATCCTCGGGCTGAGCGTCGGCTCAACAACCGCGCTGACCGCATCGCTGGCCATCGGCGGGCTGCTGGGATTCACGCTCGCGTCGCAGATCCTGAGCCGCGGCGCCGATCCGTTTCGCATGGCCAGCGCAGGCGCCCTGCTCGGCATTCCAGCCTTTTTTGCCGTGATCTTTTCGGCCTCGATCCAGTCGCAGTGGCTGTTCGGCGCGGGTGTGCTGCTGATCGGATTCGGAGCCGGATTGTTCGGCCACGGCACGCTCACCGCGACGATGAACCTCGCCCCGAAAAACCAGAGCGGCCTGGCGCTGGGCGCCTGGGGTGCCGTGCAGGCAACCGGCGCGGGCGTGGCCATCGCCCTGGGTGGTGTGATCCGCGACCTCGTCGCCGCGCACAGCAACTCGACCACAGGATACGTGTCGGTCTACACGATCGAGATCGTGCTGCTGGTGGCCACCATCGTCGCGATGGCGCCGCTCATCCGCCGCCACCCAGTTCAGGTCCCCGTTTGATCCCGCTAAAAACCGTGGCAAGCGTGGGCGTTGAACGTCAAAAAGCTACTGGCTGCTGGCGTTTTTGACGATAATTTTCCAACTGTTGCCCATCACTCATTACAACGAGGTATCCAGAATGAAAGTTCAAGGCATTCTTTTCCTGCTGTGGTTCATCGTCGTCGGCATCTGGATCGTGAATCAGTTCAAGTACGCGCACCTGCGCGCTGAGCAAGACAAGAAGCTCAAGGATGGCTCGTCGACGTGAGGTCAAGCGCGCACTGACATCCGTGTCAGGCAACGCAACGGGCGCGATCTTCGCGCCCGTTTGCTTTTCTACAGCCGCTCGGTCACCCACGGGCCGACCGAGGCGAGTGCCGCGGCCAGGCCGCTGGCATCGGTGCCACCGGCCATCGCCATGTCGGCCTTGCCGCCACCCTTGCCGCCGACCTGCTGCGCGACGAAGTTGACCAGCTCGCCGGCCTTGACTTGGCCGACCTTGTCAGCCGTCACACCCGCGGCCAGCTGAACCTTGCCGCCTTCGACGCTGGCGAGCACCACGACCGCGCTCTTGAGCTTGTCCTTGAGCTTGTCCAGCGTCTCGCGCAGTGCCTTGGCATCGGCGCCTTCCAGACGTGCGGCCAGCACCCTCACACCAGCCACATCGATGGCCTGCGCCAGCAGCTCGTCGCCTTGCGATGAGGCCAGCTTGCCCTTGATCGAGACCAGCTCCTTCTCCAGCGCACGCACCTGATCGAGCACCTGTGCAAGCCGATGCGGCACCTCGGCCGGGGCGGCTTTCAGCGTGCCGGCCAACTGGTTCATCGTGCTTTCCAGCGATTGCAGATACACCAGCGCGTTGTCGCCGGTGATCGCCTCGATGCGCCGCACACCTGCCGCCACGCCCGCCTCGGCGACGACCTTGAACAGCCCGATGTCGCCGGTGCGCGTCACGTGCGTGCCGCCGCACAGCTCGCGGCTGCTGCCGATGTCGAGCACGCGCACCTCGTCGCCGTACTTCTCGCCGAACAGCATCATCGCGCCGGTCTTCTGCGCATCGTCGATCGCCATCACGCGCGCCTGCGTCGCCGCATTGGCCAGGATTTCGGCGTTGACCAATGCCTCGATCTTGGCAATCTGCGCCTCGGTCATCGGTGCGTTGTGCGCAAAGTCGAAGCGGGTGCGCTCAGGCGTCACCAGCGAGCCCTTCTGCTGCACGTGCGCGCCCAGCACCTCGCGCAAGGCCTTGTGCATCAGGTGGGTGGCGCTGTGGTTGCGCACCGTCTTCGCACGGCGTTCGCCGTCGACTCGCGCGGTGAAGCTGTCGCCGACAGAAACCTCGCCTTCGACGACGCGGCCGTGGTGGCCGAACACGCTGGCCTGCACCTTGATCGTGTCCTCGACCAGCACGCGCGTGGTCGGGTTGCGCAGTTCACCGGTGTCGCCCACCTGGCCGCCACTCTCGGCATAGAACGGCGTCTGGTCGAGCACGATGACCACGTCGTCGCCAGCGCGGGCTTTCGGGACCGGGGTGCCGTCGAGGTAGATCGCGGTGACCTTCGCGCCCTCGCGCGCCAGGTGCTCGTAGCCATGGAAGGTGGTGGCTGTGCCGTTGTATTCGAGACCCTGCGCCATCTTGAACTTGCCCGCGGCACGCGCCTGCTCGCGCTGTCGGTTCATCGCAACGTCGAACGCCGCGCTGTCCACCGAGACACCGCGTTCGCGGCAGACGTCTGCCGTCAGATCGAGCGGAAAGCCGTAGGTGTCGTGCAGCTTGAAGGCGAGGTCGCCATTGAGGGCCTCGCCGTTCGGCAGCGACGCCAGCGCGGCCTCAAGAATCTCCATGCCATTGGCGATGGTCTGGAAGAAGCGTTCCTCCTCCTGCTTCAGCACCTCGGTGACGCGCTGTTGCTGCTGGCGCAGCTCGGGATACGCATCGCCCATCTCGACCGCGAGTGCGGCCACCAGCGTGTGGAAGAACGGCGTGCGGGCTCCCAGCTTGTAGCCGTGGCGAATCGCGCGGCGGGTGATGCGGCGCAGCACATAGCCGCGGCCTTCGTTGCCCGGGATGATGCCGTCGGCAATGGTGAACGAGCACGCGCGGATGTGGTCGGCGATGACCTTCAGCGAGGGCGAATCCGGGTCCGCATCGCCGGCGCCAGCGGCATCGACCGCGCGTTTCGCGGCGGCGAGCAGATTGACGAACAGATCGATCTCGTAGTTGCTGTGCACATGCTGCAGCACCGCGGTGATGCGCTCCAGGCCCATGCCGGTGTCCACGCTGGGCTTGGGCAGTTGGTGCATCACACCGTCTTCGGTGCGGTTGAACTGCATGAAGACGTTGTTCCAGATCTCGATGTAGCGGTCGCCGTCTTCGTTGGGCGAACCCGGCGGGCCGCCGGCGACCTCGGGTCCGTGGTCGTAGAAGATCTCGGTGCACGGGCCGCAGGGGCCGGTGTCGCCCATCATCCAGAAGTTGTCCGACGCATAGCGCGCGCCCTTGTTGTCGCCGATGCGCACGATGCGCTCGGCGGGCACGCCCACCTGCTTGTTCCAGATGTCATAGGCCTCGTCGTCCTCGGCGTACACCGTGACCCAGAGCTTTTCCTTCGGCAGTTTGTAGACCTCGGTCAGCAGCTCCCAGGCGTAGGCAATGGCGTCCTTCTTGAAATAGTCGCCGAAGCTGAAGTTGCCCAGCATCTCGAAGAAGGTGTGGTGGCGCGCGGTGTAGCCCACGTTGTCCAGGTCGTTGTGCTTGCCGCCCGCGCGGATGCACTTCTGACTGGTCGTCGCACGCGTGTACGGCCGCTTGTCGAAGCCCAGGAACACGTCCTTGAACTGGTTCATGCCGGCGTTGGTGAACAGCAGCGTCGGGTCGTCGCCGGGCACCACCGGCGAACTGGCGACGATGGTGTGGCCCTTCGATTCGAAGAACTTCAGGAAGGTCTGGCGGATGTCGGTGGCTTTCATCGGATCTCTCAAATCAAGGTGCAGGCGGCGGATACAGCCGGATGCCTGCCATGGGCGCGGCGGCGATCATGGCATCGTCATAGGTGGCCAGTGCAGCCTTGCGCCGCAAAGCCAGTTCGAAATAAAGGGCGTCGTAGGCGCTCAGGCCATAGGCCCGTGCGAGTTCAAGGTTGCGGTTCACATCGACCACGTTGCCATCGACCGCTGGGTTCAACGCGCTGATCACCGTCAATGCATGACCCACCTTGGCGGGTGGCGCACCACGGCGCTCGGCCTGCACCAGCGCATTCGCGACCTCGGCATTCCACAGTGCCGGCACGATCAACTCGACGTGCTGCAACAGCTTCAAGCCGGCGGCATGCGGCCGTCTGGCGTCGGTATGCAGCACGTAGCGCAGAACGAACGAAGCATCGACCACCACCCAGTCCGGCGGCGTTTCGACGACGGTCATTCGCGGCCCGCCTGAATCAGCGATTTCAGTGACACGTTGCTCACCTCGATCGGCTCGAACGCGAGCAAGGCAGCGATCGCCTTTTGTCGACCTGCTCCGTCACGGCGTCGCGAATAGCTCACCGGAACAAGTTTGGCGACGGCCTTGTTGTGACGGGTGATGACGACCTCCTCACCCTTTTCGGCACGCGCCACCAGTTCAGACAAGTGTGTCTTGGCCTCGAACAGCCCGATGCTTTGTGCGGTCATGTCAGCCTCTAGAATTGGTTGAATAGACCAGATTTTAGCGCAGCACCGCCTCTGCGTTAGATTGCCAGCCCGCATCGGAGAACTCCATGGACACGAAGACCTCGCCGCTGGCAGCCCTGAACGATCCGGCACTGTTGAAGACGGATGCGCTGATCGACGGTGTGTGGGTCGGCGCGACGCAGCGTTTCGCCGTCGACGACCCGGCCACAGGCCTGACGCTGGCCGAGGTGTCGAACCTGGGCGCCGACGACGCCGAGGCCGCCATCGCCGCTGCGAACCGGGCCGGGCCAGCCTGGCGCAGCAAGACCGCGAAAGAGCGGGCGGCGATCCTGATGACCTGGTTCCGCCTGATGCACCAACACGCCGACGATCTCGCGCGGATCATGACCGCCGAGCAGGGCAAGCCGCTGGCCGAAGCCAAGGGCGAGGTCACCTACGGCGCCAGCTTCCTGGAATGGTTCGCCGAAGAGGCCAAGCGCGTCTATGGCGAAACGGTGCCGACCACCGACGCCAACAAGCGCTACCTGGTCATCAAGCAGCCGATCGGTGTGTGCGCCGCCATCACGCCGTGGAATTTCCCGATCGCGATGATCACCCGCAAGGTGGCGCCGGCGCTGGCCGCAGGCTGCACCGTGGTCATCAAGCCGGCCGAGCAGACGCCGCTGTCGGCACTGGCCGTGGCCGAGCTGGCGCAGCGCGCGGGCATGCCGCCGGGCGTGCTGAACGTCATCACCGCCGACAGCGAACGATCGATTGCCATCGGCAACGTGCTGTGCGCCAGCGACACCGTACGCCACCTGTCGTTCACCGGCTCGACCGAGGTGGGCCGCATCCTGATGAAGCAATGCGCACCGACGGTCAAGAAGCTGTCGCTGGAGTTGGGCGGCAATGCGCCTTTCATCGTGTTCGACGACGCAGACATCGACAGCGCAGTCGAGGGCGCGCTGATCAGCAAGTACCGCAACGCCGGCCAGACCTGCGTCTGTGCGAACAGGTTGTATGTGCAGGACAGCGTGTACGACGCCTTCGTCGACAAGCTCGCCGCGAAGGTGCGCGGCATCAAGGTCGGCAACGGCTTCGAGGCCGGGGTGACACAGGGCCCGATGATCGACGCGCAAGCGATCGCGAAGATCGAAAGCCATGTCGCCGATGCGCTGGCCAAGGGCGCGAAGCTGCTGGCCGGCGGCCAGCGGGTGGAGGGCCGCTTCTTCGAGCCGACGGTGCTGGCCAACGCCACCGCCGACATGCTGTGCGCCCGCGAGGAAACCTTCGGCCCGGTAGCCCCGGTGTTCCGCTTCCACACCGAGGCCGAGGCGATCGCTGCCGCCAACGACACCGAGTTCGGGCTCGCCAGCTACTTCTACAGCCGCGACATCGGCCGCATCTTCCGCGTCGGCGAGGCGCTGGAGTACGGGATCGTGGGGGTCAACACCGGGCTGATTTCCACCGCCGAGGTGCCGTTCGGTGGCGTCAAGCAATCGGGGCTCGGGCGCGAAGGTTCGCACCACGGCATCGACGACTACGTCGAGATCAAGTACCTGTGCCTGGGCGACATCCAGCGCTGACCACCTGCACGCCACGCATGAATTTTCCGACCCTCGAGATCCGTCACTGGGTGCTGCTGACGTTCGTCGGCTCGGCGCTGTACGTGCACCTGCGCGGCCGCGTGCGCTTCAAGCTGGCGCGCGCGCTGACCGACTTCACCGTGCTGCTCGCGCCCATCAATCTGCTGATGTACGCGTTCTCGCGTGCGCCGCGCGGTGCCTACATCGATGTGGCGCAGTTCCCTGAACTGGTCGAGTTGCAGAAGCACTGGCCTGTGATCCGCGACGAGGCGCTGCGCCTGAACGACGAGGGCTACATCCGCGCGGCTGCCGGCTACACCGACATCGGCTTCAACTCGTTCTTCCGCACCGGCTGGAAGCGCTTCTACCTGACCTGGTACGGCAAGGACCTGCCCTCGGCGCAGGCACTGTGCCCGCAGACGGTGGCGCTGCTCAAGAACATCGGCTCGGTCAAGGCCGCGATGTTCGCCTCGTTGCCGCCCGGCGCGCGGCTGGTGCGGCACCGCGACCCCTATGCCGGCTCGCTGCGCTTTCACCTCGGGCTGCAGACGCCGAACGATCCTGGCTGCTACATCGAGGTCGATGGAGAGCGCTACCACTGGCGCGACGGCGAGGCGGTGATGTTCGACGAAACCTACATCCACACCGCGGCCAACACCACCGATCAGCAGCGAGTGATCCTGTTCTGCGACATCGAGCGGCCGCTGTGGGGCGGCCCGCTGCGCGCCTTCAATCGCCTGTTCGCCAAGCACTTCATGGCAGCCGCCTCCACGCAGAACGTCAATGGCGAGCCGATCGGTGGCATCAACAAGGTGTTCGCCCACGCCTACAAGCTGCGCGCCGCCGCGAAGGAATTCAAGCGCGGCAACTACCGCACCTACTACGTGCTGAAGTGGCTGGCGATCGCGGGCCTGGTCTGGGCCATCTTCTGGTGACGGGGCTCGGCGCCTCGGTCGGCTGATTGGCGCTCAGCGAGCCGCTTCAGCGCAGATCGTCGTCGTTGGCCGCCGCCATGTCTCCACGCTCCAGGCGGTTCGCGTAGCCGGCGCGGCCGGTCGCCGGCGCCGATGCCGCCAGACCCGCCGCGCGCCGCAACAGCATGTCGGGTTGGGTGCCATCGGCCGGGTACGACGCGATGCCCAGGGCGGTGGCCACCGCCAGATCGACGCCGCCGACCTTGAAGGTCTCGCCGAGCGAGCCCAGCAGCTTGCGGCCGACGCGGTCGGCATCGGCAGGCATGTCGATCAGCGACAGCAACACCGCAAACGAATCCTCGCCGACCGAGGCCACCACATCGCTGGCACGCACGCCGGCTCGCAGCCGCACCGCCACCTTGCGGCGCAGCGTGCCTGCGGCCTCGGGCCCGAGGCGTGCCATCGTCGTGGCCAGGCCTTCGATGCGCAACACCAGCAGCGCCATCGGCGCGGGCTCACGCTCGCGCAGTGCCAGCAGGTGGCTCATGTGTTCGATCAACTGACCGGCATGCGGCAGGCCGGTGTGCACA
The DNA here is from genome assembly GCA_965229345.1 of Burkholderiaceae bacterium. Classification (GTDB taxonomy): domain Bacteria; phylum Pseudomonadota; class Gammaproteobacteria; order Burkholderiales; family Burkholderiaceae_C; genus PBB1. Next base: position 3,573,532 of record OZ245872.1, read on the forward strand.
TCGGTCGCGAAGGCCTGTCGGGTCACGGCCCTTACCCGCTGGCGCTCGACCGCCGCGCGCAGCCGCCGCGGCCAGCCCGGTTGCGCCAATTCGTCAGTGCTCACGATGTCCTGCGCCCCGTCGCGCAGCCAGCGCACGCAGTCGGCGGCCATCGGCGCATCCGCCACGATGATCACCGCCACATCCGACGCACAGCGTATCCACCCATTCCAACCGCCATGCACCACGAGCACATCGACAGGGGTGTCGGCCAATCGCTGCCAGACCTCGTCGATGGCGCAAGACGCGACATCGAACGGGCCAAATCCATCGCCGTCCTGAGGAACTGCGGCGCACGCGCTGCCCGCGACCAGGGGGTTCAAGCCGGTCTGCAGCACGTGCACGCTCGGGTTGCTCATCGGTTTCGTCCTCGCCTTCGGTGACCCCGGGATTGTGGCGGCGAGAGCGCCGGTGTGGGGGTTTCAGCGACTGGCCCGCGTTTTTGCATCGGGCAGGCAACGGCCAGCAACCAAGCGGCTGCTTTCGACCGCTGGCAACAGCTGCCCGCAAGGGGTGGCACGTTAGAATGCGCCCCTCGCGCGGGTGTAGTTCAATGGTAGAACGGCAGCTTCCCAAGCTTCATACGAGGGTTCGATTCCCTTCACCCGCTCCAGCGCCTTCTCTCTGCCAACGGCCCGCACAGGGCCGTTTTTGCTGGCCGCAACGCACACCACCATGAGTTCCAAGGTTTCCTCGCCACGCGACAACGCGGATGTCATCGAGCGGGAGGGCGGGGCTGCGGTGCACCGACCCATCAAATCGTTTGTGCTGCGTGCGGGACGCATGGGCCCGGGCCAGACCCGGGCGATGAACGACTGGGGGCCGCGGTTCCTGGTGCCCTATGCGCCACAACCGCTGGATGCGGCCACCACCTTCGGCCGCAGCGCGCCGCTGGTCGTCGAAATCGGCTTCGGGATGGGTGATGCCACCGCCGCCATTGCCGCCGCCAGGCCCGACACCGACTTCCTCGGTCTCGAAGTGCATGGACCGGGCGTCGGCGCGCTGCTCAAGCTGATCGGCGAACGCGGCCTGGGCAATGTGCGCATCGTCCGCCACGACGCAGTCGATGTGCTGGCGCAGATGATCGCGCCCGCGTCGCTGGCGGGTGTGCACGTGTTCTTCCCCGATCCGTGGCACAAGCTCAAGCACCACAAGCGTCGCCTGATCCAGCCCGCGTTCGCTGCGCTGCTGGCTTCGCGGCTGGCACCGGGGGGCTATGTGCACTGCGCCACCGACTGGCAGCCCTACGCCACTCAGATGCTGGAGGTGCTGACGGGCGAGCCCAGCTTGGTCAACACGGCCGAGCCAGGCAGCGACGGTTACGCCGCCAGGCCGGCGTACCGCCCCCTGACCAAGTTCGAGAACCGCGGCTTGAAGCTCGGCCACGGCGTCTGGGATCTGGTGTTCCGCCGCGCTTGACCGCACCAGTGCTTGCGCTGGGCGCTGCCCAGCAGGATCGCGCAAGTTTGGTTATCGTCTACGGGTTGTTACTGATCTCCGGCCCACCCGCACCAGCTGGGCTGGCGAGCAAAAGCCATATCCCAACCGCATTTCTCTCCCGCTGCGCCCTCCTGACCCGCGGGAGCACTTCCACAACCTCGATCCAGGTCGGGCCAGCGCCAGACCGGTTCACTGTTCGCAAGCGCCCATGAAGACCGACACCTCGCGCTCTACCCTCGCCTTGGCTGGCGTCGCTGCACTGCTGTTGTTGACCCTGGCCGGCGGCTGTTCGAAGCCCGGCCCCGCAGGCGGCCCGCCTGGTGCCCCGCCGGTGACGGTGGCCGCGGCGGTGCAGCGCACCGTCACCGACATCGAGGAGTTCACCGGACGGCTCGAAGCGCCCCGTTCGGTCGAGGTGCGACCTCGCATCGGCGGCACGATCGACAAGGTGCATTTCCGTGACGGCCAGCGCGTGGCCCAGGGCGCCCTGCTGTTCACCATCGACCCGAAGCCGTTCCAGGCCGAGCTGTCGCGGGCGCAATCGCAGTTGACGGCGGCTCGCTCACGCGCAGCGCTGGCCACGTCCGATCTGGCGCGCGCCAAGAAGCTGCTCGATTCGAAAGCCGTGTCGGCGCAGGAGTTCGACCAGCTCACCTCGGGCGCGGCCACCAGCGGCGCCGACATCGCCGCCGCCGAAGCCGCAGTGCGTGTGGCCCAGCTGAACCTGGGCTACACCAGCGTGCGCGCGCCGATGGCCGGCCAGCTGTCGCGGGCCATCATCACCGAGGGCAACCTGGTCAACGACCAGAGCGTCTTGACCACCCTGGTCGCCACCCAGACGGTCTACGCCTACTTCGATGGCAGCGAGCAAACGTTCCTGAGGCTGCGCAAGGGTGATCCGGGTCAGCGCCTGGTGCACATGGGCCTGGCCGACGAGCCCGGCTTCCCACACGAAGGCAAGGTCGATTTCATCGACAACCAGCTGAACCCGCAGACCGGTTCGATTCGCATGCGTGCGGTGTTCGACAACGCCAAGGGCGAATTCACGCCGGGCCTGTTTGCCCGCATCCAACTGGCCGGTGGTGCGGCCTACCCGGCGATCCTGACGCCAGAGCGTGCCATCAGTACCGACCAGAGCCGCAAGCTGGTGTTCGTGATCGGCGAAGGCAATGTGGCGCAGCCGCGTGAAGTGCAACTGGGCACGCTGATCGATGGCATGCGCGTGGTGACCTCGGGCCTGAAGTCCGGCGATCTGGTCGTGGTGGACGGCTTGCAGCGTGTGCGTCCAGGCGCGCCGGTGCAGCCGATCAAGGCAGAAACCGACGAGCGTGGCATGCCGATCGCGACACCGCCCGCCGGCGGGCCACCCGGCACACCCGCCGCGGCCCCCGCGTCGGCACCGGCCTCAGCGGCCCAGCCCTGATCCGCCTGGCGAACGGAAGCCCCGAATGAACATCTCCCGCTTCTTCATCGACCGCCCGATCTTCGCGGCGGTGCTGTCGGTCGTGATCACGCTGGTCGGCGCCATCGCGATCTTCACGCTGCCGATTTCCGAGTATCCCGAGGTCACGCCGCCGCAAGTGGTGGTGCGCGCGCAATTCCCCGGCGCCAACGCGCGTGTGATCGCCGAGACGGTGGCCACGCCGCTGGAAGAGCAGCTCAACGGCGTCGAAGGCCTGCTCTACATGAACAGCCTGGCCACCGCCGACGGCGCGATGACGCTGACCATCAGCTTCAAGATCGGCACCAACCCCGAAGTGGCCGAGACGGCGGTCCAGAACCGCGTGCAGCGCGCGCTGCCGCGCCTGCCGGAGATCGTGCGCCAGGTCGGCGTGACCACCGAAAAGAGCTCGCCGAACCTGACCATGGTCGTGCACATGGTGTCGCCGGACAACCGCTACGACGCGCTGTACCTGCGCAACTACGCGGCGCTGAACGTGCGCGACCAGCTGCTGCGCATCCCGGGCATGGGCTCGGTGCAGACCTTCGGCTCGGGGGACTACGCGATGCGCATCTGGCTCGATCCGCAGAAGCTCGCGGCGCGCAACCTGACCTCGAGCGACGTGGTCGCCGCGCTGCGCGAGCAGAACGCGCAGGTCGCAGCCGGTGTAGTCGGCGCGACACCGGCACCGACCGGCACCGAGTTCCAGCTGGCGATCAACACGCAGGGGCGGCTGGTCACCGAGCAGCAGTTCGCAGACGTCATCGTCAAGGCCGACACCGCAGACCGTTCGGTGATCCGCATCAAGGACCTGGGCCGCGTCGAGATGGGCCCGAACACCTACGCGCTGGGCTCGCTGCTCAACAACAAGGAAGCGGCGGCGCTGGCGATCTTCCAGGCACCGAATTCGAACGCGCTGCAGCTGTCGGCCAATGTGCGCGAGACGATGGAGCGTCTGAAGGCCGATTTCCCCGAAGGCGTCAGCTACTCGATCGTCTACGACCCGACGCGCTTCGTGCAGACCTCGATCGAGAAGGTGATCCACACGCTGCTCGAGGCCATCGCGCTGGTGGTGATCGTCGTGGTGATCTTCCTGCAGACCTGGCGCGCTTCGCTGATCCCGCTGCTGGCGGTGCCGGTGTCCATCGTGGGCACCTTCGCGGTCTTGCTGTTGCTGGGTTTTTCGATCAACACGCTGACGCTGTTCGGGCTGGTGCTGGCCATCGGCATCGTGGTCGACGATGCGATCGTGGTGGTGGAAAACGTCGAGCGCAACATCGAGGCAGGCCTGAGCCCGCACGACGCCAGTGTGAAGGCGATGCAGGAGGTGTCGGGCCCGATCATCGCGATCGGCCTGGTGCTGTGCGCGGTGTTCGTGCCGCTGGCCTTCGTGAGCGGGCTGACCGGCCAGTTCTACAAGCAGTTCGCGGTCACCATCGCGATCTCCACCGTGATCTCGGCCTTCAATTCGCTGACGCTGTCGCCAGCGCTCAGCGCCATCCTGCTGAAACCGCACGATGCGCCGAAGGACCGCCTGACCCGCCTCATCGACGCCGTCTTCGGCCGCTTCTTCGCCTGGTTCAACCGCTTCTTCAACCGCAATGCGGGCCGCTACAGCGGCATGGTCACCAACACCGTCGTCAAGCGCAAATCGATCTCGCTGGTGATCTATGCCTTGCTGCTCGGGCTGACCGTGTTCATGTTCACCCGCGTGCCGCCAGGCTTCGTGCCGCAGCAGGACAAGCAGTACCTGATCGGCATCGCGCAGCTGCCCGACGGCGCCAGCCTGGAGCGCACGACCAAGGTCATCCGCGAGATGAGCGACATCGCGCTGTCGATCCCCGGCGTGCGCGATTCGGTGGCCTTCCCGGGCCTGAGCATCAACGGCTTCACCGCCGCCTCGAACTCGGGCATCGTGTTCTTCGGCCTCGACGAGTTCGAAAACCGCACCTCGCCGCAGACCAGCGCGAAGGCCATCGTCGGGCAAGTCAACCAGAAGCTCGGTGCGATCCAGGGCGCCTTCCTGTTCGTGCTGAACCCGCCGCCGGTGAGCGGTCTGGGCAATGCCGGCGGCTTCAAACTGCAGGTGCAAGACCGTGAAGGTGCTGGCGAGGCCGCACTCAACGGCGTGGTGCATCAGCTGATGGGGCGCATCTACGGCAACCCGAACAGCGGCATCACCCAGGCGTTCAGCAACTACCAGATCAACGTGCCGCAGCTGTTCGCCAACGTGGACCGCACCAAGGCCAAGCAGATGGGTGTCAACCTGAACGACATCTACGACACGATGCAGACCTACCTCGGGTCGCTGTACGTCAACGACTTCAACCGCTTCGGCAAGACCTACCAGGTGATCGTGCAGGCCGATGCCAACTACCGCGCGAAAGCTGAAGACATCAGCAACCTGAAGATCCGCAACAGCGCGGGTGCGATGGTGCCGCTGGGCGCGATGATGACGATCGAGCCGACCTTCGGCCCGGCCGCGGTCGGCCGCTACAACAGCCTGTACACCGCCGACTTCAACGGCGCGCCCAAGCCCGGTTTCAGCTCGGGCGAGGCCCAGGCCGAGATGGAAAAAATCCTGAAGGAAACCCTGCCTCGCGGCATGTCCTACGAATGGACCGAGCTGGTCTACCAGGAAAAGATCGCCGGCAACACGATGGTCTACATCTTCCCGCTGTGCGTGCTGCTGGTGTTCCTGGTGCTGGCGGCCACCTACGAGAGCTGGACGCTGCCGCTGGCGATCATCCTGATCGTGCCGATGTGCATCCTGAGCGCGGTCACCGGGGTGTGGATCAGCGGCTTCCTCGGGCACCCGGCAGACAACAACATCTTCACGCAGATCGCGTTCGTGGTGCTGGTCGGTCTGGCCTGCAAGAACGCGATCCTGATCGTCGAATTCGCGCGTGAACTGGAGTTGCAAGGCCGCACGCCGGTGCAGGCGGTGGTCGAGTCCTGCCGGCTGCGGCTGCGCCCGATCCTGATGACCTCGATCGCCTTCATCGCCGGCGTCGTGCCGCTGGTGTTGTCCAGCGGTGCCGGTGCCGAGATGCGGCAAGCCATGGGCATCGCGGTGATGAGCGGCATGCTCGGCGTCACCGTGTTCGGCCTGGTGCTGACGCCGGTCTTCTACGCGGTGCTGCGCAAGCTGTCTCCGGCCAAGCTGCACCACGCCGGGCACACGCCCCCCCCCTTGCCACCATCAGACCTGCCGACTGGGGCCACCGGAGACAGCCATGCGTGATCCCGCTTTCAAGCTGATGCCCTGCGCAAGAACATCCATGGCCCTGGTGCTGGCGATGCTCGCCTCCGGTTGCGCCTGGGTCGGACACGACTACCAGGCGCCCGCTTCGACACTGGATGCCCGCTTCATCGGCGCCGGCGCGACCCGGCTCAACAGCGAACCCGTCGCATCGGACATCGCCGCCTTCTGGCGCGGCTTCAACGACGCCGAGCTGAGCGCGCTGGTCGAACGCGCCCTGCAGGCCAATGGCGATGTGCGCATCGCGCAGGCGCGGCTGCAGGAATCTCGCGCCAACCGCAGCGAAATCGACACCCAGACCCTGCCCAGCATCAGCCTCGATGCCAACGCCAAGCGCTCGGTGTCGCCACCGTCGTCGGTCTTCCAGTCGACACGCAGCCAGCGCACCGGCGCGAACTTCGATGCCAGCTTCGTCGCGAACTGGGAGCTCGATTTCTTCGGCGTTGAACAGCGCGCGAAGGAATCGGCCAACGCGCTGGTCGGCGTCAGCCTGGCCAGCCTCGGGGCAGCCCAGACCAGCGTGGCCGCCGAAGTCGCGCGCAACTACCTGGAAGTCCGCGGCTTGCAGCTGCGCTACGAGGTCACGCAAGCGTCGCTGGCGAACCAGCGCGAATCGCTGACCATCGCGCAGGCCCGCGTCGATGCAGGCCGCGGCACGCAGCTCGACCTGGAACGCGCGCTGAGTCTCACCGCCAGCACCGAAGCCGCGCTGCCCAGCCTGCAGGCGGCGATCGACCTGGGCATCTACCGCCTGGCCACGCTGACCGCGCAGCCACCGGCCGAGTTGCGCGCGCGGCTGGCCACGCCGGCGCCGCTGCCCGGCCTGCCGGTGACCGATCTGGCCGCCCTGCCCGTGGGCACGCCACAGCAGTGGATGGCGCGGCGACCCGATGTCGCCGCCGCCGAACGCCAACTGGCCTCGGCGACTGCCGAGATCGGGGTGACCGAAGGCGATCTGTACCCGAGCATCAGCGTCAGCGGGCTGCTGGGCCTGGCGTCGACGAAGTTCGCCAACCTCACCGACGGCCAGTCGCGCCGCTATTCGGTCGGCGCGGGCATCTCCTGGACGCTGCTCGATTTCGGCCGTGTCCGCGCCCGCATCAAGGCCAGCGAAGCCCGCACGCTGCAGGCCTTGGCCCGCTACGAACAGACCCTGGCCACGGCCCTGGAAGAGACCGAAGGTTCGTTCGCGCAGTTCAGCCGCAACGCGCAGCGGCGCGAGAGCCTGGCGCGGGCCGAGCGCAGCGCCTCCGAAGCTGCTCGACTGGCACGACTGCGCTACGAGGCAGGTGTCACCGACTTCCTGGCCGTGCTCGACGCCGACCGTGAACTGCTCGCCACACGCGATGCGCTGGCACAAGCAGACACCGCCAACGCCACCGCGCTGGTCGCCGTGTACCGCGCGTTGGGTGGCGGCTGGACCGTCCCGGCACCGGCCACGGCCAGCGCCGGCACCGAGGCCTCGCCGCGCTGACGGTGCGGGCTCAGGACCGGCTCGGCAGGCGCAGCACGCCCGTGGCCAAGCCCGTTCCGACGAGGATCACCGCACAGCCACCCAGCATCGTCAGCGTCAGGGCCTCGCCCAGGAACAAGAACCCGAACAGCATCGCGAACGCCGGGATCAGGAAGGTCACGGTGATCGTGCGGGCCGGGCCCACGTTGGCGATCAGTCGGAAAAACAGCACATAGGCCAGTGCGGTGCAGGCCAGCGCCAGAAACGCCGCAGCGCCCCAATCGGCCATCGACAGCGGCGCCCGGGGCCAGCAGATGACTGCGGGGATGCACAGCAGCAACGACGCCGCCAGCAGGCTGCCGGTGGCCACGACCAGCGAGGGCACCCCGGTGAGGAAGCGCTTGGTGTAGTTGACTGACACGCCGTACAGCAGCGGCGCTCCGAGGCACACCACGACCGCCCACCCGGTGCCTCCGGGTTTGAAACTCGCCCGCTCCCAGGCCATCCACACCACCCCGGCGAACCCGATGCACAGGCCGGCCACGCGCTGGCGGTTCAGCCGGTCACGCAGCCACCACCAGGCAATCACCGCGCCGAACAGCGGTGTCGCCGCATTGAAGATCGCCGACATGCCCGCGGTGATCGACAGTGCCGCGTAGGTGAAGCAGATGAACGGCAGCGTCGAGTTCGTCAACCCGACCACCACGAGGGGGCGCCAATGCCTGCGCAATGCCGGGAGCTCACCGCGCAACGCGAGCACCGGGATCAGGCACAGCGACGCGCCGATCACCCGCACTGCTGCCAGCGGGATCGGGCCGAAGGCTGGCGCCACCACCCGCATCAGCATGAAGGAAGCACCCCACAGGGCGGCCAGGATGGCCATGTCGATGGCGTCGGAGGGTTTCAAGCGGGACCAGGGGTGCGTTGCGCCATGAACAGCGAACGTCATTGTCCTCTGGCACGCGACGCACAGGGCGACAGCGCCCCGTCTGGCGGCGGCGGGACAATAGGCCGCGATGCACCTCCTGATCCCCCACGCCAGCGCAGTGTCCGCGGCCAGCGCCCACACGCTGCGCGACCTGAGCCTGCCGAACCTGAGCCGTCTGCTCTCGGTGCTGCAAGCGGGCCCTGCGCACATCGCCGACGAATACACGCTGTCACCGCCGCACGAGCACGCGCTCGCACAGGCCCATGGCTGGCAGGGCAGCGACGGTCGCTGGCCATGGGCCGCGCTGCAGGCCCAGGCAGACGGCATCGATCCCGGCACCGCCGCCTGCGGTTTGGTCACCCCGGTGCACTGGCATGTCGGCCGCGAACACATCACGCTGGCCGACCCGGCCGCGCTCGTGTTGTCGACCGACGAGTCTCGCGCGCTGTTCGACGCGGCGCAGCCCCTCTTCGATGGCGAGGGTGCACTGACCTGGGCCACACCGCTGCGCTGGTACCTGGTGCATGAGCACCTGGCCGACGTGCCCTGCGCATCGATCGACCGGGTGATCGGTCGCAACGTGGACCTGTGGCTGCGCAGCGACCCGCAGGCACCGGGCGAGCAGCTGGCGCACACACGCTGGGTGCGGCGATTGCAGAACGAGGTGCAGATGCTGCTGCACCAGCATCCGGTCAACCTCGCGCGCGAAGCGCGCGGCGAACTGCCGGTCAATTCGTTCTGGCTGAGTGGCTGCGGTCGGGCCCAGCCCGCCACGGCGGAGGTGACCGTGGACGACCGTTTGCGCGCACCGCTGATCGCCGAAGACTGGGCCGCGTGGGCCGAGGCCTGGCGAGCACTCGATGCCGAGGTGCTCGCACCACTGGCCTCGCGCAGCGCCCGCGGCGACGCGGTGTCGCTCACCTTGTGCGGTGAGCGCGGCTGGCAGCGTCACGACGCGGCATCGCGCTCGCTGTGGCGGCAGCTGCTCGACCGTTTCAAGACGGCGCAGCCCCATGTCGTGCTGAGTGCCTTGTGATGAGCGCACCCACGCTGACCTTGCGTCCCCCGGCACCGCGCAGCGCGTGGGCGCTCGAGCAGGCTGGCGTGCCGCCGCTGCTGGCGCGACTCTTCGCGGCGCGCGGCGTGCGCGGCATCGACGAACTCGACGACGCCTTGGGGCGACTGTTGTCGCCGTCTGACCTGCTCGGCGCCGCCAAGGCGGCCTCGTTGCTGGCCGATGCGCTGCGCGAGGGGCTGCGTGTGTGCGTTGTCGCCGACTACGACTGCGACGGCGCCACCGCCTGCGCCGTGGCGCTGCGCGGACTGGCCTTGCTGGGCGCGGCACCCGGGCAGCTCGGCTATGTGGTGCCCGACCGCGCGGTGCACGGCTACGGTCTCACGCCCACCATCGTCGATCTGGCGCTGGCGCAGGGGGCGCAGGTGCTGCTCACGGTCGACAACGGCGTCGCCAGCCTGGCGGGCGTGGCCCACGCGCGGGCACAGGGTCTCGTGGTCGTCGTGACCGACCACCATCTGCCGGCCCAGGTGGACGGCGACATCGTGCTGCCGGATGCCCATGTGATCGTCAATCCGAACCAGCCTGGCTGCGGCTTCGGCAGCAAGCACCTGGCCGGTGTGGGCGTGATCTTCTATGTGCTGCTGGCGCTGCGCAGCGAGCTGCGCGCCCGGGGTGTCTATGCCGATGTGGCGAATGCAAACGCATCGGCACCCGCCCAGCCCAAGCTCGACGCGCTGCTCGACCTGGTGGCGCTCGGCACGGTCGCCGACGTGGTGCGGCTCGATGCCAACAACCGTCGGCTGGTCGCACAGGGGCTCAAGCGCATCCGCGCCGGTCGCATGCAACCTGGCATCGCAGCGCTGTTTGCAGCGGCAGGCCGCGATGCCTCGCGCGCCGCAGGCTTCGACTTCGGCTATGCACTCGGCCCGCGCATCAATGCGGCCGGACGGCTGTCGGACATGACGCTCGGCATCGAGTGCCTGCTGACCGACGATCCGGCGCGCGCGGCTCAGCTGGCGCAGCAGCTCGATGCGATCAACCGCGAACGGCGCCAGGTGGAAACCGGCATGCGCGAGCAGGCGGAGTCGCTGCTGACGGCCCTGCTGCAACAGCACCGTGATCCGCAATCCATCCCGCCCGCCTTCGCGATCTACGACCGCGGCTTCCACGAGGGCGTCGTGGGCATCGTCGCGTCGCGCCTGAAGGAGCAGGTGCATCGCCCGACCTTCGTGTTCGCACGCGGACAGGATGGGCTGCTCAAAGGCTCGGGACGCTCGATCGAGGGCTTTCACCTGCGCGACGCGCTGGACCTGGTCAGCAAGCGCCACCCGGGGGTGCTGAAGAAGTTCGGAGGCCACGCGATGGCGGCCGGCTGCACCCTCGACGAGGCCGACTTCGCCACCTTCCAGAGCGCTTTCCAGCAGGTCGCACGCGAGGGGCTGGACGCCTCGACGCTCGAGCGCCGCCTGCTCAGCGACGGGCCACTCGGCATCGAGCATTTCAACGTCGACACAGTGCAGACACTGAACGCGCAGGTGTGGGGGCCTTCGTTCGAGCCACCGCTGTTCAGCGACGAGGTCGAGGTCATCAGCCAGCGGCTGGTCGGCGAGAAGCACCTGAAGCTGAGCCTGCGGCACGCGGGCACCGTGCGCGAGGCGATCTGGTTCGGCCACGTGGATCCCCTGCCGCCGCGGGTGACGCTGGCCTACCGGCTGAGCCTCGATGAGTACAACGGCCGCCAGCGGCTGCAGCTGATCGTCGAGGCCGCGCAGGCGGTGGGTCATCACAGCGATGGCCGCCAGACCGATGGCGCCAGCGGCTGACACACCTGGCAACGCAAATCCGCGGGCGGGCTGTCGCTGCGCCGGCATACTCGCGGCGAGCCGCCAGGAGCCTGTATGTCGCACCCCGCGATGCCGCATCCGCCATTCACCGCCATCCCGGACAGCCGCCGACGCGAGCTGATCGACGCCGCCTGGAAGCTGACCGCCCTGGCGGCTGCGGGCACCGGACTGCTGAGCGGCATGGTGGCGTGCGGGGGCGGAGGCGGGGGGAGCAGCACGGACAGCGCCACGCCGCCGCCCCCTCCGTCCGTTGCGGCGCGTGCCGTGGTGCTGACGAGCGCGCTGTCGTCGCCCTGGGGCTTCGCCTTCCTGCCCGATGGGCGGATGGTGGTGACGCAAAAGAGCGGCAGCATGGTCATCGTCAGCGCCGACGGCAGCACGGTGTCGGCGCCGCTGAGTGGCGTGCCAGCGGTGGCCTCTGCTGGCCAGGGCGGGCTGCTCGATGTCGCGATCGACCCGGACTTCGAGACCGATCCGTGGGTCTACTGGACCTATGCCGAGTCCGGCAGCGGCGGCAGCGGAACCGCAGTGGCGCGGGGCCGCTTGTCGGGCACGGCGTTGGCGGATGTGCAGGTGATCTTTCGACAGTTGCCCAAAGTGTCGGGCGATGGACATTTCGGGTCCAGGCTGGTGTTTCGCAGCGACAAGACCTTGTTCGTCACCCTCGGCGAACGGCAGAAAGGCAGCCCGGCGCAAGACGTGACCACGCACCTCGGCAAAGTGGTGCGCATCGAGCGCGATGGCAGCGTGCCCACCGGCAACCCGAACCTCGGCGGCACTGCACGGCCCGAGCTGTGGAGCCTGGGCCACCGCAATCCGCAAGGCGCCGCGCTGCATCCCACCACCGGCGAGCTGTGGCTGGTCGAGCACGGCCCGCAGGGCGGCGACGAGTTGAACCGGGTGACGCCCGGCGGCAACTACGGCTGGCCGGTCAAGAGCTATGGCTGCAACTACGGCGACCCGGTCGGCACCTCGTGCCGGATCGGCGGTGGCACGCACGCGCCGACCTACATCGAACCGGTGTCCTATTGGGTGCCCACCTCGATCGCGCCCTCGGGGCTGGTGTTCTATACCGGCGCCGGGTTTCCTGAATGGCAGGGCAACGCCTTCCTCGGTGCGCTGGCCGGCCAGGCGTTGTGGCGGGTGGTGCTGAGCGGCGCGACCGAGGTCTCGCGCGAGCAGTTGTTCGCCAGCCTCGGCGAGCGCATACGCTGCGTCCGCCAGGGGCCCGATGGCTGGCTGTACCTGCTGACCGACAGCGGCAAGCTGATCCGCATCGATCGCTGAGCACCGCCGGGCGCACGGCGGTTCGTGAACCAGTGCGCCGATGCCCTTGCGGCGGGTCGGCTGTGCGGGCGGGCGCCCGGACCCCTTGCCTACAATCCACAGGTGACCCCTCTTGCCTGGACCAACGCCGACCTGCATTGCCATTCCTGTGTGTCTGATGGCACGCTGGAGCCCGAGGCGCTGGCCGCACGCGCACAGGCCAATGGTGTTGAGTTGTGGGCGCTCACTGACCACGACGAGGTCGGTGGCCAGCAGCGCGCACGCCAGGCCGCTCAGGCACTCGGGCTGCCCTACCTGACCGGCGTCGAGATTTCGGTGACCTTTGCCGGTGTGACGGTGCACATCGTGGGGCTCGGCGTCGACCCCGACAACGTCGCGCTGGTGCAAGGGTTGGCCAACACCCGCGATGGCCGCATCGCGCGTGCCCAGGAGATGGCCGCGGAACTGGCCCAGGTCGGCATCCCTGGCGCCTTCGAGGGCGCATTGAACTACGCGGGCAACCCCGAACTGATCTCCCGCACCCACTTCGCCCGTTACATGGTGGAAACCGGCTACTGCGCCAGCACCCATGAGGTGTTTCGCAAGTACCTGGTCGAGGGCAAACCGGGCTTTGTCGAACACCGGTGGGCCAAGCTGGGCGATGCAGTGAACTGGATCACGCAGTCCGGCGGCATCGCCGTGATCGCTCACCCGGGCCGCTACAAATTCACCGTCAATGAAGAGTACGCGCTGTTCACCGAATTCAAGGCCCACGGGGGCCGCGGTGTCGAGGTCGTGACCGGCAGCCACACCAGCGCCGACTTCGCCAAGTACGCCGACATGGCCATCGAACTCGATTTGCTCGCCTCGCGCGGCAGCGACTTCCACAGCCCGGAAGAAAGCCGGACCGACCTCGGCACCCTGCCCGCGCTGCCGGTGCGGCTGACGCCCGTGTGGGAGGCACTGACGGATCGGGTGCAGCGGCCGGATCCTCGTTGAGGCCGCTTTGCCAGCGCAACACCCGGTGGCTGCCACAGTGGATGCGCCGCATCGATGAACACCCCGAAAGCGACCAACACCACGTGGCAGCGTGAAGAACTGCTGCACCTGCTGTCGGTGTCCGGCAATCTGGCCGGACTCTGCATCGCTGCGGTAGCGCTGTTCCACACCATCGGCAAATCAGTGGTGTCCGCCACGATCGCCGATGACCTGCTGGCCATGTCGGCGTTGCTGTTTCTGGTCTGCATCTACTTCATCTTCTTCGCACTCAGGACCCAGACCGAGCGACTGGCCCTGCGGCTGGAAAGGATCGCCGACGCCTTGTTCCTAGCGGCCATGACCGGCATGGTGGCCTCGGGATTCATCATGGTCTACACCGTGCTGTGAGGTGCGCCATCAGGGCGCGGCTCTGGCGCCGACAATCGCGCGATGTCCCTGCACTTCGAGCTTCACCCCGAGAACCCGCAGTCGCGCCTGCTGAAACAGGCCGCGCAGATCCTGCATGACGGTGGTGTGGCGGCGGTGCCGACCGATTCGAGCTACGCGCTGGTGTGCCGGCTCGACGACAAGGCGGCGGTCGATAACTTGCGGCGCATCCGCGGCGTCGATGACAAGCACCACCTGACGCTGCTGTGCCGGGACCTGAGTGAACTGGCCAACTACGCGCGGGTGGACAACCGGCAGTACCGGCTGCTGAAACTGGGCACGCCGGGGCCATTCACCTTCATCCTCGAAGCGTCCAAGGAAGTGCCGCGCCGCATCTCGCACCCATCACGGCGCACGATCGGCCTGCGCGTGCCCGATCACAAGATGCTGCAGGAGCTGCTGTCGGTGTACGGCGAAGCCTTGGTCGCCACGACGCTGATCCCGCCGGGCGAGACCGACGCGCTGAACGACCCGGACGACATCCGCGACCGCTACGACAAGCGGGTGCAGGCGGTGGTCGATGCCGGGGCCTGCGCAGCGCAGCCGACCACGGTGGTGGATCTGACCGGGGACACGCCCGTGCTGATGCGCCTGGGTCGCGGAGATCCCGCCTTGCTGGGCTTGCAGGCCGACGCCGACTGACCCGGACAGAGCGCCTCGCGGGCAACGATCCCGCCTCAGGCGCCGCCCAGCACCTGCGCGATGCGCGCGGGATCGAAGCCGACCAGGCGCTGACCCCGCACCAGCAGCGTCGGCGTGCCCGGCGACTGCTGCGTGCGATAGCTCTCTGCGCAAGCGGCATCGGTTTCGATGAAGCATTCGCTGAAGGGGATCTGGTGCTGGGTCATGAAGCGGCTCGCGGTCTTGCAATAAGCGCAGTTCTCGGACGACAGCATCACGATGTCGCCGGGCTTGGCGAGCGCCGCCAGCGACACACCCGATTGCCGGGCGTTGTACGACTGCCAGCTTTGCAACAGCACCCAGGCGGCCAGCGCGATCAGCAGCGGACGCAGCCAGGAGCGGCGGCGCAATGGCGTCAGCAGGGCGGGCGTGGGGGTCGGCTCGGTCGACATCGCGGCTCAGGCCCCCGCCGAGACCGCCGCCGTGACGACGATCTCGATCTTCCAGTCCGGCCGGGCCAGGCGCGCCTGCACCGTGGCACGCGGCGGCGCGTCGCCGGGCGGCACCCAGTCGTCCCAAATGGCATTCATCGCGTCGTAGTCGGCCAGGTCGGCGAGGTAGATCTGGGCCATCAGGATGTGCGCGTTGTCGGTGCCGGCCTCGGCCAGCAGACGGTCCACCATGGCCAGCACCTGTCGCGTCTGGCCAGAGATGTCCTGCGTGGCATCGCTGGGCACCTGCCCCGCGAGGTACACCACGTTCTGGAACACGGCCATCTCGGACAGCCGGTCTCCGACATGAAAACGCTTCAGACTCTGGGACATGGCTTGTGTTTCCTCGACGGGTGGGATCGTCAGCGCTTGGCGCCGCTGCGGGGCGGGGCGGCTGGTGACGGCGAACCCGGTTTCTGCCCCAGCTTGCTCTCGGTGCCGTTGAGCAGTTTCTGAATGTTGGCGGCGTGCCGCCAGATCAGCAACACCCCCATCGCGCCCGCGGCAATCGCCGTCGGCCCGGGGCCCCAGATCAGCACCTGGTAGAACGGAGCGAACAGCGCCGACACCAGGGCGGCCAGCGACGAGTAGCGAAAGAAGTAGGCCACGATCAGCCAGGTGAGCAGCGTGGCGACGCCCAGCCATGGGTTCAGCCCCATCAGCACGCCCGCCGCCGTGGCCACGCCCTTGCCGCCCTTGAAACCGAAGAACACCGGCCACAGGTGCCCCAGGAAGGCCGCCACGCCGACCAGCGCCGCCGTGCCCTCGCCCAGACCCCAGGCACCGCCGAATGACGCCACCGCCCACACCGGCATGAAGCCTTTCAGGGCGTCGAGAACCAGCGTCAACGCCGCAGCGCCCTTGTTGCCCGATCGCAGCACGTTGGTCGCACCGGGGTTGCCCGAGCCATAACTGCGGGGATCGCCCAAGCCCATGGCCCGGCTGACCAGCACCGCGAAGGAGAGTGAACCGATCAGGTAGGCGGCCAGCGCGGCCACGAGAGGAAAGAAGGGCGCCATGCGGTGTGCGTGTTGAGCAGGTCGGTCAGTGGACCCGTGATTTTGCGCCCTGGCCTCGCAGCGCCCGAGTCAGCGCTGTGATTTGAGCGGCCCCTGCGCCACCACGACACCGCCGGTCGCACATTGCACCGGTCGCGCGCCCAGCAACGTGACCAGCACCTTCGGGTCGATGCCCACCAGGTAGCCACGCTGGCCACCGTTGATGTAGACGCGCGGCAGTTCCAGGACCGTGGCCTCGACGTAGATGGGCATCGCCTTCTTCGTGCCGAACGGTGAGGTGCCGCCGACCAGGTAGCCACTGTGCCGCTGCGCCACCTCGGGTTTGCAGTTCTGTACCTTCTTCACCCCGATCTGGCGCGCCAGGTTCTTGGTGCTGACCTGCAGGTCGCCGTGCATCAGCACCACCAGCGGTTGCGCCCGCTCGTCTTCCATGACCAGCGTCTTCACCACGTGGTGCTCGTCGACGCCCAACTGCCGTGCGGATTCGGCCGTGCCGCCGTTGTCCACATAGTCGTACAGGTGCTCGGTGTAGACCACCGCGCGGCGCTTGAGCAGTTGCGTCGCCGGGGTTTCGGAGGCGTGTTCCTTGCGACTCATCGGGCGTCTTCAGCCTTTGCGGCTCAATCCGAGCCGGCGCTTGATCCATCGCCGACCCTGTTTGAGTGATTCACGCACCGCACCGATCGGATGAAACTCCTTTTGTTCGAATTCAGTATCTTCCTTGGGCACGATATGGTTATTTTCCTGTAGCCGGATGATGTATCTGTCGAATCGGTGAATGAGGGATTCTCTTTCGGCATCGAAGTATTTGACAGTCAACAAATCATGGGCAGGCAGCGGATCATAGATAAATTCAGTGGGCTTTTCATCGGTAGGCCGAACGGAGTATGACAGTGCATATTCTCTGATCTCATCCCTGGTGATGCGAAAATTTCTTGCTCGAATCGATGCCGCCAGTTCCGCCCAGTGAAAGGATTCTTTGGGCCGGCTGTCCTTCTTCAGCATCCGCGAATGATTGAAAAGTATGATTTTCGCAATCAGCTGATTGGCGCTGCGAATCGGGAAATGGGCCAGCGGGCTTGCAAGCACGGTTCTTTCACAAGCACCCCCATCCAGTCGCTCGACAACGTGGCTGCCCGGTCTAACGCGCACTTTTCTAAACAAAGCCTTGGGAATCACCGACTTGTACATCTGATACCCCTCGACACGTCGCCGATGCGTCATCCGCGAGGTCACGGAAACCGAGGGATTGAGGTTTTCCAGATCATCCTCGACGGGGATATAGGTCTTCCACGGCATGACCCCGTATCCATCAGGCTCTATTTTTTCAAGATCGGCGATGAACGACTGCCGATCGGGGGCGGCGAGAAACTCATCGGCGTCCAGCAGAACTGCGAAATCAGCGGCCGGCTCCAGCTCGGCCATTTTCTTCACCGCGACGGTGATGGCACGATCCTGCTGGTTGCTACAGCTGGTGCTCTCCCACATTTCCACCGCCAGCCCCTCGTTCGCCAGCGAGGCCAGGATGGCCACGGTCTTGTCCTTGCTCAGGTTATCGATGACATAAAGCTTGTCGAGATAAGCAAGGTTGTGCCGAACGAATGATTCGATGATGTCATCTTCATCGCGGACACAGCTAATACCGATGATTCTCATTTTTTATATAGGAGGCAAATAAGCAGTCTTCCGATTCACCCTGTTTTTCGCGCCGCATCTGCACCGCGATGCGGCGGGTGATGCCGGATCACGGGCTCAGGCAGCAAAGCGCTGCAGCGCATCCCCGGTCACTCTGCAGATGCGCCAGTCGGGCATCACTGTTGCGCCCATCTTTTCGTAGAAGCGGATCGCATTGGCGTTCCAGTCCAGCACGCTCCATTCAAAGCGTCCGTAATCCCGCTCCACGGCCAACCGGCCAACACGGCTGAGCAAGGCCTCGCCCACGCCACGGCCTCGGTGGGCGGGCTGAACATACAGGTCTTCGAGGTACAGCCCGGGCTGCGCGAGGAAGGTCGAGAAATTGGTGAAGAACACGGCGAACCCCACCACCTCGCCCTGGCTCTCGGCGACCAACGCTTCGACCACGGCGCGCTCGCCAAACAGATGTGGGCGCAGCTTCTCGGGGGTGACCTGCAGCAGGTACGTCAGCTGTTCGAAGTCAGCCAGTTCACGGATCAGTTGAACGATGGCGGTGACGTCGCGCAGCTCTGCGGCGCGAATAAAAAAGGAGAGGGAAGCGGGGTCAGTGGCGTCGGTGGTCATGCGGGGTCTTGGTGATCTTCCGACAGCCCGTGCTGACGGTCGAGGCGTTCCATGTGTCTGGCGTAATAGGCCACGATGATGACGTAGACCAGGGGGGCGCCCAGCGCGGCCACCCAGAAGCTGAACGGCCCGCCGAAAAAGCTGAAATTCAGCTCTCGCGCAAAGAAGGTCAGCACGAAGGTCACCACGAACCAGATCGCCAGCAGCAGCGCGGTGATGCGGCGGTTCTGGCGCCAGTGCGCCTCGTGTCGATCGGTCGATGGCATGGGTCGGTCTGCAGTGGGTTGGCCGGTCAACGTGATCGTCGTTGCACAGGGGCGCATGAGAGAATCGAACGCTGCAATTTGAACAGGCTTGTTACCTCATGGACGTCGAACACATCAACGCAATTGGCCATCGTTTGATCGACCTGAGCCGCCGCACAGTCGATCTTCGGGGGTATCTTTGACTACGATCGCAAAGCACTGCGGCTGAACGAAGTCAACGCAGCACTGGAAAACCCCAGCGTCTGGAACGAGCCGAAACGGGCCCAGGAACTGGGACGCGAGAAACGCACGCTGGAAGCGGTCGTTCACACCATCGACCACCTCAACAGCAACCTCGCTGACAACACCGAGTTGTACGACATGTCGAAGGCCGACGGCGACTTCGACGGCCTGCTGGCCATCGAAGCCGATGCGGCCAAGCTCGAAGAGATCGTGGCCCAGCTCGAGTTCCGCCGGATGTTCAACAACCCGGCCGACCCGAGCAACTGCTTCATCGACATCCAGGCGGGTGCGGGCGGTACCGAGGCCTGCGACTGGGCCGGCATGCTGCTGCGCCAATACCTCAAGTACTGCGAGCGCAAGGGCTTCAAGGCCACGCTGGAAGACGAGACCCCGGGCGACATCGCTGGCATCAAGAGCGCCACGGTCAAGGTCGAGGGCGAGTACGCCTTCGGCCTGTTGCGCACCGAAACCGGCGTGCATCGCCTGGTGCGCAAGAGCCCGTTCGATTCGGCCGGCGGTCGCCACACCTCGTTCGCGAGCCTGTTCGTCTACCCCGAGGTCGACGACACGGTGGAGATCGAGATCAACCCCTCGGACGTGCGCACCGACACCTTCCGCGCCTCAGGCGCGGGCGGCCAGCACATCAACAAGACCGACTCGGCGGTGCGCCTGACACACATCCCCACAGGCATCGTGGTGCAGTGCCAGGATGGCCGCAGCCAGCACAGCAACCGTGACGTGGCCTGGAAGCGGCTGCGCTCGCGCCTGTACGACTTCGAGATGCGCAAGCGCATGGAAGAGCAGCAGAAGCTCGAAGACACCAAGACCGACGTCGGCTGGGGCCACCAGATCCGCAGTTACGTGCTCGACCAGAGCCGCATCAAGGACCTGCGCACCGGCTACGAGGTATCGGCCACGCAGAAGGTCCTCGATGGCGACCTCGACCCGTTCATCGAAGCCAGCTTGAAGCAAGGTGTGTGATGCGTGAAGGCACTGCCCCCCTGATCCGCCGCGAGGACTACAGCGCGCCGGCGTTCTGGATCAAGACGGTCGACCTGACCTTCGACCTCGACCCGGTGCGCACCCTGGTGACGAGCCGGATGCAGCTCGAACGCAACCCGGCCGTTCCGGCCCAGCCCCTGAGGTTGCATGGCGAGGACCTGTCGGTGCTGCGGGTGCTGGTCAACGGCGAGAGCGTGTCGTTCCGCCATGAAGACGGGCTGCTGGTGCTCGACAGCCTTCAGCACATGCCCGAGGGCCCGTTCACGCTCGAAATCCGCAACACCTGTTCGCCCGAGCGCAACACGCAGTTGTCGGGGCTGTACACCTCGAATGGCGGCCTGTTCACCCAGTGCGAGGCCGAGGGCTTCCGGCGCATCACCTACTTCCTTGATCGCCCGGATGTGATGGCGGTCTACAGCGTGACCTTGCGCGCCAACAAGGCCGCCTACCCGGTGCTGCTGTCCAACGGCAACCTGGTCTCGCAGTCCGACCTCGACGGCGGCAAGCACCAGGCGGTCTGGCACGACCCGTTCCCCAAGCCCAGCTACTTGTTCGCGCTGGTGGCCGCTGACTTGGTCGCGCGTGAGCAGCACATCCGCACGCGCGCCGGGCGCGATCACCTGCTTCAGGTGTATGTGCGCCGAGGCGACCTCGACAAGACCGAGCACGCGATGAACTCGCTGATCGCCAGCATCGTCTGGGACGAAGCCCGCTTCAAGCTGCCGCTGGACCTTGACCGCTTCATGATCGTGGCCGTCGGCGACTTCAACATGGGCGCGATGGAGAACAAGGGGTTGAACATCTTCAACACCAAGTTCGTGCTGGCCACACCGGCCACCGCCACCGATGTCGACTACGCCGGCATCGAGAGCGTGGTGGGCCATGAGTATTTCCACAACTGGACCGGCAACCGCATCACCTGCCGCGACTGGTTCCAGCTCAGCCTGAAGGAAGGCCTGACCGTCTTCCGTGACCAGGAATTCAGCATCGACATGGCCGGCAGCGAGAGCGCCCGCGCGGTCAAGCGCATCGAGGACGTGCGGCAACTGCGCCAGCTGCAGTTCCCCGAAGACGCGGGCCCGATGGCGCACCCGGTGCGTCCCGACAGCTACCAGCAGATCAACAACTTCTACACCGCCACCGTCTACGAAAAAGGCGCCGAGGTCGTGCGGATGATGCAGACGCTGGTCGGCCGCGACGGGTTCGCGCGCGGCATGACGCTGTACTTCGAACGGCACGACGGCCACGCGGTGACCTGCGACGATTTCGCGCAGGCGATCGCCGATGCCAACCCGGGCAGCGCGCTGGCCGAACACCTGGCAGCCTTCAAGCGCTGGTATGCACAGTCCGGTACGCCGCGTCTCACCGCGGTCGGGCAGTTCGATGCGCAGGCGCAAACCTACACGCTCACGGTGGAGCAGACACTGGCTGCGGGCCAGCAACCCTTCGTCATCCCGTTGGCGATGGGCCTGATCTCGCGCGATGGCGCCGCCCTCCCCCTGCGCCTGGAGGGCGAAGCCGAAGCGGTTGGCCACCACCGCGTGCTGGTACTGGACACCGCCCAGAGCCGCTACACCTTCACCGGCATCACCAGCGCCCCGGTGCCGTCGTTGTTGCGCGGGTTCTCGGCGCCGGTGATCCTCTCTGACGACCTCAGCGACGCCGACCTGCTGGTGCTGCTCCAGCACGACAGCGATCCTTTCAGCCGCTGGGAAGCCGGCCAACGCCTCGCGCTCAACCGTCTGCTGGCGGCCACCCATGACGCCGGTGCGTTGACGCTGGACGATGCCTTCATCGCCGCGATGCGGCAGATCCTGCGCCATCCGACGCTGGACGCCGCCTTCAAGGACCTGCTGTTGACACCCCCGAGCGAAGCCTACGTGGCCGAGAAGCTCGCCGTCGTCGATCCTCAGCGCATCCACGCCGCCCGTGAAGCCATGCGCATGCAGCTGGCGGCCGCGCTGCGCGACGACTGGGCCTGGGCCTACGAACAGCCCCAGCTGGCAGGCGCGTACACGCCCGACCCGGTGTCTGCCGGCAAGCGATCGTTGGCCAACCTGGCACTGTCGATGCTGTGTCTCGATGCCGTGGCGCGGGGCGATGCGGTCTGGCCGGGTCGGGCCTACCAGCGTTTCAAGGACGCCGCCCACATGACCGACCGCCTGGGCGCGCTGGCAGCGCTGGTCAACGCCCACGCCGAGCTGGCCGCGCCCGCGCTGGAACGCTTCCATGCGATGTTCAGGGGCGAGGCGCTGGTCATCGACAAATGGTTCGCGCTGCAGGCCACCGCGCCCGAGGTCGATGGCCGGGTGTTCGCGCGGGCGCAGCAGCTGCTGCTGCATCCGGACTTTTCCATCCGCAACCCGAACCGCGCGCGCAGCCTGATCACCTCGTTGTGCATGATGAATCCGGCAGCGTTCCACCGTGCCGACGCCGCAGGCTATGCCTTCTGGGCCGATCGGGTGCTCGAGCTCGATGGCGCGAACCCCCAGCTGGCCGCCCGCATCGCCCGCATCATGGACCGCTGGAGTCGACTGGCCGAGCCTTACCGCAGCGCCGCGCACCAGGCCATCAGCCGGGTCGCAGCCAAGCCCGATCTGTCGAGCGACGTGCGTGAGATCGTCACCCGCGCTCTGGCATCCTGAGCACCGCAACCACCGCCCAACCCGAGTGACCGACGATGAGCAAACGAATCAGCCTGACGCAGTACCTGGTCGAACAGCAGCGCCAGCACGGTCACATCCCGGCGCAACTGCGCTTGCTGATCGAGGTGGTGGCTCGCGCCTGCAAGCGCATCAGCATCAGCGTCAACAAAGGAGCTCTGGGTGACGTGCTGGGCAGTGCCCACACCGAGAACGTGCAAGGCGAGGTGCAGAAGAAGCTCGACATCATCGCCAACGAGGTGCTGATCGAGGCCAATGAATGGGGCGGCCACCTGGCGGCCATGGCCAGCGAGGAAATGGAAGACGTGTACGCCGTGCCGAACCGCTTCCCTCAGGGCGAATACCTGCTGCTGTTCGACCCGCTCGACGGCTCGAGCAACATCGATGTGAACGTCAGCATCGGCACCATCTTCTCGGTGCTCAAGCGAGACGACGCCAGCGGCCCCGTCACCGAAGCCGATTTCCTGCAACCCGGACGTCAGCAGGCCGCGGCCGGCTACTGCGTCTACGGGCCACAGACCACGCTGGTGCTCACGGTCGGCGATGGCGTCGCGATGTTCACGCTCGACCGCGAGCAGGGTTCCTGGGTGCTGACGCAGGACGGCGTGCAGATTCCTGAAGACACCCAGGAATTCGCGATCAACATGAGCAACATGCGCCACTGGGCGCCGCCGATGCGCCGCTACATCGACGAATGCCTCGCGGGCACCGAGGGGGTGCGCGGCAAGAACTTCAACATGCGCTGGATCGCCAGCATGGTGGCCGACGTGCACCGCATCCTGACCCGCGGCGGCGTGTTCATCTACCCCTGGGACCAGCGCGAGCCTGGCAAGGCCGGCAAGCTGCGGTTGATGTACGAGGCCAACCCGATGGGCTTTCTGGTCGAACAGGCCGGCGGCGCAGCCACCAACGGACAACAGCGCATCCTCGACATCGCACCCGATGCACTGCACCAGCGTGTGAGCGTCATGCTCGGCTCGAAAAACGAAGTCGAACGCGTGACCCGTTATCACCAGGAGGCGGGCTGGACGGCCTAGTCTGGGGGCTGCCGGCTATAATCGTGGGCTGCGCCGGTGTAGCTCAGTTGGTAGAGCAGCTCATTCGTAATGAGAAGGTCGAGGGTTCGATTCCTTTCTCCGGCACCAGTCGAATCAAGCGCTGAGCCCCGTTCAAAAGACGGGGCTTTGTCGTTTCTAGCGCTTTAGCCAGCGCTTCATCGGGCAGTGGTCGATTTGATCGCCACCGCCATGGCCCGCTTGCAGGCCTGGACCTTGCGAGCACCTCAGGCCATGACTCCTCTCGATACCTCAGACGACGAAGCAGAGGCCTCCCTGCTCTACAACGTGGTGTATTGCAGCCGCGCGTCGGCAGATGTGGACGACGCTGCAGTAGCACGCATCATCGAGACGTCGCGGCGACACAACCGTGCACGCAGCATCACCGGCTTGCTGGTGTTCGGCAGCGGGATCTTCTTCCAGTGGCTGGAGGGGCCGCGCGAGCAGGTGGAACAGCTCATGGCACTGCTGAAAACCGACGCCCGCCATCGGGAAGTCGTTTCGCTGAGCGAAAGCGAGGAAGTCCGCGAGCGGCTCTTCTCGGACTGGGACATGGAGCGAGTGTCACCCGACGACATCCGCGACGTTCTGGAAGACGCGCTCGAATCGGCCGAAGACCCGCGCCACGCCAAGATGCTGGCGCTGCTGCTCGAGCATCTAGACTCCGGCCAGTTGCGCGAACTCAGCGCCGCCTGATACACCGACTCGCCGCGGCCTGCGCGAAGCGGGCCGCGGGAGGAACCTGAAGTTCTCTACGGTTTAGGTTCCGTCTTGACTTCCGGTTTGACCTCGGGCTTGGTATCCGGCTTGGTGTCCGCAGGGGTGGGTGGCTTGGCTTCCGCTTCAGCCACCGCCGTCGGTGCGACCAGGCCGATCGACTCCGCCACTTTTCGAACCGCGACGGTGATCGAGGTCGGGTAATCAAATCCAGCGCCCGTGTTTCGGTCGATCACGTATCCGATGCCGCCACCGATCAGGATGTTTCCCCAAACGGCGCCATTGCTCTTGGACACCACGGTTTCGCGGCCGGCAACGCCTTCCTTCTTGCACTCGACGGCAAGATCTCCGGTGCTCTTCTGAATGGTCACGCTGCCTGGGGTCGTGACGTACCACTTGCCAGCGTCATTGGTGAGCGTGCAGCCCAGGCCAGAAACTTCCTGGTTCTCGTGAATCGTCTGAACCGACACCGGCTGCAACTTGGAACCGGTGACTGAAGCGCACCCCGTCAGCGACAACAACGACATCACCACACACAATGATTTGAACAACATGCACTCCTGGCTTTGGCCCAAAAAGGGAAACGATTTCAGTAGCATCCTCTTACAAACGGATGAGACCGCCCCTAGCGGAAACCAGCGGAATGCGGCGTACCCCCCTAGAAAGCAAGTTGGATCAGGCGGCGAACTCCGGCAGCGCCGCGCGCGCTCCGCGTGCCATGTCCACCTTGGCCAGCAACAGCAAGCCCGCCACGAAGAACACTGCGGTGCAGGCCATCGCCAGTCGCTGGTTGCCGTCGGTCAGCCAGGTGATCAGCCCGAACGTCAAGGGGCCCACGATGGCGGAGGCCCGCGTGGCGAAGGTCCACAGGCCGAAGAACTCGCCTCGGCGATCGGCCGGCGTGAACAGGCCGGCCATCGCCCGGCCCGCCGACTGGCTCGAGCCCATGCACAACCCGGCGATGAGCGCCGCGACCCAGAACAAGCCCGGCCCGGTCGCCAGCACCGCGAGCACCGTCATCACGATCCAGCCCACGAGCGTGAGGGCCAGCGCCAGCCGATGGCCGATGCGGTCCTGCCCGTAGCCGAATGCAAACGCACCGGCGGCCGCAGCGATGTTGACCACGAAGATCAGCAGCATCGTGTCGGCCTGCTTGAATCCCAATGCCTGTTCGGCATACACCGCCGCCAGCGTGATGACCACCGCGATGCCGGCCTGGTAGCAGGCGCCGCAGGCCAGCAGCCAGCAGAAATCGCGGTAGCGGCGTGCGGCGTGCCATGTGGCGGCCAGTCGTGCCAGCGAAGCGCCGACGCCTGCGCCTGCCGACGCCGGCGCCGTCGTGATCTGCGGCGCCGCCCGCTCACGCAGCAGCGTGAAGGTGGCCAACGAGGCCACCGCGTAGATCGTGGCCGTGATCGCCATCGTGACCGGCACGAAGGAGGTGGCCGGCTCCCCGCGCTGCTGCGCGGCCAGCACATAGGCCAGGCTCAGCCCCAGCGTCAGCATGCCGCCCAGGTAGCCGAAGCTCCAGCCCCAGCCCGACACACGGCCCAACGCCTCCGGGCGCGCCAGCTCGGGCAGGAACGCTGCGATCAGCGATTCGCCGTAGGAGTACGCGACGTTCGAGACCACGATGGCCAGCACCGCCCACCACAAGTCGCCCGGGCCAGCACCGACGAGGGCGAAGGTGGCCAGCACGCAAGCCAGCGTGCACCCGCCGAGCACGCGCTTCTTCGACCCGCGCAGATCGGCGTGGGCGCCGATGGCCGGCAGCGTGATCATCACGACCAGGCTGGAAGCGGCAATCGCCAGCGTCCAGGCCAGCGTGGCCCAGGGGGCGCCTTGCGCGACGACGCTCACGAAGTACGCGTTGAACACCGCCGTCAGCACGACGGTGGTGTAGCCCGAGTTGGCGAAGTCGTACATCGCCCAGCCGAACACCTCGCGCTTGCGCACGCCGTCGTTGAGCAATCGCTGAGAAAAGAGAGCCACCCGTGACTTGGCTGGGGCTCAGCGGTCGTGATCGCCGGTGGGCGACAGGCTGGCCAGCACCTTGTCGACGCGCTTGCCATCCAGGTCGACCACCTCGAAACGCCAGCCTTCCCACTCGACGGTGTCGGTGGTGTGCGGCAGCCGGCCGAGCAGCAGCATGATCATGCCGGCCAGCGTGTTGTAGCGACCGCGGCCCTCTTCGGGCAGGTCTTTCAACTCGAGCCGGTCCTTCAACTCAGGCACCGGGATCAGGCCATCGAACAGCCAGCTGCCATCGTCACGCCGCACCGCCCAGGCATCGTCACTCGGTGTGGTGAACTCGCCGGTGATGGCCTCAAGCACATCGCGCACGGTGATCATGCCCTGCACCTCGCCGTACTCGTCGACCACGAACACCAGTTGTGCGCTCGACGCCCGAAACTGATCGAGCAGTTCCATGCCCGACAGTGTTTCCGGCACGAACACGGCTGGCTGCAGCCGCTCGGTGATGTTGAGCGCGGCGCCACCGATCGCCTGCTGCAGCAGGCTCTGCGCCGACACCACGCCCACCACATCATCGAGCCCGCCACGGCACACCGGGTAGCGCGAATGCTCGTCGGCGGCGATCACCTTCAGCACTTCTTCTGCTGGGGCGGCGGCTTCCAGCCACACGATTTCACCGCGCGGAATCATCATCGAGCCGACCTGGCGATCGTCGAGGCGGAACACATTGCGCACCATCTGGTGCTCTTGTGCCTCGATCACGCCAGCGTCCAGACCCTCTTCCAGGCTGGCCGCGATTTCCTCTTCCGTCACACTGCGGTTTGGCCCGCCGCGGATGCCCATCAGGCTCAGCGTGCCCTCGGTGCAAAACGACAGCAGCATCACGAACGGCCGCGCTGCCATCGACAGCCAGTTCATCGGCTGCGCCACCAGCCGCGCCACCGATTCGGGATACATCTGGCCCAGGCGCTTGGGCACCAGCTCGCCGAAGATGATCGTCAGAAACGTGATGACCACCACCACCATCGCGGTGGCGGTGATCTCGGCCGCCTGATCGTGTACAGCGAAGGTGCGCTCCAGCCACAGCGCAAACGGCGCCGAGAACGCCGCATCGCCGACGATGCCGTTGAGCACGCCGATCGAGGTGATGCCGATCTGCACCGTGGAGAGGAATTTGGTGGGATCGTCGTGCAGCTCCATCGCAGCCTGCGCGCCCGCGTCGCCGGTCTCCACCATCACCTGCAGCCGCGCCTTGCGGCTGGCCGTGAGCGCCATCTCCGACATCGCGAACAAGGCGTTCAACACGATCAAGAAAGTCAGTAAGACAACGTCCATGCGGGGCGCAAGTGAGGCAGGTCGGGGCAGCGTAGCAGAATCGTTCGATGGTCTACCTGATTGGCGATGTGCAAGGCTGCTGCGGTGCGCTGCAAAGGCTGCTGGATGTGCTGGCTTTTTCGCCCTCGCGCGACCACGTGGTCGTGCTGGGTGATCTGGTCAACCGCGGCCCCGACAGCCTGGGTACGCTGCGCCTGCTGCGCGGTCTGGGCGATGCCGCGACCTGCCTGCTCGGCAACCACGACCTGCACTTCCTGGCCGTGGCACACGGCATCCGCAAGGCGCACCGCAGCGACACGTTGAACGGCCTGCTCAACGCATCCGACCGCAATGCCTGGATCGACTGGGTGCGCCAGCGCTGCCTGGCACGGCACGCACACGGCTGGCTGATGGTGCATGCCGGCGTGCCGCCGCAATGGTCGCTGGCCACCACGCTGCAGCTGGCAGCCGAGGTCGAACAGCAGCTGCGCGGGCCCGACCTGCACGACTTTCTGACGGTGATGTACGGCAACCAGCCCGACCGATGGAGCGATGAACTGCAAGGCGCCGACCGCTGGCGCTTCGCCATCAACGCGCTGACACGCACCCGCTTCGTGGCCGCCGACGGCACGCTCGATTTCAGCGCCAAGGAAGGTGCTGGCCAGGCGCCGCCCGGCCTGCTGCCATGGTTCGAGCACCCGCAGCGCCAGACGCAAGGCGTACCGATGGCGTTTGGCCACTGGTCAACGCTGGGGTTGATCCAACGGCCCGACCTGCTGGCACTGGACACCGGCTGCATCTGGGGCGGAAAACTCAGCGCCGCGCGCATCGGGCCCGACGGAAGCAGCGAGATCATCCAGATCAATTGCGAACAGGCGCAACGCCCGGGCTGACCCCCGTGGGCTGCACGGTCGCGCCAAGACCGCCCCCTACAATTCACGCGTTGGAAGCGTGGCCGAGCGGTTTAAGGCTGCAGTCTTGAAAACTGCCGTGGGGGTAACCCCACCGTGAGTTCGAATCTCACCGCTTCCGCCACTTTTTCTGCACAGCGACGACCGACCCTGCGAGCGGCCAGGAGTGTCGGAAAAATTGACACTGCGCCGGGATGATTCGATCAGATCGGACGCCGCTGGCGAGCCAGGCGTCCACCCCGGCACTCGCAGAGCGCTCCATGTTCACGGCTCGCCGGTTCCGACTGAAAACGCGCGCTGACATCCACTGGTACTGGGCTTCACCAGGGGAGAGCGTGATGCAGAGACCCTCAGCGCCGACTCCGCGGTACGGTCGCCATCACTTCCGAAGGCATGGTTTCAAGCGCTGAAGCTGCGTCTTGGGGCGAGGCAGCTTGTGCGCGTGGAATAGCGCTTGCTTCTTTGCCCGCCGCAAAAAATCCAATGCTTGAGGAGCTCACGAGAATGAAATTTCAGGGACATCGACTGCTCGCAGTCGCGCTTTCAGTTTCCAGCTTCACCGCGGTCGCGGCCGACTCACTGGTGTGGTCGGAGGCGTACCAGCAGTTTCTGCCCCGGTCCGCCAACATCGGATCCATCAACACCGGCTCGTCGCTGCCAGGCTCGCCCACCAGCGCACTGGTCAACACCGCCAGCCAGGTCAAGGGACCGAATGGTGTGGAGTTTGTCGCCGGCCGCATCTGGTGGCCTGATCAGCAACTGGGCTTGATCGGCTCTGTCAAGGCCGACGGCTCGGATTTCGTCTCCTATGCAGCCAGCAACCCGTACGACATCGATGTGTACGGCAACAAGCTCTACTGGACCAGCCTCAACACTGGCCAGATCAAGACCATCGACCTGTCGGCGGCGAACCCGCTGTCGGTGAACCTGAAGTTCGGGCTGGCCTCGCCGTTCGCGATCGATGTGACCGCCGATGGCATCTACTGGAGCCAGGTCGCCACCTCAAACCGGTTGATGCGCTCGAATCTCGATGGCACGAATGTGCAGACCCTGCTGACAGGCATTCAGTCCTACGACTTCGAGGTGGTTGGCAGCCACATCTACCTGAGCACGACCGACGGCTTCATCAAGCGCTCGAACCTCGACGGTGGCGATCTGGTGACGCTGGCCAGCGGGTTGGGCTTCCTGAACGGCATCGACGTCACCGATGACGCGATCTATGTCTCGGTGCTCGAAGGCGTGACCACCTTGCCCGGTGGGACGCAGACCCTGGGTGCCGGCCGCATTCTCGGCATGGCGCTCAATGGAAGCGGTGTCACGGAAATTCATCGGGCACCTGAAATCTACGACCCGTTCCTGCCCTTCAGCCCGTCGAAGGTTCGCGGCGTGGCCGTGCTGGCCGCTGTGACGGCGGTACCCGAAGTGGAGTCTTGCGCGCTGATGCTGGCAGGGCTGGGCGTGATCGGTGCGGCGGCTCGCCGTCGCCGCTGATCCACTCGCCAGCTGTTGCGACCGGGGGAGGGCTGGCTTCGGGTCCAGCCAGCCCCTGCTCGTCCGCCGGCAGATCGGGGTCAGAAATTTCCTACGCCTTGTAGCTGTTCTCCCCTCTAGCTTTCCGCCCAACAGAGATGCGACACTTTGGTTGGAATTGAAAGCTCGTTAACTGATTGGGAGAAACTCTGTGCGTCAACATACGAAGCTCGCCTTGGCCGTCGCAGTGCTCTGTGCGTCGTCCTACACCATGGCTCAAGAAGCGGCCTTCAACCCTTCTTGGTACATCCAGCCCAGCATCAACGGCTTCAAGCCCGACCCGGACTTCGGCTTGAACAACGGCAAACCTGTCGGCTATGGCGGCGGCCTGAAATTCGGCAAGGCGCTCAGCGAACACTGGGATGTCCAGATGGGCTACGTCTACGGCCGTGCCCGTGAAAGCGGCGACCGCTACCAGCAGCATCTGTTGGGCGCAGACGCTCTGTACCTGTTCTCGCGCGACACCTTCCGTCCGTTCTTCCTGGTCGGTGCCGGCGTCGAGCATGACAAGGTCAGGCTGAGCGGCGGGAGTACATCGCAAACCGCGCCGTACGTGAGCGCCGGTCTGGGCTTCCAGGCCGTCATCAATGACCGCGTCACCTTCCAGGCAGATCTGCGCAATGTCCACGGCTTCGCCGGTGGCAACAACTTTGACCATATCAAGAGCAACAACTACTACATGACGGTCGGGTTGAACATCGCGTTCGACGCACCGCCGGCCCCTGCACCCGCAGCACCGCCACCCGTCGCCCCAGCAGTGCTGCCAGCGCCCGCGCCTGTGGCACCGCCACCAGTCGCTGCGCCAGCGCCGCGTTTCGAGAAAATCTCTCTCTCGGCAACCGAGTTATTCTCGTTCGACAACGACAAGCTGAACTCTGCTCAGCCCAAGCTGGACGACATCGCCAAGCTGCTGAATGAAAACAGCGGCATCAGCAATGTGGTCATCACCGGCTACGCCGACCGGCTGGGCAACGACAAGTACAACCAGAAGCTGTCTGAGCGCCGCGCCAATACGGTCAAGGACTATCTGGTCAGCAAAGGCGTGGCCGCCAACCGCCTGAGCGCCGTCGGTAAAGGCGAAGCCAATCCTGTCGTTGAATGCAAGGAGAAGAACCGCGCAGCCCTGATCAAGTGCCTGGAGCCGAACCGCCGGGTCGAGGTCGAGCAGATCACGGTCGAACGCCGCGTTCAGTAAGCGCTCTGCGATGGCCCCGCAACTCGCGTTGCGGGGCTTTTTTATTGGCAGCACCTGCCCGTTCGCTCGAAGATGACCCTGCCTGATCCCACTGCTCCGGTGGCCATCGACGCCCTTGCCGTCCCGGTGAGGGCAAAGAAGTCCAACTACCCCGAACCGTTTGCATCGCTGATGACCGGGCGTGAGAAGCGTGCGCTCGGCGATGTGTTCGGTCTGTCGAATTTCGGTGTCAACCTGACGCAGTTGGCACCCAACGCCATCTCTGCGCTGCGCCACGCGCATTCGAAGCAAGACGAGTTCATCTACATCCTTTCGGGCCACCCCACGCTCGAAACCGATGCAGGCCGGACGCCCCTGGCGCCTGGCATGTGTGCTGGCTTCAAGGCGGGAACGGGGAATGCGCACCGCTTGCTCAACACCACCGCCGAACCGGTGGTCTACCTGGAAATCGGCGACCGCACGCCGGGCGATGAAGGTTCGTACCCCGATGACGATCTGCAAGCCCTTCTGATCGAGGGTGGCTGGCAGTTCGTTCACAAGGACGGCACGCCGTATGCGCCATCCCGCTGACGCCAGACGCACGCGCTTCATTGCGCCAGCGAGGCGGGGCATGCGGCGCATGGCAGCACCGCAGAGTCTTCGCGTGTCTCGCCGATGGCAGCCTCTCTTCGGCTTCCTGGCACTGATGTCGCTGCTGTGGCTGATGCTGCTGTGGGCGCCCGCGGCCCACGCCGAAACCCTGCGCTGCAATGGCCGCACGACCGAGGTGGGCGACTCCCGTCTGACCGTGCTGGCCCAGTGTGGGGAACCCAGGCTGAAGGACTCGTTCTGCGCCCCGGTGTACGTCTCTCCCGCGCTGCAGCCGGTGCCCGCGCCGATCGCCGCGATCGTCGCACCGTGCCTGCAGGTCGACGAATGGCAGTACGACCGCGGGCCGGGCAACCTCACGGCCACGGTGCGCTTCCAGTACGGCCGGGTGCAGTCGATCACCTACGGCCAGTCGCCATCCTGATCAGCCAGCAGACGCGCCGGCGGCTTCCTCGCGATCAGGGCGCGTTGATGAACGCCACCACATCGTCGAGCACCGGCGCCAGCCAGCGCAACGGGGCCGCGAAGGCTGCCGCCAGCGTCATGTGGTTGACGCGGTCATAGAGCTGCATCGTCACCGGCCGGCCAACGGCCTGCAGGCGCCCGGCCAAGCCGACGGTATTGCGCTGCGGGTCGACCAGATCGTCGGTGCGTGCGGCACCCAGAAAGGTCCTTGGTGCCGCTGCGCTGACATGCTCGAACACCTGGGTACCTGGCGGGTAGTCGGGGTGGAAGAACACGGGTTTCACGTCGGGATTGATGATCGGCAGGAAGTCATACGGGCCTGCCAGCCCGATGAAGCCCGCCAGCTCGGTTGGGCTGTGGCCGGTAGCGCGCAGCCAGCGCGCATCGAACGCCAGCATCGCTGCGTTGTAGGCGCCGGCACTGTGGCCCATCACGAACACCCGCTTCGGATTGCCCCCCAGCGCCTTCGCCTGCTCGAGGCCGTAGGCCAGGGCCTTGGCGCTGTCTTCAAGAAACTCGGGGTAGCGCACGGCGGGGTAGAGCCGGTAATCAGCCACCAACGTCAGCACGCCACGCGAGGCCAGTGCGGCAGCAACGAACTTGTAGTCGGCGCGCTCGCCGCGGTTCCACGAGCCGCCGTAGAAAAACACCACCACCGGGTAACCGCCGGGCGGCTCGGCAGCGCTCGGCCGGTACACATCGAGGCGCTGCCGCGGCAGCGTACCGTAGGGAACCGAAGACGTCAGCACATAGCCGTCGCTGGCGACCAGTGAGTTGAGCACGGTCACCGGTGCGTAGGCGGTGAAGCCGACGCACGCCACCATGATCATGGCGAGGGTCAGCAACACGCGCGGCACAGGTGCGTCAGCTCAGGCGGGCGCGGTGACGGGCGATCTGCGCGCGCACCTGAGCCGGCGCGGTGCCGCCCAGCACATTGCGGGCGTTCAGCGAGCCGCGTAGCGTCAGCACATCGAACACATCGTCGGTGATGCTGGCGTGGAAGCCCTGCAGGGTGGACAGCGGCAGCGCGCTCAGGTCCACGCCCTGGGCGATCGCGTGCTTGACCGCATGCGCCACGGCCTCGTGCGCATCGCGGAACGGCAGGCCTTTCTTCACCAAGTAGTCGGCCAGATCGGTCGCGGTGGCGTAGCCCTTCAGCGCGGCGCGCTCCATCGCCTCGGGCTTGACGATGATGCCTTGCACCATCTCGGCCATGATGCGCAAGGTGTCGCGGACGGTGTCGACGGTGTCGAACAGCGGCTCCTTGTCTTCCTGGTTGTCCTTGTTGTAGGCCAACGGCTGGCCCTTCATCAGCGTGATCAGGCCCATCAGGTGGCCGACCACGCGGCCGCTCTTGCCGCGCGCCAGTTCGGCCACGTCGGGGTTGCGCTTCTGCGGCATGATCGATGAGCCAGTGCAGTAGCGGTCGGCCAGGTCGATGAAGCCGAAGTTCTGGCTCATCCACAGCACCAACTCTTCGGCCAGGCGCGAGATGTGCACCATCGTGATCGACGCGAAGGCGGTGAACTCGAGCGCGAAGTCGCGGTCGCTCACGGCGTCGAGGCTGTTCTGGCACACGCCGTCGAAGCCCAGCGTGCGCGCCACGCGCTCGCGGTCCAGCGGGTAGCTGGTGCCGGCCAGCGCGGCCGCACCCAGCGGCAGCAGATTGACGCGCTTGCGCACGTCGGACAACCGATCGGCATCGCGCGCAAACATTTCCACGTAGGCCAGCAGGTGGTGCGCGAAGCTCACTGGCTGAGCCACCTGCATGTGGGTGAAACCGGGCAGGATGGTGTCGATGTTCTTCTCGGCCACCTCGACCAGTGCGGTCTGCATCGCGCGCAGCAGTGGCAGCAGCGCATCGATCTCGCCGCGCAGCCACAGCCGCACGTCGGTGGCCACCTGGTCGTTGCGCGAACGGCCGGTGTGCAAGCGTTTACCGGCGTCGCCGACCAGCTGCGTCAGACGCGCCTCGATGTTCAGGTGCACATCTTCGAGGTCGAGCTTCCACTCGAAACGGCCGGCCTCGATGTCGGCGGTGATCTGCGCCATGCCGCGCTCGATGCTGGCGCGGTCTTCGGCACTGATGATGCCCTGGTGGCACAGCATCTCGGCGTGGGCCAGCGAGCCCGCGATGTCGGCACGCCAGAGCCGCTGGTCGAAGGACACGCTGGCGGTGTAGCGCTTGACCAGTTCGCTCATCGGCTCGGAAAAAAGCGCCGACCAGGCTTCGGATTTGTTGTCGAGTGGATTGGTCGCCATGGGCTCGCGGCGAGCGGCGGTGCGCGTCGTCGCCGGTGTGGTGGAGGGTTTGTAGACAATGCGCCGAAGCGACGCCGATTCTATCGATGAGCCCCCTGCCCCCCGACGACCCCGCCTCGACCTTCCTGTCGGGCTTCGGCACCTTGCCGGAGCCCGACGCGGCCGCAGGGCGCCCGGCAGCGCTGTTCGATGTCTGCCACGTCGGCGTGGTGCTGCGCGCCATGCTGTTCGCCCACGCCGTGCTCGCCGTCGGTGTCTTGTTCACCGCGGCCACCTTCGACGCCTGGGTACTGAGCTTCGCGCTCGGCACCGGTATCGTGACGCCGGCGCTGCTGGCCTGGCTGATCGTGGCGTGCGCGTTGAAGACGCCGCTGGCGCGGCTGTCGGTCGGGCCGCAGGCGGTCGTGATCGGCGCGCTGGGCGCCTTGTGTGCCATGGGCGGCTGGCAGCTGGGCGCACAGTTCGGCCTGAGCGAGTTGGACCGCATCGGCCCGCTGGGCCCGGTACTGGCGGGCGCAGGCCTGGCACTGCTGATGCTGCAGTGGCTGCGCATGCGGGCGCTGGCGCGCACGCCGGCCGACACCGCGGCCAAGCTGGCCGAGCTGCAGTCGCGGATCCGGCCGCACTTCCTGTTCAACACGCTGAATTCGGCGCTGGCGCTGGTGCGCCACGATCCACAGCGTGCCGAAGCCGTGCTGGAAGACCTGGCCGAGTTGTTCCGCGTCGCGCTGACCGAGGTTGGCGAGTCGGTGACGCTGAATGAAGAGGTCGAGCTGGCACAGCGCTACCTGGCGATCGAGCAGATCCGCTTCGGCGATCGGTTGACCGTGACCTGGGAACTCGACCCCGCAGCCGGCGCAGCACGCGTGCCGCCGCTGCTGCTGCAGCCGCTGGTGGAGAACGCGGTCCGCCACGGCGTCGAGACGGCCGATGACGGCGGCACGATCCGCGTGCGCACCCGGGTCAAGGGCGGTCGCGCGGTGATCTCGATCGCCAACAGCGTGCCCACCATGGCATCGCGCCCGGGGCTGGGCATGGCGCTGAACAACGTGCAGGAGCGGCTGCGGCTGATGCACGATGTGAACGCGCAATTCGAAAGTCGGCGCGATGCCGACAGCTTTCGGGTGCAGATCGTGGTGCCGCTGTGACCGGTTCAACCCCATCCACCTCGCACGCGCTGCGCGTGCTGCTGGTCGACGACGAGGCGCTGGCGCGGCTGCGGCTGCGCACGCTGCTCGCCGACTGCAGCGAGCCCGGGGCCACCGTGGTGGGTGAGGTGGCCAATGCAGCGCAGGCGCTGGAATGGCTGCACGCCGCGGGGACCGGCAGCGAGACCGACCATCGCGCCTGCGATCTGGTGTTGCTGGACGTCCAGATGCCCGGGCGCGACGGCACCCAGCTGGCCGAGGAGTTGCGTGCCCTGCCCCGACCACCGGCAGTGGTGTTCGTGACCGCGCATGCCAGTCATGCGCTGAAGGCCTTCGATCTGGAGGCGGTGGACTACCTGACCAAGCCGGTGCGCCGCGAGCGGCTGCAACTGGCGCTGCAGCGGGTGGCTGCGCGGCTGGCGCCGGTGGTTTCTGTGGTCGAGCCGGCAGTGCAGCCCGACCCCGTGCTGGTGGTGAGCGAACGCGGCCGTGTCGTGCGGGTGCCGCTGGCCGAGGTGCTGTACCTGAAGGCCGAGCTGAAATACGTGACGTTGCGCACCGCTGCCCACACCCACGTGCTCGACGATGCGCTGAGCGATCTCGAACAGCGGCTGGGCCCACGCTTCCTGCGGGTGCACCGCAATGCGCTGGTGGCCCGCTCGGCGATCAGCGCGCTCGAACGCCGCACGCTGGCCGACAAGGGCAACGACGGCGACGAGGCCGAAGACGGTCCCGCCAGCGACTGCTGGGCGGTGAAGGTGGCACCGGTGGGTGAATGGCTGGCGGTGTCACGCCGCCAGGCCACTGCAGTGCGCGAAGCGCTGGCGGCCAGCGGGCTGTAGCCCACTGGCCGCGCTCACCGAGCCCGCATGGGCTCAGGTCCTTCAGGCCGACTTGCGGCGCCTGGCCATGGCGCCGACCAGACCGAGACCGGCCATCATCAGCGCATAGGTCCCAGGCTCGGGAACGGCCGAGACGGTCAGACCGGACAGGGTGCCGTTGAAGGTCCCCACCGAGGTTGCCGCTCCGGTCGCCAGATTGATGCGGTAGATGCCCGACGTCAGCGAGCTGCCGTCGACGTTCAAGCCGGCGTAGGCAGATCCATCGGCAAGCACTTCGAAGCCGTTGGCGCGCAGCACATCGACGCCGAGGCTGCCGACGGTGTTGATCGTCGGGTTGTTGAACGCCGATGTGGCCACTGCCAGCGAGTCGCTGTTGCTGTTGATGTAGTAGAGGCTCGGCGCCGCAGGTGCGCTGGTGGGATTGGGCTTGGAGTTGGTGTAGCCGACACCGCTGAATCCGGCCGCGATGGAGGTCGCCACGGTCACCGCACCGGTGTTGGCGTTGATGGCGTAGTTGTCGCCCGCCGAGCTGACAAAACGCAGCGAGGCAGCACCGTTGAAATCGGCCGCCGGGTTGAAATCGATGCCGTAGCCCAGCGAGGGGTTGACGATCGAGCTCGACAACCCGGCCACGAAGGTGGCGGCGCCGGTGAACTCGTTCAGGGTGTAGAGCTTGTTCGACAGCGTGACACCGTAGACGGTGTTGTTGCCGGGTCGCAGGTCGATGCCGACGAAGCGGTCGCCGGCATCGAGCCCGCTGATGGCGGTGCTCGTCGCGGCGGCCACGTTCGCGGTGTCGATGCGGGCGACCTGGTTGCTGCTCGTGAGGCCGACCAGCGTGACCGCCTGGCTGGACAACGCGGACAGTGCCAGTGCAGCACCGAGCAGGGTCTTGGGTGACGAAAGCGTGAAGGGCATGTGAACTCCGATGAAAGGCGTGGAAGGTCGAGGGGAAGACGGAAAGCTCTGGCGCTCCACCGAACCCGCTCTGGCGTTCGATGAAAGCGCACCGTCACCCGCACTACGACCGCAGCAGGCATCGAGATGCAACAAGTCACACGCACCCCCTGAATGAGGGGGGGGCACCGGTTCGTCAGCTCACCCGGTGTTGCGCAGCCCGGCCGCCACGCCATTGATCGAGATGTGGATGCCGCGCTGCATCCGCTCGTTGCCGGGGTCGCCCTCGCGCCGCTGACGATGGCGGCGCATCAGCTCGACCTGCAGGTGGTTCAGCGGGTCGAGGTAGGGGAAGCGGTGCTGGATCGAGCGCGCGAGCGAGGGGTTCGAGGCCAGCCGATCGGTGTGTCCCGTGATCAGCGTCAACGCGTCGTTGGTCAGCGCCCACTCGGCCTGAATCAACCCGAAGATGCGTTTGCCGAGCTTCTTGTCTTCGACCAGCTCCACATACCGCGCGGCGATGCCGAGGTCGCTTTTGGCGATCACCATGTCGAGGTTGGACAGCAGCGTCTGGAAGAACGGCCACTGCTTGTGCATCCGCTGCAGCAGCGCCAGGCGCTCGGCGCGGGTGGCGGCATCGCGGGTCAGGAAGCTGTCGATCGCCGAGCCGAAGCCGCACCAGCCCGGCAACGCCACCCGACACTGACCCCAGCTGAAGCCCCAGGGGATCGCGCGCAGGTCCTCGATCGCATTGGTGGCCTTGCGTGCGGCGGGGCGTGAGCCGATGTTCAGGCCGGCAATCTCGCGGATCGGCGTGGCGCTGAAGAAGTACTCGGTGAAGCCCGGCGTTTCGTAGACGAGCTTGCGGTAGGCGGCATAGCTGGCCTCGCTGATCGTCGCAGCCGCATCGAGGAAGCTCTTCGGCGCGCCCATGCGCCCTGCCTTCTTGCCACCCGCGGCAGCAGGCAGCAAGGTGGCTTCGAGCGTGGCCGCCACCAGGGTCTCGAGGTTGCGCCGGCCGATCTCGGGGTGGGCGTATTTCGAGGCGATCACCTCGCCCTGCTCGGTCAGCCGGATCTGCCCGTTCACCGTGCCGGGCGGCTGCGCCAGGATGGCCTGGTAGCTCGGGCCACCGCCGCGGCCCACCGTGCCGCCACGGCCGTGGAACAGGCGCAGCGTGATGCCGTGCTCGCGACCCAGCGCATCGAACAGCTCGACCAACGCGATCTCGGCGCGGTAGAGCTCCCAGTTGCTGGTGAAGCTGCCGCCGTCCTTGTTGCTGTCGCTGTAGCCCAGCATGATGTCCTGCTCGGCCAAGTCGCCGACCTTGGATCGCTTGACCAGTTCGGTGATGCCCGGCAGCGCGTAGAACGACCGCATGATGGGCTCGGCGTTGCGCAGGTCGCCGAT
Source organism: Burkholderiaceae bacterium (assembly GCA_965229345.1). Lineage (GTDB taxonomy): Bacteria > Pseudomonadota > Gammaproteobacteria > Burkholderiales > Burkholderiaceae_C > PBB1. The sequence continues at coordinate 3,612,499 of OZ245872.1, forward strand.
GGTCTCGAACAGCGGCACGACGATCAGGTCGGCCACGGCCGCATCCTCCAGCGTGCCACGCATCAGGCCGCTTTCCTTCATCAGCAGCAGCACCTCGAGCAGATCGCTGGCTTCTTCGGTGTGCGAGATGATGCAGTGACGCAGTGCCTCTGGGCCGTAGCGTCGGCGCATCTCGAGCGCGGTCTCGAAGATCGCCAGCTCGCTCACGGCCAGTTCGCTGTACGTCGCGGCGCGAACGCGCAACGGCCGCGCATCGTTGAGCAGCTTCAGCAACAGCGCGCGCCGAGCGGCTTCATCGAGCGCTGAATAGTCCGGCTCGATCTTCGCGACGCGCATCAGCTCGGCCAGCACGGCTTCGTGCTTGTCAGAGCTCTGCCGCAGGTCGACGGTGGCGAGGTGGAAGCCGAACACCTGCACCGCGCGCATCAGCGGCCGCAGCCGCGGCGCGGCCAGGGCCTGGGCATGGTGGGCGTTCAACGACGCCTCGATCACCTGCAGGTCGGCCAGAAAGTCTTGCGCCGATCGATATGGGTTCTGCGGTGGCACTGCGTGGCGCAGCGCTTCGGTGCCGGTGAGCTCGTGCAGCGTGGCGGCCAACCGCGCATACAGGCCGACCAGCACGCGGCGATAGGGTTCGTCCTCGCGGTGCGGGTTGTGGTCGGGCGAGGCCTCGGCCAGGGCGCGCATCGCCGGCGCGATCGGTGCCAGCGTGGCCGAAATCGACAACTCGCCGCCGAGCTGGTGCACTTCGGTCAGGTAGAAACGCAGCACCGTCTCGCTCTGTCGCGCCAGCGCGGTCTGCAGGGTGGTGGCGGTGACGTAGGGATTGCCATCGCGGTCGCCGCCGATCCAGTTGCCCATGCGAAAGAAGCTGGCGATCGGATGGCCAGGCAGTGCGGCCTCGATGTCGCGGTACATCCGCGGGATTTGCCGCAGGAAAGTCGATTGGTAGTAGCTGAGCGCGTTCTCGATCTCGTCGGCCACGGTCAGCTTGGTGTTGCGCAGCATCCGCGTCTGCCACAGCTGGGTGACGCGGGCACGGATCAAGGCCTCGTTGTCGGCCCGCTCACGCAGGATGCGCAGGTGGTCGCGCTGCTCGACCAGCTCGGCAATCGCACGCTCGGCGTCGAGGATGCTCTTGCGCTGCACCTCGGTCGGGTGGGCGGTCAGCACCGGCGAGATGTAGGCGTGGTCCAGCGTGCGCACGATGTCGGCGGCTCGGATGTCGGCTGCGGCCAGCCGCTCGAAGGTCAACGCGAGTGATCCCTGCTGCAGATCGCCATGCAGCGCCTGCACCTCGCGCAGCCGCACCTGGTGGCGGTCTTCGGCGATGTTCGCCAGGTGCGAAAAGTAACTGAAGGCCCGGATCACGCTGACGGTCTGGTCGCCCGACAGGTTCTTCAACAGCCGGTCCAGCGCGCGGCCGGCCTGCGCGTCGCGCTTCAGCCGGTAGCCGACCGACAGCTGCCGCACCCGCTCGACCAGCTCGAACGCCTCCTTGCCTTCTTGCTCGCGGATCACATCGCCGAGGATGCGGCCCAGCAGCCGGATGTCTTCGACCAGCGGTCGGTTCTTGTCGGCAGCGGCAGCGTGCGGTGTTTTCTGAGGCATGGTGGGTCGGTTCGGCTGGGTTTCGTGGCGGGCGTGTACGGATGGCTGCAAGACTCGCGCCTGCTAGCATTCCAAGATGAGCTCACACATCATCATCGCCACCCGGGAAAGCCGCCTCGCGCTGTGGCAAGCCGAATACGTCCGCGATCTGTTGAAAAGCTGCTTCGGCCTCAGCGTCGAACTGCTCGGCATGACCACGCGTGGCGACGAGATTCTGGACCGCACGCTGTCGAAGGTTGGCGGCAAGGGCCTGTTCGTGAAAGAACTCGAAACCGCGCTCGAAGAGGGCCGCGCGCAGCTGGCGGTGCATTCGCTCAAGGATGTGCCGATGGACCTGCCCGAGGGCTTCGAGCTGGCCGCGGTGCTCGAGCGCGAGGATCCGCGCGATGCGTTCGTGTCGAACACCCACATGTCGCTCGCCGATCTGCCGCAAGGCGCCAAGGTCGGCACGTCCAGCCTGCGCCGCGTGGTGCAGCTGCGCGCACTGCGCCCCGACCTGCTGGTGGAGCCGTTGCGCGGCAACCTCGATACCCGGTTGCGCAAGCTCGATGAAGGCCAGTACGACGCGATCGTGCTGGCAGCCGCCGGGCTGAAGCGGCTGGGCATGGCCTCGCGCATCCGCAGCGAGTTCGCCACCGACCAGATGCTTCCCTGCGCGGGACAAGGCGCGCTTGGTCTCGAAGTGCGCAGCGACGCGACCGCCCTGCGCGCCAAGCTCGCCACGCTGGTGCACATGCCGACCGCCCTGGCGGTACAGGCCGAACGCGCCGTGTCTCGGGCACTCGGCGGCAGCTGCAGCATGCCGCTGGCCGCACACGCGGTCTGGCTCGACGGCGCGCTCAGCCTGCGCGCCGCGGTCGGCCACCCCGAGGACGCCGCCGCGCCGCTGTTGCGCGCGTCGGTCAATGCCGTCGTGCAGACCGAGGCACAGGCCCGCTCTCTCGGCGAACAGGCTGCTGCGGCCTTGCGCGAAGCGGGTGCTGCGGCCTACCTGAGCGCAGTGGGCAGCGCCTGAGCGCGGCTCGCGCGACCGGTGACGGCCCCGGCCTGCATCGGGTCGCCAGAAAGGGTTGATCGGATGCGCGTCATCGTCACCCGCCCAGCCGCGCAGGCGATGCCCTGGGTGCAGTCACTGGCACAACACGGGCTGCACGCCGCCGCGCTGCCGCTGATCGAAATCGAGCCGGCGCGGGACACCGCGGCCGTGACCGCGGCATGGCAGCAGCTGGCAGACGCGCGCCTGGTGATGTTCGTCAGCGCCAACGCGGTCGAGCACTTCTTCGCCTTGCGTCCATCCCAAGCCACCTGGCCGCTCCACACCCAGGCCGCGGCACCTGGCCCCGGTACCACACGCGCCTTGCAGGAGGCGGGGGTACCGGTCTCGCAGATCGTCGAACCGGCGTCCGACAGCGCCCAGTTCGACTCCGAAGCGCTGTGGCAGGTGCTGCGCCTGCAGGACTGGCAAGGTGCCACGGTGCAGGTGGTGCGTGGCGACGGCGGCCGCGACTGGCTGGCCGACACCTTGCGCGAGCACGGCGCCCGCGTGGGTTTCGTGTCGGCGTACCGGCGCAGTGCACCGCGCTGGGACGACGCAGCGCAATCGCTGCTGGCCGACGCGCTCGCGCGGCCCGCCGATCACCTGTGGTTTTTCAGCAGCTCCGAGGCGGTCGATCACCTGATGGCACGCCTGCACGACCGGGCGCTCCGCCTGCCCGCAGGCGCGAGGGCGCTGGCCACGCACCCGCGCATCGCGGCGCGGGCCACCGCGGCTGGTTTTTCACCGGTGTGGCAGTCCCTGCCGACACTGCCCGAGGTGGTCGCCTGCATACAATCGTTCGCACCTTGAACGAGCACCCCACCACCGCCGCTTCAGCGGACTCGCCGCTGCCGCCCGTGGCCGATCTGCCCTTCACCGACCTGCAGCCTGCCCATCGCAACGCGCTGGGGCTGGACATGCGCTGGTGGTCTGCGTTGGCGGCCGTGCTGGCCGTGCTGGCGGGCGTCAGCCTGACGTTGGCCTGGAAGACGCAGCAACGTGTCAAGGCGGTCGAGCAGGAAATGGTGAAGCGGCTCGATGAAGGCCGCAAACAATCCAGCGAAGCGCAGCTGCTGTCGAAGCAGTCGCAGGACAGCGCGCTTGCCACCGCGGCCAAGGTGGCGCTGCTCGAGGCGCGCGTGGCCGAGGTGGCGGTTCAGCGCAGCCAGCTGGAAGACCTGATGCAGTCGCTGTCTCGCTCACGCGACGAGAACCTGCTGGTCGACATCGACGCCGGCATCCGCGTGGCGATGCAGCAAACCGCCATCACGGGCAGCGCGGAACCCCTGGTGGCCATGCTCAAGCAGGCCGACGATCGGTTGCTCCACTACAACCAGCCTCGGCTCGAAGGGGTCCGACGCGCCATCGCACGCGATCTCGACCGCGTGAAAGCCGTGGGCCTGATCGACATCCCGACGCTGACCATCAAGCTCGACGAAGCCGCCCGGATGATCGACGAATTGCCGCTGCTCGCCAACGCGGTGCCGCGGCCGGCGCCCGCCAAGAGCAAGCCCGCCGCCGCGGCCGAACCAGCGGCGGCCAGCGCACCCAAGGGCGCCGCCTCGGCACCACAGACCCCCTGGTGGCAGACCTGGGACGGCGGATGGGCTTCGGTGACCGAGCGCGTCTGGAACGAGGCCAAGTCGTTGATCCGCGTCACCCGCATCGACCACCCCGATGCGATGCTGCTGGCACCCGACAACGCGTTCTTCGTGCGCGAAAACCTGAAGCTGCGGCTGCTGAACGCCCGCCTGGCACTGCTCAGCCGCCAGTTCGAGACCACCCAGAGCGATCTGCAACTGGTACAGGCCGCGCTGGACCGCTACTTCGACCGCAGTTCGCGCAGCACGGTGCTGCTGGCCCAGACGCTGAGCCAGGTGGCTGCGCAGGCAAGGCAGGTCAACGTGCCCAAGCCCGACGACACGCTGGTTGCGTTGGCCGCAGCCGCGGCCGGACGCTGAGCACCACAGGCGGCTGCGGCGATGCGCTCGGTCATCTGGTTCGTGCTGCTGTTCGGCGCTGCGGTGGTGGCGGCGTCGACCCTGGGTGCCAACGACGGGCTGGTCAGCGTCTATGCGGGCACCTGGCGCTTCGATGTGTCGCTGAACCTCTTCCTGCTGGTGCTGGTGGGCAGCTGCTTCGCACTGGTGTCGCTGATCCATGCGGCCAACCGGCTGATCGGGCTGCCCGAGCGAGCGCGGCTGTGGCGCGTGGCGCGTCGCGAACGCACCGCCCAGGCCGCCCTGCGCGAATCGCTGGCCCAGTACTTCGCTGGCCGATACAGCCGCGCCAAATCCGCGGCCCAGCATGCGCTGGCGATCCAGGACGACACGCCCGAGCTTCGGCGCGACGCCGAGTTCGGCGTGTTGGGGCTGCTACTGGCCGCAGGCAGCGCGCACCGGCTGCAAGATCGCCGGCAGCGCGACGAGCACCTGGCGCGCGCCTTTGCGCTTGCGCAAGGCAACAGCGCGGCACGATCGGCCGAAGAAGGCGCCCGACTGATGGCTGCCGAATGGGCCATCGACGACCGCGATGCCCAGCGCAGCCTTCAGTTGCTGAACGACCTGCCACCCGGCGTGGTGCGGCGCACGCAGGCCTTGCGGCTGAAGCTGCAGGCCACCCGACTCGGGCAACAACCGCAAGAGGCCCTGAAGACCGCGCGCTTGCTGGTCAAGCACCAGGGCCTGTCGAAGGCCGCCAGCCAAGGCCTGCTGCGCTCGCTGGCGTTCGAGTGCCTGGACACCGCGCACGACATCGACCAGCTGCGGCGCACCTGGCTATCGCTCGATGCGGTCGATCGCCGCGACAACTTCGTGGCAGCGCGTGCAGCCCTGCGTGCCGCACAACTCGGCGCGCCCGATGAGGCACGCAACTGGCTGCGCCCAGGCTGGGAACGCATCGAGGACACAACCGACGACGAGCGCGCCGCGCTGTCGTTCGCGCTGGTGTGTGCCATCGCTGGCATCGGCGCCGACTGGCTGCCTCGCCTTGAATCGGCACAGCTGGCGTTTCCGCGCGAGGCCGCCGTGGCCCACGCGGTGGGCACCGCGCTGGCCGAGCGGCAGCTGTGGGGCAAGGCGCGGCTGTTGCTCGAGGCCGCTGTCGCCGATGCCAACCTGCCGATCACCGCGAAGCGCATGGCCTGGCTGACGCTGGCACGGCTGGCTGAAAACGAAGGCCAGGCCGAGCGCGCCGCCAACAGCTACCGAACCGCTGCAACACTCTGAAAAAAGCCCTCTGCGCCTGCTATACTCGTGGGCGTTGCGGCTGTAGCTCAGCTGGATAGAGTACTTGGCTACGAACCAAGGGGTCGTGGGTTCGATTCCTGCCAGCCGCACCAGTTAAATCAAAGGGTTAGCTCTCACAAGGAGCTAGCCCTTTTTGTTTGGCGCGGGCTCTCGTTCCATCGCACTCGCCGCACGCGCATCCTCCACCAGCAAGGCCACCAGGTCACGCGCAAACGGTGGCAACGATTCCAGGCTGCGCACGCAGATCTGCATCGCGCGCAACGACCACTCATCGGACAGCGGGACGATCTGGATCTCCAGGGTCTGCGCGTGTCGCCGCGCGGCCGATTCGGGCAGCACGCCCACGCCGACCTTCGCCTCGATCATTCGGCAGGCGGCTTCGAAACTGCCAACCTGGATGCGCAAGCGGATGGTCCGGCGCAGGCCGCTGCAGATCTGACGCAGGAAGGCGTGGATGGCGCTGGCTTCGTGCAGCCCGATGTGTTCGAACTCCAGCGTGTCGGCGAATGCGATCGACGGCTGCGCTGCCAGCGGGTGCTCGCGCGGCACCACCAGCACCAGCCGGTCGCGCCGGTAGGGGATGACCTCGAGGTTCTCGGTGCGTACCGTGCCCGCGACGATGCCGATGTCGGTCTGCCCTTCGGACACGGCGCGCACGATGTCGTCGCTCAGGCGTTCGCGCAGATCGATGTTCACGTCGGGGTGGGTCAGCAGATAGGCGCGCAACACCGGTGGCAGGAACTCGCCCAGCGCCGTCGTGTTGGCGAACACGCGCAGATGGCCCTTGATGCCCTTCGCGTACTCCTGCAGGTCACCGCTCAGGTGTTCGAGTTGCCCCAGCACCAGCCGGGCGTGGTGCACGAAGGCCTGCCCCGGCGGTGTCAGGGTGACACCCTGGCTGGTGCGGTAGAGCAGCTTCACGCCGAGGCTGTCCTCGATGTTCCTGATGCGGGTGCTGGCCGTGGGCACCGACAGGTGCACCGCCTCGGCGCCGCGGGTGAGGCTGTTGGCCTCGGCCACACGCACCATCAGTCGCAAGTCCACCAGATCGAAATGCATCGCCATGCTTGTCGCTCGCCGCACGCCATTGAAAATGGGGCAACCTTACCCTGCGCCCCGCCGCACGGGCCGGCCAGGCCCCTTCGTCAGCACCGAACGCCGCCTTTGCAAATGACGAATTGCGCCCGGCGCGGGGACAAGGCAAGCTCGGCGTCTGTTCCTCCGTGCCTGTTCAACACCCGCCGTCACCGTGACCCCAACTGCCGCCAGCACCCCCGCCCACGACACCGACGATCTGCGCTCGTGGGTCGGCCGCACCTTGCACCGCGACGACACCGTCACCGCCGCGCCGCTGGCTGGCCTGCTCGCGCTGCTGGACCGCACCGACGCCGCGGCCACGACCGGCTGTGCGCTGCCGCCACTGGCGCACTGGCTGTACTTCCTGCCGCAGGCGCTGCAGCGCGATCTCGGTGTCGACGGACATCCGCTGCTCGGCGGCTTCCTGCCGCCCGTCCGGCTGCCGCGGCGCATGTGGGCGGGCGGACGGCTGTTCTTTGACCAATCACTTTGCATCGGCGACACCGCGACGCGCCAATCGACGATCACGCACATCGCCGAGAAAGCTGGCCGCAGCGGCCCGCTGGTGTTCGTGACGGTGGCGCACGCGATCTCGACCGCACGAGGCCTGTGCGTGCGCGAAGAGCACGACATCGTCTACCGCGCACCCGCTCAGCCGGGGGCCGCGTCGCCCACGCCAGCACGGGCCCGCACTGACGAGCACTTCAGCCGCACCGTCACGCCCGACCCGGTGCTGCTGTTCCGCTATTCGGCGCTGACCTTCAACGCCCACCGCATCCACTACGACCGCGATCACGCGACCCAGGTCGAGGGCTACCCCGGCCTGGTGGTTCACGGCCCGCTGATCGCCACCTTGCTGCTCGACCTGGTGCGGCGCGAGATGCCGGGCGCTGCCATCGCACAGTTCGATTTCACCGCCGCCAGCCCCTTGTTCGACCTCCACCCATTCACCCTGTGCGGCAAGCGCGAACCCGACGGCAGCGTGGCGCTGTGGGCACGCAACCCGCTCGGCCACCTGGCGATGACCGCGCGCGCCGTGCTCGCCTGATCTCACCCGTTCGACATCCCCAACGCCCCGATGCTCCCAACCCCGCCCGACACCTACCAGGACATCCGCGACGCGGTGCGCGCGCTGTGCGCCGAATTTCCCGACGAGTACCACCGCCAGATCGATCGAGCGCGTGGCTATCCAGCGGCCTTCGTCGATGCGCTGACGAAGGCCGGCTGGCTGGCCGCGATGATTCCAACGGAGTACGGCGGCTCGGGCCTGGGCCTGTCGGAAGCGAGCGTGGTGATGGAGGAGATCAACCGCAGCGGCGGCAACTCCGGCGCCTGCCACGGCCAGATGTACAACATGGGCACGCTGCTGCGACACGGCAGCGACGCGCAGAAGCAGCATTACCTGCCGAAGATCGCCAGCGGCGAGTGGCGCCTGCAGTCGATGGGCGTGACCGAGCCCTCCACCGGTACCGACACCACCAAGATCAAGACCACGGCCGTGCGGCGCGGCGACCGTTACGTGATCAACGGCCAGAAGGTGTGGATCTCGCGCGTTCAGCACTCCGACTGGATGATCCTGCTGGCGCGCACCACGCCGCTGGCCGAGGTGAAGAAGAAGTCGGAAGGCATGTCGATCTTCATGGTCGACCTGCGCGCCGCCGAGCGAAGCGGCATGACGGTGCGGCCGATCCCCAACATGGTCAACCACGAGACCAACGAACTGTTCTTCGAGAACCTGGAGATCCCGGCCGAGAACCTGATCGGCGAAGAAGGCCAGGGCTTCAAGTACATCCTCGATGGGCTCAACGCCGAGCGCACGCTGATCGCGGCCGAATGCATCGGCGACGGCTACTGGTTCATCGACCGCGTGACCAAGTACGTCGGCGAACGCGTGGTGTTCGGCCGGCCCATCGGCCAGAACCAGGGCGTGCAGTTTCCGATCGCCGAGAGCTACATCGAGGTCGAGGCCGCCAACCTGATGCGCTGGGAAGCCTGCCGGCTGTTCGACGCCCACCAGCCTTGCGGTGCGCAAGCGAACATGGCCAAGTACCTGGCGGCCAAGGCCAGCTGGGAAGCCGCCAACGCCTGCATCCAGTTCCATGGCGGCTTCGGCTTTGCCCACGAATACGACGTCGAACGCAAGTTCCGCGAGACGCGGCTGTACCAGGTGGCGCCGATCTCGACGAACCTGATCCTGTCGTACATCGCCGAACACGTGCTCGGCTTGCCGCGCTCTTTCTGAGGCACCGTCCGATGCGTCCACTCGAAGGCATCACCGTCGTCACGCTCGAACACGCGATCGCAGCGCCCTTCTGCACCCGGCAGCTGGCCGACCTGGGCGCCCGCGTCATCAAGGTCGAACGCCCCGGCGTCGGCGATTTCGCGCGCGGCTACGACACGCGGGTGCACGGCCAGTCGTCGCACTTCGTGTGGACCAACCGCTCCAAGGAAAGCCTGACGCTGGACCTCAAGCACCCGCAGGCGAGCGAGGTGCTGGCGCGCCTGCTGAAGTCGGCCGACGTGCTGGTGCAGAACCTGGCGCCCGGTGCTGCGGCACGCCTCGGGCTGTCGTACGAGGCGCTGTGCGAACAGCATCCCGGGCTGATCGTCTGCGACATCTCGGGCTACGGTGACGACCCGGCGCATCCCGGGCCCTACCGGGACAAGAAGGCCTACGATCTGCTGATCCAGAGCGAGGCTGGTTTCCTGTCGATCACCGGCACACCTGACGAACCGTCGAAGGCCGGCTGCTCCATCGCCGACATCGCCGCGGGCATGTATGCCTACTCCAACATCCTGGCCGCACTGATCCAGCGCGGCAAGACGGCGCGCGGCTGCCGCATCGACGTGTCGATGCTCGAGAGCATGACCGAGTGGATGGGCTATCCGCTGTACTACGCCTTCGAGGGGGCCGCGCCGCCACCGCGCGCGGGCGCGTCGCACGCCACGATCTACCCCTACGGCCCGTTCGCCGCGGGCGACGGGCGCACCGTGATGCTCGGCGTGCAGAACGAGCGTGAGTGGCAGGCGTTCTGCGCCAAGGTGCTGCGGCAACCGGCTCTGGCCACCGACGAACGCTTCAATTCGAACACGCGTCGTGTCGCCAACAAGCCCGAACTGCAGCAGCTCATCACCAAGCTCTTCGCTGGCATGAGCATCGCTGAGGTGATCGCGCGGCTCGAAGACGCACAGATTGCCAACGCACAGCTCAACACGATGCACGACGTGTGGGCCCATCCGCAGCTGAAGGCGCGCGGACGTTGGGTCGAGGTGTCGACGCCCAACGGCCCGGTGCCCGCGCTGCTGCCGCCAGGCCTGCCCGCAAGCTTCGACGCCCGCATGGACGCCGTGCCCGCGTTGGGGCAGCACAGCGTGTCGCTGCTGGCAGAACTGGGTTTCACGGCCACCGAGATCGCACGCCTGCAGGCCGACGCCGCCATCTGAATCTGAAAGACACCCCGATGACCGATTCCACCCGCGCGCTGGCGCACTTCGCGGCCACGCTGTGCTTCGAGGCCGTTCCCCACGCCGTGGTGCGTCGCGCCGAAGACCTGTTTCTCGACTGGTTCGCCTCGGCGCTGGCGGGCAAGGCGGCGCGGCCGGTCGAGACCCTCGCGCGTTTCGCCGTGTCGATGGGTCCGGCCGATGGGCCGAGCGAGATCCTGATTCACCGCCGCGGCAGCAGCCCGCTGGTGGCGGCGATGGTGAACGCCGCCGCATCGCACGTGGCCGAGCAGGACGACGTGCACAACGGTTCGGTGTTTCATCCGGCCACCGTGGTCTTCCCGGCAGCGCTCGCGGTCGCACAAGCGATTGGCGCGAGCGGGCGCGAGCTGCTCGCGGCCAGCATCGCGGGCTACGAGGTGGGCATCCGCGTCGGCGAGTTCCTCGGGCGCTCGCACTACCGGATCTTTCACACCACCGGCACCGCAGGCACCTTTGCCGCGGCCGCGGCGGTCGGCCACCTGCTGAAGCTCACGCCCGAGCAGATGGGGCACGCGTTCGGCTCGGCCGGCACACAGTCGGCGGGGCTGTGGGAGTTCCTGCGCGACGCGGCCGACTCGAAGCAGTTGCACACCGCGCACGCGGCTGCGGCCGGGCTCACGGCGGCCTACCTCGCATGCGATGGCTTCACCGGTGCGCACCACATCCTCGACGGCCCGCAAGGTCTGGCCGCAGGCACTTCCAGCGACGCCGACGCCAGTCGCCTTGCCGATGGTCTGGGAACGCGCTGGACGCTGGCCGAGACCTCGTTCAAGTTTCATGCGTCGTGTCGGCACACGCACCCTGCGGCAGACGCCTTGCAACGCATCCTGCGCGAGCATCGCCTGACGGCTGGCGACATTCGGTCGGTGACCGCACGCGTGCACCAGGCGGCGATCGATGTGCTGGGCCCGGTGGTCGATCCGCAGACGGTGCACCAGGCCAAGTTCTCGATGGGCACGGTGCTCGGCCTGATCGCGGTGCATGGCCGTGCGGGCCTGGCCGAGTTCGACACGCACTGGCGCGACACGCCCGTGCGCACGGTGCACGACCACGTCACGATGCAGCTCGACCCCGAGGTCGACGCGGCCTACCCCGCACGCTGGATCGGCAAGGTCAGCGTCGAGACGACGGACGGCCGACGGCTCGATGCCACGGTGCTCGAACCAAAGGGCGACCCGGGCAACACGCTCACGCGGCCGGAGCTCGAAGACAAGGCGATTGCCCTGGCGACGTATCGAGGTGGCGCGAGCGAGGCCGAGATGCGGCGCGTGATCGCGCGGGTGTGGTCGCTGGCGGATGCGCCGTCGGTCGGCCACTTCCTCGCTGCGCAATGATGAGCTGACCAACAGCCCCTCTCCGTCAGTTTTTGCCGCTGAGCCGATCGATGACCTTCAACAGGTCGGTGAGGGCCTGCTTGCATGGGTCTGCCTGCGGGTGGCTGGCTCGCAGTTCGTCCAGCGCATGATCGATGGCCTTGTCGACCACATGCCAATCAGCGGCAGCACGCGGCTTCAGTCCCGCTTCGGCGTGGTCCCAGCTGATTTCAAGGTCCTTGATCCGGGCCTTCGCGCCGGGCAGGTCGCCGCGCTCAACCAGGGCGAGCACGTCGGCCGCGACCGCCCTGAACGGCGAGAGGTCGCCCAGCTTTGACACGGCAGCCGCGTGCGCCGCACCCATGGGCAATGCGACCGCTGGCGCGACGCAGGCCGCACCGACTGCTGCGAGGAACAGCGTGGTGCCGGACAGGGCACGGCGGATGGCATCAGTAGCTTGCATGACTCTTCTCCGGTGATGAAGGTTTGGCGAGGCGCAGGTCCCTCGCGATCAAGGCCTGGAAGCCGTCAACCCGGCTGTGCGAGCCTGCCGCTGTATCCGATAGACCAACACCGCGATGACCGTCAGGAACACGCCACTGGTGACCATGGCACCGAAGCCCAGGCCTCCGTAGGCCGTGTCTTGCGAAAGCAGGTCGCCGAGTGCGGCACCCAGCGGGCGGGTCAGCACATAGGCCACCCAGAAAGCGAACACGGCGTTGATCCCGAGGCGGTAGGCCAGGGCGATCAGCGCGATCAGCCCGCTGAACACGAGCACGCCGATCTGAAAGCCCAGCCCCAGCGCTTCTGTCGCCAGGTCACCCGCCGCGGTGCCGAGCGCGAAGGTGCACAGAATGGCGCCCCAGTACCAGGCCTCGCGCGGCAGGCTGTCGATGGCGTCGATGGAAAGTGTCCGCTCCTGCCGATACCAAAGCGCAAACACCACCGCGAGGACCCCCGCGAAGGCAGCCGTGCTGAGGTAGAGGCTGATCTCCAGGCGATCGGTCAAGACATCGGTGATCTGCGTGCCCACCACGCTGACCAGCACCACGGTGAGCCAGTAGATCCAGGGCACACAGCGGCGTGTCCGCATCTGCATCCACAGCGCCAGGGCCAGCAGACCTGCCATCGCCAGGTCGGTCATCAGCACGCCCAGGCCGATGTCGACCGCCAAGGTATCCGCCACCGTCTCGCCGACAGTGGTGGACATGATCTTGATGACCCAGAAAGCGAGCGTTACCGCAGGCACCTTGTTGCGCCAGGAGGCGGCTGGCGAAGAGGCACGGATTGAGGCCATGTCGGTGCTGCGTGCCGCAGCCGAAGTGAAGCGCAACGCCGATTGTTCGAGTCTCGGCTTAGCCCGCGCTTAGGTGGAAGGTGGCTTGTAGCGGCCCGTCGACAGCAACTGGTCATACAGCGACAGGTACGCGCTGACGATCGCAGGCTTGCTGAAATTCGCCTGGAGGTAGTGCCGGCCCGCCTCGCCAAAACCAGCCCGTTGCGACGGGGTGGCCGCCAGCATGTCCTGGATGCGCCCGGCCAGGGCAGGTGGCTCCTCGATCGGCGTCAGCAGCCCAGTCGTGCCATCGTCGATCAGCTCGGTGGCGCCAGGGGTGCGTGTGCTGACCACCGGCAGGCCGTGGTTCCAGGCTTCCAGAATCACATTGCCCAGGGTTTCCTTGCGCGACGGGCAAATGAACACATCGGCCAGGCCATAGTAGGCGTCGGGCGGGTCCTGCCAACCCAGCCAGCGCACCTGAGTTTCCAGCTTCAGCTGCGCGGTGAGGGACTTCAATTCGGCATCCAGCGGGCCGGTGCCGGCGATCAGCAGCACCCACGGCCGGCCATTGATCTCGCGGGGCAGCAGCGCCACCGCCTTCAGCAGGTCGTCGAAGCCCTTGATGTCGATCAGCCGGCCCAGCGTGAACAGCACCCAGGCGTCATCTGGAAGGGCCCATTCGGCCCGCAAGGCTTCCACCTGCGGCACAGAGGCCACGACGGGTTCGGGCACGAAGTTGCCGATGTGGAACACCCGTGCGGCCGGCAGGCCGGACTGCACCAGGTAATCGCACAAGCCCCGGGTGTTGCCGACCCAGGCGTGCGCGTGGCGGTAGTAGCCGTCGATCTTGTAGTAACCGCCGAGCCGGGCCACGTGCACCGCGGGCGAATGGCGGGGCAACCGGGTCAGGCGGGTCGCGCGCCCCATGTAGGTCTGCACGATGCAGGGCTCGCGCTGCGCGATCAGTGCGCGCAGCCGCCACGCGGTCCAGGCGTCAAAGCTGTTGGCAAAGGGAAAGTGGACCTGCGGCACGCCGTCGTTCGCCAGCGCCTGGGCGACCGGGCTGCCCGCGCGGTTGATCGCGGTCACGCCCTGCCCGGCCTCGCGCAGCGCCCGGATCAGCCGCACATAGAACTGATCCGCCCCGCCGAATTGCCGCCCTCCCAGCACGTGGATGGAGGCCGGGTGATCAGGCATAGCGGTCTTTGCGTCGGTTCTTCACGAGCAGCTTCCACGCGAACCCGATCAGGTCGTCGCCATAGGCGATCGCCTTGCGCGGAATCTCGAAGCGGTTGGGCGCGGTGTTGGCCGTGCCCCGGCTGCAGGTGAGCGCGGCCTGGTAGCCCGCCTCGGCCACCGCATCGCGCACGGCCGGGTTGTAGTCGCCATAGGGGTAGGCGAAGAAGTCGACCGCAGCACCCAGCGACTGCTCCAGCGCGGCCTTGCTGTCGGCGATTTCGCGCCGGGCTTCGCTGGCGCCGAGCTGGCTCAGGCGCGGGTGGCTGACGGTGTGCGAACCGATCTCGACCTGGGCCGAGCGCAGCTCGCGCAACCGCTGCGCCGAGAGCAATGGCGAGGTCTGCCCCCCGTTGCTGAGCCAACGCGCGGGCTGCCCCAGCAGGCCGGACACGGCGAACAGCACCGAGGGGTAGCCGAACTCGGCCATCACCGGCAGCGCATGGTCGGCGAAATTCTCGTAGCCATCGTCGAAGCTGAGCACCACCGAACGGCCCGACAGCGGCCGGCCCTCGAACAGCGCGGCCTGTGCCTCGCGCAGGCTGATGACGCGGCAGCCCAGGGTCTTCAACAGCCGCATCTGGGCGCGGAAACGGCGCACATCGCAGAAGCTGGAGCGGTGTTGCGTGGGCTCATCGAAAGGACCCACCTGGTGGTACATCAGCACCGAAATGGGCGCCGCGGCCTTCGGCGCGCGCATGGGGTCGCCCCCCGCCCTGCGCTCCGTGCTCGCGGGACGCGCAGCGACCGCAGTCAATCGCTGCGCCCCAGCGGTGGCATCGGCGAGCCGAGCGCGGCGCCGTCGGTGGCACCCGAGGTGCGCTGACCGGGCCGCCGCTCGAGCAGCCAGCCGACGCCGCACAGCGGGATCAGCAACACGGTCATCCACAGAAAGCGCGAGGTGCTGTCCATCGTCTCGGCATCCCACAGAAAGAATCCGGAGCCGACCGCGGTGGCCAGGAACAGCACGATGGCAGCCGCGCGCGCGGCGCCCGTGGCAGGCGGGTCGTAGCGCTCACGCGCCACATCGAACGGCGCCTGCGGAAAGCGCTCTGCGACATCCGCTGGCCGCCAGCCGGGCGGCATGACAAAGACCTTCAGCTTGTCCTGCCAGCGCCGCGCGTGCCACGCATCGTGCAACAAGGCGCCATACACCTGGACGATGGCGCGCAGCGGATTGAAGCTGCGCAACGGGGTGCGGGTGCCGAACACGCAGCGCTCGGTTTCTGCCGCGTAGGTGCCGAACAGGCGATCCCACAACACGAACAGGCCACCGTAGTTGCGATCGACATAACAGTCGTTCACCGAGTGGTGCACGCGGTGGTTGGAGGGCGTGGTGAACACACGGTCCATCCAGCCCAGCTTGCCCACCTGCTCGGTGTGCGCCCAGATCTGGTAGTACTGGACGAAGAGGAAGCTGAACCCGAAGATGTCCGGCGGCACACCGACCAGGGCCATCGGCAGGTAGAACGGCCAGCCCAGCACCGCGTTCTGGCTTTCCTGGCGCAGCGCGGTGCAGATGTTCAATTCCTCGCTCTGGTGGTGCACGGTATGGGCCGCCCAGAAGATGGCGATCTCATGGCCGGCCCGGTGCAGCCAGTACTCGCAGAAATCGAACAGCACCACCGCCACCGCGAAGCCGTACCAGGTGTGCCAGAACGGTGAATCGACCTGGTAACCCAGCGTCGTGAACACCAGGGCGTAGATGCCGATCTGCAGCAGCGGTGTGCACGCGGCCACCAGCTGGCTGATCAAGCCCTGGCTGAGGCTCGCCAGCGTGTCGTTGGTGCGGTAGGTCTTGCGCCCTCGCTTGATGCTGATGATCATTTCCAGCACGAAGGCCAGCGCCAGAAACGGGATCGTCAGGATGATGGCCTGTTCCATGTCCATGGGATGAATGCGCTGAGTACCGCGTGGAAGAGTGAATCGTGAAAAATCAAGTCGGGCAATGCGTCACGGCGTGCCGTCAAGGCAGGCGACACGCAAATTTTCGCAGGGCGTCCCCAATCGATCCGGGCGGCAGGGCGGTCCATTCTCCCAGCGCGTTGTTGGTGTAGACCACCTCGCCCCAACCGGTGTACTCGGTGTGGCGCGTGAATGCGAGATGACGGCTGCGCGCTTCAACACAGTCGTATTCGATTTGCTGCTTCGACGAGAAAAACTCTCTCCCGTCGGCCGTCTTGCGCGCCTGGGTGTAATTGATCACGCTCCACATCGTGGCGCGGCCGGTGCTGCGGGTGATGTTGGCCGGGTCGGCCAGCACGGTCACCGCGCCATCGCCGCGCAACCGCACCCAGGCCGCAGACGCCGAGCCGGCCACGCAGGCCAGCAACACGCCCAGCACCCAGGGGCCGGCACGTCCCGTTTGCAGTTGCAACTTCACGCGCGGGTTCCTCTTCAGGCGATCGCCGCTGGCGACAACAGGCGATCGAGTGCGTCGCTCAGGGTCTTCACCGTGCGCTCGCGTTGGTGCAGCTTGTCGAGTCCGAACAATCCGATGCGGAACGAGCGGAAGTCGGGCCCTTCGTCGCACTGCAGCGGCACGCCCGCGGCGATCTGCAGGCCCAGACCCAGCCACTTCTTGCCCGACTGCATCTCGGCATCGTCGGTGTAGCAGACGACCACACCAGGCGCCTGGAAGCCAGGCGCGGCAACACTCTGGAACCCGCGCTGGGTCAGCAGCGCGCGCACCGCATCGCCGAGCTGCTGCTGTTCAGCATGCACCTTGTCGAAGCCGTAGGCGCGGGTTTCGAGCATCACGTCTCGCACTTGGGCCAGCGCATCGGTGGGCATCGTCGCGTGATAAGCGTGGGCGCCACCTTCGTAGGCTTCCATGATCTGCAGCCACTTGCGCAGGTCGCAGGCGTAGCTGGTGCTTTGCGTGCCGTCGATGCGCTCGCGGGCCTGTTGGCTCAGCATCACCATCGCACAGCATGGCGGGCCACTCCAGCCCTTCTGCGGGGCGCTCACCAGCACATCGACGCCGGTGGCCACCATGTCGACCCAGATCGTGCCCGAGGCGATGCAGTCGAGCACGAACAACCCGCCCACCGAGTGCACTGCATCGGCCACCGCGCGCAGGTAATCGTTGGGCAGGATCATGCCGGCCGAGGTTTCGACGTGCGGCGCGAAGACCACGTCAGGACGTTGTTCCTTGATCGTCGCCACCACCTCGTCGATGGGCGCGGGGGCAAACGGGGCCTGCGCTCCGGTGTCGGTGCGGCGCGCCTTCAGCACGGTTGCATGCGAGGGGATGCTCCCCATCTCGAAGATCTGCGTCCAGCGGTAGCTGAACCAGCCGTTGCGGATCACCAGCACCTTGCGGCCGGTGGCGAACTGGCGGGCCACGGCCTCCATGCCGAAGGTGCCGCTGCCGGGCACGATCACCGCAGCCTGCGCGTGGTAGACCGCTTTCAGCGTCGCGGAGATGTCCTTCATCACCTGCTGGAAGCGCTTGGACATGTGGTTGATCGCGCGGTCGGTGTAAACCACCGAGTACTCGAGCAGGCCATCGGGATCGACGTCGGGCAACAAACCGGGCATGGTGGACTCCGCGCAGAAACTGCGTGTGGCGATCCGCAGGATTTTGACCGCTCGTCAACCGGCCCGCCAGCCTGGGGTCACCTGGCCGGACGCGCTACGTTGCCAGCGCTGCGTTGCGCCGTGGTCGGAACGGCTGCTGGTACAGCCACACCCGGCGTCCGTCGGGGCAGGCGTGACACGCATCGGGCTCGAGCTGTACCGCCTCGAACTCCAGGCTCGCCATCCACGCGCCAGCCGCCAGTTCGCGCGTGGCCTTGTCGACCGCACGCGGCATGCTCTCGGGGCGCTGGAACAGATAGACCAGCTGATAGGACGACCAATCGGTCTTCCACAGATCGCCGCGGGTGATGCGTGCAAAGCCACAGCGCCACTGGCACGCGATGCGCAGGGGCCAGCTCCACTCCACACCGTCGAGACGGGCGCGCGGGAACTCGGCATGCAGCTCGCGCAGGCCGTCGCCGAGGCCGCAGCCGGCTTCGAGCACGCAGGCGGACTCCGGCAGTCGCACCAGCCGTGTCAAGCCCTGCAAGGCCCCGGGCGGTGTCGGGAAAAAAGGCGCATCGCGCCAGGCGTTGAGTGGATACAGCAGCACCAGCGCGCCCAACGGCAGCAGCCACGCCCAGGCCGGCAGATCGACCGCGACGCCGAAGGCCGCCAGCGACAGCGGGAAGCCCAGCGCCATGAAACAGCGGCGCCAGCCCGACAACGGCCAGGGCGACCACAGCGCGGGCAACGCACCGATCACGGCGCCGCACGGCAAGGCGACGACGGCGGGCGCATCGAGCGCGCGCAGTCCGAGGTAAACGGCCCAGGCGGCAGCCCAGGTCAGCAGCGCTGGCAGGGGCCAGGGCAGGATCACTGACGGCGACATGTGTCGCCCCCCGGCGTCAATATTCGCGAAGCTTGACACGCAGTCGCGCGATCGACTGGCTGTGCAGCTGGCACACGCGAGACTCGGTGACCTTCAGCACCGCAGCGATCTCTTTCAGATTCATGTCGTGCTCGTAGTACATGCTCATCACGTACTGCTCGCGCTCGGGCAGCACCTTGATGCCGGCGACCAGCGCCTCGCGCATGCGGTGATCCTGCAACTGCGCCAGCGGATTGAACGAGTCGTCGGCGACATGGCGGTCGAGGTAGTCATGGTCGCCGTCATCGCCCGACATGTCCTCGAGGTAGACGAGTTGGGTGCCGCGCACCTTGCCCAGCAGTTCCTGGTACTCGGCCAGCGTGATGCCCATCTCGCGGGCGATCTCGCTTTCGGCCGGGGCGCGGCCCATGCGCTGCTCCAGCTTGTGCACCGCCGCCTCGATGGTGCGTTGCTGCTTGCGTGTGCCGCGCGACAGGTAGTCGTTGCCGCGCAGCTCGTCGAGCATCGCGCCACGGATGCGCTGTGTCGCGAAGGTCTCGAACTGAACGCCCTGCGCCACATCGAAGCGGGTCAGCGCGTCGGCCAGGCCGATCATGCCGACCTGGATCAGGTCGTCGAGTTCGACGTTGGCGGGCAACTTGGCGATCATCTGGTGCGCAAGGCGCCGCACCAGCGGGCTGTACTGCTTGAGCATCGACGTGTTGTCGAGCTGTCCTTTGGCGGTGTACGTGGACATGGATGGCTCCAGAGATTCAGTTCAGCGCGTGAAGAGAGGGCGCGGCCATGGCAGGGCGCAATGCGGCCAGCTCGGTATCCGCCGGCTGCAGGGTGTCGCGTACCCAGCGCCGCAGCGCGGGGATCGAGGCAGTGCGTGGGTCGCTGGCGGGATCGATCTGCATCCAGTCGCGCAGCACGGCGCCCAGGAAATCGTCGGCGCAGGTCGCGATCTGCATCGCGATGCGTTCGGCGCGGGGTGAACTCGGCGCGGCGCTCAGCAGCAGGTCGTGCACCAGCAGGCCACCGCGTTGCGTCAGCAACTTCATCGCGGCATAGGCGTGGGTGACGCTGACAGGCCGGTCGTCTGCCAGCAGCAGCGGTCGAGGGCGGGTCAGGGAGACACCACGCATGAACAGGCGGCACAGATCGGTCGCGCTGGCGTGCACCAGCACCACATCGGCACCCGGAGCGGCGCGCGCCACGGCGTCCAGGAAGCCCGCGGTCGAGCCCTGGGCATCGACATGGCGCAGCGGCAGCCCGCGCGCGGCCAGGTACGAGACCTCGTGCGACAAGGTTTCGATGGATTCGGCCAGATCGAGTTGCGCGATCTCGTTCGGTTCGGGTGCGTTCTCACCGGCGTCGACCACCAGTGTGTGGCAGCCCTGCTCGGCAAAGCCGCTGCACAGCCGCTCGAGCATCACACCGCCGAAGGCCATGTGCGGGTTCGACACCACCGGCACGAAGCGCACTTGCGCGTGGGCGAACAGGCGTCGCAGGCCATCGGCCTGGTCGAGCGGCATGGGAGTGGAGAACGTGGGCGTCATCGCGGGAAAGGGCTGGTTCGGCGGAAAGGAGTCGTGCATGGCGCGTGACATCAGGCGTGTTCCATCAACGCGGCGTGCGGCGCCACCGGGTGCGTCTGGTGCTGCGGCGCCGCGAAGATCAGGTTCACGTCGCTGGCGTCCATGCGGTAGGCGGTGGCAATCGTCGGGCGCAGGGCACGGTGGATCAGCGCATTCGATGACAGGCGGTGCCAGTCTTCGGGCACCCGCTGGCCGTTGGCGACGCCCAGCACGGTGAGCTTGTGGCGGATCAGCGCATCGAGCGCCGGCCCGAGCTTCACCGCCTCGTCCATCTTGGACAGCACCACGCCACGGCAGGTGTTGGCGCGGTAGGAGATCAGCACGTCTTCGATCGTCTCGCCCTGCGCGGCCGAGTTGACCACCAGCAGCTTGTGGATCGAGCGGTGGCCCAGCATGTCGAGCAGCTCGCGGGTGCGGGTGTCGCGCTGCGCCATGCCGGCGGTGTCGATCAGCACCATCTTCTTGGCCGACAGCAGGTCGAGCAGGTCTTCCAGCGACGCACGGTCGTGTGCGGTATGCACCGGCACGCCGAGGATGCGACCGTAGGCACGCAATTGTTCGTGGGCGCCGACACGGTAGGCGTCGAGTGTGATCAGCCCCAGGTGCGAGGCGCCGTAGCGGGTCGCGAACGCAGCGGCCAGCTTGGCGGTGGTGGTGGTCTTGCCGACCCCGGTGGCACCGACCAGTGCATAGACGCCACCCTGGTCTTCCAGCGGCGGTTCACGGTCGGCGCTCAGCAGGTTGCGCTCGAGCACGCTGGCCGCCCAGGCCATCTCGTCGGTGACGTCGGGGCCCATGCCTTCGGCCAGTTTGCGGATCAGCGCCGGCGAGAAGCCGCAGTCGATCAGCTTTTGCGTCAGACGGGCCTGCGCGGGCTGGCGCTGCAGCTTTTCCATGAAGGCCAACGCACCGAAGCGCTCTTCGATCATGCCCTTCATGCTGCGCAGCTCGTTCATCATGTCCTGCTGATCGCGACGGGCCACGATGGCTTCGGCGGCGGGCGCAGCAGACGGGCGCACGATCACTTCTTCGCGCAGCACCGGCGGCTCGTGCAAGGACACGTGGGCAGCGCTTTCGGAATGGAGCGTGCCCAGCACCGGCGCATGTCCGGGCTGAACGACGGGTTGTGCGCGCTTCATGGCCACTGCAGGCCGTGCTGCGATCGGGGCCTCGGCCATCCTCGCAGCCAGCGGACCGGCAGGCACCTCGGCCACCGGTGCGGCAGCGCGCGCCGCGACCGATTCGGCCTGCAGCGCGACCTGGCGGCGCTTGAGCATGCGGTCACGGACATAGTCCTGGAACGACAGCGTGCTCATGGACAGCTGCTCGATGTCATCTTCAATCGATTCGGCTGCTGGCGTGGCCACCACGTCGGCCCGTGCAGATTGCGTTCTGGCGACACCCGGCCGGCCCGGGCCAGGCCGCGCCGCCGCTGCGCGGCTGGACGCGGGGGCAGCCGCGGCAGGCGTGGCCGTCGTCGCAGCGCTGGTGGCCATGCGTTCGATCTGGGCCATGCTTTCCGGCGCCATCGCCACCACCTCGACGCCATCACCGGATGGTTTGGTGGACAGCACGACCGCATCCTCGCCGAGGGCCTGGCGCACCAAGGCCAGTGCTTCGCGCGATGTGCGCGCGGTGAAACGTTTGACGTTCATGCGGTACCTCCGATGACTGACCCGATGCGGATCGAATGGGTTTCAGGTATTTCGCTGTGCGCCAGCACCCGCATCCGCGGTGCGGCACGCTTGAGCAGGCGGGCCATCGGCGCACGGATCGCGTCCGGCACCAGCAGGCAGGCGGGCAGGCCCAGGTCTTCCTGGCGCTTGGCCGAATCGGCGGCGTGGCGGGTCAGGGTGTCGGCCACGCCCGGGTCCAGCGCCGCGCCATGCGGCGAGGTGAGCGCCTGCGCCACCATGCGTTCGAGATCGGGCTCGAGCGCGATGACGTCGAGCTCCTTGCTCGGGCCGTAGATCTGCTGGACGATGGACGGGGCCAGGTGCACGCGGATGCGGCGGGCCAGTTCGGCCGGGTCGGTGACGGTGGAGGCGTTCTCGGCCAGGCTCTCGACGATGGAGCGCATGTCGCGGATGTGCACGCCTTCTTCCAGCAGCAGCTGGAGAACCTTTTGCAGAGCCGGAATCGCGACCATCTTGGGCACCACGTCCTCGATCATCTTGGGAGCCAGCTTGGTCACGTGTTCGACCAGTTGCTGGACCTCCACACGACCCAACAACTTGGCGGCGTGGAGTTGCATCAAGTGTGAAAGATGGGTCGCCACGACGGTCGAGCAATCAACCACCGTAAACCCACTCATTTGGGCTGACTCGCGCTGGCGGTCCTCGATCCACACCGCGGGCAGCCCGAAGGCCGGGTCGGTGGTGCGCGTGCCGATCAATTGCGTGGTGGCGCCGCCCGGGTTGATGGCCAGCCACATGCCCGGGAACGCTTCGCCCTCGCCCACCACCGCGCCACGCAGCGTCAGGCGGTACATGCTGGGTTTGAGCTCGAGGTTGTCGCGGATGTGCACCGGCGGCGGCAGGAAACCGACGTCCTGTGCGAACTTGCGCCGCACGCCCTTGATGCGGGCCAGCAGGTCGCCTTCGCGCGCCTTGTCGACCAGCGAGATCAGGCGGTAACCCACCTCCAGGCCCAGGGTGTCGATGGGCAGCAGGTCGTCCCAGCTGGCTTCGGCATTCGGCTCGGGCACCACGACCGCCGATGGCTGTGGCGCTTCGCGGGCGATGCGGTCGCGCTCGCGCATCCAGTAGGCCGCATAGCCCAGGCTGGAGGCGATCAGGATGAACACCACATGCGGCATGCCCGGGATCAGCCCCAGCGTGCCGATGACGCCGGCGGTGATGGCCAGCGCACGCGGCGAATTGAACATCTGCGCAGCGATCTGGGTGCCGACGTCGTTGCCCTTGCCGACGCGCGAGACCACCATCGCCGCGGCCACCGAGATCAGCAGGCCAGGAATCTGTGCGACCAGCGCATCGCCGACGGCCAGCACGATGTAGCTGTCGGCGGCCTGGCCGGCCGACAGGCCATGCTGCGCCACGCCGATGATGAAGCCGCCGATGATGTTGATCACCAGGATCATCAGGCCGGCCATCGCGTCGCCGCGAACGAACTTGCTGGCACCGTCCATCGAGCCGAAGAACTCGGCCTCGTCGCCGACCTCGGCGCGACGGCGCTTGGCTTCCTTCTCGTCGATCAGGCCAGCGTTCAGGTCGGCGTCGATCGCCATTTGCTTGCCGGGCATGGCATCCAGCGTGAAGCGGGCACCAACTTCGGCAATCCGCTCGGCACCCTTGGTGACCACGATGAAGTTGATCACCACCAGGATCGCGAAGACGATCAGACCGACCGCGAAATTGCCGCCGATCAGGAAGTGGCCGAACGACTCGATCACCGCGCCAGCGGCACCCGGACCGGTGTGGCCTTCGAGCAGCACGACGCGCGTCGAGGCCACGTTCAATGACAGGCGCAACAGCGTGGTGAGCAGGATCACCGTCGGGAAGGCCGCGAAATCGAGGGGCTTGACCATGTAGGCCGCGACCATCATCACCATCAGCGCCATCGCGATGTTGAAGGTGAACAGCAAGTCGAGCACGAAGGCCGGCAGCGGCAGCACCATCATCGACAGCACCATCACGATGAACAGCGGCGCCATCAGCGCGCGGATCGCGGTGGCATTGGGGCCCAGCCAGGCCTTCACTTGCTGCAACGGGTTCATCGTGGAATCACCCGGAAGGTGACCGTCGATGGCCGTGGGGAGAGGAGATGTGCGGACATGCAAAGCGTCGGTTGATGCTTGCCATTGTTCCGAGGCATCGCCCAAACTTGAGCCGGATAAAGGGGGCGAAGGGTGCGCAGTTCCGGCTTCTACTTTGTTTGAGCGCTGCGGCGGGCCGCTGTGTTGCGTTCATGTCCTCCGGGCCGGTTCACCAACGGTTCGCTTCGGCTCCAGTGACGCCGGCCCTCCACCTTTACTTCACTCCACACAGCGTCCCACCGCAGCGCTCTGGCAACCACCGAAGCGGCCGGGAGATTTGAGTTCCTCCGCATGAGGCAACGGTGCCGGCTGTCGAGGGCGTGGGGTGGCCGGCGCAGCGAAGTAAAGGGGGAGGGCCGGATCGGCTTTGCCCGGAGCGGGCAATGGGCGCCCCGGCCCGGAGGACATGAGCGGAGCCGGTCACCCCGCGCCCTCGACAGCTGTGCCGATGTCACGCCAGTTCGGCGTGATCTTTCGGCGTGTTGTGCGGATCGAGCTCTGGCGGCACCACGAGCTCAGGCAGGTCGCCAGGCATCGCACCACGGCCACTCATTGCAGCGCGCAGCTGGTACACATAGGCCAGCACCTGCGCCACGGCGGCGAACAATGCGGTCGGGATTTCCCGGTCGAGTTCGGCGTGGGCGTACAACGCACGCGCGAGCACCGGCGCCTGCAGCACCGGGACCTGGGCGGTGCGGGCGGTGTCGCGAATCGTCATCGCGAGCAGATCCGCACCCTTCGCCACGACGCGCGGCGCGCCCATCGCGGCCTCGTCGTACTTCAGCGCGACCGCATAGTGGGTCGGGTTCATCACCACGAGGTCGGCGGTCGGCACCGCGGCCAGCATGCGGCGGCGCGACAGCTCGCGCATCAGCTGGCGGCGACGGCCCTTGACCTCCTGGCTGCCCTCGGACTCCTTGTGCTCTTGCTTCATCTCCTGCGCCGTCATCTTGAGCTTGCTGGCATTCAGGTAGCGCTGCAAGGGCGCGTCCACGGCCGCGAACACCGCCAGCACGCCGAGCAGCAGCCACAGCCCGCCTTGCAGCGCCGAGCCCGCCTGCGTGAGTCCGGCGGTCAGTGGCATGCCCATCAGGCCGCGGAATTCATCGATGTGAAAGTAGAGATACAGGCACCCCACCGTGCCCAGCAGCAGTGCCAGCAGCGAGGCCTTCAGGGCGTCGATCACGTGCTGCTTCGACAACAGGCGGGAGATGCCCGCCGGCAGGTTGAACGGTGTGGCCTTGGGCATCAGCGGCTTCAAGGTCCAGTTCCAGCCCCCGAGGGCCAGCGCGCTGGCGATGCCGACAAAGCTCATCCACAGCCCGAGCGGGACGACCACCCAGAGCATCATCACGGTCAGGTCGGCCAGACGCTCGAACATCGCCGACGGCCCGAGTCGCGCGTTGGCGTCGAAGCTCAGGCTGCGGATCAGGCCGGCCTGGGTCCAACCGATCAGCGTCGGCGTCATCACGACCAGACCCAACCCGCCGGCGGCCAGTGCCGCAAAGTGGCCGAGGTCGCGCGAGCGCGGCACATTGCCGTCTTCGCGCGCCTTTTTCAGCCGCCTCGCCGAGGCGGGGAGATTGCGGTCTTGTGCGTCGGACTCGGCCATGAGCGGGTGCGTGAGGGTTCAGGCGAATTGTTCCCAGCCCTGCAGCGCACTGGCGCCAGAGAAGCACGGCAAACTGATGGTTTCTTCAGCGCACGGGGGGGTCGGAAATGCGCTGCGGCGTCAGCCTGCAGTCAGGTATCGACACTTGGCCCAAAAGATGCGGGTTTACCCGTTATCCAGCAAGCAATCCGGCCACGCCAAACCCACTAGAGTGCGCGGACCGGGCCCGGCAGGGCTGAATTGGCACATTGGCAGTACGTCCAGGGAGACAACATGAACTTCAGACTTCAATTGGCCGCCATCGCGCTGGCCTGCGCAAGCTTAGGCACCGCCTACGCGGCTGAGCCGATCAAGATCGGCATGTCCGGCCCGTTCACCGGGGGCTCCTCATCGATGGGTGTCAGCATGCGCGACGGCGTCAAGCTGGCGGTCGAGGAAATCAACGCCGCCGGCGGGCTGCTCGGCCGCAAGATCGAATTGATCGAGCGCGATGACGAAGCCAAGAACGAGCGCGGCGTGCAGATCGCGCAGGAACTGATCAACAAGGAAAAGGTCGTCGCCACCGTCGGCTTCATCAACACCGGCGTGGCACTCGCCGCGCAGCGCTTCTACCAGGAAGCCAAGATTCCGGTGATGAACAACGTGGCCACCGGGACGCTGATCACGCAGCAGTTCAAGGACCAGCCCGAGAACTACGTCTTCCGCAATTCGGCCAGCGACAGCATCCAGGCACCGATGATCGTGGAAGAGGCCGTGGTGCGCCGGGGCTTCAAGAAGGTGGCGATCCTCGCCGACTCGACCAACTACGGCCAGCTCGGTCGCGCCGACCTGGAAAAGGCCCTCGACCTCAAGGGCATCAAGCCGGTGGCGGTCGAGAAGTTCAACATCAAGGACGTCGACATGACGGCCCAGTTGCTGAAGGCCAAGGAGGCCGGTGCTGAGGCCATCCTCACCTACGCCATCGGCCCGGAGCTGGCGCAGATCGCCAACGGCATGACGAAGCTGGGCTGGAAGGTGCCGATGATCGGCAGCTGGACGCTCTCCATGGCCAACTTCATCGACAACGCCGGCCCCGGTGGCGAAGGTGCGCGCATGCCGCAGACCTTCATCCAGGAGCCCACGACACCGAAGCGGCAGTCTTTCATCATTGCCTACCTGCGCACCTTCAAGCCGAAGGCCAACCGGATGGATTCGCCGGTCTCGGCAGCCCAGGGCTACGACTCGATCTACCTGCTGGCAGCCGCCATCAAGCAGGCCAATTCGACCGAAGGGCCGAAGATCAAGGCGGCACTGGAAGACCTGAAGGCGCCGGTGGAAGGCGTGGTGACGACCTACAACCGCCCGTTCACCAAGGACGACCATGACGCGATCACCGCCAACATCCCGGTGTTCGGCGAAGTGAAGGGCCAGCGCGTGGTGTACGCCTACGAAGAAGACCAGAAGAAGGCATCGGAAGTCCGCGTGAAGGACGTCAATGCCAAGGGCGCATTGCCCAAGAAGAAGTAACACACCGCCTCTCGTGAAAGTCCCTCTCCCGGCGGGAGAGGGACTTTTTCGTTGCTCCCACCGATCGAGCCTGTCATGCAAATCTTCACCCAACTGGTGTTCAGCGGCATCGCGCTGGGCATGATCTACGCGGTCATCGCGTTCGGTTACCAGCTCACCTTCGCCACCTCCGACACGCTGAACTTCGGCCAGGGCGATGCGCTGATGCTGGGGGCGCTGGTCGGCCTGACGCTGGTGGGCCTGGGCGTCAACTACTGGCTGATGATCCCGATCGTCTGCGTGTTCGGCGCCTTGCAGGGCGCCTTCGTCGAACGCATCGGCGTGCGGCCGGCGATCAAGATCAAGAGCGAATTCGGCTGGATCATGTCGACCATCGCACTGGGCATCATCTTCAAGAACGTGGCCGAGAACGTGTGGGGCCGCGACGACCTGAAGTTCCCGTCGCCGCTGCCCGAGTCGCCGCTGAAATTCCTCGGCGCCAACGTGCTGCCGATGGAGATCCTGGTGGTGTTCGGCGCGCTGGCGATGATGCTGGCGGTCGAGTTCTTCAACCGCAAGACCATCTACGGCAAGGCGGTGGTCGCCACCTTCAACGACCGCGATGCGGCCAAGCTGATGGGCATCAACACCGGGCTGGTCATCACCTTCTCGTATGCGCTGTCGTCGATGACGGCCGCCTTCGCCGGCGTGCTGATCGCGCCGCTGACGCTGACCGGCGCCACCATGGGCGCGGTGCTGGGGCTGAAGGCCTTCGCGGTCGCCATCATCGGCGGCCTCAACAGCGGCATGGGCATCGTGGTCGGTGGCCTGATCCTCGGCATCGCCGAGACGACCACCGGTTTCTACCTGTCGACCGGCTACAAGGATGTGCCCGGTCTGGTGCTGCTGCTGCTGGTGCTGGCAGTCAAGCCGGCGGGTCTGTTCGGCAAGTCAGCCATCAAGAAGGTGTGAGCGTGAAAGGAACCCAGCTTGCCCTTTATGCAGCCGCCATCGCGGCGCTGATCGCCTTCCCGCTGGCGGTCGAAAACAGCTACTACATCCATCTGGTCGAGACCATCTTGATCTACGCGATCGTGCTGTTCGGTCTGGACATCGTCGTGGGCTACACCGGCCAGGTGTCACTGGGACACGCCGGGTTGTTCGGCGTCGGTTCGTACACCGCCGGCGTGCTCGTCATGAAGCTGGGTGCGCCGCTCTGGGTGACGTTGCCGGCAGCACTCGGTGTCTCGGCGCTGTTCGGTGCCTTGCTCGCGCTGCCCGCGCTGAAGGTCACCGGGCCGTATCTGGCGATGGTGACACTGGCCTTCGGCACCATCATCCAGATCCTGATCAACGAGATGACCTTCCTGACCGAAGGGCCCATGGGCATCACCCTGGGCAAGCCACAGGCCTTCGGCGTCTCGTTCGATACGCGCGACTTCTTCTGGATCGTCGCGGGGGTGCTGGTGCTGACCTTGATCGTGGTGCACCGCATTCTCAAAAGCCACCTCGGCCGTGCCTTCGAGGCGCTGCGCGGCAGCCCGGTGGCGTCCGACTGCATGGGCGTGTCCGTCTACCGCTACAAGGTCTATGCCTTCGTCATCAGCGCCGCGCTGGCGGGCCTGGCCGGCGCGCTGTACGCGTACTCCGAGCAGTACATCTCGCCCAACACCTACAACTTCGAGTTGACGGTGCTGTTCCTGCTGGCGGTCATCATGGGCGGGCGCAAGTCGCGCATCGGCTCGCTGCTGGGCGCGGCCATCATCGTGCTGCTGCCCAAGCTGCTCGACGACATCACGATGTTCCGCTGGGTGTCGGTGGCAATCGCAGTGGGCGTGCTGATCGGCTCGATCGTGTTCGTCCAGAAGGGGCGCAGCACGCTGCAACGCGTGGCGGTCCCGGTGGGTGGCAGTGCCGCGCTCGCGCTGCTATCGTTCCAGCTGGATTCGATGACCGACTGGCGGCTGTCGATCTTCGGTCTGATCACGCTGTTCGTCGTCTACTACCTGCAGGACGGCATCGTCGGCTTCGTGCGCCAGTTGCTGAACCTGAAGCCCTCGGCGGCCGACCATGCGGCGGTGACGAGCAACGCCGATGCGGTCGGTCACGCTGGGGGCGAGGTGCAGCGCGGCGACGTGCTGCTGCAGGCCCAGCAGGTGCTGATGCAATTCGGTGGGCTGAAGGCGCTGAACAATGTGGACCTCACCATCCGCCGCGGCACCATCCACGGCCTGATCGGGCCCAACGGCTCGGGCAAGAGCACGATGATGAACGTGCTCACCGGCATCTATCAACCGACCGCGGGCACGATCGAGTTCACGAACAAGACGGTGGTGGGGCGCACCTCGTCGGACATCGCCTTGTCGGGCATCGCACGCACCTTCCAGAACGTGCAGCTGTTCGGCGAGATGACGGCGCTGCAGAACGTGCTGGTGGGCCTGCACCACACCTTCGACAGCCATCTGATCGATGTCGCGCTGCACAGCCCGCGCTACCGCCGCGAAGACAGCGAGGCGACCGCGCGCGCGATGGGCCTGCTGCGCTTTGTCGGCCTGGCCGATCTGGCCTACGAGGAAGCGCGCAACCTGCCCTACGGCAAGCAGCGGCTGCTGGAGATCGCCCGCGCGCTGGCGCTGGATCCGCAGCTCTTGTTGCTCGACGAACCGGCCGCCGGCCTGACCGCGCCCGACATCAAGGAGCTGATCGGCTACATCCGCAAGATCCGCGAGCACGGCATCACCGTGATCCTGATCGAGCACCACATGGACGTGGTGATGGACCTGTGCGACACCGTGTCGGTGCTCGACTTCGGGCAGAAGATCTCGGAAGGCCTGCCCGCTGAAGTGCAGGCCGACCACAAGGTCATCGAGGCCTACCTGGGCGGCCAGACGACCTGAGGACATGACATGCTGACCATCGACAAACTCGAAGCCGGCTACGGCAAGGTGCAGGTGCTGCACGGCATCTCCATCGACGTGCCCAAGGGCAAGGTCGTCACGCTGATCGGCTCCAACGGGGCTGGCAAGACGACCACGATGCGCGCCGTGTCCGGCATGATCAAGCCGACCGCCGGCAGCATCACGCTGACCGGCCAGCGCATCGACGGCATGGAGAGCTACTCCATCGCCCGCCTGGGCCTGGCGCACTCCCCCGAAGGGCGCCGGGTGTTCGCCACGATGAGCGTGACCGACAACCTGACGCTGGGCGCCTTTCCACGCCTGACGGGCAGCCGCCCGAAGGGCGACGTGAAGGCCGATCTGGAACGCGCGATGGAGTTGTTCCCGCGCCTCAAAGAGCGCCGTGCTCAACTTGCCGGCACCTTGTCGGGCGGCGAACAGCAGATGCTGGCGATGGCCCGCGCGGTGATGCTCAACCCCGAGATCGTGCTGCTCGACGAACCATCGATGGGCCTGGCACCCATCCTGGTCGACGAGGTGTTCCGCATCATCGCGCGCCTCAAATCCGAGGGCGTGACGATGCTGCTGGTCGAGCAGTTCGCCGCCGCGGCACTGAACGTGTCCGACTACGGCTACGTGCTGGAGAACGGCCGCATCGCGGTGCACGGCCCGGCCGACAAGCTCAAGAACGACCCTGCGGTGAAGGCGGCGTACCTGGGCGGCGGGCACTGAACAGCCCCAGGATCGACCGCGCCGCACCATTTCTGGGTGCTGTCGCGGTCGACATTGCACCAATTTTGTGTCGCCGCGCATCGAAGGCCTCCGATCCGACGCCGAAAGATCGCACCAATTAGGCACTTAACTTGCTAATACGGTGCGTCTCAGAGTGAGTCTGGTGCGTTGTGCCCCGACACGGAAGACACAAGGGGTGATCAATGGATCAGGTCAAGCAGGGCACCGATGCCCTGTTCATCCTTCTGGGCGCCATCATGGTGCTTGCCATGCATGCGGGGTTTGCCTTCCTGGAACTGGGCACCGTCCGCAAGAAAAACCAGGTCAATGCGCTGGTCAAGATCCTGGTCGATTTCTCGGTCTCCACGCTGGCGTACTTCTTCGTTGGCTACACGGTGGCCTACGGCGTCGACTTCTTCTCCAGTGCCCACACGCTCGCCGACCGCAACGGCTATGAGCTGGTCAAGTTCTTCTTTCTGCTGACCTTCGCGGCCGCGATCCCGGCCATCGTGTCGGGGGGCATCGCCGAGCGGGCCCGCTTCGGCCCGCAGCTGGCCGCCACGGCGGTGCTGGTGGGTCTGGTGTACCCGGTGTTCGAGGGCGTGGCCTGGAATGGGCGGTTCGGCGTGCAGGGGTGGATCCAGACCATCACCGGCCATCCGTTCCACGACTTCGCCGGCAGCGTGGTCGTGCATGCGGTAGGCGGCTGGATCGGCCTGGCCGCGGTGCTGCTGCTCGGCGCGCGCAGCAACCGCTACCGCAAGGACGGCGCGATCAGCGCGCATCCACCCTCGAGCATCCCCTTCCTGGCACTCGGGGCCTGGGTGCTGACCGTGGGCTGGTTCGGCTTCAACGTGATGAGTGCGCAGACCATCGAGAAGATCTCGGGGCTGGTGGCGGTGAACTCGCTGATGGCGATGGTGGGCGGCACGCTGGTGGCCACCCTGATGGGGCGCAACGATCCCGGCTTTGCCTACAACGGGCCGCTGGCGGGTCTGGTGGCGGTGTGTGCGGGCTCGGATGTGATGCACCCGGCTGGCGCCCTGGTCACGGGCGCGGTGGCGGGCGCGATCTTCGTCTCGCTGTTCACGCTGACCCAAAACCGCTGGAAGATCGACGACGTGCTGGGCGTGTGGCCGCTGCACGGCCTGTGCGGCGCCTGGGGTGGCATCGCGTGCGGCATCTTCGGCCTGCCCGCGCTGGGCGGTCTGGGCGGCGTCAGCCTGATGGCGCAGCTGATGGGCACCACGATGGGCGTGGTCTGGTCGTTCGCGGGTGGCCTGCTGGTCTACGGGGCGGTGAAGGCCGCGGTGGGCCTGAGGCTGTCGGCCGAAGAGGAGTACGACGGCGCAGACCTCTCGATCCACCGCATCGGTGCCACGCCGGAGCGCGAAGCCAGCTGGTGAGTGGATGCAGCCCGCTCAGCGGAACATGCCCAGCATCCGCTCGAGCGCCGTTGTGAACGGCATCTGCATCAGCGGCAGCGTCAGCAGCACGCCGGTCAGGCCGACCGACATCGTGAGCGGGAAGCCGATGGCGAAGATGTTCATCTGCTGAGCGACGCGGGCAATGACGCCCAGCACGAGGTTGGTGAAGAGCAGCATCGCGATCAGCGGCAAGGCGATCCACAGCCCGAGGCTGAAGATCTCGGCGCCCCACAGCTCCGGCCGCACGGCCTTGAGGAAGGCGAACGGCGCGTCACCGACCGGAAACGCCTCGAAGCTCTGCGACACCGCGACGATGAGCAGCAAGTGGCCATTGATGACGATGAACAGCCAGCTCACCATCGCACTGAAGAAGGAGCTGAGCGCCGTGCTCTGGCTGCGCGTGATCGGGTCGAAGAAGCCGGCGAAGTTCAGCCCCATCTGCAGCCCGCCGATCTCACCGGCGAACTCGACCGCAGCGAACACGATGCGCACCGCGAAGGCGATCGACAAGCCGATCAGCACCTGCTGCACCACCAGCATCAGCGCCAGCGACGAGTCGAGTGCCACCACCGGCATCGCCGGCAGCGAGGGCTGCATGACCACGGCGATCAGAAACGACATCGCCACCTTCAGCCGCATCGGCACGAGGCGCTGACCGATCACCGGCATCGTGCCCAGCATCGCCAGCACCCGCAGAAAAGGCCACAGCAGCGGGCTGACCCACGCCCAGATCTGAGCCTCGTTGAAGGTCAGCATGGCCTTTGGAGATCAGCCCACGACCGATGGAATCGACTGGATGGTGCGCTGCAGGTATTCGACCAATGTCGTCAGCATCCACGGCCCGGCAATGGTCAGCACACCGACGGCCGCGAGGATCTTGGGCACGAACGACAAGGTAGGCTCGTTGATCTGCGTGGCCGCCTGGAAGACGCTCACCAGCAGACCCACACCCAGCACCGTGAGCAGCACGGGTGCAGACACCATCAGCAGCAGATGCAGCGCCTGCTGACCGAAGGTGAAGACTTGTTGCGAATCCATGAAACCCCTTTCAGGCGAAACTGGCAGCGAGCGAGCCGAGCAAGAGATTCCAGCCGTCGGCGAGCACGAACAGCATCAGCTTGAAGGGCAGCGCGATCAGCACCGGGCTCAGCATCACCATGCCCAGACTGGTGAGCACGCTGGCCACGATGATGTCGATGACGAGGAAGGGCACGAAGATCAGAAAGCCGATCTGGAAGGCGCTCTTCAACTCGCTGGTGACGAAGGCCGGCACCAGCACCTTGAACGGGACATCGGCCGACTTGACCGACGGGTCGATCTTGCCCAGCTTCGCGAACAGCATCACATCGGCCTGGCGCGTCTGCTTGAGCATGAACTCGCGCATCGGCACTTCGCCGCGCTTGAGCGCTTCATCGAAGGCGATCTGGTTGGTGCTGAACGGTTCGTAGGCCTCGGTGTAGACGCGATCGATCGTCGGCCCCATCACGAAGAAGGTCAGGAACAGGCTCAGCCCCACCACCACCTGGTTCGGTGGCGCAGACTGCGTGCCCATCGCCTGGCGCAGCAGGCTCAGCACGATGACGATGCGGGTGAAGCCGGTCATCAGCAGCAGCACTGCGGGCAGGAAGCTCAGCGCGGTGAAGAACAGCAGGGTCTGGATCGGCACCGAGTAGCTGGTGCCCTGGGCGCCCTGCCCGATCACCAGCGGCAGGCTCGCCCCGGTGCTCTGTGCCCAGGCGGCACCGCTCACCATGGCCAGCGAGCCAAGCACCATACCGGCACCCAGGCGCATCGTGCGATGCCAGCGACGCGCTGGCTGAGCCGCCTCAGGGTGCACGGTCGGCTCCCGGGGCGGTGCCACGCAGACGCCCGAGCACCTGCGCGAATGAACCTGCCACCGGACTGACGGACGAGACCGTTGCCGCGGCGTCCACCGCCGGCTCCATCGTGTGCAGCGTGGTGATGCTGTGCGGCGTGACCCCCAGCACCAGCCAGCGCCGTTGATCACCCTGCCCGACCTCGACCGTCAGGATGCGTTGCGAGGCCGACAAGGGCAGCGCGGCCACACTGCGCATGACGCCGCCCGACGCCGCGCCGCCCAGCGGTGTGCGCTTGAGCAGCCACAGGGCCAGCGGGATCATCACGATGATCGCTGCGAACCACAGCAGCGAAGTCCAGGGCATGGTGCTCATCGGTGCAACTGCGCGCGTGAGGACATCAACCGCCGCGGCTCAGTCGCCGCATGCGTTCGCTCGGCGTGACGATGTCGGTCAGCCGGATGCCGAACTTGTCGTTGACGACCACCACCTCGCCTTGCGCGATCAGGTAGCCGTTGACCAGCACGTCCATCGGCTCACCAGCCATCGCTTCGAGCTCGACCACCGAGCCCTGCGCCAGCTGCAGGATGTGCTTGATCGGGATGCGGGTGCGCCCCAGCTCCACGGTGAGTTGCACCGGGATGTCCAGGATCATGTTGATGTCGTTGCCGGCCACCGCGCCGGAGTCGCTGGCGAAGTTGGTGAACTTGGCGGGCGCCACCGAATCGACGGTGTTCTGCAGGGCCGAGGTGAACGGGTCGTCGGACGACGCCGCAGCGGCGGCCTCGGGCTTCGACTCGGCCAGTGCGGCGGCCCACTCGGCGGCCATCGCGTCTTCTTCGGCTTGCTTTTGTGCGGCGGCATCAGACATTGCTTGCTCCCAGCCAGCCCGTGTTCGAGCTGGACAACAGTTGATCGACCTTCAGCGCATAGCGCCCGTTCGAGATGCCGTAATGGCACTCCAGCACCGGCACCCCGGAAATCTTGGCCTCGATGCCCGGCTGCAGGTCGAGTTCGATGAAGTCACCGACCTTGAACGACAGCAGCTGTTCGACCGTGGCCGGCGCGGTGGCGAGTTCGGCCACCAGCTCCACATCGGCGGACTTGATCTGCTCTTTCAGCAGGTTCACCCAGCGGCGATCGGGCTCGGCGCTGTCACCCTGCATCGTCGAATACAGCACGTCACGGATCGGCTCGAGCGTCGAATAAGGGATGCAGAAGTGGATCGTGCCGGTCGAGTCGCCGACTTCCAGCGTGAACGAGGTCGAGACCATGATCTCGCTGGGGGTCGCGATGTTGGCGAACTGCGGCTGCATTTCCGAGCGCTGGTATTCGAGCTCCAGCGGGTAGATGCCCTGCCAGGCTTTCTTGTATTCGGCTGTGATCACCTCGACCAGCCGCGTGATGATGCGCAGTTCGGTCGGCGAGAAATCGCGACCCTCGATGCGCGTGTGGTACTTGCCGGCGCCACCGAACAATGCATCGATCACCGCGAACACCAGCGTCGGGTCGCAGACGATCAGCCCGCTGCCGCGCAGCGGCTTGACGCTCACGATGTTGAAGTTGGTCGGCACGACGATCTCGCGCAGGAAGGCGCTGTACTTCTGCACCTTGATGCCGCCGATCGACACCTCGGGGCTCTTGCGGATGAAGTTGAACAGGCCGATGCGGATGTTGCGGGCGAAGCGCTCGCTGATGATCTCCATCGTCGGCATGCGGCCGCGGACGATGCGCTCCTGGCTGGCGATGTCGTAGTCGCGGATGCCCCCGGTGGGCACATCTTCGGCTTCGAGCTTCTGGCTCTCGCCGGTGATGCCCTGCAACAGCGCATCGACTTCGTCTTGCGACAGGATCTGCTGATTCATGAGTGCCGCGCGCTCACTGAATGATGAAGCTGGAGAAATTGACGCTGACGATCGGGTTGTGCTCGGCGGGCTTCTTCTTTTTCTTCTTTGGCTTGTCGGCCGTGCCCACGTCGACGGCGGGCTCCTCGACCTCGATGACGATGCCCATCGGGCGCACCGACTCACGCATGATCTCGGCAGCCAGCTTTTCCTTGCCGGCACGTTCGAGCAGCTCGGCCGACGTCTTGTGCGCCAGCACCATCAGGATGCCGTTGCGCACGGCGGGCATGTAGAGCTTGAGCTCGTCGGCGAACTTGGCGTCGTCGACCTGCAGCGTGACGCCGATCTGCGCGAAGCGCTCGGCCTCACGGTCAGCCAGGTTCACGACAAACGGGTCCAGCGCCACGAAGACCGGCGGGGCCTTGTGTTCGTCCTTCTTGGCGTGCTCTTCCTTGGCGACGGGTGCGTCACCATCTTCGGCTTCTGCCGCAGCCTCGGCGGCGGCGGCCTTCTGCTTGAGCACGTAGGCAGCGACGCCACCACCGATCAACAGCACCGCCAGCACCGCTGCGATGATGATGATCAGCTTCTTCTTGCCCTTCTTCGGCGCGACGACATCGGCATCGACAACAGCGGGGGCAGCAGCGGCAGCAGTGGCCATGACGGATCCTTCAGATGAGAGTCTCGGGTCGGCGGCGTCCCACGGAAAGGCCGCACGCCGACGTTCGATCCATTATCAAAATGGGGCGTCTGGGCGAAGCGTCGATAAGGGGTGGAAAGAGGGCGGAATTGGCGATTGCATACGCCGGGTGGCGGGGGTTGCCTTGCGGTGCAGCCCGCCGGGTTTCGGCCCGGCTGCCGAGTAACTTTCTTCTGCTGGCACAGAAGAAAGTCACCAAAGAAGAGTGCCCCAACACCAGCCATTTGAGTGGCTCGCTTCGGCTACACGCCTACTTCATCGGCTCTGGCTCGAGAACATCCTCCGAACCACTGCCCCGGTTTCCTCGCTCAGGTTCAAACATGCGGTCTCGCTACGCCTCGACCCTTCGGGTCCTCGGTGCGGGTTCTCGTGCCAGAGCCTTTGCCGTTCACCTGTAGCCGCAGCGTGACAACCGAATGGCTGGTGTTCAGGGCCTCTTTTGGGTTACTTTTTCTGGCCCCGCAGAAAAAGTGACTCGCCCGCCGGGGCGAATTCCCGGCGCAGTGCCACGCACAGCAAGGTCTCACCGAGGAAAAGCAGACGGCAGGTCAAGGAATCAAGCGTACAGATCCAGCGCCGATCCAGCCCGCGGCCGGGCCGCCACGATGGAGGCGGCTGGCACGTCGTCGACCACCAACGTGCGGTCGGCTCGGGGGCCCTGCGGCGTCGCCTGACGCTCGGCGGCCTGGCGTTGTGCCTGCTCGGAAACACCCCCACCGCTGAGGGTGAAGCCGGCGTCCTGCAGGGATGCGGCCAGCTCGGCCCAGCCGGCCTCGATGGCCTGCCGGGTCTGCGCTCGGTCGGCACCGAAGTCGACCCGGGCCTGGTCGCCGTTCATCATGATGTGGACCGACACCGGGCCCAGCTCGGCCGGGTTCAGGTGCAGCTCGGCCTTGGACAGCCCGGCACGGGCGAACACGCTGACCTGGGCGGCCAGGGCCTCGTGGAATCCAGGGTCGCCCACCGGGGTGGGCACCGCGGCACTCGCCGAGGCCGGGGTGTCGATGGACCGTGCCAGCGAGGCCACGCCGTGGCCAGCGATGGCCGCGCTCGACGCCAGCGGCAGCGCATCGAGTGCAACGCTGGTCTTGGGTGCGTCCTGGCTCTTGCCGGCCCCGAGCGTCCCCGCAGCGAGGCTTGCCAGCAATGCCGAGGGCAATGCGGCCGCGCCGGCGTTCGTGTCCGGGAGGGCTTTCGAATCGGCAAGCGCAGGGGTCGGCGCGGTCGGGCCCAGCCAGCGTTCGGGGGTCGATGCGAGGGCATCGGCTGCACCGGCATCGCTGCCTTTCACGGCCGCCGCAGCGGTGGCCGCTGTCTCGAGACCGGCCATGCCCGGCCCTGCCTTGCCCAGCGTGGCCAGCAGATTCGTCGTCGGGTCGGTGCCGTCCGCCGCATCGCCAGGCGCTGCGCCGGCGTCGCCTGCTGTCGGGGGTGCCATCGGGACGGCCGTGGGGGCGGGCGGCAGACTGGCCAGCCATGCAGCCAGGTCACTGGCGTTGCCGCTGGCAGACGGCGGTGCGGCTTCAGGCGCTGCCGCGTTCGCGGTGCTTTCAGCGTCAGTCGCCTTGTCGTCGCTGGACGCCGTGTCCTGCGCATCGCGCGCCGTCGAGCCACGCGCGGCCACGCCCGCTCGAGAGGGCGTCGATGATGGTGGAGCCTCGACCTCGTCGGCCGCCTTGTCGGCAGGGTCGTCGCTGTTTCGTGCGGCAGCGCGTGCGGATCGCGTCGGCGATGCCGGCGTCTTCGCGGTGCGATCAGGTGTGTCCGCGGGCTTCTGAGACGCCTCTGCGCGGCTGTTGGCCAGCAGTCGCGAGAAGCGGGCCTTGCTCGTCTCTTCCTGCCCCTCGGGCCCCTTGTCCTGGTTCCTGGCGGGAGCGGCGGCGGCAGCAGGCAGCGACGGCTTCAGGTTCAGCGCGTTCAGCGCCTGGGAGCGGTCCAGCGCGCTCATGCAGCACCTGCCAGGCCTGCGGCCGCGCGATTCCAGGTGGCGCGCGACGCGAATTCATCGCACGCCTTCTGCTCGCGGCGCTGCGCCGTGGTGTGCGCTTCGGCCACACGGCGTTCGATCAGCTTGCGCACCGAGGCGACGCGCATTTCGCCTTCGCGCAGGGCGAGGCGTGCGTTGTCGAGCTCGGCATCGGCCCGGGCAGCGACAGCGCACTGCTGGTCCACCGCCTGCGTCAGACGCTCCATGAAGCCGCGGTAGCAGTTGACCAGTTCCATGCGCCCATCGGTGCGGAACTGGTGCGCCCAGCGCTGCTCGTAGTCACGCCGGTAGACCAGCAACTGCTGCGCCTGCGCGGCAGCGGTCTGCTGCACTTGCGCGGCACGTTGGCAGGCCAGCGCCAGGTCGTCGCGCTCGCGCTCGACTTGGCCCAGCAGGCTCATCAGGGGTTGCAGGATGCTCATCGTCAGTGCCTCGGTTCAGAGGGAAACAGGTCAGCCCGACACCACCGCGCGCAGCCACTCGACACTGCTGTCGAGGTGGGCGGGCTGGTGCATGTCCTGCTGCAGGAACTGCGTCATCGGCGCGTGCAGGCGCACCGCGCTGTCGAGTTCGGCGTCGTGGCCGGGTGCATAGGCGCCCAGCTGGATCAGGTCGCGCGCCTTCTGGTACTTCGAATGCAGCTGGCGGAAACGGCGTGCCGATTCGATGTGCGTGGCCGGCACCACATTCGTCATCACCCGCGAGATCGAGCGCTCGACATCGATCGCCGGGTAGTGGCCGGCTTCGGCCAGCTCGCGCGACAGCACGATGTGGCCGTCGAGGATGCCTCGCGCCGCGTCGGCGATCGGGTCCTGCGGGTCGTCGCCCTCGGTCAGCACGGTGTAGATCGCGGTGATCGATCCGCTGCCGGCGGTGCCATTGCCGCTGCGTTCGACCAGCTGAGGAAGTTTGGCAAAGCAACTGGGCGGATAGCCCTTGGTGGCCGGCGGCTCGCCGATCGCCAGCGCGATCTCGCGCTGCGCCATCGCGTAACGCGTCAGCGAATCCATCA
This sequence comes from Burkholderiaceae bacterium, assembly GCA_965229345.1. Taxonomy (GTDB): domain Bacteria; phylum Pseudomonadota; class Gammaproteobacteria; order Burkholderiales; family Burkholderiaceae_C; genus PBB1. Next base: position 3,652,067 of record OZ245872.1, read on the forward strand.
GCAGCAGCACGTGCTGGCCGCGGTCGCGGAAGTGTTCGGCCACCGCGGTGGCATAGCTGGCGCCCTGCATGCGGGTGAGCGGCGGTGCGTCGGCCGGTGCGGCCACCACCACCGAGCGCGCCAGGCCCTCGGCGCCGAGGATGTCCTCGATGAATTCCTTGACTTCACGGCCGCGCTCGCCGATCAGCCCGACGACGATCACGTCGGCCTCGGTGTAGCGGGCCATCATGCCCATCAGCACCGACTTGCCGACGCCGGTGCCGGCGAACAGACCCAGGCGCTGGCCACGGCCCACGGTGAGCATCGCGTTGATCGAGCGCACGCCAGTGTCGAGCGGGGTGCGCACCGGGTCGCGGTCCATCGCATTGATCGCCCGGCGCACCAGAGGCGCGTTGTGCACATCCTGCAGCGGGCCCTTGCGGTCCATCGGGTGGCCATGCGAGTCGACGACGCGACCCAGCAGGCCGTCACCGACCGGCAGGTGCAGCGTGCGGTCCAGGCTGCGCCGCCACGGGTGGCGCGGTGCGCCCAGCTGCAGCGGCACCATCGGTGACGTTTTCGGCACCACGCGGGCGCCGCTGGCCAGGCCATGCACGTCGCCCGTGGGCATCAGGTAGGTGCGATCGCCGGAAAAGCCCACCACCTCGGCAGGCACCGGCGGCTGGCCGGCCATGCGCACCTCGCACACCGATCCGACCGGCTCGCGCAGGCCGGCGGCTTCCAGCACCAGGCCAGCCACGCGCACCAGCATGCCCTGGGTTTCGAGGGCCACCGGATCGGCGGCGAACATCTGCAAGGTCTCGAGGTAGCGCGTCCAGTCATCGGAACGTGCACCGGCACTGTCCTGCGCCCTCTGGGCGCTCTCGGCGGCGCGCTGCAGCGCGTCGTTCTCCAGCGGGCTGTTGATCATCGGGCGCCCTCGTCCGGGGTGTCGTGCAATGGGCTCTGGGCGTCCGCATCCGTCTCGGTCCACTCGGCCTCGGAGCCGAGCGCGGCCGAGGCCCGGCGCCAGCGCGTGGCCACGGTGCCGTCGATGCTGGCGATGTCGCTGTCGACACGGCAGCCCCCGCGCGCGATGCTGGCATCGGGGATCAGCCTCGCGCCCCGGGCCTGCAGCGCCTCGGCAGCGCCCAGCGCGACCAGCGGCTGGTCGTCGGGATGCACCCGCACGGTGACGTGGCGCGCGCTCAGCAGCAGCGCCTCGACGGCCTCCTGCGCCACGGCGGCGATCAGTTCCGGGTGCACCTTGAGTTCAGTGCGCACGACCTGACGCGCCATCGAGGTCGCGCACACCGCGATCGCCTGCGCCAGCTGCTGTTGCAGGCCATCGAGCTGCGCACCGTGCGACTCGACCAGGCGGCCGAGCTGCGCGGTGATCTGCGCGGCATAGCTTTGCTTGAATCCGTCGAGTGCGGCCAGCCCGTCGCGGTAGCCGTCCTGATAGCCGCTCTGCCGCGCGGCGCGCAGTTGCGCGGCCAGTTGCTCGGCGACCGACAGCGCAGGCGCCTCGGGCTCGGCAGTCGGCATGCCGGCATGCGCCTGCGGGTCGGCACCCGACAACGCGCTCGGGTTCCAGGCTTCGAACGAGCTGAGCTCCTCGCGCGGGATGAAGCGTGCGTAGGCCGAGGTCTTGGTACCGCCCTCAGGGGGCGGCACATTCTTGAACTTAGAGGAAGTCATCGTCGCCGCCGCTCGTCAACTGGATCTGACCTTCGTCGGCCAGGCGGCGGACGATCTTCAGCAGCTCCTTCTGCTCGCTCTCGACTTCGCTGACGCGCACCGGGCCGCGCGAATCGAGGTCTTCGCGCAGCGTCTCGGCCGCGCGGGTGGACATGTTGCGGAACACCTTCTCGCGCATCTCCGGCGTGGCCCCCTTCAGGGCAATCACCAGCGACTCGCTCTGCACTTCCTTGAGCAGGGTCTGGATCGCCTTGTCGTCGAGCTTCTCCAGGTCGTCGAAGGTGAACATGTTGTCCATGATCTTCTGCGCCAGCTCGTTGTCGGCTTCACGGATGTAGTCGAGCACCGCGGTCTCGATGCTGCCGCCCATCAGGTTGATGATCTCGGCTGCAGGCTTCACGCCACCGAGCGAGGCCTTGCGCATCTTGTCGCTGCCGGCCAGCACCTTGCTCATCACCTCATTGAGGTCCTTCAGTGCCGAGGGCTGAATGCCGTCGAGGGTCGCGATGCGCACCAGCACCTCGTTGCGCTGGCGCTCGGTGAACATCTTCAGCACCGAGGACGACTGATCGGGATCGAGGTGCACCAGGATCGCAGCGACGATCTGCGGATGCTCGTTGCGCAGCAGTTCGGACACCGACTGCGGGTCCATCCACTTCAGGCTTTCGATGCCCGATACATCGCTGCCCTGCAGGATGCGATCGATCAGCAGATTGGCCTTGTCGTCGCCCAGCGCGCGGCGCAGAACGCTCTTCACGTACTCGTCGTTGTCGGCCACCAGCATGCTCTGCTCGCCGGCCATCTCCGAGAACTTCGCCAGCACGCCTTCGACGCGATCGTGGGTGATCGCCTTCATCTTGGCGATGGTCTCGCCGAGTGCCTGCACCTCTTTCGGTGCCAGGTACTTGAACACCTCGGCCGCCTCCTCTTCGCCCAGCGACATCAGCAGGATCGCGGCGTTCTCCAGGCCTTCTTCCGGTGTATCGGCGCTCATCGTCGTGTCATCCGTGGGCGATGGGGATAAGGGGTAGCGCGGCCATCAGGCAGCCTGGCCGTTGACCCAGCCGCGCACGATGTGCGCGACCGCGGCCGGGTTTTCCTTGGCGAGCGATCGTGCGGCATCGAGCCGGGCCGTGTCGCGTGGTGCCTCCAGCATCTGCATCGAAGGTGCTGCCAGGCCCGGCAAGGCCTCGGCGCCACCGACGCTGGCGTCGATCGTGCTGCCGGGTGGTGGCGCGGTGGGGGTGAGTGCGGCCTTCAGGCCGGGCTTGATCATCCCGAAGAACACCAGCAGTGCCACCAGCGACAAGCCCGCGGGGACCGCAGCGGCACGCAGCATGTCGAGGATTTCCGGCTGCTTCCAGACCGGGGTATCGACCACCGTCACCGGCTCGACCTTGAACGGCGCGTTGATCACGCGCACCGAGTCGCCGCGCTCCTTGTTGTAGCCGATGCTTTCCTGCACCAGCGCGGTCAGCTTGTCCAGCTCTTCCGGTGCCAGCGGCACCTGCGTGACCTTGCCCTTCGGGTCGGTGACGGTGCGGTTGTTGACCACCACCGCCGCGTTCAGCCGCTTGACGGTGCCGGTGGCGTTGCGCGTCACGCGCACGGTCTCGTCGACCTCGTAATTCTTGACGGCCTCGCGGCGGCTGTTGCCGCCTGCGCCGCCCGCCTGCGCGGTCTGCAGTGGCGCTGCGGCACCGGTGATCGGCGCTGCCGCCGGCAGCGGCGGCTGGTTGCTGGCCGCGCCAGGCACGCCCGATGGCGTGGCGGGGTTGGTGCCCATCTGCTCGGTCGTCTGTTCGCTGCGCAGGGTGACTTCGGCGCTCGCGCCCTGGTTAGGCTTGAACAGCTTCTCGGTCGACTCGATCTGCGCGAAATCGATGTCGGCGGTCACGTTGGCGCGCAGGTTGTCGCGGCCGACCACCGGCTCCAGCAACTCGGCGATGCGCTTGGTGTAGCCGCGCTCGATCTGTGCCACGTACTGCAATTGCTGTGCGTCGAGGCCCGCCTGTGCGTCGGCGTCGGGCGGCGAGGAGATCAGCGCACCGGTCTGGTCGAGCACGCTGACCGCCTTCGGGCTCATCTCGGGCACGCTGCTGGAGACCAGGTGCACGATGCCTGCCACCTGGCCACGGTCCAGCGTGCGCCCCGCGTGCAGCGCCAGCACGACCGAGGCGCTGGGCTTTTGCTGCTCGCGGAAGAAACCGTTCTGGTTCGGCAGCGCGAGGTGCACCCGCGCGCTTTCGACGGCCGCCAGCGAGGTGATCGAACGGCTGAGTTCGCCTTCGAGCCCGCGCTGGAAAGTCAGCCGCTCCTGGAATTGCGTCTGGCCGAAGCGGGCGCCATCCATCATCTCGAAGCCACCGACCGAGGCCTTGGGCAAACCTGCCGAAGCCAGCTTCAGCCGTGCGTCGTGAACCATCGACGACGGCACCAGGATCGCATTGCCGCCGTCGGCATGGCGGTACGGGATGTTCATCTGCGACAGCTGGGCGATGATCGCGCCGCCGTCCTTGTCGGACAGGTTGGCGTACAGCACCTTGTAGTCGCCCTGACTGCTCCACATGAGCATGGCCAGTACCACGCCGACCAGCGCTGCCGCACCGAGACCGAGGTTGAGTTTGCTTTTCGTCGGCAGCCCCGCGAGGCGGGTACCGAAGCCGGGGGCGGTGTCCAGGGCACCCGGTGACTTCAGAATGACAGCGTTGTCCATCGTTCTCGTTCAGTGCATGTGCAAGGCCGAAAGCGCCGGCCGATGAAGCCATTATTCGAACGGCAGGCGGCTTTCCAAGGATCGAGAAGCGAACCAAACCCCGGCCAGTTCGCCCCATCGTGGCGCACACGTCTGGCTACGATGGACCCATCAAAACCTGCCGCTCGTGCGCCCGAATGAGGCGTCTGCGGCGTTGGATTCCAGGGGTACGCGATGAATGTCACGCTCAAGCCGTTCGACTTTGCCCAGGCGGTGGCCCGTGCCGGACTGAACACGCAAGGACAACCCCTGGGGAAGGCCGCCGCGGCCACGGCAGGCGGCGGATTTCAGGCCGCGCTGACGCAGGCACTGGGTGCGGTCAGCAACTCTCAGATGGAAGCGGGCCGGTTGCAGCGCGAGGTGCAACTCGACAACCCGAACGTCAGCATCGAAGAAACGATGGTTGCGATGCAGAAGGCGCAGATCGGCTTCCAGGCCACGATCCAGGTGCGCAACAAGCTGGTCCAGGCCTACAGCGACATCATGAACATGCAGGTGTGAGGCCGGCGCTCACGACCCGCCGGACATCACACCTTCTGGTCCAGGGTTTCGCCGAGCAAAGGTACGCGGCCGTAGGGTGACGGTTGCTTGGAGGCGGCTTCCAGCTGCCGCGTTTCCCAGCTCAGCCACGGGAAGCGGCGAGCAGCGGGTTCAGGGGCAGCAGGCGGCTTGCGATCCTGCTGGGACGACTGCTGCGACGATCCGCTGGCGGCGTCGACAGGACGGACGGGGCCGACCGGCGGATCCACCGAACCGATGGGAGAAACCTTGCTGACACTCATGATTCACTCCTGGAATCGAGGCGGGTTGCCTGTTTCCTGGATGTCGGCGAGTGCAGATCGGACTTGACGGCATGCCGTCATCGATATGTAACAAAACGTGGGCTAGTCCTCAGCCTGAGGCCATCAGGCGCCGACGTTTCTGTGTCTGGTCGATGTAGCGCTGCAGCGTGCGCAGGCTGTCGTTGCTGACATTGACCATCTCGCAGCCCAGCCGGACACCGCCCGCGTCGTGCTGCAGCGAGGTGACGTGCTGCAACCGCAGCGGCGTGGTGATGCGGGTATCGGCATCAAGCTCGAGTTCGACGCCGTTGAGCAGCACGCCGGGCTCGATCATCGGGACATCGTCCGGCAGGAAGAGCGCGCAGCCTCCGATGCTGACGTCGAGCACACGCAGCGCGAGCGGCATGTCGCGCAGCATCGGGTGGTTCAGGCGGGCCGACGGCGTGTGGCGCAGCAGCGGCCGCACGCGGTAGCCGTTGCGCCGCTGGAAACGGAACATGTCGCGGGGATAGCCACAGCTGATCGCGCTGGTGCGCGTGTTGTGCACCAGCAGCAGCTCCTGGACATCGAACTGCACCTTCACGCTGTCGAGGTAGCCCACGGCCACCGCCTCGTTGCATTCGATCAGGGCCTGCAACTGCGGAGACTGGGCGTCGGCGCTGAAGCTGATGACGCCGCGTGCGGCATCGACCGTCCACAGCGTGGCGGCCACGGCCGTCCCGTTGGGTGCATTGAGATTGAGCACCACATTGGCGTCGAGCAGCTGCTTGAGCATGGCTGCAATCTCGACCGGCGCCGTGATGTGGAAGTCGTCGAGGCCGCCATGCGCGGCAGCGACAGCGTCCAGCGGCATCGGCAGCGTGTCCATGGCCTGGCCGTGCTCAGTGCAATGTGGCGCGTGCACCGCCCAGCAGGTGGTCGAGCCCTTCGAGCCACGGCTCGGCCAGCACCCGCATCTCTGCATCGTTGACCAGGATGCGTTGCATGATGCGCGACTTCAGCTGCTTCTCCTCGCTGGCGAGCTGCTGATCCGCCGCGGCATGCTTGAGCTGCGAGATGAGCAACGCGCAAGCGCCTTCGAGCTTGACCACGGCATCCCAGTTGCCATTGCGTGCCGCCTCGAGCATGTCCTGGCTGGCGCGCTCGATGGCTTCGTAGTATTCGAGCAAGGTGGAGCTCATGGCAGTTCCGTTGGGGGTTGGTTGCGGCTGCGGCTTCACCCGTTGACCACTCGCTTCGGCGCTGGGGCTGCAGCCTGCGCGGCAATTTGCGACCAGGCATCGCGCAAGGGCTGCACGAGGTCGGCGCATTCCTGCAGCATGGCCTCGTCGTTGCGCAGGTTGGCCAGCGTGAGGCGACGCGACACATAGCCGTACAGCAGACCCAGGTTGGCAGCCAGCTCGCCACCGGAAGCCATGTCCAGCGCGTCGAGCAGACCCTCCTCGACGATACGCACCGCACGGCTCACGCTGCGGCACTTCAGCTCGATGTTGTTCGTTCGCATGGCACCGCGTGCCTGGGCGATCGATTCGAGCAGTCCGTCGTAGAGCATTTCGACCAGTCGGTGCGGGTTCGCGCTATCGACAGCCGATGAAACACCGACCTCTCGATAGACGTTCGATTGACCGCTGAAACTGGCATTTCGGAAGGGGTTGGCGGCGGCAAACATCGCTGGTGTCCTGAAGAAGTCCGAGTGCTTTTTTTATCGGCACGGCGCAGGCCGCACTTGAGCGCACGATCTCGTCAGGCGTCCTTCTTGTTCGTCGCAAAGAACTGCTGATTGATGTAGGTGTTGAGGCTGTTCAACTGGCTGATCTTGGTGTCGAGTGAGCCGTACTGCTGCAACAGCCTGGCCTTGGTGGCGGCAATGCGTGTCTGCAGGGCCGCCACGTCGTCGTCGTTGCGCTTGATGGAGGCCTGCAACGCCGCGGTGCGCGTGCTCACCGCGCCATCGGTCGTGGTCAGGGCCGCGGTCAGCGCTGTCAGCCGAACCGCCAGTCCCACCGATGGATCACCGGTCGTGCCCGACCCGGTGTTGGTGAAGGCCTTGGACACTTCGCTCAGGTTGCCCAGCGCCGTCGTGAGCTTGGCGTCGTTGACCAGCAGACCGCCACCGGACTGAACCTGGATGCCGAGATCCGACAGCGTCTGGAACGTCGTGGATGCACCGCTGGGCAGCGTGATGGCCGAGCGCAGCTGCCGCTGCAGCGACAGCGTCGCCCCGTCACCTTGCAGGGTGGCCGCTGCCTTGGTGTCGGGGTCGTACTTGGTCTGCGCCGTCAGGTAGGTGTTGATGTCGTTGTAGGCCTTGACGAAATCGGTGATGGCCTTCTTGAAGGCGTCGTTGCTGGGGCCGACCTGGATCTGCACCGGTGCGGTCGTCACCTTGGCCACGTTGAGCGAAACGCCCTCGATCGCATCGGTGAAGGTGTTGGTGGTCGATGTCACCGCCAGGCCGTTGATCGTGGCCTGCGCGTTCTTGGGCTCCACCGTCTGCGTCAGCTGGCTGACCGTCGGGGCACCCGGGTCATAGGCCAGGCTGGCCAGCGACGGTGGATCGGTGGGCAGCGTCGGCAACGCCGCGTCGGCGGTGACGGAGATGCGGATCGCGTTGGTGATGCCGGTGGCCTTCGACTGGATGGCCAGCCGCGCACCGGAGGCATCCTTGACGATCGATGCCGTCACGCCGGCGTTCGCTGCGTTGATCTTGGCGCGCACGCTTTCCAGTGAATCCTCGCCGGCACCGATCACGATGTCGACCGATTGCGGGGGCGTCTGCCCTGTGAACGCATTGCCGGTGCCGTAGCTGCCGAGCTCGATCTTCAGTGTGCCGGTGCCTACCGATGCGGTGCTGCTGGCATACACGCCCGACGCCAGCGATTGCGCCTGCGCGAGCTGCGATACCTGCACGCTGTACGTTCCGGCCTGCGCGGACGCGGTGGAGCTGGCCGACACGGCGCTGGAGTCGGTGGTCAGGGCGGTGGTCTGTTGCCACAGCGTCGGCGCGGCGAGTCGGGCCACCGCATCGTGCAGATTGGTCGTGTAGCTTTTCAGCAGCCCGAAGGAAGACAGCTTCGCCTGCAGCGTCGTCTTGGCCTTGGTGAGCAGGTCCACCGGGGCCTGTTCGATGGCCACCAGCTTGTCGACGATGCCGCTGACATCGAGACCGCTGCCGATGCCAGGGGTTGCCAAAGATGTCATCAGAACGCTCCTTCAGTGTTCGTGAGCTTTCGGCCGCGCGCGATCGAACTTGAGCCCGAAGCGAAAACGACCCACCCAGCCCGATCGGACCGCGTGGGTCGTGTGCAGTGGCTAAGACGCAGGACGTTCGATCAGCCTTGCAGCAGCTTGAGCACCTGCTGCGGCAGCTGGTTGGCCTGCGCGACCATCGCGGTACCCGCCTGTTGCAGGATCTGCGATCGGGACAGGTTCGCGGTTTCTGCAGCGAAGTCGGCATCGACGATGCGACCCCGTGCAGCGGAGGTGTTTTCCGACTGGATCGCGATGTTCGACACCGCGGTTTCGAAGCGGCTCTGCACCGCACCCAGGGTGGCACGTGCGTTGTTGACCTGGTCAAGGGCGTCATCGACCTGCTTGATCGCGAGCCAGGCGGTTTCGGTGCTCGCAACAGACAGGGTGCCGAAGCCTGCGACGTTGGTCGACGCGATGGTCGCACTCGTGTCGCCGATGCCGGTCGAGGCCACGGTGAAGCCACCGAAGGTCACTGCCGCGGCGGTGGCTGTGGCTGCATCGACCACGCTGGATCGGAAGGCCAGGGTGTACTGACCATCGGACTGCTTGGAAAGATAAGCCGTCACGCCGGTGTCCGAAGTGCGCCGATTGATGGCTTCGGCAACCTGGCCCAGACGCTCTTCCGCGCTGCGGGCCACGGCGATGCCGGACAGGCTGTACTCGGTGCCTGCGACCGAGATCGCCAGCGTGCCGCTGGGGATGGCGGTCAGTGTCGAGATGCCGGTGCTGCTGATGTCGGTGACATCGCCCGACCCGTAGGTCACGTTCGACAGGCCGTCGGTGCTGACGTTGGTCAGCGCCGCAATCGTGATCGCCTCGCCGGAGTTGGCGCCGATCTGGAAGGTGGCTGCGGTGAAGCTGCCATCGAGCAGCTTGGTACCGTTGAAGGACGTCTGCTTCGCCACGCGGTTGACTTCATCGGTCAGCTGCGCCACTTCCGACTGCAGTGCTGCGCGGTCGCTGGCACTGTTGGTGGCGTTGGCAGATTGCACTGCCAGCTCACGGATGCGTTGCAGCGAGTCGCTGACCTTGCCGAGCGCGCCTTCAGCGACCTGCGCCAGCGAGATCCCGTCGTTCGCATTGCGCGATGCCACGTTCAGGCCGCGGATCTGCGTGTTCAGTCGCTCGGCAATCGCGAGGCCGGCGGCGTCGTCCTTGGCGCTGTTGACGCGCAAGCCTGACGACAGGCGCTGGATCGATGTTGCCAGCGAGCTTTGCGACGCGCTGAGGTTGCGCTGCGCGGTCAGCGAATTGATGTTCGTGTTGATCGTCTGTGCCATGGTCGGTCTCCAACGTCTACAGAAGCCGGAACCGACCACCCGCCGGTACCGTCGCGATCAAAAAGACCGCTGTTGATGTGACGAATTCTGAAGAACGATTTGCAGCCTCATTCGATCGATAAGCCGCGTGAAGGCCCGCCTTATTGCCTTCGGAAATGAAAAATGCCCGGCACTCGGCCGGGCATTCGAATCAGGGTGCCGCGTGAGCGGCAACCCACAGACCTTCTTACTGCAGCAGCTTGAGGACCTGCTGCGGCAACTGGTTGGCCTGCGCCACGATGGCGGTACCCGCTTGTTGCAGCACCTGAGCACGGGACAGGCTTGCGGTTTCCGAGGCGAAGTCGGCATCGACGATGCGACCACGTGCAGCAGAGGTGTTTTCTGCCTGGATCGCGATGTTCGACACCGCGGCTTCGAATCGGCTTTGAACCGCGCCGAGCGTTGCACGGGCGCTGTTGACTTGATCCAGCGCGTTGTCGACTTGCTTGATGGCCAGCCAGGCGTCTTCGGTGGTCGTGACCGTCAGCGCGTCGACACCCGTCACCGTGGTGCTGGCGATGCTGACGCTGCCGTCGGCAAAGCCGGTCGCAGCCACAGTGAAGCCACCACCGAAGGACACGGCATCAGCCGTACCGGCGGAGTCGACCTTGCTCGAGCGGAAGGCGAGTGCGTACTGGCCGTCCGTCTGCTTCGACAGGTAGGCGGTCACGCCGGTGTCGGCCGTGCGGCGGTTGATGGCTTCTGCCACTTGGCCCAGACGCTGGTCGGCAGAGTTCGCCGCAGCGATGCCGGACAGGCTGTATTCGGTGGTGCCGACCGTGATCTTCAGGGCGCCATCGGCAATCGCGGTCAGGCTGGTCAGGGCACCGGTGCTGATGTCGGCCAGGTCGTTGGAGCCGTAGGTGACGTTCGACAGCTTTTCCGACGTGGCGTTCGTCAGCGAAGCGATGGTGATGTTTTCGCCCGAACCTGCACCGATCTGGAAGGTGGCGCCGGTCAGCGAGCCATCGAGCAGCTTGGTGCCGTTGAAGGTGGTGGTCTTGGCAACGCGGTCGATTTCATCGCGCAGTTGCGACACTTCGTTTTGCAGTGCCTTGCGGTCGTCAGCGCTGTTGGTGGCGTTCGACGATTGAACGGCCAGTTCGCGGATGCGCTGCAGCGAGTCGGTGACCTTGCCCAGCGCGCCTTCAGCGGTTTGCGCCAGCGAGATGCCGTCGTTGGCGTTGCGTGAAGCAACGTTCAATCCACGAACTTGCGAATTCAGGCGTTCGGCGATGGCCAGGCCAGCGGCGTCGTCCTTGGCGCTGTTGACGCGCAAGCCAGAGGACAAGCGTTGCAGCGAGGTGGACAACGACGATTGCGATGTGCTCAGGTTGCGCTGAGCCGTCAGCGAATTCACATTGGTGTTGATGGTCAGTGCCATGAAAAAGCTCCTTAGGTTGATGAACTCCCGGCGTGGACGCCGGCTTTGCCTCGACTGAGGCGGGTTGCCCCACCTCGATCGAGCCAGTCTTCGGGCGGTCGGTGCCTAGGCACTCTCCGGTTGTCCCTGGACCGGCTGCGCCCGGCGGCAGTCATCCTGCAAACCCCCCTTTGATAGGTTGTGGGGACCTGCGGTCGGCTGTTCCGGACCACGAAGCTTGGGACAGACGCCTCGTTGGAAATGTTTTCGTCTGGTCATCTGGCGACTTGAGCAAATTTTGCAAACCGGTCGACCTGTCACGGCGAAAAGCACAGCCCACGGCATGCTTTTCAAGCCATCTGCAGCGGGCAGATGCTTCTAGATTCGACCGCGTGCGCCACAGGGCGCGCTGCGCTGTTTCGCCTGAGGACTTGCCGATGACCCCTACCCACATGCACGCCGATGCGGCCTACCTGAAGGCCAAGCGCCATGCCTATCAATGCGTGACCACGCAGAACTGGGCCGATGCTGCGCAGGGCTTGAGCAAACTGTCCGGCGATCATCGATTTGCCGCGAGCGACTGGCTGTCGCTGGCGATTGCGAATGTGCATGCCGGGGCCCTGGCCGCCGCGACAGAGGCCGCTCGGCGCGCGCTGTCGCACGACCCGCGCCATCTGCAAGCACTGCAGGTGCTGACGATCTCGCTGCTGGAACAGCACCGCTGGGCCGAGGCGGCCCGCATCTTCGAGCAGCAACGTGGAAACGCCGAGGCGCAGGCATCGTTCGAGTTTCTGGTCAACGAAGGCACGGCGATGTGGCACCTGCGCCGGCATCACGAGGCCCTCGACGCATTCCTGAAGGCGATGGCGATCAACGTCTGCGACGCCAGCCTGCATCTGCGGCTGGGCCTGGTGCTCAAGGACATGAAGGACTACAGCTCGGCGGCCGAGAGCTTCCTGACCACGATCGCTCTGCAGCCCAGCCGGCTCTCGGCGCGGCTGATGGCCATCCACATGCGCCAGTACGCCTGCGACTGGCGTGACTTCGAAGCCTCCTGCGCCGAGGCCATCACCGCGATGCAGCAACTTGACCCGAGCAAGGGCGAGGCCGGTGAAGGCGCCACGTTCGCTCTGCTCGGCATGCCCCACCCGCCCGAGCTGTTCAAGTTCGTCGCGCAACAGGCCGCCGTCTTCCATACCGGTCACATCACCCCGATGCCACCGCAGAAGCGCCCGCGCGATGCCGCAGGTCGGATCCGCGTGGGCTACCTGTCGTGCGACTTTCACAACCACGCGACCACCCAGTTGTTCGTCGAAGCGCTGGAGCGCCGCAACACCCGCGACTTCGAGGTCACGCTGTACTCGTACGGCAAGGACGACGACAGCCAGATGCAGCATCGTGTGCGTGCCGCCTGCGAGCATTTCGTCGACATGCGCACCATGGACCACCGCGCGATGGCCCAGCGCATCCATGACGACGGCATCGATGTGCTGGTCGAGCTGAAGGGCCACACCCAGGGCAGCCGGCTGCCGGTGCTGGCCTACCGACCGGCGCCGGTGCAGGTCAGCTTTCTCGGCTTTCCCGCCACCACCGGCATGCGCTGCATCGATTACTTCATCGGCGATGCGGTCACGACACCGTTGTCGCACGCTGCGCAGTACACCGAGTGCATTGCGCAGATGCCTCATTGCTACCAGCCCAACGACAGCCATCGCGCCCGACCCGCGCCCTCGGACCGGCTGCAGTGGGGGCTGCCTGCGGAGGCGCTGGTGCTGGGCTGCTTCAACCAGAGCTTCAAGCTCACGCCGGAGACCTTCGGCGTCTGGATACGCATCCTGCAGGCCGTGCCCCGTGCGGTGCTGTGGCTGCTGTATGACAACCCGCAGGCCACCGACAACCTGCGGCGCGAGGCGGCGCAGCACGGCATCGCGCCGGAACGCCTGATCTTTGCGCCCCGGGCGGGTGTCAGCGATCACCTGGCGCGTCTGCCACTCGCCGATCTGATGCTCGACAACTGGCCCTGCAACGCACACACCACGGCCAGCGATGCGCTGTGGATGGGCGTGCCGCTGGCCACCGTGATCGGCGAGTCCTTCGCGTCGCGGGTCGCGGCCAGCCTGCTTGCCACGGTCGGACTCGACAACCTGGTCTTCACCAGCGCCTCCGCTTACGAAGCTGGTGTGATCGCACTGCTGCAGCAGCCCGAGCGGTTGCAGGCGATGCGCGCGCAACTGGAGCGCGGGCGTTCCACCACGCCATTGTTCGACGGCGCCCGCTTTGCGAACGACCTGGAGTCGCTGTACCGGCGGATGGTCGAGAGGTCGCGCGCCGGACTGGCGCCCGAGGCGCTGGCGGCAGCAAGCTGAGCTGGCGGGCACCCGCCGGGGCTGCGCTCTTCTGGCAGTGGATGGGGTTTGTCTTGCGGTGCAGCCCGCCGGGTTTCGGCCCGGCTGCCGAGTAACTTTCTTCTGCTGGCACAGAAGAAAGTCACCAAAGAAGAGTGCCCCAACACCAGCCATTTGAGTGGCTCGCTTCGGCTACACGCCTACTTCGTCGGCTCTGGCTCGAGAACACTCTCCGAGCTACCGCCTCGGTTACCTCGCTCAGGTTCAAACATGCGGTCTCTCTACGCCTCGACCCTTCGGGTCCTCGGTGCGGGTTCTCGTGCCAGAGCCTTTGCCGTTCACCTGTAGCCGCAGCGTGGTCCCCAAATGGCTGGTGTTCAGGGCCTCTTTTTGGTTACTTTTTCTGGCCCCGCAGAAAAAGTGACTCGCCCGCCGGGGCGAATACCCGGCGCAGTGCCACGCAAGGCGCGGTCTCGCCAGGCAACCACCCCAGGAATAGCAGCCGTTTCGACGGCTTGATCCAAGCACCACCCGCAGGCTGGCTGCCTAGGATCGATCTCATCTGGCATCACGCCGACAGCGAGTCCCTCCCATGACCACTTCCCTGCCCAACATCCACATCGCTGTGATGCAGCCCGCCGGCTACGTGCACTCGCTCGGCTTGCTCGATCAAGCCCGCTATGTGCGCTACCAGCTGCGGCGGCTCGGGGCCACGGTCACGGTGGCGAAGAACCGGCTGCGCGAGGATGCGCTGAACATCGTGTTCGGTGCCCACCTCGGCTTTCCGGAAGACTGGCGCCGGCGGCATGCCTGCATCTTCTTCAATCTGGAGCAACTGGGCGACGGCGGTGCGGCGGTCAGCGAGGCCTATCTGAAGCTCTTGCGCACCTCTGCGGTCGCCGACTACGACGCGGCGAATGTGCGGGCCTATGCCGACGATCCGGCCGACGTGCCTGTGCTGCCGTTCCTGCATGCGCCGTACCTCGAACCGGCCGACCCCCTGCCGCTGGCCGACCGCCCGATCGACTTGCTGTTCTTCGGCAGCATGAACGCGCGCCGGCGTGCGTTCATCGACCGCATCGAAGCCACCGGTGTGTCGGTGGCGATGTTCGATCACCCGCTGTACGGCGCCGAGCGCGATGCCTACATCCGGCAATCGAAGGCGGTGCTGAACTGCAGCTTCTACGACAGCGCGCGTTTCGAGCAGGCGCGCGTGTTCCAGTGCCTGTCGATGGGCACGCCGGTGATCTCTGAACGTCGCCCGGCAGCGCACGCCCCGGCCGCCTTCGAGGACGCGGTGTTCTGGATCGATCCGGCCGGCAACGCGCTGGAATCGTTCTTCAGCCAGCACTTCGCCACGCCGGCGTATGTCGACGAAGCGCATCGGCAGCTGGCAGCTTTCCGCACGCACGACCCGATCGACGACTATGCCGAGCTGCTGCTGTTCGGCGTTGGCTTCATGCAGGGCCACGGGATCAACCGGCTGGGCAGCGGCGACACCGGGGCCTGGCGGCCGACCCACATCAACCTGGGCTCGGGCAAGGACTACCGCCCCGGCTGGCTCAATCTCGACGTGCAAGACCGCGCCGAGCCCGACGTGGTGCTCGACCTGAGCGCCCCGCTGGTGCTGCCCCTGACGATGGACAGCCGCTATGGCGGGCAGATCGAGCTCGCTGCGGCGTCGATCGAGGTGCTGTATGCCAACAACGTGCTGGAGCATGTGCCGAACCTGACGCAGCTGATGACCAACGCGCTGACCCTGCTGAAGGAGGGTGGCCGCTTCGAGATCGAGGTGCCCTACGAGCGCGCCATGACCGCCTGGCAGGACCCGACGCATGTGCGCGCGCTCAACGAGAACTCGTGGATCTACTACAGCGAGTGGTTCTGGTACCTCGGCTGGTTCGAGCACCGCTTCGAGATGATCGGCTCCAGCTACCTGGACCTGAAGCTGCAACCCTGCAGCAAGGAGAACGCGGCGTTCATGCGCGTGGCGCTGAAGAAGGTCGAAACCACGGCGCGCGAGCGCACGCTGGCTCGCACGATGCAGGCCGACCTGCGGCTGCCAGACGACGACATCTTTCGCGACGACGGGCCCGAGCAGGCCCTCGTGGAGTCGGTGCCAGACGCCTCCACGCTGCCTGCCGCACCGACCCAGGCTGCCCACCCCCACACGCAGGTGGCGCTGGCCGACTGAGCGCCTGCGGACCTCGCCACGACCGGACTGCCCCTGATGATCACCACCGCCATCCACCCCACCGCATCGCGACCTGCGGTCGAAGTCATCGTCCACGGCCAGCGCACGACGCCGCGCGAGCGGCCTCGCCCGCTCGACCCGCTGCTGCTGAACGCGCTGCCCGAGGCGCAGCACGTGCTGGCCATCGGATGCGGCACCGAGCTGTCCCACACCTACCGGCAATGCCATCCGCAGGCGCACTGGCACCACGCGGACGATCCCACGGCGCTGTCGGACATCGACACGCCGTGCGATCTGATCGTGCTGGGCGCCGGCCTGGGTGGCCGCGACGAGGCCTGCGCGCTGTTGAAGCGCCTGGAACCGCTGACCCGTGCCGACGCCACGCTCGTGCTGCAGCTGGAGAACGGCGCCTCGCTGTCGACGATCGAACGCATCATCGAGGCCGACCTCAGCGAATCCCTGATCGCCGGGGTGGCCGATGTGCGCACCCAGTCACCGGCCTCGGTCTACAAGCTGCTGATGGACGCTGGCTGGATGCCGACACTGGCCGGTCGTCGCGACGCCGAACCCCGCAGCGCAGGCATTGCCGCCGCAGCGTTGTCGATCGCCGAGCTGCTCGACATTCCACGCGGCACCGCACAGCGCACGCTCACGATCGACCAGTTCGTGATCTGCGCCAAGCGCCCCTTCGCAACGGCACCGACCTCGCCCGCGGTGGCGAACTTCACCGTCGTGGTGCCCACCACCCGCGAGCGACAGCTGCGACTCAACATCGAGCAGTCGCCCGGTCTGCGCGAGGTCGATGCGCGCATCGTCTCGTGCCGCCATGCGCACGATGCCGCCGAAGCCCTGCAGAAGGCCTTGCCCAGCTGCGATGCCGAGTGGGTGCTGCTGTGCCACCAGGACGTCTACTTCCCCGCCGGCTTCGGACAACGCCTGCATGCGCTGCTGGCCAGCATTCCGGCCGCCGATCGCCGGCGCGCGCTGATCGGCTTCGTCGGCATGGGGGTCAATACAGGCACGCGCGCCTATGAGCCGGCTGGCTTCGTGATCGACCGGCTGCACGCTGCCGATCACCCGGCATCGGACAAGGCGGTGTCGATCGATGAGCTGGCGATCGTGATCGCACGCGACTCCATCCACCGCATCGACCCGGCGCTCGGCTGGCACCTGTGGGGCACCGACCTGTGTCTGACCGCGATCTGCGAGCACCAGGTGTTTCCGCAGATCGTGCGGCTCCCGCTGTTCCACAACTCGGTCACCGATTACCAGCTGCCCCCAGCCTTCTTCGATTCCGCGGCGCTGCTGGCGCGCAAGCACGCCAGCTTCGGGCCGATCCCGACCCTGTGCGGCACGATCGATGCCACCTTCCTGAGCCGCGCCGCCGGCGCAGCGTCCGATGCACCGCCCGCGACGCAGGCACCGGCACCCGCGTCGGCATCGGCCCCGTCAGCACCGTCGGTGCAACGCTGCACCGCGCAGCGTGAACTGCTGGTCGACGACATCGACCAGGAGATCGCGGCGCACCTGGCGCAGAGCGACTACCCGAATGCCATGCGCGCGCTGGCTGCCGGGGTGCATCACACCTACCGGCGGCCTGAATTCGAACGCGCTGCGCTGTACTACCCGCAGCTGGACCGGCACATCGAACAGCTGGGCCGCCTGTTGCCCGTCGCGAAACCCGCCGCCGGGAAAACCCGCCGGGGTGCCGCACCGCGCAGCGGGGCGCTGATCATCGCGACCGAGCTCTACGAGCTGGGTGGCCATTCCCGCGTGCTGGAAGACATCTCTCACGAGGTCGATCGCGCGGTGGTGGTGTTGACGGACCTGTTCGACACCTACGACCGTCAGCCGGAGATGATCGACAAGCTCACCCAGCGCTTCAAGCACTGCACGCTGGTGGTGGTTCCTTCGGGATCCGGCTGGGCGAAGGCGCAGAACCTGCGCCGGTTTGCCGAGGCCATGCGGCCACGTCACATCCTCTACTTCGGACACCACCAGGACCCGATCCCCTACGTGGCCACGCTGTCGATCCCGCAGACGCGCAAGGTGCTGTTCCACCATGGCGACCACAACCCCAGCCTGGGCTGCACGATTGCAGGTCTGGTTCATGTGGACCTGAGCAAGGGCGCTCAGGACATCTGCGCGAACCACCTGTCGACATCGCCTCGCTTGCTGCCGCTGCATGCACCGGACCACGGGCTGAAGGTGTTTCCGGAAATCTCCGGCAACGACTACTCGGTGGCCAGCTCGGGACATCCTGCGAAGTTCATGCGCAACGGCCCGATGGCCTTGCAGCAGATCGTGCGGGCCGCCTTGGGCGCCGTGCGTGGCGTCTATCACCACATCGGCCCGCTGGACGACAGCTGGGTGCAGGAGATCCGGCAGCACCTCGGTGCGCATGCCATCGATCCCGGCCGCTTCGTGCACCATGGCCTGGTCCCGTCGCTGTGGGACCACCTCAAGGCACTCGATGCCGCGGTCTACATCGGCTCCGCACCGATCGGTGGTGGCCGCGCTGCCATCGAAGCGCAGGGCTGTGGTTATCCGCTGGCGTACTTCGAGAGTGCGCAGGCCTACGGCCTGGCCGACAACGAGTGCCTGTACGCCAGCCGCAGCCTGAAGTGGGCCACGCCCGAGGAACTCGCTGCGGTGCTGGCGTCGGTCGGAGCGCGCCACGGCGAACTGAGCCGGCAGGCTCGCCAGCTCTACCTGGACACGCACTCGCATCGCCAGTTCAAGCACGCGCTGAAGCAGTTGCTTCAAGGGTGAGGCGGCGGCCTGGGCCAGCCGCCGGGCCCGGTGCGCAGGGCAGCGGCCCGCTGATCAGGTCGACAGGCGCGCGCGGACAGCCAGGTTGGCGGTCATCGTCACCGGCAGCCGATCGCCCAGCAGATTGAGGGCCTGCACCAGCGCTGGCGAGTGGTCCAGCATCATGCCGTTGGGCAGCGTCTTCAAGAAGAAGCCGCGGCGATCGATCGGCTCGAATCCGGCGGCACGAAGATCGGACTCCAGCGACGGCAGGTCATAGACGCGCTGGTGACCGACCACATGGTCGCGGGCGCTGAGCGTGTCGAGCGCCGGCTGCAATCCCATCAACACCGCCAGCTGACGGTGCAGAGAATCCCGGTTGGGCACCACCACCACCAGCTCGCCCTCCGGCGTCAGCCAGCTGCGCAGATGGCGCAGCAGCGTCACCGGGTCGTCCACATGCTCCAGCACATGCAGCGCGAGCAGCTTGGTGCAGGGCTCTTGAGGCTGGTAGTCCTCGAACATGGCGTGGGCGGCTTCGATCTCCGGGTGCTTCTCACGCATCAAGGCGACCAGGCTTTGCGCGCCTTCGACCACCGTGTAACGACCGGCGCGGGGCGCCAGGCGGGTCAATGTGATGCCTTCGCCGTAGCCCAGCTCGATCACCCGATCGGTCGGTGCGATCAGCGTTTGCAGCCAGTCGCAGCAATGCTGCTGACAAATGTCCTCGATGAACTTGTCGGGCACCTGGTCGTTGAGGTGGTATCGCTGGGCGATCAGCTCCAGCGCTTGTGCACGTGCATTCATTCGAATTCCTCGGCCATCTTCAATCCCTGGATGATCTGGTCGTTCATCGACATCGCGCCGTAGCCGAGCAGACCGCCGGTCAACTGAGCACCGGGCGCAACCGCGGCCAGCTCGTCGTGCGCTGCGGCCGAGCGATCGACCTCGTCGGCCGTCGGCAGGGCCAGCGCATTTCGGGCGGTCATGGTCTTGAGCACCTGCACGGCGTCGTCGCCCGCCAGGCTCAGAAGTTGATGCAGCTCGCGCAGCAGGACGTCCTGCGGGGCCTCGCCGTTCGCCAGGTGCAGCAGGCTGTCGGGGCTGGCCTCGACCACGACGCGGTGCCACGCGGGATCGCGGCCGGCCAGCGCATCCTGATCGGTGAGCCGGTAGGTGGCGAACGCCTCGTCGACCACCATCAGGCAGGAGGTGTGCCGGCGGATGGCGTCCGAACGCACGAGGCAGAACATCACCACGACCGATGCGGCCAGCGGTGCCGGCAGCGGTGCCAGGCCGAGCAACGCCCTCGCCCGCTCGACGGTCAGCCCCAGCGCGATCCGATCCGAGGCCATGCGGCCGGAGGGCGTGGTCACGCACCAGCGACCGGCTGCGGCCAGCAGCGACGACGGCGGCTCGGTGACGACACGCACCCGGTCGCTGCTCGACACCCGATCGCAGAGCCGGGCCACGAGATCGCCGACACACCCGGTGCGGTTGGTCCAGAACGGGTACTCGTCGATGCCGACGGCCTCACCCCGCAGCGCTGCCGCCAGCGTTTCCGGGTAGTACAGCGGTGCCCAGGCCGCACGGTGGTAGCGCGCCAGCAGCACGTCGGACCCATGCCCGGTCAGCTTGCGGACGAAAGGCTCGATGAACCGGGCGTGCAGCGCATCGCCATGATTGACACGGGCTGCGTCTGCGTAGCTGAGTCGCTCGTAGGCGGGGCCCGTGGTCTTGTGGCTGGCGTGGCGCGGGTCGTCTCGCTCGAGCCGTGGCGGGGCCTCCACCTGCACGCCGCGGAACCCCTCCAGCCGGTTGGCGATCAGGTAGTCGGGCACCCAGCGTCCCTCGACCAGACACTGCGGCGTCGGTGCGCGCACGAGGGGCTCGCAGGCATCGAGCCAGGCTGCGGCCCGGTCGGCAAAGCGGGTCCAGTCGTTGCGCTGGCGCGGGTCGTACGTGGCCAGCCGCGCCTGCGCGGCGGTGGGTGCGATCTTTTCCAGCTGCACCATCCCGACGTCGAAGCGCGCCTCGCCGATCCGCGCACCCGCGAAATGTCCACCCAGCGGCTTGCCGTCGGTGACCAGGATCGGCCGCCGCCCGCGCCGTTCGAGTTCGACCGCGGCCACCAGCAGCGCCACGTTGTTCCCGATGAGCAGCGGTTCATCCATCAGCCAACCTCGCATTGACCCAGATCTCGGACCCCAGGTCCGGCTGGACCTCGGCCAGCCGGTCCAGCCCGTCGAGCATGGCCGTCGTCATGAAGCCCTGGTCGACCAGTTGCTGCATCTGGGCATGGGTGAAGGGCTTGACGAACAGACTGCCGCTGTCGGTCACCTGGAAGCCCGCGCGTTTCAGCTCGGCATGCAGGGCCTGGCTGTCGTAGGTGCTGCGCTGCTGCATCGTCAACTGGGTCGAGGACAGCGCTTTCGGGCTGTCGATCAGCCCCATGGCCACAGCCAGCAGGCGGTGCAGCGAGTTCGCGTTGGGCACGCTCAGGTGCAGCACGGTGTTCGGATCGCAATGGCGGCGAACCGCGGCCAGCAAGGACTGCGGATCGTCGACCTCGTGCAGCAGGCAGCCCACCACCACCATGTCGAACCGTGCGGGCGACAGGTCGGCGTCCTCGAGAAAAGCCTCGACCACGTGGACATCGGGTCGGCAAGCGGCACCGAGGCGCGCCCGCTCGGCGAACGCCGGGGCGGGCTCGACCACGGTGATGGCCATGCCTTCGAGGTCGCCAAACAGCGGCGCATGCCCGCACCCGACCTCGAGCAGGCGGGCCGGCCGGTGCCGCGCGATCTCCGTCAGCACCCGGCGCCTGCGGTAGGCGGCCTGGATCGGCTCGAACGGCAGGTGCTCGTAGGAGGCCGTGTACTCGACGATGTTTCGGCTCATGGTGGTGTCGGGATCGGTTGCCGCATCAGATCGCCTTGAGCAGGCGCAGCTTCAGGGACTCGGTGAAGCCCAGGCCCCGCTTGAACTGGATCAAGCCATGGTGAGGTTCGTGATCGACGGTCGATGTGCCCACGTCGAGCAGCCGCAGCCCCTCCTGCTGGCAATGACGGTACACCGCATCGGCAATGCCGACCACGGGACTGAGCGTGGCGTAACCGGGCTGGTCCCCCCAATAGAAGACATACAGGATGCCGTCGCCCAGACGCAGGCACAGGGCCGCAGCAGCCAGGCGTGGGCCGTCGCGGCTGCCGAACAGCACGATGGCCTCGGGAAATCGTTCTGCCATCGTCTGCAGCTGTGGCAGTGACATCGACATCGCGTGCCCTTTGGCCAGGCGGTTCGCTTCGATCACCTCGTACACCGCGTCCAGATCGTGCAGCGGCAGTCGTTCGGCATGCAGGCCCTCGCGCTCGCACTTGCGCAAGCGTTTCAGGTTGCCGTACGTCATCCGCTCGGCGAGGCTCTGATCGGTGACCTCCATGCTGTGGTTGAGGTCGCACTGGGAGATCGCATACCCCCGAGAGCGCAGCAGGTAGACCTGGTTGGCGAACGACACCGGATCGTGCGCCATCGGCGCTGGCAGGACCTCGATCTGACGCGCCCCGCGATCCGCCAGGTGCTGCACGGCGGCGTCATGGAAGGCCCCGAGGTCCTCCTGCGACAGGCCGGGCTCGAAGGCGAAGCCTGCATACGTGCCCCGCGCCGGGCTGCGCCAGAGGCCCTCGGCCAGCGGCGTGACATGGATGCTGGCCACCACGTGCTGACCATGCGCCCATTCGAAGTAGACACCGCTGCCTGCGGCGTGCAAGTCGAAGAACGCGCGACTTTGGAACAGGCTGCGGGCCAACCCGCTGCTGTCGCAGGTCGGGTCGGCGCCGATGAGTAGACGTTGTTCAGCCATGGCCGGTTTGAGGTTGACCCACCGATTGGACTGCTGAATGCCACTGACCAAAGCGAAGAAACAGGTCGGCTTTGTCCGACTTATCCCGGCCAGCACCCGGGGCGACACGCCTAGACTGAATCTCAAGCGTCACCCCGACACCCCCAGACGATCGCGTTCCCGCACACCTGCGCACCACCGCCTGCCCACTGACATCGAAGGAAGCGCCACCATGGCCATCGCCGACTGCCGCATCATCGACATGCCCCGCATCCAGGACCCCAGAGGCAACCTGACGTTCGTCGAGGGCGGGCAACAGATTCCATTCGACATCAAGCGCGTGTACTACCTGTACGACGTGCCAGGCGGCTCCGAGCGCGGGGGGCATGCGCACCTGGGCTTGCACCAGTTCGTCATCGCCATGTCGGGCAGCTTCGACATCGTGCTCGACGACGGGTTCGAGAAGAAGCGCATCCACCTGAACCGCTCCTACCTGGGCCTGTACCTGCCCCCGATGACCTGGCGCGAACTGGACAACTTCTCTTCCGGCAGCGTCTGCATGGTGCTGGCTTCCGAGCGCTACGACGAGGCCGACTACCTGCGCGACTACAGCGACTTCATGGTGCAGGTGCACGGCAACCGGCGCAAGGTCGCGCGCGAAGCGGCACAGGCGACGGGTGTGCTCGCCGAAAGCATGGTCTGATGGCCCACGCGCCGGTTCCATTCCTCGACCTGCAACGCATCAACGACCGTCACCGGGCCGCCTACCAGGCCGCCTTGTCACGGGTGCTGGACAGCGGCCGCGTGCTGCTGGGCGAGGAGACCGCCGCCTTCGAGCGCGAGTTCGCCACCTGGTGCGGCACCGCGCATTGCGTGGGCGTCGGCAACGGCTTCGACGCCCTGCACCTGGTGCTGCGCGCCTGGGAGATCGGCGCCGGCGACGAGGTCATCGTGCCCTCGCACACCTTCATCGCCACCTGGCTGGCCGTCAGCGAGGTGGGCGCCGTGCCGGTCCCCGTGGAGCCGGCGCCGGACTGCTGCAACATCGATCCGGCGCGCGTCGAAGCCGCCATCACGCCCCGGACCCGGGCCATCATCGCGGTGCACCTCTACGGGAGGCCTGCCCCGATGCGCGAACTGAGCAAGATCGCCCGACGCCACGGCCTGAAGTTGCTGGAAGACGCCGCCCAGGCCCACGGCGCGCAACTCGGCGGTCGGCCGTGCGGCAGCCTCGGCGACGCCGCGGCTTTCAGCTTTTATCCAGGCAAGAACCTCGGCGCCCTGGGCGACGGTGGCGCGGTCACGACCAACAACCCGGCGCTCGCCGATCGGGTACGTCGGATCGGGAATTACGGCTCCAGCGTCAAGTACCACCATGAGATCGCCGGAGTCAATTCGCGCCTGGATGAGTTGCAGGCGGCTTTTCTGCGCGAGCGCCTGCATGCGCTCGATGCCGACAACGCTCACCGCCGTCGCGTGGCGCAGGCCTATCGGTCCAGCCTGGCCGGACTGCCGGGCCTGGCCCTGCCGGCGGGCGACGAGGCGGATCAGCTGTCGGCGTGGCACCTGTTCGTCGTCCGCCATGGTCAGCGCGATGCACTGGCAGAACTTCTGGCCGCGCGTGGCGTTTCCACCCTGGTGCACTACCCGCTGCCGATCCATCGCCAAGGCGCCTACGCCGACACCCCGCTGGCACGGCAATCCCTGCCGCAGGCAGAGGCCTGGGCACGTGAAGCGCTCAGTCTGCCGATCGGCCCCACGCTCACCGATGACGAGGTGGCCTGGGTGGTGGCTTCGGTGCGCAGCGCCTGCGACCGCCTCAGTACCGCCTGAGCTGCGCCGCACACGGCCTTTCCGGCCGGTCTGAGCGGGTTCACGGCCTTAATCCTGGGCAAAGCGTGCTCCGATTAAACTCTGGCGCGGCGTTCGACTGTTGGTCAGTGCTGTATTCAACACCTGCCCTCGTCGAACATCATGCAACAAGCCACATCAAGCTCGGTGCCGAATGCCTCCCTGAAGGATCCGCTCGCGGCCGTTCTCTGCGACGGTGTCAACGCGCAGCCAGCGCCGGCGTTGTCTGGACAGATGAAGAATATTTCTGGGTCTGAGCCCGCGTTACCGATCGTATTGATACACGGCCTGCTCAGCACGCCACGCGAGTTCGGTCTGATTTCGCTGCCACTGCAGTCGCGGGGCGCGCCGCTGATCATCCTGAATGTCCCGGGCTACACCGAGGGCGATCGCAGCCAGTTCAAGCGCTGGTCGTCCTGGGTCAATGCGGCGTGCGACGCCATCCGGGAGCAGTTCGGATCGGGCCAGCCTTTTGTCCTGGGCGGCCTGTGCTCAGGCGGCATGGTGGCCGCAGCCGTCGCTGCCCGCGGCGAATTCAATGTGCAATCGCTGGTGATGATGTCTCCCAGCTTCGGCTACGACGGCTGGGCACGAACCCGGTGGTGGGGCTGGCGCAGGGTGGCGCACGCGCTGGGCGTGGATCGCTGGATTTCGGTCCGTGAAACCGAACCCTACGGCATCAAGAATGAAAAAATTCGTAAGTGGGTGGAGCGCGACATGCATGTGCGGGCCACCAGCGCGGCAGGTCCGTCCACCCTGCCGCTGTGGGCGATCAACCAGTCCGAACGACTGATGCGCCATGTCAGGCGCCAGTTTCCACGTCTGCGCATGCCGACCGTCGTGATGCATTCGCGCCTCGACGAGATCTGCAGCCTCGGTCTGGTAAAGCGGGTTTTCGACACCCTGCCTGTGGGCCAGAACCGTCTCGTGGTGTTCGACAATTCGTACCACATGATCACCATCGACAATGATCGCCAACAGGTCACCGCCGAGCTGTTGAAATGCTCGGGCCAAGGGGATCGAAGCGCGGCGCCCCAGATGGACACCGCCGCCAATGCGCCCGCCATGAATCCGGCCACTGCGCAGACCACAGCCGACGCCTATACAGGAGTGCTCTTATGTCCAACACCATGACCGAATTGCTGGGGTTGATCAAAAAGGCCTATGACATCGACCCGGCCACGATCGATCCCCACAAGCCACTTTCGGAATTCGGGCTGGATTCGCTGGCGCTGGCCGAGCTGATGTTCAACATCGAAGACCACTTTCACATCGATTACCCCGAATCCCGTACCGGCGTGCAAACGCTGGCCGAACTGGCTCAGGTGGTCGACGAGGTGCGAGCCGCAGTCGCCGAGAAATGACCAGCCGCCCGCCGAGCATGCGCGAGGTGGTGATCTCCGGCCTGGGGCTGGTGTCACCCCACGGCGATGACCTCGGGCCCGTCTTCGACGCGATGCTCCAGGGCCGTTCGGCCATCGGCTTGTGGAACCATGAGGGCATGCCGCCCGCTGCGGTCGCAGGCGCTGCCTTCTCCCCAGAGCGCTGGTTCACCAAATTGCAGTTGGTCGGGGTCGACCGGGTCAGCCAGATGGCCGTGGCCGCGGCTGAGCTGGCCCGCGCCGATGCGCGCTGGTCCGACGGCATCGACCCCGAGCGCATCGGCGTCTACATCGGCAGCGGCATGGGCGGTGCTGCCGCGCTCGAAGACGGCTACGAGGCATCGCGCAGCGGGCGACGCGTCTCGCCGCTGACGGTCGTCGCGGCCATGACCAATGCGCCGGCGGCACACATCGCGATCCGCGCGGGCGCGCAAGGCCCGGTCTACACCTACTCGGTGGCCTGTGCCTCCTCGGCCGTGGCCATTGCCGAAGCCGCCAAGGCGATTGCCGCCGGTGAAATCGACATCGCCATCGCCGGCGGCGCCGAAGCCCTGCTGGTGCCAGGCGTGGTGCGCGCCTGGCAGGCCCTGCAGACCTTGGCCACGCCCGATCCCACCGATCCGGGCCAGTCCTGCCGCCCTTTCGACAGCAACCGCTCCGGTTTTGCGCTGGGCGAAGGCGCGGCGATGCTGGTGCTCGAATCGCGCGAACACGCTGCGGCGCGGCAGGCGCCGGTGCGCGTGCGCTTTGCTGGCAGCGGTGTCAGCTGCGATGCCCAGCACATGACCAAGCCGAACGCACCCGGCCAGGTGCGTGCGCTGCGCAACATGCTGCGTGCGAGCGGCCTGACACCCGGCGACATCGGCTACTGCAATGCGCACGGCACGGCCACACGGGTCGGCGATGGCGTCGAATGCGAGGCCTTGCGCAGCGTCTGGGGCCGCGACATCGATGGCTTGCGGGTCAGTTCGACCAAATCCATGCACGGTCACCTGCTCGGCGCTGCAGGGGCGCTGGAAGCGGTGGTGACGGTGCTCAGCCTGCAGCAGCGGCACGCACCGCCCACGCCGAGTTGCCAGAACCCGGATCCGGCCTGCGATGTTCCGTTGATCCGAGACGCCGCGGCCTCACTGCCCGGGCTCCAGGCCGCCATCAGCAACTCGTTTGCCTTCGGCGGCACCAACGTCGTCCTGGCGTTCGCCCGCGACGACTGAACGACGGCCGCCGCGAACTACTTCGCGGGCTCGGCGGCCTGAGCAGGCAGAAAGCGAACCAGCACCCGTTGTCCGACGCGCAGGGCCGTGTCGTCCAATTGCAGCAGGCATTCGACGACTCGGTTGTCGGCGATCTCTTCGCTGCCTGCGGTGTCCGGCGTGCGAGGCGGGCCGAACACCTCGCCGACATTCAGCACGCGCGCGCCGTGCACCGCACTGTCCTCGGCCACCGAGACCACCTCGGCGCGCATGCCGACCTGGACGCGTGCGATCAGCGCCTCATTGAGATCGGCACGCACGATGCGAGGCCCGTCTGGCAGCAAATGCAGCACCAGCCCGTGAGGCTCGACATACTCGCCCACCTGCGCGATGCGTTGCACCACCTGGCCGTTCGCCGGGGCACGCACCGTGGCCGCAGCCAGCACCTGCGTCGCCTGGTCCACACGCTGCTTCTCGACCAGCACCGCGGTTTCCTGCGCCGCCAGTTGCTGCCCGGCATAGACAACGGCGAAACGCGCGTCCTCCAGGGCCTGGGTACCCGCCGTGCCCGGCAGCGGCGCGGCGATCGCCCGTTCGCGGCGCGCGCGCGCCACCAGCAGTTCAGTGCGCACCACCTCGAGCTGGGCGACCGCGCGGGCGTGTTCGGCCTTGGCAAGTTCGAGCGCCGTGCGCGGCTCGCGGGTATCGAGCTGCGCCAGCAGCTGACCTTGCTTGACCGTCGCTCCGGGTTCGACACCCCAGCGCTCGATGAGGCCGCCATAGGGTGTGGCCACGCGCAGCAATCCGCCCGGCACATCCACCCGCCCTCGCGCGATGGCCACATAGCGCTTGTCGGCAAGCGCGGTGGCTGAGGCAGCGCCCCCTGCGCCCGCCGAAGCGGATGGTGCAGCCTTGTGGGCATCGTCATGCGGCCCACATGCTGCCAGCGCCACGGCGAGCAGAGGCAGAAGGCCCCACGCAGAGCGTGCAGGCCAGGGTGACAAAGCGGTCGTTTTCATCATGCAGATCCTTGCGCCGGCGCGCGGCGTGTGTCGTCGAGCAGGCGCCCGTCTTCCATGTGCAGTACCCGGTCGGCGTGCTCGACCACCCGGGGATCGTGGCTGACGCACAGCACCGCCGCGCGGTGCTTGCGCGCCAGCCGGTGCAGCAGGTCGATCACGATCTGTCCGTTGCTCGCGTCGAGTGCGCTGGTCGGCTCGTCGGCAAACAGCAGCTGCGGCTGCTTGGCCAGTGCCCTGGCGATCGACACCCGCTGCTTCTCGCCACCCGACATCTCCCCCGGACGCAACCCCGATCGCGCGGCCAGGCCGACCTCGTCGAGGGCCAGCAGCGCACGCTCGCGCGCTTCGGCTTTCGACAGCCCGAGCGCACCCAGCGGCAGCATCACCTGCTCGACAGCGTCGAGCGCGCCGAACAGGTTGAATCCCTGGAACACGAAGCCGGTGTGGCGCAGGCGAAAGCGCTCCAGTGCCCGCGCATCGAGTGACCACAGCGACTCGTCGAGCGCCAGCACCTCGCCCGAATCCGGGCGTGACAGGCCGCTGAGCAGGGCCAGCAAGGTGCTTTTGCCGCAGCCTGAGGGGCCAGAAATCAGCGTCAGTTCGCCCACGGACACATCCAGGCTGAGACCGCGCAGGATGGGCGTGTCCACCTTGCCGCTGCGAAACGACTTGACCAGGTCTAGACCACGCAGGGCCACCGTCGCGGCAGCGGGTGGCGTCTTGAAGAGGCCCATGGTGTTCATCGCAACAACGACGCCGGATCGGCGCTGCGCAGCGCCCGCACGGCGGCCCAGCCCGAGATCATCGAAATGCCCAGCACCAGCACCACGCAGGCCAGAGCGGCCCAGCCGTCCAGCGCGACAGGCACGTGGTAATGCTTGGCCAGCCGCAGCGCCGCGAACGCGCCGACCGCCCCCACCATCAGACCGACCCCGCCGATCCAGGTGGCCTGCTCGAGCACCACGCCCCGCAGCGCCGGCACCCCGATCCCCAGCGCCTGCAGCGCGGCGTACTCGGCTGCCGAGCCCGCCACCGCACCCATCAGCGTCTGACTGGTGATGACGGCACCGACCAGGCTGACGATGATCGCCATGAACAACACGCCGAGGCCCGCTCCGGTGTCGAACAGCCAGTAATCGGAGGCCTTCTTGGAAAAGACCTTGCTGGGCCAGACCGCAAAACCATGGGCCTGGCCGACCCCTTCGAGGCGTGACCGCGCCGCCGACAGCTGCGATGGGTCGTGCAACCTCACCACGTAGTACGGAACACGCTCGTCGCCCGCACCCGCAGGCTGCAAGTTGGCCGCAGTCTCCAGCGACGTCAGCAGGTGCACACCGCCCAGTGTGCGCAGCCCCGAGACCGCTCCGACCACCTGCACCGTGCGTCCGTTGATGCGCGGCCGATCCCCCACGGCGACCCCCAGCTTGTCGAGATCGGCCTCGTCGACGATCACCGAATCGGGTTGATCCAGCCTGGCCCGCATCGCAGGGGGCAGCACACGCGCGAACAGCAAGGCGTCGGCCGAGGTGCTCACGCCCGACACGAACAGCGTGATGGCAGCCAGATCGGCCCGCGAGCGCCAGTCGGCTTCCATCCAGTTGTAGGCCTCGACGCGGCTGACGGCGGGATCGAGTCGCAGCCAGACCTCGGTGTCCAGCGGCAGGATGCGGCCCTGCTCCACCGTGGGCGTCTTCGGGTTGCCCACCCACAGCTCACCGCGCGACGAATCGATGTAGACCGCGGCGCTGCCGAAGATGCCCAGCACCAGCGCCGACTGCACCAGCAGCAGCAGACCGGAAAACGCCACCGCCACCACCGCGGGAAGGAAACGCCGCCAGTCGTGCAACAGGGATTTGCGTGCCAGCGGAACGATCATGAGGCCGACGGCGACACGGCCATGCCGCCGAGGCGTCGGGGCCGCACCGCGCAAGACGGGAGGTGGGGAGCGGTCGTTGGCATGCCCGGGATAATAGTGGCCCTGTATGAACGCCGCCTTTGGCGGCAAGTTCCTTCGGGCGCGGCTGCGGGCCGTGTCACTAGCATCTGAGGCCTGTCTGAGGCGGCTGTCCTGAAACACCATGCGCATCCTTCTGGTTGAGGACGACGAGTTGCTGATCAGCGGCCTGCGCGAAGCCCTCGGGCAGGCGGGCTATGAGCTCGATCACCTGGGTGCCGCCGAACCGGCGCTCGATGCGCTGGCCCACCGGATGCATGACCTGGCGATCATCGATGTCGGGCTGCCGCGCATGGACGGGCTCGAACTGGTTCGGCGGCTGCGGGCGAGCGGCAACAAGGTGCCGGTGCTGGTGCTGACGGCCCGAGACGGACTCGATGACCGGGTGCGTGGCCTGAACGACGGCGCCGACGACTACCTGATCAAGCCGTTCCTGGTGCCTGAACTGCTGGCGCGCATCCAGGCGCTGATTCGGCGCAGCCAGTCGGCGGGGAGCTCGCGGATGACCGCCGGAGCGCTGACGCTGGACACGGCCACCCGCGAAGCCCAGCTCGCGGGGCAGCCGTTGCCGCTGACGGCCCGCGAATGGGACCTGCTGCAGATGATGGTCCTGGCCGCCCCCTCGGTGGTGGCCAAGCGCCGCCTGGCCGACAGCATCAGCCGCTGGGACAAGGAGGTCACCGACAACGCGGTCGAGATCTATGTGTCGCGTCTGAGGGTGAAGCTGGCCGACGCCGGTGTGTCCATCCGTACCGTGCGGGGCATCGGCTACCGCCTGGACTTCTAGCGGACACGGCAGACCGAGATGACCCCCCGTCACGACTCTCTGCGCTCGCGGCTGCTGCGGCGCCTGTGGTGGCCACTGTTGGCGGTCCTGGTGCTCAGTGCGGCCTACGAATACGACCAGGCGCTGACGCGTGCCCGCGATGAGCAGGACCTCGCCCTGCGTCTGGTGGCCATCGCGCTCGCGTCCCGGCTGGATGTCGATGCCGACGATGCCCGCAACGATGACCTGGGGTGGCACCTCGGCCGCACCTTGGCCGCCATGCAGCGGGCCGATCTCACCGATCGTTTGATGTTCGTCGTCTGCGACAGCCACCGGGCGGTGATCGGCGGCGACGCGTCACTGCTGCCTCTGGCGGAGGCGGGTGCTGCGGATTCGTCTCCGTACGCCGACCGGCAGGTGAATGGCCAAGCGATGCGCGTGGTGACATTTCCCCATCCGTCGCCGCTGGGTCCGGTGACGGTCGTGGTGGCTGAAACCACGCACCGTCGCGCGCAGCAGGCCCAGCGGGTACTGATCGATACCGTGCCCCCGAATCTGCTGCTGATCGCGCTGGCGTTGCTGCTGGTGCGCACCGGCGTCAAGCGGGCCATGTCACCGCTCAACCGCCTGAGCGAGTCGGTGGCCGAGCGCGCGCCGGAAGACCTGAGCTCACTGCCGCTGGAGCCGCTGCCCAGTGAGCTGCAACCACTGGTCGGGTCGATCAACCGGCTGATGGCGCATGTGCGCACCTCGGTCGAGTCGCAGCAGGCCTTCCTGTCGAACGCAGCGCACCAGTTGCGCACACCGCTGGCGGGTGTGCAGACGCAGATCGAGCTGGCGCTCAGGGACGCCACGGAAATCCAGAGGCAACGCCTGCTGAAGGTGCAGCAGGCGCTGCAGCACATGGTCCACATGACCCACCAGATGCTGGCGCTTGCCAGGTCCAGCTCGCAGGCCACCTCGATCGAGGACTTCAACCCCACAGACCTGCAGCAGCTGCTGGAAGACGCCGCCTCGGCCTGGCTCGACCCGGCGCTGGCAGCCCGCGTCGATCTGGGGTTCGAGACAGCGCCGGCAACCGCCCGGGGATCGACCTGGATGCTGCGGGAAATGCTCGGGAACCTGATCGACAACGCCATCCGGCACAGCCCGACGGATGGCCGTGTCACCGTGCGCTGCGGCTGCACCGATGCAGGCCGGCCCTGGCTGTCGGTCGAGGACGATGGCCCGGGCATCCCGACGGATGAGCACCAGAAAGTGCTCGAGCGGTTCTACCAGGTGCCAGGCGCACGGCCCGGCGGCGCCGGGCTGGGCTTGGCGATCGTGCGCGAAGTGGTGCAGCGACACGGCGCCACCTTGACGTTGGGCCGAGCCGAGAAGGGCACCGGCCTCTTGGTCAGGATCGAGTTTCCCCCAGCCGGCTGATCGACAACGGCGTCACCCCGGGGCGCCAGGCGCGCGATCACCACGGGGGGCACGACGAACAGGGTGTTACCACGGCATCGCGGCTGTCAGGCGTTTGAAGGGTTGACCCTATTAGGGTCACGGCTCCACCTTTCATGGCGAGCCTGTATGCCCCACCCGGCGTCGTTCGCGGACATCGATCCGCATCCCACCCACCCCAAGCCGATCGTTGCCGGTCATTGGATCACGGCCGCGCTGCTGTTGATCGTTTTCAGCCTGGTGCTGTCTCGACAATGGATCGATGACAAGACAGCGCGAACCTTGCTGCTGCAAGGCCATCGCCTCGCGGGCCTGCTGATCGGCAGCCTGGCGATCCTCCGTCTGAGTCTGCGCAGCCGGCTTTCGCTGGCCCGACCGCTGACGCCGCTGACGCTCTGGCAACGGTGGATGTCCAGGCTCGTTCAGGCCCTGATGTACACCTTGCTGCTGTCACTGCCGGTGCTGGGCTGGCTGCTGACCAATGCGCGCGGCATGCCCGTCAGCCTGCCGCTGTTCGGCAGCCTGCCGCTGCTCACCGACCGTGATCTCGACCTCGCGGACACGCTCGAACTCGTACACACCTGGGCCGCCTGGACGCTGCTGGCGCTGATCGCACTGCACGGTGCTGCTGCGGCATGGCATCACCACATCCGCCGCGATGGGGTGCTTGCAGCGATGTGGCCCGGCCTGCGCGCCAAGGCAACGACGGCCTCGAATTCCACCGCTTTTCCCTCCACCGAACTGTGCATGAAGGACCAACCATGTCGTTGAGTAGTGTGTTTCGTCGCGTGTCCCCCGGGCTCGGACTTGCGTGCCTGCTGCTGTGGGCCTCGCCCAGCCAGGCCGTGCCCAGCTACGCGCGCCAGACTGGGCAGGATTGCGCGGCCTGTCACGTGGGCTCGTTCGGCCCACAGCTCACGCCTTACGGCATCAAGTTCAAGATCGGCGGCTACACCGACAGCGACGGCAAGGACGGGCATGTTCCGGTGTCGGGCATGGCCGTCGCCTCCTTCACCAACACCAACAAGAAGCTCGCCGATGCGCCCGACCACGGCTACAAGCGGAACAACAACGTCAGCGTCGACGAGATCTCGCTGTTTCTGGCGGGCAGGCTGACCGAGAACATCGGCTCCTTCGTGCAACTCACGTACGACGGCACCTCTGGCGACAGCGCGATCGATCAGATGGACCTGCGCCTTGCGCATGCCACCTCCCTGGCCGGCAGGGATCTGGTGGTGGGCCTGTCGCTGAACAACAACCCCGGCGTACAAGACCCGTTCAACACGCTGTCGGTCTGGGGCTTCCCGTACGTGACCACCCCGTTCGGCTTCAGTGGTGCGGAGACCGGCTCGTTCGCCAACGGCGCGGTCGAGCAGCGCGTGCTCGGTCTCACGGCCTATGCGTTCTACGACAACAGCTGGTATGCCGAAGCAGGTACCTATCGATCCCTGCCCAGGAACCTCCAGAACAAGCTGGGTCTGGATATCGCCGAAGACCCAGGCCGCCTGAAAACCGGCTCGGCGTACTGGCGTCTGGCCTACTTCAAGGATCTGAAGACCCAGGCCTACTCGGCTGGGCTGTTCGGCTTGAGCGGCAGCCTGCAGCCTGATCGCAACGTCAATCAGTTCAATGGCTACAACGACCTCGGCATCGACGCGATGTACCAGTACCTGGGCACCCGGGAACACATCGTCACGGTGCAGGGCAGCTATCTGCGGGAGCATCAAAAGCGCAGCGCACTGGTGGGATCGGGCGAAGCCGCCAACAAGTTCGGGCACCTCACCGAACTCAAGCTGAACACCTCGTACACCTACCAGCAAACCTGGGGGGCCTCGCTGGGCTACTTCAGCACCCGCGGTGACTCCGACAGCGCCTTGTACGCCGACAACACGCGCACGCGGCCCAACACCTCGGGCGGCGTCATGGAGCTCAACTGGACGCCCTTCGGCAAGGAAGCCTCCTGGGGTGCGCCCTGGGCGAACGTGAGGCTGGGCGCGCAGTACACGTTCTACGGCCAATACAACGGGTCCTCGAAGAACTACGACGGCACGGGGCGCAGCGCGTCTGACAACAACACGCTGTTCCTCTACGTCTGGACTGCGTTTTGAACGGGCTGACGGACATGCCTCTTGCCGACCCCCGGTTGAAGCGTGCCGCCTGCGGCACCCTGATCGCCAGCGCCGTGCTCGCGCTGGCTCCTGCGGCGTCCTGGGCCGCAGGCGACGCCCAAGCAGGCCTCGATGTCTTCGCAGGGCAATGTGCCGAATGCCACAGCATGAAGGACGGCAAAAACAAGAAGGGGCCGTCGCTGTTCGCTGTGGTCGGCCGCAAGGCCGCAGCCATTGCCGACTTCAAGTATTCGGATGCCATGAAGTCCAGCGGCTACACCTGGACCCCGGAGCAGATCGACGCCTACGTGACGGCACCCAAGAAGGCCGTCCCAGGCGGCACCATGAAATACGACGGGCTGCCCGATGCCAAGGCCCGCGCTGACCTGATCGCCTACCTGGCCAGCGTCAAGTGACCGCCCGGGCGGCGCCTGTCGCCGCCCGGACTTTCCCCCGCGAACAATGGTCTGCAGGCCCTGGGAAGGGCCGCTGCAGCGCACGCCGCCGCACAGGCTCCGTGTAGGAATTTGCCTGACAGGCTGGATGGCAAAAGAGGGACTCAAGCCACAGAGATGGCCTGATGTCAGCCCCCTTCTCTGATCTTCACAATCTGTTTCACGTTGCGACGGTTTTGAAACCAGCAGAGCGAAACAAAGCCCCGCCGCGATACACCGTCACCGAAGCCCAGACACAAGGACATTGCCATGACCGCCGACCAGATCCTCACCGAAATCCGCGAAGCCAACCTGTCGTACCTGATGCTGGCGCAAAGCCTGATCCGCAGCGACCGCGAACAGGCGCTGTACCGCCTGGGCATCAGTGAAGAGAACGCCGCCTTGCTGAACCTGATGACGCCGGCGCAGATGATGAAGATCGCCTCGGGCAACACCCTGCTGTGCCGCTTCCGCATGGACGACGACATGGTCTGGGGCCTGCTGACCAACCATGGCAAGGGCGCTGCCAACGACATGACCAGCCGTCTGCACGCCAGCATCCTGATGGCCGGCCGCCATCAAGAAGCTGCCTGAACTGTTGACCCCCGGCGCGGGCCCGGACCACTTCGACAACAACTGAGACAGGGAGACACACCATGCGCAGCAAAAGCATCCTGACCGAAGCACGGCAAATCGAACGCGCCGTGACGCTCATCCACCTCGGCGCCCGCCTGCAGGTGCTGGAAAGCGAGACCGATCTGAGCTACGAGCGTCTGCTGCGCCTGTACAAGGAAGTCGCTGGCAAGTCGCCCTCCAAAGGACAACTGCCCTTCTCGACCGACTGGTTCATGACCTGGCAGCCCAATATCCACTCGTCGCTGTTCCTGAACATCCACGAATACCTGAACAAAGTCGCCGAGATGGACGAGATCGACACCGTCATCAAGGCCTACCAGCTGTACCAGGAGCAAACCAAGGCCCAGGGCCTGGAGGAACTGCTCTCGGTGACGCGCGCCTGGCGCCTGGTCAAGTTCATCGACAACGGCATGCTCACCATGACCAAGTGCTCGAAGTGCGGCGGTCACTTCGTCACCCACCCTCACGAAATTTCGCGCCACTATGTGTGCGGCCTGTGCAATCCTCCGGCGCGCGCCGGTAAGGGCAAGGCTGCTGGCGGCATCCAGTTGCACTGAATCTCACGGTTTCGGCCGGTGCGATGGCCCGTGCGCTCAAGTCGCCGGGCGGCGCACCGATGAACCAAGTACTGCTGTACCGATTTCCTGTGTGTTGTCTCCTCCTCG
Organism: Burkholderiaceae bacterium; assembly: GCA_965229345.1. Classification (GTDB taxonomy): domain Bacteria; phylum Pseudomonadota; class Gammaproteobacteria; order Burkholderiales; family Burkholderiaceae_C; genus PBB1. The sequence goes on from OZ245872.1 coordinate 3,687,803, forward strand.
CACCCCGTGTGCGTTCCATCGGACCCTTCGGGGTCCTTTTTTTTGGCACGTCCGGAATGGCTGTCGATTGGCCCGTTGATGCGGGCATCACCCCACCCTGAGCCGCCGCACACTCAAGGCGCGATCGATCGGGTCGATATAGGAGCAAGCGCGTCACGCCGGCCGCGCCAGGCACTCAATTCGGAAACTGTCTCAGCATGTTCGTACTCATCGGTTGGGGCCTGGCCATGGCCTGCATCTTTGGCGTGTACATCGCGCACGGGGGGAACATCACCGTGATCCTGCACGCCTTGCCGTTTGAGTTGATCACCATCCTCGGCTCGGCACTCGGCGCGTTTGTGGCCAACAACCAGATGAAGGTCATCAAGTCCAGCCTGAAGGGACTGGGCGCGTGCTTCAAGGGCAGCAAGTACAGCAAGGCGCGCTACATGGAATTGATGGCGCTTCTGTACGACATCCTGCAAAAGGCGCGCAAGGAAGGTCTGATGTCCATCGAGCAGGACGTCGAGGACCCGCACAACTCGGCGGTCTTCAAGAAATACCCGGTGGTCGGCAACGACCACCACGTGGTCGAGTTCATCACCGACTACCTGCGCATGATGGTCTCGGGCAACCTCAACGCCCACGAGATCGAAAGCCTGATGGACAGCGAGATCGAGACCCATCACAACGAGGAACATGCGGCCGTGGCGGCCATCGGTCGGCTGGCGGGTGGATTGCCCGCCTTCGGCATCGTGGCAGCCGTGCTGGGCGTGGTGAACACCATGGGCTCGGTCGGCCAGGCACCGGCCATCCTGGGCGGCATGATCGCCTCGGCGCTGGTCGGTACGTTCCTCGGCATTCTGCTGGCCTACGGCTTCGTCGAGCCCCTGGGCGGGCTGCTGGAACAGAAGGTCGAAGACGGCTCCAAGGAACTGCAGTGCATCAAGACCACGCTGCTCGCCAGCATGCAGGGCTACGCCCCGCAGGTGGCGGTGGAGTTCGGCCGCAAGGTGCTGTTCTCGACCGACCGCCCGACATTCGCCGAGCTCGAAAGCCACGTCAAGGGGAAGAAATGAGCCCCCACGTCGCTGCGCTCCTGCCCCCCGAGGGGACGCCTCCTCAGCGGCCCGGCACAGCCGGTTCCGCGAGGAGTTGCTTGATAAGTTGCTTCGCTTCGCTTGCTTACGTAGACGCCTTGGCTGCGTTGCCACGAGGGGCTCACTGACATGGCAGGCGATTCGAAAAAGCTGCAGCCGATCATCATCAAGCGGGTCAAGAAGGCCGGCCATGGTGCCCATGGCGGCGCCTGGAAGATCGCTTACGCCGACTTCGTGACGGCAATGATGGCGTTCTTCCTGCTGATGTGGCTGCTGGGTTCGACCACCGAGGGCGACAAGAAGGGCATCTCGGATTTTTTCAGCTCGCCACTGAAGGTGTCGCTGGGTGGCGGCTCGGGTTCTGGTGACTCGGCGCACGTGCTCAAGGGCGGTGGTCAGGACCTCTCGCGCACTGACGGCCAGGTCAAGAAGGGCGACATCGAGGGCAAGCGCAGCACGATCAACCTGCTGGCACTGAAAGCCGACCTGCGAGCGGCCGAGAAGGCACGGCTCGAGGAGCTCAAGCAAAAGGTGCAGGACGTGCTGGCGGCCAACCCGCGACTCGCGTTGATGCAATCGCAGATACGGCTCGACATGACGCCCGAAGGGCTGCGCATCCAGATCGTCGACGCCGACAACCGGCCCATGTTCGACAGCGGCAGCTCGATGGTCAAGCCCTACATGCGCGAGCTGCTGCAGATCATCGGCGAGGTGCTGGCCGATGTGCCCAACCGCCTGACGCTGGAAGGCCACACCGACGCACAGCCGTTCGGCAGCGGCGAGCGTGGGTACAGCAACTGGGAATTGTCTTCCGACCGGGCCAACGCGTCGCGCCGCGAATTGCTGGCAGGCGGCCTGCCGGAAACCCGGGTGCTGCGCGTACAGGGCCTGGCCTCGAGCCGGCCCCTGCCCGACACCGATCCGCTGAGTCCGACCAACCGCCGCATCAGCATCATCGTGATGAACCGCGAGGCCGAAGACCGCTTCTTCAACAGCCCGTCGACCCCGGACGAGTCGTCCGAATCGGCGGGCGCTGCACCGACGGGTGTCGAACTGCCCTCAATTTCGGCGGGCGTCACCCGATAGAACCGTTCATACACCTTTCTGACTGCTTATTCCGAGGATTGCCATGAGCCACTCGACCGACATGAAATTCCTGATCGTGGACGACTTCTCCACCATGCGACGCATCGTGCGCGGCCTGCTCAAGGAAATTGGCTACAACAACGCTGAAGAGGCCGAAGATGGCGCGGTCGCGCTCGGCATGCTGAAGAACCAGAAATTCGACTTCATCGTCAGCGACATCAACATGCCGAACATGAACGGCTTCGAGCTGCTGTCGGCGATCAAGAAGGACGACACGCTCAAGCACCTGCCCGTGCTGATGGTGACCGCTGAAGCGCGCAAGGAAGACATCGTTCGCGCCGCGCAGGAAGGTGCCGCCGGCTACATCGTCAAGCCGTTCACGAAGGCGACGCTGGAAGAGAAGGTGCAGAAGATCATGCAGAAACTGGCCGCCACGGCGTGAAAGGACGGCCACCATGAACATGAACGAACTCGCGAACGCCGGCCTTCCCATGGATACCTCGCTGGCCAGCCCGCATGGCGCATCGCCCGAAGTGTTCCAGCAGTTGGGCGCCATCACGCGGCAGCTGCACGACACGCTGGCCCAGCTCGGTGTGATGCCCAAGCTGCAGATTGCTGCAGAAGGCCTGCCCGACGCACGCAGCCGGCTCAACTACATCGCCGAGAAGACCGGCGCCGCTGCCGAAAAGGTACTGAATTCGGTGGACTGTGCGAAGGCAGACCACGCGCACATCATCGAAGAAACACGCCGCATCGCGGCGGCCATCGTGGCCGATCCGGTGAAGGCGGTGGCGTCGGGGTCCATCCTGAACTTCGTCACCGACGTCGAGAAGACGACCGCGCGCATCGACAACCACCTGACCGACATCATGATGGCGCAGGACTTCCATGACCTGACCGGCCAGGTGGTGGCCAAGGTGGTGGCGCTGGCCAGCGAACTCGAAGACAGCCTGGTCAGGCTGCTGGTGCAGGCCGCACCGCCCGAGCAGGTGCAAAAGGTCGAGCAGCACCTGCAAGGGCCGGTGGTCGACGCCGCAGGTCGCACCGACGTCGTGGCCAACCAAGGCGAAGTGGACGACCTGCTCGCGAGCCTGGGCTTCTAGCGTCCTGTCGGGGCAACGCATGCCGTCGATCCCGATCAGTCACGCCTCCGACTTCCTGCCACTGGATCCGTCCACGCCCCGCAGCGAGCCGTGTGACAACTGCAAACCTGGCGAAACCCTGAGCTTTCAGTTCAGCTACGCGTTTCAGCCCATCGTCGATGTTGGTGCGCAGAGGATCTTCGCGCACGAGGCGCTGGTGCGCGGACCGCTTGGCGAAGGCGCAGCCACGGTGCTGTCGAAGGTCAACGAGGCGAACCGGTACCGCTTCGATCAAGCCTGCCGGGCCAAGGCCATCAAGACCGCCGCCCAGCTGGGCATGACGTCGAGGCTGTCGATCAACTTCATGCCCAACGCCATCTACAAGCCGGAGCTGTGCATCCGCGCCACGCTGGCCGCTGCCAAAACGCACGGGTTCCCTGTCGAACGGATCATCTTCGAGACCGTCGAGGGGGAGCACATCAATGACGGCAAATGGCTCGCAGAGATCCTGCGCGAGTACAAGCGCATCGGATTCCTGACCGCGATCGATGATTTCGGCGCCGGCTATGCCGGGCTGAACCTGCTCGCTGAATTCCAGCCCGACATCGTCAAGCTCGACATGGGGCTGGTGCGCCACGTCGATCAAAGTCGCGCACGTCAGGCGATTGCCAGAGGTGTGGCACGGATCTGCGACGAGCTGGGCATCCGCATCATTGCCGAAGGCATCGAGACCGTCGGCGAATACAGCTTCTTCAAGGACCTGGGTGTCAGCCTGATGCAGGGCTACCTGTTCAGCAAACCGATGTTCGAGTCATGTGCCAACGACGAGATGATCCGTTGGCCCTGAGTCAGCCCGACTCTCCGCCCACCAGGCCGTTGCGGATCGCGTAAACCGTCATCTCGGAGTTGTTGCTCAGGGCAAGCTTCTCCAGCACCCGGGCGCGATAGACACTGACCGTCTTCGGACTCAGCATCAACTCTTCGGCGATGTCGGACAGGCGTTTGCCTGAGGCGATCATCACCAGCGTTTGCAGTTCGCGGTCGGAGAGCTTCTGGTGGGCTGCCTCGGTCGTGGGCGTGGTCAGGCTTTCGACCAGCATCTGCGCAATTTCCGGGGTCACGTACTTGCGCCCCTGTGCCACGGTGCGCACCGCAGCGACGATCAGCGCCGGGTCGCCGCCCTTGTTCACGTAGCCGAATGCACCCGCCCTCAGCGCTCGGATGGCGTACTGGTCTTCCGGGTACATCGACACCACCAGCACACGCAGCGTGGAGCCCTCCTCCTTCAACGCGTGCAGCACATCGAGGCCACTGCGGCCCGGCAGGTTGATGTCGAGCACCAGAACGTCGCAACTGGATTGGCGCAGCAGGCTGCGCAGCTCGCCGTAATCGCCGGCTTCGCCGACCACCCGGATGTCGGGGGCATCCGACAGGGTGTCGCGGATACCACGCCGTATCAGCGCGTGGTCATCGCAAAGCATCACGTTGATCATGACAACATCATAGGTCGCCCCATCCGGTCGGGTCATCGGCATCCGCGGCGCTGCTCGCCGCACTTGCATCGCCGAGGGTCAGCGGCACCGACAGGATCAGCGTGGTGCCGCTGGCATCGCTGCTCAGATCGACCCACCCTCCCACGGTGCGTGCGCGCTCGTGCAGACCGCGGATGCCGAAAGAGCGGGCCTTCGCCAGATCGTCCGGAGACAGGCCACGGCCGTTGTCGCTGATCTCGAGCGACAGCACGCCGCCGGCCATCGACAAATCGATGGTCACCTGCGTGGCCTGCGCGTGTTTGCTGACGTTGGTCAAAGCTTCCTGGGCAGTGCGGTAGGCGACCAGTGGCACGCCCGGCCCCAGCGGCGGCGCCTGCTCCGGGGCGCGCAGCTGGCAGGCAATCCCGGTGCGCCGCTCGAAGCGCGCCGTCATCCACTGCAAGGCCGCCAACAGCCCCTGCTCCAGGATGGCAGGGCGCAGGTTGTGCATGATGCGCTGGCTCGACTCGATGGCGGCCGTGACGGTTTCCAGCGCGCCGTGCACGCGGGCCTGAACCTCGGGCGAGTCGCTGTGGCGTGCGATCCAGGCCAGATCGAACTTCAGCGCCGTCAGCGAGCCGCCGACGTCGTCGTGGATTTCGCGCGCGATCGCGGCGCGCTCCATTTCGATGCTGGTTTGCAGGTGCTGCGCCAGCTCCTGCAGCCGTTGCTGCGACTCGCCGAGCTGTCGGTCGGCACGCTGACGTGCACGCCGGGTCTCGGCGGCCTCGATCGCATGCAACAGCGCCGGCACCAGACGCGCCAGGTTGTTCTTCAGCAGGTAGTCGCTGGCACCGTTGCGCATGGCTTCGACGGCGGTCTCTTCGCCGATCTCGCCCGACACCAGGATGAAAGGCACGTCGTCGCCGCGCGCCATCAGCAGATCGAGCGCCACCAGACCTGAAAACCCAGGCAGGTTGTAGTCGGACACGATCACGTCCCACCGCTGGTCGAGCGCAAGCAGGAAATCGGCCTCGCTGTCCACACGCGTCGCCTCGATGCGCAGCCCGCCGCGTTTCAGGTGGGCCAGCGTCAGTGCATGGTCGAGTTCCGAGTCCTCGAGGTGCAGCAGACGCAATGGTGCTTCGGCGGTCCGGGACGACATGGCCTGAGTATGCCGCCTGCAATCGCCCCAGGTCGATCGTCCGCTGGCGACCGCTCAGGCGGGCCACCCGCCTCGGTCGGATCGAAACAGCCTGCAGATCCGCACTTTGATTGAGCTTATGTATTGCCGGCACGTGCCGAAAATCACTCAAACCCACCTGACGCTTCACGACCGCAACCGCGCGCAGCGCGGCACCCAACACCGGGTGGCGGCGACGACAGGCGTCACCACAGGGAGCACACAGCAGATGGAACACGCCAGACCCCAGGTCGAGCCCGCGCACGCCGGGCAGGTGCCCCCGCCCTTGATGCTGGCCGCTGATCTGCAGGACCACCTGATGATGGCGACCAACGATCTTGATCGTCTGCACACCTTGCTCGCCGATGCCTGCGACACGTTGATGCAACGCTTCTACAACGCCACCGAGCAGATCCACGCCCTGATGGACTCCCACAGCTCCGAGGGCGACGACAAGCGCGACTCGGTGGCCTATCAGTCACTGATGCAAGAGCTGGGCGGTGCCGTGACCGCGCTGCAGTTCCAGGACATGGCATCCCAGCTCATCGTTCACACCAATCACCGGCTGCGCAGCTGCGTCGACACGCTGGCCCGCGAGGCCTTCGGCGACGACGAGGACGGCGCCAGCGTGGTCGAGCCACCGCCGCAGCGTCCGAACCCGGTCACCCAGGCCGAGATGGACGCCGGTTCGATCGAGTTGTTCTGATCGCCCTGTACCGCCTCCCTCCACCCTTTACACACGTTCCTCCGGAGACAGCAATGCACTCAATTCTTGCCGTGGACGACTCGGCCTCGATGCGCCAGATGGTCACCTTCACCTTGAAGAGTGCGGGCTACCACGTCGTCGAGGCCGTCGATGGTCAGGATGCGCTGGAGAAATCCGGGCAGCAGGATTTCGATCTGGTGCTGACCGACCAGAACATGCCCCGCATGGATGGCATCAACCTGACCAAGAACCTGCGCAATCACCCGAAGTTCAAGGCCACCCCCATCCTGATCCTGACCACCGAGTCGAGCGACCAGATGAAGCAGGCCGGGCGCAGCGCCGGTGCGACGGGCTGGATGGTCAAGCCGTTCGATCCGGCCAAGCTCATCGAAGTCATCAAGAAGGTGATTCGCTGATCCGCCGCAAGGCGCACGACACAACACGCATCCGACGAGCAGGGGTGGGTAATGAGTGACATGAACACAGATCAATCAGGCGGTGCGGGCATCGACCTGAGCCAGTTCTATCAGGTGTTTTTCGAAGAGGCCGGCGAAAACCTCGACCGCATGGAGCAGCAGCTGCTGGCCATCGACATCGAGGCCGCCGACGACGAGGAACTGAACTCGATCTTCCGGTGCGCCCATTCGGTCAAGGGCGGCGCGGCGACCTTCGGCTTCGCCGACGTCGCTGAGCTGACGCACCAGATGGAGACACTGCTGGACCGACTGCGCCGCCACGAGCTGGAGCCCACACCGGCGATGGTCGACGTGCTGCTGCAATCGGGCGACGCGCTGCGCTCGCAACTGGCGCGCCATCAAGGCGCTGGTGGCGAGCCGGTGGACACCAGCGAGCTGCTGGTGAAGATCCGTGCGCTGGTGTCCGGGCAGGCCGCGCCTGCGACGGCACCTGCCGCTCCCTCCAAACCGATTTCCGTGTTGACCTCGACTCCCGTCGAGTCGGCAGCATCGGCAACGTCCCCCGCCTCGGGATCCAAGTTGGCGCGCGGCCTGGAGTTGCGCGTCGGTCCGCTGAGCGATCCGAGCGACGCCGACAACCTGGTCGACCTGTTCAAGGAAATCGTCGATCTCGGCACGATCGAGCCCCTGGATGGCGGCCAATCGAGCGATGGCCTGCGCCGCTTCAAGGTGGTGACCACCAGCAGCGACGAGGACCTGCTCGACCTGTTCACCTTCCATGTGGCGCGTGAGAAGCTGGCGCTGCTGCCGCTCGGACCCGGTTTCGGTTTTCACGAAGGTTCACCTGGCGCGCCGGCGGTCGAGAACCCGCCCGATCCGGGCTTTGGCTTCTTCGAGGACGCACCGGGTGCGCCAGGCTCCGCGAACGCGGCATCCGCGCCCGTGGCGGTGCCGAACAACATCCCCAGCACATCTGCTCGCCAGCCAGCCAAGGTCGAGAAGGCACCAGCAGCCACCCTCGAGTCGTCCACCCTGCGGGTGTCGGTCGAGAAGGTGGATCAGCTGATCAACCTGGTGGGTGAGCTCGTCATCACGCAGGCCATGCTGGCTCAGAACAGCAAGCACATCGACTCTGCGTTGTACCAGCAGCTCGCTGCGGGCCTGGCTGATCTGGACCGCAACACCCGCGACCTGCAAGAGTCGGTGATGTCGATCCGGATGATTCCGATGTCGATGGTGTTCAGCCGCTTCCCGCGGATGTTGCGCGACCTGGCGGCCAAGCTCGGCAAGAAGGTCGATTTCGTGACGCAGGGTGAAGCCACTGAGCTGGACAAGGGCCTGGTCGAGAAGATCACCGATCCGCTGACACACCTGGTGCGCAACAGCTGCGACCACGGCATCGAAATGCCCGCCGATCGACTGGCCAAGGGCAAGCCGGAAACCGGCACGATCACGCTGGCGGCCTCGCATCAGGGCGGCTCGATCGTCATCGAAGTGCGCGACGATGGTCGCGGCCTGTCGCGCGAGAAGCTGCTTCGCAAGGCCCGTGAGCGCGGCATCGATGCACCCGATTCGATGACCGACGGCGAGGTCTGGAACCTGATCTTCGCGCCCGGCTTTTCCACCGCCGATGTGGTCACCGATGTGTCCGGCCGCGGCGTCGGCATGGACGTGGTCAAGAAGAACATCACCGCGCTCGGCGGCACGGTCGATATCGAATCAGCCGAGGGCTACGGCATGCGTGTCTCGGTGCGCCTGCCGCTGACGCTGGCGATCATGGACGGCATGAGCGTGGGCATCGGCAACGAGGTCTACATCCTGCCGTTGTCGTCGGTGATCGAATCGTTCCAGGTGCATGAGCACACCATCAAGACCGTCGGCGGCACCGGCCGCGTGGTCGAGGTGCGCGGCGACTACATGCCGGTGATCGATCTCGAGCGGCTGTTCGACGTGCCCCGCGGCAACGACGAAAACACGACCAGCATCATGGTCGTCGTCGAGGCCGAGGGTGGCCGCGTGGCGATGCTGGTCGACGAGCTGCTCGGTCAGCAGCAGGTGGTGGTGAAAAACCTCGAAGCCAACTATCGCAAGGTCGACGACGTCTCCGGCGCCACCATCATGGGCGACGGTCGTGTGGCCTTGATTCTGGACGTGGGCAGCCTGGTGAGGCGCTCACGCCACTGAAAGAAGCCTTTCGCAGTTCCACCGCAGCGGATTGCTGCGGACATCCTGAGGATAGGAACATGGCTCTTAACCATTTGAAGATTGGCCAACGCATTGCGCTCGGCTTCGCCACCATCCTGGTACTGGGTGGCGTGATCGTGGGGGTCGGGGTGTCCCGCCTGGCAAAACTGACGCACGGCATCGAGGACATCACCGCACACAACCTGAAGGAAGCCTCCCTGGTCGCCGACGTCGAGCGTGCCACGCTGGAGCGCGCGATCGCCGCGCGCAACCTGGTGGTAATCACTGACCCGGCAAAGCGACAGATCGAGCTCGAGCGCATCGCTGCATCGAAAAAGACCATCAATTCGTCGTTCGCGGCCTTGACCGCATTGCTGGGTGATCGCAGCGCGTCCAACGACACGGCTCGCAAGCAGTTGCAGCAGGTGATGGACATCGAGTCACGCTACGAGCCGGTGGCGGGGGCGATCGTCACGCTGTCGAACGCCGGTCAGAAAGATGCAGCGATCGGGAAGATGATCGCCGAGTGCATGCCGCTGCTGGCCGAGGTGAAGTCGCAGCTGGAGCGCTATGTCGCGGAGAACAAGCGCGACGTCGAAGAGACCGTCGCCGGCTTGCAGTCTGAGGCCGACCACGCTCGAATGCTGATGATCGGCATGGCGGTGCTGGCGCTGGTGCTGGGCGCTGGCATGAGCTGGCTGATCCAGCACTCGGTCGTCGTGCCGATCAGCCGTGCCAGCGCCTCGGTGCGCCGAGTGGCTGAGGGCGACCTGACCGAGACCCTCGAATCCAGCGGGCGAGACGAGGTCGCCTCGATGATGGCGGACCTGTCCCACATGCAGCAGCGTTTGCGTGAGATGGTGGGCACGATCCGAAGCGGTGTCGATTCGATGACCACCGCGTCGGCCGAGATTGCCACGGGCAACCAGGACCTGAGCGCACGCACCGAGCAGACCGCTTCGAACCTGCAGCAAACCGCCTCCTCCATGGAGCAGCTCACCGGCACCGTCAAGCAGTCGGCCGACTCCGCACGCCAAGCCAACCAGCTCGCCTCCTCGGCCGCCGAAGTGGCCGCTCGCGGTGGTGCCGTGGTCTCCGAGGTGGTCTCCACCATGGACGAGATCAACGCCTCTTCGCAGAAGATCTCCGACATCATCGGCGTGATCGATGGCATCGCTTTCCAGACCAACATCCTCGCACTGAACGCCGCGGTGGAAGCCGCCCGTGCCGGTGAGCAGGGCCGCGGCTTCGCCGTGGTCGCCTCCGAGGTGCGCAACCTGGCAGGCCGCTCTGCCGAGGCCGCCCGCGAGATCAAGGACCTGATCGGCGCGTCGGTGGAGAAGGTCGAATCGGGCTCTCGCCTGGTGGCCAACGCGGGCAACACGATGGCCGAGATCGTCAGCTCGGTGCAGCGTGTCTCCGACATCATCGGTGAGATCACCGCCGCCGCGGCCGAGCAGTCCGATGGCATCGGACAGGTCAACTCCTCTGTCGTCCAGCTCGACCAGATGACTCAGCAAAACGCCGCCCTCGTCGAGCAGTCCGCCGCCGCCGCCGAGTCCCTCAAGGACCAGGCTTCCAGGCTCAACGAGGTCGTTGGGACGTTCCGTCTGGAGCGATGACGTGTTGCGGCTGACGTCCTGCCGACAACAGCCACTTCACATCTCAGCGATTGTTCCGATAACTCACTGTGGTGTCTGACTGGCGCCCATGCGCGTCACAAGGTGCCGGATTGACAGCTCTCCAAATTTTCACGGGATCCCCGGCACCATGGACACCATCACCTCGTCGGCAGCACAGTCCCCATCGGCCCCCGTCTCCGTCGGTCGAGCCGCTGACCGGCTGATCCTTTCAGCGATTGCACTGGGATGCGCCACCGCTGTGTTCCTCGGAACCCAGTACGGTGGTCTCTCTATGGCCATCGGCGGCGTGGCCGCGATCCTGCTGCTGGCCGGCGGCACTTATGTGAGCGCCAGTGGCAGCCTGCTGTCGAGTCTGGTGCTGTCAGCCAGCTTGATGGCGACGGTTGCGTTGCAGTTGCAGATCGGTCGCGGCACGCTCGAGCTCCATTTCGGCGTTTTCGTCTCGCTTGCGTTGCTGCTGCTGTACCGCGACTGGCGCCCCGTCCTTTGTGGGGCTGGCGTCATTGCCGTCCAGCATGTGTTGTTCGACCGGCTGCAGGCCGCGGGCTTTGCGATCTATTGCACTCCGCAGGCCGACTTCATGAAGGTGGCCCTGCATGCCGGCTATGTCGTCGTACAGACGGGCTTCGAGGTGTGGATTGCCATCGCCATGCGCCATGACACACGCCAGGGGGCTGAGCTGGGCGCGCTGGTCAGCCGCCTCGACGACCACGGCCGCATTTCGCTGGACATGAGCGGCATCGATGTGTCGTCGGCGGCGGGGCTGTCGCTGAAGAAAGCCATCGAGCGGCTGAATCGCGCGATGACGGAAGTTCAGGGCTCGGTGTCCAGCATCCAGACCGCGAGCGCCGAGATCGCCACGGGCAACCAGGACCTGAGCGCACGCACCGAGCAGACCGCTTCGAACCTGCAGCAAACCGCCTCCTCCATGGAGCAGCTCACCGGCACCGTCAAGCAGTCGGCCGACTCCGCACGCCAAGCCAACCAGCTCGCCTCCTCGGCCGCCGAAGTGGCCGCTCGCGGTGGTGCCGTGGTCTCCGAGGTGGTCTCCACCATGGACGAGATCAACGCCTCTTCGCAGAAGATCTCCGACATCATCGGCGTGATCGATGGCATCGCTTTCCAGACCAACATCCTCGCACTGAACGCCGCGGTGGAAGCCGCCCGTGCCGGTGAGCAGGGCCGCGGCTTCGCCGTGGTCGCCTCCGAGGTGCGCAACCTGGCAGGCCGCTCTGCCGAGGCCGCCCGCGAGATCAAGGACCTGATCGGCGCGTCGGTGGAGAAGGTCGAATCGGGCTCTCGCCTGGTGGCCAACGCGGGCAACACGATGGCCGAGATCGTCAGCTCGGTGCAGCGTGTCTCCGACATCATCGGTGAGATCACCGCCGCCGCGGCCGAGCAGTCCGATGGCATCGGACAGGTCAACTCCTCTGTCGTCCAGCTCGACCAGATGACTCAGCAAAACGCCGCCCTCGTCGAGCAGTCCGCCGCCGCCGCCGAGTCCCTCAAGGACCAGGCTTCCAGGCTCAACGAGGTCGTCAGCACGTTCCGCTTGCAGTGCTGAAACCCCCAGGGCCGGTGTCAGCAAGCATTCCCTACATCCGCGCCCGAATTGGTCGATACATCAGATGTTCTCTGCACATCATTCCAGGAGTTTTTTGTGAAACTGAATAACTTCAAGATCGCGACCCGGTTGTCGATCGGCTTTGCCGCTGTGCTGGCATTGATGATCGCCATGTCGGTGGCCGCCTATGTGCGAATGTCTGCCTCGTCTCACGATCTCGACGACAGCATTGCGATCTCAGAGCGCTCCAAGCTGTCGGACCAGTGGCTGGCCGGTACGGAACTGAATATTTCGCGTGTGGTGGCGATTGCGAAGTCGCACGGTGACCCGGCTATCGTCGCCTACTTCGAGCCGATGATGAAGGAGACATCGACTCGCGATAGCGAGGCACAAGCAAAGCTGGAATCGGAGATCAACAGCACCGAGGGCAAGGCATTGCTTGCCGAGACCGCCGAAAAGCGGAACAGCTATAACGCCACTCGGGCCAAGGTTCTCGACCTGCTCAAGAGCGGTGACAAGGCCGCTGCCGACGCGCAGTTCGTCCAGGCGATGCTGCCTGCCGCCACGGCTTACCTGACCTCGATGAAGCGATTGCAGCAATTCGAGTCTGAGTTGAGCGCAACGCAGCTGACCAGCGCCAAAACCGCCGTGACCAGCGGCCAGAGGCTGCAGATGATGTTGCTGTGCGCCGGTCTCGCGATGGGCGCGTGGATGGCCTACGTCATCACCCGCTCGATCACCCAACCGCTCAATTCAGCGCTGGATGTCGCCCGCGGCATTGCCAACAACGACCTGTCCAACGTCGTGCACTCCGACCGCAAGGACGAGTTGGGCGACCTGCTGCGCGAACTGGACCGCATGCGTGATTCGCTGCACCAGATGGTCAGCCAGGTGCGCGGTTCCACCGAGTCGATCAGCACCGCAAGCGCCGAGATAGCGACGGGCAACCAGGACCTGAGCGCACGCACCGAGCAGACCGCTTCGAACCTGCAGCAAACCGCCTCCTCCATGGAGCAGCTCACCGGCACCGTCAAGCAGTCGGCCGACTCCGCACGCCAAGCCAACCAGCTCGCCTCCTCGGCCGCCGAAGTGGCCGCTCGCGGTGGTGCCGTGGTCTCCGAGGTGGTCTCCACCATGGACGAGATCAACGCCTCTTCGCAGAAGATCTCCGACATCATCGGCGTGATCGATGGCATCGCTTTCCAGACCAACATCCTCGCACTGAACGCCGCGGTGGAAGCCGCCCGTGCCGGTGAGCAGGGCCGCGGCTTCGCCGTGGTCGCCTCCGAGGTGCGCAACCTGGCAGGCCGCTCTGCCGAGGCCGCCCGCGAGATCAAGGACCTGATCGGCGCGTCGGTGGAGAAGGTCGAATCGGGCTCTCGCCTGGTGGCCAACGCGGGCAACACGATGGCCGAGATCGTCAGCTCGGTGCAGCGTGTCTCCGACATCATCGGTGAGATCACCGCCGCCGCGGCCGAGCAGTCCGATGGCATCGGACAGGTCAACTCCTCTGTCGTCCAGCTCGACCAGATGACTCAGCAAAACGCCGCCCTCGTCGAGCAGTCCGCCGCCGCCGCCGAGTCCCTCAAGGATCAGGCTTCCAGGCTGGCTGAGGTGATGAGCATCTTCCGATTGGATACGCGCGCAGTGAGCACACCCGTCAAGTCCGTGCGCCCCGCGGCAATCGCCAAGCGCCCCCCAGTTGCCAAGCCCGCCAGCAAGCCGATGGCCTCGTCTCATTCGAATCACACCGCGTCCCCCGCTGCGGCTTCAACGCCGCCTGTCGCCAGCGCCGCCAGCGCCAGTTCGGATGAGTGGGAAACCTTCTGAGTCGCCGCTGCATCTCGTCAGCCGCATCACCAATATCTGAGCACGAAGACCCGTCCGTAAGGAGCCAGCCATGAACATGATCACCGACGCACAACATGTCGCCCAACACGAAGCGGCCCGCGAAAACGCCAGCAAGGCTGCGCTCGCGGGCGGTGAGTTCCTCACCTTCCGCCTTGGTGGCGAGGAATACGGCATCGACATCCTGCGTGTCCAGGAAATTCGCTCCTACGAAACGCCCACCCGCATCGCGAACGCACCTTCCTTCATCAAGGGCGTAGTGAATCTGCGTGGCGTGATCGTCCCCATCGTCGATCTGCGCCTGAAACTCGGCTGCGACAGCGCCGAGTACGACAGCTTTACTGTCGTCATCGTGCTCAATGTCCGTGGCCGCGTGGTGGGTGCCGTGGTCGACTCGGTCAGCGACGTGCTTCAGCTGTCGAAAGAGGCGGTCAAAGCGGCCCCCGAGTTGTCCTCCTCCGTGGACACCAGCTTCATCACCGGCATTGGCAACGTCGGCGACCGCATGCTGATCCTGATGGACATCGAGGGTTTCATGTCCAGCGCCGACATGGGCCTGATCAGCGACGCTCACTGAGTCCCCTGTCTCCGGCTGTCGGAGTGACGTACGTCGCTTCAGCACCCGGAGCACCGAGCCTTTCGAGGTCCTCTTGAGTCGCCAGCAGTCGCTGGCTGATCCGTTGCACATCAGCGCCTGGCGGCTCGCCGGGGATGCGTCTGAACGAAGGTCCCGCCGCCCTTGGTGATAGAGCAATCCGAGTGATTGCCTGCGCGGCGCCCTGGCAGCTGCGATACGGCCGTCCATAGCGACGCCCAAGTTCTCTCTTTGACGATCGCGTCGCTCTGCTGGCGCGTTCTCGATTTGACGTGACCCGGCGTACCTCAGTGAGACTCTGATCGCAGTCCTTGATCGGATGCGGAATTCTGAGATCCGTGTCGCGGTGTTACGCAGCGATCGTCGCTTCTCAGTTGCTGCCAACTCCGCCGCTCACTCGGATGACGAGGAGTGCGCAGCGAGCCCGCACTGATCGGAGCGCTGTCGGGCGCGGTGCTGTCGTTGGCGGCGGGCTGGTGGGGCCTGCGCGATGTGCTGCGGCGCCCGGTGGTGGACATGCTGCGCCAGGCCGCGCAATGAGCCGCTGATCGATCTCGACGCCGCAAAGCCCACACCACAGCTTCGCGCCATGTAAAAAGCCCGCTGTGCGTGAGCAGCAGCGGGCTTGAGTGACCACCGGGGCTGGCGCCCCGGTGCCGGTGGGGCAATTACTTGCCCGTACCCGTGGCCACTTCTTCCAGCACGTTCAGCGACACGTCGGTCTCTTTCACGCCCTTCGGGTTGGACTTCATGTTCGACGACCAGTTCGTGGCGTGGCCACGCTTGACGTCGATGATGTGTCCGATCACAGGCATCACTGCCTTGTAGCCGTCATCGCCGGTGTCCGGACGGTTCTGGAAGATGAACATCTTCCAGAATTCGCCCTTGCGGTCCAACGCGAAGCCCAGGTACGGACGTGGGAAGTCCACTTCCATGTACACGGTCTTCTTGCTGTAGGGGTGCTCGTCTGGGCACACACCTTCGACCACGTACACCTCACGCGGCTCCCAGCCCACGTCCGGCGCAGGGTTGAAGTGCGGCGGAATGGTGATGCCGATGCGCGGGAAGCGCTTGGCCGGATCGCTGAAGGGCGCGTTCACGTCCACGCTGATGTCCGGGCTGTGGGCGATGGCCAGGATCCAGCGGCGCTCGAGCAGCTTGTTGGACTTGTACTTCGTGGGCGCAGCGTCCCAGATGTCCCAGTCGTCGTACAGCTGGTCGGTACCACCGATCGGGTCCATCCACGCACCGCCGGACAGACGGCGAACGCGGCGAACCGACTTCAGGTAGGCGAACGAGTCGTCCGGCTTCTTGGAGTCAGGCTGGTTGTAGCGCACCGAGAACAGGCCCAGACCGCGGATGTCTTGCGGGTAGGTCGCCACGAAGTAGGTCTTCTGCGAGATGGTGCCGTCACCCACGGTGATCGGGCCACCGTCCAGACGGCCTTCCATGTAGTAGCGACGCGACTGGAACGCTTGCACGCGCTCGTAGCCGGTCTTCGCATCGAGGAACGCCCAGGCGATGTCGCGCAGGTCCATCGTCGCGCCGTAGGTCGCAGCACGCAGGTTCCAGATGATCTTGTCGCCCGCGTTCGGGTCCTTCGGATCGATCTTGTCAGCCGGGAACAGCATGCCCGCTTGCCAACCAGAGACCGTGCGGTCAGCCGGGTTGAACTTGACGGCGTCGATGTTCTTGCGCGACCACTCGACGTACTTCGGGTCCATTTCGATCTTCTTCGAATTGGCCAGCTTGATCGTCAGGTTGTAGTTGCGGATCATCCACTCGAGCTTCTCAGGCACCATGCTGGCAATGGTCTTGCCCTCGAAGGTGTCGCCCTTGATGCTGTCAAAGTTGTCCTTGTTGATCACAAACCCGGCAGACAGCTCCTTGGCTTGCGCAGATGTCGCGCCCAGCCCCGTTGCCAGTGCCACCGCGCCACCCAGACCGCCTTGCAGTACGCTGCGACGATCAACTCCACTCGTTTCGATTTCCATCTTGCTTGCTCCTTTGATCAGAATTGACGGGTGACACGCAAGGCCAACTGGCTGCTGCCCTTGAAATAGCCGAACAGTTGGCTCTTTTCGCCGCTGAACTGTGTGCCATTGCTACCGTTGTCCCAGAAGATATCGGCTTCCAACTTGGCCAGCCACTTGTCGCCAAACGTCATCGAGACGCTCGGGATGGCAAAGCCGCCACCATTCACCAAGTCGAAACCAACTGCGAAACCAGGGTTGATTTCGTCGTTCCGGTAGTTCAGCACCGTGAACATGGTCAGGATGGTGTCGTTCTCCTTGCGCTTGGTGCCCCAGAAGAACAGTCGAGCCAGGTCATCACTCTTCTTGAAGTTCATGATCTGCCGGGTGAAGATCTGAATCGAAGAGAACGAAGGCCGGGTCGTGCCCAAGATATCTTCAAATTTCAGGTTCTTGTCGGCGCGGAGCATGCCGATGAGCAAATCCTTCTCTTTAATACCATTCAAACCAATACCAGGATTCTGACCAAGAACGAATCCAGGATCAAATGCGGTAAATCGACCGGTACCGACGTTGTACGGTTGGTCGAAGACGTAAGCAACTTCAGCGCTAAGAACAGCGTCCAAGGCGTCGCTGTAACCGCTAACCGTCGCACCCAGTACATCAATGTTCGGATGGATGAAATCACTCACCTTACCGGGCGTTGGCGCTTGGCCCTTGTACTGGTTGGTAGAAATATTTGTAGCGGGGTTAACAACCGGATCACCAGCCGCCGCCTTCAAATAGGCGAAGGAGTAGTTCACACCGGCATACTCGCCTTGCCAACGAATACCATAGGTCCACTTGTCTTTGTCAGCGCCTTTGGTTTCGCAGTTGGTTACTTGATTGATGCGCGACGCATCGAATCCACGGTATGGGGCAAAGAACCAACGGCCACCGCGTACGTCATAGGTGTTACCCATGTCTTCGCAACGATCCAGGCCAGGGCGCACGTAAGCGGCGATCAAACCATTCGCCTCTGGAATACGAATCTTCGTCGACAACAAGATCAGCGGTTTGCGCCACTCTTCGTTTTCGCCTTCGAAGAACAGACGCCAGCTCAGGTTGTAGCCGTGAACCACGTCCATCGCCTGGAAGAAGTCGGACTCACCCCAGACCAGTTGCTGGCGGCCGAACTTGACCGTGGCACGATCTCCAATAGGAGCCTCGACCCAGAACTCGCGGAAGTCGAAGTTGTTGTAGTTGTCAGTGATGGACTTGCCGCCGGTGGTAGGAAGTCCCGTGGCGCGCAGATCCTCCAAATCCTTCAAGTAATTGGTCTTGTATTCCTTGTCCAGGCGGGCAATGGCCTTGAACTTGATGCCATTCCACGATGCGTCGTTGTCAACCAGGATGGATCCACGAACCATCGAGAGCTTGCCACGAGCATGCTTTTTGGTATTCGCGCCAAAGCCTTGCTTGTACTCTTCTTGGTTTTCCAAATTCATGGAAAGCCAGCCGCGCACATAACCCGACACGGCGTAGTTGAAGTCGCCAGCACCTGCAGCATCTTCTGCAGCGTGTGCAGAAGAAAGTGCCATGACGCTCAGCGCCGCGGACACCGCGACGCTTGGAAGCGCTCGCTTGAACTTATCTAGTTTCTTCATGTCTCCATTCCTTCCGTTTTTGAACCACACAAGAACCGTTCGAACCCAACCGGGGATCAGTTATCACTTCACCCCGGCTGGAACGGCAACCTCACACTGCCGCTGGTGACCCCGCGATTTCGATCGGGTGTTTTTTATTCCCAACGATGAAACCAGGGCGGAACACAAAAACAATCGCCGGCATGATGAAGAGCGCACTGAAAGCCGAGATAGACAACCACAAGGCAATCAGCAAACCCATGTCAGCCTGCAGACGCACTGACGAGAAGCTCCACAAACCGACGCTGGTAATCAACGTCAACGCGGTTACCAACACACCACGCCCCGAACTGCGCAACGATTTCAGAATGGCCGCCTCAACGCTCGAGGAGTGATGCAGCTCTTCCCGAATACCGTCAACGATGTAGAACGTGTAATCAACCCCGAGCCCGATGCCCAATGCCACCACTGGCAAGGTGTTGATGTTCATACCAATCCCTGCCCAAGCCATGTAGCTGAACGTGATGGTGTTTGACAACATCACTGGGATCATGAAGAACACGCCAGCCACAGTGGATCGATAAGTGACCGTGCAGCACACCACCAGAACCAGCAAGGCCAAGGCAATTGCCTCGATCTGACCCGCCAGAATGACTTCGTTCACCGCAGCCAAGACGCCAACCAATCCACCTGCGAGCAAGTACTCACCGTGCTTGATCGGATTCTGGACTACATAGTCCTGCACGCGAGCAATTGCGGTTCTGATCGTTTCCCCTTGGTGGTCGCGGAAAAACAACGTGACTGCCGCATTCTTTGCGTCGGCGTCCTGGTAACGATCCATGTCACCAGGGTCAGATCCTGCAACGAACATGTACGTCAACTCGGCGTTCTCGTTGGGGTCGTTACCCAGCTCGGCGTACATCGGATTGCCTTCGCGCAGCGCACGACGCACCTGGGGCAAGATATCTGCTACAGAAATACTGCCGCCCACTTCAGGCTGAGACTCCATGTAACGCTGGAAGTTGGTCATGCTTTGCAGGACTTCTGGTTCGCGGAGCGATCCCTTTTCCTTGCCAGCAACCACAACGAACATCCGGTCAGAACCTTGGAACTGGCGGTTGATTTCAGTGGCATCGGTGTTGTACGAAGAGTCCGGCCAAAGAATCGGTGATCCCGGATTCGCGTCACCCACCTTCAGGTTGAAGGCATACCAACCCGAGCCGATGAATACCAACAGCGTCAGCGCCAAGACCGCATAAC
Source organism: Burkholderiaceae bacterium (assembly GCA_965229345.1). GTDB lineage: Bacteria > Pseudomonadota > Gammaproteobacteria > Burkholderiales > Burkholderiaceae_C > PBB1. The sequence goes on from OZ245872.1 coordinate 3,707,519, forward strand.
GGAACTTCGTGGTGACGACGCTGGCACAGACCCCAAGAATGGCCTCCAGGACGGGTCGAATATTGATCGGGTGCACAAAATGCACGCGTGGCTTAACCCATGACAACATCACTGGCGTCATGATGAGCGCGCTGATGATGATGGAGAAAATCCACACGGTACCAATGTAGGAAATCTTCTCCAACATCGGAATAGGCGTCAAAGCAACCACCAACACGCAACCCGCATCGGCCACGATGGCAAGCATGCTGGGCTTGAACAAATTCTGAGCGCTGGCCACCGCCGCTGCCGCTGAATTGGTTGCGCCGTTCGCGATTTCATCGTCATACCGCGAAATCAACTGAACCGAGTTTGAGATCGCTTGTGCCGTGATCAAGAAAGCCACCACGATCACCAGCGGGTCGAGGTGGAAACCCATCACATCCGCCGCGCCCAGCGCCCAGATGGCACTGATGCTGCCCGCCAGCAAAGGCAGCAGCGTGCCATGCCAGGTACGGGTGATCAGCAACAGAATGATCACCAGGGACGCAATGGCCGCAAAGAAGATCTTGATGGTTTCGTCGAGGTAGTAATTAACCCACCCGTAAAGCACCGGCTCGCCCACGACGCGAATCTTGACCCCAGGTTCGGTCTCGCCCTTGACCAAGCCCATGATCTCGTTGAAGGCCTTGCTGTAGTCGATCTCACCGTCCCGGAAGTCCGCGGTGATCAACGTTGCCTTCAGGTCCAACGACACATAAGGGCCGTAGATCAGCGTGTTGTTCAGGACAGCAGCCCTGAGCTTCGCCATGGCCGCCTCGTCCTTGGGCAGCTCCGGCCACATGATCGGCTTGGTTTCAACACCCTCGGTCGATGCTCGAACTTCCTTGATTTTCTTGGAAGCGATCGAGATGATCTGGTAGGTGTCAATGCCATTGACCTGCTGGAGACCAACCGTCAGCTTTTGGACTTTGGAGAGCACCTTTTCATTGAAGATATCTCCCTTTTCCGTCTCCACCATGATGGTGACCAGATTCGACCCACCGAAAGTGGATTTGTATTTCTGGTTAACGGCGACATAAGGGTGATTCTTGGGCAGCAAATCGCTGAACACCGTCTTCACTTCGATCTTGGTTGCCAAGAACCCCATGATCGCCGTGAGCAGGGCAACGATAATAACGACCACCTTCCTGTTCTTTATCAGGAAAGAGAACGTACTCTCGACTCTACTGAACGTAGTATTTTTCACATCAATCTCCGTAGGATACTATTGACCGGCGATGGTTAGTTTTCCACCTTCCAGAATGCCAAGATTCGCTCCAACCACATAAGACTTCGCACCGGTCTTCACGAGCTGAGTACGCCAAGCAATATCACCCTCGAAAATCTTACCGACGGTCCAATTCTTGGCTTCTGCATCCGAGGTGATCATCACGCCCTTGTCACCGACCACGACCCACTTGTCTTCGTACCAATGAACGTCGAACAGATGTTCACGCGTCAAGTCCGGGATGATGTGCCAGGTGGCGCCGCCGTCTGACGTGGTCATCAGCGTACCTGCCAAGCCGACGGCCACGCCGTCGTTGTCGGTCCGGAAATCGATGGCCATCAGACTGACCTTGTTTTCCAGCGTCACGGGGTTCCAGGTCGTGCCACCGTCGGTGGTTTTGAACATGGTGCCGAACTCGCCCACGACGTAGCCCGTCTGACCGCGGAACGTCACTGCGTTGAATGCGCTGTCCTTTTCGGGCAAAACCCGCGTGAACGTTGCACCCTTGTCGTCAGATCGGAAAAAGCCCCCGAACTCGCCGACCGCCCACGCCGTGTCGCCAAACACCCGCACGCGCAAGAGCTTGTTCGGATTGTCAGACTTCGGAACGACGGAAGGCTTCCACTCCTTGCCGCCATCTGTCGTGTGGAAGGCCAAACCTCGGTTACCCACCACCACGGCGGTTTGAGCATCCCAGGTTGCAATGCCTTGCAGGTTTTCGATGGTCGACACCTTTTGGCGCGACCATGTCTTTCCGCCATCCTCGCTGCGAACGATCTTCCCGCCGGTACCAACGGCCCAGGCTATTTGATCGGTTGGCGTACTGATGCTGTAAAAGTTATCGCGCCGCTCAATGGCCTTCGGCTCGACTTTCTTAACATCCGCAGTGCCTTTGACAAAAAAGCCTGCGTACAAAAGCCCACCGATGATCGCAATCGGGAGCAATGAAGTTAGAAAATTGAGCAGCTTTGCGATGCCGCCTTCCTCTTTCTCTGCCTGAACAACCACCGTCAGCCTCCTTCGTGCGTCGCGCCAAATGAATAGTCAGCGACGCTTTTTTGATTAAGCGAAAATCAAATAGATACCCGACCACAAGTCATGAGGTTCATGGAGGGTTACTTATTGATTACAAAACAATGCGCACCGGCCTGTGAATCAGCCGAGCACACAAACACCCCTCGTCTTGTGAATGAAGGGCTTCAACAACCAGTGAGGTTGCATTTTTCTGGCGCCGGAAGACTGCCCGACGCCTTGCAGAACATTTCGACATCAAGTTCAAAGTAACCAGCGATTCATCTGCGGGACTGCCTGGCAACTTCCCAACCGCGAACCGATTGCCTGCAAGACTAGAAAAATGTCACTCATGGTGCTGTTCGTCTTCGTGCCCAGCACCTGGGCCGACGAGCCGTAGGTCGTCATCTGTTGGTCTCAATACAAACTGTCTGGCCTCAGACGCCGACCCACGCGAACAGGACGTTAGGCCGATCAACCTGCGATCGCCCTGTCTGCATTCCGTGAGGTATGCACCAACGCCTGCCCCGAAGAGCATTAGAGTCAACTTATTGTTTTATAAAGTTTTTTTAAAGCCTATAGGGTGTACCCCGAGTCCAATTCTCTCGACCCGAGGAACCACCATCAGCCGCTGTGCCTCACACGGTTGCCCTGATCGACGAAGCGTTCAACACAGGGCCGGGTACGCCGCGGCGCGGAGTCTACAGGTGACGGCTGCGCCTCGAGCCGTCGATGGATCTTGATTTCGCTCAAGGTCCGAATCGGGCCTAGGGATTCCAATGGACACCTGTTGCAGCCAGCATGTCGTGCTGTTGCGCGTGCCAGCGCGGCCTCATCGACAAACAGGTCAGTGGCTGATCATCCACGGACGTTTGCTCGGAAACGTCTTGTCACCATTGGCGGCGCGCAAGGTTGCGCCACGACGGCTGCTGCCCGTTGTCGAGCAGCAGCCGCATCCCGATGGATGCTTCAAACGCGCGTAGTCCCGCGAACTTTTGGGTTCGTGCGAAGCGCGCTCGTTGATGTCCATCGCACTGCGCGCCGCACCCGCCAACAGCGCGAGCCTGGGCGCGCTGACGAACACCCGTGGCGATTCCTCAGCGCAGTCAGGGCAGATGGCGGGCTCGTTGCGCGCGGCCAGCGTGCGGAATGCATCGAAGCCGCCGCAAGAGGGGCAGTCGTAGTCGTAAGTCGGCATGCGACGCTCCTCAGCTGATCAAACGAGGTCGGGCGACAGCGGCATGTCGATCGAGCCGTCGAGGTACTTCACTGGCCCGGCTGCGTTCGGGTTGATGTCGAACTCGAAGATCTGCGTCGGCAGCCACAGCGTGGCGCAGGCATTCGGAATGTCGACCACCCCGCTGATGTGCCCCTGCACGGGCGCGGTCCCCAGGATCGAATGCGCTTGCGCACGGGAATACCCGAACTTCGTCAGGTACTCGATGGCGTTCAGACAGGCCTGCCGATAGGCGACGTGCACATCCAGGTAGTGCTGCTTGCCCCACTCGTCGACCGAGATGCCTTCGAAGATCAGGTAGTCGTTGTAGGTGGGCGTGATCGGGCTGGGCTTGAAGATCGGGTTCTTGATGCCGTACTTCGCCATGCCGCCCTTCAGCAGGCTGACGCGCATGTGCACCCAGCCCGCCATCTCGATGGCGCCGCAGAAGGTGATCTCGCCGTCGCCCTGGCTGAAGTGCAGGTCACCCACGCTCAAGCCGGCACCGTCGACGTAGACCGGGAAGAAGATCTTCGAGCCGCGTGACAGGTCCTTGATGTCGCAATTGCCGCCGTGCTCGCGCGGCGGCACGGTGCGTGCGCCTTCGGCGGCGGCCTTGGCAGCGGCTTCACCTTTGAGCTTGCCCATGTGGGCGGTGCCCGAGGAAGGTGGCACGGCCAGCGGCGGCACCCGGTTCGGGTCGGTGGCGATGAAGTCACCCTCCCGCTTGTTCCACATGTCGAGCATCTTCTTGTCGGGCAGGCAGCCGATCAGGCCCGGGTGGATCAGGCCGGCGAACTGCACACCCGGCACATGCCGCGAACGGGTGAACATGCCCTCGATGTCCCAGATCGACTTCTGCGCCTGCGGGAAATGGTCGGTCAGGAAGCCGCCGCCGTTCTTCTTGCTGAAGAAGCCGTTGAAGCCCCACAGGCTGTCAGGCTTGGCGCCGATGTCGAGCAACTCGACCACCAGCAGATCCCCCGGCTCGGCGCCCTTGACACCCACCGGCCCCGACAGATAGTGCACCGTCGTCAGGTCGATGTCGCGCACATCGTCGGCGCTGTCGTTGTTCTTGATGAAGCCGCCGGTCCAGTCGAAGGTTTCGAGGATGAAGTCGTCGCCCGGCTTGACCCAGCACGCCATCGGAATGTCCGGATGCCAGCGGTTGTGGATGTTCTCGTTGAGGGTGGGCGATTGGCTCAAGTCGACCTTGATCAGGGTGTCGGTCACGGCGGGCTCCTGTGTGGTTTGTGTGGCGCGAAAAGATGGGAACGGGACGCGACTGAAGTCGGTGAGGCTTCAGACGGACAGGTATTGCTTGATGTGGGCGACATCGGTGCCGGCGCGGGTGGTCTCGTGCACCAGGCGGCCGCCTTCGATGACGAACAGGCGGTCGGCGACATCCATCGCGAAACTCAGCACCTGCTCTGACACGATGATCGTGATCTCGCGCATCTTGCGGATCTCGTTGAGCGCCTTCGCGATGTCCTTGATGATCGAGGGCTGGATGCCTTCGGTCGGCTCGTCGAGCAAGAGCACCTTGGGGTTGGTGACCAGCGCACGCGCAATGGCCAGCTGCTGCTGCTGTCCGCCCGACAGGTTGCCGCCCTTGCGGTTGCGCATGTCGAACAGCACCGGGAACAGCGCATAGATCTCGTCGGGAATGCGCTTGTCCTTCGCGTTCTCGAGGCCGGTCTGAATGTTCTCGGTGACGGTCAGTGTCGAGAAGATCATCCGGCCCTGCGGCACGTAGGCGACGCCCTTGGCCACGCGCTGGTAGCTCTCGTCCTTGCTGATGTCCTGACCATCGATCTCGACCTTGCCCGACTTCAGCGCCAGGATGCCGATCAGCGACTTGAACAGCGTGGTCTTGCCCATGCCGTTGCGGCCCATGATGGCCACGGTTTCGTTCTTGTGGGCCTGGAAGTCGATGCCGTGCAGCGCTTCGCTCTGGCCGTAGCCGACGTGCAGGTTGGTGACGTTGAGCATGGCGATCCTCGTTCAGTGACCCAGATACACATCGATCACCTTGGGGTCGTTCTGCACCTGGTCCATCGACCCTTCGGCCAGGATCTTTCCCTGGTGCATCACGGTGACCTTGTGGGCGATCTGCTTGACGAAATCCATGTCGTGCTCGATCACGATCACCGCGCGGTTGGCACAGATGCGCTTGAGCAACTCGGCCGTCAACTCGCGCTCGCGGGCGCTCATGCCGGCGATGGGTTCATCGAGCATCAGCAGCTCGGGCTCCTGCATCAGCAACATGCCGATCTCCAGCCACTGCTTCTGGCCGTGTGACAGCAATCCGGCTTCGGTCTCGAGCTTGTCGGCCAGGCCGATTTCCTCGGCCACCACCTGCACCTTGGCCTTGACCTCGTCGGTGCACTTGAACGCCAACGCGCCCAGCACCGAGCGACCCTTCGGGTACGACACCTCGAGGTTCTGGAACACGCTCAGGTTCTCGTAGATCGACGGCGTCTGGAACTTGCGGCCGATGCCCAGTCGCACGCGCTTGTGCTCGGCCATCTTCGTCAGTTCGGTGTTCTTGAACTTGATGCTGCCGCCGCTCGCGCGGGTCTTGCCGCAGATCAGGTCCAGCAGCGTGGTCTTGCCGGCGCCGTTGGGGCCGATGATCACGCGCAGCTCGTTCTTGTCGACGTACAGCGTCAGCATGTCGATGGCCTTGAAGCCGTCGAACGACACGGTCAGGTCTTCCACAGCCAGGGCGAAGTCGGTGTTGCTCATGGGGTGCTCCGATCCGGGTTCAGGCGCGTTGACCGTTCAGGCCGGGCGGCAGCTTGCCGTCGGGATCCTGCGGCGGCTTTGAAGCCGGCCGGTCGGGATAGGCAGCCTGGGCCGCGGCGACCCGCTCCGCATTCGTGCGGCGTTCGAGCTGGCGGCGCTTCCACCACGGCTTGATCGTGTCTTCAACCAACCCGGCCAGCCCCATCGGGAAGGCCATGGTCACGCCGATGAACAGCGCGGCCATCAGGAACAGCCACAGATCCGGGAAGCTCTCCGAGAACAGCGTCTTGCCCGCATTCACCAGCAGCGCGCCATACACCGCGCCGACCAGGCTCATGCGCCCGCCCACGGCCGCATAGATCACCATCTCGATCGAGGGCACGATGCCCACGAAGCTGGGTGACATGAAACCCACCTGCAGTGCGAACAGCGCGCCGCCGATGCCCGACAGACCTGCTGCAAGGCAGAAGGTGAAGATCTTGAAATCAGCCACGTCGTAGCCGGAAAAGCGCACCCGGTCTTCCTTGTCGCGCATGGCCAGCAGCAGCGTGCCGCACTTGCTCTTCTGCACCCAGCGGCACAGCAGGATGCTGGCGATCAGCAGGCCCACGCAGGCGAAATACAGGATGTACTTGGCGCTGTCGGTGCGCGTGTCCCAGCCCAGCACCGTCTTCAGGTCGGTCATGCCGTTGACGCCACCGGTGTAGCCCTGCTGCCCGATGATCAGCACGGTCACGATCAGCGACACCGCTTGCGTGATGATGGCGAAGTACACCCCGCCAACGCGCCGCTTGAACATCGCGTAGCTGATGATCCAGGCCAGCAACATCGGCACCGCGATCACCAGGATCAGCGTCAGTGGCAGGCTCTTGAACGGCAGCCAGAAGGTCGGCAGCTCGGTGATCTGGTTCCAGTCCATGAAGTCCGGAATGCCCGGTGTCGACTGGATCTTGGTGGTGATGGGGTCGCTCGCTTCGAGCTTCAGGAACATCGCCATCGCATAGCCGCCGAGGCCGAAGAACACGCCCTGCCCCAGGCTCAGCACACCGCCATAGCCCCACACCATCACCAGCCCGACGGCAACGAAGGCGTAGGTCAGGTACTTGCCGACCAGGTTCAGCCGGAAGATGTCCAGGCTCAGCGGCAGCACCACCGCCAGCAGGATCGTCAGCAACAGCAGCGGGCCGAGCCCGGATCGTTTCAAGCCATTCAACAAGGTGTTCATTCAGCGGACTCCGGGAAACATCGATGCGTGTGGCAACGGCAGGCTCATCGGCGCACCTTGACCGCGAAGAGGCCCTGCGGACGGATCATCAGGATCACCACGATCAGCGACAGCGTCAGCACCTTGGCCATCGAGCCGCTCATGAAGAACTCGGAGATCGACTGCGTCTGCGCGATCCCGAAGGCCGAGGCCACGGTGCCGAGCAGACTGGCGGCGCCGCCGAAGGTGACGACCAGGAACGCGTCGACGATGTACAGCGAGCCCGAGGTCGGCCCGGTCGAGCCGATGGTGGTGAAGGCCGCACCGGCGATGCCCGCGATGCCGCAGCCGATGGCAAACGTCAGCCGGTCGGTCTTCTTGGTGTTGATGCCGGTCGCGTTGGCCATCGCCCGGTTGGCCACCGTGGCGCGCACCCGCAGGCCCCAGCGGCTGCGGTACAGCGCCAGCATCACCGCGCCCGTGACGAACAGCGTCAGGCCGAGCACGAACATGCCGTTGATCGGGATGTCCAACCCCGGGTGCGGCGACCAGGAACCGAGCAGCCAATCCGGCAGGGTCGGGCTGACCTCCTTCGGACCGATGAAGGAGCGGAAGCTCTGCTGCATCGCCAGGCTGATGCCCCAGGTGGCCAGCAGCGTGTCGAGCGGCCGCTTGTACAGATGCCGTATCAGCGCCCATTCGACGAACCAGCCGACGATGAACGCGAACACGAACGCCACGCCGATCGCGATCAGGAAGTAGTACGGCATGAAGGTCGGCGCGAACTTCTCGGTGATCGTCGATGCCAGGAAGATGGTGTACGCGCCGATCGTCATGAACTCGCCGTGCGCCATGTTGATCACGCCCATCTGGCCGAAGATGATCGCGAGCCCCAGGCCCATCAGCAGCAGCACGGCGAACAGGCTGAGGCCTGCGAAGCCTTGCATCGTGGCGATGTTGAGCATGTCGGAAAGGGTCATGGCGGTGGCTCGCGTGCGGATCAAAAAGAACCCTCTCCCGCCGGGAGAGGGGAACGGCTCAAACAGACAGCGACTTACTGATAGCCCTTAGGGAAGGGATCCGGCTTGATCAGTTCGGGCGACTCGGCCACCACCTTGAAGGTGGCGTCGGGCTGGCCCTGCGCGATGCGCGAGCGGCTCCACAGGTGGTGGTTCTCGTCAAGCTTGACGTAGCCCTCCGGCGCGATCTTCAGCTCGATACCCGGTGACGCAGCGACCACCTTGTCGACGTCGAAGCTGCCGGCTTTCTCGACCGCGGCCTTCCACAACCACGGGCCGAGGTAGCCCGCCTGTGTCACGTCACCGATCACCGAAGCCGGGCCGTACTTGGCCTTGAAGGCGGCGACGAACTTCTTGTTGTTCTCGTTGTCGAGCGACTGGAAGTACTTCATCGACGAGTAGAAGCCGGCGAAGTTCTCGCCGCCCACACCGGTCATTTCGTCTTCGGTCACCGACAGCGTCAACAGCAACTGCTTGTCGCCGGTGATGCCCGCGGCCTTGAGCTGCTTGTAGAACGCGACGTTGGAACCACCGACCACGGCGGCGAAGATGCAGTCGGGCTTGGCCACCTTGATCTTGTTGATCAGCGAGTTGAAGTTGGTGTTGCCCAGCGGGTAGTACTCCTCGCCGACCACCTTGCCCAGCTTGCCCACCGTCTCGATGTGCTTGCGCGCGATCTTCATCGAGGTGCGCGGCCAGATGTAGTCGGAGCCGATCAGGAAGAAGGTCTTGGCCTTCTTCTCTTTCGAGGTCCAGTCCAGTCCGTAGAGGATCTGTTGGGTGGCTTCCTGGCCGGTGTAGAACACGTTCTTGCTCTGCTCCAGGCCTTCATAAAAGGTCGGGTAGTACAAGAGGCCGTTCTCTTTCTCGAACACCGGCAGCACGGCCTTGCGCGAGGCACTGGTCCAGCAGCCGAACACCGCGGCCACGCGGTCGTTGACCAGCAGCTTCTTGCTCTTCTCGGCGAAGGTCGGCCAGTCGGAGGCGCCGTCTTCCTTGATCACCTTGATCTTGCGCCCGAGGATGCCGCCCATCGCGTTGATCTGGTCGATCGCGAGCTGTTCGGCCTGGATCGATCCGGTCTCGGAGATCGCCATCGTGCCGGTGGCCGAGTGCAACTGACCGACGGTGACTTCGGTGTCGGTGATCGCGAGCTTGGTGGTGTTGACCTTGGCGGTCGGATGGGCCTGCGCCAGCGCCCAGCCGGGCACGGCGGCCACGGGCAGCGACGCCATGCCCTGGATCAGGCGGCGGCGATGAAGGGAGGGAGAGGTTGAATCGTCACGATCGTTGGACATGGGGGCTCCTGCGGTGGTCTCGAAGGCGGGGCGGGTTGCACTTCGCTTGAGACGCATGGTGCTCAGGAACCGGCGCGAGCCGAATACGTCAATCAACGTAGGCAGGCGTGCAGCAACGCCACCGGCGTCGAAACCGCCCGGTCTACAAGGCGGAACGTTTCTTGCCCTTCTCCGGGCGTGCGCACAGAAACGATCCCACCCCCGCCGGCCGCGGCTGCCGCCACCCAGAAGATCTTCCGCATCCGCCGCGACTACAACGCGTGGGTGGCCGACGAGTCGATGGAGGACTACGCGCTGCGCTACACCCCGCGCAGCTTTCGCAAGTGGTCGGAGCTGCGGGTCGCCAACACCGCATTCGGTGCGGTCTCGTTCCTGGCGCTCGAAGCCATCGGCGGCGCCATCGCGCTGAACTACGGTTTCACCAACGCGCTGTGGGCGATCCTGACGGTGGGCCTGATCACCTTCCTCACCGGTCTGCCCATCAGCTACTACGCCGCGCGCTACGGCGTCGACATGGACCTGCTGACGCGGGGCGCCGGCTTCGGCTACCTGGGCTCGACGATCACCTCGCTGATCTACGCCAGCTTCACCTTCATCTTCTTCGCGCTGGAAGCGGCCATCATGGCGCTGGCGCTGCAGATGTTCTTCGACATCCCGATCGCCTGGTGCTACGTGATCAGTTCGCTGCTGATCATCCCGATGGTGATCCGCGGCATCACGCTGATCTCGAAGCTGCAGATGTGGACGCAGCCGGTGTGGGGTGTGCTGTTGCTGCTGCCCTATCTCGCCATCTACTGGAAGAACCCGCAGGCCTACACCGACTTCATGGGCCTGACCGGGCGCACCTCGGGCAGCAGCGAGTTCGATCCGCTCATGTTTGGTGCGGCGGCCACGGTCGCGTTCTCCTTGGTGGTGCAGATCGGCGAGCAGGTCGACTTCTTGCGCTTCCTGCCGGCGCAAACGCAGGCCAATCGCAAGCGCTGGTGGGCTGCGGTGCTGATGGCCGGGCCGGGCTGGATCATCCCGGGCATGCTGAAGATGCTGGGTGGGGCGTTTCTCGCCTTTTTGGTGCTCCAGCACGAACTGCCGGCAGCGAAGGCCGTCGAGCCGACCCAGATGTACCTGGCGGCCTACGGCTATGTGTTCACCGATCCGGCCTGGGTGCTGGCCGCCACGGTGATCTTCGTGGTGGTGTCGCAGGTCAAGATCAACCTGACCAACGCCTATGCGGGCTCGCTGGCGTGGTCGAACTTCTTCGCACGCCTGACGCACAGCCATCCCGGGCGTGTCGTGTGGCTGGTGTTCAACGTGCTGATCGCGGTGCTGCTGATGACGCTGGGCGTGTTCCAGGCGCTGGAGAAGGTGCTGGGGCTGTACAGCAACGTGGCGATCGCCTGGGTCGGCGCACTGGTCGCCGATCTGGTCATCAACAAGCCGCTGGGCTGGAGCCCGAAAGGCATCGAGTTCAAGCGCGCCCACCTGTACGACATCAATCCCGTGGGCATGCTGTCGACGCTGCTGGCAGCGGCCTTCGCGGTGGTGGCCTACGCCGGCACCGTGGGGCCGCAGGCGCAGGCTTTCGCGCCCTTCATCGCCCTCGTCACCGCGATGGCGCTGTCGCCGCTGCTGGCGTGGTGGACCCAAGGCCGTTACTACATCGCGCGCCAGCCACAGGTGCTCGGCAAGCCGGGCCAGGTGCTCAAGTGCAGCGTCTGCGAGAACCGCTTCGAAGCCGAGGACATGGCGCACTGCCCGGCCTACAGCGCGCCGATCTGTTCGTTGTGCTGCACGCTCGAATCGCGCTGCCACGACCGCTGCAAGAGCGGCTCGCGTGCGGCCGAACAGACCGAGGGCCTGCTGACCTCGCTGCTGCCGGCCTCGCTGTCGAACCGGGTGAACTTTCGGGTCGGCCATTACCTCGTGGTCGCGCTGTCGCTGTGCGCCTTGCTGGCGGTGGTGATGGCGATGGTCTACACGCAGGAGGTGGGGCCCGATCTGTCGGCCGACACGCAGGTGCTGCTGAAGTCCGCCTTCGTCAAGGTGTTCGCGATGCTGCTGCTGGTGGTCGCGGTGTGCAGCTGGTGGGTGGTGCTGGGCAGCGAAAGCCGGCGGCTGGCGCAAGACGAATCCAACCGGCAGAACCAGCTGCTGCAGCGCGAGATCGAGGCCCATTCGCGCACCGATGCCGCGTTGCAGGCCGCACGCGATGTCGCCGAATCGGCCAACCAGGCCAAGACGCGCTATGTGGCCGGCATGACGCACGAATTGCGCACCCCGCTCAACAGCATCCTCGGCTATTCGCAGATCCTGATGAAGGACGAGGCGCTGGCGACCACGCCGCGCGAGGCGGTGCAGACCATCCAGCGCAGCGGCGAGCACCTGCTGGCGCTGATCGATGGCCTGCTCGACCTGGCGCGCATCGAGGCGGGCCGCCTGCAACTCGAGCCGATGCCGCTGCACCTGCCGGACTTCCTCGACGAGCTGGTGCGCATGGTCAGCCCGCAGGCCGAGGCCAAGGGCCTGGCGTTCGTGCACACGCGTGCCGGCCACCTGCCCACCTGGGTCAAGGCCGACGCCAAGCGCCTGCGCCAGATCCTGATCAACCTGCTGGCCAATGCGGTGCGCTTCACCGACACCGGCACGGTCACGCTGCACGTCGACTCGCGCAAGCAGGTGGTGCGCTTCGACGTGATCGACACCGGGGTCGGCGTGCTGCCCCAGGACCGCGAGCGCATCTTTTTGCCGTTCGAGCGTGGCGCCGCCGGACGTCGGCAAGGCGGTGAGCCCGGCACCGGTCTGGGCCTGACGATCACCGGCCTGCTGACCTCGCTGATGGGTGGCGAGCTCACCCTGGCCAGCACCTCGGGCCAGGGCAGCACCTTCAGCGTGCGGGTCTACCTGACCGAGACCGCCGACCCGGGCCCGCTGCGCGAGATGCCACGGCAGATCGTGGGCTACTTCGGCGAGCGGCGCACGCTGCTGGTCGTCGACGACCAGCCGGTGCAGCGGCAGATGCTCGCGGGCATGCTGATCCCGCTGGGCTTCGAGGTGCGCGAAGCGGCCAGCGGTGCGGAATGTCTGGCCAGCCTGCACGAGACCGTGCCCGATGCGATCCTGCTCGACATCACGATGGACGACATGGACGGCTGGCAGGCCGCGACCCGGCTGCGCACGGCGGGCTACACCGAGGTGCCGATCATCATGGTCTCGGCCAATGTGTTCGAGAACCAGGCCCATCGGCTGCGGGCCGCACAGTGCCAGGCCTTCGTGGCCAAGCCGGTGCTCGAGTCGGAGCTGATCGCCGCGCTGCACCGCACGCTGGGCCTGGAGTGGCGCGTCGCTGGTGCAACCACCCTGCCGGCCGAGTCGGCCGATCCCGCGCTGACCGGCCGACTCGAACTGCCAGACCGTGTGCGCACGGACCTGCTGCGCCTGGCACGCGTCGGCCATGTGCGAGGACTGCAGACCGCGCTGGACGGCATCGCCGAGGCCGACCCCACGCTCGCGGCGTCGTGCACCCGGCTGCGCGGACTCGTCAGCCGCTTCGAGATGGACCGACTGCAAACCCTGTTGATGGACGAAGCCGAAGTGAACTGACCATGTCACCAGAACTTGCCTCACCTGCCCTGTCCTTGCAACCGCCCGGCGATCGCCCCGTGGTCCTGGTCGTCGACGACGCCCCGAGCAGCCTCGGCGTGCTGTGCGACACGCTGGAGAGCGCCGGCTACACCGTGCTGGTGGCTGGCGACGGCGAAACCGCGCTGCAGCGGCTGGAACTGGTGACGCCCGATGCGATCCTGCTCGATGGCCTGATGCCCGGCCTGTCCGGCTTCGACACCTG